>CANLNQ010000032.1 GCA_947492525.1 uncultured Granulosicoccus sp.
GCGACTGCGACTGCGACTGCGACTGCGACTGCGACTGCGACTGCGACTGCGACTGCGACTGCGACTGCGACTGCGACCAGAAGTGTGACAGCCGCGGTCTCCAGCGTGTGCCGGCATCGGGACAATCTCTCATCACATTGTCGGCAACATCACGAACTTGCTCGGAACAGATAGTAGCCATGGGCCTCTCCGGTTCAACCAGAATCTGCGGTTGCAGACCATGAGTGACAATTTGCGGCAAACCCATCTATTCATCAAACGAATAGTTCTGATAGTATCTTTCAGATATTCTGAAAGATAGGGCAAACCCCATGACTGCCAACAAGTCGTCCTCTCTGCCATTGCTGGAACTCGATACGCTCAGAACGGTGGTCGCAATCGCGGAAACGGGCAACTTTTCCGCAGCAGCCGAAGTCGTCTTTCGCACGCCATCGGCAGTGTCCATGCAGATCAAGAAAGCCGAATCCCTGCTGGGACGGCCCTTGTTCAAACGCGACTCCCGCTCCGTCGTCGCCACCCCGGAAGGCGAAAGGCTGGTTCAGCACGGCAAGCGCATGCTCGCGCTGAATCGGGAGGTGATGGCCACATTCATTTCGCCGGATGTCGTTGGCGTGGTACGTCTGGGCGCGCCTGACGACATGATCGAGCATATCCTGCCGGATCTGCTGTGTCGCTTCGCTCACAGCCACGCCGGTATCACCGTCGATGTCGTGGTTGACAGTTCCGCAAAGCTGCGTGAGAAGGTGCTCGGTGGTGAACTCGACCTGGCCATGGTGACCTGTGCACCCGAAACGCCACCGCAGTCCGATATGGAGATCCTGTTCGAAGAACCACTGACCTGGGCCGGCATGCGACACGGCATTGCCCACGAACAGAATCCACTACCCATCTCGGTCTGGGAAGAGGGCTGCTCCTGGCGCAACGCCGGCATCAAGAGTCTTGCCGACTGCAAACGCGACTACCGTATCGCCCTGATGAGCGCCCACATTGCCGGGCAGCGAGCGGCCATCCTTGCCGACCTCGCCGTTGCCCCGATTCCCGTCTCTGCTTGCGTCAACGGCATCGTGGCACTGGGCCCCCAACAAGGTCTGCCCACGCTGGGAAACTATGTGCTGGGCATGATTATCTCCGACCGGATTTCAAAACCTGCGGAGGCGGCGGCGGATCATCTCAGAGCGTGCTTTGCCGCCCAGCAACCCCCTGCATCAAGCCTGGCGGGTGGCAATGCCATGCCGATCTGAACTCGGCAGACTCTGCATGCCTGCCAGCGTCTGCCTCACAGCGTCATCGAGGTGGGTATGCGGTTCCTGACCCAGGAGTTCGAGCAGCCGGGTATTGTCCAGTTGCATGGGGTGACGCCAGGTCGGTAGTACTTCCATCACTTCACGCGGAAAGCCACCGAACGGTGCCAGCAGGCGCATGATCCACCAGGGAAACTGACGAACCGGCACGTCATGACCCACCACGCGCTCCACGGCACGGTGCATTGCCTGCCCGTCTTCATCCCAGTGACCGGCAAACTGCAGACGCTCGAAGCAACGGAGTACGAGTCGGCGCTCGATCAGCTGCGCAAGGCACTCCGCCAGATCGGGCAGGTAGGCGTAGGCATGGCCCACACCCTGCCCCACGGACACGAACTTTCTCACCGGCCGCCCCGGCGCTATCATGGCCTGCCCGAACCAGCTCGAGCGTGCCCGGGCACCGAAAAAGTCCCCGGCACGCAGAATCAGACTGGGCACCTCGGGTGCGGCAGCTGCCAATCGCCTTTCCAATTCGATACGAATCTGCCCCTTGCGTGTGGGACTGGTCTGCGGCGTGTCCTCCATGATCATTGGACTGCTGGCCGCGTCGAAATTGTAGAGCGTACCCGGCAGCACGATGCGCGCCCCGCCCTGAGCACGTGCCGCGGTAATCGTGTGGTCCAGCATGGGCAGAACCAGCGTCCCCCAGTTACGATAGCCCTTCGGGTTCAGCGCATGAACAATCACCTCCGCCCCCTGCGCAGCATGCAGTACATCGCCCTCCACCATCGCGTCACCCTGCACCCAGGTGATGCCAGACGGCAGGCGTTGATCTCCGTTCGCCGCATCGACATCACGCGTCAGAGCCGTCACTTGCCATCCTCTCTGAACAAGTCTGTCGGCAATCTCACTACCAATGCCACCCGTCGCCCCCAACACCAATGCCTTAGCAGACCGCGCTTGCGACCCCGCCTGCGACCCTGTTCCATCATTCGGTTTGCTGCTCATCACTACTCCCATTGCCCGTCTACCTCAGAGAGCTCAAACATAACGTCACCGCAGCAGATTGAAAATTGACAAACTTCTTTGAATAGCTCATACATTTTCTATGAGCAAAACCATCGACTGGAATGACCAACGCGCCTTTCTGGCAGTTCTGGACACCGGCAGCCTCTCGGCGGCGGCACGGCGACTGGGCGTGGCACAGGCGACAGTGCGCAGCCGCATCGAATCGCTCGAAGCGACGCTGGATGCGGTGCTGTTCACCCGTTCGGTCAATGGCCTCGTGCCCACCGATCGCGCCCTCGGCCTGATCGAGCCGGCACGAGCCATGGCCAATGCATCCGAGGCATTCGTTCGCACAGCCTCGGCAGATTCTGAGGCGATTGCCGGAGTCGTGCGGATCAGTGTGTCCGAGTTCGTCGGTGTGGAAGTACTGCCGGACATGCTCGGAGAACTACGCCAGAAATACCCTCAGCTTGTTCTGGAGATCGACCTCTCCAATACATCCGTGGCCATTCTGGATAGAGAGGCTGATATTGCTGTGCGCATGCATCGGCCTCAACAGGGTTCGTTGGTAGCTCGCAAGGTCACCTCTATCGAGCTGGGTCTCTACGCACATCGACAATACCTGAAGGCACACGGTGAGCCGACAGACTTTGCTGATCTGGCCCACCATGACTGGATCGGCCCCGACCGGTCTGCCGACGATCTGGCACTTGTCTCGAGATTCCTGCCTGGCGTCAGCCGTCAACGCTGCGTGATACGCACGGACAGCCACCCGATGCAACTGGCCGCAGCACGTGCCGGACTTGGAATAGCCGCCATTCAATGCGTCCGCGGGAATACGGAGCCGAGCTTGAAACGGATACTGCCGGAACTATCGGTCGCAGCCATGGATACATGGATCGTGACTCATGCCAATCTGAAGGACGTGCCGAAGATCAGAGTGGTCTCGGACCACCTGGCCAATTGCTTCAGGCAGTACGGAGGCTCGGCCTGAACCGGACTGTCTATCCAGATCGTACTACGTGCCTGTTGCGTCTTGCCCTGCGCCGTTGGTACTAATACGCAAGAAGATCTATTGTCCGACACTCGACAACGGCAGTAGACTCACTCCATGTTCTGGAAAAGCATGAGTGCAAGGACACCTCACCCCGCGTGATCGGGTCCGACTGTTTCCAGTCTTGCTGCCTATGTTCAGGAAACTCGCCATGAAGCCTTACAAGCTACTCTTCCCGATAGTGATGAGCGCACAGCTGCTCGCCTGCAGCAGCAGCGATGACCCGACATCCATGCCCGCTGATGACGATGACGAGGCGCCCGAACTACCTGCCGTACTGGACACACCGGATTATCGCGGCGAACTGGCATTCACCCGTACGCTTCAGGTAGACCTGGACACCATGATCTCGGAGGCGGGACTCGAGCGCGTGGATGCCTACCAGATGTCGAGAGACGGCACGACGATTCGTGCCGATGTTCTCGACGACAATAACCTCGTCGCCGCCATAGCACTCATCGACACTGAAACCGGAGAGGCCAGCTGGCTGCTTACCGATATCGGCGAGAACACCCACCTGCTTTTCGATGCCGAGAATCAACCGATCGCGGTCATGGGCCTGGACTGCGCGTCAGTGTCCTACAACGCAACTTTCGACGAGAGCCTGTTCGACATGTCTCCGCTGAGCCCGGCAGATCAATGCATCTACAAGGGGACCGATCAATCCGCTGATGGCAATGTGGTGCTCTTCAACACCTACGACCCGCAAGACCTGTCTGAGTACGGCACGCCGAACAGCACTGCCCTGCATGCCTATACACTCGATACGGCCACACTGACCGATTATCCGGATACCAGCCTGGAAGTCGATGGCACCGTCCTTTCACCGCGCTTGTCTGGCATCAGCTATCAAGGCTACGAACTGAGCGATGACGGCGAACTGCTGTTCAGCCAGCAATGGTGGCAGGGAACAGATGCCGACGGCGCCACGGTCAGGCAGGTTGGCGCAACACTCTGGAACACCAGCGATGGCGACTGGCTGGTGCGTGGCCAGGCCGAAGACCTACGAGACTGTACCATCACCGACAACGTGGATTGCCTGCCGCCCTACTCCTATACCATATCCGCCGACGGTAGCCGGCAATACTCCGAGGTGCCAGTCGGTGACCGCTACAGCGATCGGCCACCGTGGGAAAATTTCGATTCATCGGCGGAGCTGGCGTTTACCGGTTCCGACATCGACTTCTCTCTGGAAGGTATCGACAACATCCAGTCCATGGTCAGCAACAAGGACGGTGATCAGCTCGTGTTCTTCACCGGCTCATACGGCAGCGGTGAAACAACGGCAGGCTACAACCTCTACCAGCGAAGCAGTGATCAGATCATTTCCCTGAACCGAGCGCTGCGTGGCTGCCCACTGGTGGACGAGAACGGAAACGAAGTGGATGAATCCACCTGTGAATACACCTCTGTCCCCTCTTCCACTACCAGCGAAGCCGAATACTATACAGCCGACGGCCAGCATGTGCTGTTTCGCTATATCAGTCGATTCACTGACGATAGAGAGCAGGCGATCGATCATTTCCTGCTGGATGTGGAAGATGCGGCCGTGTACACCCTGCCCGACTTCTATGGAGAACGATCTGCATGGATCAACGGGGATGGCTCGGTGATCATGGGTGTCAGTGATTTTCCTGATTATGATGTGCTGATTGGTAGGCGGTAGGTCGGGTTGGTTGGGTGGTTTTCGTTAGGCCGAGGGGTGTTGCGGGCTGTGGTGATGGGGTGAATCGGGCTATCGGGATGATCAGGCTGTTGGGGCTGTTGGGGCTGTTGGGGCTGTCGGGGCTGTCGGGGCTGTCGGGGCTGTCGGGGCTGTCGGGGCTGTCGGGGCTGTCGGGGCTGTCAGGGCTGTCAGGGCTGTCGGGGCTGTCGGGGCTGTCGGGGCTGTCAGGGCTGTCAGGGCTGTCAGGGCTGTCAGTGATTGGATCATTTCAGGCGAACTCGTGCACTGTATATATAAACAGTTTTGCAGGAAAATATGACGAAGACACTCACCGGTCTATCGTAAAATGAACTGACAAACCAGCGGGAGCCAGGGATGCAACTCCATCTATCCGATACGACCGAAAAGCTGATACCTCATAGCCTCCTTGAATTTTCGCCGATGCTCAGAACTTGGCAGGAAAACGTCATCGCCGAGGAGAATCCGCGTTATTACTGCAAGGCGCATGACGCCAGAGAGCAGCAAGGCAATCGAGGCAGGCAATACATTCAAGAGACTCGAGACATCCAGGACACTCAAGAGACCCAGAACGCCCAGAACGCCCAAGACGCCCAAGACGCCCAAGACGCCCAAGACGCCCAAGACGCCCAAGACGCCCAAGACACACGAGACACACAAGACACACAAAACGTCCAAGACTCTCACACCCAAAAAACAGCAGCCCCCAACACACTCTCACCCGAGCATTTTCAGGCAGACGAGCGGATCTGTGAAGCCGAAGCCATCAGACTGGCGATGGCATTGATCGAGGGGGCCCAACACGCTACCGCAGACAGGGCCGCCAAGGCTGAGAAGTTGCGGGAGCGCATTCGTCTTATCAGCGGTCAATCGCCAAGTGTCGTCGACGAAACCACCGAACAACTTGGGAATCGATTGCGCTCACTCTCCCGAACCTGTGATCGAAACCTTGCAGAACAGCTGCGGCTACAGGTCCGGTTCGATGATGAAGAGCTCTACAAGCTTGATGGCTGTCGAAGCATGATCGTCTGGATGGACACGCATCTGAGTATCGCCAAGACAAATGCTTCCGAACAACTGCGTGTGGGTCGCGCCTTGCAGAATCTGCCCATACTCGAATCGCTCTTCACGCTGGGACAGATATCCTTCTCGCAGTTGCGCGAAGTGACGCGTGTCGCCACCCCGGAGACCGACGCCGAGTTTGCGCTGGCCACCCTGGCCCTGTCGGTTTCAGAAACCCGTGAATACTGCCTGCGATTTCGTCACCACACCGACCGTGACGAAGACGCCAGACTGGCCGCACAACTCGGACAGGATATCAGCGATGCCCAGGCAGCCTTGCGAGCGTACGAAAGACGCTCGGTTTCCATCAGCGAACCGGATGCGCACTCTACCCGGATAGTGATCGAACTGCCTCGTGAACTGGGCGAAGAGTTCCGGCGATCGCTCGAACAATGTGAAGACTGGATACGGGAAGGTGGTGAGGATCCGGTAGCGGAACAGACATCGCGGAGTCGTGCAAACGATGGTACTTCACTTGAACAAGACGCATCACAGTCTGCAAATCATGTTGCCGATACGGCAGAACCCGCTACCGCCCCGATCCGGCCTACCGCCACGCAGCTGCGTGCCGACGCCGTTCTTCTGATGAGCAGGCAGTCCCTTGCATCAGCCGGACACGCCGTGGCAATGGCCGACCGCTATCGTGTACACGTCAACCTGGATCTCAGCCAACTGCTGGAAAGCTTCTCAAGCGACTTCGAGAGCAAGCATTGCACTGACAACTCCGCCTGCTGCACACCTCATGATTTCGATTCGCACAGTACACACAGCGAGTCAGCATCCATCGTCGAGCGTCCCTGGCTGCACGGCGCCGGACCGGTATCCAGTGCCACCGCTCGACGGTTAGCAGAGATTGCCGGATTCACGCTGGTGCTACGGGATGATGACGATGAAGTTCTAGCGACCGCAAACAAGGCACCGCCATTCACCAAACGTCAGCTGAAGACGCTGAGAGCGCGAGACCGTCGCTGCCAGATGCCCGGTTGCGGTGCTACCCGTCATGCCGAAGGCCATCACCTCGTACATCGGGAAAACGGTGGGCAATCGACCATGGACAATGCTGTACATCTCTGCGGAGCTTGCCACAGGCTATTGCATGAAGGTGGCTTCAGACTGGAGCGTATTGGCCCCAACGGTGCAGACCTGGGATGGCACGCGCAGAACGTGAGTGCGGCAGACCCAGCGTCGCGGTCACGCGCTCAGGCCAAGGTAGCGAAGATCAGGCGCTATCGCCTCTATGGGGCAGATGGCAGGGAATATCACAGTGTGAGCGCGGCCCGGGCCAGCGTGCACCCAGGACAGGAACAACATTGGAGAGACCATTCGAAATCACGAGAGCAAAGAGCAGAGCAGCAGACTGCCTGGTCATCGTGAGACAAATCGTTTAGACGAGTAAACACTTACCGACGTTTCGCTTATGCTGAATCCGCTATTCCGCTATTCCGCTATTCCGCTATTCCGCTATTCCGCTATTCCGCTATTCGGCTATTCGGCTAATCGGCTAATCGGCTAATCGGCTAATCGGCTAATCGGCTAATCAGATATTCAGGATCTTGTCACCATGTCCCGAGCGCAACGCCTGCTGGAATTGATTCAGATTCTCAGAGAGCACCGATATCCGGTCAGCGGAGAGACCTTGGCGACGGAGTTGGGTATCAGCCTGCGCACACTGTACCGGGATATTGCGACGTTGCAGGCACAGGGTGCAGACATCAGGGGCGAGGCAGGTGTCGGCTACGTACTGCAACCGGGATTCATGCTTCCGCCACTGATGTTCACGGAAGATGAGATCGAAGCGATTGTCCTGGGTTCTCGCTGGGTGGCCGACAGGGCCGATGAACGCCTCGGTGCATCAGCCGCCAGTGCTATCGCGAAGATTGCATCGGTGTTACCACCACCGCTACGACGAGAGTTTGATGATTCGGGCTTGTTGATAGGGCCGTCCACCCGCATTCATGGTGAGACGATCGACCCGCAACCGATCCGTCTGAGCATTCGTCAACAACGCAAGCTCCTGATCCACTACACGGATCAGCATGAATCGACAAGCCAACGGACAATCTGGCCGTTTGCACTCGGCTATTTCGACCAGTGCCGCATACTGGCAGCATGGTGCGAGCTACGAGACGGCTATCGACATTTTCGTACCGATCGCATCCATCAGATCGATGTTCTTGATGAAACCTATCCCCGTTCTCGCCACGTCATGCTGCGTGAATGGCGAGAGTACATTCGCCAGCGATCTCCAGAAATCACGACTGACAGAGACTGAGGGATGGCAGGGATGCTCTGGCCATAGCCGGACCATGGCACAACCATCACACAACCATCACACAACCATCACACAACCATCACACAACCATCACACAACCATCACCTGGCCATCGCCTACCCTTCACACCAATACCACCCGACGATCAATTCCGATGGCATCGAGAAACCTCACGTCGTGCGACACCACCAACAAGGCACCGTCATAGGTACGCAAGGCAGCCTCCAATGCCCCCTGCGCTTCCAGATCGAGATGATTGGTCGGCTCATCAAGCATCATGAAACGAGCCGGTCGATCATTACCGACGGTACACGCCAGCGCCACCCGCATCTGTTGTCCTCCACTCAGGCTATGTACCGGCTGTAGCACCTGTTCATCGCGGAACTGCAAGCGTGACAACAGGGTTCTGCTCTGCGTGGTATCGACGCCCGGATTCAATCGCTGAAAATTCTCCAGCACATTGCACGACTTGTCCAGAAGCCCCCACTCTTGATCGAGAAGCACATGATCTGCAACCACCTGCAACTCGCCAGACCGGGGAGTGAGTTTTCCGGCAATCAATGACAGCAAAGTAGACTTTCCCGCCCCGTTTCCTCCCTGCACGGCAATACGCTCTGGTCCCGATATTCTCAGGTTACCCTCCCTGATGATCGCAGGCTGTCCTGAATACCCACCACAGAGTCGCGCAAGCCGAAGTACACATTGCCCTCTGGCCAATCCCGTCGGCGGCAAGGACACCGACAATGGCTTCCTTGTCTCGATCTGGCTTTTAGCCGCCTGCAACTGCTCGGCTGCGTCTTCCAGACGTTTCGCGCTGACTCGCCTGTTCTTCGCAGCAGTCTCCTGACTACGCCCGGCCATTGCATCAAGCACCATCTTCGACTGCCCGCTATCCTGCCGCCGGTGACGTCCCGACTTGTCTTTATGCGACTGTCTTTCTGCAAGCCGTTGACGATGCGCGGCCAGATCGGCACTACGCCTGGAGGCAAACTGTAAGGCCGCTTCAGCTTGAGATAACTCGGCAGCCTTTTCTCGTTGATAGAACGTGCCGTTGCCTCCGTAGCGGCGCACACCCAGCGAGCTGAGTTCCACGATGCAATCCATTACATCAAGCAACTCGCGATCATGGCTGGCCACCAGCGCACCACCTTTCCAGCTACGCAGCAGGTTCAACAGCTGGTCACGCCCCTCACGGTCGAGATGATTGGTCGGTTCATCCAGCAGAATGAAATCCGGTTCCTCGAATATCAGAGCGGCCAATCTGGCGCGCGTCTTCTGACCTCCGGACAAGGATGCCAACGGCTGATCAAACTCGACATCCAGGGAAAAGCGCTGCAGGCATTGCATCACCCTTGCTGGCAGTTCCCAGTCAGCATCGGCCAACTCTGCAAGGGTGGCAGTACCGGCAGCGGCGCGCGCCAGGACACGCAATGAATCAGCGATACCAAACAGATCGGCAACAGTGTCCAGATCATGGACATCCTGACGCAACAGAGCTACGCGCCCGTCGCACATGACCTGGCCGCCAGTGGGCTGAAGTTGACCACCCGCCATGGACAATAGCGTTGATTTGCCGCAGCCGTTACGACCGACCAGGCCAGTTCGGCAAGGTGCCAGCTGCAGACTTATCGGATCAATGGCGTAGTGAGCATCAGGTGCGACCCAGTACAGATCGCTGAGAATGAGAGATGGACGCATGAATCGAAGACTCCGTGTAGACAGTGAATATGAAACGCGCTGTCTTTGTCTGATTCATGTCTTCGATCTCCTCTGCTTCGCGTGCGCCTGTCGAGTTCGTGACTGGCGAATTGCTGCAACCGCACTGCAGCCGAAAAACTGCAGTAATCGCGCCGTATCTGTCGCACTACTGCAGTTTATCGCAAGCCGGATTCTTCTGACAAGGTGACGATGCCAGGTCCACCCTTCACCAAATCAATTCATCGCCGCTCTGGCCATGTCCTGAAAGAAATCATCGCGCGTATCCAGCAGGCACTCGTCCAGCTTTCGCGCATCCGGCCCACATAACCAGGCCATGACACTGGCGGGAATGGCAGGGTCCACCAGCTGCTCCTGAGGAATCTTGCTGATATCGTTGAGCCCGGCCTCACGAATCTCGCCTTGCATCGCCGTATCTGTCGGAGGTATGCCGATGAAGAAGCTCTGCACACCGCGTGCGCCCAGCTCCATCTGACACATCTGAGTCAGCATTCTGGCTGCTGCCTTCGAACTGCAGTAAGCCGTCCACCCCTCCATCGGCGTGGTGGCGGCACCCGTACCAGCATTGACGATCACCCCCTGACTGGCCTCCAGCATGGGAAGGCACGCCAGAATCATGCGGTGCATACCCACGACGTTCACATCGAATACCCGCCCGAAGGCATCGCTGTCTATCTTGTCGACATGACCAATCGGGCTGATGCTGCCGGCATTGTTGACCAGCGCATCCAGTTTGCCGGCCTTGTCCTTCACGGTCTGGACGGCCGCAGCAATACTTGAAGGCTCCGTTACATCCAGATCCAGCACCGTCACGGCAGGCATCTGCCGTGAGATCTCCTCAGGCGAACCATCCTTGATACCGGCAAAAACCTGAGCGCCACTTTCTGCCAGCAATCCCGCGAGCATCAGCCCGATGCCACGCCCTGCACCCGTGATCAGAACGCTCTTTCCGGTCAAGTCGGGAAGCGGGACCGCATGAAGATCGAAAATTTTCCTTGCATTCACAATTCTTTTGCCTCAATAATTGGTCAGGCCAATTAGACAGGTTGTCCATCTGTCTGTCAATACACGTATCTGCTGGAGGATGCATCATCAAGATTTCCACCATAGAACCCATCTGCATTGCCTACCCGGATCCGAACGACTTCAACACGATCCGGCGAACGGTACTGGTGCGGGTCGAGACTTCCGACGGTGTGGTCGGCTGGGGCGAATGCATCGGCATGTGGGCAGAAGCCTGTCGCGCCATCACGACCATCATCAATGACGGCTTTGCCCCGTTTCTGATCGGCACGCCTGCCGAGGACATCGAAGACAACTGGGTCGCCATGCGCCGACATGTGCACTGGTACGGCGAAGGAGGCATCGCCTCGCTCGCCATTTCCGGCATCGACATGGCGCTGTGGGACATTCGCGGCAAGGTAGCGGGCAAGCCCTTGTACGAACTGTTTGGCGGCCTGAAACATGAACGCCTGCCCGCCAATGCCTCGGCTCACGTCAACAAGAAAGGCGAGGCGGCCTGTGTCGCTGAAGTCGTTGGCTTCTTCGAAGCCGGTTTTCGATCCACCAAGCTCGGCTTTGCCAAGAAGGGTGAAAGCGATATCGGTGGCAATCCTGACACGGATGTTCATTTCGTCAAGGAGCTGCGTGCAGCCCTGGGTGATGAGGCAGAGATTCTCATCGATATTGGTAACGGTGTGCGCTGGGATGTTGCCACGGCCATCGATGTGGCGAACCGCATGGGCGAGTACCGCATAGGCTGGTATGAAGAGCCGCTCTACTACACCGATGATGCCGGCTACCGCGAACTGGCCGCCAGCACAGAGGTACGTATTGCCAGTGGCGAACGCGAATTCACGGAGACCGGCTACCGGCGCCAGATGGAATTCGTGCAGGCGGTGGAGGTATACGGTATCGATCCCGCTCGCGTTGAAGGAATCACCGGATTTCGCAAGGCCGATGCGCTTGCCACGCAGTATGGCAAGACCATCAATGCCCACGCCTGGTCCACGGCGATCACCACGGCGGCATCCTTGCACCTGAGCCTGGCATCGCCCAATGCAGAAATCTTCGAATACAAGCCCTTCCCCGTTGTCGTGCAGGATGAGCTGGTTGTCGAGAAACTCTGGCATCGCGATGGCTGGGCCTATCCCATCGAAGCACCCGGCCTGGGCATCGATGTACAGGAAGATGTCGTGCGGAGGATTGCCGAATGAGCGACACGTCCCGCTTCGGGGTCAAGCGACCCAGTGTCGAGGACATTGTCGAGGGCGGCTTTTCCACGCCCTGGGATGCACCCACCATCCCGCGATTCCCTTTCCGGTTTCGCAATGCGGAGATCATGACACTGTACTGGCGGACCGACCCCGAAGCGATGGCCTTTCTGTTGCCGCCACCGCTGCAGCCTGTCGGCGATGTTGCCTGTGTGCATATATACAGAATGAATGATACCGACTGGGTAGGCGCCTATACCGAAGCCAATGTCATGTTCGGCGCCCGCCTGGGTACACGCAGCGGCGCCTATTCTCCCTATCTTGTATTGTCATCCGATGGTGGTGTGAGTCAGGGCCGCGAGGTCCACGGACAACCCAAGAAATACGGGCACCCCGCGATGGAATTTCGGGGAGACCTGATGGTGGGCACCGTGGAACGTAACGGTATTGATGTCATTACCGGCACGCTGCCCTACAAGCAACAATCGGTTGACGCCGAGGCACTGGCTCCGCATTTCGATTTTGCCACCAATCTGAACCTCAAGGCCGTTGATCATATCGATGGCCGACCCGCCATCCGGCAACTGACCAGTCGCAAACTCACCGAGGTGTGCGTCCATGAAGCCTGGACAGGCCCCTGCACGGTGGAATTGCGCGCCAATGCGCAACTCCCCGTGTTTCGCCTGCCTGTGATCGAACCTCTGCAAGGCTTCTACTGGCGTGCCGATTTCACTCTCGTCCCGGGCGAGATCATCCATGATTATCTGGAGGGCTCGCAATGAGTACTCGTGTTGTAGTAACCGATTATACCTTTCCGGACGTGGCTCAGGAGAGAGCAGCTGCGGAATCGGCCAATGCCACATTCTCTGCGCATCAGGCCAGAACCGATGAAGAAGTGGCGGAGGTGGTAGCAGGCGCCGATGTCGTTGCCGTCCAGTTCACACCGTTTGGTCCACTGGCCTGCCAGGCTGTTGCACCGGGAGCCACCATCATCCGCTACGGCGTTGGCTACGACAATATCGATCTCGAGGCGGCCAGAGCTGCGGACCTGAAAGTCGGTTATGTACCTGACTACTGCGCCGATGAGGTGGCGGATCATACCGCGGCAGCGGCGCTGACGCTGCTGCGCAAACTCATCCCGCTGGACAGTTCTGTCAGGGCCGGTGAGTGGGCCGCTGTCAAGCATGCCAGACCCTTGAAGCCGTTCTCGGAGACCACCTTCGGCTTCTTCGGCATGGGACAGATCGGTCAGGCGGTGCTGTCACGCCTGAAGAGCTTCGGCTTTCGTTTCATCGTTGCAGATCCGGGGCTATCAGCCGAGCAGGCGCGGAATCTGGGGGCTAGCCTGGTCAGTGCGGACGAGCTGCTCGCTACCGCCGACATCATCTCCCTTCATGCACCGGCCACGCAGCAGACCACCAACTACTTCAACACCGAGCGCCTGGCCAGAATGCAGGCTCACGCCATGCTGGTGAATTCGGCACGAGGCCAGTTGATCGTCGAGGCAGATCTGGCCAGGGCATTGAGCGAAGGCGTTATTGCAGCAGCGGCACTGGATGTCTTTCACGCTGAACCCTTGGATGCAGAGTCACCCCTGCGCAGTGCCCCCAATCTGCTGTTGACGCCTCATGCCGCCTGGTATTCGGAAGCGGCCATTGACCGGCTTCAGAAGCTGGTTGCCCTGGACATCAGCAGAGCACTGAATGGGCAGGCACCTCGCAAGCCAGTCGCCTTGTAGACGGGAGGCCATGATTCGCGTCCCCTTTTTCCGGGAAAAACGCATGCAGTGCTGGTGATGGATACCGGGCGAGTCTCCACCAGTTCTTTCGCAGAAGCGGCTCGTTCGATTCTGCACACACGACGGCAAGACCGACCAACCCTTGTCAACGACACACGCCCGATGTTTACACGACGCATTGCGTCAATACAGAAAGTACCGACCCACAAGAGAGAGAGAGGAAGACATGAAGAGATTCACTGGACTCACCGCTGCGGCAGCCGTTCTGCTGGGCAGCACAGGATTCGCCGTCGCTCAGGATGGTGCCGTATCGCTGGAAACGGGCAAGGACATCGACATGGTCCTGCTACCCAAGTTTCTGGGTATTCTGGTATTCGACCAGGCCAATGAAGGCGCTCAGGAAGCGCATGCCGAACTCGGCAATCCCGGAGAGCTGCTGTTCGTCGGCCCCACGCCAGAGAACTCCACCGCCGGGCAGATCGAGATCATGACCACCTCCGCCACGCAGGGCCAGGGCGCCGTGATGCTGTCCAACAATGCTGGCGACCAGATCAGCCCCTCAGCCATGGCGGCGCAGAAGGCCGGCACCAAGGTAGTCACCTGGGACAGCCCCATTCCTTCCGGTGAGGGCGAAGATGTCTTCGTCGCTCAGGTAGACTTCGGCTCCATCGGTGTGGTGATGGCCGACATGGCCCATTCGATTCTGGAAGGCGCCGGCGAGATGGCAGTCCTCTCAGCCACACCCGACGCCTCCAACCAGAACGCCTGGATCGCGTCCATGAAAGAGGCACTGGAAAACGATGAAAAATACGCCGATATCGAGCTGGTTGACGTCGTCTATGGTGATGATCAGGCTGAAGTGAGCTACAACCGCGCTCTGGCATTGGTCGATCAATACCCGAATCTGGGCGTCATCATGTCCCCCACCACAGTTGGTATTCAGGCAGCAGCCAAGGCCATGCAGGATGAAGGCCTGTGCGATCAGGTACGTGTGTCCGGTCTGGGTCTGCCCTCCGAAATGGTCAGTTACACCATGAACGGCTGCGCGCCTGAATTCGCGTTGTGGGATTTCCGCGACCTGGGCTACCTGACCTACTACACCGCCTACGGCCTGGCGAGTGGTCAATTGAGCGGTGACATTGGTGAGACATTCACCGCTGGGCGTATGGGGGATTACACCATCGAGGCAGATCCGAGCCGTGAGGGTTCCAAGCGCATTCTGATGGGACCGTTCACGGTCTACAACTCGGAGAATGTCGAAGCCGCTGCCAAGTAGTCTCTCTGGCATGAATGCAGGTTCGGAATGAAGATTCCGATCTGCAGGGACAAGTGTGGCACGAAGTCCGGAGTGCGGCAGACAACCTGCCTGCTGCACTCCCTGTCCTTCGCGCAGTTTCACGTGCAATCGACCCAACGGAACAACCTTCAATGTCTAACGCAGTACTCAGACTGGATCACATCAGCCGCCTGTTCGGCATGACCGTCGCGCTGGCGGATATGTCCATCGTGCTGCACCCCGGTGAGGTGCATGCCATCGTCGGCGAGAATGGCGCCGGCAAGTCCACCATGATCAAGATCATGACAGGCATTCACCAGCCCAGCGGCGGCACCATTTTCGTGGACGGTGAGCCGCGACAGATATCCGGCCCTCAGGCCGCTCGTGAAGCCGGCATTGCCGCCATCTACCAGGAGCCCATGGTATTCCCGGATCTGGATGTCACCGAAAACATATTCATCAGCGACACTTCTGCCGGACTGTGGGTTCGTCCGGCGGAGCAGCGCAAGCGAGCCAGGGCCCTGATCGAACGCATCGGCATGAAGCTCGATCCTGACAGGATCGCCAGCGGCCTGACGCTGGCCGAGCAGCAGGCGGTCGAGATTGCCCGCGCCCTGAGTCAGGATGTCCGGGTACTGATCATGGACGAACCCACCGCCTCTCTATCGGCCCACGAGGCCTCGCAGTTGCGCCAGATTGCAACCACCCTGGCTGAGCAAGGAGTGGCCGTGGTCTATATCTCGCACCGTCTCGAAGAAATATTCGAGATCGCCGACCGCGTGACGGTGATCCGTGACGGCGCCCATATATCCACCAAACCCATCAGCGAGGTGACCTCGGACGGCATGATCGCCGAGATGGTCGGGCGTGAGGTTGGCAACTACTTTGCCAAGGCACCCGGCACGGTCACGGACAAGACGGTACTGGAAGTGCGTGATCTGACACTCGATGGCGTGTTCGAGGACATCTCCTTCGACCTGCATGCCGGCGAAGTGCTGTGCATGGCGGGCCTGGTCGGCGCACGACGTACCGATGTTGCATTATCCCTGTTCGGCATCACGCCGGCCACCTCTGGAAACATCAATTACCGCGGCGAGGACACATGGTTCAGCTCTCCGCGACAGGCGATCGATGCCGGTATCGCCTACGTGTCGGAAGACCGGCGCAAGCTTGGCCTGGCGATGCCGATGCCGATCAAGTCGAATATCTCGCTGGCAACGCTCGATGAGTTTCTGTCCCCGCGAGGGCTGCTCGATCGTGAACGCGAAGACAGCGTTGCCAATGAATACCGCGAGCGATTGAACATCCGTACCGGTAGCGTCGAGACACCCGTTGGCATGCTCTCGGGCGGCAACCAGCAAAAGGTCATGCTGGCCAAGTGGCTGAACATGAAGCCCGATCTGCTGATCTTCGATGAGCCCACACGGGGCATCGATATCGGTGCCAAGGCCGAAGTACACGACCTGATCCGCGACTTCGTGGCGCGCGGAGGAGCAGCTCTGGTCATCTCCTCGGATCTTCCGGAAGTGCTTGCCATGGGTGATCGAATTCTCGTCATGCGCGAGGGCCGGCAGATGGGCATTCTCGATACCGGGGAGGCCACACAGGAAGCCATCATGAGCATGGCCACGGGACAACTGGAGCAAGCGGTCTGATGTTGAATCGAATCTCCCCGCAGACGCTGCGCATACTCGCCCTGCTGGCAGTACTGGCACTGGTACTGCTGTTCTTCTCCACGCAGGTACCCAATTACCTGAACGGTCGCCTGTTCAACCGAATCTCCAGCTCGGTCGCCATCATGGCCATCGTGGCCTGCGCCCAGACACTGGTGATACTGACCAGGAATATCGATCTGTCCATCGGCTCCACTCTGGGCTTCGTCGCTTTCGCCACCGGCAGTCTGATCACCAACAACCCGGAGCTCGGTCCCGCCCTGTTGCTCATCTACTCCATCTGCCTGGGCGCCTGTTTCGGTGTGGTCAACGGTGCGCTGGTGGCCTATGCCCGCATCCCCTCCATCATCGTGACATTGGCAACCATGGCCCTGTTCCGATCTGCCTTGGTGGAATACTCCGATGCCAAGTCCATCACCACCGGCAATCTGCCCACCTGGCTGGTCGACTTTCCCAACTACAAGATACTCACCTTCGGCAGCTATCAGTTACGAGCCAGTTTCCTGCTGGCCGTGGTGGTCGTCATCATCGTGCATATCGCCCTGACGCGTCTGCGGGCCGCCCGCAAGATCTATGCAGTGGGCTCGAACCCGGAAGCGGCAGAGATGGCCGGTATCAATTCGAAGCGCGTGGTACTGACAGCCTTCGTGCTGGCCGGTGCCCTGGCAGGGCTGGCAGGCTTCATGTTTCTCGCCCGTTTCGGCACCATCACCGTGGTGGCAGGTCTTGGCTTCGAACTGAAATCAGTGGCCGCGTCGGTTGTCGGAGGCGTGAACATCTTCGGCGGCTCCGGCTCGGTCATCGGTGCCTTCATTGGCGCGGTACTGGTCGACCTGATCGACATGAGCCTGGTGCGCTGGCAACTGGTCAGCGAGTTCTGGCGTGAAGCCGTACTGGGCACTCTCATCCTGCTGTCCGTGGCGGCCGACGCTACCCTGATGCGCCGCCTGGTGGCATGGCGGGTTGCCAGAGAGAAAGCCAGAATTCAACGGAGCACTCAATCATGATGAACGCACTGAACCGTCTGCGCAGCTGGGAAGGCTTCCTGTTGTGCGCACTGATCTTCATCATCCTGATGAATACCTCTCTGTCAGATCAGTTTCTCAGCTTCTCCAATGTGGTCAATCTGTTTCAGCTTTCCATCGAGAAGATCATCGTGGCGTTGATCATGACCTTCATCATCATCAACGCCGAGATAGATCTGTCGGTAGGATCGATGATGGGCCTGTCGGCCTGCGCCTTCGGTGTACTGGTACAGCACGGTGTACCCGGTGGCTGGGCCATCCTGATCTGCCTGAGTATCGGCGTACTGGGTGGTGCCCTGAACGGCTGGTTCATCGCCAGGGTCGGGCTGCCGTCCCTGGTGGTCACGCTGGCAACGCTGATCGGTTTTCGTGGCCTGGCCAGGGTGCTGGTGGAAGATCGGGGTATCAATGAATTTCCCGACTGGTTCGACGCAATTGGCCAGAAGGGCCTGATCGCTGGCGTGCCCTTCGCCTTGATCGCCTTTGCGGTGCTGTTCATCATCCTGTATGTCGTTCTTCAGCGCAGCGGTTTTGGTCGCAAGACCTATGTCATCGGTACCAATCGTGATGTCGCCGACTTCGCCGGTATCGATACGGCCCGGCACAAGATGATCCTTTTCATCGCCTCCGGTACTATCTCTGCCTTTGCAGGCTTGCTGTATGCTGCGCGAGTCGGCGCGGTCCGAGGCGATGTGGCCCTGGGGTTCGAGCTGGACATCATCACGATCGTTCTGCTGGGCGGAGCCAGCATCTTCGGTGGTACCGGCACGCTGACAGGTACATTGCTGGCCATCCTCATCGTTCTCAGCCTGCGTAATGGCATGGCGTTGCTGAACATCACGGGACATATACAGACTGGCGTCATCGGCTTGCTGCTGATTGCCTCCGTCGTTGCGCCGAGAATCGACCTGTCTCGCTTCATGCCCGGAAGCGCTCAACAAAGGACACCCACATGAGCAACAAAGTCACCGATATCGGCTTCGAAGTTCCGGTCAAGCGCGAACTGGTGGCCGAGATGGTCGCTCGTCGCATTCTGGACATGGTCTCCTCCAAGGCGTTGAAGCCCGGCGACCAACTACCGCCAGAGCGCGACCTGGCAAAGCAACTGAACGTTTCACGTCCCTCGGTTCGTGAAGCCATTCGCGGCCTGTCGATCCTCGGTGTCGTGCAATCGCGCCAGGGTGGAGGTGCCTTCATCAGCGAACTCGATGGTGACGCCCTGCTGGGCCCGATTCGCTTCTTTCTGTCACTGGATACCACCAACATTCGCGAACTGTACGATGCCCGCTCCCTGATCGAGGGCGATGTGGCGCGGCGAGCGGCGATCAACATGTCCGACCAGGAACTCGAAGCGCTGGGCGAGATTCTGAAACTGCAAGCCGACACCCTGGAGGATGCCCGAGCCTTCCGGCTATCCGACTTCAAGTTTCATGAAGCCATCTGGATCGGATCGGGCAACAACTTTCTCAAGCGAATCGGCGAGAGCCTGAACTCACTGGGGCTCGAGTTTCGACGGCGCGCATCAGAGCGTCCGGAAGTGCTGCGCCAGTCCTATCTTGACCACCAGGCACTGTACAAGGCATTGCTGTCACGCGATCCGACCACCGCGGCAGCAGCTGCGGAAAGGCATATGCAGAACGTCTACAACTCGACCATCGATCAGGCAACGACTGAAGGAGAATCGGAATGACTGCACGAATCGGTATTGTCGGAACCGGCTGGTGGGCCTGTTTCAACCATATCCCGACCATCAATGACTGTCCGCAAGCCGAGGTCGTGGCTATCTGCGATCTGGACGAAAGTCGCCTGGACACGGTAGGCAATGAATTCGGCATCGAAGCACGATACACCGATGTCAGTGCGATGATGGCCGCCGAGAAGCTGGATGGCGTCATGATTTCCACACCGCACACGGCGCATACCGGACCGGCCATCGCCGCACTGCAAGGCGGTGCCCATGTACTTGTTGAAAAGCCGATGGCCACACGCGCCGCAGATGGGCGAGCCATTGCCGAGGCAGCAGCGGCCGCCGGCCGCGAGGTGATGGTGCCTACCGGCCTGAACTTCACGAATTTTTCCAGACAGGCAGCTCAATGGATTGCCGAAGGGCGCATTGGCGAGGTGCGTCATGCCGTGTGTCAGATGGGCAGCGCCCTGCACGACCTGTTTTCCGGAGAACCCATGCTCGAGACTGCTGACCACCTGTTTCGCCCACCTGCCTCGACCTGGGCCGATCCCGCCAAGGCAGGTGGTTACGGTTGGGGGCAGATGTCCCATTCACTCGGTTGGCTGTTCTACACCACCGATCTGACGTTCGAGAGTGTGTTCTGCATGGACGGAAAGTCGCCGACGGGCGTGGACTTCTATGATGCCGCGGTAGCTCGTGCCACCAATGGGGCAACCATCTCGATCTCTGGCGCATCCACCGTGCCCAAGCACAAGGGCATGCACACCGATATCCGGATCTACGGCACCGAGGGAATGGTGGTGTTCGACAATGAACGAGCGCGCATGGAGCTGTACCGGATGGATGCCGACGATGCCTCTGCGGCCATGACTTCCGAGGAAGCGGTCTATGACGGCACCCTGCCGGTACGTACGTTTGCGAAGCTGTGCGCTGGCGAATCGGTCATCAACCCGGCCAATGCCGAGAACGGCGCGCGTGTCACCGAAGCGCTGGATGCTCTGTACCGTTCGGCAGCCTCCGGCAAGGTGGAACGCGTATGAAGAACTCGCTATCACTCACCGCCTGGTCCTTGCCCGCCTGCACACTTGAGGAAGCAGCCGGTATATCCAGAGCACTGGGCATCGGCGCGCTGGATGTCGGCCTGTTCTACCGCTCGGCGCTGGACAAGTCCCTGATACTCTCCGACCCACAGGCCGCTGCGGCACCGCTGGCACAACTGGGCGTGCGCCTGCCGAACTACTATCATCTGTTCGGCGAGGGTCTGTCGGGCAACAACCTTGCACTGCCGGGCACTCTGGAGCAGAACCTGAAAGACCTGCGACAGGTACTGAGCTTTGCCGATGCTGCAGACATAACCACTGTCTTCATCCTGCCAGGCGTCGTCAATCCGGGACAATCACGTAGCGATGCCTTCAAGGTAGCAGCGGCCAGTCTCAAGGCCATGGTAGAGATCTCCGGGGAGTACAACGCAACCCTGTGCATCGAGCCACACGTTCACTCCTTTACCGAAAGTCCGCAGATGGTCGGCGATCTCGTGGACGCCACGGGAGTCAGGCTCGCTCTGGATTATTCGCATTTTGCGTGTCTGGGCTATCGGCAGGACGAAATCGATCCACTGGCACCGCTCGCTGCCCATGTTCATCTGCGTCAGGCCAAGATGGGCGAACTGCAAACCAAGTTCGATCAGGGAACACTGAACTTTCCAGCCATGTTCGGCACGCTGCGCGATGCCGGCTATCAGGGCGCGCTGGCAATCGAACCTGTACATCAGGACTACATGAATACACTGTTTGATGACGTGCTCAGCGAGATCGTCGCACTGCGCGATGCCTGGCTGACATGGCAAGGAACCAGAGGAGACAACTGATGGCAAGTCACGCATGGGTACTGGAAGTACGCCCGGGATACGAAGAGGAATACCTGAAGCGTCATGATGAGATCTGGCCGGACATGCTCGAAACACTGAGGGTTGCCGGCATCCGCAACTACAATATCTTTCGTCATGGGCTCACGCTGTTCGGTTATTTCGAAACCGATGACCTTGACAAGGCAATTGCCCATCTGAAGGACTGCCCGGTGAATGCACGGTGGGGCGAATGGATGGGGCCGATCATGAAGGTGGAAGTGGACCCTTCGACCAGTTTTCCGTACCTGCTACCGTTGCAGTTTCATATGGATTGAGCCGCTCGTTGAAACCGGTCCATCTCACAGCTTCCGGCATGGACGCTGGTATCAAGCCGCGCAATGGTCGTTATACAGACCCAAGATGAAGTCAACGCTATTGTTGCGCATGGGCTTTTCGAGGTAGCCCTTGATGACACCGAATTCCCTCGCGCGCTGCTGATCCTTGCTATTGAGTGACGAGGTGTACATCAGTATCAGGGTGTTGTCAGGACGATGACTGGCAGCGAGACGCGCTGAAAATTCTTCGATGGTTTCGAAACCATCTCTGCCCGGCATATTGATATCCATCAGGATCAGTAGAGGTTCACTTCTGGAATACGCTGACGGTGTGCCATCGAAGAATTCCTCCAGAAACCGGTCTCCGCTGACGAATTCGATCAGTTCCCCAAACTTGCCGGATCTGGCCAGGCGACGCTTCACCAGATATCTGTCAGCTTCACCATCATCCACAATTGCCACAGGAATCATGAGGCTTTCCTCATGGCCTGCAGCGGCAGGAAGATACTGAATTCCGTCTGCACGCCCACTGTGCTGGTGACAGAAATGTTGCCCCCCAGACGATCAACATGCTTCTTGACCAATGTCAGCCCGAGACCATGGTCACTGCGTTCATCGATGCGACTGAACAGATCGAAGACTCGTGATTGACTTTCTTCGGGTATTCCGATGCCGTTGTCTATCACATCGATGAAGATGGCATCATCTTCCGTACGCGACCTGACTTCAATGATGTTCCTTTCCTTGTCTCTATCCACATAGCGCACAGCGTTTGACAACAGGTTCTCGAGAATGACGTGCAAGGTATTTTTCTCCAGAAAAACGGATTGATCATGGTCTGCCGTAATGACAAGGCTTGCGGACGTATCCAGAGACCCTGTCAGATCCACCCAGATATCGTTGATCATCGATGCCATATCGATCAGCTCGGCAGCGATCGGGCTTCGCGCGACACGGGCGATTTCAAGCACACCTTCTACCTTGTCGGCGCTGCGCATGCCGATCCTTAATGTCCTGTGAAGAACTTCACTCACGCTGTCCAGTTCACCCTCCTCGAGATCTTCCAGACACAACTCCAACAGGCCGATGATGGTTGACAACGGCGCTTTCAGATCGTGACTGGCGCTGTAGGCAAACTGCATCAGTTCCTCGTTGAGTGCGCTCATCTCCTGATGCTTTCTGGCCATGGCGTTCTCGGCCTCGACCCGTTCCGATAGATCGATGACGGTGCTGACCACCATTTTTCCATCGTGTGTATCCACCGGAGTCAGTGCGATCTCCACGGGTATCTTGCGACCGGTTCGATGCAAGGCATACAGGGCTCTTTCCTTTGCCATGGGGCGGGGTTTGCTGGCGCTCATGAAGCCACCCCGAAAGTCCGGATGTGCATGCTTGATCTCGTCGGGCACGAGACATTCTATCGGTGATCCCAGCAACTCTTCTTCTTCATAACCAAACAGCGAAAGAGCCGCCTTGTTCACGAAAACAATGCAACCCTTGGAATTGACCATGATCATGGCGCTCGCTGCCGCATCCATGGCCAGGTTCATGTGCTCCTCATGCAGCTTTCTCTGGCTGATATCCAGAGCCACTACCAGCGCGCACGGCTTGCCATCCACGATGGTCGTATCAAGCCCCAGTTCCAGCGGTATGACCTTGCCCGTCCGAGTGATACCGTGCAGATCGCGCCCCTGCCCCATATTGCGCTTGACCGGTTTACCGAAATAACCGCCTCGCATATCAGGGTGGTGCTTCCTGATCGACTCCGGCACCAGTATCTCGACCTTCTTGTCGATCAGTTCGCCAGCGTCATACTCGAACAGGTCATCCAACAAGCTGTTGGTAAGCAATATTTCACCGGATGCGGACACGAGCAGCATGGGGACCGGGGACACCTCGAAAGCGAACTCGTATTGGTAAAGCTCATGCATTCGATGTCTCTCTGGTGAAGGCTACCTCGTCATTGACCGCGTCAATACCCGTTTAACGGCAGACACATGATTCGTCGAAAACGGCATTTACGAGAGTTTGCGATGAGTTGCAGTTTTCTCGGCGTTTCATGGGTAAACGCTTGTCAGTCTGCAAAAGCCACGAGAGATCGGTAACAATTCAGCCACGCTTCGTGATCGGTTAGACAGTACCGGGTAGAGTCCCGGGGCTGGTTCAGGGTTGTTGCATGAACAATGTTGGTGGACAGGCCTGGGGTCTGTACCTCTTGAACGTCGCTGCCATCCTGTCTCGCACCGATGGCGTCATCGTCGCCTCATCCCTGAAGCGTGATGGCGACTGGTGGAATGAAGTCGAGATCGAACGGGTCAGAAAGCTGGTGGCAGCGGCTGAGTCTCAGACATCAGATCCGCGCCAGTAACTCGCGCTTCTTCGCACTGAATTCTTCATCGTTCAAGATGCCTGCACCGTGCAATTGTGCCAGCTTCTCGATCAGCGCTAGCGCCTCGGTGCCAGAGGTGGTGCCTGTGCTTGTGGCAGCACCGGCAGTGGTGCTCGATGCGGTGTTTGCTGACTGGGGCGGCGCGGTGTGGAGAGCAGCTTTCGAGACTACCTCGGAGACGGACTCGGCGGCCAGGGCGTCCGTGGGCCGAGAGGGCTTGTCCTGATCGCGTGACGATTCTTCGGGCGCAGATTCGTTGGCCTCGGGCTCGGGCTCCGTACTGGCTGGCTCTGCTGACTCTACTGGTCTGGCCTGCCCTGCAGACTCAGCTGATTCGGACTCGCCCGCCACTTCAACAACCGGCAGGCTATCGACCGACACCGTGCCCAACTGGCTGCTGAAGGTCATCGAATTGCTGCCACCCTGCTGCTGGCTGACACCCCCGATCTGATGACCACTCGTGTCGTAGACCGTTACCTTGCCATCCCCGTCCACGGCCAGACGATCCGCAAACACGGCGTAGCGTGAATTGTTCTGGCTACCACTGCTGATCGGACTTCCAAGGCCGTCAGGCCACCACTGCGCTGAACCGGACAGGCCACCGGATGCCGAAGCGGTGAATACCGAAGTACTGGCCAGCAGCTGACTCAGTTCATTGCACAGATTGTCGACGGTGGACTTGAGATTGTGGTTGAACATGTCGCCCACCATGGTCATGCCACCGCGCATCCACTGACCCGAGCCACCCAGCTCCGGGCAGTTGAATTGCGCCATCGCACCTGCACCGTTGTTGACGGCCACCAGCATATGCTCGACCGTTGCCGGTGTAAGCCTGTAGCGAGTGGCAAGATCCGCCACGGCGTTGCGCCCTTCCTGAGTAAACTGTTGCACACCGAACCTCACGATTGAATAAAGCCTGTCAGCACAGGAGCAAGTGATCTCACCGACAATGCACCATCAGGGAGCACGACAGTGGAAATCACCGAATATGCCTTATTCTAAAGGATTCCGAGGCGTCTACGCTTCAGGGTAAAACTGGCACGAATCCGTAGCGCTTCAAGACGCGCTGACCGTTTCATGTCATTAGTATCGCTTCATAGCACTCCAGACGCTTCGCGGCACGCTGACCGCTTCATGGCACGCTGAAACGGCGTACCCCGATATGGCTTTGCCCGCCTTCATTCAACAGGTTCTTTGCCACCTGATACAAGGCCGGATCCGAGGTGCGAGCCTGAACGCGGTAATACCAGGTCCCCGATGGCAAGGCCGACTGGTTGATCGTGGCCTCCACGCGGCTGGGGCTATCCGCAATTCCCGAGCTATCGACCACGATCGTGCCTGGGGAGAAATCTGCTGTGGAGGAGACCTGAAGGTCATAGGTGATCGGCGTACCTGTCACCTCGAAGGCAGGGTCCCACCAGAATGTGATCGTGCCGCCAGCCTGAATCGGGTTCTTCAGATAGTGAGACAAGGGCATGCTCGGAGAGCGCTGGATCTGTTGCAGATTGCTGTTGACGATGCCCGGCAATGCGGCCACTCGGGCATCCCAGACCGACATGTTCTCTGGTCGTCGAATGCCGCCAATCTGACTGACATCCGGCTCGCTGCCAATGATGGGCCTGACCAGCGGGGCGTAGCTATCGGTCAAGGAACCGATGGCAGCAGGTGTCAGATAATCACGGCGCAGCTCTTCGGCAGCAGCCACCAGCGTCTGATGAATGCCCGGCATGCGCAGATATTGCGAGACGAACAGGTTGTCTGTGTAGCGCGCATATCCCCAGTAGAGCCGATTGCGCAAGCTCGCGGTATCGAAGTCGTTTGTCAGCTGCGCTTCGGTCCTGAAGGCACCATCATAGTCCCACGGAAGAAAATAGAATTTCTCTGTGCCCAACGGGTTGTACAGGTAGTAGTTCTGCGTTACTGCATCCTGCTGACCCAGTAACAGATTGACCGTGAGCCAGGTCAGCACATTGTTGCGATTGAAGTAGCGATCAAGCACGGACTCGAAGGATTGCTGGGGATCGTTCAATGCGGCGAGCATTTCCACTACCTTGCCATGATCGTCACCGCGCTCGATTTCCAGGCGACTGTTGAAACGATCTTCATCCACCGGCTCGCCGTTGGAGTCGACGGCCATTTCGGCAAGATCGGAGGGAGAAAACAGAAAGAAATTGGCCTTGTAGATATTGTCATCGCGGTTGCGTCCGCGATTGATCAGATACTCCTTCTTCACTGCCTCCACGTGCGTATACAAACCCTGATCGACCGGGCCGGCGCCGTCATCGATCCAGAGGTTGACAAACTGTGTGCGCAAGCTGGGCAGATGCGGAATCGACGACATCAGGTCGAAGCTGAGCTTGTTGAGTATGCGACTCTGATCGTAGGGATGCTTGTTCAATTGCACACGCTCCTCATTGCGCCACAGGTCCGCATCACCGGTCAAACGTATCCGGAAAGACTTCTGTGGAGCCGCCCTTGATGAAGCACCGCGCTGACGCAAACCGGCGTTGCTGAACAGACCATCATCGGGAAAATCATCAGCAATGAACTTGACCGGAATATCGACCGTGAAATCGTCATCGCCGTCGACATCGGCCAGCACATCGCCCAGTGTGCAGCCGCTGTCATCATCCGGAGTACAGACACCCGGCGTCGTACGGGTTGCCACATCCATGCGCAGCACACTGACCGTTTCGTAGCCGTCCTGCTGGTAGAAAGCGGCCGGGTCCGTGATATCACTGGGATGCGGCACGAACACCGAACCACCCGGTGGTGGCGTGGATTCGGAAACCTCGATGTCACGACGAACTGCCCACCAGTTCCTGTTGTTCTGCTGATCCACGGCACTGGCGTAGAAGCGGTAGCGTCCGGCGGGAAGGTTCAGGGAGACCGACCAATCGGCACGGCCATCTGCGTAGGACGTGAGATCGGCGTCGCGCAGTACGCGCTCGGATTCGACATTGCCGTTATCGTCCACATAAGCTGATGCGGACAGTTCCTTGATCACGTAGAACACCTGCGCCACTCCGGAGCCGTTGGCGTCATCAGCCACACCACTGAAAACCTGTCCACTGTCCGGCAAGACATCGACGCCAGCGGCAGGCTGCAGCAATGACAGGTCAGGAGCCGTCTCGTCAACCACCTCGTCATCCTCGACCGTGAAGGTGGTTCGTACGGCCCACACATTCGAATTGCCCGCACGATCACGCACACGTGCATAGAGGCGGTATTGGCCTTCCGGCAGGGACACCAGTACAGACCAGACGCCTTCATCCGGATTGTCCAGTGACAGCTCTGCCGTGCGTAGAATACGCGGAGATTCCTCCACCCCGACGGGGCTGATGAACTCACCGCTGCCTAGATCCTTCAGCAGGTATCTGACGTCCCGCACACCCGACCCACCGGCATCGGAAACGGACCCCGAAAAGGTGAAATCTCTCTGGATGGTGGCGTTGTCGCTCGAAGGCGATTGCAGCAACAGTACGGGTGCGTCGGTATCCTGCGATTGCGCATTCGCCGTGAAGGCCAGCAACATCAACCCGACACTGATGGTGATTCGCAGCAGACGGAACGCTGAACGACGGATGCGGTGGTTTCGCGAATGGCTCGACATGCAATCTCCTTTTGACGATGGTTGAAGCTGGGCAACTCCGACAGTATTCCGAGCCCCCGCCATACGTGAACCGTGATCGTCTATCCAGGCGGATCGCAGGAATACGGAAAAACGACTGACTCCGGGAGACAGACTGTCACCTTGAATCCCGATGATTCCAGATTCGCAGGGGCCAGGTCAAGTTCTGTCTGAGTGCTTCACGAGAATTGACCTGAACCATACCAGAGCCAGAGTAGCATTATCAGCACATCACGCCTGCAAGGAAAGAGACCTGAATCAAGCGCCTATCCGCACCACCATCTCGATCTCGACCAGCAGTTCCGGTGACGCAAGGGCGGCAACACCCACGCCGGTCAGGCTGGGTTGAACGCCTCCGAGGAAGGTGGCTATCATCGTCATGGCAACATCCACAGAATCCGGCGTCAGATCGACCATGTAGACACGCATCTGCGCGATATCGCAGGTATCTGCGCCTATCGCAGCCAAAGCAGACTGCAGGTTGTCGATAACGACCGGCATCTGCCCTGCCAGAGTATCCGGTACGGCACCGCCATCGGCACGCCAGGCAACCTGACCTGACACGAATGCCAGACGACTGGCATCAACAACCGAAATCTGTGAATAACCTGCCTTGCCGGCATCTGGCATTGATGCCGGGTTCATGCGAACGGGTGTGACTGACATACTGTATCGCTATCATTTTCCAGAGATAGTCGTACTATATGCTTCACACTGACGAACAGAATTCGCCTCAGTATCGACACTGAGTCTACAAAAGGGATGACTGTATGGCCGGCTCGAAAGTGAACGACATTCTGGTTTTTCTGGCCGTGGTCGAGGCCGGAAACTTCGTGGCAGGCGGCAAGGCATTCGGTCTGTCGCGCTCGACTGCGGGAAAATCCATTACCCGCCTCGAAGACAGCTACGGCGTCCGATTGTTGAATCGAACCACCCGCACGCTCAAGCTCACGGAAGAAGGCCGCAAATTGTACGAGCACGGCCTGACCATCCGTTCAGCCATTGAAGCGGCAGACGCCAGCATCAAGGGCGAGCCCGGCGCACCCAGTGGCATGCTTCGCATCACGGCACCCGACGCCCTGGGACGCAAACTCTTTCTGCCCATCGTGCAGCAGTATCTGACCAATTGGCCTGAAGTGAGAATCGAGATGAGTTTCTCCGACCCTGTAAACCGTCTGGTGGAGGATGGTTTCGACCTGGCCATTCGAGTGGGTATGAGTACGCCCGACAACGGTCTGGTCGCGCGCACCCTGTTCAGTGACGAACCCCTGCTGTGCGCTGCGCCAGCCTATTTCCAGAATCGTGCGCGCCCTGCATCGGTAGAACAACTCGACTCGCACGACCTGATCCAGTTCGCCAGTTCCGGCGAACGACAAGCCTGGACCCTCACCGACGAAGACGGCAAGCCGCTTAGCGCGCGAGGACGTGTTCGACTGAGAATGGACAGTGCCGAGGCGCTGCGAGAGGCCGCGCTGTCAGGGTTCGGTATCGTCATGCTGCCCGAGATTCTTGTTGAGGAGGATATCGCCGCAGGACGTCTGGAGCGGGTGTTACCGCGTATGCGTTGCGAACACATCCCCATCCTGGCGCTCTATCCGCACAAGCGTCTGCTGGAGCCCCGAGTCCGGCATTTCATCGATCTGATGGTCGAGCAGCTGGGCGGGCGGCGCGGTATGCTCAGTCAGTAGTCAGTAGCCTTTAATCGAAAGGCGAAAGACGAAAGACGAAAGACGAAAGACGAAAGACAATTTTGGACTAGCAATCAATGGCCGCAAGCGTTGACAGTGCGGGCGCTTCCCCGACACTGACATCTGTTCGGCTGATTGCGTTACTCTCGCCCACCACAACCAGAAACAGCAAGCCATGTTCATACGATGTGCATTTTTCAAAGGCAAGGTGAAGGAAGGACGACAGCAAGAGTTCGATGATTACATCGACTCGGTGCTGGTTTCCAGCTGGGCTGCCTTTCCCGGCGCGCAGGAAGTGCGCGTGCTGCGTGAGGTGGAGAGTGACAACCCGGACATCCCGCTGGAGCTGGTCATTTCCATCCGCTTCGAATCCCGCGAGGCCATCGAGAAAGCCCTGGCCTCACCGGAGCGTTTCGAAAGTCGGGAGAAGTCCCAGCCGCTGATAGCCATGTTCGACGGCGAAGTCTTTCACACCGTATTCAAGGCAAATGAGGTGCTGTAGGTCCAGCGAATCAACAACGGGATCAATCCCGTTTCCCCACCGGGAAGCGGGAGCACTCTGACGGTCGCACCACGCCGATACCCTGTTTCGGTCGGGCATTGCCCGGATGCTCGGGGTCCGGGCCCCAGATAGCCTGATAGGTGTCATAGGCGCGTCCCTGGCGCTGCAAGCGTACGCCGATACCGAGCAGCAACACCTGCCAACCGCCTATCGCCAGCCACATCCAGTTGGGTGCATTGGCAGCCCACAGACCCGTCAGCAAGGCGAACACGATGAGCCCCAGTGTGGTATAGCCTACCGTCTTGTGCACGAACTCGAACATGAGTCGGCGGCGAGTCATGTCGTAATGGTCACCACGCAGGCTGCCACCGCACTGCACCTCATCAGGCCCACCCTTGCTGCCACGGAAAATACCTGACACGATCTGCAGCGCACCCAGGCTCATGATCAGATAGCCCAGTATCGGGTGCCAGCGAGCCTCACCCGGATTCTGCCCCGACACCAGAATCAACAGCATCGCCACACAGGCCGTCAGGAAGGAGGCCGTCTGCCCGATGTAGTGCGCGTTCCACCACACACGATTATCCAGTTCCTGCGGCCATTTCTGCCGGGGCCGGATCTTGTAGAAACGGGCAATCAGGATCGCGGTGGGCGTCAGGACACCCCAGGACAGGACCATCAGGCGCGCATGCCAGGACAAGGCAACACCGATGCCATGCGCGCGTGTTGCATCGATCGGAGACAGCAGCCAGTCCAGCATCAGCCTTTGACCGCACCTGCCGTCATGCCGGTGATGATCTGCCGAGAAGCCACGAAGGTGAAGATGATGGGCGGTATCGCCAGCAACATGCCGGTCGCCATGATGACGCCCCAGTTGATGTCGTACTCGGTAATCGAATTCACGATGGTCACCGGTACCGTACGTGTATTGCGATCCAGCAGTGCATTGCCCAGCAGAAACTCGTTCCAGGCAATGCGAAAGGTGAAGATGGCCGCCGCGGCCAGCCCGGGCTTGATGATGGGAAGCACCACCAGCAGAAAGATCTGTATCGGATTGGCCCCGTCCATGCGCGCCGCCTCCTCCAGCTGAATGGGCACCTGCACGATGAAGGATTGCAGTATCCAGATGACAAACGGCAGATTCATCGCGGTATACACCAGAATGATGCCGGTGAACGTGCCGTCCAGCCGATACTGAAATGTCCAGATGCCGAACACCGGCACCAGCAATACCGCCGGCGGCACCATGCGCATCAGCAAGGTGGTCATCGATACCGTGTCGCGCCCCATGAAGCGGAAGCGCACCAGCGCATAGGCGGCCATGCACCCCATGAACAGCGTAAGTACGGTAGAGACCAGTGCCACGAAGATCGAATTGCCCAGGGAACGACCGAAGGTGGGATCGCAGTAGTCGACGTGTGTGGGCTCGTACCACAGCACATTGCACAGCACGGTTTCGTAGTTGGCCAGCGTGGGCGTGAAGAAGAAGGATGAGACCGTGCTGTCATACACATCGACATTGGTCTTGAACGAGGTCGCCAGCATCAACACGATGGGCCCGAGGGACATCACCACCAGCACTACCATCAACATGTAGAAGGCCGGATTCTGCGTTTCCTTTTGCACGGACATCAGTGAGCCTCCTGGTTGGCCGCCAGGCGCATGCGCTCGGCGCGGCCCTCCTGAATCTTGTTGAAGACAAACATGCCGATGGTCAGGGCCATCAGCAGCATCAGCAGGGAATTGGACATGGCCGCAGCCTCTCCCAGTTCCTGAAACTCCTGAGCAGTACGGAAGATGCGCAAGGCCACGATTTCCGTGGACAGGCCCGGACCACCGTTGGTCAACACGAGTATGACTTCCAGCACCTTGAAGGCATCGATCAGACGCAGCAGCAGTGTGACGATCAGCACCGGCATCATCAGCGGTAACTTGATCATCCAGATCTTCTGCCAGCCGGTGGCACCATCGATCTCGGCCGCTTCCAGCGCAGAACGGGGTAATGATTGCATCGCAGCCAGAGACAGAATGAAGATGAATGGCGTCCATTGCCACACATCGGCAATAACCACCGCCACAAAGGACCAGGTACTGTCCGACAACCAGGGAATGCCCTCTTCGAAGCCCAGGCTTTTCAGGGTTCGGTTGAATATGCCAACCGTGGGGTGATACATATAGCGCCACATCAGACCCACCACGATCGGTGCAATCATCATCGGCAGAATGAAGATGGTACGCAGCATGGACATGCCGCGAATATTGCGATCCAGCAGCAGGGCCAGCCCCACACCGATGATCATCTCCAGCGTGACCACCACGCTGGCAAACTTGATCGTGACCCAGAAGCTTTCGCGAAAGGCTTCATCGGTCAGCAGATTGGCGTAGTTGCGCAGCCCCACGAAGTCGGCCTCGCCAATGCGCTGGCTCGGACTCCAGTCGAGAAAACTGGCGTACACCATATAACCGATGGGGTACAACAAGGCCACCACCAGAATGAGCACGGCCGGGGCCATGAACATATAGGGCGTGAGCCGGTTCGCTCTGATTGCGATACTCATCAGGACAGGCCTATGTTCCGGAAGAATTGACAGATGCGGTGCTCCGCCGTGAAGCGGAGCACCGGGTGGCTCAGATTACTGCCACGTGTAATAGCCAGCCTCTTCCATGATGGCTCTGGCGCGCTCCGCCACACCATCCAGAGAGCTCTGCACATCGGCGTCTTCTGTCAGCACCTTGGACAGGGTGGTGCCCAGGTCTGCATTGATCTTGCCCCACACGGGGATGATCGGACGCCAATCCGGGTCGGCGTTCTTCAGTGCTTCCCCGAAGGTGGCCATATGAGGGAACTTTGCGTTCACTTCTTCGTCCGCATGGGTGGAATAGCGCGATGGATTGCCGCCGGCCAGCGCAATCATCTTGTCGGCCTTCTTCGAGGTGAGCCACTGCATCAGCAGAAACGCTGCTTCCTTGTTCTGCGCATTCCTTGGAATACCGATACCGAACCCACCGGTTTGCGAACCGGCGCGAACTCCCACGGGATGCGGTGCCCATGCGACCTTGCCCACCACCTTGGACTTGTTCGGATCATTCACTTGTCCGGCAAAGACGGTGGAGTCGAGAAACATGGCAGAATTGCCTTGCAGGAACGAGGCTCCCGCCTCGGCAAAGCCGAATGTGGCGGCGCCCTCTGCCCCACAGCCCACGATGGTCTTCAGAGCGTTGGCCGCAGCCACACCCTCTGCGTTGTTGACGATCGGGTTCCACTCGTCATCGAAGATTCGTCCACCCAGCGGCGCCAAGTGCAACAGGAAGGCGTGGCTGGCATGATGACCTGATGCTGCGCGTGACGCCAGGCCCCCCATGCCCGGCTCCAGCTCGGGTATCTTGCACGCCAGTTCCAGCAGTTCATCATAGTTGGTGGGAACCGACAGGCCGTGCTTTTCGAAGATGTCGGTACGGTAGCCGAGTATCGATGTTTCCGAGCCGAACGGCAGGCCGAACAGCGAACCGGTTGGCCCCGGCAGATAGCCCTTCTCACCGCCAGCCACACCGATGTTGCTGACATAGCCATCGACCAGATCCGCTGCGTCGTAGTTGGGATCAGCCAGCTTGGGGTTCATGAAATAGCGAGCCAGGTTCTCCAGTTGATCGGCGTAGACATAATCAGCCTTGGAGAACACCACATAGGCCATCAGGTCGTAGTCACCCTTGTTCTTGGTCAGCTCCAGGGTCTGCTTTTCACGCATCTTCAGGTATTGCAGCTGATCCACTTCAACGCGAATGCCGGTCTCCTTGGTGAACTCGGGCAGGACACCGCGCACGGCATCGTAGTGTGGATGAGCCGGGAAGTTCACGACCAGGGTTGTGCCTTCATAGGCGTCATAGGGTCCGGCAAGAGCAGCGGTTGCGCTCAATGCAAGGGCGGCAACCGAGGTTGCCAGTGGTTTGATGATATTCCGCATGTACACGTCTCCAGATGTATTGACAAAGTGGTGGGATGAAATCAAAGGGCATTCTCTGTTTTCTGATCGAACAGATGGATTCCTTCGGGATTGATGGCAAAACGCAATTGACCGCTCTTGTCGATCGGGATGGTCGATTTCAGCTCGACCTCCACTTTCTGGCCTCCGCAATCACACAGCAGCACGGTCTGTGCACCGATGTACTCGGATACGACGATACTCAGTGACAAGGCGTGCTCATCCCTGGCAGCCGGGTCGTAGACCAGATCGGAGGGCCGAATACCCAGCGTCACATCCTTTGCCGGATGGCTCAATGCAACAGCGGTCTTCTCCGGAGGAAGCGCGATGCTGAACCCTGCACCTTCCACAAAAGCCTTGCCGTCCCTGTTGCTGATGACACCGTCGAGAAAATTCATGGGCGGCATGCCGAGAAAGCCTGCCACGAACTTGTTCACCGGGTGCTTGAAAAGCTCCTCGGGACTACCCTGCTGCTGGATATAGCCACCATTCATCACCACGATACGATCGGCCAGCGTCATGGCCTCGATCTGATCATGGGTGACGTAGATCATGTTCTTCTGCACCCGCTCGCTCATCAATGCCAGCTCGGCGCGCATCTCCCCCCGCAGCTTGGCATCCAGATTCGACAAGGGCTCGTCAAACAGGAAGGTGGCTGAATCTCGTGTCAGCGCTCGCCCCATGGCAACGCGCTGACGCTGCCCACCCGAGAGAGCGCCGGGCTTGCGGTTCAGATACGGGGTCAGTCCCAGGGTGGCTGCAACGGCTGATACCTTTTCATCGATCTCGGCCTTCGGACGCCTTTGCAGACGCAGCGCAAAGGACATGTTCTTTGCCACGTTCATGTGCGGATACAGTGCGTAGTCCTGGAAGACCATGGCCAGATCTCGCGCCTTGGGTTCCAGATGGCTGACCGGCTTGCCGTCGACGTAGATCTCGCCCTCGGTGACGCTCTCAAGGCCTGCAATCATCCGCAGCGTGGTGGACTTGCCACAGCCGGAGGGGCCGACAAACACGGTGAACTCGTTCTCCTGCATTTCGAGATCGATGCCGTGCAATACCTCGATGCTGCCGTACCGCTTCACCAGGCCTTCAAGGACAATCTTCGGCATAAGCTCCTCGTTCACTACTGTCAGCACGATTGTTACCGGTCACATTACTACACAATGTTACCGATAACAAATGTTTTCTGGAAAGCCTGCGGCGGTGCTGTCTGTGCCTATTTGAAGGCCGCTTGAAGGCTGCTCGAAGACTGCTCGAAGACTGCTTCAGTGTTGCGTGAGTGCTACTTGAGTGCTGCGTCAGGGTTGCTTTAGGACTGCTCGGCTGCCGCCCGAGGACTGCTTCAGAGCTTCTTAGCGCTGTGCTCGCTACTTCGGGTGCCGCTCGAGGACTGCTTCAGAGCTCCCTAGCGCTGTGCTCGCTACTCAAGTGCTGCCAAGGCGCGGTTCAGGCGCGGCTCGACAACACCTAAGAGCTCCGCAACTTCCCCCCCCCATCCCTCAGCAGCTGGCGCGGAAGACAGGCTCTGCGGGCACCTCGATATGGGTCGGACTCTCATCCGTCGCACCCCCATGCGTCGCGCTCTCGCCCAGCAGCCGCACTATCAGACGTCCGGTCTCCCGCCCGATCTTGAGCGGATCCACCACCACCGTGGAAATGGCAGGTGATGCGAAACGGGACACTTCGAAATTGCCGAAGCCGGCAATGGCGATCTGTTCGGGCACGCTGATGCCCCTGCCCAGCAGGTAGCTCTGCACGCCAAAGGCGGCGACATCGGAGACGCAGAAGATGCAGTCCGTATCCGGCCAGGCCTCGAGCACCAGCGCGGCGGCCTCGGCTCCCAGCTCGCTGGACAGCGGTGGCGCGCCATGGCGCACGATGCGCTGCTCATCCAGACCCGACGCCTTCATGGCCTTGACGAATCCTTCGCGGCGAGCAGCGCCACGAGTCCAGCCATCATCGCGTTCACCAAGAAAGGTGATATTGCGATAGCCCTTGTCAATCAAGCCCTGAGTCATTCGGAACGCGGCGTCAGCGTTGGAAAACCCCACCGTGTGGTCAATCGCGCGCACGGGGCGCTCCCAGATTTCGATGATGGGAATGTCGACGCTGGAGAGCAACTCGAAGGTGCGCTCGGTGTGGCCATCGTAGGACAACACCAGCGCTTCGGGTCGTCGACGCAGCAAGGTCTCGATCATGACCTCTTCCCGCTCGGCCGAATAGCCGGTATGCCCCAGAAGAATCTGCAAGCCCACTTTTTCCAGCTCTTCGGTGAGCCCCTGCACCGTCAACGCGAAGTGCAGATTGTTCACCGAGGGCAGGAGCGTTGCCACAAATCCCGAGCGTTTGGTGGACAGGCTGCCGGCCATCTGGTCCGGCACATAGTTCATCTCCTTGACGATCTTCAGGACATGTTCACGCGTCTTTCGGGAAATGGAACTGTCGGTTCGCAGCGCCCGGGACACCGTCATGCGCGACACGCCTGCTGCCTTGGCAACGTCGCGCATCGTGACTGGTGACTTCGGTTTTCCGCCTGCTCGCATGGCTCTGTGCTGATTCGTGAGGATGAAGAAACAACAGACAGATTACGCGAGAATGCAGCTCGATAGCGGCTCGATCAGGTGTCGGGTCAACCCTGCCTACTGAAACGCGACCTGGATCTTCATGGCGCAACTGCGATCGGACGCCAGCTGAAAACCGGACTCGGCATCCATCAACGGCACGGTCTGCGTGATCAGGGGTTTGACGTTGATCAGGCCCTTGCGCATCAACTCCACCCCCATGAAGAACTCTTCATGAAAGCGGAAAGAACCCCGAAATTGCAGCTCCTTGGCCGTCATTGCCTGAACCGGCAGCTGCATGTCCCCACCCAGTCCCAACTGCACGATGGTTCCGCGTGGGCGCATGACATTGATGGCGCCAGCCAGTGCCGGTGCCGCGCCCGTGCATTCGAACAGCACATCGAAATAGCCCTTGTCAGCTTCATAGGCTGCCAGTTCGTCGGCAGAGCTGCCCATGTTGATGACACGGTCAGCGCCGTTGTCGGCAGCCATCTGCAAGGTGAAATCGGTCAGATCGGTGGCAACGATCTCGGCGGCACCGGCACGACGTGCAGCCAGGATGCACAGCAGGCCGATGGGTCCACAGCCGGTAACCAGCACACGCTTGCCCAGCATTTCCCCGGCGTGGCGTGTGGCATGCAGGCAGACCGCCAGAGGTTCGGCCATGGCTGCCTCCCCGGCCGTCAGCCCGGTGGCATCGGCGCACTGCTCGACATCGGCCACCAGGTACTCACTGAACGCCCCCTGGATATGCGGAAACGGCATGGCCGAGCCGTAGAAGCGCATGTTCAGACACTGATTGCGCAAACCTTCAGCGCAGAAGCGACAGTTGCCACAGGGTCGCGATGGTGAAACGGCGACAAGCTGACCCGTGGACAGACTCTCGACGCCCTCACCCAGCGCTTCGATATGACCGGCCACCTCGTGACCGAGCACCATGGGCTCCTTGAGCCGCACCGCACCGAAGCCACCATGATTGTAGTAATGCAGATCCGAACCGCAGATTCCACCGGCGGCCATTCGCACGAGCACCTGACCGGGCCCCAACCGAGGCACCTCCTGCTCTTCAATGCGCAGATCCCTGGGGGCGTGAATGACGATGCTCTTCATGGTTTCGTTCACCGAGGACATAATCCTTGATCTTTTATGTTAACGCTAACATACTTGAATCTTCCCACGCTGTCCAACCACAAAGAAGAGAATTCCATGTCGCAAGGAGTAGAACTATTCAAGCTGTCCGGTCGCCGCGCACTCGTCACGGGATCCAGTCAGGGCATCGGTTTCGCACTGGCCCGGGGACTGGCGGAAGCTGGCGCCTCTCTGGTGCTGAACGGCCGGGATCAGAGCAAGCTTGACGCTGCCGCCGCCACCTTGCGTGAAGAAGGCCACACGGTGGACACGCTGCCCTTCGACGCCACTGACCATGATGCCGTGCGCAAGGCAGTCGACGATTTCGAATCCTCCACAGGCGCCATCGATATCCTGATCAACAATGCCGGCATGCAACACCGTACGGCTCTGGAAGACTTCCCCGCCGAGGCTTTCGAAAAACTGCTGCAGACCAATATCGCCAGCGTGTTCCACGTCGGCCAGGCTTGTGCACGTCACATGATCGCGCGCGGCCAGGGCAAGATCATCAACATTGCCAGTGTGCAGAGCATGCTCGCCCGACCTTCCATCGCCCCCTACACCGCCACCAAGGGTGCCGTGGTGAATCTGACCAAGGGCATGGCCACCGACTGGGCCGGTCACGGGCTGCAATGCAATGCCATTGCCCCGGGGTATTTCGACACGCCCCTGAATGCAGCCCTGGTCAGCGATGAGGAGTTTTCTGCCTGGCTGGCCAAGCGCACACCGGCGGGTCGCTGGGGACTGGTGAAGGAACTGGTTGGCGCGGCCATCTTTCTCTCCTCCGAAGCGTCCAGCTTCGTCAACGGCCATACGCTGTATGTGGACGGCGGCATCACCGCTTCACTCTGATCACAATCGGCACAACCAGGAGACAGACCACATGGGACTCAATGCAGCGCTGATCGGTGCCGGCGCCATGGGCGGTGCCATCGGCACACGCCTGTGCGAAACGGGACACACACTCAACGTGTTCGATCTGGACACGGCAAAAGTTGCAGCGCTGGTGGACAAGGGTGCCATCGCCGCTGCCACGGCTGCAGAGGCGGCTGCGCAATCAGACTACGTCATCACCAGCCTGAACTCTGCACGAATCATTGAACTAGCGGTCTTTGGCGAAAATGGCGTTGCCAGCGGTGCCAGACCCGGCACCCTGATCATCGACATGTCCTCGATCGACCCGGAGGCCACGCGGCAGCTGGCTGCCCGTGCAAAAGAGGCCGGCTTGCGATGGGTGGATAGCCCGCTTTCCGGCGGCGCACCGAAAGCCTTGATCGGTGAGCTGACACTGATGGCCGGTGGAGAGGCGCAGGACGTGGAAGACGCCCATGAACTGTTGAAGGATGTCTCTGCCCAGTTCACTCACATGGGGCCCTCAGGCGCTGGCCAGGCCACCAAGCTGATCAATCAGGTGCTGTGTGCCATCCAGTTTCTGGGAGTGGCCGAAGCAACCGCACTGGCCGAGGATGCCGGTGTGGATGTGGCGAAGATTCCTCAAGCCCTCAAGGGCGGACGCGCCGACAGTGCCCTGTTGCAGGAATACATGCCTCGCTTCGCCACCCGAGACTATCGCCGTACCGGACGAATCGACAACATGGTAAAGGATCTGAACGGGGCGCAGGACCTGGCAAGATCCACCAATACAAGCATGCCCCTGACAGCTGTCAGTGCCGAGGTACATCGATTGTTGACTCGCATTGGCCTGGGCGGCGAGGATCAGGCAGCGTTGATGGAGTATTTTTCGCGATCGGGGCAGAGCGAGTCCTGACAAGGGAGGTTCACGCCTTGTCGTCTGGCCCGACTCCGCAAGAATGGATTGTTGGAGCCACGATTCTACGTAGATAAGCGACGAAGTGGCTGATTTATGCGGAGGAACGTTATCGGTTCACAAGCGGCCGGCAGCAGCTTCGTGGCGATTGCCTGAAATTTGAAACCGGTTTAGCATTCAGCCTGGCAGTTCACGATTCGCCAGGATGTGGCGGATGACAGCCTGCCGCCAGTGACCACACGGTACCGGAGAAGGATTTCTACACCATGCGCAACGCACCGATCACGCTTCTGCTGCCCACACCTCTGCTGTTGTTGTCACTGCTTTCAGGCTGTGGTGGCGGTGGCGGCAGCGGTGAAGCCCGGCCCGCCGATGATGAACAGAGCACGGCGACCGGTGAGAATCCGTACCCCAATTTATCGCTCAATGGCACACTGACAGGACGTGTGTTCGAGACCGAAGACGCCCGCTATATCGATCTGGAAACCGGCGAGACCGTGCAATTGTCGGGCACTGCCGCCTACCCCGGCGGCGACGGTCGATATGTCGTTGAACACCGTGAAAGCGCAAGGTTCATGCCCGATGCCGGTTGTTACGATTTTGCCAAATGGTTTGACCGGATCAGTATCCGCGACTCCGTGACTGGCCGTGTGACGGACGAATTCGAACTGTCCGAATCTGTCTACGGTCCCGTCAGGCTCTCGCCCGATGGACAGACACTGGCGCTTGTCTGGGACAAGTCACATGTCTGTTACGACACCAGTGCTGCATTGACCATTTTCTCGCGAGAAGGCGAAGAGATAGTCAGAGCAACGGATGCGGTGGGCACCTACGACTGGCTACCGGATAATCGTCTGGTATTCACGGTAGGCCAGAAGATCGGCATGGAGCTGGAACGCAACAGCTTCAGATACAGAACCGTTGTCGACATGAGTGATGTACCCGGCTACCCCAGCCGTATCGATGTCAGCCCGGACGGCACCCAGATCCTGTTCGAGATGGTCACGCGAACCAGCCTGTGGCTATCGACCGTTCACTATCGTGACGCAACCGTATGGGCTGTCAACGTGGACGGCACGAACCTGCGACAGGTTGCCACCAGCAGTCGGGAAGACGATCCCGACGATGAATACGACGACCCGCAAGTGAACATGCCGGTCTGGTCTCCGGATGGTCAGTCCATACTGATGACCGAGGATTTCACCAGCGGAGGTGCTGTCTGGGTGGACTACGACTACAACGTCAACGTCATGCCGATCATCGACGATGCACTCACCTACATACTGCCTGCCGACTCGGTCGGTCAGGCACTGCCTCCCGCGCAATATGCGGTGGATGGTGTGCGCCCTCTGCTCTCGCTGGGCAGTGGCAGCCGCCTGGGTGCCGTCACGGTAGACCCACTCTCCCCGGTGATGTGGGCACCCACCTACCCCCGGCCGGAGGTCGTCAGCGGTTCTCTGCCCGCCGCCAATGGTCGCCCCAATCGCGCCCTGCCCGGATCAATGACCTTCCTGACGGATAACGATGATGACACGGTATCGCTGGTCTCGGTCGAGCTTGCCACATCAACGCCGCGCACCCTCACCACCATCGCAGACGGTGATCTGGACGACCCCGGCTACGCCGGCGTGGCTGCGGACAACTCGCGCACCGCGCACTATGTCTACGACTACGGGGATGACTCGCTGCGGGTGTACGACAGCGCTGGCGAGCTGGTCAGAGATGTGGCGCTGATCACCAGTCGCTACGACTACACGCCGGAATCCGCCTTTCGCTTTTCACCGGTGGACAATGATCTGATTGCCTGGATTTACGATGATGGTGATTTCGGTACGGGCGTCGTTGTGCTGAATCTGGCGAGCATGTCCTTCGTGGCCCGATGGGACAATCTGGACTATGACGCGATCGCCTGGACAGCCGAGGGCGATCTGCTGCTGTTCGATGAAGGCCGCGCCTACAAGTCGGAGGTTGAAGGTGCAACGTCGGCAGATTTTGCTCCGTTGCAGAACCTGTTCGATTTCGGAGAAGCCATTTCGCTGCCTGCCGTGAGTCCGGTCAACGGGGATGTGGCGTTCACCGCAGGCGGCCAGTTGTTCGTCATCTCACAGAACGGGCAGAATCCGCGCCGTGTCATTGCCCCCAGCGATGGCAGTTCTACCCGTCCCGTGTGGTCGCCCGATGGCAGATTCATCAGCGTTGTGCACCGGGGCGATAACTACTTCGTGGCAGCCGATGCACAGAACGTCAGACTCTATGAAGACAATCGCAGCATGGGCGGATTTCAGTTGGGCGAAGGCAGTCGCTACAGCCAGCCGGATGATTCGCGGCGCTTGAGTTGGTAAGAAAGGCGGCGTTGGGCGGGCGTGGCTTGATCGGGCGCGCGACGTGGACGTGGGCGTTGCGGCTCAAGCGTGACGTGACGTAGCCGGCAGGGACAGCAACCGAGAAAACATTGTGCAGATTGGCGCTCTGCCTTGAATGCAGGCCGGTTTTTCCGGAAAATCAGCCCTTCAAGCTTCATGATCTGCTGACGCCAGGCACCAGTACAACTAACCGCTGTGTCACGAGATGCACGTCCTCCCGGGCACGAGCTTGCCGCTAGTCGAGCGAATGGTGCACGTCCTTCGGGGCACGAGCCTGCCGCTGGTCTTGTGAATGGTGATGCCCCTTCGTGCACCTGCATCGTCAAAGCGCTGCTACTCTAATTCCCTCTCAACAGACGACCACCGACGCATTCGTGAACAAGATCCTCGTTACCGTGGCCTTTGTCGCCCTCTGCGCCGGGGGGACGGCTGTGGCGTGGCTCAGCCGTGCCGATCCTGAGCCTCAGCCCTACACCTCTCCGGCGCCGGGCAACAAGGCCATGACAGCTGCTGATGTGACCGCCGACAGCTATAGCGTTATCCCTTACATGCTGGTCAGGATCTACGCCGCCTTCGACGAACAGGAAGAAGCAGCGATCTACGACGGGCTGGCGGAAGTGGCAGCCGAGGATGCACTGGAGGAACTGTATCTGGAGCGCGTGGGTGCGCTGGGGAGCGGCGGTCTCGAGCCGGATCAGACGCTGCACGCCATGGAGGTATTGCGCCTCAACAGTACACATCAGGGCGATCAGGTTCTGATCGATGCCCAGTGGCGTGTGGTGGGCACCGTGGGCCACGATGAACACATGCATGTACGTGGCAACACCTATTCGGCCAATCTGCAACTCGCCCCCGTGAATGACAGCTGGCGCGTCGTGGCCTTCGAGCTGACCGATATCGATCGCAGCGAGGCCGGCCAGACCCGGCGCGAAGGCAGCGATGATGAATGGAGCGCCGCGAATTGATTCAACTACAGGATGTCTCCTTCGGCTATCCGCAAGGTGCCTTTCGCCTGTCCATCCCGGCACTGGCCATCGATTCGGGCGCCCGGGTTGCCGTGGTTGGCCCCAGCGGTAGCGGCAAGACTACCTTGCTGAACCTGGTCGCCGGGCTTGCCATTCCCGAGACCGGCAGCGTGACGGTGGGCGAGACGGTCGTGTCCGACCTGAACGACGCTGCGCGGCGCCGCTTTCGCGCCGACCGCATCGGCTTTGTCTTCCAGAATTTTGCCCTGATGGATTACCTTACGGCCGGTGAGAACATTCTCTACCCCTATCGCATCGTTCGCTCACTGCGGCTCGACGCCGGGGTTCGAAAGCGAGCCCTGCAACTGGCCGAGGCCTGCGGCATCGCTGACAAGCTCGACAGGCACCCGGGTGCACTCAGTCAGGGTGAACAGCAGCGGGTAGCCATCTGCCGGGCCCTGGTCACCCGCCCCTCCCTGATTCTGGCGGACGAGGCCACCGGCAATCTGGACCCCGAGACCAAGGTCGTCATCCTCGATCTACTGTTTGCACGTGCCGCCGAGCAGGGGGCCGCCCTGCTGGCCGTCACCCACGACCACGAGCTGCTGCAGCGCTTTGATCGCGTGATCGATTTTGCGGACCTGCGTCAGGCCACCGTCTCATGAACGCGCTGTATCTGGCCTTTGCCCATCTGCGCTGGAACTGGGCACGCAGTCTGGTGCTGATACTGGTGGGCGCCCTGATTCTGGCCGTGCCGATGATCAGCGAGATTCTGCTGCGCGGCTCGGAAGACGCGCTGACCCGACGCGCCGAATCCACACCACAGGTGATCGGCGCACGTGGCAGCCAGCTGGATCTGGTCATGGATGCGCTCTATTTCAGTGAGGATCGCGCCACGCCCATCACCATGGCGGCCAGCGAATCGGTGTGGGACAGCGGCCTGGGCCTGCCCATTCCCCTCTACACCGCCTTCGATACCCACGGTGCGCGCATCGTCGGCACCACCCTGGACTATTTCGAATTCCGCCAGCTTGCCGTGCTGCAGGGTCGCCTGTTCGCCGTGCTCGGCGAGGCCGTCATCGGCTCCGCCCTGGCCGAACGTCTCGGGGTCGGGGTTGGCGACACGCTGGTCTCATCGCCGCAGAACCTGTTCGATCTGGACGGCGTCTACCCGCTGGAGATGAGCATAGCGGGGGTGCTCGCCCCCAGCGGCACAGCCGATGATCATGTGTTGTTCACCGACGTGAAGACCAGCTGGGTCATCGCCGGTATCGGCCATGGCCACGAGGATGTGATCAGCGCCGAAGAGGCCGAGCAGGGCAATGTGGCGGCCAACGCTGCCCTGTTGCAATTCAACCGCATCACGGATGCGAACATCGACAGCTTTCACTTTCATGGCTCGGCAGAGAGCTACCCGGTATCGGCCGTGATCGTGGCGCCCTACGACACACGCTCCGCCACCATTCTGCGCGGTCGCTATCTGGATGCCGACAACCCGCTGCAACTGGTCTTGCCCGACGATATCATTGCCGACCTGGTGGACAGGATCTTTCGTATCGCGACCCTGCTCGATGCCGTGACACTCATCATCGGCGTGGCGGCCGCGGCGGCCATGGGACTGTCGCTGTTCCTGTCCTGGCGCCTGCGCGCCGAGGAGATGGCCACCGCCTGGCGACTCGGCGCCGGTCGCGGCAGTGTGTTCGCCCTTGCCGGCGCCGAGATACTGATCATTCTGTGCGCCGCCATCTGCGTGGCGACTCTAATCGTCCTTTCCGTGCGTACATCCAGTGAAGCCCTGCTGAACTGGCTGCTCGCCCTTTGAATTGATGGAGACCTGCATGAAATCGTTTGCCTCGACGGCCCTGATCCTGTCCCTGGCCGCTGTACCGGCCTACGCCCACTACGGCATGATCATCCCGTCAGACAATATGCTCAGTCAGGAAGATGGCCGATCCATCGATCTGACCCTGTCCTTCTCCCACCCCTTCGAAGGCAAGGGCATGACCCTCGACAAGCCCGCATCCTTCAGCGTCACCCACGCGGGTCGGACCACGGAATTGCTCGACCAGTTAACAGAAACCACGGTCATGGACGAGGCCGGTTTTGCACTCTCCTACGATCTGGACCGCCCCGGCACCTATGTCTTCGCCCTGACTCCTCACCCCTACTGGGAGCCCGAGGAAGACGCCTTCATCACGCACTACACCAAGACCTATGTATCGGCCTACGGCGACGATGAGGGATGGGATACCGAGCTGGGGCTCAAGACCGAGATCGTACCGCTGTCCAAACCCTTCGCCCTGTGGACAGGCAACGTCTTTCAGGGAATCGTCAAGCTGGACGGTGAAGCGGTGCCGCATGCCGAGGTGGAAGTGGAGTATTACAACGAAGACGGCAGTGCCACGGTACCGTCAGACCTGATGATTACCCAGACCATCAAGGCCGATGCGAATGGCGTCTTCACCTACGCCGTGCCCGAGAACGGCTGGTGGGGTTTTGCCGCACTGAACACCGCCGAGCAGCCGATGCCGTTCGAAGGCGAGGACAAGGATCACGAGCTGGGCGCCGTGATCTGGGTGCATTTCGAGCCATGGGCACGCTGATGCGTCTGCCACTACTTGTGGCAGCCCTGCTGCTGAGCACAACCGCCCTGGCTCACGACCTGCGGGTATTCGCCTACGTGGAAGGCGATACCGTGAACGTTGAGGCACGCTTTTCCTCCGGGCGTCTGCCGGTGCAAGGTGAAGTGCGTGTGTTCGACGCCAATGAAACACTGACCGCCACCTACGCGATCGACCCCGATGGTATCACCTCGTTCCCCCTGGACGAAGCTGCGCGCAACAGCGGCCTGATGATTGAAGTGCAAGTGGGTGAAGGGCATTCGGACTACTGGTTGCTGACCCCGGATGACATTGCCAAAGGACAGGATAAACCATGATGCGCAGATCCCTTATTGCAAGTGTGCTCCTGATGGGCTTCTCCCTTCTTCAGGCAGCGGGTACCGCCCTGGCACAGGAGCGCCCGCGCATTGCCACCGTGAACTACCCGCTGGCCTATTTCGCCGAGCGTCTCGGGGGTGGCCAGATCGAAGTGCTGTTCGACGTACCCGAGGATCGCGATCCTGCCTTCTGGCGCCCCGGCCTGTCCGCCATCACCGCCATTCAGACAGCCGAGCTGATTGCCTTGAATGGCGCAGGCTTTGCCAACTGGACCACCAAGGTGTCCCTGCCCCGCTCACGCCTGGTGGACACCTCCGCCGGCTTCTCGGATGACTATATCGCCACGCAGAGTCTTACCCATAGCCACGGCGCAGATGGCGAGCATTCCCACACCGGCACCGCCGCCTATACCTGGCTGGATTTCAAGCAGGCTGCCGCCCAGGCCGATGCGCTGGCCACTGCCATTAAGCGACGCCTGCCGGGTGTCGAGAACATCGATGCGAATCTGCAGGCGCTGAACGCAGACCTTGCATCGCTGGATCAATTGGCAGCAGATGCAGCGGTAGCGCTTCAGGAAAACACCCTTATCGCAACCCACCCGCGTTATCAATACTTTGCCCGCGCCTACGGCCTGAATATCGATGCGCTGGATTGGGATGCAGGTGAGGCACCCACTGATGCGCAATGGGCCGACCTTGCCAGGCGTGTTGAAGAACGTGGTGCGAAGTTGCTGTTGTGGGAAACGGCGCCTTCAGCTGAAGCCAAAGCTCGCGCTGCAGAGCTGGGACTGACCAGCATTGTATTTCCGCCCTTGGCGAACAGGCCCACACAAGGGGATTTTCTATCAGGCATGAAAGTCGTTCTGCAAGATCTGAGTGACGCTGGCAAGTGATGTTTCCGCGCTTGAACGCACAAGCACGACACCTGTGGTCATCCCGCCGCGACATCGGGGAAGTTTCCGCGCTTGAGCTGGCAAGCAACACGACTACCCTCATCACGCCCTGAACAAGCTCCACCACCGCGAGTCGCGCATACACCATCCGAGTTCTCCACGCGGGATCAGGCTCACACCGACTCGCCTGACTGCGCAGGCATTGGCGCATGAACGCGACCGCTTGCCCAGCTGCTCTCCATGCACGCTGAAAACCAGGCAAACCATTTCCAGAGTTGTATTGACATCACTTGCCTTGGCAAGGGCGAGGGATTGTACCGAAACTGTCGCTTCGCACTCGACGCACAAATACAGAGCACAACAGGCCACAAGGGTGCAGCCTTCAATGAAACAGGGTATTCGAAAATTCAGTTGTACTATAATTCAATGACGGGTATATCTATGGCAATACCCGACTGGAAATGGAGCCTTTTCATGAATGCAGCAGCCCGTCAGGCGCGTCCTCCCAGCCTGCGACTTGCCCTCGTTTCCCTTTTCTCACTGGTCATCGGCATCGGCATATCAATCGCCATATTCGGCCTGGCTCCCCATTTACCCATGCTCTTCGGCGTCGCTGTCGCCAGCATTGTCGCGCTTTACTGCGGATACAGCTGGGACAAGATCCAGGACAGCATGATCACAGGTATCACCCACGCCCTCGGTTCCATCATCATCCTGTTGCTGGTCGGCATTTTGATCGGCGCCTGGATTCTCGGTGGGGTGGTTCCCACGCTCGTCTACTATGGCCTGCAGATCTTCTCGCCGTCTATCTTTCTTGTTGCCTGTGCGCTGATCTGCGCCATCGCCTCTTCGGCTACCGGCACCAGCTGGGGCACCACAGGCACCATTGGTGTGGCACTGATGGGGGTAGGTTCCGGACTCGGTTTTCCACTGCCCTGGGTTGCCGGTGCCGTGCTTTCCGGCGCCTACTTCGGTGACAAGATGTCACCCTTGTCCGATACGACAAACATGGCACCTGCCATGGTCGGTGTGGATCTCTACACCCACATCCGCCACATGGCAAGCACCACCGGACTCTCGTTTGTCATAGCACTGATCGCCTATGCCGTGGTCGGCAACGCCTACACACCGCAGTCCCCCGATTCGGCACGTGTGGATGCCATACTGGCAACGCTACAGGATTCATTTGTCATTCACCCGCTGCTTCTGATCCCACCCGTGCTGGTCATGTTGCTCAGTTTCCGCAAGATTCCAGCCATACCAGGAATAGCCATAGGTGCCATCACCGGTCTTGCATGTGCCTTGCTGGTTCAGAACGCCGATTACGCCACCTCGATGTCTGCAGCCATGTCCGGCTTCACGGCCGAGACGGGCAACGCCGATGTAGACTCCTTGCTCAGTCGGGGAGGACTCGAATCCATGACCTATACCGTCAGCCTGATCATCGTTGCCATGATGTTCGGTGGCGTCATGCAGGGCACCGGGCAGATTCAGGTCATCGCCGCAGCCATTCTCTCCTTCGCCAGATCCACCGGTTCACTGATTCTGACCACAGCCCTGACCGCCATCGGCTCGAACTTTCTGCTCTGCGATCAGTATATGTCGCTGGTCATGACCGGGCGTATGTACGGTACAGCCTATCGGGACCAGGGACTGGCACCGGAGAATCTGTCTCGTGTTACCGAGGATGCTGGCACGGTAGTCGACCCTCTGGTTCCCTGGGGTTCTGGTGGCGCCTACCAGACAGCCACGCTGGGCGTGCCCACCATCCTGTATGCACCGTTTGCCATCTTCTGCTGGGTATCCCCGCTGGTGACCATCCTTTTCGGATACACGGGATGGACCATCCGTCCTCTGGAAAAGACCGCATCGCCCGACCCCTTGGCCGCGTCGGTGGATGCGCAGCCCATGCCCAGTGAAAGCCGGCCGGAGAAAGCCCGCCGCGACGTCGAGCCGGCCTGAACTCCCGGGCGCGCGACAGGCAACATACACCCTCTCCTTCCGGAGCGGGTTTCGCCCATCAGGGGCGAGGGATGATGAGGATGTCACGTTACACCCCTTCGCACTCACCGTCCGCCACGACCGCAGATTCACACAGCATGAGTCGACTCAGGTAGATAAAGGCGAACAGACCGGCGGAAAGGGATTTCGTGTCGGGGATGAAGGAGGCTCCGGAAGCGTTGATTGTTGTCGGCAAGTAGTGCCATCCACAGCCGGCCAGGGACGCCTCCTCGCGCCGATCAAGCCCTATATCAGCAGTGGCTCAACAAGCCGACTACAGGCATCCGGGTCTTCGAGCAAGGCATAGTGACCCAGACCCGGCAGGCGGATCAGTGAGACATGCGATGACACGTCTGCCGCATCCTGGACAAGATCCAGTGGCGCCTGCGCATCGCAGGTGCCGGTAAGCAGCGAGACCGGCGCCTGAGTTCGAGCCAGCGACGGCAGCGCGCCGGGACGAGACAGGGCCAATGCGGTCTGCGCATCCACAAGCTCACCCGTAGCCTCTGCCATCGACACAATGAGAGCCCGGGCGTGCTCCGGATCGTTACCTGCCAGCGGCGGGAGTCGAGATGCCAGTGCGGATGCGCCACCCCGTTGATGAACGTCCTGGCACAGCGCAAGGCGTCCGTCGCGCTTTGCAGGATCATCGGCATGCGGATTGAGCCCGAACAACAGAAACTGGCAGGCCGGCAACTGATCGGCCAGATGGGCAGCCACGATGGCACCGAGCGAAAAGCCGCACACAACCGTGTCGGCATCGCTCATGGCTTGCATCTCCTGCAGATAGTCACTCACTGCGGGACGGTCCAGCAAGATGACCTGCCGGGCATGCTGTGGCACATTCAAGGCATCGAGAAATCCGTCAAAGACAGTCCCGGTACACAGGGTGCCTGGCAGCAGCAACCAGGAACGCGGGCGTGAGATATCAGTAGCCATGCGCCGTGTCTGACTTCGAAACATCTTCGTCCGCTGGCCCCAGCAGTTCGCCCACCGCGCCGGAGAGACTGCGAGTCAGATGCGCAAAATCGTTACCGGGGGTGACCAGGGCACACCCCTGATCTATTCGCCTTCGGGCCTCGGCTGCGTCCGCGCAAAAGATGCCAACCGGCATACCCTGCCCCGTGGCCCGCTCCAGCACGGTGGCAATGGCCTGCTCGGAATTGGGCCGGGGAAGCGTCACTCGCCCTTCCATTTCGAAGGCCAGATCGTTCGGCCCCAGGTACAGCATGTCGACACCGTCCACTGCGAGAATGTCGTCGATGCGCTGCACCGCTTCAGCCGTCTCGATCATCGGTATGGCAAGCACGGTCTCGTTTGCCTGGGCCACATAATCCTTCCCGCCATAGAGCAGGCCGCGCGACGGGCCAAAGCTGCGATTGCCTGTTGGTGGGTAGCGGCAGGCCGCCACCAGTTCGGCCGCCTGCTCCGGTGTCGAGATCATCGGGCAGATGATGCCGTACGCGCCGGCATCCAGCAGATGCATGATTCTGGCGGGGTCCAGACTGGGCACACGCACCAGCGGTATGGCAGGTGTTGCCGAGATCGCCTGCAGCATGTGCAGGGCATCCTGAAATCCCAGCATGCCATGCTGCATGTCCACGGTTACCGAGTGCACCCCGGAATGACCCACACCTTCGGCAGAATAGCTCGAGCCGATGGACAGCCAGGCATTGATGACCGGCTCGCCGGAGGCAAGGCGTGATTTGACGAGATTCGCTCGCATCAGCCGGCCCTCTTGTAATTGCTCAACAGCGATGCCTTCGCCACGAACCCACCGGCATCGAGCGCCTGCCCGGCGGATCGGGCCGACTCGATCACCTCCTCGGCAAAGACCGGCATCTTCCGATGATCACCCGAGACCACCACCAGCATCTCTACCGGCTCATCGCCGATGCATTCGAAGGCACGCACCACATTGGCGGGAATGGAATATGTCTCCCATGCCTCGAGCTCCACCGTGACATCGGCCTCCTGGTTGAATGTCATCCTCACCCTGCCGGATCGAACGATGAGTACCATCTTGTCAGGCAGTGAAAAGGGGCTGACACGAACGCCTGGCGCGATGCGCATCCACTCCAGTGAAAAGCCATGAGGGTTGCTCACCGGTGTGGCATGCGCGCGGTTCTGGGTCAGACCGAATCCGATGACCGGGGCAATTTCCGCACCGCAGTTCGGCAATGAGGCGTCGATGAAGGCAGGCAGGAACTGCCTGTCGGACTCGGTCACGACGCGCTGTCGCATCGCTTCTCGAGGCACGTCGCGCAACTGTGCCACATCGCTATCCGACATGGGGGCAATGCGCCCGCTCTCGTCCGGTACGACATCCCCCCGTGATGCATCGATCAGGGTGTTGTCACTGGAAATATACAAGCCGTAGTCCGCCGCCTCGCGAATGATGTCCGGGTGAAAGATCACCCCACCGGTATTGTCTCCACCCAGTACCGTGAACAGCCACCCGTCATCCGGTCCGGTGTTGGTGAAGCCGCGGAACATCCAGGTGGGTACCGAGACGATATCGCCCTCATGCCCGACTATCTCGTTCTCGCCGTTCGGTCCCCAGCGAAAGGTCCATTCGCCCTTCTGCACGATGAACACCTCGGCCGTGAAATGAATATGCAGATTATTGGTAATGCCATTGGGCATGGCAGCGGCACCGATATTGAAACCGTGGGGCTCTGGCAGGTTCACGACCTGTTCATCGGATGAGGTAACGCCAGGACCGATGATCGAATAATTCTCTTTCAGGTGCGATCCCGGTTTCTTGCAATCGATGAATGCCACGGTACAGGACACGTAGTCAGTGCGCCTGATTCGTCGAGCTTCTGCGTCGGTCTTCGAAAATGCAGTCATGTGAAGGTTCCTTGGGTATACGTTTCCGATGGTTCAGGCGTCGATACGCTGACCAGAATCCTTGTCGAACAAATGGGTGCGAGCGCCCGGCTTCGGGGCCAGCCCACACGAGGTATTGATGGCGGCTTCAAAGTCGGCAGGACCGCGGGCACAGATCGAGGAGCCCTGCTCGCGCAATGTCACCAGGGTGGAATCCCCGGTGAGTTCCAGGGCATAGACACGCCCGGAAATCGGCGCAGATGCCGGGTCTGTGAGTTCCAGATCCTCCGGGCGTATTCCCATAACGACCTTGTCCCGATCGGTAGCCTCAACCGGCAGTGACACGCCCGGCGCCTCGAATCTTCCTCCGCTGATGCGTCCGTCTATCAGGTTCATCGGTGGAGATCCGATGAAACTGGCAACGAACAGGTCGGCAGGTTCCGAGTAGATATTCTTCGGTGTATCCAGTTGCACGATGCGGCCTTCACGCATGACGGCAACGCGGTGTGCCAGCGTCATCGCCTCCATCTGATCGTGCGTCACATAGACGGTCGTGACGCCCAGTTCATGGTGAAGGTGCTTCAACTCGGCGCGCATCGTTACGCGCAGTTTGGCATCCAGGTTCGACAAGGGCTCATCCATCAGAAAGATCTTCGGCGTGCGTACGATGGCTCTGGCCAGCGCCACCCGTTGCCGCTGGCCGCCGGACAGCTCGGAAGGTCGCCGCTTGAGCAGCGCACCCAGCTCGACCTTCTCGGCGGTTTCCTGCACACGAGCAGTTCGCGTCTTGCGATCCACGCCCCGCAACTTCAGCGGATAGCCGATATTGTCCGCCACCGTCATGTGCGGGTAGAGCCCGTAATTCTGAAAGACCATCGCGATATCGCGATCCTTCGGCGCCTTGTCGTTGACCCGCTCACCGGCAAAGAGCAGATTTCCGGCGGTGATTTCCTCAAGCCCGGCAATCATCCGCATGGTCGTGGTCTTGCCACAGCCCGACGGCCCCAGCAACACCAGAAACTCACCGTCCTTGATCGTCAGGTTCTGCCGGGTCACTGCCAGAAAATCTCCGTAGCGCTTTTCGACGTCCACGAGTTGTACTTCAGCCATGTCAGGGTCTCTCTATTTGACCGCGCCGGCAGTCATGCCGCGCGTGAAGTGTTTCTGGATAAGCAATGCCATGATGAAGATCGGCACCGTGATCATTACCCCGGCCGCGCTCATCAGTTCCCACAGATCGCCGCGCTCGGTGCGGAAACTGACCAGCCCCACGGGCAGGGTGACCGCATCGCGTCGCGTCAGAATCAGCGCAAACAGGAATTCGTTCCAGGTAAGAATGAAGCAGAATATGGATGAGGTCAGGATGCCGGGCGCTGCCATCGGCAGCACGATGTCCTTGATGACCCGCAGCCGCGACGCACCGTCGATCATGGCTGCCTCCTCGCTGTCGGTTGGAATCGCATCGATGAAACCCTTGATCATCCAGATGACAAACGGGGTGACAATCGCCAGGTTCACCACGATCAATGCAATGCGGGTATCAAGCAGGCCCAGAGTGCGGAACATCAGAAAGAATGGCAACACGATCACGACGGCCGGAATGAACTGCGTGGATAGAATCAGAAAGAACAGGAACTTTCGTCCACGCACCCGAAACCGTGAGAAGGAATACGCCGCCAGCGAGGCGCAAGGCACTGCGATCAGCACCGTCACCGAGGCCACGATGGCCGAGTTCAGCACCATGTCGCCCAGATTCCACGGATCGGAAAACACCGTGACAAAGTTCGACAGCGTGGGACTGAAGTCCAGCGACAGCGAATAGGCATCCTTCGGGCGCTTGAACGCGGTCAGGAACATCCAGAGAATGGGGAACAGAACGATGCACGAGACCAGGACCAGCACAGCCCGTTCTCCCCACCAGTAAATACGTTTCCTGTTCATGCTGTCGCCATTTTCCTTTCGCTGAGCAGCATCCGGACGTACCAGATGGAGATCAGCATCATGATTGCCGTGAGGATCCAGGCCAGTGCCGAGGCGTAGCCCATGTCATACCACTTGAATCCCACATTGAAGATGAAGAATGCGAGCGTTTCGGTCGAGGTGCCCGGACCACCACCGGTCAGCGTGACGACCTGATCGAACATCTTCAGTGCGAAGATCGTCTTCAGGACGGCGATGACGAGCAGCACGCCTTTCATCTGCGGCAGCACGACACCGAAAAAGACGCGCCAGGACGAGGCGCCGTCGATACGGGCGGCCTCTTCCGTTTCCCTCGGAACCGATGCCAGGCCACCCAGACACATGAAGGTCATGTAGGGGGCCCAGTGCCAGACATCGGTCAGCACAAGGATGGCCATCGCCAGGTCGGGGCTGGCCAGCCAGGGCACACCCTCAAGACTCGGGAAGACAGCGCCCAGGCCTTTGGCAATGACGCCGAACTCCGGATTGAACATGAAGCGGTAGCTGACACCGATCAAGGCCGGACTCATGGCAAAGGGCAGGATGAGAATGATCCGGGTGAAGGTATGCAGCCTGCCTTCACGACGTAGCAGCAGGGCAAGCGACATGGCAATCAGCAGTGTCAGGATCACACTTGTAATAACGAAGATGGTGGTTATCCAGATCGAGTTCTGGAAACCCGGCTCACTGAAGGCATGCACGAAATTGTCGACACCGACGAATTCGCCAGGCCTGCGCTGCTTGGTCAGATCCCATTCGCGAAAGGCGGTCACCAGCGAATAGGCAAGCGGATACAGCGTTGTGGCCAGTACGATCAGGAATGCAGGAACCAGCAGTACATAAGCCAATGATCGATCCCGCATGGGGCACCTCTCTGACATGAATCGTGAGGCGAGTCCAGACGGACTCGCCCGTTACCGGCAACCGATACTGGCTGCCATTGTGGGGTACTGCCGCCTCAGCGAATCCGCTTGATCTCTTCGGCAGCGTGGTTCAGCGCTGTTGCGGTATCACTCTCCTCCCCGCTTGCCAGGCTGGACACGGCGGTTTCGAGGATTTCAGAGATACGCGGCCAGTCGTCACCGAACTCCATGCCTTCTGCCGTGGCCAGGGCATCGGCAGCAGCGGCATGCATACCACCCCAGCGCTCGTTGACCTCGGCATCACGCAGATTCGAAAAGTGCACGGCAACTACTTCGTTCAGATCCTCATCGAGCAGGATGTCGCGCTCGAGCGCCGGGTCGGTAAGCCACCCGAGGTATTCGGCAGCCGCACCCTTGTTGTCCGCCCCTTCCGTGACCGAGAAGATCCACGTATTGGTATAGGTTGTTCTGGAAGCATCACCCACCGATGGCAAGGCGGTGAAGCCCAACTGGTCGGCCGCCACCGTGGACTGCTCTGGATCGGTCAGTTGCGAGCGCACCCACCACCAGACTGGCAGCATGGCGGAATTTCCCTGCTTGAAGCTGTTGACAGCATCCTGCTCCACGAAAGCGGCAGAACCTGCAGGCGCGATCTTGTCCTCGGTCAGAAAGCCGATGTATTGCTCGGTGGCCTTGATACCGGCTTCCGAATTGAAAACGGGTTCGCCGTTCTCGTCAAACAGATTGCCGCCATTGCCCCAGAGCAGATTGATCCAGACCATCAGGTTCTGACCATTGAGCTTGCCATAGGGCAGCGCGATGCCGGCAGCAGCATCGGTCTTGTCCTGGATGGCCTTTGATGCAGCAACCACCTCATCCCAGGTTGTCGGTACCTCGACACCGGCCTGTTCAAGCAGATCGCTGCGATAGAACAACAACTGCACATGGCCTCTGACCGGAAGCCCGACAAGCTCGCCATCGAGCATGCCATGACGCAAATGGGCTGCCGGAAAATCGTCAAGATCGGTACCCTGAGCGGCAATCTCTTCGCCGATGGGTTGCACGAGATTTCGTAATGAGGGCACCCATTGGTCCATGATCGACACCACATCGTAGTCGCCTCCTGCAACCATCTCGGTGGTCAGCGCTTCCTTCATGTTGGGGAACGGAACGTAGTCCACCACCACATCGATTCCCGTGGCGCTTTCGAAGGCTTCAAGCCTTGCCTCCTGCGCCTCGAACTGACTCGACTTTACCGCCAGAACGTGCACGGTCTCGCCCTCATGGGGTTTTCCTGCCGTGGCTTCCCAGGCGAGCGCCTGGTTGGCTGCCACGACGGCTGCGAATGCCAGCCCACTGGTCAAGAGCTTCATGTAGACCTCCGTTGTGAATTCACGGCAACACTAACTTTCCCTTGCGGCATTGTCAATAATATTATTGATAATATTATCGATTGAATTCCTGAGCGAATTTGATTAGGCTTCTCCGCCATGTCTCGAGGATGAAACGCTTGCCGACGTTACTGCACAAGGAACTGGAGAACGACATCATCTTTGGTGTGTATGCGCCCGGCATGCGCATCACCGAGGAAAGTGTCATGGCGCAGTACGATGTCAAACGCCACGCGGCCCGCAGTGCCTTCGCAACCCTGGAGAGCCAGGGCCTGCTGGTTCACCGCGCCAATCGTGGTGTCGAGGTGGTGGACTACACACCTGACGATGTCGATTCGCTGTACGACCTTCGCATCGTGCTCGAAACGGCGGCTGCACGACGCACACCGCTGCCCGTTGCATCAGAGATCACGCAGCAACTCGAGGATCTGGCAAAGCAGCATGCAGCGGCGGTCAAGCAGGGTGATTTCCGGGAAGTGTACTGGCTCAATCAGGCCTTTCACGAGCTGCAGTACTCCAGCTGCGAAAACCCGCGGCTAGCGGCGTTGATTGCAAAACACGCACGCATGGCGCAGCCGATTCGCGTCGTCAAATATGACGACAAGCAGCACATGAAGGATATCGTTGCCCAGCATCTGGCCATCATCGAAGCGATGCGCGGCGATTGTCAGGACACCTATGCGCAAGCTGTTCGGGAGCACCTGCCCGCCTCCGCCGAAGCGTATCGTGCACTCTATGAAAGACGGTTCGGCAACCATCGCGTAGCGCGCTGATCCACCGGCGGTCTGCTCAGCAAATCATCGGTGAGCGATCGTTCACGTACTGCCACGCAGTCGCGCCAAGCAGACGCGGCACAAGGCACAAGGCACAAGTCGCAAGTCGCAAGTCGCAAGTCGCAAGTCGCAAGGCTGGCACTTGACCAGACAGCCAGCGCTGTCATCTACCGTGCCGTCTGAATGATATCAACCACCTCCACCACCTCGAACTGCTCGCAGACGAGAAGCATCTCTTCGTCAAACCCGCCATTGCGTTCGAAGTAAGCCTGATGGTCCGACCGCCAACCCGCCAGGCTGTCGTTCTCCCCTTCCAGCAATGCAAATTCCTCATCGACGTCGCAGAAGCGCTTGATGTCCACCGCCACCGTTCTGATTACCAGGGCTGGTGTGCCATCCCAGTTCAATGCAATGTCGCAGCGCCCTTCCACCGGCATTTCCTCATGGCCTTCCGTGAACTCGTGCAGGGCCCCGCAGGTTGCTTTCTTCTTCCCCTCACGTATCAGCTGGAGCAGCGACGCTGACAGGGACGCGCCATCGCCAAACTTGAATGTGGTGGCGTCGGGGTATTGCTTTTGCAGATCTTCCAGTTTCATGGTGTCACTCACTGTGATTTTTGTGTGTTACAGAAAAAAGGGTTGCGTACGTCACGCCCCGCCGTTCTCGCCGTCAGCCAGATTCGCTGATTCAACCATCATGAGCCGACTCAGATAGATGAACCAGACGATCAGAAGCAGACCAAACAGGGCGCCCAGATCACTCAGTACAGGAACCGCACTGACAATGCCTGCACCACCGGCAACCATACCGATGATCGAAAGTGCCTTCGAATAGAGCTGTCGTTGCCACGCCGCAACGGAGACAAGCAATACCCAGAGGCCACCCACGATTTCATTGCTCCCGCCCAGACCTTGCGTGACGGTGACTACAGACAACCAGAGCGATGGAGCCAAATCGGGCCGCACCTCAGCCAGCTCGACCACTTTCATCAGACCCACATTGGCCAGCATGCCACTGGCAATGACCAGAACCACCCAGACCAGGCCCATGAGCGCTCCGAGCTGAGTGAGCAAGGATTGATTGGCCGAGAACTGCCAGTGGAGGACGATGACAACGATCGCCAGCAACACACCGAACAGCACATAGATCACGAAATTCCACACGCTCAGCATGGCATGATTGTCCAGCACGAACGTCACCGCCTCCTCGGGGTTGTGCTGAAGGTTGATGTAAGGCAGCAGTTGAGTGAGCAGCAACACAAAACCGAAGACAAAGGTGGCTGCGCAACCCAGTGACGCCAACGCGCCGTTATGCAGTAGTTTGGGGGACATGACGTGGATACTCCGCTGTCGATGGCAATGGCAATGGCAATGGCAATGGCAATGGCAATGGTATTGATTCAATCAGAGTCGCTCAAGCTGACTTGTCGTCCAAAAGCACAGGCAGTAATGCACCTTGCGCCCGGGCACTACTGCAAGCCAGGGTTGGACAAGCCGAGCACATCGAATGCCGCGTTCAGAGCCGAGTCTTCACCGCGATCGCGCGCCTCCTTGCTGAGCACGGGCACGGATACCGTCGGTGGAATACCGACCGCTTCAAAGACCTGACCGTTGGCATCCGCATACACCTCGTTGGAGAGCGTGAATTCCCAGTCGTTGGGCAGCGCTTTCTCCAGCACATCGGACAAGGCGCCATTGGTCGTCTCCCCCAGATGCGTCACCTGTGGCAAGGAGCGCATCAACAGGGTGAAGGCTTCTGTCGCACTGACGCTGAACCCACTGGTAATCAGAACAACCGGGTTGTTGTAGTTCTGCCTGTCAGAGGGGCGAATCGTGTAATCCTGAGTTTCCTTCAGGCCTTGATAATCCCGTGCGGCCTTGGTGGCGGCCAGACGCTCAGTGTCTGCAAAGCGATTGGCGATGGCGATGGAAACCGCATCGCGCCCACCGGGAGAGAGCCGTACATCGATGACCAGCGCCGAGGTATCTGCCAGATCTGTCAGAGCCTGGTCCAACGCGTCATTGAAAATCGCAACATCAGTCGCCTCGGACGCATCCAGTGTCGTGAAGAACTGATTGATCGACAAATAGCCGACCTCCTGCCCCATGACGCCCCACTGAATCAGGTCCGCCAGATCGCCGTCGAGGGTGTTGAAGGGTGCGCCGATGTAATGGGATTGAATATCATCACGCCACTGATTGAGCACGCCCACCACATAGCTTTCCTGGTCGCTGATCTCGGACTGTGCCTCGAACTCCTCGACCAGCATCTTCAGAAAACCCTTGGGTTGTGCCGGATCGAATCTGCCATCACCATCAAATGTCAGACTGACATGGCTGTCGTCAATCGGGGTCAGCAAACCGATCAATGCCTGCGCCAGATCCTCTTCGCTACTCTGATCGCTCAGCGTGGGGCGCCACTGATCGTACTGACTCATCCAGTCCACACCCCGCTCATCGAAGAACGCGTAGTAGTCATTGAAGGTGTGCCAGACGTGATCGAACTGCTCGGTAATGGAGTCACCAATCGGGTCCTCACACACGGCGGGCAGCGCATCGATGCGATTGAAGATCGTGGGCTGCCCCAGCTCGCTTTCCGACAGCTGAAGCCGGTCACCGTCGATATCGACCAGAGGGAACTCCTCCAGAAACTCCGCCGCCGCACCGGAATCACGCAGAAAGCAGGTAGCGCGAGTGGCCTCGAAAGCCGTGAGCGCGTTGCCCTCGACTTCCAGCAGCAAGCCGTAGCCTGGTCGTTCCCAGATGCCTTGAAGGTCCTGCGCCGTATCGCTTGGCAACGGCTGCGAATCGCTGTCGCTGCACGCCACAAGAACGGACGACACCAGGAAAACGAGGCCAGTGCTTGTTGCGGGACGCCACCAGTTGCGCTGCTCAAGGTTCGATTGAAAAATACTCATAAGGGGTATTTCCTGTCATTGAGAGGGTTTACCGGGCTGAAAGCACAGCACCGGTTGAGGGGTTCATGGCCGAGTCGGTGGCAAAGAAGATGATTCCGATGCCCAGCACAATCGCGACCGCCAGTAGCGCGATGCGAAGACCTGTCATCGGAGCCGCGCCGGATTTCGTGACATCGCCATCGACCGTGTCCCGGGCGTGACGGCTGTGGCCGGAAGCCCATGGGGTGTACGGCCAGCTCAGGTACATCATCGGAACCGCTGCGCACAGGCCGAGCACTTCGATCAGGGACAAGGCCTGAGACATCGGCGTCGGCGAGCGCGGAAAGAGCTGGGCGAGATCGATCGCGTAGACGACGAAGTAGGCAAAGCCTGCAAACCAGGCGGTGCTGATCGCCCAAGGCCGATTCCGGAAGACGCCGAACACCAGAGCCACCGTGCCGAGATTGAGCACAGTCAGGAACAGGTTGAACCCGCCCAGGATGCTGACATTGATGTGCGAGAAATCGCGGTTCTCGATCGGCCCGCCCGGAATCAGGGAGGCAAGCAGCACAGCGGATACAGCCAACAGAATGGCCAATGAATGATGGTGTGAAGAGCTCATCAGGTTCTCCCGGAATTGCTTGGTGAAATGAATGCGCGTCAGTGACTGATCGCGTGTCCGCACTGCCCGAAGCAGGCAGCGACGCTCAGTGAGGGAGCGAGATTGCCCCGAGAGAGGCAGCGGGTGGTCCCGCCGTGTACGTTCGACCCGGCATCAAGAGGTCCGTGTGTCCTGACCTATCCGTCAGGACCGGATGGCGTCTGGAATTTTCTTGTTTTTCAGACGGTTAAGCAAAAGGCGCGTCAAGGGGTCTGGGAAGCCTCGAGAGCCGTTCTGCTGGATAGGATCGGACCGGAAGCGTGCCGATTGCGTGCCGATTGCGGGCTTGAAGCGGGCTTGAAGCGGGCTTGAAGCGGGCTTGAAGCGGGCGGAGAGAGGACGGGAAAACGGACGGAAAGCGGAATGAGAGCGGACGGAAAGCGGAATGAGAGCGGAATGAGAGCGGATGGAGAGCGGATGGAGAGCGGATGGAGAGCGGATGAAGAGTGGAATGAGAACGGACCGAGAACGAACTGAAAGCGCACCGGATCAAACCAAGAGCAGCCAGCAAGTGAACCCTGATCGTTTTGCCAACGAGCTAGCGAATGCTCTGCCGGTACTGTCCGGGCGTCATGTTCTGATGCTTCTTGAAGGCCGCGTAGAAGGCAGACTTGCTGTTGAAGCCGGAGTCCATTGCCACGTCGATAACGGACTTCTCCTGCTGGCCCAGCAGCTTCATCGAATAGGCGATTCGGTAGCTGTTGACGAAATCGAAGAAGTTCTGCGCTGTACACTGGTTGATGGCTTGCGACAGATAGTTGGTGGAAACCTTGAGCCGCTCGGCAAGGTTTGCCAGGGACAATTTGGAATCCAGGTAAAGTTGCTCCTGATCCATCAAGAATTGCGCTTCATCGATAAGCGCTTGGGCCAACTCCGGCGACAAGGCCGACCGGCTGTATTTGTCCCCACTCTCCGGCGCGTCATCAGGCGGCAAGAGATCCTCACTCTCCACGGGGTCTTCGACGAGCTCAGCCCGGAGCAAGGATGCCTTCCGGTGCGTCGAAAAGATATCGGGCTGGCGCAGACCGACCCAGCCCAGGGTGTAGATCAACAACACCATACTCAGGTGCAGCACCAGCGAGTGCCAGCGGCCCAGTTCGGCCGACGGCATGGCGAGCAAGAGCAATTCACCGGGAACCCAGACGATATAGACAAGCAGCGTGCCGATGACCATGTAGCGCAGCCAATCGAGGTTGATCTTCTCCGTGTAGGAAAATTGATCGGGAAGGCGTCGCCGATGTTCGTTCAGCAGGCGAACCCCCAGTACCATCAGAACACTGAAATGAACGATCGCCAGCAGTGCCTCCATATCATCCAGCAGGAAATGCCACGCACTCCACGGCGCTGCCAGCCCGTCGCCGCTCCCCATGATCGAGCGTTGCAGCGACTCGGGGAGTAACAGAAGTGTCCAAGAAGCGGCGACATGAAGGATGGCCGGCAGCCACAGGATGAAGCGCAGGCGGCGGGGCTGCGGCAGTTCCGGCAAGGTCAATTCGCGGCAGTAGAGATAGATGAAGACGCCATAGAAGAACTCTCGGGGCCAGAGCAGCGCCTCCAGCCAGGGATAACGCGCAAGAATGCCGACCTCATCCAGATAGAAATCCAGCAGCGCCACGGTGAATACCAGAACGTAGCCGGCTAGATAACGATTGGCCTGGCGATTCCCGAAACGGCTGAACAACAGCGCAATACCGAGGAAGGCGCCCTGCGCGGCGCCCAACAGCCCGATGGTGGCAATCAGGCTATTCACGTGGCACCCATCGCCTGCGTCAGAAAGCTTGAAGTCGTGTGCGTCATCGTATTCACAGGCACTGATGATACATCGACCTTCGGCTCGTCAGCGGTTGCTCTTCAGGGCCTGCGGCGCCAGATCACCGATCGATGCCGCCAATGCCTCATCCGAATCGCTTGCCCTGTCATTATTTGGTGGTGGAACCGGCCTGTCGAACTCATAGTCCGGATCGTGCTGCTGCTGACGATGAATCTTGCGCATCTCTTTCCATGCACCCACAAGCGATTGCGGTTCCGGCATGTCGTCGGCCAGTTCGCGGGCGAGCGACTTCAGGTGGTAGCACGGCACGCCCGCATACATGTGATGCTCGGTATGCCAGTTCATATGCCAGTACAGGAACTCGAACGGCCGGGGGAGTTGGATGGATCGCGTGTTCTTGCGAAAGTCTGGCACATTTTCCCGCAGGCCACAGTGCTGAGTGACACCGAAGAAGTAGGAACCACAGTTGGCAATGTAGGCCGCAACCGACACCACCAATGGCAGAACCCATAGCCCGGTCAGCAACGCGAGCAACAACACCGAACCGTGAAAGGCGATCAGTACCCGCGACCAGAGTACGGATTGCCGATAGGCCTCGGGTTGATCCTCATGCAGCCGCTCCAGCCATTCCTGACTGGCAATCGCGGACAAACCACCCTGCACACCCAGCGCCCTGCGCACGGTGAGATAGACGGTCCACAGCAGACCGCCCTTGCCGAAGTTCCGCCCGGGCCTGGTGAACAGATTCAGCGTGAACAGTTGCAGCAGCAGGCCGGGGCGCAGCGAGGGTTCGAGCGGCAACAGATTTTCCCGATCCGCTTCCGGGTAGGTTGTGTAGCGATGATGGTAGGTGTGACTCGATGCGTAGTCGAAGGGATCCCACCAACCGATCAGACTCAGGAGGTAGAGAAACACGCGATTGAGCTGGCGCGAACGGAACACCGTGCCATGCCCCAGTTCGTGCACGGACGTGCCCTTGAAGAAACTCGCCACGAAGCCCAGGCACCACAGGGAGAGAAAGAACAGCCACCAGAGACCCTTTGTCCAGAACACCACGGTCAGTGTGGCTAGCAGCAGGTAGAGCGCAAGGTGCCCACCGGCCTGCACGAACCCCTCGCGGTCTGATCGCTCACAGAGTTCGCGCAGCCTCTGCTTGTCGATCGGGCTTCGATACCAGCGCGGACGCACCGTTTTACGAACCTCTTCCAGCGGCGGATAGGCAGTGCGTGATTCACTCATGGCAGGCTTTCCTGGTTGCAGGCTTTGCGGGTATGCATCCCTGGTGGCAGGCTTCCCGCGCACGATTACCGAAGCGTCGATCCTTGCCATTTCGGTGATCTACTGACCAGACAGATTATCACTGTCGGCCAGGGCAATCACCTTGCCACGGCCCTGACCCGGATCAAGTATCTCCCGGTAAATGCAGCAGCGCCATACCCACTGTCGCTCTCCAGTGAAAGCCATCATGCCCTGCATTGAACTCGCCCAGCATCACCGGATACCCCTTGACCCGCAGCATCTGACCCAGATGTCGGTGGACACTGAGGAGGACGCTTCAAAGCCATGTGCAATGCCTGCAGACCCAGATTGAACCTGTTTCTCTTCAATGGGTTCGATTCGCAGATGCAAATGATAGTGATTCGCATTACAATCTAATCGATTCTACGCAAGGCAGATCACAGCATGACGGTAAAGAGACGACCCCAGCTCTATCTGGTGCCAACCACGAACAGCAAGACCCCCCTTCACAGCCAGATGCCGCCCTGCCCGGCGCACCTTCAGGCCTTGTCGCTGGAATGCCGTTTGCTGCTGGCCATACTGCGCCTGTCCAATACCGATGGTGCGAAGCCGGCGCTTTCACTGAATGTGCTCAATACACTCGGACAGGTGATGGATTGCGGGCCTCATCGAACGAGAACCCTTGCAGCGCTCAGTACGATCAATCAGACGGTGCTCGTGCAGACACATCGGCGCCTGGAGATACCGGATACGGTGTCGAATGACATCAGCTCCGATGAAGCCTTGTATATCGACTCGATCAGACGATTGTCCAAGGGTACTTGGGCGAAGGATGAACTGCCACTTTCCACCGTGATGTCCGATCAGAACCTGGCTCGGTTCTGCCAGGCTGCGGAGCATATCCTCGGTATTCATTCGATGTCGCGATTACGGCACCGAGCGATTTTGCGAGATGCAAGTGCAGCTGAGCCCACCGTGCTGAGCAGTCAGCAGCTTGAACTGACAGAATCGGTCATTCTGGCGCTGATGCGTCTGTGGGTCAGAGGGTCGCTGACAGGCTTCAACAGCTCCGCTGCCGTGCGATTTGCCAGCGCACACCTGGGCGTGGAGCGCCTCGGCAACATCATCAGCGCCATCATGCAGCGTGTGGGCACCAGCTCGCACAGTCAGCTCGATGTGCGCTGCGTCTGCAGTAGCGAAATCACCCCCGATGAAGCGCATATGCTGACGCTGATGTCGACGCTGGGTCATGGCGAACTGCCCGCCTACCGGGATCATCTGCTCAAGTGGCTTGATCCGCAATGGGCCAATGCCGTGTTCATTCAGACATCGGATGCGGTGCTGGCAATTGGCGAACTGGGATCGATGCTGCCTCGCCGCCAATGGAGTTTCGAAGACCTGGATAGTCGTCGACAACAGCGCGATACGTCCGCCTAGTTGATGCTGGATGCGGTCAAAGGTCCTCATGCTCAGAGTCAGGCTTGAGGACCTGAAAACCAGCGAGGGTTTGCCAGGGATCGGCAGGCCGACTGTCCGTGCCGGCTCCCTCGCTATCGGCTTCCGTATCCCGGAGAATCCAGTATGCTTGCAGACAAACAGACAGAGTTAAATCAGCCTGTCACCTCCCTCTCCTGCAATGCCGAGTCTGATCCCGTGAATTCACCCGACAAGTCTCTCGACAAGGTCACCATCTACCACAACCCGCGTTGTTCGAAGTCGCGGCAGACACTGGCACTGATCGAAGATACCGGCGCAAGCCCCACGGTGGTCAAGTATCTGGACAGCCCCGTCTCACGTGACACGCTGGCCGAGTGGGTAGCGCGCTCTGGCCTGCCCGCCAGTGCATTTCTTCGACCCGGTGAAAAGCAGGCGAAGGCATTAGGCATCACGGCGAAATCCGATCCGGATGCCATACTCGATGCCATTGCACAGTACCCGGTCTTGATGGAGCGCCCTGTTGTCGTCACCGAAAAGGGCGTGGTCCTCGGACGGCCGCCAGAGAACGTCAAGGACGTACTGTGATCCTCAGGGCATCCTGAAGTGAATTGAATCAGGCAGATTTCCGTGCTTGCCTGATTGCCCAAGTGGAATGATGGGCGGCCCTGTTCAGGTGCCGGGCCAACGCATTCACTGCTGGATTTGCTTCAATCGTATGGCGCCCGAAGCAGGCTGACTCACTCGCTCACCTTTCTGTGTCACGTGAAGCTCGCCTGCGTTTTCCAGCTCCCATGCCGCCTCGATGGTCTGCGGCATGATGTCTCTCCACTGCCCACCCCCGACGACGCGTGCCGCCTCTGATGGGCAGATCGTCTTGCCTTCCTCGCGGCTTCGCAACAGGCAACGGATGGTTGCGGTGAGGCGTATCTTCAAGGACTCTTCAGTCGGGATTTCCCACCAGGGTCGGCCTCGTTCACCGAGGCTGATTTTCGCATCGTTGACTCTGGCGCGAGCGAGTGCCATGGCCTCATCATCATCCGTGGACTTTGCCGATTTCACCGCCCGTCGTGCGGACATCAATTCCCGAACAAGCTGCTTTTCCAGTGTCGGCGGGATCGAAGGGTCCGTCTTCCGCCAGCGACGCCCCTTGATGACGAAGTAGCGGGAGGTGTCTGTATCGGCGTTGTCAGGCATGGCCTGAAGGTGACATCGGATGGCTATCAGCGAGCATCATGGGCTTGCACCGTCAACGATTTCCAGGGCACGTCGGGCAAAGGCCCGCGCCAGCGGAGCCACATCAGCGGCGTTCTTGCCGGATGCATTCCCAGCGCGGGCACGATCGGCGATGCCCACAAAGATCACCGCAAAGCGGAACAGGGAAAACACGATATGGAAGTCCTGCAGCGCACCTGTCGGCCTGGCCGAGTCATGGTAACGCTCGACGAACTCCTGCTTCGTCGGAATACCCAGCACCTGCCAGTCTAGGCCCCGGATCCCACCATACTCCTCGGGCGTGCAGTGCCAGGTCATGCAACAGAAACCCAGATCGGCCAGAGGATGACCCAGGGTGGACAGCTCCCAGTCAAGAATGGCTACCACGCGGGGCTCTGTCGGATGAAACATCATGTTGCCCAGACGAAAATCTCCGTGCGCAACGGCTACTGCCCCGTCCTCGGGAGGCACCTGCGAGGGAAGCCAGTCAGCCAGGCGCTCCAGTTCCGCAATCGGCTCTCCGGTACTGGCGCGCAACTGACGGGTCCAACGACTTATCTGGCGCTGGAAATAGTCGCCAGGCTTGCCATAATCATCCAGACCGGCAGCCTGCGGGTCGATGCCGTGCATCCTGGCCATAGCATCTGCCATGCCGAAGTAGATCGCACGACGTTCTTCAGCATCCATTCCCGGCAATGAACAGTCTTCGAATACTCGGCCTACAATCCGCTCCATCAGATAGAACGGTGTTCCGAGGGCTGCCGGGTCTTCATGAAAGAAAACCGTTTCAGGCACCGGCACACCCTGCCCGCCCAATGCCTTCATGACCCGAAACTCACGATCAACCGCGTGTGCCCCCCGCAGAATCGGGCCATTGGGCTGCTTGCGCAGCACCAGGCGCCGTGTACCGTGCGTCACGAAGTACGTCGGGTTGGATTGACCACCGGAGATGCGCGCCAGCTCGACCATCTCTGCCGCACCCAGACGCTCGTCCAGCACGATTTTCAGCGCTGCCGGGTCAAAATCGATGTCGCTCATGATGGATTGCCTCCCTCCACATCCCATGACCAGAACTGCGTTCCTGCTGAGCGCAACTCGCGACTCAGCACCATGCGATGCACCTCGTCGGCACCATCGACCAGTCTGGCCTGACGGGCATAGCGGTATACCCACTCGAGCACCGTATCCTTGGAATAGCCTCTGGCACCGTTGATCTGAATGCCTACGTCCGCCGCATCGTGCAGCACATTGGCCACCTGTATCTTTGCCATCGAAATCTCCTTCCTGGCAAATTCGCCACGATCGATCGCGAAGGCCGCCTTCATGACGAGCAAGCGGCCAACTTCTATGCGCATGGCAATATCACCCAGCATCTGTTGCACCGATTCACGCTCGATCAGTCGCTGGCCAAAGCCTTCGCGTTTCTCGGCATAGTCGGTGGCAATTTCCACACAGCGTTTGGCCAGCCCCAGCCAGCGCATGCAATGCGTCAAGCGTGCTGTACCCAGACGGGTCTGCGTCACTCTCATGCCATAGCCCTCATCCAGCAGCACGTTCTCTACCGGTATTTCCAGACCCTCGAAGGACAGCTCGCAATGTCCGCCATGTTCCTCCGGCCCCATGATGGGAATGCGCCGTGTGATCTCCCAACCCGGATCATCGCGATGGAACAGGAATGCCGTATGACCTCGCCGGTCATCGTCGGCGGTGCGAGCAAGCAGAATGAAATGATCGGCCGCCTCGGCCCCCGTGATGAACCACTTGTGTCCATTGATGATGTATCGATCACCGTGCCTCACGGCCCGTGTCTGCATCATGCCCGGATCAGAGCCGCCGCCCGGATGCGGCTCGGTCATGGCAAAGGCTGAACGGGCCTCACCACGAACCAGTGGCATCAGCCAGCGGGCCTTCTGCTCGGCAGTGCCCAGCTTCTCCAATACCATCATGTTGCCGTCATCAGGGGCGGCCGAGTTGAACACCACCGGGCCGAAGATGGAGCGGTTCATCTCTTCATAGACCACCGCCATGCCCGCCTTGTCGAGCCCGCCGCCGCCGATGTCCTTCGACAATTGCAGACACCACAGACCTTGCTTCCGAGCAGCGGCGCGTTGTTCCCGCAGCACGCCTTCGGCAATATTCTCGTGGGCGTCGTAAGCCGCTGGATCGGCTTCCAGAGGAATCAGCCTCTCATCCACAAAGGTGGCAATTCGCTTGCGCAAGGCCTCCAGTTCGGGGGTGATCGTGAAATCCATGAACTACTCCTTCCGGGCCCGGGAAATCAGGCGTGCTTTGTTGACGACGATACCCGATCCTGACATGAAACGTTCCGCACCGTCAGTTCGTCGCCTTGCTGGCCACCGGGATAATCGGTCGGTGCCGTGTTGAACTGTAAGACGTCCGCTACCCTTACTTGCTCGGTGCATGCTGATTGGACACGGCCAGTGATCTGCCTGTTCTTCCCGAGAACTCGGCGGAGGTTCGATGCTATATATGGAAACGATGGCTGCTGAATGCCCGTTCTACGCCTGTTTCTCACAGGTTGAGCGTCTCGTTGGCGTTTGTCCGAACGTTGCCTGGCAGCTACACTGGCGCGCGGGGATGTGTGGTTCGCACCAGTGGAAGCAATAGCGACGTAGTGTCAGGCCCGGAATCCCGAGGTCGAGCATCTACCCTACTCTCAATACACTGCCAGCAGACCCTACACGTCCACAGTGATCTCGCCCATCGGATAGGAACAGCAGGCGAGTATGTAGCCTTCCTCGATATCATCGTCAGAGATACCGCCGTTGTGCACCATGTGCACCTCACCTCCGAGCTTCCTGATCTTGCAGGTACCGCAGACGCCGAAGGTACAACCCGAGGGAATGTTCAATCCGGCCGAGCGCGTCGCGGCCAGCACGGTGTCGTTCTGTGTGCAGGCAACAGAGCTGCCGGACTTCTCGAAAATGATCGAGGCCGCCACCGCCGCATCCGGCGTGACGTCGTCCAGTTCGGGAACCTGTGCAATGTTCTCGATGGCGGGGGCCTGGAAGCTCTCCTGATGGTAGCGATCCATGTCGTACCCCAGGCCTGTCAGAGCATCGCGCACCGACTGCATGAACGGCTCCGGCCCACAGCAGAACACTTCTCTTTCCAGATAATCTGGCGCCATCAGCCCGAGCATCAACTGGTTGAAACGTCCCTGAAAACCCGTCCATGGCGAATAGCGCTCAGTCTCTTCCACTACCCATTTGACATCCAGTCCGTGCAGCCGGGTCGCCATCTGCTCCAGCTGGTGCCTGAAGATGATTTCGGAAGGCCTCCTGGCGCAGTTGACGAAGACGAGATCGGGTTCCGTGCCGTGATCGTACATCCATGTCATCATCGAGCGAAGAGGCGTGATGCCGGAACCGGCAGAGATGAACAGGTACTTGTCAGACTGATAATTCAGATGCGTGAATTGTCCGGCAGGCCCCATGGCCTTGAGTCGCATGCCGGGCTCGAGATTGTCCAGCATCCAGCGTGTTCCGATGCTACCCGGTTGAGCCTTGACCGTCACGGACAGCGATCGCGGTCGAGACGGTGATGATGAAATCGTGTACGTGCGATGCACCGTTCCACCGGGAACGGGCAGCTCCAGTGTCAGGAACTGGCCTGGCAGATAATCGAAAAGCGCACCCGATGGCGCACTGAAGGTGAAGGTTCTGGTTTCGGGCGCTTCGGGCAACACCGAGACACAGAGCAGCTCTTCCGAATCATTCCAGATGACAGAACGCGCGGAGTCAATGTGTTCGATCATGGGCTCAGGCAACTTCCATCATCACGCTTTCGTTGCGCCTTGACAGCGTGCGCACATACCACTCCACGAATTCCATGACACTGCTTTCCTGCAGCTCCGAGTAAGGGCCCGGCTCATAGGCGGGCGAATTGATCCCCTTCTGGTTATCTTCCACCACGCGCCGATCCTCCTCGTTGGTCTGTGTCCATACTTCTGTCAGGCGATCCAGATCGTAGTGCTGCCCTTCAACGGCATCCTTGTGGACCAGCCACTTGGTGGTCACCTGAGTCTCGGTGGGGCTTAGCGGCGTCACACGAAATACAATGGCGTGATCCGACAGGAAATGGTTCCAGGTGGTCGGGTAATGGTATTTCATCAGCGTCCCTGCCTCCACGTCACTCACCCGCCCCATATGCCTGGAAACCGCAGGCTTGAGGTCCATGGTGAAGCTCTTGGCGCCAGGTAGAAGCGGTGCGCGCAGTATTCTGTACTGAAAGTCCGGCCCCACCTGAAACTCCGACGGAATGTTCTGAGCCGCCATGCGCTCATGGTGCTTCTGCAGGTTCTCCGGCACATCCGACGCTGATGCACCGGTCACTCGCGGGTCATCAGAGAACGCACGGCACAGGCCTGGATGATTGCCACCGCAGTGGTAGCACTCGCGATTGTTTTCCCAAACCAGTTTCCAGTTGCCCTTCTCAACGATGGTTGTTTCTGCAGCCACCTTCGCATTGCCCAGATCGTGCGGCTCCAGGTAGGGCCGGATCGTATCGGCAAAGGCATCAAAGGCCGGTGGCTCATGCGCCAGGCAGATGTAGATCAGACCCGCGACTTCACGGCAGTGTACGGGGCGCAAACCGAGCTGCGACGCGTCGAAATCAGGCCCCATGTCTCTGGCCCACAGGAGTTTGCCATCGAGCTCATAGGTCCACTGGTGATAGGGGCAGACAAGTTTCGGGGCATTGCCCTTCTCGGACTTGCACAGAATGGAACCCCGATGACGACAGGTATTGTGAAAGGCACGAATCTCACCGTCAGCACCTCGCACGATGATGACTCCGTATGCGCCAACCTGGTGCGTCACATAGCTGCCACTCTTTTCCAACTCACAGGCCGCGATGGCGAACAGCCATTCACGGTAGAAGATGGTTTCCATATCCGTTCGGAAAATGTCCGGATCCGTGTAAAACGCCTGCTCCAGTGCATAGCCTGGTTTTCTGTCAGCCAGAAGTTCTTTCATCCGAGCTGTCATCATTGCGAATGTTCCCGCGGTTGCTTGTGGAATAGGGATGAGTCCGGTGCCGGATGAACACCTTGCAAGCACGCTCTCTGCCAACGAAACGCGGACCATGGCCCGATTGTACTTTTCGCTCATCAGCAACCATTGTTCAAAATGAGACATGCAATAAACTCAACCCGACAGTTTTCATACCCAGCGCTCGGAAGGCGGCTTCGCCTCGCCTAACCATGGCAGCGCATCCTTGCGTACAGTGGCGACAGGGGTGAACACACAGGGCAATGGAGGCGGCATCACCAAGCAGTTACTGGCGGGAACACGGGAACGTCACCCCGCCTGACACCCTGCAGCTCATCAAGCGAATCGAGCGCGGAGTCCAACTACGAGATACGCGGCCAGTCCATCACCCGACGAAGGACAAACGCCCCTGCCCGCTGCTCACCATGCGCTCGGCCAAGCGTTGACTGCGCGAGCCGTCTGACACAGTCGCTGCCAAGCGGAGCCGGCGCTCAAAAATGATGCGTGATGCCGCACGGCAATCATGGTTTGCTCACTCGGTCATGAGGTCCGGATGCCAGGGTCAGGAAAGTGCGATCCTCTCGCAACAGGAATTTCTCGCGCTGAGCAAATTCGTAGTTCTCCCGGCCCAAGGGGTCCTGCGCCAGACGTTTGCGATACTGCTCGTAGTCGGCCAGACTGGCCACGTTGTAGATGCCATAGGCCAGTGCGCTGGATCCTTCGCAGGGTGCGTAGTAGCCGATGAGATCGGCACCGCAACGAGGAATTGCCTCTCCCCAATTACGCGCATAGAGCTCGAATAGCGATTTCCTTGTCGGATCAATGTGGTATCGAATGATGCAAGTCAGCATAGGGGCTCCTGTGTCTCCGTCAGCAAGATGTTCTCGAGAAACCAGTATGCTGAATTGACCGCAGGGAATGCTTCGACTACGATCGAAGTATGGATGGCACACCCAATATCGCAAGGATCGGCACGCTGCTGGGCGACAATACCCGTGCCCGCATGCTCACGACACTCATGCACGGCAAGGCTCTGACCGCATCGGAGCTTGCCAGAGAAGCCGGGGTGACCGCGCAGACAGCCACCTCTCATCTGGCAAAACTGCAAAGCGGCGGCTTGCTGACACTACGCAAACAAGGACGCCACAAATACTTCGCGCTCGCCAATGAGGAAGTTGCCACCCTGCTGGAAACACTGATGGGCTTGAGCAATGACGACCGCTCGCTTGAGACACTGACAGGGCCTCGCGATGCCGCCATGCGCCATGCGCGCGTCTGCTACAACCATCTGGCAGGCAACAAGGGCATACAACTGCATGACAGTCTGCTCGCCAGCAAAGCCCTGGTACTGAGTAATGGCAACCTGACGCTGACTGACAGCGGTCAAAGCTTCATGCAGGAATTTGGCATCGATCTGCAGGCACTCAAGGCATCACGTTCGCCGCTCTGCCGGGAATGCCTGGACTGGAGCGAACGGCGCTCACATCTGGCAGGGAGTCTTGGAAGAGCCCTGCTGGCGCAGTTTGAACGCTTGAAATGGGTAAAGCGAGATCCCGGCAGTCGCGTTATCACATTCAGCACCAAGGGCGAACGTGCGTTCAATCAGACGTTTGTTACTGCAGAGTAGCGATGCAAGGAGCAGCATGACAGAGGCGCTTTCGCTCGCTTGTTACAGGGCGCGATACTGTCTTGTCAGACAACCCTATCCATCATGATCAGCCTGCAACTGATGACAAGCAACGGAAGACACTAGACGATGACACACGGTTATGAACAAGGTCGATTGAATCTGCCATTCGTCGGCATCTGTACCTTTGGCAAGAGCCCGTACATTGAAGACTGGGATGCCATAGAGGCAGACGTGGCCGTCATGGGAGCCCCCTTCGATGCGGGTACTCAGTGGCGCGCCGGTGCGCGTTTCGGGCCGCGAGGAATTCGGGAGGCCTCTACCCTGTTTTCGTTTGGTCACGCTGGCGCCTATGATCATGAGGATGACGAGACCTATCTTGATGATGTGCGTATGGTCGATATCGGCGATGCCGACATCATCCATACCGATACAGAGCAGAGTCACGCGAACATAGAATTGGGTGTACGCAAGATTCTGGCAGCCGGTGCCTTGCCTGTCGTATTGGGCGGCGACCACTCGATCAATATCCCCTGTATCAGGGCTTTTTCCGATCAGGCTCCGATCCATATAGTTCAGCTGGACGCACACCTGGATTTTGTTGATGAAAGACACGGGGTACGCCACGGACACGGTAATCCCATGCGGCGGGCTGCGGAACAATCGCATGTCACCGGCCTCAGCCAGTTTGGTATACGCAATGTGTCTTCAACCGCGAAGGAAGGTTATGACTCTGCGCGCGCCATGGGCTCGGATATTCTGTCGGTAAGGCAATTCCGTGCGCTGGGTACCGATGATGTCATCGCACGCATTCCGGAAGGGGCGAACTATTATCTGACCATCGATATCGATGGCTTCGACCCTTCCATTGCGCCGGGCACAGGCACACCGAGTCATGGTGGCTTCTTGTATTATGAGATTCTGGAATTCATTGCCGCACTGTCAGCACGCGGCACTATCGTTGGTATCGATCTGGTTGAGGTGTCGCCTGATCATGACCCGGCGGGTGTCACCTCGATTCTGGCCGCCCAGGTTCTTCTCAATACCATCGGCAGAATCACCAGCAAGACTCGCCGCCAGGAGCCGTCCTGACGGCGGTAGTCAGAATCTCTGTTACACCATGACGCAGAGTAGTTCGAACATCAGGGATGCGCCCAACCATGCGGTTGCCCCGTTGGTGTCAAACGGTGGGGAGACCTCTACCAGGTCGGCCCCGGCAATGGACACGCCCTTGAGCTCCCGAACCACCTGCAGAGCCTGGAAGGAATTGGGGCCTCCGACTTCGGGGGTTCCGGTTCCCGGTGCGAATGTGGGGTCGACGAAGTCGATATCGTAGGAGATATAGGTGGAGGTGTCGCCGACGATTTCTCGCGCCTCCACCATCACATCCTCAACGCCCCGCTTGAAGAATTCTTCGATGGGGATAATACGAATACCGACAGACTCTGCAAAGTCACGGTCTTCACGACCGTAGTTGGTTCCACGAATACCGATCTGCACGACACGCTTCGGATCGAGCAAGCCTTCTTCGACCGCACGGCGAAAGGGCGTGCCGTGAGTGTAACGATTGCCGTCGAAATAGCTGTCGAACAGGTCCGTATGGCTATCGAAGTGAATCATCGCCAGGGGCGAACTCGCTGCCAGTGCTCGCAGGATGGGTAGAGAGCATAGGTGATCACCACCGGCCGTCAGCGGCCGGATACCGGCAGCCATCACGCGTTCGTAGAAGTCAGTCATGCGTTTGAGGCCATCCTGAATATCCACCGGATTGGGCGAGACATCACCCAGATCTGCGCAGTTTGCCTGCTCGAAGGGTCGTGTACCGTTAGCGCCATGCTCGGCCCTTATCATGGTCGACAGATCACGCAATGCTCTGGGACCATGACGTGCACCGGAACGGTTCGTCGTACCGCTGTCCCAAGGCGTTCCGATAAGACCGATATCCACACTGTTGATGGCAGGATCATCGATAGACACATGCGGCAAGCGCATGAAGGTGGGTATGCCTGCAAAGCGTGGCAGATCGAACCCTGAGACGGGCGTGAAATTGACTGGTGCAGACATATCGGGGTTCTCGAATGACTCTATGTATGAGCAGAATACATCAGCTCTGCCATTCGGTTAATGGAACAAGTTTTTTCTTGACTTCTCCAGCAAACCACTAGAGGCTGCAACTATCCTGACCGAGGGGGCCTCGCCGACGCTGATAGACACTGCTTCGATTCAGCCCGAGCACTCTGCAGGCAACACTCAAAAGCACACGCTCCGGGCGCTGCTCAATTGCCAGACTCACTGCGGTTTCCCACTGTTCGAACGATCGAGAATCGACAAGACTTTTTTTGGATACCCAAGCAGTCGTTGGCAATTCCCAATTCGTTTTGCAGCTTCTGCACCAGACTCTTGAGCTTTTCTATCTCTCGCTGTTCTGCTGTCTTTGCCGGAGCCGGTCCAGGAGACGACTTGCTCAAGCCCTCGATCCCGTTCTCGGCGTACTCACGTCGCCAGTCCGAAAGCTGATTGCTGTAGAGTTTCTCTCGCCGGAGCAAAGCTCCCAGCTCACCGTGTTTGCAAGCATTGGCCTCTTGAACAATACGCAGCTTGTATTCGGGCTTGAAGACCCGTCGTGTGCGTTTCTCAAGCTTCGGTTCAGGCGTTACCTGGCTGTCGGGAATCTCTGATGGATCTTTAGGCACTGTCTGCCCGAGTTCGACAGTTGCGAGCTGAAAATGGCCGTTTTTGGTAGTATTTCCTAGAAGGAATGCGGGCTGCAGGGGTG
>CANLNQ010000033.1 GCA_947492525.1 uncultured Granulosicoccus sp.
CATGTGAAAGTAGGTCATCGCCGGGTTTTATTCACGACCAGAAAGGCCGTCCCCCAGGGGACGGCCTTTTTGCTTTGCGCTAGGGGATACTGAATTCCCGCGAAAGCAGGCTCGATTCCCGCTGATCTCTGTAATTTTTCTGAATTTACCAAGTGGTGAACCAACTGCGGCCCTATGGGATGTAACCTCATGGTGCAGCTGCATTGATGCGGCAAGGGATCGGCCAGTATGAGATCAGGCAAACTGAATTATGCGTATCGACTGAGTGTGGCCCGACTGGTCATATTACGTATGCGCTTGTCTCGTCTTTGGCAACGGAAATTTCTCCCCCGACGTACCACCGCACGCACTGACTCGCGGCCTCGTACGCTCCAGCGAATGGTGTTCCTGTGCGTTTTTTCAGGCTTGATTGCGCTCACCTGGTTTTCCCATCAACGCTCTGCCGATAGCGGATCTCTGTCCGAGAGCAGTGTGGCGGAACAATCGCACGCCAGGACTGAGGCTGTTTCACTGAACCTGAAGTCGAATGAATCGGCAGAGACGGCAGAGACGGCAGAGACGGCAGAGACAGCAGAGACAGCAGAGACAGCAGAGACAGCAGAGACAGCAGACCGTGGGGAAAGTCTGCGCTCAGTGAGCCGGCAGGACATCCGGCCTGATCTGCAGATCAAGATCGATGATCTTGAAAGATCCTTGCATATTCAGGAATCAGAAAATTCATCCCTGAAGCGTCTTCTGAATGGCAAGTCAGCTGAAGCTGTGTCGCTGAAACGCGAGATAGATGATCTCAGGCAGCAGATACAGCTATCCGAACAGGAAAAGACGCAGTTGGAAACGCAATTGCGTGAGCAGGCTCGGCAGTTTGCGGATGCACGTCGTGACTGGGAGGCATCCAATACGGAGCGCAAGGTGGTGTACAACATCACCAATATACCGGTAGGTTCTCATGTGCCTGAGTACAAGTTGAAGCAGGATACTTCCATGACGGATGAGCCTGCGAGCCAGAATTCGCTCATCAGCGGGGAGAGTGCTGAGGACACCGATTCACCCAGTGATTCCCAGGCTTACACGTTTCCCTATGGTGCAGATGCCAGCGATGTGAACAGTACCGATCCGTATTCACAGTATCGCGATACCACAGGCGATGAGGTCCGCTGGAAAGGTGAGGATTTCCTGGCAGATAGTCTGATAAACGGACTGAGTGAAGACGATGCTGTCCTGTTGCAACCGGAATCCACGCTGGAGTCCTATGAGGCCGATCTGTACGACGAACCGGTAGAACAAGGCAGTTCCTTTCTCGGTACGGATGTCATCCAGCAGGAAACGTTCTTCGGACCGGCACCCGATCAGTATGAAAACCTGATCGAACCGGGTATGGCGCAATAGAGTGCCATGTGCGTTGCAGCCATTGAACAAAGGATCTGCCGGAAGCGCACGGTGTCGACGTTAAGTCTGATGATCGCTGAATGCGTGAAAATGTGAACTTCAACGCATAATCGGTGGAGGCTGAGTGAGAGTTTCAGGCTAGAGTTATAGGGCTGAAATGCGCAATTGCGGCTTTCTGACGAAACCGGAGTTCCGCGCCCGTCCCGCCATCAATGGAGTGTTCACAACATGGGTTTGCTGAAAGCCCTGACCGGTATTCTCAGTGCTGTACTACTAGCCGCGTGTTCAACGAATCCGCCTGCGCCTGATGCCAAGGATCCCCTGGCCATGCAACTGATCGCAACTGATCTGGTGCATACCCTGGTGCAGATCCGATCGATTGCGGTCCCGGACACGACGCTGAGCCTGCCTGAAGAGAACTTTTCAGGCGACAATTTCGGGAACGCCCTGCAGGAACGTCTCGAGCAGGTTGGCTATGCCGTCAGAACCGTGGGGAGCAGCCCGTCGGACAAGTCCGTCAGTTACACGATTCAGCCGGGAGAAATCACATCGGATGGGCGTGACACGAGCACCTTCACGGTGAGCATCGGGTCGGTCAGTGTCAGGAGAACCTACACGAACACAGACAGTGCCGATGTACATCCGACGGCTGAGATGCTGGTGAAGGGTGCGGATGCCACTAGTTTGCGAATCAGTAACAGCATCTTCGGTCCATCGTCTCCTGTCGCTGAACTCGAGGAGCCTGCAACAGGCAATCAAGCACGAAGCGAATTATCTTCCGAGACTCCCGTCGACGCAGTTCCAGCTGAACCGGTGGCTGGCGTGCAACTCAGCGATCCCGGAGATATTCGGGATGCTGCTGTGCTGGCTCGCTTGCAAAGGCGACCACTGACCAACTTCCGTGAACTCAAGCGTTCGAATTTTTCCGATCTCTTCGATTCCCTGGTGCTGGTCAGGGAAACGATCGTGCCTTTCGGAAACGATTCCATCGAACTGGATGGCACTGCGCGTGCCTTGATCGCCAGTCTGGTGGATGATTTCGACATCGAGCGGGATGTGTTCTCGGTCATCGGTTGTTCCAATGGTGCAACCTCGGTGGCATCCGGACCGAAAGGACTTGCTCTGGGGCGTGCGGCCGATGTCACGGCAGTACTGGTAAGCCTTGGTGTGCCCCGACAGTCTGTGCTGGAAGAAGGGTGCTGGTCTGATGAACATTTCGATGAAATGATGCCACGGCGTGGCGTTGTGCTCAGTCTGCAGCGCTATCCGGTTTCCTGACTACGGTTGCCATCACCCTGACCGCCACGCTCAAACCGGTTTTGGGTATATAGTAGTGACATGAAGGGTGCCTGCCATTTTCAACGCTGTTGTGCTGCCGCGCGTGTGGCTGCCTATCTGTTGTTGGTGGCTGCCCTTTTGGCTCCCAAGGTGTCTCTGGCTGTAGCCGCCACCTTTGGAAACGGTTATTCGTCAGTGATTATCTGCACGGGTGGCGGTCTGGTGCGTGTATCGCTTTCACCTCAGGGTGAGGTGGTCGACGATGTGTCAGATGCCTGGGTCAGTGCGCATTGCGTACAGCAGGATACGCAAACCATCAGTTTGCAGCGCGCCTGGGCCCGAACATCCTTTCCGGAATTTTCAGTCGTGTCGCAAAGCGAGGAAGAGGCTCAGCTTGCGTCCACCCATCGACTGCTGCAAACCGTATCCAACCGAGGTCCACCACTCAGCTCCGAGCGTTGATCTGACAGCAAATCGATTCACTGCCTTCTGACGCGTCTCGACAAACGTCGTTAGGGGGGATGATCGGCTTCTGGCAGATCTGACTCTGCTTTCGTGCTGTTCGCGGTGAGGCTGAATGCATCGAAGTGACTTTGTGCCGCAAGGTCTCTTCGCGCTCAAGCGAGCGTGCCTCCCTCGCAAATCGAGAGATTTCCCCGCTGGTCACTGTTTTGCCCGGGCAAGGCTGCCGAGCATCGAAAGACCAGGCATTGACTCTGTCGGTAGGCAAGGTCATTGAAATCGAACCTGATGTGGCTTCTCTTCATGAAAAAACGTATTCCTCTTTCCAGTCTGGCGCTGGCCAGCCTCCTCTTGCCGATGTCGTTGCCGTCTCAGGCGGCATCCTCGCAAGACATCACACTGCGGTTTTCCGGTGAGTTCAACGGACAACCAGCAGACTGCAGCACCGAGTATCCGAATATCGGGCTCAAGGCGACGACCGTTTCACTGGCTGACTACCGTCTCTATGTGTCACGCGTTCGACTGATCGATTCCGATGGTCAGGAAATACCGGTCACGCTGGCAGATCATGGCCCGTGGCAGCACGGGGATGTTGCCCTGCTCGATTTCGAAGATGGTAGCGGCAATTGTTCCAACGGCACTGCCCCGACCAACCATGAAATCAGGGGGCAAGTGCCGATGGGCGATTACCGTGGTGTGGCTTTCGACATCGGTGTGCCGTTCGAGAGCAATCATCAGGACCCGACCCTGGCGGCATCACCCTTGAATCTGACAGCTCTGTTCTGGAACTGGCGTGGCGGCTATCGCTTCATGCGGCTGGATCTGCTGCCTGAGGGGGAGATGATTCAGTCAGAGCCTGCCGCAAGCAATGGTCATACAGCCGGCCAGCAGGCGAAGGCGGTGGTCTCTGCAGCGTCAGAATCCGGCAAGCCAAGGCAGGCCATGGACAAGGGCGGTCATGGCAAGGCCGGCTGGGCCGTGCATCTCGGGTCAACGGCCTGCAAGGCCGATTCCCCGACCAATAGCCCGCAATCGTGTGGATCACCCAACAGGGTCGAATTGCGGTTTGCTCAGGCAGATCCTCTGGAGAGCGTATTCGTGATCGATCCCGCGAAGGTTCTGGCAGACTCCGATCTGACTCGCAATACCCGGGGCACGTCTCCCGGTTGCATGTCTGCACCGGACGATCCCGAATGTGATTCCATTCTGGCGGCCCTGGGGTTGAGTGCCAGCGGTGGCACTCAGGCCCTCGTCTCTGTCCGCTGACAGGCAGAGCAGATCCATGTCGGTAGCGACACTCGATGCGAAGCGCTTGCTGGTGTTGTCAGGCCTTTGTGCACTGCTGATTGCGGCGATTCTCTGGTATCGGATCTGGGTGCCGGCTGAAGCGCAGCCCGAGGTGCACAACGCTGAATCCACAGCCATACAGACCGTGACCCTGATCAAGCCGCTGATGGATGAGGACGTGCCACGTCAGTCTCTGGAAGGCTCATCCGATGCCGGTGCGCGGGGTTCTGCCACTGCCGGGGCGGCATTATCCGAATCCTCGTTCGATTGGCGGATTCCCGGCTGGCTGCCACCACCGCCGGTACCGGAAGACAATCCGATGAGCGAGGCGAAAGTCAGCCTGGGAAGACATCTCTTCTACGATCAACGTCTGTCACAGGATGACAGCATGGCCTGCGACAGTTGTCACCAACAGTCTCTGGGGTTTACCGACGGTCGAGCCCTGTCTGTTGGTGTGGGAGGAAGCGTTACGGAGCGCAGTGCAATGGGTCTGGCCAATGTCGGTTATTCTCCCGCGCTGACATGGGCCAACCCCCACATGACATCGCTGGAGCGACAGGCGCTGGTTCCCATGTTCAGCGAAGAGCCGGTCGAGATGGGAATGGCAGGTCAGGAGCAGATCCTGTTTGGCAAGTTGCAGCAGGATCCTCTGTACAAGGCGCTGTTTGCCGAGGCATTTCCGGAGCACGATGGACGTATCGATCTGCTGACGATCACCCGCGCCCTGGCGGCCTTCGAACGCACGCTGGTGTCTGTCGGAAGCCCGTATGACAAATACAAGTACGGTAATGAGCTTCAAGCCCTTGGCGAGGCTGCCCTGCGTGGGGAAACCTTGTTCTATTCGGAGAAAACGGAGTGCTATCACTGTCACCAGGGTTTCAATTTCACCGACACATTGCAGACGGCAAACAGCGGATTTGCCGAAGTGGCTTTCTACAATACCGGGCTCTATAACCTGGACGGCCAGGGCCTGTATCCGGCCGGCAACAAGGGCCTGTTCACATTCACCAACAAGCCGGAGGACATGGGCAAGTTTCGTACTCAGTCCCTGCGCAATGTCGGCGTGACGGCCCCCTATTTTCATGACGGCTCGGCGGCAACGCTGGATGAGGTCATTGACCACTACGCCGCTGGCGGCAGACGTGTACAAGGCGCTCTGGCCGGCAATGGCCATGAAAACCCGCACAAGGATCCCCTGGTGATGGGCTTCGAACTCAGTGACGCCGAAAGAGAGGATCTGAAGGCATTTCTGCATAGCCTGACCGATGCGGAGTTTCTCTCCAATCCGCGTTTCTCTGACCCCTGGCCAGACGGCCATCCTGCCCGTGGAGGCACGGGCATTTCTCTTGATCAATCAGATTCAACAACGACAACCGAGGTTTCAAAACCATGATGACCCCATCGAGTGTGCATGGCGTACGCGCCTGCCTGGCCAGCGCCGTGATGGCGCTGACAACCCTGACAGCCCCAGCCATGGCACATGAGTATCGCGTCGGTGATATAGAGGTCATGCACCCCTATGCGCCACCCACACCACCAGGGGCTCCGATGGCGGCCGGTTATCTGGAGATCATCAATCACGGTGATCAGGATGAGCGTCTGCTGGGTGGCAGTGTGACCTTTGCTCATGAGCTGCAGGTGCACGAGACCACGGTGGAAGACGACGTCAGTCGCATGCGCCAGATCACCGATGGTCTGGTGATTCCGGCAGGGGCGACAGTCACGTTTCAGCCCATGGGCAAACACCTGATGTTCGTCGACCTGGCCGAGCCGCTGGTTGATGGTGATCGCAAGAATGCCACGCTCTCATTCGAGCAGGCAGGCGAACTGGACGTTGAATTCGCGATCGAGCACGCGGATGCCGAGTCGATGGATCATGGCGATATGAACCACAAGGAGATGAACCATGAAGACATGAGTCATGGGGACATGAGTGAGGAAGAGACCATGGAAAAAGACAGCGCCCACAAGCATTGATCAAGGGGCTTGCTGGTCGGATGAATGTCACCCGTTTCCCGGGAAAAGGGGGCGGGCGGTGCTCAGATCATGTCATGATCCTGTGATGACACTGTGTCGGGAGTAGGCAATACTTGGTCGTTTGGTTCTGAGTTACAGCGGATTCCATGAGTTTCCTACGCACGTTTCTGAAAATCGGCCTGTTGTCGTTTGGTGGGCCCGCGGCACAGATTGCGCTGATGCATCGCATGATCGTCGAGGAAAACCGCTGGCTTGATGAAAAGCAGTTTCTGAATGCCTTGAGCTTCTGCATGCTCCTGCCCGGGCCTGAGGCGATGCAACTGGCCACGTATGCCGGATGGCGGCTGCGTGGCGTCAGGGGCGGTATTGAAGCCGGGCTTCTGTTCGTAATGCCTGGCGCGCTGGTGGTGCTGCTGTTGGGCATCGTGTATGTCTATCTCGGCGACACGCCCATCCTGAATGCGGCATTTCTGGGTATCAAGGCTGCGGTGCTGGTCATCGTGTTGCAGGCCCTTCAGCGCGTTGCACAACGCGCGTTGAAAGGCCGCATGCACTACGTATTGGCAGGTCTTGCCTTCGTGGCAATCTTCTTTCTGCAGCTGCCGTTTCCGTTGATCATCCTGCTTGCCGCCGTTATCGGCGCCCTGAGTACTCGCTTGCCGCGCGCCGGGAATGATGCCATCACGCTACCGGCCGAGGCAATTCGCAACAGCCTGGTCGATGTCTGCAAATGGCTGCTCATATGGTGGTTGCCGGTCATTGGGTTGTGGCTGCTGGGCGGTGCAGATATCCTGGTACAGCTGGCACTGTTCTTTTCGAAGCTGGCGGTGGTCACCTTCGGCGGCGCCTATGCCGTGCTGGCTTACATGACGCAGGACGTGGTGGTACAGCAAGGCTGGTTGACGACCGTGGAAATGATGGATGGACTGGGACTTGCCGAGACGACCCCCGGACCATTGATACTGGTGACCGAATTCGTCGGCTTCGTCGCAGCCTTTCGGGAGTCCGGGCTGGCGATGGGCCTGGCGGGTGCTATCGTTGTAGTGTGGGTAACGTTTGTCCCCTGTTTTCTCTGGATATTCGTCGGCGCACCCTATATCGAATGGCTCGGCGCCCAACCCAGACTGCAAGGGGCAATGAATGCCATCACGGCGGCCGTGGTCGGTGTCATTCTCAATCTTTCACTCTGGTTCGCATTGCATGTCATGTTCGGGGAGGTGGTCGAGTTGCCGTACGGTGTTTTCTCCTTGTGGGTTCCCGCCTTGAGCACTCTGGATTGGCGAGTGCCGTTGCTGGCAATGCTCTGCGGCTATCTGCTGTTGAAGTTGCAATGGAGTGTGCTGAAGGTTCTGGCGGCGGCAGCCGTGGCCGGCCTGCTGGTGTCAAGCCTGTAGATCATGCTGCACACGCTGGCCGTCGAGAATTACCGCTCCCTGCAATCGCTGGTCATGCCGCTGTCGCGTCTGACCGTGGTCACCGGGGCCAATGGCGTGGGGAAGTCCAATGTCTACGGTGCGCTTCGCCTGCTGGTGAACGCGGCACGTGGCAATGTCGTCAGCGCACTGTCCAGAGAGGGTGGGATGCCCAATGCGATGTGGGCCGGTCCCGAGACGATCAGCCGTGCCATGGAGCGTGGGGAGGTTCCCGTGCAGGGGACGAGCCGGAAAAGCCCTGCGCGCATCCGTCTGGGTTTCAGCGCCGAGGCGTTCGGGTATCTGCTGGAACTGGGCATGCCGACACCGCTGGCCACATCGGCATTCAATCTGGACCCGGTCATCAAGCGCGAGTGCATCTGGCATGGTGGGGCCTGGCGTCAGGCATCCTTGCTGGTTGATCGCAAGGGGCCGATGGTTCGTCGCCGCGCCGCGCGCAAATGGCAGGTCGTGGCTACCGATATGTCACAGCACGATAGCCTGTTCGACCACGCGGGTGACCCTGCCAGCGTGCCTGAGGTCTTCCAGTTGCGCGAGACGCTGAGGCAATGGCGCTTCTACGCCGATTTTCGAACCGATATCGATGCGCCGGCGCGTCAATCGATACCCGCGACCCGAACACCGGTACTGCATCACGATGGCCGTGATCTGGCGGCGGCATTGCAGACCATCATCGAGATCGGTGATCAGCGTGCACTGCACGATGCCATCGACGATGCCTTTCCCGGCACACAGCTGTCAGTGGACTCGCCCGGGGCCGGACGTCTACAGGCGTCGTTGAGGCAGCCGGGTCTGCTGCGTCCACTGGGCAGTCCCGAGTGGTCGGATGGCACCTTGCGCTATATGCTGCTGGTGGCGGCGCTGTTGACGCCAAGGCCTGCTCCCCTGATGATTCTGAACGAGCCGGAGACCAGTCTGCATCCGGAGTTGATCGCGCCCCTGGCAAGGCTGATTGCCAATGCATCGATCCACTCTCAGGTCTGGGTCATCAGCCATTCCAGCGAACTGGTCAGGCTTCTCGAGTCACGTGAGCAATCCGTCAACCATGTGCTGGAAAAGTCTCTGGGGCGGACGCGCGTCGCGGGCCTGTCAGACCTGGATGCACCGCCGTGGCGGTGGTGCTGAGCGGACGGAGTCAGGTCAGACGATTGCGCGTTTTCCCGCATCGCTCGCAGCGCTCTACCGTCACCAGTTTTCCCTGGCTGACATCGAACCGTGACTGCTTTTCAACCGCCCATTTATGGTGATTGTTCAGGCACAGTGCGCTTTTCTTGACGACCGGTTTACGGCCGAAGGGTATGACATCGCCCATGAATGTGTGTTTTCTCCGCTGGTGGCCTGACTGTACAAGATACAGCCTTTCACGGTTGTGAATCAGCGCGGGCTTGCCGGTGTTGCCCACTTGACGGTCATCGGTTTCCTGCTCGCGGCATGAGGCCGGCGTGCTGGCTGAGCGCAGTCGCTGATGAAATCAACATTCCTGCATTTTTTCCCGTTTGAACGCGACTGCCATCAGGTGTAGTGTTCAGGGAAGTCCGGTAACGGGAGTGTGGCGTGAAGAATCCGTCTCAGTACCATCGGTGCAGTGAACCCCTGCGGGGCCTGGTTCGTTCGAGTCCATTGGTCTGTCGCATGAGATTGATGATCCTGTTCGGCACATCGCTGCTCACTGCCGTCGCGATCGCTCAGGATACAGCTGTGTCCCCGACCGAGTGCCGATGTCGAGCGCCCGATGGTCAGATGCTGGCACTGGGCACCGTTCAATGCGTGACCATCGTTGGCCAGCAAAGTCTGGTGCGTTGTGAAATGTCGACCAATACGCCCTACTGGAACAGGATCGAAGGGGTGGAAGGCTGTCCGGATGCCTGAATGACCGGCACATGAACCATCATGCTGCAGCCAGAGCAGGTGCCTGGCCGACTGCTTGTGATTCAGTGCTGGCAGATTGATCCAGCTGTGACCATAGACGCTGCGCCAGAGAGGCCAGTGCTTCATGGCTCTCTTCAGCGGCCAGCGTGCCATCGGCCTGTTGCAGGCAGAACTCAGCCAGTTCCCTGGCAACATTGGGGTAGATGATCCGTGATCGCGTCTCAGTCGATGCCAGGAACTTGTCCAGACCCAGTACGCTGATCTGCGGTGTGATGCTTGCCAACTGAAGTTCTTTCAGTGCCATGGCATTGGCCACCTGTTCGAACTGACCAGCCAGCGGCTTGGTCAATACCGGCTTGCCCAGATGCAGTGATTCGGCAATCAATTCGAATCCGGTATTGCAGATGACCCGGGTGCAGCGTTGCAGGTGGTGGCGGAACCCGTTTTTCGACAATGGGTAGATCGACACGTTGCGAGACTGTGTTTCCCGGCTGACATCCGGGGAATAGACCACGAAGTGTTCACTGCGCAATTGCTGAAGCAAGGTCAGGGTTTCCTGCAGTTCCTCGAAGGGCAGGTAGACGAGGGTGAAACTCTGGCTGTTGCTGATGGGTGTCAGCGTGGTGTCGATCATGGGCGGCAGCGTCAGGCTGTCGTAGGGGTGCCAGTGAAAGCCTATTCGCTGATTCGCCGGCGTGAAGTGGCGGGCAATCCATTTGGCAAACAGGTCGCCTTGCGGCATGGGCGCTCGCTGGGTCAGCGCATATTGATGGCCCAGAGCCAGGGTCGGCGTGCCCCGCAGTCTTGCGGCCCAGGCGCTGGTGGGTTCGAAGTCACTGATCACCAGCTTGTAGCGATCGGTGCGCAGAGCCGTGATCTCCCTGGCACAGCTCAGCAGTTTGCTGTTTTTCAGAGTTTGCAGCTTGCGAATGCGTCCTCGATGAGTCTTGAAGCTCAGGCCCGTTTCGAAGCGCCGGTTTGCGAATTCTTCCATGTCGAAATACGCTGCCTGCGCTCGTCCGCTGAACAGGTAGTCGACGGGCACGTCGAGTCTGGCGAATTCGCTTGCCATCAGGCGCGCGCGACTGATGTGGCCGTTGCCCGTTCCCTGGACACCATAGAGTATGGTTGCTTGATTCATGGTTTTCTCCTGAGTGGGAAGACAGAGAATCGAATCCTGGAGGGACCCGCCGACCGGCAAGCGGTCAGTATCAGAGAGGCATTGTCAGTTCAAGGCAGGCGATACTCAGACCCAGTGAGGCACCTGCCAGAATATCCGATGGGTAGTGAACGCCGAGAATGACTCGTGAGGCACCCACGCCTGCGGCCCAGAGAAGCAGACAGGCACCGAGAATGGGAAAGTGCTGATAGATGATGGCGGCATAGAGCGTTGCCGCAGAGGTATGGCCGCTGGGGAAGCTGAACTTGTCCGAGGCCACCACCAGGGCGGTGAAGGAATTGAGCGTCTCGGCCGGGCGTTGACGGCGAAGTGTGTTCTTCGCCACGAAGTAGATGAAACGCTCGATCAGGAACAGGAGCGTCAGTTGCCAGGCAAGTTGCCGATAGAACGGATTGGAGATGCTGAAACACACCAGGATCGTGAGCACGGGCAGATACCCATCGCCCATGCGCGACAACATTCTGGCAGCCGGAATGACCAGGCGTCGCTCACGCTGAACAAAGGTCCATTGGAGCAGGCCACAGTCAGCTTGTTGGAGCATGTTCAGTATTTTCATGAACGCAGTATCGGAAGCCAATATGACTTTCAGATGAAGCTTTGATGTCCGTTTGATGATGTGTGAGGTCTGTCTGTGACGAATCCCCCATTGGCGTTGTTCGATTCGATCAAATATACTCATCGACATGGTGGCTCTTCAAGATTTCCAACCCAAGGTCAGCGCGTGAATACACCGACAGAGCAAGTTTTCGGAAACGCGCATATCGTGTTGGCAGAGTCCGTGGTCCATGGCAGCGTCCGTGTGGTGGATGGCCGTGTGCAGGAGATCAGCGAGTCGTCTGGTGCGGGTCATGAGCCCTCCGTTGCCACCGTCGATTGCCAGGGCGATTACCTGATTCCCGGGCTGATCGAGCTGCACACGGATCACCTGGAAACCCATTATTCACCGCGACCGGGGGTGCGTTGGGGCATGAAAGCGGCCATTCAGGCGCACGATGCACAGATCGCAGCGGCCGGTATCACCACCGTTTTCGATTGTTTACGCATGGGGCTGGAAGACGAGGACCAGTTCGAGGCCGGGGAGATGCGACTGCTGGCTACGGCGCTGCGTGAAGCACGTGATCAGAACCGTCTGCGTGTCGAGCATCGCCTGCATTTGCGATGTGAGGTATCTGCCAGAGACATGTTGAGCGACTTCAACCAGTTTGCAGACGATGACGATGTCGGCCTGGTATCCATGATGGATCACGCGCCGGGTCAACGTCAGTTCACCTCTCTGGAAGCGTTCAAGCTCTACCACAAGACCAAGCACAAGATGTCGGATGAGGTCTACGAACGGTATATCGCCGGGCGAGTGGCGGGGTCCGAGAAATACGCAGACAAGAACCGTCGGGCACTGGCCGAACAATGCGCTCAACGAGGCGTGGTCATGGCCAGTCATGACGACGCGACTCTGGCACATGTGGATGAGTCCATCCGCTTCGGGGTGAAGCTGGCCGAGTTCCCGACGACGCTGGAGGCTGCGAAAGCGTCTCATGAAGCGGGTCTGGGTGTTCTGATGGGCGCGCCCAACGTCGTACGAGGACGCTCTCATTCCGGCAACGTCGCTGCGCATACCCTGGTGGAGAATCGGTGTCTGGATATCCTGTCGTCGGATTATGTGCCGGCCAGTCTGTTGCAGGCGGTCTTCGCGCTGACAGAGAGTTCAGAGCTGATGGGGATCCCCGAGGCCATTGCGACCGTTACCCGGAATCCCGCTCGCTTCATCGGTCTGCACGACCGGGGCGAGATAGCCGAGGGTTTGCGTGCCGACCTGGTTCGTGTGGCATATCACCCGGAACAGGACCCCGCGCCCATCGTGCGTGGTGTCTGGCTCAAGGGCGAGCGCGTTTCCTGATGGCAAGGGTTGTCAATCGCCTGTGCGATCGGCACCCAGCAGGTAACTGTTCAGTCTGACGAACGGCGTCGTACGCGAAGTCTGGGCGTAGATGGCCAGTTGATCCAGCTGCGGTGTCCCTTCAAGCTGGCGGGCGTAGAAATCCTGTAGCCAGTCGAGATAGTCCTGGTCCTGCTCGCCCAGAGGGCCGGAGAGGGTCATGTGGAAACGAAACTCCTCGTCGACATACGGATAGCCGTAGCGATCAAGCAGTTCCAGCTGTCGGGCACTCAAGGCCTGTTGCTTGCGCCGTTCGATGTCCTGCTCCGAGAGCGGGCGGCGCCAGGGCTCAAAGGCTTCCACTACGCGAAAGGCGAAACGACTGAGCGCTTCGGACTGATGTTCAAGGGTCAGAGCTGCAAAACCGGAAAGCCTGCGCGGCTGCAGGCCTGTCAGAGCGATCGGTGATTGTGTGTTCGCGAACGCTTCTACCTGATGCCTCAACTCATCGAGTGAACTGCCTTCGGCCAGTTCGAAGGGAGCCTTGAGCGTGGCATGAAAACCGTAATGCGCAGGAGAGCGAGTCAGTGAGAGCCAGCGTTGCCTGTCTGGAAAGGCGCTGGTGGCCTCCTCGTCGCGTACCCGGGTTGCTGTGCGGCCCAGGACGGCTTCGCCGAATTCTGCCAGCCGAGTGCCGCTGTCAGGTGCAAAATACAATGCGTAGCGAGTACTCATGTCGATACTGGACGCTCAGCGAGTGATCTGCAGTGGTTGGCGTATGCCTTGCGGGCTGGCCCTGACCCTGAGTTCATACACCGTTCCGCTCTGCAGTCCCACGAATCGTATCGGCTGCCGCGTGAAGTTGCGAGTAGGGAAGAAGCCGATGACGTCCGTGTCGATCTCCACGGCGCAACCCGGCAGGGTCTGTGTGTCGTCAAGCAACCGGATGGGTTCGGGCATCACCACGGCACGCTCGTAGCCACTGCGCAGGTGCAGCAGGATCGGGCTGCCGCCATAGCGGGCCTTGCGAAACTCCACCCATTCACCCATGGGCCTGACGTCCGGGAGCATGTCGGCGCTACCGCCATTCACCTCGGCCCGGGCAGGGGTGAATGGCAGGCACAGGGAAAAAAATACGCCCAGCACCGTGAGTCTGATACATCTTGAAACAACCATGGCTATATACTGCCGATTACAGAACCTGAAGACATTCAGGTAACTGTACCGAGTCTGGGCGGGTTACGCAGCAGTCTTTTGCAGTTGCTCGATCTTGTAAATTGTGCAATGCAGAGCTGGTCGGGCCTGTATTATCAGCGTCATGATTCTGGCGAATCAGCGATCGTCCGACAGGCAATCGCTGAGCGTCGATGCCAGTGTTCTTACCAGGTTGCCGTACAGCTCGGCTCCCGGCTCGAAGGTGCTGCCGACAGGGTCCAGTACGCCACGCTTGACGTCCAGTTTGTGAGTGACCGTATTCACCATGCGCTCACTGAACTGCGGTTCCGAAAAAATGCAGATTCCGGGATACTGGCTGACCAGCTCGCGCAGTTTGTCGAGCTGCCGAATTCCGGACGGTGAGGCGTCACTGAGGCTGATCGCAGCGGTGGCCGGGAAATCGTACTGCTCCTCGAAGTAGTGGTAGCTATCGTGAAACACGACGAAGGGCTGGCCTCGTACAGGGGCAAACAGCGCTTCCACATCCGAGTCCAGAGCATCCAGTGCCTGAATACCCGATTCGGCATTGCGCGTGTAGGTTGCTGCATTGTCCGGATCCAGCAGCGATAGCCGATTCGCGATCAGCTCGAGCCAGATGCGGGCGTTGTCGGTCGATAACCAGGCATGGGGGTCGGCCAAGGCCTCATCGGTGGCATGGTCGTGGTGATGATCGTCATGCTGAAACTCGGGGGACTCGCGACGAGACAGGCGAATGCTTCGCTCATCGCTCAACAGTTCCAGCGAGTTCAGCTCGGGAGCCAGCGAGTTCATGGCCTTGGGCAACCAGGGTGTCAACCCGGCACTGGTCCAGATGATGAGGTCTGCCTTGCGCAGCAAGCGGGCTTCAGAGGGCCGCAGAGAATAGTCATGAGGGCTGGCGCTGGCGTCGAGCAGCAGCTCGGGATTGCCGGTGTCCCCCATGACCGTGGCAACCAGCGAGTGCACGGCCGGGATATCGGCAGCCACCAGCGGCGCGGCCCACACAGGGCTGGCAATCGACAGGCCACTGACAAGAACCATGGCAAACAAACGGCGTATCATGATCATGTTCTGTTCAAAGATGTTATGTTATATCAATATTGAGTATCAAGGACTACACGCATGACAACGAGTCGTAAATCTGTGGACTCCGTCGTCGGTTTTTCGCGTCACGACCACCGACGCTGTGTCAGTCGTGCGCTCAAGGAAGCCGACGATTATTGTCAGGCCAACAAATTGCGGTTTACCGAAGTGCGCCGCCGCACGCTGGGTATTCTGCTGGAAAGCCATAGTGCCATGGGGGCCTATGATGTGCTGGAACGACTGAAAGAGGAAGGGCTCGGCTCCAAGCCACCCATCGCCTACCGGGCCCTGGGTTTTCTGCTGGACAATGGCTTCATTCACCGGATAGAGCGACTCAATGCCTATATCGCCTGCTCTCAGCCGGGGTCGAACCACGAACCCGCCTTTCTGATCTGTACCGGCTGCAAGTCCGTTGCGGAAACCGCGGTCAGTTCCGCAGGAACGCTGAGCAAATGTGCTCGGGACAATGGTTTCGAGATCCAGCATACGACGCTTGAGGCAGAAGGGCATTGTCCGCGTTGCCAACAGAGCGATCAACGGCGATGACAGCAGCCTGTCTGATAGAGGCGAATGACATCAGCGTTCGTTATGGCAGCGAGACGGTGTTGGCGCACGTGAGTTTCGGTTTGCACGAGGCAGAGATCGTCACCATCGTCGGGCCCAACGGCTCGGGTAAATCGACCCTGATGAGAGCATTGATCGGTGCTTTGCCCGTGTCCGAGGGGAAGATCGTCAAGCGAGCCGGCTTGCGTATCGGCTATGTGCCGCAACGACTGCACATGGAGCGCACCCTGCCCCTGAGTGTTCGTCGTTTTTTCGATCTGCCGAGGCGTGCCAGCAAGCAGGCCCTCGCGGATGTGCTGGAAAGAGTGCAGGTCGCTCACCTGTTGAAGCGGCAGTTGATCGATCTGTCCGGTGGTCAGCTGCAGCGTGTCCTGCTGGCTCGCGCATTGCTGGACAAGCCTCAAGTGCTGGTGCTTGACGAAGCAACGCAGGGTCTGGATCAAAGCGGGTCGGCGGATTTCTATCGCCAGGTGGAATCCGTGCGCAATGAGTTGGGCTGTGCTGTGCTGATGGTGAGTCATGAACTGCATGTGGTCATGAGTGCATCGGATCGGGTGATCTGCCTGAACGGTCATGTCTGCTGTCAGGGCACACCGGAAGTGGTGTCCTCGCAACCGGAGTACCGAGCCCTGTTCGGTACGCAGACGAAAGGAGCTCTGGCGCTCTATCGTCATGAGCACGATCATCATCATGCCTACGATCACGATCACGATCACGATCACGATCACGATCACGACCACGACCACGACCACGACCACGACCACGACCACGACCACAACCACAACCACAACCACAACCACAACCACAACCACAACCACGACCCTGCCCATGGACATGAAAAGGGCCACGGGGCAAATGCCGTCGGTGACGACAAGCCTTCACCGGGAGCGCCCGGCTGATGCTCGATAGCTTTGTTGTCCGGGCGGCACTGGCAGGCATTGCGGTGGCGATGGCCGCCGCGCCCATCGGCTGTTTTGTGGTCTGGCGTCGCATGGCCTATTTCGGTGATGCAACGGCGCATGCGGCGATTCTGGGCGTCGCCGTGTCACTGGCCTTTCACCAGTCCATCTTTGCCGGCACGCTGGTGGTATCTGTGCTCATGGCCTATCTGGTATCCACGCTCAGCTGGCGTGGCTATGCCATGGATACCCTGTTGGGGGTGTTGGCTCATTCGGCACTGGCGTTCGGTCTGGTGGCCGTCTCCTTCGTGCCGGGTGTCAGAGTCGATCTCAATGCGTATCTGTTCGGTGACATCCTGGCCGTCAATGCAGGCGATCTGATCATCATGTGGGTGGGTGCCGTGGTGGTCTCGTCACTGGTTGTGTGGCGGTGGTCAGCCTTGTTACTGACAACGTTGAATGCAGAACTGGCCCATGCCAGTGGTATCGATCCGCGGCGCGAGCAACTGTTGTTGACGCTGTCGCTGGCCATCGTGGTCGTGGTTGCCATCAAGGTCGTGGGTGCCTTGCTGATTACCGCCTTGCTGATCATTCCTGCTGCTGTGGCCAGGCCTCTGAGCAAGACACCCGAACGCATGGCGGTGTATGCGGTACTGATCGGGGTGCTGTCCATACTCAGCGGTCTGACGGTCTCCTGGTACATGGACACTCCCACCGGCCCCACCATCGTCTGCGTGGCCGCCGTGCTGTTTGTCTGTACCAATCTGTTGCCTGCGGCCCGGCATCGCAGTTGAGTCGTCGGGCGTGAACCTCAAGATTGCCCAACTGGAAGCCTTTGTCTGGGTGGCTGATCTGGGCAGCTTCCGCCGAGCAGCGGAGAGGCTCAGTACCACCCAGCCCAATATATCCACGCGCATTTCCGCACTGGAACAGGCACTGGATGTCACGTTGATGGAACGCGATGCGGGGTCGGTTCGCCTGACGTCGAAAGGGACCGAGCTGCTTGATCATGCGCGGCGCGTGCTGCGCAGCGCGGAGGCTTTTCTGGAGGCATCCGGTCAGGCTGCCTTGTACGAAGGCGTGCTCAAGCTGGGGGTGAGCGAGATGATCATGCACACCTGGTTGCGGGATTTCATGAAAGCTTTGAGGCGCGAATAACCGAACATCCTCGTGGAATTGAGCGTGGACCTGTCGGCCAATCTGAGGAACGAACTGTACTCGCGATCGATCGATATGGCATTCCAGAACGGCCCCTTCGAACGTGAGACCAGCGGTCAGGAAACGCTGGGTACCTATCGCTGGATCTGGGTTGCGGCGCCGGAATTGCCGGGGCTGGATGGTGATGACGTCAGTGAGGAGAAGCTGCTGCGCTATCCGATCCTGACGCATGCGCGGGACACTCGCCCCTTCGAAGAGGTTGCCGGGCATTTCAGATCATTGCGAGGAGCCACCACGGCTCGCCTGGTGCCCTCCAGCAACCTGGCGGCCTGTCTGCACATGTGCATCGACGCCATGGGTATTGCCAGCATGCCGGCGTCCATGGCCCGCGATTACATCAATACAGGGCAGTTGCGGCAGGTGCACTACCCCTGGGCACCGGAGAGTCTGGTTTTTCTCGCTCGCTATGATGCCGCTCGCTCACCGGCCTTCGTCTCCAGAGCCGCCTTGCTGGCCAGGGACGTCGCTCGGCAGTACGTCGAGCGGTTTGACGAGACGTGGGACGCGAGGTGATGGGAAGCGACAGGAAGCGACAGGAAGCGATTAGAAGCGATAGGAAGCGATAGGAAGTAATAGGAAGTGATAGGAAGTGATAGGAAGTAGGAAGTAGGAAGTAGGAAGTAGGAAGTGTTGGAAGGCGTTGAGAGCCGACGGGAAACCGTGATCGGTGATGCCGGGCAGAGGATAAGAAATCATGATCCTTGTCATGCAATAAAGTAATTTGATTTGATCCTGTGTCCGGCATAGTCTAGGTCCACTTTCTGAGGTTGGTGAGTGTGCAAGGCCTATGAGCAAGACCAGGGTACGGATGGGCGTGGATATCGGAGGTACGTTTACCGATGTCGTGCTGGAACTCGACCAGGCGCAGTTTTCAACCAAGGTCCTGACGACCTACAGTGCACCTGAGGACGCCATCATCGACGGCATGCATCAAGTGTGTGACAAGGCCGGTATCACGCCAGCCGATATCGATCAGATCATTCATGGCACCACACTGGCGACCAATGCCCTGATCGAACGTCGGGGTGCCAGAACTGCGCTGATCACGACGGCCGGTTTCCGGGATGTCATCGAGATGCGCACCGAGTCGCGCTTCGAACAGTACGATCTGAATCTGAGTCTGCCGGACCCGCTCTTGCCTCGGCAACAGCGTTACACCATTACCGAGCGGATCGATGCGCGCGGCCAGGTACCGATCGAACTGGATTCGGCTGAGCTGGATCGTCTGGTGAGCCAGATCGAGGAGGCTGGCTACGAGAGTGTCGCCATCGGTCTGATTCACTCCTATCTCAATGATGCCCACGAGCGTCAAGTGCAGCAGGCGCTGGCCAGGCGCCTGCCGCAGGTGATGATTTCGCTGTCCAGCGAAGTCTCTCCACAGATGCGCGAATATGAGCGTTTCAATACCGTGGTGGCCAATGCCTACATCAAACCCTTGATGAAAAGTTATCTGGGGCGTCTGCAGGGTCGCCTGCAGCAGGAGAAGGTGGATTGCCCGGTATTCCTGATGCATTCCGGTGGCGGTATCATCTCCATCGAGAGTGCCGCCGAGTTCCCGGTGCGACTGGTCGAGTCCGGCCCTGCCGGGGGGGCCGTGTTCGCCGCGCATATTGCGGCCCGCTATGGCCTCGACAAGGTGCTTTCCTTCGACATGGGCGGGACCACGGCCAAGATCTGTCTGATCAAGGACCAGACACCCAAGACCAGCCGCGTGTTCGAAGTTGCCCGCACCTACCGTTTCAAGAAGGGGTCCGGGATGCCGATTTCCATACCGGTCATCGACATGGTGGAAATCGGCGCTGGTGGTGGCTCACTGGCATCGGTGGATGCAATGCGCCAGATTCGGGTCGGACCCCAGTCGGCGGGTTCCGAACCGGGCCCTGCCTGCTATGGCCGTGGGGGAGACAAGCCTGCGGTAACGGATGCCGATCTGGTCCTTGGCAAGCTCGATCCGGACAACTTCGCCGGTGGCTCGATTGCGTTGCAGGTCGAGCGTTCAAGCGAGGCTCTGCAGGCAGAACTGGGCCAGGTACTGGATATGGACGCACAGACAGCGGCCTACGGTCTGGTGGAAGTGGTGGATGAGAACATGGCCAATGCCGCTCGGGTGCATGCGGTGGAGAACGGCGAAGACCTGGCCGAGTACACCATGATCGCTTTCGGTGGTGCGGCTCCGCTGCACGCAGCACGCCTGTGCGAAAAGCTGGGTGTGGAGCGTTTGCTGGTGCCACCGGGCGCCGGTGTGGGTTCCGCCATCGGTTTTCTGCGAGCGCCTTTCAGCTTCGAGGCCAATCGCAGCCAGTACATGAAGCTGTCGCAACTGGATCCGGAGCGGGTCAGTACGCTGCTGCAGGAACTGGAGAACGAGGCGAGAGCCTTTGTTCGCTCCTGTGACGAACAGGCCGAGATTCTCGCTGAATTCAAGGCTTATATGCGCTACTCCGGACAGGGGTGGGAAATTCCGATTGCATTGACCAGCGAACAGGCCAGGCAACCGGATGCTGCAACCTATCTGCAGCTCTTCGAGAAGAGCTACCACGCCCTGTTCGGTCGAACGGTCGAGGGCATGGATGTGGAGATCACGGTCTGGGCGGCCAATGCCACCACACCGGCGCACAGTGTCTCGCCGGTGCAGTTGGCAGAGGCAGGCGCCCACGCCCGGACTCAGGGAACGCGCGAAGTATTCGATGCGGCGCTGGGTGAAGTCACCGAGGCTGCCGTGGTCTTGCGCCATGACATGCAGGCAGGGCAGTGCGTCAAGGGCCCGGCTGTCATTACCGAGGATGAGACCACCATCATCATTCCGGCCAGCCGGCAAGGTATCCGACAACCCGATGGCTGCATCGATCTGATGCCGCAGGTCGAGGGTCAGCGCAGGAGAGCATCATGAGCAAGCAGAAATCCACCGTCGTTCTGCAGGTCATGTGGAATCGCCTGATTTCGGTCGTGGAGGAGCAGGCGCAGGCACTGGTGCGCACGGCGTTCTCCACATCGGTGCGTGAAGCGGGTGATTTGTCGGCAGGCGTCTACGACAGGCAGGGCCGGATGCTGGCGCAAGCGGTGACCGGTACACCCGGTCATGTCAATGCGATGGCTGATGCCGTCCCGCATTTCATTCGTCGCATCGGCAAGAACAACATCTTCGAAGGCGACGTCTATATCACCAACGACCCCTGGGAAGGAACCGGGCATCTGCACGACATCACGGTCGTCACGCCCTCGTTTCATCAGGGTGAGTTTGTTGGCTTCTTTGCCTGTACGGCGCATATCGTGGATATCGGTGGGCGCGGCTTCGGTGCTGATGCCAATTCGGTATACGAGGAGGGCTTGTACATACCGATCATGAAGCTGATCGAAAAAGGCGAGCTGGACCAGACGCTGATCAGAATCGTGCGCGGCAATGTCCGAGAGCCTGACCAGTTGATCGGGGACATTCATGCATTGTCCACCTGCAACGAGATTGGTCACCGCCGCTTGATCGACATGATGCTGGAATTCGAATTGAGCTCACTCGAGGATATCGCAGCCTTCATACTGGAAAACTCGCGGCGTGCAACCCTTGAACGCATCAATGCCTTGCCCAGGCTCAGCGCCAGTGGCGAGATGACCATTGACGGGTTCAGCAAGCCGATCGACCTGAAGGTGCGGGTCGACATCGAGCAGGACAGGATCGTGTGTGATTTCGAGGGCAGCTCCGGGCTGGACAAGAAAGGCATCAATGTACCGATGGTGTATACCAAGGCCTACGCCTGCTATGCGCTGAAGTGCGCGATAGCGCCGGAGATCCCCAACAACGCCGCCTCCCTGGCGCCGTTTGAAGTGGTGGCACCGGTGAATTCCATCGTCAATGCCGTGCACCCCGCCCCTGTCGCCTTGCGCCATGTCATAGGTCATATGGTGCCCGATACCGTCTACGATGCGCTGGACAAGATACTGCCCGATACCGTGCCGTCTGAAGGCGCGGGCACTCTGTGCAATTTTCAGGTATCACTGCGACCCAGAACCGATGACATCAGTGATCCGGCCGAGATGGCCGCCAGAGACTCTGCGCGTCGTGCCGAGGTGCTGACGTTCAACTCCGGTGGATCGGGTGCACGACCCACACTCGATGGCATGAATGCCACGGCCTTTCCATCAGGTGTCATGACCATGCCTATCGAGGCGACCGAGCACACTGGCCCCGTCATCATCTGGCGCAAGGAGCTCAGGCCTGACAGTGGTGGTGAGGGCAAGTATCGGGGTGGACTTGGCCAGTACATGGAAGTGGGTGCAGTGGAGGGACACGAGTTTGATTTCCAGGCCATGTTCGATCGGGTGGACCACCCGGCACGCGGTCGGCAGGGTGGCGGCAATGGTGCGCCTACGGTGATTCACCAGGACGATGGCACGCCAATGCAAGGCAAGGGCAAGCAATTCGTACCGCACGGTCGCCGGGTGATGCTCGAATTTCCGGGCGGTGCCGGCTACGGCCGGGTAGCCGAGCGCGATCCGGTACTGATAAGGCGTGATCTGGCCCGAGGGTACATCACGGCCGACAGGTGTCGGGAGCAGTATGGTTTCAGTCAGGCCGAGGTGGATGCCGTGCTGGATGCGGTACGTCGTGGCGAGGAAATACTATGAGCAACAAGACAGGTCAGGCCCCGTTGAAGTCTGCTTACGATGTGGTGATCGTGGGCGGTGCCATCTATGGCTCGTCGGTGGCGTGGTTTCTGAGTGACAATCCCGACTTCAATGGAAGCGTTCTCGTGGTGGAGCGCGATCCCAGCTACGAGACTGCGTCCACATCACATACCAACAGTTGCATGCGGCAGCAGTTCTCCAGTGAAACGAATATCCGTGTCTCGCAGTTTGCAGCCGAATTCGTCAGGAATTTTCGTCACTTCATGGGTGATGATGAACGGGTGCCCGAGCTGATGCTGCACAGCTTCGGGTACATGTATCTGGCTGACAATGAAGACTTTGCCAACACGCTGAAGGAAAGCCAGCAGGTACAACAGAGGCTGGGTGCCGGTACTCGATACATGACGCGTGAGGATATCCTGAACGAATACCCCTTCTATCATCTCGATGACATCATCGCCGGCAATCACAATCTGATCAATGAAGGCTACTTCGATGGCAATACGATGTTCGATTGGTGGAAACGCTCTGCCAGGGAACGTGGCGTGGAGTATGTCGCCAATGAAGTGGTCTCGATGCAGCGCAATGACAACGGCAGCCGGGTGCAGAGTGTCACGCTGAAAAGCGGAGAGCGGATCAGTTGCGGCACGGTGGTCAATGCCTCGGGGCCTCGTGCGGCACTGACCTCGCGCATGGCGGGTATCGAGTTGCCGGTGGAGCCGCGTAAGCGCTACACATTCATCTTCGATGCAGAACAACCGCTGGATCGGGATCTGCCCTTGACGATAGACCCGTCCGGTGTTCATTTCCGGACGGACGGGCAATACTACATGGCTGGTTGTCCGCCGGATGATGATCCGGGTGTCGCCCCGGATGACTTCGTGGCCGATCACAGCCTCTGGGAGGAAAAGGTCTGGCCCACGATTGCCCATCGCATTCCACAGTTCGAGGCCATCAAGCTGATCAATTCATGGGTCGGGCACTACGCCTTCAACACCTTCGATCAGAACGCGATTCTGGGGCCGCATACTGAGGTCGAGAATTTCATCTTCGTCAACGGCTTCTCTGGTCACGGGCTCCAACAGTCACCGGCCATGGGACGCGGTACCGCAGAGCTGATCACCCATGGCGAGTATCGCAGTATCGATCTGACACCGTTCAACTACGAGCGCGTGGCCCGTGGCCAGCGATTCGTCGAACGCGCCGTCATCTGATCAAGCGCAGCGCCTCTGGTCGACAAAACGCCATACCTACAAACACTGCCCACCACTGATATCTCAAGGAAACTGAATCATGAAACTGGTATTGACCGGTGCAGCTGGCCGTCTCGGCTCCTGGCTGCGGGAGCCGCTGACTCGATTGTGCGATGAACTGGTGTCCACCGACATCGTCGATGATTTCGGCAAATGCCATGCGGGGGAGCGCTATGTCAAGGCCGATCTTGCCAGTCTGGATGACATGTTGGCGGTGCTCGAAGGTGCAGACCAGGTTGTGCACTTCGGCGCCATCGGTGATGAAGCGCCGTTCGACACGATTCTCGGCCCGAATATCATCGGTGCCTACAATGTCTGGGAGGCCGCTTACCAGAACAAGTTGCGAAGAGTGGTCTACGCCAGTTCGATCCACGCAGTGGGTATGCAGGCCAAAACGGATTTCATCGGTACGGACGCGCCTCATCGGCCAGACACCTTCTATGGGCTGGCCAAGTGTTTCGCCGAGGATCTGGCCAGTCTGTACTGGGACAAGCGGCAGATGGAATCGGTCTGCATGCGCATCCTCAGTTGTGCGAAGGTCAACAATGCGCGGGCACTGGGTAGCTGGTTGTCCTATGACGATCTGATTCATCTGGTTGAACAGTCGATCAATACGCCGACGACCGGGTTCAGCGTGGTCTATGGCGTGTCCGATAATGACCGGGTGCCAGTGGACAATGCACGGGCCAGTTTCCTGGGCTACCGGCCGCGTGACAACGCCGAACAATTCGCCGCGCAGGTACTCGCCGATGAGCCTCGGCAGGACCCATCGTCACCTGCTCATCTGTGCCATGGCGGTCCGTTTGCAGCCGTGGAACTCGGCAACAGCGGAGTCGCGTCAATGAATATCGTGCAGGACGCCAGAAAGATCTGACCTGACTGGCGGTGGCATTTGCCTGATCATCGCCAGCAGCAGGACGCCGACCAGCAGTGCATTCAACAGATGCCAGAGGAAATGCGTGCCGATACCCTGCGTGGCTTCGCAGCTCGCCAGATCGATGGTCCTGAACAACAAGGCCAGGGTGAATATCACCGTTGCCGCGCTCAGGTGCGCTCTGGCGGGATGCCTGCGGCGCCAGGCCAGGAGGGTGAAGACCAGCAAGGCCGACAGTGCCGGTGCGTACTGAAGTGATCCGTTCAGGGGGCGTGATGCCTGCGGGTTCGAGGTGACGGTGTCATTGCCGGTGAACATCGACATACCGACGATCAGTGTGGCCGCACCCAGGGCAATGGTTGCGGTTTTTACCCGGTCGTGTCCGGTGTTGCGATAGATGGTCAACAGGACATAGACGGCGACGAAGCTCCAGATGGGGATGACATCGGCAAGTTCTGACCAGCTGTTGGCAAAGGTGTGGAACAGAAAGGAGCCTGCGCCGATCAGGCCGGCCAGTACGATGAGCAGCATCTCCCAGCAATCACCACCACCTCGTCGTTGGCGCGCATGCCAGCCGACGATCGCCGCCAGTACAAAGCCTGCATTGCTCAGTGCATTGAGTGGCTCGTTCCAGAACCCGACAGCGGTACGCTCGCAATACAGATCAATCAACAATGACAAGAGTCTCCCGAGGCTGGTAGCGTGTCATGTGCAAGGACACCAGCTTCATCACAGCTTGATTGTAGTCGACGCCAGGAGTAGGGAACATGAACAGACATCAGGCAATGATCGATCAGAGTCGCCGATTTGCGCAGACGCAGCAGTTGCGCGTACCGATCTTGCTGGCGCCGATGGCCGGGGCCTGTCCGGTAGCGCTGTCCGTGGCGGTGGCCAACGCAGGTGGCATGGGCGCTTGCGGTGCATTGTTGATGTCGCCAGCGCAGATCCGTCAATGGGCGGCGGATTTTCGCGGAGGATCCACGGGCAGCTTTCAGCTCAACAACTGGATTCCGGATCCGGTGGCTGCGTCCGATGCCGATAATGACGATCGTCTGCGCGCCTTTCTTGCGCCGTGGGAGGCCGAGATGGGCGCGCTCGAGCCGGTGGTCGGTAGCCAGACGAGGCTGGATTTCGAGGAACAGTGTCATGCCATGCTGGAGGCTGAACCGGCAGTGATCTCATCGATCATGGGCGTATACCCGGCCTCCATGGTTGCAGAAATGAAGCGGCGCGGCATCGCCTGGTTTGCCACCGCCACCACCGTGGCCGAAGCACTCGCTGCGGTGTCTGCCGGCGCGGATGTCATCGTGGCTCAAGGCATGGAGGCCGGCGGTCATCGTGGAGCGTTCAATGCGAACGATGCGCAAACCTCGCTCGTCGGGCTTTTCTCCCTGCTGCCTGCCATCGTGGACGCTGTCGATGTTCCCGTGGTGGCTACCGGCGGTATCAGCGATGCTCGAGGGGTGGCTGCGGCAATGATGCTGGGTGCGTCTGCCGTGCAACTGGGGACCGGTTTCCTGCGTGCCGAGGAATCGTCCATTGCGCCGTCCTGGGCGGAGGCTCTGGCACATACCGCACCGGAAGACACCGTCACCACCAGGGCCTTCAGCGGCCGGCTGGGGCGTAGTATCAGGACGCGTTATGTGACGGCTGCGAGTGCGCAGGATGCGCCTGATCCCGCACCGTATCCCACGCAGAGGGCTCTGACGAAGCGCATGCGCGACGCGGCGGCCAGGTCCGACCGGATTGACGGCATGCAAGCCTGGGCCGGTCAGTCTGCCAGACTGGCGAAGGCCGCTCCAGCGGCCGACATCGTCAATGATCTCTGGCTCGAAACGCTCGAGATGCTGGGCTGATCACGGCTTGCACTGTGCTGTTTCCCGCGACAGCACTTCGTGAAGCCTCTGTCGGCTTGTCAGGCATCGAGAAAACCGGTGAGTACATTGCGGGTATTGATACCGATTTCCTCCACGGCATAACCGCCTTCCATGACGAACAGGGTCGGCATTGCCTGCTGGCCGATGCGCTGCCCACAGCGGGTGAAGTCGTCGCTGTTCAGCTTGAAGAAACTGATGGGATCCCGTTCGAAGGCATCGACACCCAGCGATACCACCAGGGCGTCAGGCAGGTATTCACCGATGCGTTTCAATGAGTCATGCAGTGCTTCGGACCAGGCATCATAGGTGGTACCGGGTAGCATCGGATGGTTGATGTTGTAACCTTCTCCTTCGCCGCGGCCGGTTTCTTCGGCATAGCCGAGAAAATAGGGAAAGGCATGGCCGGGATTGCCATGCAGCGACACGAACAATACATCGTTGCGTTCGTAGAAGATGTCCTGCGTTCCGTTGCCATGGTGGAAATCGATATCGAGAATGGCTACCCGCGATGCGCCGGCATCCCGCAATTGCTGTGCTGCAATGGCGGCATTGTTCAGAAAGCAGTAGCCACCGAAGAGGTCGTAGCCGGCATGGTGTCCGGGCGGGCGGCACAGCGAGAAGACGGAATCATCGCTAGCGCTGAGCAGGCGAGCCGCGGTCTGTGCACAGGCGGCGCTACTTTGAACTGCCTGCCAACTGGTGGCCGTAATGGCTGTTTCCGTGGCGCCGGCGAAATAGCCGAGCTTGCCTTCGATGTGTTCCGGCTCGCGCTGTTGCATTCGGCGCGCGGCAACAATCGTGGGCAATGCCTCACCTTCGTAGCCTTCGGCCTCCCACAGCGTCCAGGCCGTGGCAAGAAAATGCAGATAATCTGCCCCGTGAACCTTTGCCACGGTGGCCAGGTCCAGTGCTTCGGGTGCCTGCGGCGCGCTGAACCCACCTTCAGCCAGTGCCTTCGCGATGTAATCCCAACGTTCGGGGCACTCATAAGGGCGTACCAGTTGCCCGCCGGAGAGCTCACCCTTGGGAAAGTGCAGAACGTGGTCGGTACTGGCGATGGTTTTCATGACGAAGGCAGACAATGATTGGGCAGGCTCGGTGCGTCCCGATGACACGCCGCTGATCGATACCGCATGTGGTCCAGCAGGCCTCAGGTCCCATTGACAATGACAGCGGCTTTGTTACTGTCTGGGAACGAGGTGAGACTCATGGGCATGAACGACAGTGAGCATATCAGGGAAATAGAAGCTGCTCTACAAGGGGGGCCGAGCCTGCGTGACCCGGACGTCATCGCATCCTGGCGTCGCTGCATCGATCAGCACAAGCTGGACCCTGCTGCACCGCAGTCAGCGCATGTGGTGACGGAATCACGATTGCGAGAGCATCGTCAGGAAGCCGAGAGCCTGGTGCATATTGCTCGCGGCGGACTGAAGCGCCTGTTCAGGCAGGTCGCCGGACAACGCTACGTCGTGTTGCTGACCGATCGGCACGGGGTGGCAGTCGATTATTTCGGCGATCGGAATTTCGAGGGTGAACTGCAAAGGGCAGGCTTGTATCTGGGCGCTCACTGGGCTGAAGGGCTGTCGGGCACCAGTGCCGCCGGTGCCTGTATCCAGACCGGCAAGGCGCTTACCATTCATCAGGATGATCATTTCGATCTGACTCACACACCGCTCAGTTGTACGGCAGCTCCCATCTACGATACCAGTGGTTCCCTGGCGGCGGTACTCGACATATCGCTGCTGCGTTCCCCACGACCCAAGACCAGTCAGCGTCTGGCCATGCAACTGGTTTCGGCATCGGTCAGGCGCGTGGAGCTGGCCAATCTGATGGCCCGCAGCGCCTCGGAATGGGTGCTGCGCTTCTCCCTGTCCCCTGAGTTGCTGGATGTCGATCCGGAGGCCGCAGTGACGCTGGACGGCAGTGGTCGGATCATCGGCTTCACCCATGGCGCGGCGCGAGCACTGTGTGGTGTTGCCGGAACCGATTGGCGAGCCTCGGAAGCGCTGTTGGGGCAGTCGATCACGCGCTATTTCAATATCGATGTGAATCAGCTGCCGGCGTTCATGCGCGGGCGTCCTGCGGAAGAGCGCGTGCTGCAGTTCGTGGATGGCTCGCCGGTCTTTGCGCATGCCATTGCACCGCAACCCGCGTTGAACACCCAGACATCCACTCGCCGCACGCGGTTCAATCCGCTGAGCGATCTGCATGGCGGAGATGAACGCATGCTGAGTGTCCAGACCATGGCCAATCGCCTGGTGGAAAGTACCGTACCGGTGTGCATTCAGGGCGAGACCGGCAGCGGCAGACGCAGTCTGGCCAAGGCGATGCATGATAGCCGGACGCCCGGTCAGCGATTTCGTGTGCTGAGTTGTACCGGCCTGCTACCGGCAATGATAGACAGTGGTGAGTGGTTGGCGGAGATTGTCGATGACCCGGCCGGAGGGGTACCGCTCATCGACGGTGGCTCCGTGTACATCGACGAACTGTCTGATCTGCAACCCGTGGCTCAGGACGCTCTGGTGAGATTGCTGAGCAGGCTGGATGATCACGAGGGAAACCGCGGTACAGTCAGGTGCGTACCTCGACTGCTGTGCTCTTCTCGAGAACCTTTGACTGAGTTGACCGACGGTGGCCGATTTCGCGCAGACTTGATGCATCGTCTGGCAGGAGCCACACTCGTATTACCCGCGTTGAGACAGAGACAGGATTTCCATTGGCTGTTGCACCGGGTATTGCAACAGCGCTGTCATACCGATCCGCCTGCCTATCGATTCACCCAGGCTGCTCAGGATGCCCTGGCGCGCAGGCACTGGGGCGGCAATCTGCGCGAATTGAGCAATGTGGTCGATGTTGCCATAGCGCTGTGCCCGGGGGCCGTGATCGGTATCGAGCACCTTCCACCGGACCCGGGTGGGGAGATCACGGTCAGCCAGAGTAGCGCGCGCAACCCGCGTGATCTGGCGCAGCTGCTTGAATCCTGCCAATGGAATATCTCACGCGTTGCCAGAGTACTGGGGGTGAATCGCAGTACCGTGCATCGGCGTATGCAACGTGCGGGGTTGCAGCGACCGGATTGATCTCCGGCAAACGATGCAGGCGGGCGGTATCCGCGATGACGCGGGACGCCTCGCAAGGTGTTGCAGCGTTCGTCTAGGTGTTGCATTGTGTTGCATTTGCCACGACTGAGCGATTATTGACTGCTTCCTGTTGCGCAAAACAGCTGCGCCGAACGTTCATTCCAGCGCCCGTAGGTGGTTTCATCGGTTTTCCACTTGTCACCACCGAGGAGAAGCGCAATGCTGGATATTGCCCCCAATGGAAAAGTCAGCGCAGTACTGCAAAAGCTTGAACAGGCTCTGAGTGAAAAGGACATCGACCGAGCCCTGGAGCTGTTCGAGGATGAGAGCTATTGGCGAGATCTGGTCGCCTTTACCTGGAACATCAAGACCGTAGAAGGCAAGGCAGAAATCAGAGACATGCTCGAGTCGCAGCTGGAGACGACCCAGCCTTGCAACTGGCACATACCCGAAGGGGAAGTTGCCACCGAGGAAGAGGGGGTTCTTACCAGCTGGATCAATTTCGAGACCGGCGTTGCTCGCGGTTATGGACTGGTACGAATCCGCAACGAGAAGATCTGGACTCTGTTGACGGCGGCGGTTGAACTGAAAGGCCATGAAGAGCCTCTGGGGTTCGAGCGGCCGATGGGGGCCAGGCATGGCGCTGCCCGTGATCGCAAGTCCTGGGCCGAGGAGCGTGAGCAGGAGCTGGCTGAGCTGGGGTACTCGCAGCAGCCGGAAGTCGTGATTGTTGGCGGTGGGCAGGGCGGTATTGCCCTTGGCGCACGCTTGCGGCAACTGGGTGTGCCCACGATCATCATCGAGAAGAATGAACGCGCCGGTGACAGCTGGCGCAACCGCTACAAATCCCTGTGTCTGCACGATCCTGTCTGGTATGACCACCTTCCCTATCTGCCGTTTCCTGCCAATTGGCCCATCTTTGCGCCCAAGGACAAGCTGGGAGACTGGCTGGAGATGTATACCCGAGTCATGGAGTTGAACTACTGGACACGTAGTACGGCGCAGTCTGCCCGGTACGATGAGACGGCAGGGAAGTGGACGGTTGTCGTGGATCGTGATGGCGAAGAGGTGACACTCACACCGCGCAATCTGGTACTGGCCACAGGAATGTCGGGCAAGGCGAATGTTCCCCGATTCAAGGGCGCGGATCGCTTCAAGGGCGACCAGCATCATTCCTCGCAACATCCCGGGCCGGATCCGTTCAAGGGCAAGAAGGTGGTGGTCATCGGGTCGAACAACTCGGCCCACGATATCTGCGCAGCACTGTGGGAGAACGATGTCGACGTCACGATGGTGCAGCGTTCATCGACACACATCGTACGCTCCGATTCCCTGATGGAAATCGGTCTGGGTGCCCTGTATTCCGAAGAGGCGGTGGCCAATGGCATGACGACGCAGAAGGCCGACATGATCTTTGCCTCGATACCCTACAGGATCATGCACGAGTTCCAGATTCCGCTGTATGACCGGATGCGTGAGCGCGATGCCGACTTCTATGCCGGTCTTGAAAAGGCCGGCTTTCAGCTGGACTGGGGGGCGGATGGTTCCGGGTTGTTCATGAAGTATCTGCGACGCGGGTCGGGCTACTACATCGATATCGGCGCCAGTCAGCTGATCATCGACGGCAAGATCAAACTCAAATCGGGGCAGGTCAGCGAGATAACTGAAGACTCGGTAATCTTCGACGATGGCAGCGAGCTGCCGGCAGATGTCATCGTCTACGCAACGGGATTCGGTTCCATGAACGGCTGGGCAGCCGATCTGATCAGTCAGGAAGTGGCCGACAAGGTGGGCAAGTGTTGGGGCCTGGGTTCTGACACGCCGAAGGATCCGGGGCCGTGGGAAGGGGAGCAACGCAACATGTGGAAGCCGACCCAGCAGGAAGCCCTGTGGTTCCATGGAGGCAATCTGCACCAGTCGCGGCACTATTCACTGTACCTGGCGCTGCAATTGAAAGCACGGGCTGCAGGCATCGATACCCCTGTCTATGGTCTGCAGGAAACCCACCACGACGGACGATGAGGCTCGACTGCACGACAAGGTAGTGCGAAAAGGCAGGTCGGACGTGATCCCGGGCAGCCCGGGATCACATAAGGTTGACGGTCAATCCGTTTGCGCAGAGGAGTCGCCTAGCTCGAATTTCTCGACTCTTCTGCGCAGTTCCTCGGCCAGTTCCGAAATGTCACGGGAGGTTGACTGCAATCGGGTGACACCCTGCTTGGTCTGGTCGATACCCGCCGCCAGGCTGCAGGTATTTTCAGTGATCCTGTCGCCGTTGTTGGCGGCGTTGTGCACGCTCAGCGACATCTCCGTGGTGCTGGCAGTCTGCTTTTCCACCGCCTCCGCGATGACGTTCTGGATGCTGCTGATTCGCTTGATGGTCTGACTGATGGAGGTGATGGCCTGAACCGCTTCACCGCTGTTGAGCTGTATGGCTTCGATACTCTTGCCGATTTCCTCGGTGGCCTTGGCCGTGCCCTTGGCCAGTTCCTTGACCTCGTTGGCCACCACCGCAAAGCCCTTGCCTGCATCCCCCGCACGGGCAGCTTCTATGGTTGCATTCAGAGCCAGGAGATTGGTCTGCTCGGCGATCGAGGTAATGACCTTGAGCACGTTGCCGATATTGGTGGAGGAATCGGATAATTGCCTGACCGTGGAATCGGTGCTTTCAGTCAGTTTCACGGCCTGGTTGGCGACCTCGGCAGCTTCACCGGCATTCAGGGCAATGTGCGTGATGGCCATGGTCATCTGCGACATGGCTGTGGCCACATCGTCTATGTCCGCTTTCATGGTGGTCGAGGTGCTCGACATCGATATCATGTCGTCGGAGGCATGAATGGCCATGTTGTCGATCTCGTTGCTGGTGTCGGCCAGCGTGACCGATGCATTCTTCAGCGCGGTCGAGCTGCTGCGTATGTGCGTGAGATTGTCCTTCAGCTCACTGAGCAATGTCTCGATACCACTGCCCATCCGGCCGACAAGATCCTCACCGGTGATGGTGACCGGACGTGTCAGATCACCGTTGACCGCGCTGTTGACAATATCGAGCAGCGTGTCGACCCTGGCATTGATCTCGCGTTCCTTGCTCTTCGCAACTTCCACCTCTCTGGCGCGCTCGGCCTCCACGTTGCGCGAAATGTTCTGCCACTCTGCAATCACCCCATGCCGGGTTCCGTCTTCGGTGATGATGGGGTTTGCGGTCAACCGGAATGTGTATTCGCCATAGACGATGGTCTCCTCGTGCCGAAAGCTGATGTTCTTGAGTCTGGGGCGAGTCTCCGCGCGCGGGTGCAGTTCGTTCCAGGTGTAATCCTGCAGGTGATCGGCCGAAAATTCCGGGTTGCTCCGCTGGATATCCGGTTCTATCGCCTTCAGGGTCTTCTGGGCAGAGTCGTTGAAATAGATGATGCGATCGGACGAGTCCGCCACCACGATGCTGGCATAACTGGCATCCAGTGCCTGCTGCAATCGTCGTGCAGTCGTTGTCTCGAGCTGAATGGCTTCGACCATGTTCGAGAATCGCGTCGATGCCTGGTTGAAATATCGGGCAACGTCGGCCAGCTCGTCATGACCACTGCTGTCCAGAACGGCCTTGCCGGAGCCTGATTCCTCGGCGATGTCCTTGAGTGCCGCACCGAGTGTACGCACCGGTCGGATGAACCGCTGCCGTATCCTGAGATAGCCGACGCCTGCGATGACGATGGCCAGCACGATCAGCGAGAGCAGAATGGTCTTGTAACGCCTTGCACGGCTCATGTGCTCCATTACCGATTGTTCGGTTCGCTCATCCAGCATGGCGTAGAACTCGTCCAGAGGTCGCATGATCTGCGCTTTTCTCTGGTGATATTCGTCGGAATGCAGTAGCTGGCGAGCCAGTACGTGATCAGGCTCGCCCTGCCGCGTGAACTCACCCTGTTCATCTTCGAACAAGCCCTTGACCGCATTCATTGCGGTGGTTTCAAGCTCGGTCAGCGCATCCGAGTTCTGTTTCGCCTCGGCAAGTTTCGCCAGTTCCTGATCGGTGAATTCAAGTTCTCGCAGGATCTCCTGCAATGCGACGGCTTGCGTATCAGGTCGCGGTATTTCCCCGACAGCAGCAAGATCCCAATAGACACGGTTGTAGTCCTGCGGTCTGGGCTTCCTGCCGTCACGAATGGCAATGATGTCCCGAAATTGCTGCTCGTAGCGTGGTTCGCCGGTGACTACATAGGTGCGAGCCACTCGCGTCAGGTCATCCGAACTCTGTCGAAGCTCGTCGGCTGCCAGATAGGAGTGATAGCGTGTCTCCTGACTGCGAATCACTTCTCTCTGGTTCTGCTGCATCAACGAGACGTTCGCCAGAATGCAGATAAGCAGCAGACTGCTGAGTGCGAAGTAGAACGTTGATAATGAACTCAGTTTCATGGTGGCATGCCGTCACGTGAGCGTTTCATGTGCTCTCCTTCACCGAATCAGGACATCGTTTCATCCAGTGTGTTATCGGTTGGCGGCAAGCCTTGTCTCAGCCGAGGGGTTATCAGGTTACAGTTGTAACCCTCTGAGTCAACATCGGGCTTGTGCGTGTTACCCCGTAACGACTGGCCGTTACAGACCCTCGGGGTGACTCATACGGGCAAGCAGGCGTTCGAGCATCTCTTCACACAGATTCATCTGATCGACACTGATGAATTCGTCCGGCTTGTGTCCCTGAGCCATGGAGCCGGGTCCGCACACCACGCTTGGTATATCCAGCTGTGAACTGAACATGCCGGCTTCCGTGCCGAAAGCCACCTCCGAACAGTCGTTGGCACCCGTGAGTGACTTGACGAACTGCACGGCCCAGGAATCCTCCGGTGTGGACAGTCCGGGGTATTCATTGAACAGTTCGAAGGAAACAGCGGCTTCGGGAATTCGGGATTGCTCTCGAGCCACCAGTGTCCGGGCGTGCTCCTGTATTCGCGCCAGCAGGGCGTCGGGATCGTCCTCGGCCACATTGCGTATTTCAAAGGCCACGGTGCAGCGGTTGGGAACGATGTTCAGGGCGGTGCCCCCATTGATCAGGCCGGCATGTACCGTGGTGTAGGGCACCTTGCCCTGTTCATGGCCGGCATGAGGAGCTGCCAGTTCTTCCTGTACTTCCCGCAGGTAGGCGATGAAATCGCAGGCCAGGTGGATGGCGTTGAGGTTGTTCGGTGCCAGTGCCGAGTGACCTTCACGGCCAATGAACGTGGCATGTACGCCTCGTTTCCCCTTGTGCCGTATGGCAACACTCAACTCGGTCGGCTCGCCCACCAGACAGAGGCGGGGCCGTATGGTCTCGTTTGCCAGATGTTCCACCAGAGAACGAACACCGACACATCCGATTTCCTCGTCATAGGACAGGGCAAGGTGCAGCGGCAGTTGCAAGGGCATCCTGCGAGCCTTGGCCATGGCCGTCATGGCGCAGGCGACGAACCCTTTCATGTCGGCCGTCCCCCGTCCGTAGTAACGACCGTCGCGTTCGGTCAGTTTGAACGCCGGCAAGCTCCAGTCCTGCCCGTCTATCGGGACGACATCGGTATGGCCGCTGAGCATGATGCCACCATCGTTTGCAATTCCCGGCACCGTGGCATAGAGGTTGGCCTTGCCGCCGCCATCATCGGGGATGAGCCTGGATTCGATGCCCTGTTCGGCAAGCCAGGCGCTCACGAAGTCCATCAGTTCGCGGTTGGGGTTACGGCTGACCGTATCAAAGCCGATCAGGGTTTCCAGCAGGTCACGTGTGCTCACAACAATTCCTGTCCATATCCGGGTGTCTGAAGGGTCAGGATACCGTAGCCGGTCTCAAGGCACCTCCCTGCTGGACGACATATAGGGGTATTCGCGCAAGTCACAGGCAGAGTCTCCATCCCATGATCAATTCGGCAAAAAGGAAAAGTATCCTCGTCACTGGAGGTGCAGGTTATATCGGCAGTCATGTCGTCAAGCTGCTGGGTGAGCGGGGTGAGAATGTCGTGGTTCTGGACAATCTGTCCACCGGCAATGAAGAGGCGGTACTGCACGGCACCCTGGTACGAGGAGATACGGGTGACCGGGACCTGGTGAGCCGATTGCTGAAGGATCATCAGGTTGACACGGTCATGCACTTTGCGGCGCACACGATCGTGCCGGAGAGTGTCGAGAACCCGCTCAAGTACTATCGCAACAACACCGGAAACACCCTCAACCTGCTGCAATGCTGCCAGGATGCGGGTATCGACAAGGTGATCTTCTCGTCAACAGCCGCCACCTACGGTATTCCCGAAGATGACACCAAGCCGTGCTCCGAGGACCTGCCGACAGCACCGATCAACCCGTACGGCATGTCCAAACTCATGTCCGAGCACATGCTCAAGGATCTGAGTCGGGCCACTGACCTGAGGCATGTGATTCTGCGCTATTTCAACGTGGCGGGATCCGATCCCGATGGCCTGATCGGCCAGTCCACGCGTGAAGCTACCCTGCTGATCAAGGTCGCTGCGGAGGTTGCCGTGGGCAAACGCGAGAAGCTGATGGTGTTCGGAACCGACTACCAGACGCCGGACGGCACCGGTATTCGCGATTACATTCATGTCTCGGATCTGGCCAGCGCACATCTGTCGGCCCTGGATTATCTGCGTGACGGTGGCAGCTCGACGCTGGTCAACTGTGGCTATGGCAAGGGCTTCAGCGTCAGGGAAGTCATCGAAGCGACCTCGCGACTGCACGGCTCGCCGTTGAAGGTCGAGGAAAAACCGCGCAGAGCCGGTGATCCGCCCGCGCTGATCGCCGCGGTCGACAAGATCCACCGAACACTGGACTGGACACCGAAATACGATGATCTGGATGTGATCGTGCAGACCTCGCTGGACTGGGAAGACACGCTGAGTCTCAGAGCTGCTGACAAAGCTGCCAATTTCTGAGCCAGAGAAGCTGCCATGCCTACAACAGTCAGTTGTCATTCATCACGCACGATGGCCGCAAGGTCGCGTCGACGTCACGTGTCGCTGTGGAGCCTGATCGCGGTGTGCATAACACTGCTTGGTTGCTCCACCATGACCAGCACGCCTGCAGTCACGGCCGATGCCTCACAGGCATGGGTTCTGCTGCCCATTGTCAACCTGTCGGAGAATCCGCAAGCCGACGGCCAGGCACGCACTCTTCTGGAAACGCGGCTGCGAACCCGAGGTGTTGCCGAAGTCGCTGCCTATGCGCCGGTCCAGGCGGTCAGTCTGCGCAAGCTGCTCGACCCGGTCGGCCAGCAGCAGGATGCACTGCAATGGGCTCGCAAGTCCGGCTACCGCTATGGCCTGAGTGGCACCATCAATGAATGGAACTACCGCTCGGGCGCTGACCGCGAACCGGTGGTGGGTATCAATCTGAAACTGATCGATATCCAGAGCAGTGAGGTTCTATGGCAGGCCAGCGCGGCGCGAACAGGCTGGGGATTCTCCAATCTTCCGGCACTGGGAGATGCCTTGATAGACGAGTTGCTCGAATCCGTTCGGTTTGACAATACAAGCCGATAAACAGGTGAACAGGACATGAAGCCATTCTTCGCCTTGCTATCGAGGCATCTGCGGGTTCCTGCCGGCAAGGCCGGCGGGCGCATGATCGAGCTGCTGATCTTCTCCTGCCTGCTCCCCATGGGCGGTTTGCTGGCGTTCAGTGATGATCCCACAGGGCTTCACGCCGGGTTTCCCTGGGTCGCTGCCGGCGCCCTGGTGTTTGCAGCTCGCTATGGCAGTCTCTGGGGAGTGCTGTGTGCCGTTCTGACAGGGCTGCTGATCAATACTCCGCTGTTTGCTCACGCCGATGCCGGCGGTCAGCACGCTGCACTGGCTCTTGGCACGATCATCATGTGCCTTGTCGTGGGCGATGCGGCATCCTCATGGCGTACGCGTTCTCAACAGTCGGAAGCCGAGAACCAGTACCTGCGTCATCGATTGAAGGAATTCAGTACGGACTACCACGTGCTGAAGGTCTCTCATGGCCAGCTCGAAGAACACATGGCCGGACAGCGTCTGAGCCTGCGCGAGGCCCTCCAACGGTTGAAACCGGTATTGTCGGCCAGCGGCGATGGTCTGCAGGCAGGCAGTGAACTCATGGCCGTGTTCTCGCAGTTCTGCTCGATACAGGTAGCGGGCCTGTACGCCATGTCCGGTGATTCCCGTGTCGACCCTCAGCCAGTGGCCACGCACGGCGACATGCTGGAGCTGCCCCTGTTCGATCCGATACTGAGAACCGCCATCAAGGAACGCGAGCTGGTCAGTATCAAGCTCGAGTCTCTCGATGAGAAGCATCACGAGAACAGCCTGTTAGCTGTGGTGCCGCTGGTGGATACCAATGGCCGAATGCATGGCGTACTGGCGATCAAGGACATGCATTTCATGGCGTTCCAGCAGCAGAATCTGAATATTCTGGCCCTGCTCGGCAACTACATGGGCGATATGCTGACCCGTTCGAAGGGTGCCGCCGAATCGCGTGCGGCCTGGTTCATGAGCGAGCTGGATACAGCGCTGCGTTTTGCACACTCGCACAGCACAGAGTCGGTACTGTTGTCCCTGCGCTTCAATCAGGAACCATCCGCTGACAAGGTTGCACAGTTCGTCAGCACATCCATTCGCAGTCTGGATGCATCATGGCTGCTCACGGCCGATGATGATGCAACGGTGCTGTGTCTGTTGCTGCCGTTGATGAGTGAAACGCATGGCCAGGCATTCCTGCAGCGGGTTGACAAGGCCGTCGCCAACCAGTTCGGACATCCATTGAAGACCTGCGTTGAAGGCATGCAACTGAAGAGTCTTCGCGGTGGTGATTCCCGCGCGTCATGCCTGAGCTTTCTGATGAAGCATGCCGGAGCGGATGCCCTGCAGAGAGAGGTACGCGGAAACCCTGGTGGTTCAGGTACACAGTCCGATGTTGCCTGATCTGCTGGTCGCCGCCTGTCTGCTTGTTGCCGCGCTGATGCAGGCTGTACTGCTCGGCGAGCTTGTGTCGGGGCAGGCCTGGTTGGGAACCACGGTACCGCTGTGGATCGCTCTTCACGGTGTGTCGACACTGGCCGCAACGCTCTGTATCGCCAGACTGCTGCGAGTCAGGCGACGGGAGGCCGGCTTCATGGTCTTCTTGTTCGGGTTTGGCTTCCTGATGCCCGTCGTCGGTTCTTTGGCAGGATATGCAGCTCTGGCACTCGGCGCCCGATATTCACGACTTCGAAAGCGGGTGCCTGACTACTGGATCGTCACGCGACGCGCCGAGCTGCCCTTCACCACCCCGCAAGGTCGCGAAGTGACAGCCATTGACAGCCGTGGATTCGAAGAGCATCTGATGTATTCCTCGAACAGAGACGATCTGTACCGCAAGGTACTGTCCGCAGCCAACATTCCGACAGCGCTATCGGTATCCACCTTCAAGGAAGCCATGCGCCACAAGGATGAGCGTATCCGATTGACGGCCTACAACCTGCTGGATCGCAAGGTCACTGCCTTGAACCGGCAGATTCAGCAGCTGGAGAAACAGGTCGCCGATGGCAATAGTCGGCAGATGTCCAATACCTGGCTGCAGATAGCCAGCAACTACTGGGAACTGCTGACGCTGGAGAAGGGTGAGCCGGTTGCCCGTAAACAGTTGCTGTCGAAGTCGGCGGATGCAGCCATCCGGTCGATCGTTGCCATGCCGATCAATCGCAATGCGCATTTCCTGCTGGGGCGGGTGTCTCTCATGCAGGGAGACATGCGGCGCGCGAACGTGGCCTTTCAGAAGGCCCATGCGCTGGGAATGCCGGCTGACAAGGTCATGCCCTATCTGGCAGAGGCGGCCTTCATGCGTCATGATTTCAAGCAGGTGCGCAGCTTGCTGCAGAGGCTTGACCCCGCCATCAGAGCCTATCCTCCTCTGTCACATGTCTCGGAATACTGGTCATGAACGGCTCTCCAAGATACAAGCCGGATGCAACGGCAGATATCTGTCTGTTGCTGGAAGGTACCTTTCCCTATGTGCGGGGCGGTGTTTCCACCTGGGTGCGGCAGATGATCGAAGGGATGCCGCATTTGCGTTTTTCCATCATCTATCTGGGCGCAGAGGCAGGTTCTCAGGGAGAACCCGCCTACGAACTGCCTGACAATGTGGTGCATCTGGAAGTTCACTGGTTGCTGGGCAACGAGGTGGGTGATGCACCTGCCAGCGGCATGCTGGCGAAGCTGCGTCACTGGTACAAGCGCTCGCATCCTTCCCGAGGCAAGCAGCGCAATCATGCCGAGAACAACGATTTGCACACGCAGTTGCGTGACGCCTGGCAGTCGGAGCAGAGCGGCAAGGCTGACCCCCGCGAACCGTCTTCCTCGGCGGATGCGGCTGTGGTGCAGATGCCCGATCGTGGGCGGCACGTGCTGGGGGCCGAGGTTGCCAGAAAATTCACGCAGTTGCTGCTGGGACCGGATGCCATCCGTGAGCAGGATCTGCTGGAGGATCGTGCTTCATGGGAGACCATTCGAGAAAAATACAATGACGCGCCACCGGGACTGGACTTCAATCATTTCTTCTGGACCATCAGAAGCATGCACGGTCCGCTCTTCACCTTGAGCAGAATTGCGGCGAATGCACCGCCAGCTGCTGTCTATCACTCGGTGTCAACGGGCTATGCGGGTTTCCTCGGGGCCATGTTGAAGAGTCAGACCGGCAAGCCCTTCATCATTTCAGAACACGGCATCTACACCAAGGAGCGCGAACTGGACCTGGCTCAGGTTGAGTGGATTCCACAGGAACTTGATCCTTTCAAGGTCGGCCTGAACGACAACCTGAATTATCTTCGCAGCGTGTGGATACGCTTCTTTGCCTCGCTGGGCCGTATGGCCTACGGTTGTGCCGACGAGGTCTTCACGCTGTACGACGGCAATCGTCAGCGACAGTTGCTCGATGGTGCCGATGCCAACCGTCTGACCATCATTCCAAACGGTGTGGCTGTGCAGAAGTTCTCACCTGTGAGGCGCCCGGAGTCTGCCGCGGTACCTCCGGTGCTGGCACTGATCGGCCGGGTGGTTCCCATCAAGGACATCAAGAACTTTATCCGCGCCATGCGCATCGTCAGGGCGCGGATGCCCGATGCCGAAGGCTGGTTGTTCGGTCCCGAAGACGAGGATGAGGATTACACGCGGGAGTGCAGGATGCTGGTCGAGAGCCTGAACCTGTCGCATGTGGTCAAGTTCCAGGGCTTTGGCAAACCAGATGAGATCTTCCCGCAGATTGGTCTGTCGGTGCTGACTTCGGTCTCGGAGGGGCAACCTCTGGTGGTGCTGGAGGGTTTTGCCGCGGGCATACCGGCGGTGACTACCGACGTGGGGAGCTGCCGCGAACTGATCCACGGCGTCGATGAAGAGGACAGGCGCCTGGGCAGCGCCGGCGCCGTCGTGCCTATCTCGGACCCGGCAGCCTTCGCCGATGCCGCCATCGAACTGCTATCCGACAGAGAAGCCTGGCGCTGCGCCAGTCGGGCTGCCATTGCAAGAGTGGAAGCCTACTACGATGAAGTGGACATGATTGCGCGCTACCAGCGTGTGTATGAAACGCAGATGAAACACGCAAGCAGCGACTCGGTTGTGCCGCTTCGTTCCAGGGCGGCTTGAACCATGGCCGGAATTGGATTCGAACTACGCAAATACCTGAACGATGATTCGTTTACCGGCACCCTGAAGGCCTACGGGTTTGCCGGTCTGATCAGTGCAGGTCCCTGGGTCCTGTCGATCGTGGGTGTCATGCTCATCGGTATCGTTGCACTGACGCAGCCGGTCGTCGGCGAGGCCGGTGGAGCAGGGGTCAAGCAATTCACGACATCGGTCACCTGGGTGATGGGCGCCTCTCTGGTGCTGACCGGCCTGTTGCAGCTGGTCTTCACCCGCTTTGTTGCCGATCGTCTGTACGAGATGCAGGATGCCATCGTCAATGCCAATCTGTTGGGTGCCATGGCGCTGACGACAGGCGTCAGTGCTGCTATCGGATTGGCACTGGCATTGACGGTGTTCACCCAGTCCTTTGCCTATGAATTTCTGATGCTGGCCAATTTCGTGACGCTTGGCAACATCTGGATCGTGGTCATATTCGTTGCCGGGCTGAAGCGCTTCAAGCTGATCCTGTATGCGTTCGGACTGGGCTATGGTGCCACCATCGTGCTGTCCATTCTGCTGATGCCGTTTGGCCTGACAGGTCTGCTGGCGGGTCTGCTGGCAGGTCATGCCCTGTTGCTGTTCCTGATGGTGGGCGTGGTATTGCCGGAGTATCCGGTCACGATGGAATTACGCTTCGATTTTCTGCAGCGTCGACTGATCTTTCCCAGTCTGATTGCCATCGGATTCTTCTACAACCTGGGTATCTGGGTGGACAAGATACTGTTCTGGTTGAACCCGGGTACATCCGAAACCATTGTCGGACCGCTTCGTACATCGCTGATCTATGACCTGCCGATATTCCTGGCCTACCTGAGCATCATTCCCGGTATGGCGGTGTTCCTGTTGCGCATCGAGACCGATTTTGCCGAGGCGTATGAAGGGTTCTTCGAGGCGGTCAGAGGCAATGCCACGCTTCAGGAGATCGAACTGCTGGGCAATCGCATGGTGTCTGCCGTGCGTGAAGGTCTGTTCCAGATCGTGCGTGTGCAAGGCGCAACCATCCTGATCCTGTACCTGTTGGGTCCGACCATCATCGAGTGGCTGGGCATTTCCAGGCAATACGTACACCTGTACTACATCAATCTCGTGGGGGTGGGTGCACAGGTGTTGATGCTCGCTGTGCTGAACGTGCTGTTCTATCTCGACAAGCTGCGTGATGCCTTGCTGTTGACGTCAACCATGCTGGTGAGCAATGCGGTCTTGACCTGGTTGACACTGCAACTCGGGCCGCAGTACTACGGCTACGGATTCGGTCTGTCAATGACGCTCACGGCCTTCGTGGGCATTGTTCTGCTGACACGAGAAATGGACAACATAGAATTCAAGACTTTCATGCGAACCCGTCATGGTTCGGAGGTGGTGGCATGAGGCCCATGCTGGACGCCCCCGTGGCGCTGTGTCGGTATCTGCTTTCGCGATTCGTCATCTTGCTGATGATCGTGCTCGTCACCGGCTGTCAACACTTGCCCGGCCTGAATTCGTCGGGTGCCAAAGGCGCAGCATCGTCAGAGGCAGGGCAGTTGTTCGTACAGACCAACTGGGCCATTCAGCCTCTGGTGAACCTCAGTGATGCGGACACGGCTGCCGATTCCGTTCACTCTCTGCTGGAGACCCAGTTGCGCAAGCACGGTGTCACCGCTCAGGTTGCTGATGCAAGGCAAGCCCGGTATTCGGTGGAAGGTGCCGTCAGTCGCTGGTATTACGAAGGTGGGGCCAGTGCGGTGGCCGATGTTGCCCTGAGTCTGGAAGTGCGGGATGTGCAGACTGGCGAGACCGTCTGGCGTGATACCGCTGCTGACAAGGGACGTCGCGGCGAAACTCTGGGTTCTGTTGCAGACCGAGTCATTGCCGAACTGCTGGAGCGCATGCCGCTGACCATGCAGTTGCCACCTCAGTCAAGACCCGTCGGGCTGGTTGCCACGTCGGCAGAGCCCATGGCGGGCGGTGCCGTGTCAGCGCTGGATGTGCCACTGCTCGGCGCTGGCAATCGGCCGGGAAGCGCGATCGGGACGACGCTGATGCCGGTGACGGGATTGCGTGCCGGCGAGGCGGCGGCCGAGTACATCGAAGTTGCATCCGACAAGCCTCTGCTGGGTCGCAGTACGGCCTTCTACTATGCCGCCCAACCGCCGATCGATGAACTGTCACAGTTCGACAGACTGGTACTGGAGCCGGACAATATTCAGCTTGCCGAGTTACGGGCGCTTGCGGCGCGCGGCGCGGTGTCCTTTGCCTACCTGAGTGTGGGCGAGGTCGGTCCGACGAGAGGCTATGCCAGCGAGCTTGACCCTCGCTGGATACTGGGCAGCAACCCGGCCTGGAACAGTGCGGTACTGGACCTGGCCAACCCGGATCTGCGTGAGTTTCTGCTGGATCGAGCCGGTCAGTTGCAGGCTGATGGGTTTGGCGGTCTGTTTCTCGACACCATGGACAGCTTCAATCTGATTGCCGATACGGAAGCGGAACGGCAACGGCAGCAGGCTGGACTCGTCAGTCTGGTCAAGGGATTCGCCGAGCGCTACCCGGACTTGCGAATCATCACCAATCGAGGGTTTGAAGTACTGGACGATATTGCACCGTGGATCGAGGCCGTGGCAGCCGAGTCCCTGTACGCCGGCTGGAACAACGCCGAGCAGGCGCATGTGGAGGTGCCGGCCGGTGATCGTGAATGGCTGCTCGGCAAACTGAACCACGCCAGAGACGCCTTGCAGCTGGATGTCATCGCCATTGACTATGTGCCTGCAGCCCGGCGTGATGAAGCCCGCCGTGTGGCGGCGCGTATCGCCGCGCACGGGTTCATTCCCTGGGTGGCGAACCCGGAGCTGGACCTGCTGGGTGTCGGTGCTCTGGAGGTGATTCCGCGCAAGGTGCTGATGTTCTACGACAGCCGTTACAGCCCGCTTTCAGAAAGCCCGGTACACAAGTTCGTGGCGATGCCGGTGGAATACCTGGGCTATGTGCCGGAGTATGTGGATCTGGCCAGTGATCCCTGGCCCGCAGGCGAATTGAAGGGGCGCTACGCAGGAATCGTGACCTGGACCAACCGCCGCTTTTCGGATCCCGCCGCGAGCGCCTGGTTTCAGAAGCAGCTCGATGATGCGGTACCCGTGGTCTTCCTGGGAATGCCTCCGGTGGAGCTGAACGAGCAGATGAGTCGTTCCCTGGGTATTGCCATGCCATCGCTGCTGGATGTCGACAGTGCGCAATTGGTGCATTCCGATGAGTTGATCCAGCCCGAGCGCTCCATCAGCCCGCGCGTCGACTCGGTCAGTCATGTGGCAGAGAGCATCGCTGCCGGAAATACCGTGCACATGAGCTTCGAGGATGACGGCAATCGACGTGCCGATGTGGTCGTCACCGGTGAATTCGGTGGATTTGCCTGGCAGCCGGGACTGGTCGATGATGGTCTGGACTATGAAACCTACTGGATAGTAGAGCCGTTCAGCTTCCTGCGCCGAGCCTTGCAACTGGTGGATGCACCGATGCCGGATGTAACCAGCGAGAATGGAAAGCGCCTGTGGCTTGCACATATCGACGGCGATGCGCTGCCATCCTGGGCCGAGATGCCGGGTGGTCAACTGGGTGCCGAGGTGATCTACGACGACATTCTGACGCACTACGATGCACCGCATACCGTGTCGATCGTGGAGGCGGAAATGACGGAATTTCCCGCCTATGATGATCGGCGCGACCGCATGTTCGACATCATGCGCAAGACCTTTCGTCTGGATAATGTCGAGATCGCGTCTCACACCTATAGTCATCCCTTCAAGTGGGCAAAACTGGGTGAATACCGCTTTCCCGGAAAATACAACCTTGACATCGACGGCTATATCTACAACCCGGAGCGTGATCTTGCCGGCTCCATCGATTTCATCAATCGTGAGCTGGCCCCGGATGACAAGCGCCTCAAGGTCATGTTGTGGAGTGGTGACGCATTGCCACAGCGCGATGATCTGGCCGTACTGGATCGACTGGGCATCCCCAATCTCAATGGCGGTCTGACCTACATCACACGAGCCACGCCGACTCAGACGTTGATCAGCCCGATGGCCAGGCCTGTGGGCGAGTATCTGCAAGTGTACGCGCCGGTGATGAACGAGAACATGTATACCGATGACTGGCTGGGACCGTTTGACGGCTTCAGAGATGTGATCGAGACATTCGAGATGACGGAACGGCCGCGTCGCATCAAGCCGATGAATGTGTACTACCACTTCTATTCCGGTACCAAGATCTCCGCCATGAAGGCGTTGAAGGAGGCCTACGACTGGTCGCTGGATCAGGACATCAATCCGGTGCATGTCAGCGACTACTCGATCAAGGTACCGGCCTACCGACAAGCAGGGGTCGCTCGTTATCTTGACGGGCAGTGGAAACTCAGCGGGCTGGGCCCGGTACGTTCGATACGCTTGCTGGATGACGCATTGTGGCCGGAGCTCGATGGAAGCCGGGGACTGGTGGGCGCCCGACAATTGCACGATGGTATCTACATGCATACCAACGGCGCTGATGAGGTTCTGTTTCGTCTGAGCCGGGCACAGCCTGACGCGGTGCACCTGGTGTCCAGCAACGGTCAGGTGCAGCGCTGGGATTCCAGCGGCGGCCGACTGATCCTGAACGTCACGGCCGAGGTGCCGGTCACGATCGAGCTAGGTGGTGCGATCAGCGCTGCCTGCTCCCTGCGTGCAGGCGACACTGTCATACGAGGGCAGATGACCAAGAGCAAGAGTGTGATCTATTCCTTTTCCAGCAGAGAGACAGGCAATGCAATCCTCAACTGCCCAGCGTGAGAGTCTGATAAATCCGCTGAGCCTGGCATTGCTGGCAGGTCTGTTTGCCGTTGCCTTCTTCGTGCTCAAACCCGATGCCGTACCGGGTGTGGGACACCTGGCCGACGGTGATCAGAGCGATCCGGATGCAGCGCTTGTCGATGAACTGAGTCTGGCGTATCTGCGCGCTCAACGCAGCAGTGGCAAGAGCGATGATGCCAGTCTGATCAAGGCCGTGAACAAACTTGCCGAGACCGGTCGCCTCGCGGATGCACGGAATCTGCTGAACGAATACCCTCAGCTGGATATCGGTGAATTCCTGCGCTTCGAGCTGGATCTGGAACACGCCGCCACACAGTCGCCTGACAGCCTGTACACGGTTCTGGAAACCTTTCTCGATACACCCCGCATCCACACGGAAAAGCTCCTCGATAGAGCCAGAATCCTGGGCAAGGCACTGGACCAACCGCGCATGAACGCACGGTTGCATTCCCTCTGGGCCGACTCAGCCGACGATCGGGCACTGTCCCTCGAGCGCCATGTCGAGTGTGGCTCGTATCTGGGTTCCATCAATGAGCCCAAACTGGCACTCGATTGCCTGGCTGTTGCTCGTCAGCTGGCCGATACCGAATCGCAGCGGTTCGAGGTCGGATTGACGATGTTGCCCATTCTGGATACCGGCGGGTCACGACAGAATGCGCTCGTGCAGGAACTGGTCGCCACACGAGACATCCCGAGCGACCTGCTCGAACCCTTCGCCGACCGACTGCTGCAGACCGGTCGACCGGATATGGCCTATCGCATTTATGCAAGGATGGCACTGGTGATGCCGGACGAGGCGGCCCGTTGGTTGCCGCTTGCAGCACGTTGGGCGCAGGCGGCCGGGCGCCCGGATGAGGCGGCAGTGTTTCTGGACTCGCTTGCCAGGTCATCGGGGCCAGGCAGCCCGGATGCTGCCGAGCGGCAGAAACTGATGGAAGAGGTGGAAACGCTGCTGCTGGCAGCCGGCCAGAGTCGCAAGGCCTATGAGAGCATACAGGCGCGTATCCGTAACAAGCCGGATGACCTGAATGCGCTCAAGCAAGGTGTGTCACTGGCCCGGCAGCTGGGCGAAGCTTCCCAGGCGCTGGCGTGGAATACCCAGGTGCTCTCCTTCGAACCGGACGATCTGCAGACAGTGCGTTTGCAGCGCGAGCTGGCAATGGCGGCGGGTAATCTACCCCTGGCCCTGCGTTGGGCGACACGTGTGGTTGATCTGAAGCCCGAGTCCCCCGCCGAGCGCGAGATGCTCGCCCGCATCACCGAGTGGAATGGGCAGCCGAACGAAGCGTTGGTTCACTGGCAGTGGCTCGCCAGCAGGGCATCTGACGAGGCGCTGGCTGCGGGGCTGGACGCTGAGGCAGAGGGTGGGGAGGATAGTGACATCCCTGCCATGGGCGCTGCACTGTCTGAGGTGGAGGAGTCCAGGGAAAATTCACGAGTCAATGCCTTGCGCGAAGTGGTCAGATTGGCCGATATCACCCTGCAACCGGGTCTGGCAGCTCAGGCCTTGCGCGAGATCACGAGGCTGGAAGCACCGAGCAACAGTGATGTGGTGAGATTGGCTGCTCTGTATGACCTGGAGGGGCGTGGGAGCGAGGCTTCTGTCGCGCTGCAGGAAATCATCGACAGGCACGGACCATCGGCCTTTGTACTGCGAACCCTCGCCTCTCATGAAATCCACCACAAGAATTTTCAGGAAAGTCTGTCTGTGTGGGATCAGTATGTGGAAAGCTTTGGTCATGACGCCGAGGCTACCCTGGCTCGCATGGAGCTTCTCTGGCGGCTGGATCACAAGGACAAGGCTGCACAGGTCAGTGATCACCTGAAGGGAAAGACACTGCTGTCCACTGCCAGTGATTATCAATTGCGGCTGATGGCCGAGATCGGCTGGCGCTATCGCAAACCGTGGTTGACACTGCTGGTGAGACCGCGGCTCAAGGCGCTCGAGGTGGAAGATCAGAGAACCTTCTTCGGTCGACGCTCTCTGGATCTGTTGGTGGAGACGGGCAACGACAGAGAGGCTCTGGCTGAATCCATGCAGCTGTGGAGTTCGACGGGTAGCTCCGATTTTGCCTTGACGGCCATGCAGCTGGCTGTCAAGTTGGGAGACCAGGGCATACAAGAGCAGTTCGAGCCGGATAGCCTGGCTGCCGAATCACTGCAGGCAACTCCGGCTTACTGGTCCCGGATAGCTGAACAGCGCTTGCAGCAGTCTGATTCTGTGGGTGCCATTGAAGCTTATGAAAGGGCGCTGCAGCTGGATCCGGGACATGTGGAATCCATCGCAGGCCTGATCTGGGCGGCCATCGGAGAGCAGGACGAGCTTCGGCTGATGGCTCTGCTGCAACAGCACCGGGAGCTTGCCGAACAGACGCCGAGCCTGTGGCAGGCGATGGCAGTGGGCTATCTTCAGGTGGGGGCGGCTTCCGCGTCCTTGCAGTGGTTTGATCGCCTTCTGGAAACCATCGAGGCGGACTATGGCATGCTGCTGACCTATGCCGATGCACTGGAGTACGCCGGTCGTAGTGCCTCGGCGCTGAAGGTGCGTCAGTACACACTGCAACAGCTGCGCCCCTTGCTGGTGGAGAGTACCGTTGAAGAACGGGGATTGCTGTTACGTCAGTACACTCGCTTGTCTGTTCGCTATGCCGGTGCCGAGTCCAATGAACGTCTGGTCGAGCATCTGCTGAAGAGCGGTGCGACCGATGACAGCGGGTCGGATGCGCTGTGGCGCGAGGATATGGCCATCTCCTGGCTGATGGCAACTCAGCAGTTCGAACATGCCCGACTGATCATGTCACGCCTGCATGCCGAGCGGCTGCAGGCGCCCGTCTGGCAGCAGGTGGCTCTGGCACTGAAGGATGAAGACAATGCAGCTCTGGCAGCACTGGTTCAGGCCAGTGGCCCCCTGTCCGTGGGTAATCATGTACTGGCGCTGAGGCAACTGGGTCATGAACGTGAGGCCTATGCCATGGTGCAGCAGGTCATGCGTCCCGGCCAGAGCGTGGCAGGCGCGACACGGAACGATGTGCGCCTGGCACAGGAGCAGTATGTGGCTTTACGCGATTCTCGTCCCAGTTTCATCTCGGGCGCACTCGACAGCCGCAACACGGGTGACTTGAACATCAATGAAACCGGGGTGCGCATCCGCCATACTCTGGCAGGTCAGGATCTTGGCATGTCACTGGACATGACGCGGCGACGTCTGGATTCTGAGCGCTACGACGTGACGGGCAATGAGGAGCAGGATGATATCGCCTTGTCCTTGTTCTTCGGCAACACGCGGCTTGGTGGTCGAGTGACGACCGGCCTGCTGCGCAATGGCAATGAGGATCTGACCTATGGCAGCGCTGCCTTTACCGGCGCCTTGCCGGGTCGTCGCAGCCGAGTTTCGACCGAACTGGCTTATAACGAGGAGACGCAGTTGTCACCGGTACTGATCATCGGTGCCCGGCAGCATCGCCTGAGTGTTGCCTACGACGCTGACATCGGTCGTCATGAGTTCGTGCGAGTGCAGGCGGATGCTACCGAGATCAATACGCGTGTGGAACAGAACAAGGTGGCAAGAGGCCTCGGAGGTAGCGTCGAGCTGGGTGTGAGAGGCAATTTCGGCAGCAACCACTGGTCTGGCAGTGTAGTCGCATCGCATCTCGAGCACGATCGAGAGGCACGACTGCCTGACGACTTGCGCTTCATCGGCAACAGGAGCTTCGACGCTGTTCTGGAAGAGGAAGTGCAGACTCTGTCGCTGGGTGCCTCACTGTCTCGAGGCGGCGTCAACGCCGACTTCCCGCAGGTGAGCACACCCCGCTATTTTCTCAGTGCCAGGCTCGGGCAGAGTTGGCCGCAGAATGTAACCGGCTTTCAACTGGGAGCCGGAGCTGGCATACGCATACTGGGCGGGGATGAGCTGAGCTTCTCATTGCTGCATGACACCCAGCCGACCCTGTCGCGCACGGGGGATTCAACAGCATTGGGTGTCAACTACCGCTACCACTTCCAGTAGCCGGAATGCCGACACCGCCAGTGGTTTGAAAGGCTGCGCTCATCTCTACTTGCCAACCGGCAAGCGCAGCCGTTGACTGCACATCAGTCAACGGTGAACGTCTGCCACTGGCTCCAGCCGGAGAATCCGTTGTCATTATAGGCGCCAACGCGCCAGCGGTTGCTGCCGTTGCGAGCGGCGTCCGGCTTGGCATATCGGCAGTCACTGGCATCGCAGGCATCCTGGGCATTGATGCCGTTGTCATAGCCGCGGATGTCGCCCTCATGCTGAATCTCTATCGCATAGTGTGTTGCACCACTGACGGCAGACCAGGTGTAATCGGAGTCGGGTTCCACGCCACCACCCTGAGGGTCGCCGATCAGGGGTATGGCCGGTGTAGTCACCACGATGGGATCCGGGTCTGACACAGTGAAGTCGACCCATTCACTCCATTGAGTCTGCCCGACATTGTTGCGCGCACTGAGTCGCCAGCGATTGTTGCCGGGCAGAGCGGCATCGGACTTGACGAACTCGCACGCCTCTGTGGAGCAGGCCAGGTCTGCCGGTATGGCCGGCTCCCAGGCACGAGTCAGCCCCTCGTGCTGTACTTCAATGGCGTAGTCGATGACGCCCGGAACCGCCTCCCACCGGTAGCTGACACTCTCGGCATACCCGGTGCCACTGGGATAGGACGGTGTGGGCATGGCCGGAAACCGGTCGAAGTCATCAATGCCGTCAACCGGGCCGCTGTTGTCCTCATCGGCAGGCAGGCTGACGACAAAGTCAGTCCATGAACTCCAGGCAGAGACACCGAAGTCGTTGCCCGCACGCAAGCGCCATCGGTTGTTTCCCATCTTCACGGCGTCGGTCTTGTAGTAAGCGCATTGTCCATTCTCACAGGCAGTCGCGGCCGGGATCCTCGGTTCATAGGCACGGATTGAACCTTCGTGCTGAACCTCGATGACATAGTAGCTGGCCCCTGACATGACCGGCCAGAAGAAGGCCGTTTCCAGACGGACGTCACTGCCGTAGGGAAATTCAGGCTCAGGTACTGCGGGAACCGCTTCGGGCTCCTGGCGAGAGCCATCGTACGGAAAGGCATCCAGGGCATCATCCACACCATCGTTGTCATCGTCCTGATCACAGGCATCTCCCAGCAGATCCTCATCAAAGTCAGACTGATCCGGGTTGTAGTCCGCCGGGCAATTGTCGTCAGCTTCCGGCACACCGTCGTTGTCCAGATCGTTTCGATCCAGTTCCAGCAACTCGTCGCTCAGCTGGTAGGCGAATGCCGAGCCGTCAGCATAGATCAGGCCCTCGTCAGTATCGCTCTGATAAGGCGTTCCCAACCAGATGTTGTTACCCGACAGAGAGACACTGGTGACCGTGTTTCCGGCATAGGCTCCCAGTGACAGATTCGCGATCTGTCGCCATTGATCTGATGATTCGTCATACAGGTAGACGTCGGCGCCTGCGTTGCTGGCATCTGCGATGACCACCAGGTCACCGTCCAGCGCAGAGGCTCTGGTTGACGATGAGACGGTGGTGATCTGCGACGTGAATGCCGGATCATGGGCCCAGATACCGGCTGCTGACTCTCGCTCGAACAGGTGGAAGGTGTCATCCGCCGGATCACTGACCAGCAGCCTGTCTTCACTCATCGACAGTGCAAGGTCGCTACCTTGATTGAAGGCTGCTGAAGCTGGCGTCAAGTTGTCTGTCTCGATCCACGCATTCTCATCCTGCGCCCACTCGAATACCAGAATCCGGCTTGCTTCGACCGTATCCGTGACTGCCACGATCAACTGGTCACCAGACAGCGTCATGTCGGAGATGCCCACGGCGTTGAACTCACTGTCGCTGATCGGAATCTCGGCTGCCAGCGCCCAGTCATTCGTCAGCTCGTCTCGCTCGAAGATGACCACGGTGTCGTCTCCGTCTACATAGGCCCCGGGTGATGCGCTGACCGCTGCGCGATTGCCGTCGATGGCGACCTCCCTCCCGAAAGCGGAGCTGGCAGAAACATCACCTTGAGACACTGCCGCCTGCAGCGCCCAATCACGCGTGGAAGCATCACGTTCATAGATGAAAGCCTTGCCGGGCATGTCGGAGAAGATGCCGGGTGCGCCGACGATCAGTTGATCGCTGTCCAGCCAGACGCTGAACCCGAAATTCAGGCCTGACGTGTCTTCGGGTTCGGACAGTGTGGTCACGAGCTGCCACTGATTCGACTGAGGATCGAGCTCATGGACAAGCACGGCACCATCCTCTATCCACGCACCCACGGCTGCGATATCACCGTCGACATCAAGGTCGTAGCCCAGAAAGCCCCGGTCGTCATCGGCGCTTGTGAATCGTTCTCCGGCGATGGTGGAAGCCCGGGCGCCGGGTGACAACAATAGCAAAGCCGACAGAAGCGCACAGGCAAGGCTCGTGTTCCTGCGCAGCATTCGACAAACGCTGACGGATGGGCTGCAAGCTCTGAATCTGATGTTCATGGCACCGACTCTCGATAGTGAACAACGACATGATCGGTCAACGTCGGTAGCCGTTCTTCTACCGTCGGGAATGGCTGCCAGCATGCAAGTCACAAGCGCTGTACGTTGACTGACCCCGTGCGTTCATGATCGCATCGCAGCAGGTACACCGGTTTGATATATGACAAGCCCGAAGCAGATAGGTGACGGGTACCTGCCCCCATGACGCTGTCATCGAGGCAGGGGTTTATCGTGAGCGTCAGAATGCGCGGAATGTCACCAGCGTTTCCGTGTCCCTGATTCCGCCAACCTCGTGGATGTGTGTATTGACAAACTGCCCGACATCCACGTCATCTTCCAGGTAGAGCTTGACCAGGAGATCGAAGGAACCTGCGGTCGAGTAGATTTCCGAGGCGATCTCGAGTTCCGCAAGCCGGTTGGCCACGGTGTAGGACTCGCCAAGTTGGCATTTGATTCGAACGAAGTAGGCGCGCATGTGTTCAGGTCCGGTCGCTTAGGTGTCTGAAAAGGATCATCAGTAGTTGCTGCGGGTACGTCGGATGGCATCTGCCCAGCCAGCGGTGACACGCTCCCGCAGTTCACTGTCCATGTCAGGGGAGAATTCATGCTCCTGTTTCCAGTTGGCACTCAATTCGTCCAGAGAGCCGTAGACGCCGGTCTGCAGGCCTGCCAGATAGGCTGCTCCCAGAGCCGTCGTTTCCGTTTGCAGAGGGCGTTCGATGGCAATGTCCAGCACATTGGCAAGGTATTGACTGAGCCAGTCGTTCTTGACCATGCCACCGTCCACTCGCACGGTGTCGATATGTGCACCGTCCATGCGCATGGCATTGAGCAGATCCATCGTCTGATAGCACACGGATTCCAGGGCCGCACGGGTAATCACCGAGGGGCCGGAATCGCGCGTCAGGCCGAACAGTGCGCCTCTTGCCTCGGCATCCCAGTAAGGCGCACCCAGACCGGTGAAGGCCGGCACGAGATAGACGCCATGGTTGTCATCCAGGCTCATGGCCAGGGCCTGGGTCTCCTCGGCCGATTGAATGATGCCGAGTCCGTCGCGTAGCCATTGAACGGCGGCACCCGCCACGAAGATCGAGCCTTCGATCGCATAGGTGGTCGTGCCGTCAAGGCGGTAGGCGACCGTCGTCAGCAGCTTGTGAGTCGAGGCTATGGCTTCGGTGCCGGTATTGAGCATCATGAAGCAGCCCGTGCCATAGGTGCTCTTGATCATGCCTGGTTTGAAGCAGACCTGGCCGATGGAGGCGGCGTGTTGATCACCTGCCACACCGGCGACGGGAAGTTCGGCGCCCAGCACGGATTTGTCTGTCACGCAGAAATCGGCAGCTGAATCGTGAACATCCGGTAGCAGCGACATCGGCACACCCAGAATGCTGCACAGTTGTTCGTCCCAGCGGTTCTCGTGAATGTCGAACAACAGGGTGCGCCCGGCATTGGTGGAGTCGGTGGCATGCACGCGCCCGTTGGTGAGGCGCCACATCAGAAAGCTGTCGACGGTGCCGAAGGCCAGTTCACCCTTCTCTGCACGGGCTCTGGCACCGTCCACCTGATCCAGAATCCAGGCCACCTTGGTGCCGGAAAAATACGGGTCCAGCAACAAGCCGGTCTTGGCGGTCACGGTCTCGGCATGTCCCTGCGCCTGCAGATCACGGCAGCGTTCGGCAGTGCGCCGGTCCTGCCAGACAATGGCCGGATGGATGGCTTTGCCGGTCTGACGATCCCAGACGAGCGTCGTCTCACGCTGGTTGGTGATGCCGATGGCCGCCACCTTGCGGTTGGCAGATTCAGCCTTGGCAAGCGCTTCCTGACAGACGGCCAGAGTGGATGACCATATCTCCTCGGGATCGTGCTCGACCCAGCCGGACTGCGGATAATACTGAGTGAATTCGCGCTGGGCGATGGCAAAGGTACTGCCATCCTTCTCGAAGAGCATGGCCCGTGAGCTGGTGGTCCCCTGATCGATGCTCAAAAGCAGTGGCGTGGTCATGGTGGCTCCCTGTTGTCATTGCCGGTCATTGTACTGATGAGTACGTCGTCTGACGATCCTTGCGAGCAGGCATCGCGGCAGCGTCGTATGTCATGAAGATGATCGAAAAACTTGTTTCGGGCATGAGGTTTCGTTTACTGTTTCGTTTTAGCGTGCTGTTCGCGAAACGAAATCGTGCCCATGTCTGAGAATCGCCGTCAATCCATTCTGGATATTGCCCGAAAAGTGGGCCTGGTAACAGTGGACGAGTTGATTTCCCGGTTCGACGTCACCCCGCAGACGATCCGCAAGGACCTCAATCGTCTGTGCGACGAACGGCTCCTGACCCGTACTCACGGTGGCGCTCGATTGGCATCGAGTGTCGAGAACATGAGCTACGAGGCTCGCCGCATGCTGGCCAGCGAGCAGAAGCAGGCCATCGGCAAGGCGGTGTCGAGCATCATTCCGAACAATGCGTCCCTGTTCGTCAACATCGGCACAACCACTGAAGCCGTGGCCCAGGCATTGCTGCAGCATGAGCAATTGCTGGTGATCACCAACAATATCAATGTGGCCTCGCTGATGCGGCCCTATCCGCAAAACAAGGTAATCATCGCTTCGGGAGAGGTTCGTTCGAGCGACGGTGGCGTGATTGGCGCATCGGCCGTGGACTTCATCAAGCAGTTCAAGGTCGACTTTGCCGTGATCGGTGCCTCGGCGATCGATGCCGACGGGGCCTTGCTCGATTACGACTATCGAGAGGTGAAGGTCTCGCAGGCGATACTGTCGAATGCCCGGCACGTCATTCTCGTCGCCGACAGCAGCAAGCACGAGCGTGCCGCGCCTGTGCGCATCGGACATATCTCGCAGACCCACAGTTTCGTGACCGATCATTGTCCCGATGAGGCGTTCAGGAAGTTGCTGGAGAGTTTCGAAATTCAGGTGATCGAAACCGATGCACACGGCACCAGCGATGCGCATTCACGCCGGGGCGCGTCCGAGGCGGGCAGTTTCGATTGACTTTCGGTTTGTTGCGTATTAGTGTCCATGAAGAATGAGGTTGTTGACCGATCCTCATCGTTACCCATCACTTTGCCTTCATGGAACGTCATGCTCGAACTGGATAGAGTCAGCAAGCAAGTCGGCGCCAGCCTGCATATCAACGATGTCAGTCTGCAGCTGGAAAAGGGCTCGCTGAATGTACTGCTGGGCCCCACGCTGTCGGGCAAGACCAGTCTGATGCGTCTCATGGCAGGCCTGGACCGGCCAAGCTCAGGCAATGTGCTGGTCGATGGCAAGTCGGTCACCGGTGTATCGGTGCGCGAACGCAATGTGGCCATGGTCTATCAGCAATTCATCAACTACCCGGCCATGACGGTGTACGAGAACATCGCTTCGCCCCTGCGGCTGGAAGGTGCCAGCAAATCGGTCATCGAGAGCAAGGTGCGTGAAGCGGCAGAGCTGCTCAAGCTGACCGATTATCTGGAGCGCACGCCGCTGAACCTCTCGGGTGGACAGCAACAGCGTACGGCGCTGGCCAGAGCACTGGTCAAGGGGGCCGAGCTGGTGCTTCTGGATGAACCTCTGGCCAATCTGGATTACAAGTTGCGCGAAGAGTTGCGTGTCGAACTGCCGCGTCTGTTCGCCGAAACCGGCGCCGTGTTCGTGTATGCCACCACCGAGCCGCATGAAGCCCTGTTGCTCGGTGGCAAGACCATCACCCTGCATGAGGGTGCGGTCACGCAGTTCGGCCCGACCATCGATGTCTACAACAGGCCTGTGGATCTGCAGACCGCACAGACCTTTTCCGATCCCCCCATGAATATCATCGGTGTTGCCGCCCACGCAGGTCAGCTGCAGGCGGGAACACAGGCACTGGGTGGGCTGCCTGCCGACGGTGAGCGCCCGGTGGATGGGGACTACACACTGGCTTTCCGTCCGCATCATGTGTCATTGACGCAGACGGCCAGCCATACCGTGCCGGTGCAGGCGATCGTGGGCACAAGCGAGATCACGGGGTCCGAAACCTATATGCATGTCAGTGTCGAGTCAGCGTCCGGCAGGGTCTCCTGGGTGGTGCTGACCCATGGGGTTCACCGCGTTCACAGCGGCGATGCCATCACGGTGTATCTCGATCCGGCTCGCTACTACCTGTTCTCCGGTAGCGACGGTTCGCTCAGTCGGGCGCCTTCCATTCACGCGCAGGCCGCGTAGCACGGACATTTGCAATGGCACAGATCACACTGGACAAACTGGCACACTCCTATCTTCCCCAGCCGAAGAGCGATGATGACTTTGCTTTGAAGCAGATCGACTATGTCTGGGAGGACGGTGGTGCGTATGCCCTGCTGGGACCGTCAGGTTGTGGCAAGACTACCTTGCTGAACATCATTTCCGGTCTTCTCATCCCGTCCAGCGGGCATGTGCGTTTCGACGCCAAGGATGTCACCGAGCTGTCCACCGAGGCGCGCAACATCGCGCAGGTGTTCCAGTTTCCGGTCATCTACGACACCATGACGGTGGAAGAGAATCTGGCATTTCCGCTGGTCAATCGCGGCGTGGACAAGCGCGAGATCGGCAAGCGCGTCAGCGACATGCTGCAGACGCTCGATCTGACCGACAAGGCAAAACGCCGCGCGAAGGGGCTGACTGCCGATGAAAAGCAGAAGATCTCGCTGGGACGCGGTCTGGTTCGCTACGACGTCAATGCGATCCTGTTCGACGAACCGCTGACGGTCATCGATCCGCACATGAAGTGGCAGCTGCGTACCAAGCTCAAGGAGCTGCACGAGCAGTTCAGCCACACCATGATCTATGTCACGCACGACCAGACCGAAGCGCTGACGTTCGCGGACAAGGTGGTCGTCATGTATGAAGGCGAGGTGGTACAGATCGGTACGCCGGAAGAGCTTTTCGATGAACCGGCGCATACCTTCGTCGGTTATTTCATCGGCTCTCCGGGCATGAACATCCTGCCGGGTGAGGTGAGTGGCAATACGATACGCATGGCAGACCAGGGCTTCGCACTGGATCGCTCCTGGCAGGCACTCTCGGGCAAGACCGAAATCGGTATTCGCCCGGAATTCATTGAAGTCACGACTCGTGAGAAGGCTGGAGATGCCGGTGTGCCGATGCAGGTCAGCTCGGTGGAGAACATCGGCCGGCATCAGATCGTGCGGGGTGCGGTCAATGGCGTCACCATCGACGCGGTCGTGCCAGAGGGCGCACCGATTCCCGCCGAGGCCTACGCCGTGTTCGACACCTCGCGAATCAATGTCTACCAGAATTCACATCTTGTACGGGGGGCTCGCTGATGGATAACAAGCCGTTCAACAACCGGGCCTGGTTCTTTGTACTGCCGGTCTTCGTCCTGGTTGCCATCAGTGCCATCATCCCCTTGATGACCGTGGTGAACTATTCGGTTCAGGATACCTTCGGCAACAACCAGTTTTTCTGGGCCGGTACGGAGTGGTATTCGGATGTGCTCGCGTCTAGCCGTTTTCATGACGCCCTGGTGCGCAATCTGATCTTCTCCGGCATCATTCTCGCCATCGAGATTCCGCTGGGTATCGCCATTGCCCTGACCATGCCGCGCAAGGGCATCTGGGTGCCGGTCTGTCTGATACTGATGGCATTGCCGCTCCTGATTCCCTGGAATGTGGTGGGCACCATCTGGCAGGTGTTCGGTCGGGCCGATATCGGGCTCATGGGCAGAATCCTGGCCGAGCTGGGTGTGGACTACAACTACGCCACCAACTGGCTCGATGCCTGGATCACCATCATCATCATGGACGTCTGGCACTGGACCAGTCTTGTGGTATTGCTGTGCTATTCCGGTCTGGTGGCCATTCCCGAGGCCTATTATCAGGCTGCCAGAATCGATGGTGCCTCAAAGTGGAAGGTCTTTCGCTACATCCAGCTTCCCAAGATGCAGCGCGTTCTGCTTATCGCCGTGTTGCTGCGCTTCATGGACAGCTTCATGATCTATACCGAGCCCTTCGTGCTGACCGGCGGCGGGCCGGGCAATTCGACGACATTCCTGTCCATCGACCTGGTGAAGATGGCAATCGGTCAATTCGATCTGGGGCCGGCGGCTGCCATGTCCATCATCTACTTCCTCATCATTCTGCTCATGTCGTGGGTGTTCTATACCTTGATGACCAATTTCGGCGTCGATGCGCCAGAGAAGGAGGTTGACTGATATGTCCAGCACCTCTCGATCAATCAGTCCCGATAATGCTGTGGGTGGCGCCACGCCCAATGGCGGCATGTCCCTGGATGTGCGCAAACCGGTCAGGCCGGGCGGGCGCAGCCATACTCGCTGGATCGTGCCGAGCCTCTACATTCTGTTCCTGCTGTTGCCGATCTACTGGCTGGTCAACATGAGTTTCAAGACCAATCAGGAGATTCTCTCCATGTTCACGCTTTGGCCGGAGAACCCGACACTGCGCAACTACATGGTGATCTTCAACGATCCGTCCTGGTACAAGGGCTATTTCAATTCCATGGCGTACGTGGTCATGAACATGGTGATTTCGGTTTCGGTTGCCCTGCCGGCAGCCTATGCCTTCAGCCGCTATCGGTTTCTGGGTGACAAGCACATGTTCTTCTGGCTGCTGACCAATCGCATGGCACCGCCTGCGGTGTTTGCACTGCCTTTCTTTCAGCTGTATTCGGCCTTCGGTCTGTTCGACACGCATTTTGCCGTTGCACTGGCGCATTGCCTGTTCAACGTCCCGCTGGCGGTATGGATCCTGGAAGGCTTCATGTCGGGTGTGCCACGCGAAATCGATGAAACCGCCTATATCGACGGTTACTCCTTTCCTCGCTTCTTTGTCAAGATATTCATGCCGTTGATTGCCTCGGGTATTGGCGTTGCCGCGTTCTTCTGTTTCATGTTCTCATGGGTGGAACTGCTGCTGGCGAGAACATTGACGGCCACAGAGGCCAAGCCGATAACCGCCATCATGACCCGTACCGTCTCGGCCTCTGGTCTGGACTGGGGAGTGCTGGCTGCGGCCGGTGTGCTGACCATCATCCCCGGCGCACTGGTCATCTACTTTGTTCGCAACTACATCGCGAAAGGTTTCGCGCTGGGGCGGGTCTGATCATGAGCACTGTACAGCGAAACAAGTCAACACCGGTGAACAACAGTGGCCTGCGCGGCATGCTCCTGTTCGTCGGTTTCATCCTGATCGTTGCGGCCGGTGTCTATCTGTGGTTTCAGACCGACAGTGCCCCGGACCTTGCGTGGATGGCATGGACGAAACCAACCGCCATCTTCTTCATCACCATACTCTGTCTGTTGCTGGGCATGTGCGTCTGGGAGGCGCTGCGCCCGGGTGGTGGACCCAGAATCGGCATACTTCGCTTCGAGACAACGCGAGGTGATCGTCTTTTCCTGTCGTTGCTCGGTAGCGCCTTCATCCATCTTGCCTGGCTCGGTCTTGTAGGGCCAGACTTGTGGAAAGCATTGGGAGTATCGGTTGTTTACGCCTTGCTGGTGTTTTCACTGGTATGACCCATCGTCAGTAGTACACGCATCATCAATCCATGAGGAGGAAACAAATGCGTCAATTCAGGCAGGCCGGAACTGCGTTAGCAGTGGCCGTTTTCCTGGGAAGCACCCATGTCGCGCAAGCAGACATGGCCGCTGCCGAGGAATTTCTTGCAAGTGAAATCGGTGATCTGTCCACACTCAGTGCGGACGAGCAGAAAGCCGAAATGCAGTGGTTCATCGATGCCGCAAAACCGTTTGCCGGTATGGATATCAAGGTGGTTTCCGAAACCATCGCCACTCACGAGTATGAGTCCAAGGTGCTGGCGCCAGCATTCTCGGCGATCACGGGTATCAACATCACTCACGATCTGATCGGTGAAGGCGATGTGGTTGAAAAGCTGCAGACCCAGATGCAATCGGGTGAGAACATCTACGATGCCTATATCAACGATTCGGATCTGATCGGTACGCACTGGCGCTACCAGCAGGCACGCAATCTGACTGACTGGATGGCGGGTGAAGGTGCTGATGTGACTTCCCCCACGCTGGATATCGACGACTTCATCGGCAAGGACTTCACCACAGGTCCTGACGGCAAGTTGTACCAGCTTCCCGACCAGCAGTTCGCCAATCTCTACTGGTTCCGCTATGACTGGTTCACCGACGAACAGAACAAGGCCGACTTCCAGGAGAAGTACGGCTACGAACTCGGGGTGCCGGTCAACTGGTCTGCCTACGAGGATATCGCCGAATTCTTCACCGGTCGCGAGATCGATGGCCAGACGGTATACGGTCATATGGATTACGGCAAGAAAGACCCGTCTCTGGGCTGGCGATTCACCGATGCGTGGCTCTCCATGGCCGGGAACGGCGACAAGGGTGAGCCAAACGGTCTGCCCGTTGACGAGTGGGGTATTCGCGTCAATGAAAACAGTCAGCCGGTTGGCTCCTGTGTGGCTCGCGGCGGTGACACCAACGGCCCGGCTGCTGTCTATTCGATCACCAAGTACATCGAATGGCTGAACAATTACGCACCACCTGAAGCTGCCGGCATGGTCTTCGGTGAGGCCGGACCGGTTCCTGCTCAGGGCGCAATTGCCCAGCAGATGTTCTGGTACACCGCCTTCACGGCCGACATGGTGAAGGAAGGTACGCCGGTTGTGGATGAGGAAGGCAATCCGAAGTGGCGCATGGCTCCCAGCCCGCACGGCGCGTATTGGGAAGAAGGTCAGAAGCTGGGCTACCAGGATGCCGGTTCATGGACTCTCATGAAGTCCACACCGGTTGATCGTGCCAAGGCTGCCTGGCTGTATGCCCAGTTCGTCACTTCCAAGACCGTTGACGTCAAGAAGTCCCACGTCGGGCTGACGTTCATCCGTGAAAGTACGGTGCAGGACGAAAGCTTCAGCGAGCGTGCTCCGAAGCTGGGTGGTCTGGTCGAGTTCTACCGTTCACCTGCGCGCGTTCAGTGGTCACCGACGGGTACCAATGTGCCTGACTATCCCAAGCTGGCACAGTTGTGGTGGCAGAACATCGGTGATGCCTCTTCCGGTGCAAAGACACCTCAGGAAGCCATGGATGCACTGTGTGCCGCTCAGGAAAAGGTTCTGGCTCGTCTGGAGCGTGCCGGCGTACAGGGTGATATCGGTCCGGTCCTGAATGAAGAACAGGATGCCGAGTACTGGTTCAGCCAGCCCGGTGCACCCAAGCCGAAACTTGACAACGAGAAGCCTGAGCCAGAAACCGTCGATTATGACGAGCTGGTCAAGAGCTGGACAGAGTAGTTCTCGTTGAACGGTCTCTGACAGAGACAGGTTCAGAGTGTTGATGAATGACATTGTCAGCGCTCTGGACCATATAGATCCCGCTTCGGGAGTCACTGTCAGGAGTTGTAGTTTTCCGCGCTGATGCGGGTTGCGTTTCGTTCTGTCTGCCCATGCGCCGCTGAGGCTCAGAGCGCTCGGACGAGGCAAGACCCGATCAGCGTTTTCGTTCGTACAAGTCGGACTCGGCTCTTGCATGGAGCAGGGCGTATATCTCTTCCCATGCATGAACCGAAGCTCAAGTGATTTTCAAAGAAGGCTGTTGCGGGGACGTGGATGAGTGATTTCGATCTGGTAGTGATCGGTGGTGGGGTCAACGGTGCGGGTATTGCCAGAGACGCTGCTGGCCGTGGGCTTAAGGTCATGTTGTGTGAGAAGGATGATCTGGCGCAGCACACGTCGTCGTCCAGCTCGAAGTTGATTCATGGCGGACTTCGGTATCTGGAGCATTATGATTTTGCGCTGGTCAGGCATGCACTGGGTGAGCGCGAAGTCCTGCTGAAGGCGGCACCACACATCATCTGGCCTTTGCGGTTCATCCTGCCGCATCACAAGGCCTTGAGGCCTCGCTGGTTGATTCGCCTTGGCCTCTTCCTGTATGACAATCTGGGCGGGCGCAAGCTGCTGCCGGGTTCGAATAGCGTGGACCTGAAAACGCATGTGGCAGGCCGCGCGCTCAAACCCGAATTCACCAGTGGATTCGAGTATTCGGATTGCTGGGTGCAGGATGCACGCCTGGTCACGCTCAATGTCATGGATGCTGCCGAAAGAGGCTGCGATGTCCGCGTCAGGACAGAGTGTACCGATATCATTCAGGGCGACGGTGAGTGGACGGTCAAGCTGCAGGATCATCTGAGCGGCAAGGCCGATTCCGTGACGGCACGGGCCATTGTCAATGCCTCGGGGCCGTGGGTGGAGAAGACGCTGGATCTGGATGAAGCCCACGATTCGCGCATGAGTGTCCGACTGGTCAAGGGCAGTCATGTGGTGGTGCCCAAGGTCTTTGATCATCCTTACACCTACATATTCCAGAATGCAGACAACCGCATCATGTTTGCCATTCCCTACGAAAACGACTTCACGTTGCTGGGCACGACTGACGTGGAGATACAGGCCGAGCCCGGAACCGAGCAGATCGAGCAGAGCGAGATCGACTATATCTGCAGCAACGCCAGTGAGTACTTCAATACGCCCATCAAGCCTGAGCAGGTTGTCTGGAGCTATACCGGCGTTCGTCCACTGTATGACGATGCCTCGGACAATGCCTCCAAGGTGACGCGTGATTACAAGCTGGATCTGGATACGCGTGCGGGTGCGCCGATCCTGTCAGTCTACGGGGGAAAGATCACGACCTATCGCAAATTGTCAGAGCAGGTGGTCGACATGCTCGAAGCACCACTGGGAATCAAGAGTGGGGCCTGGACTGCACCGGCGCCGCTACCCGGTGGCGATATCCCTGACGCCGACTATGAAGGATTCCTGGGCGAGTGCCGGAGCCGTTACCCGTGGATGGATGATGTCCTGCTGCGTGACTACACGCGCAATTACGGTACGCGTATCAGCGCCATTGTCGGTGAGGCCACCGGCATGGAGCAGCTGGGTCATCACTTTGGCGGGCCGCTGTATCAGGCCGAAGTGGATTACCTCATTGCCAATGAGTGGGCACGCTCGGCTGCCGATATCCTGTGGCGTCGCAGCAAGAAGGGTCTGCATACGCCCGAAGGCACCGAGGAAACACTGCAGCAGTGGATGGATGCGCATTATGACTTTGCTACAAGTGCAGCGCCTCGGGAAGCGGTGAGCTGATTCGTCGGATACACTGTGTGCCCATTCAGACTGGTGGTTGCACCAGTCGGTTTTCCATCACAAGAGGTTGACTCACAATGCGATATCTTCACACCATGGTGCGTGTTCAGGATGTGGATGCCAGTCTGCATTTCTACTGCGATCTGCTGGGCATGAAAGAGACTCGGCGCGTCGACAACGAGAAGGGGCGTTTCACCCTCATTTTTCGGGCGGCAGATGCCGATGCGGATGGCGCGGCAGAAACGCAGTCACCCTTGCTGGAACTCACCTATAACTGGCCGGACGAAGGCGAAAGTGGCGAGCAGTACGAGGGGGGGCGCAACTTTGGTCACCTGGCCTACCGTGTCGATGACATCTACGCGACCTGTCAGAAGCTGATGGATGGCGGGGTTACCATCAATCGTCCGCCGCGTGACGGACATATGGCATTCGTTCGATCCCCCGACGGCATTTCTCTGGAGTTGCTGCAGGAAGGGGAGGCAAAGGCACCCGCAGAGCCCTGGGCCAGTATGGAGAACACGGGTAGCTGGTAGGTCTCTGGCAAAAACCGCGTGTTGATCAGACTGGCTCGGTGAATTGATCTTTCAGGCGGAACTGGCTGACCAGTCTGGACATGTTCCTGGCGACGTCATTCAGTCGCATCAGTTCATCCTTGACGACATGGATGGCATCACGGGTTTCGTTGGTACCGCGGACCAGCTCGGTGAGCTGGTTCGAGATATCGGTGGAGCTGCTGGCAACGGTGCCGATGGAGCGTGTGATCTCCTGCGTGGAAGATGACTGCTGGCTCATCGCGTTGCTGGTGGCCTGCTGCATCTCCTTGATGTTCTGAACGATGTCGTCAATCGCACCGATACCCCTGGCGGCGGTGTCACTGTCGGTCTGGATAGTCAGGATCTTCTTGCTGATATTCTCGGTGGCGTTGGCAGTTTCCTTTGCCAGTTCCTTGACCTCATTGGCGACAACTGCGAATCCCTTGCCGGCGTCTCCGGCGCGTGCCGCTTCGATGGTGGCATTCAATGCCAGCAGGTTTGTCTGTTCGGCAATCGAATTGATTACCTTGATCATGGCACCTATCGCCTCGCTGGAGTGGGTCAGCTGCTTGACGCTGGAATCGGCGGACTGAGTCAGTTCCACCGCGCGGGCCGAGACAGCATTGGATTGCTCGGAGTTCCTGGCGATTTCCCGAATGCTGGCGTTCAATTCCTCGGCTGCGCCGGCAATGGTTTCGACGTTCTCGGATATATTGGTGGAGCCCGATGACACGCCGGTGGCCGTGTCGGAGGCTGTCAGAGCGCGGTCTTCCAGGCTGGTGTTGACGCCGATCACCGTACTGGTGCATTCGCCAATGACCAGGGCATCACTCTGGATGCTGGCAATCATGCTCGCCAGCTGTTCGACCGTCTGATCTGCGTCACGTTGCAACTGGCCGAAGGCACCGGTCAACTGTATGGAATCGGGTATGCTCATGGAGCGGCTGAAGTCGCCATCGGCCATGCGATTGAAGAGTTGGCCGGCGCTGTCGATGACGACGCCGCAGATATCCAGCATATCGTTGATGCCACGGTAGATCGGTATGAGGAAATCGGGCTTGCCGGTGCTGTCGATGCGCTCTGACAAATTGCCCAGCAATGCTGCCTGCACGGTCGCATAGACATCGTCGTTGACGGCCGACTCCAGCAGTGTGCGTTCCGTGTGATCATAGACTTCCATCACGGTGCCCAGATGCGCCCCTTTTTCATCGTACATGGGGTTTACATGCAGATGCATATTGCGCCCGCCGATGAATTTGTCCAGCTTGACGCCCTTGGCGCCGCGCTCTGCGGAAAGAATCGAATGCAGTTCACCCGGGCATAACAGATCTGCCGGCTGACCAAGCAGTGTGTCGCAGGAAAAACCCGGTATATCGGCAGACAGCTGTGTCTCGAATTCCCGGAAGTAACGATCAGCCGCATGGTTGCAGTAGATGATCTTTCTGTTTCTATTGGCTACCAATACAACACTGGTAACACTCTCCAGTGCCTGCTTCAGGCGACCGTTGTGCAGGAGCAGTGCGCGTTCCTCCGACAGGCGGTTCTGGAGTTTGGTCTGCATCACCTCCAGCGATGCCAGCAACTCGCCGGATTCATCGTGATGGACGATATTGACCACATTATCGAGGCGGTCCTCGGCGATGGCTGTCGCCAGGTGCCTGGCCTGCTCGATGGCGCGTAGTATTCCTCGCCCGACCAGGTAGGTGAACAGCATGCCGATCAGCGCCGTGCCGAGTACTGTGACGAGCATGAACGACCTGTCGCGGGTATCCTTGTCGACGCGGTTCTGCAGGAGGGTCTGCAGTTCGCGCGTCCCGCTTTCCAACAGATCAAAGCCGAGCATCATCGACGATGACAATGGGGCCAGCGCTGATTCCCGCGTTGTGCGTGTGGTCTGGTCCAGCAGTGTTGTGGCAACGCTCAAGGCGTTGCCGAGTGATTCATCGAATTCACTGGTAGCTTGTTGCAGTGAGCCGGCCAGCTCAGGGTTTTGTTCCATCGCATGGGAGAGTGTCTCCATGAATGCTTCCAGGTTTTCCCGGATTCTGAGCAGATCGTATTGCAATGCCTGTCTGTCACCGGTTGTTTCAGTCGGCAGGGACGTGATTCTGAACGTGTTCAGCGAGTCGAGCAAGCCGGGCAGTCTGAGCACCATCGAATCCATCAGGTGGTATGAATCCAGCTCGGGGTCGAGTATCAGGTTCGACTGGTCGGCAATCCAGTGGGTCTGATGATGAATCGCCTCACTGACCATGGCTAGAGGCCCGTCTTCACCGGTAAGATCGCTACCCGGCTGTAATGCCATGAGGCTGTCGATGGCGTCGCGAAGCTCGGGGAATGTGTGGGGAGACTGCAACTCGGGATGCAGCCTTTGCGGAAAGTGTTCAAGCTCGACAAGCTTGCTGGTCAGGGAGTCACGACCCCGGGACAGGGCGGTTTCATCAATGGCCGGGGTGTTCTGCAATGCCAGCGTGTAGGAAGCGGCCAGCTGTTGCAGCTCACCCATGGGCTGCAGATAGCGCGCACCGTCAACCTCCTTCTCGGCGAAATGGATCGAGCGAGCAGCGACATTCGACAGCAGGTAGGTGGCAACGGTCGCAGGTGTGCACAGCAAGGCTGCGATCAGCAGAAACTTCAATCGGAGTGTCAGATGCTTCATTGATCCTGGGTGCGCCGTTGTCCTGCAGCAGTGTGCTACCCGGTGTCAGATGCCGGAGAGCGTCGTGATGTGAACGAATTGAATCGTGATACGGCTAACATCGGCAGTGATCAGGCATCCTTGCGAATATAACGGTACCATTTCGTGCAGGGGCGAATCCGTTGGAGAATGGCTTGTGGAAGGGGCTTCGCTCTGCCAGCAGTCTTCGGACCGGTATACTCTGGTAGCAGGTAGCAGGTAGCAGGTAGCAGGTAGCAGGTAGCAGGTAGCAGGTAGCAGGTAGCAGGTAGCAGGTAGCAGGTAGCA
>CANLNQ010000034.1 GCA_947492525.1 uncultured Granulosicoccus sp.
ACGGATACAGGCACGGATACAGGCACGGATACAGGCACGGATACAGGCACGGATACAGGCACGGATACAGGCACGGACACAGGCACGGACACAGGCACGGACACAGGCACGGACACAGGCACGGACACAGGCACCGACACAGGCACCGACACAGGCACGGACACAGGCAGGGACACAGGCAGGGACACAGGCACGGACACAGGCACGGACACAGGCACGGACACAGGCACGGACACAGGCACGGACACAGGCACTGATACAGGCACCGACACAGGCACCGACACAGGTACTGACACAGGTACTGACACAGGCACTGATACAGGCACTGATACAGGCACTGATACAGGCACCGACACAGGCACCGATACAGGCACCGATACAGGCACCGATACAGGCACCGATACAGGCACCGATACAGGCACCGATACAGGCACTGATACAGGCACCGATACAGGCACTGATACAGGCACTGATACAGGCACAGATACAGGCACAGATACAGGCACCGACACAGGCACTGATACAGGCACTGATACAGGCACCGACACAGGCACAGATACAGGCACAGATACAGGCACCGATACAGGCACTGATACAGGCACTGATACAGGCACTGATACAGGCACTGATACGGCGGAAGGTATTTGAGAGATTGTCGTTAAAGACATCCGGACAGCCGCATGACGGTCGTCTGAATCTCTTTACCGATCATCTTGTCTTCAGTTTCCCAACGGAAACGTGTTTCTGAGCTGTTGCTCTCGGAAAGAATGCAGGCTATTCGCCATGCTTGCTGCATGCGACGTACCCTGCCATTCATCCTCATTCTCTGCGCTGTAGCGGCCTGTTTCATCGCCGCCCGGGCATTGATGGGTGGCGTTCAGCCGTTCGCTGCACTTTGGCATGGAGACACGGCGGATGCGATCTCCGATTCGTGGAGCAGTGATTCGCCGCATGAAAGCGGCATCGCCAGCTCAGAACGTCTGACGGCAATCGAGCTCTACGAAGACATCGACTATGGCTTCAAGGTAGCCATACCGGTCGGCTGGAGAAAGATCGTGACCGTTGATGCTGTCGCTGATGCAGAGGGGAGCGCAGACTCGGGATTCGAAGCAGGGCAGGATCCGTTGTCATCGGATGCGCCCCTTTCGCTTGAGCCGGGCTATGCGGTCGGCTTTGAATCGGTTCAACAGGATGTGGACGACCGATTCGCCGATTACATTCTGATCGAAGTGCTGCCGGGTACGGAATCGGGGCGCTTCGATGCCGATCAGTCATTGAGCATACCGGTGACGGTGGATGGTCGGCACACCTGGTTCGACAGATTGGAAATCGATCAGGCAAGCAGCGGTCTGGTCGACGTCGACCTGGTGGTCTACCAGGCCGAACTGTCGGGTGTTGGCTATACCGTCGGACTGTATGCCATTGGAGAGCCCATCCGTGAGCCACTCCTCGCCATGGCCTTCGAGGTCATGTTGCAGACCTTCGAGATCATTCGGGACCCATTTACCGTCAGCTGAACTCAGCGCTGCAGGTAAGGATATCCCTCCGGCCATTGTTCCGGGCTGGGTCGGTGGCTGGGTGACGATTGACCCGGGATATCGTCAGCGTATGGCACGTTCGACATGCCATCGTTGAGCAATACATCGTCGAATGGCGTGATCCTCTGATAGACGCGAATGTAGTCGATCGTGTATTCACCGGGAAAGGGCGTGGTGATATCCGGTGAGCCTGCCCACCAGCCACCGATGGCCGTATTGGCGATCACGTACATTTCTTCGGAAGATACCTTGGTGTCAGTCACTCGATGCACCTCGATTCCATCCACCAGGAAGATGAGAAGTCCAGGCATCCATTCGACAGCAAAGGTATGGAAGTCCGCAGTGAAATCGATACCCGGTGTTGGTTTGGACTTGGTGGAACGCAAGGTTCCGTCGGCATCGTAGTAGTGATAGGTGTGGTAGACCACATCCTGATCCTGACCGATGAATTCCATGATATCGATTTCCGGATCGTCGCCGCCGTAGTAGGCATTGAGTAGCCAGAAGGCTGGCCAATAGCCTCGTCCAAAGGTCATCTTGGCGCGAGTCTCTGCGTAGCCATAGGTGAACTTGAAGGCATCGTAACTGGTGATCACTCCTGACAGATACGGTTGATTCATTGCCTTCTGGGCAAGTTCAGGTGGCGTTTCAATGGAATTGATCGTCATGTGCTCCCCGTCGAAAGTGAAGGGATTGAAACCGAAATCCGGATCACGAAGTATGTCGACGTAGTATTGCTCTTCGCTGTTGATGACCAGGTTCGGTCCCCACAGATACGCTGTATTCCACTTGCTGCTATCGAGCGTCATGCCGGTGAATTCTTCGGAGAACACCAGTTCGTAATCGTCCAGGCGATTGTTGTTGGGCACAGGCTCGTTCGGATCGTTCTTGCCCAGAGTCGTGGGAGAGACGGTCAGGCCGGTTGCGATGTAATAGAGCACATCGTCGTAGTCAAAGGCCTGTATTTCGTAGTAGTAATCACGGTCATAGACATCGGTGTCGATGTACTCGTTGGTCATGACCGTTGTCACGTATTGCGCCTGCCGATACACATTGTAACCACGAGCCAGTGGGTCAGCGTTCCAGGTAACCTTGATGGCGCCGTCAATCACTTCGCCTTCGAATCCGGGCGTCGTGTGCGACTTCGATTTGCGACCGTCATCAGGTTGCTCTTCGCTCTCGACGTCGCCTGACGACTCAGCCGCTACTACATTGGAACTGTCTTCGGATGAGCCGCTCGACGGCTCTTCTGTCGTCGTTGCATCTTCTGTTTCGGTAGAGGGTTCACTCTCATCGACCGCGACTTCCTCGTTGGTCGAGTCCTGCGAAGTATCTGTATCGGACGACTCACTGTCAGTCAGGTTCTGACCCGAATCTTCGTCTGAACCCGATGCCTGCTGACCCATTTCGTCATTGCCGCTGTCACCCGCATCGGCATCGGCATTGCTGTCCTCATCAGGGGAGTCAGTGGGTTCCGGATCTGCTTCCGCTTCCGCTTCAGCTTCTGCATCCGGAACCGGCTCGAACGGATTTCGTGGGCTATCGGTTTCAGCATCGCTTGTATCCGAGTCCGAGCTGTTCTCACTATCCGGCAGGGCTGCACCTGTATCGGGGGCCGTGTCGGTATCCTCCGTGTCCGAATCCGTGCCAGCAACGATGATGATTCCGCCGTCGGAATCATCGGCTTCAGCGGCGGCTATTGCCTGCGCATAGCTGACGGAATTGCTGCCATCGTTCGACTGAGGCCCGGAATCGGGCCGTCCTGCAGGACTGCTCGAAGCCGTTGTAACCGTATCGTCGTCCAATGATTGTGACTCTGCGCAGGCCACCAGAGTGCCTGTCAGAACGATTTGAGTGGCGAAAACTGATAACCGACGCAGGGGTCTGAAGTCAGGTGTCCGTTCCGAAATGTTCATAGTATTTTTTAACCAGAATGCCTTTGACAACGTTGATTGGCTTGCCAGACAGGCTCGATCACAGGGATCTCACGGCATGCAGATGTAGGAATCTCTACCCTCCCAGTCTTATCGGATATGCCTCGAAGTGCTTGATTCTTATGTATCAGAATTGGACATGGTTCCGCTCAGGAGGCTGGCACGGATTCTGATTCGGCTTTGTCCGACATCATTCTTTCGGAAACGCGTTCATGCGTCCAAGTTTCGTGAAAACGGCAATTGCCCTGGTCATCGGTGCATCGATTGCCTTGCCAGAGGCATATTCTGCTGATTGGAATGGCAGCTATTCGGCATCCGGACAGTGTTTCTGCGTTGGGGATCTGCCACTACGCACAGCAAGGCAGATTGTTCCGACCCCCGTAGGCGGGCAGAGCGTCGAACAGGTCTGTCAGCGACTCGGAGGAGGTCCGGGGCTGCTGCGCCGCAATGGCCTGTTCAATCATCCTGTCTACAAGGATGCGCAGTGCGGGCATGGACCGGGTCTGGCGTCCGTCGGTAGTGAGGATGCCTGTAGCGGTTCTCTGGATGGTGTCGGTGCGGACTCGGTGTTGTGCCGTTCTCGCGGACCACGATGGGATATTCAGGCCACATTGGAGGCCGCGCCTGATGCGACACGCGTTGAGGTAGATGCACCCGTTGCCACTCATGTACCTGTCTATGTTACCTCGCCAGCGGGATTCATCGGCAAGCCGATAGGCAATGCCGCCGGGGCGATGCGCGTCAGTCTGAAACGCGTGTCGGCAGACAGGACGCCCCCGGAAGGCAGTCAGTGGGTGGTCATTGACGGAGCTCGTTTTCTGCGGGCTCGTGAAGGTGTGCCGGCAGCAGGTGGCAGGCCGGGGGAACGTATCATTCTCGATGGATTCGTCTACCTGCGTGATGACGGCACGATCAACCCCGCCGATATCTATCTCGACAAGGCCGAGGATGATGCGCCCGGCGTCGACCCCGGTCCGAATACTGCGGGAACAGGCATCCGGCAAGAGGAAGCGGACGAGGGTGCTGATCAGGCTGCCGCTGCCCGGCAACTCAAGGAACGTCAGCAAGCGATTGCCGCCAGACAACGACGGGAAGATGTCAGAGCAACGGCGCGCCAGATCGAAGCGCAGCGTCGTCGCCTTCGGCAGGAACAGCTGACTGAGCAGAGCAACAGGCAACGGCTGGATGAGCAGGAACTGGCGCGGACGAAGCGTCGGCTGGAAGCGGCATCTGCAAGCCGGGCTCAGGCAGCGCTGGAGGCACGTGCCAAAGCGCAAGCCAGGGATCAGGCAAGTGGGCTGCAGGCAGAGGCGCCAGAGCTTGCAGTCGATACAGCTCAGACACCTCCATCGAGTACAGATAATACAATCACGTCACCGTCGATGGCAGCTGCCAGACCGTCCCCGAGTGAAGAGGAAAGCAGAGAGGCGGTTGACGAGGCCAGCCGGCAGGTGCTGGCGCCGGTCCTGGATGATGCTGAGCCGGACGCAGTTACCGTTTCCGAAAGCGCTCACACTTCGGTGTCGTCGGCATTGCGTCTGCCGGCAGCCGTGCGGCCCAGCGGGCGCAATTTCAGATACCTGGAAGCCTTGCCCGTGAGTTATGACGTCGGCGGTAATGGCGTCATGCTCGAGGGCAGTACGTCCAGTCACTCAAGACTCCAGTACTTCGGTAGCCTGGGTGTCACTCGCCAGTACAACGAGATCATGGCGGGCGCTGGTTACTACCTGACGCCAGAGAGTGCAAGCCGACTGACACTCGTTCTGCTCGCTGGCATCGAGTACGGCAATTTCGAGTTGGTGGACGGGCAGTCGCCCGAGATCAGCGTCGATTATGACGACACGGGTGTCTATCTGGCGGCGTCATCTCGCATGGTTCTCAACGATCGGTTCGAATTGAAGGCGGGTGTCGGATACAGCAGCATATTCGAGGGCGATGCCATGGTCTTTGGCGGGGGCTATCTGCACCTGACCAGGAAGCTGGATCTGGTGACACGCTTCGAGCTTGGTGACAACGATCTGCTCGGTATCGGTGTTCGCTACTACTACTGAAGAACCGCAATTCTCATGAAGAGCCCAAACAAGATGCTATCCAGATCAACCCTAGTCTGCCTCTCCTTGCTGATTCTGTCCGGGTGCGGTGAAAGCGATCTGATCGAACTCCAGGAACGCGAACTCGATGACGCTCGCCAGGCGGCCGCAGAATCCGGTGAGGAGCCTGGTTCGGGTGCGGCCGGTCCCGATCAGGGGATCGACGACCCGAGCAACCAGCGAATAGATCTGACACAGTATGATCTGGTCTTTTCTGATGACTTCCGCGGCAGCAGGATCGATCCAGTCAAGTGGAACACTGCACTTGACTGGGGGCCAGACCTGGTCATCCACAACCAGATGCAGTACTACGTCGATACTCTTGCTACACCCGACTTCGGTGTTGATCCGTTCGAGTTTACCGGCGAGGAACTCATCATCAGTGCATCGCAAACGCCCGACAATCTGCGCGCCGCGGCCAATGAGCAAAGCTGGCTTTCAGGGGTACTGACGAGCGCCGAAAAATTCGAATTCTCCTATGGCTATGTCGAGGCTCGTATCGATCTGCCCGATGCACGAGGCGCCTGGCCGTCCTTCTGGATGTTGTCGTCGGATTTCATCGGGCTCAAGCCGGAGGTGTATATCATGGAGCAGGACGGGGCTTATCCGCACAGCGTCTTCTTCAATTACAACTATCTTGACGAGCAGGGGACACGGCGCGAGCTGGTGAGTGAGGAACTGGCCGACGGATTTCATCAGTACGGCGTTGCATGGAGCCCGAATGAACTGCTGTTCTATGTCGACAGAGTGCCTCGCTACAGGATCGTGGGTGATGCGGTTGCCAGTCAGGAGATGTATCTGATTCTCAATCTCGCCATGGGGGGCGTTTGGCCAGGCGCGCCCGATGCCACCAGTGGTTCGAAGGTGGACATGGTGGTGGACTATGTCAGAGCTTTCCAGCTCAAGCCCTGAGTCCACGGTAATGCTTCAGTGATGTCAGCGGTGTTCCAGAACGACGAAGGCGGCCACCGTGTCACCTTCGTCACTCAAACTGACCCAGAATCCCTCGATACCGCGAGCCTCACACAGTTGCCGGGCCTTGCCGCTTACCCTCAATAGCGGTTTTCCCAATTCATCGTGCTGCAGGTAGAAATCCTTGAGCAGGACTCCCTGTCGCTCACCGGTACCCAATGCCTTGACAGCAGCTTCCTTGACAGCGAAGCGCTTCGTCAGAAAACGCTCGGGCTGCTCATGTGAGTGATAGGCCGCCAGTTCCGACTCGTGCAGAAAGCGTCTGGCAAAGCGCTCACCAAAGCGTGCATGTACCTTGGCTATACGGCTGATGGTCGCCAGATCCACACCGATACCGGCGATCATGTTGCTGTTCTCATGGCGAATGCTTGTTCAGCGGTGCCGAGCTTCGACCATCATCCGTTTCATCTTGCTGACAGCTGTCGGCAAGCCCCAGTACAGCGCGCGGGCAATGAGGCTGTGCCCGATGGTCAGTTCGGTGATCGATTCGATTTCGGCGATGGACTGGACATTGTCGTAATGCAGCCCATGGCCGGCATTGACGACAAGACCAAGACTGAATGCATAGTCGCAACAGGAGACGATCCGCGAGAGCTCGGCGGCACGCTCTGCCGCACTTTCTGCACCGGCGTAGCGACCGGTATGCAGTTCGACCACCGGTGCGCCAACGCGAGCCGCAGCTTCAATCTGCGCTTCTTCCGGATTGATGAATACGGCAGTATGAATGCCGGCTTGCTGCAGACTGGCCACGTAGTCCGTGTACAAGGACAATTGGCCTGCGATGTTCAAGCCGCCATCGGTCGAGAGCTCCTCGCGATTCTCGGGCACCAGAGTGACATCTCTGGGCATGATGCGAAGTGCCACTTCTCGCATGGCATCGGTAGCATCAATCTGGAGACTGAGCTTGGTCTGACAGCTACTGGCGAATCTTTCTATATCGTGGTCCTGAACATGGCGACGATCTTCACGCAACTGCATCGTGATGCCGTCGGCTCCAGCCAGCTCTGCCTGCAAGGCCGCATGGACCGGATCCGGTGAGGTGGAGTGCCGCGACTGCCTGACGGTGGCCACGTGATTGACATTCACACAAAGATGGATCGGTTGCTTCACAGGCAGCTACTCATGATGTCAGACTGGAAAGAGATCTTAACGCAAGGCCTGTCGTCTGCCTTGTCTGGAAACGCGGTGCTGTCGTATCACCATCGACATTGACGAACACCTTGCACGCAGATCCGCTGAGGTTTTATGCCAAAGCGAACACCGGGGATGGGCAGGTTTCGATCGGGCGATCCACGGCATGCAGAAAGCTTCGACCAAGTCGAGGCAGTGCCCGCGGCAGGCAAGCGCTGCTGGTACTGCCGCATCGACCCGGCGCATCAGTTCTAGACCGAGTGTGTGGCGCGGTCATTGGCAGCAGCGTCACAGGCAAAGGCCAATTGCTGTTGCAGATAGCTGAATTGCCTGCCCGGCAGCTGATCAGACCAGATGGGATAGCGGTGCAGACAGCCATCGTCGCTCTGAATGGTCAGTATCAGCAGCTGCGCACTGCGGTAGCCCGATCTGACCAGTCGGCCGGTCACCTCACCGTCAGGCTCACGGCTAACGGTCCAGAGTCCGTCAGGCCAATGAGACAGTGTCATTCGCGTGTTGAAGACTTGTCGCAGTTGCCTGGCCAGCAGCAGGAGCACGCACGAAGCGCCAGCCAGTCTTGCCCAGACATTGAAAGGTGTGTAGGCAACAAGCCCGATGGCTGCCGTCAGGCCGATAGCTGCGAGCAGGCAACAGAAGATCCGGCCCGGATCAGCTTCTGCCTGCCATGGCGTCTGACATCTTGTCGATGATGTGTTGATAGCGGGCCTCCCTGGCCTTGCCGCTGATAAGCCGGAACAGTTCCGGGTCCTGCATTTCCTGCAACTCCACGAACAGGGCGCGCTCCTCGGCGGGGGCTGCCAGGTAGTGGTTGTCCAGATAGGCACGCATGGCCGAGTCCAGCTCGCGCATGCCTCGCCGGCAGCGCCAGCGCAGTTTCGACAGGTTCTCGTCTTCCATGCTCATGACGGTTGATCACTCATTTGCATGACCTGGACGAAACTGGCTGAGGCGGCGGCTACCATCATGTCTCCTGACCTAGAGGCGACGCTTGACCAGCATTTTCTTGGTCTCCGCGATGGCCTTGGCGGGATTGAGTCCCTTGGGGCAAACCTGCGCGCAGTTCATGATGGTGTGACAACGGTAGAGCTTGAACGGATCCTCCAGATCATCCAGTCGCTCGCCGGTGGCATCATCACGGCTGTCAACCAGCCAGCGATAAGAGGCCAGCAGTGCGGCCGGGCCAAGGTAACGATCCGGGTTCCACCAGTAACTGGGGCAACTGGTCGAGCAACAGGCGCAGAGGATGCACTCATAGGCGCCATCGATCATTTCCCGGTCTTCCGGCGACTGCAGTCTTTCGCTGTCGGGTGGCGCCGGCGTGTCCGATTTCAGCCACGGTTCAATGGAGGCATACTGAGCGTAGAAATTGGTCAGATCGGAGACCAGATCCTTGATGATGGGCTGGTGAGGCAGTGGATAGATGGAGATATCGCCCTCGATATCGGCGATGGCCGTGGTACAGGCCAGACCGTTGGTGCCATCGATATTCATCGCACAGGATCCACAGATGCCTTCCCGACAAGAGCGTCGGAAAGTCAGCGTGGAATCCATTTCGCTCTTGATCTTGATGATGGCGTCGAGCACCATCGGACCGCAGTTGTCCATGTCGACATCGAAACTGTCGACACGCGGGTTCTCGCCATTGTCGGGATCGTAGCGATACACCTTGAAACGCCGTACATTGGTCGCCCCGGCGGGCGCGGCAAACTGCTTGCCGTTCTGCTTGACTATCGAATTTGCCGGTAGCTTGAATTCAGCCATGAGTTGATTTCCGTAGTGTGCTTGATGGACGGCCTGCGGATCAGTAAACGCGAGGTTTGGGCGGTACGACTTCGCACTCGTCCGACAGCGTGTACATGTGAACCGGGCGGTAATCGATGGTCACGTTGGCTCTTTCGTCGGTCCATGCCAGCGTGTGCTTCATCCACTCATCGTCATTGCGATCCGGGTAGTCATCACGCGCCTGTGCGCCACGACTCTCCGGACGATTGAGAGCACCATGGATGATGGTCTGGGCCTGAGCCAGCAGATTCTCCAGTTCCAGGGTCTCGACCAGATCGGTATTCCAGATCAGGTTCTTGTCTTCGACTTTAACGCCATCGAAGGAGTCGACGATGACGCGCATCTTGTCGATGCCTTCTGCCAGACTGTCGCCGGTACGGAATACCGCGGCATGCTTCTGCATGGTGCGTTGCATGTTGTCACGGATCTCGGCAGTACCGGTATCGCCCTTGTTGAAGCGGATACCGTCCAGGTGTCCGAGGATGGGGTCCATGGCATTGTCTTTCAGAGGCTTGTGAGGCGTACCCGGCTTGACCAGTTCGGCAGCACGTATGGCCGCAGCTCGACCGAAGACGACGATGTCCAGCAATGAGTTGCTGCCGAGGCGATTGGCACCGTGGACCGATACGCAGGCAGCTTCACCGATGGCCATGAGGCCGGGAACCACCGTGTCGGGATCGCCGTCCTTCAGCGTGACGACTTCACCGTGATAGTTGGTCGGGATACCGCCCATGTTGTAGTGAACGGTGGGAATGACCGGAATGGGGTTCTTGGTGACATCCACATCGGCAAAGATTCGCGCCGACTCGGAAATGCCCGGCAGACGTTTCTCGATGACATCACTTCCCAGGTGCTGCAGGTTCAGGAAGATGTGGTCGCTGTCGGCACCGACGCCGCGACCGGCATTGATTTCCATGGTCATGGAACGGCTGACAACATCGCGAGAGGCCAGATCCTTGGCATTGGGTGCGTAGCGTTCCATGAATCGCTCGCCTTCGCTATTGGTCAGGTAACCACCTTCACCGCGAACACCTTCGGTGATCAGGACGCCGGCACCATAGATTCCGGTCGGGTGGAACTGGACGAATTCCATGTCCTGCAGAGGCAGTCCGGCACGCAGTGCCATGGCGTTGCCATCCCCGGTGCAGGTGTGCGCAGAGGTTGCGGAGAAGAAGGTGCGGCCGCAACCGCCAGTGGCCAGTACCACCTGATGCGCCCGAAAGCGATGCAGTTCACCGGTCGCCAGATCGAGTGAAACCACGCCTCGGCAAACGCCCTCATCCATGATGAGATCGGTGGCGAAGTGCTCGATATAGAATTCTGCACCGTGTTTCAACGACTGTTGATACAGGGTATGCAGAATTGCGTGCCCGGTTCGGTCAGCCGCCGCGCAGGTTCGCTGGGCCGCCGGACCTTCACCGAACTTCGTGGTCATGCCGCCAAATGGGCGTTGATAGATCTTGCCTTCCTCGGTTCGCGAGAAAGGTACCCCGAAGTGTTCCAGCTCGATGACGGCAGGAACCGCTTCGCGGCACATGTATTCAATGGCATCCTGGTCACCGAGCCAGTCGGAGCCCTTGATGGTGTCGTACATGTGCCAGGTCCAGTGGTCCTCGCCCATGTTGCCGAGCGATGCACTCATGCCGCCTTGCGCGGCCACGGTGTGGGAGCGTGTCGGAAATACCTTGGTGACACAGGCCGTGGACAGTCCTTGTGCCGCCATACCCAGTGTGGCGCGCAGGCCGGCGCCGCCGGCGCCCACGACGATGACGTCATAGGCATGGTCAATGATCTTGTATGCGTTGGTCATAGTTGCTTGTCAGTGATACCAGTCAAGAGGCCAGTGCGATGCGCAGGACCGAGAAGACACCCGTTACCCCGAGGGCCGCGGCAGCGAAGTTCACAGCGATGATGGCTGCGGTACGTGGCCCATGAGGCCCGATGTAGTCTTCGATGACGACTTGCAGGCCGAGGCGGGCGTGGTAGAAACCGGTGATCATGAACAGAATCATCACAATGGCGTTGAAGGGCTGGGAGAGCCATTCGCGAATGGCCACATAATCCATGCCCGGTAAGGCTGCTACGGAAAAACCGAGCCAGAGGACCAGTGGCACCATGGCGATGGCTGTTACACGCTGTGCCCAGAAATGACTGGTTCCTTCCTTCGCCGAACCCAGTCCCTTGACGTTCTTCAATGGCGTTCTGTAATTGCTCATGCTGCTAATGCCACCAACCAGGTTATGACGGAAAGAACACCGGCTGCTGCGAGGCAGACCTTGCCGGACTTTTGCGCGACCTCTACATCGAAGCCTCGACCGACATCCCAGAAGAGATGGCGGATACCGTTCGCCATGTGGTAATACAAGGTGAAGGTGAAGCCGAACAGCACCAGACTGCCGAACCAGGACGTTGCCAGACCTGCCATGAAACCGTGATTTTCCGGCGTGCCTGCCGCGCTGGCGATCAGCAAGACCAGCAGAACGATCGCAAGACTGTTGACGATTCCGGTTGCGCGGTGAGCAACTGACAGGTATGCGGTCAACGGCAATTTGTAGTGCTGCAGATGCGGGGAAAGAGGTCGGGTATCGTTCCAGGCCATATCAGGATTCCAGTTTGTTACTCGGTGGCGGTAAATCGCCTTGTAAAGATGTTACTTTCGAACGTGAGAAAAGCACGGGGGACAACTTGTTCAGAAATCGGTGCAGCGGCCTTTTTTCTCCCAGTCACCATAGCGGGTCGGTTCGGGTCCGGCTTGACCACCGGTTTCCGGTGGCAGTGCTGCAGGCAGGTCGGTGGCGGCGGCATCCTGAGCAACGTGCTCATGATTTTCTGGCTTGGCGACCTCCGGTGAGATATCGGTGGCGGAGCGTTTTTCCAGGCATTCTGGTGAAGCAGAACGGTCTTTTCCGGGTGTTGTCATAGCAGAATCACGCAGTGAATGTGTCTATCGCTCGGCAATTGCCACAATAGTAGCAAGGGAATACAGCTAATTTCCTCTCATTACGAGTAATGTGCCGATTTATCTGTGATTAAAAAGATTAGGAATTGTTCCAATGAGTAAAGAATGGGCTGAAGCGCTGATTCTGGCAGGGCTGGAGGAGGCCACGGCGCTACATCAACAAGGTGACGATGTATCAGTAGATACACAGGCGCAGACGCAATTGGTCGATCTGTCATCACTGTGTATTGTGGACATCACGGGAAACGACGCGACCTCCTTCCTGCAGGGGCAGTTCAGCAATGACCTGGCCAAGGTGACAGCGACCAGTGCGCAGATTACGGGTTACTGCACACCGAAGGGGCGGTTGCTGGCGTTACCGCTGATCGTGGGGCTGGCGCAGGGGTATCGCTTGCTGATACCGGAAGACATCAAGGACGGTTTCCTGAAAAGGCTGTCGATGTTCATCATGCGGGCGGACGTGCAGGTCACGGAACGCAAGGAGTGCACGGTCACCGGCATCATCGCCGACACCCGCAACGAGCTTGGACCGTTGACAGGTTTTCTCGGCGGTTTGCCTGCCGCCGTGATGGACGCGGCGAGCAGTGCCGATGATCAGCTTGTCCGCTGGCATGACGCGCACGGAGCCGAAGCGGATTCCGGGTCACGCGCGCGCTATCTCTTCATGGCGGGCATCTCTCGGCAGGTGGAGCTCTGGCGTGAAGGCGCCGGCTTGCCGCAATCCGGCCAGGCCCTGTGGCGCCTGAACGATATCAGAGCCGGTATCCCTTCGATTACCTCGGGTGTGCTGGAGGCTTTCGTGCCGCAGATGCTCAATCTGCAGTTGATAGGCGGGCTCAGTTTCACCAAGGGCTGCTACCCGGGGCAGGAAATCGTGGCTCGCATGCAGTATCTGGGAAAGCTGAAGCGTCACATGCGTCGATTCACGATGCCGCACGCAGCGGATCAGTCGATCCCGGCACCGGGTGTCTCACTGGCAGCCGCCGGGGACGAAGATGCAGGACGTGTGGTCGATGCCGTGGCAGGTCCTGATGGGCAGGTCGAGGTGCTGGCCGTGGTCAAGGTTGCGCTCAGTGAAGGCAGCCTGACCTTCGAGGGGCGAACATTGACAGCGCAGGCCATGCCATACGAGCTGCCGTCGCTGGCAGAGGCTGAGGCTCGACAGGACGCGAGCTGATCTTCGATGCCATTGATCTACAGTGCTGCCAATATGGTCGACGCCCAGCTGGTGGTCGACGAACTGCGTGCAGGTGGGATACGCGCCCGCATAACCGGTTCCTATCTGAGCGGGGCCATCGGCGAACTGCCTCCCTCTGATGTCATCGGCGTCTGGCTGGATGAACCCAGGCATGATGAACGGGCGCGATTGATCATCGCGGACTTCGAGAAGACACGCCAGCAGCCCGAGCGGGACTGGCACTGCAGCAACTGCGGCGAGTCGGTCGGTCGTGAATTCGGTGCCTGCTGGAAATGCGCAAAGCTGCGCACACCCGGGTGAGCAACCGGTCAGGCCGCGGCGGCAAACACACCGCGGCCTGCCCGGTCAGTGAGTGTTGCCGGCCTCAGTGCAGGGAGGCGAACAGCTTCCGGCGATACTGGCCAACCAGCGGATCATCGCCAAGCACCTTGAACAGGGCCAGCAGCTTTTCACGTGGTGCACCGTCGTTGTAACCGGGGTCGGTCTGCACCAGCTTGAGCAGATGATCCATGGCCACCTGAGTATTACCCGCCAGTGATTCGGCAATGGCCAGCTTGTAGCGCGTTTCACTGCTGCCCGGATTGCTCTCCAGTGCCGCCTGCAGGGCAGCCGGACTCTCGCCGGCATCGTTTTCCCGGCTCAGTTCCAGGATTCCGGCGAGGCGTGCCCCCTGTGGGCCTTCGCGATCAGCTTCCGGCAGGGCGGCCAGGCAGCTTTCCGCGGTTTCCAGATCCCCTGTGCTGACACAGATCTGACCCAGAGCCAGCAGTACCTCGACATTCTCCGGCTCCTCTGCCTGCATCTGCTGCAACAGTTCGCGCGCCTCTGCCTGCTGACCCTGTTCGAACAGGGCCATGGCACTCTGCACCCGATTGTCGCCTGCATCTTCTTCGGGGTCTTCGCCAGGCAGCGCTGGACCGACGTTGGCTTCCAGAAACGCACGAACCTCGCTTTCGGGCAAGGCTCCCATGAATTCGTTGACCAGCTGGCGATCCTTGAACAGCTTGACCGTGGGCAGGCTGCGGATACCCAGCTGCTGGGCAATGCCCGGGTGCGCTTCGGTATCGAGCTTGGCCAGAACGAAGGCACCGTTGTATTCGATGGCCAGCTTTTCCAGAATGGGCATCAGTGACTTGCAGGGGCCGCACCAGTCGGCCCAGAAGTCGACAAGCACAGGTGTATGATCAGAACCTTCCACCACCACTTGCATGAAATTCTGTTCGTCGAGTTGGACGATATGGGGAGAGTCGGCCATGGGATTTTGCAGTTCGCTGAGTTCAGATGGATGCAAGTGTGTCGTCTTGCTCGTGTTAATTCAAGGTCGGGGCGCTGCTATCGACCTGTCTTTCACGAAGTAGCACTACCCCCGATATCCCACACGCCCGATGGGCATACGCTACACTTCCGTCGAACGGCGCTTGCAATGAGAGCTGGCCGCCGGAAGATTCCGACCCGACCATGCACAAACCCACAGCCAACAGAACCTCCCCATCGTGAGTGAACAATACAATGCCTCTTCGATCGAGGTACTCAGCGGGCTTGATCCGGTCCGCAAGCGTCCCGGTATGTACACCGATACCCAGCGCCCGAATCATCTGGCGCAGGAAGTCATCGATAACAGTGTGGATGAAGCTCTGGCAGGGCACGCCAGCGATATCCGGGTAACCCTGTTCAAGGACGGTTCTCTGGAGGTCATCGATGACGGTCGTGGCATGCCAGTGGACATGCACCCGAAACTCAAGAAGCCTGGTGTGGAGGTGATCCTGACCACCCTGCATGCCGGCGGCAAATTCTCCAATGACAACTATCGCTTCTCCGGTGGCTTGCACGGCGTCGGAGTCTCGGTGGTCAACGCCTTGTCGAAGAAGCTGGAGATCTCGATTCGCCGCTCGGGCAAGGAATACATGGCGACCTTCAGGAACGGTGAGGTCGATGAGAAGCTGAAGGAAGTCGGCACGGTCGGTCAACGTAACACCGGCACGCGTATTCGCTTCTGGCCCGACAAGAAGTACTTCGATTCAGACAAGGTTTCACTGAGCCGGCTGCGCCATCTGCTGCGCGCCAAGGCCGTGTTATGCCCCCGGTTGCGAGTACGCTTGCATGACGAGGCCAGTGGGGAGAAGGATGAATGGTTCTATGAAGATGGTCTGGTCGACTATCTGAACAGTGCGGTGGAAGGCTTTGATCGTCTGCCCGAGCAGCCGCTGTCGGCCAGCATGAGTTCGTCCACGGAAACGGCAGACTGGGCTGTCGTCTGGTTACCGGAAGGTGGTGAGGGTGTGCACGAGAGTTACGTCAATCTGGTGCCGACGGCTCAGGGCGGAACGCATGTAAATGGATTGCGAACCGGTTTGACAGATGCGATCCGTGAATTTGCCGATATTCGCAATCTGCTGCCGCGCGGTGTGAAGATTGCGCCGGAAGATGTCTGGGACAAGGTCAGCTATGTGTTGTCGGTGAAGCTGGAGGATCCGCAGTTTTCCGGGCAAACGAAAGAGCGCTTGTCTTCCCGTGAATGCGTGGTCTTCATTTCCGGCGTGGTCAAGGACCACACGGCGCAATGGCTGAACCAGCACTCTGAAACCGGAGACCAGATTGCGCAGTTGGCCATCGCCAGTGCGCAGGCGCGAGCGCGTTCGGGAAAGAAGGTGGTGCGCAAGAAGCTCACCAGTGGTCCTGCGCTACCGGGCAAGTTGGCGGATTGTTCGTCGACCGACCTCAATCTGACCGAACTGTTTCTGGTGGAAGGAGACTCTGCCGGCGGGTCGGCCAAGCAGGCGCGTGATCGTACCTTTCAGGCAATCATGCCATTGCGCGGCAAGATCCTGAATACCTGGGAGGCTGATATCGATCAGATTCTGGGCTCGCAGGAGGTGCACGATATCTCGGTGGCCATCGGCATGGACCCGGGCAGTGATGACATGTCGAAGCTTCGCTACGGCAAGATATGCATTCTGGCTGACGCCGATTCCGACGGTGCGCATATAGCGACCTTGCTCTGCGCCCTGTTCGTCCGACACTTTCGTGCACTGGTGCAGCAGGGGCACGTCTACGTGGCCATGCCGCCATTGTTTCGTATCGATGTCGGCAAGGCGGTGTTCTACGCCGTGGACGATGATGAACGCGTTGGTGTCATGGCGCGCATCGAAGCAGAGAAGCTCAAGGGCAAGGTCAGCGTCACCCGATTCAAGGGGCTGGGAGAGATGAATCCGATGCAATTGCGGGAAACATCCGTAGCGCCGGATACCCGGCGCCTGATTCGCCTCACCATCAACGATGGCGACGATACCAATCAGACGATGGACATGATGCTGGCGAAAAAGCGTGCCGGTGACCGCAAGCGCTGGCTGGAGAGCAAGGGCGATCTTGCAGATGTCCAGATATGAACGATGCGCGAATCACCGGGAAGGCAATCGAATTCCTGTTCGATGATTGGCCGCAACCCGGCGAGAGCCGCGATGTCTGCCACGGCATTCGCTGGCAGCGCTTACCGCTGCCGTTTGCGCTTGACCATGTGAATTGCTGGTTGCTGGGCGAGCCCGGTGACCGGGTGCTCGTGGATACCGGTGTGGCGACGTCCCTGAGTCGCAAACAGTGGCAGTTGCACTTCGGCAGCGGCGCTGACAACTCGCTCCAGCACCCGCCGGAAGGTCTGCTTGTCACGCATTTTCATCCGGATCATGCAGGGCTATCGAGCTGGTTCGCAGAGGCGGGCAGTCGCTTGTATGGCAGTGCCGTGGAGATCGATCTGTCCCGAACGTTGTGTGACATCGATGATGAAACCTATGGTGAGCACTATGCCGATTGGTATGCCCGCAATGGTCTGAACAGCGTCCAGGTCGAAGCAGTACGGCGCCATGCAAATACCTACCGCAAGATCGTGACGCCCCCGCCCGACGATGCCCAATGGACTTTCCTGCGCGAAGGGCAGCCGGTGACGCTGGGTGGCGAGCTATACACGGTGATGGTGGGGCGCGGCCACGCGCCCGACATGCTGATGCTGTATCGCGAAAGCGATCATGTACTGATTGCTGCCGATCAGATACTGCCGAGCATATCGCCCAACGTCAGCGTCATGCCTCGTCTGCAGGATCAGAATCCACTGAACAGTTTTCTGGAAACCCTGAACGACTTGAAGGGCTTGCCGGCCGATACGCTGGTATTGCCGTCTCACGGTTTGCCTTTCCGCGGACTGCACGAGCGTATAGCCGCGCTCGAGTTGCATCACGAGCAGCGACTGCAGGAAGTCTGGCAGGCCTGCGCAGACCCTGTGTCTGCCCACGACATCTTTGCGGTGCTTTTCAGGCGGGAGCTGGACGCCCAGCAAACCTCCTTCGCTCTGGGTGAGAGTCTGGCTCATCTGCATCATCTGGAACAGGATGGGCGGCTCGACAGGTCGGTGGAAAACGGGGTGATCCGCTTTCGTCAATCGGTCTGAGTCCGCTTGCGACGCCGCTGGCAGGCGATGTGGCATTCCAGTTCATCATCGCTAACGTGACTGGACAAAAGGTGTCGATAGCCCTTATCATTAGAGAAATTTAGCAGCGGGGAAATCTGGCTTGGAAAGCAGCTTTCTCCGTTTTTGTGTGCGCAACGCTGGAACCTTTATACACCGTGTCCCGACCTGCCATCCTCGTACTCGCTGACGGCACCTGTTTTGACGGAAATGCCATCGGCATTGATGGTCTGTCAGTGGGTGAAGTCGTTTTCAATACCGCCATGACCGGTTATCAGGAAATCCTGACAGATCCGTCCTATGCGCAGCAGATCGTGACGCTGACCTATCCGCATGTGGGCAGCACCGGCGCCAATGCTCAGGATATGGAATCAGCCTCGGTTTTCTGTACAGGGCTGGTGATTCGGGATCTTCCTCGACTGCACAGCAATTTCCGGGCAGAGCAGAGCCTGGAAGCCTTTCTGGAACAGCATCGTGTGGTTGCCATCAGCGATCTGGATACACGGGCTCTGACACGGCTGCTGCGTGACAAGGGAGCTCAGAACGGCTGCATTCTGGCAGGGCCGGAACTCGCAAGCGAAGACGGGCGCAAACAGGCTGTGGAAAAGGCACTGGCCGCGGCGCGGCAGTTTCCGGGCCTCTCCGGTATGGATCTGGCCAAGGAGGTCAGTTGCACCGAGCCGTACCAGTGGACAGAAGGCACCTGGTCCCTCGACCCGGTGGCCGCCGAAGACCAGCCTGAAGTCATGCCCGGCCGGCACATCGTGGCGATGGACTTCGGCGTCAAGCACAACATCCTGCGCCTGTTCATCGATCGAGGTTGCTCGGTGACCGTGGTACCGGCTACCTGGACGGCTGCGCAGATTCGCGAACTGAATCCGGATGGCCTGTTCCTGTCGAACGGGCCCGGCGACCCGGAACCGTGTGACTATGCAATCGAGACGATAAAGACGTTGCTGGCCGAGAAGCTGCCCACGTTCGGCATCTGCCTGGGTCATCAGTTGCTGGCACTGGCCTCTGGTGCACGTTCCATGAAGATGAAGTTCGGCCACCACGGTGCGAACCATCCCGTACTCGACAAGGCCAGTGGGCGCGTCATGATCAGTAGTCAGAATCATGGCTTTGCTGTGGATGCAGATTCACTCAACAACACCCTGGCCGTTACTCACGTCTCGCTGTTCGACGACTCCCTGCAGGGAATTCGCCGGCTCGACGTGCCTGCTCTGAGTTTTCAGGGGCATCCTGAAGCGAGCCCCGGACCGCACGATGTGGTCGAGCTCTTCGACGAATTCCTGAAGCTGCTACCTGCCGCGTAATGCGGTTCTTCGACTAACGGTCTCTACCATGCCAAAACGCACGGACATCAAAAGCGTCCTGATCATCGGCGCAGGTCCCATTGTCATCGGACAGGCCTGCGAATTCGACTACTCGGGCGCGCAAGCCTGCAAGGCTCTGCGAGAAGAGGGGTACCGGGTCATCCTGGTGAACTCCAATCCCGCCACGATCATGACCGATCCGGCCATGGCCGACGCGATCTACATCGAGCCGATCGACTGGCGCGTGGTTCGTACCATCATCGAGCGGGAAAAACCGGATGCTCTGCTGCCCACCATGGGTGGACAGACAGCGCTGAACTGCGCCCTCGACCTGGCCCGCGAAGGCGTGCTGGAAGAGTTCGGCGTGGAGATGATCGGCGCCCGCCCTGAAGCCATCGACATGGCCGAGGATCGTGACAAGTTTCGTCAGGCCATGACCGAGATCGGTCTGGCCACGCCCAAGGCGGCCATCGCCCATACGCTGGAAGAAGCCTGGGAAGGTCAGGCGCAAATCGGATTTCCCTGCATCATCCGGCCCTCGTTCACCATGGGTGGCAGTGGTGGTGGTATCGCCTACAACCGTGAAGAGTTCGAGCAGATCATCACACGTGGTCTGGATCTTTCCCGTACCACCGAGGTGCTTCTGGAAGAGTCCGTACTGGGCTGGAAGGAGTACGAGATGGAGGTGGTGCGCGACAATGCCGACAATGTCATCATCGTCTGCTCCATCGAGAATCTGGATCCGATGGGGATTCACACGGGTGATTCGATAACGGTCGCGCCATCGCAGACGCTGACAGACAAGGAATATCAGATCATGCGTGATGCATCCTGTGCGGTGCTGCGCAAGATCGGTGTGGATACCGGTGGCTCCAATGTGCAATTTGCCATCAACCCCGACACCGGCGCGATGATCATCATCGAGATGAACCCGCGTGTGTCGCGCTCATCGGCCCTGGCGTCAAAGGCCACGGGTTTTCCGATCGCCCGGGTTGCAGCCAAACTGGCTGTCGGTTTCACCTTGAACGAGTTGCGTAACGAGATAACCGGTGGGGCCACGCCTGCGTCCTTCGAGCCCAGCATCGATTACGTCGTTACCAAGATTCCTCGCTTTACCTTCGAGAAATTCCCGACTGCCGATAATCGTCTCACCACGCAGATGAAGTCGGTGGGTGAGGTCATGGCCATCGGTCGTACGTTCAAGGAATCTTTTCAGAAAGCGCTTCGGGGACTGGAAATCGATGTCAACGGACTCGATGAGGTATTGCCGGCCGGTCTGGATGAAGACGAGCGACATGCCATCATCGATGGCGAGATGCGGCAGACTCGCGAGCGTCGTCTCTGGTTTGTCGCAGAAGCGTTTCGTCATGGTCAGAGTATCGAGCAGGTCTTCAAGGCCACCGCGATCGATCGCTGGTTCCTGTGCCAGATCAAGGAAATCGTTGACGCGGAACTTGCCCTGCAAGGTGGCGAGTTGCAGAGCCTGACGGCGGGCGATGTTCGTCAGCTCAAGCGCGATGGCTTCAGTGATGCAAGGCTGGCACAATTGCTGGATGTGAGCGAGCAGGCGTTTCGCGACCATCGCAAGTCGCTGGATATCAATCCGGTGTACAAGCGAGTGGATTCCTGTGCCGCGGAATTCGCCAGCAATACCGCCTATATGTACTCCACCTATGAGCAGTTCTGCGAATCCGAACCGTCGGACAAGAAGAAGATCATGGTGCTCGGTGGTGGACCGAATCGTATCGGTCAAGGTATCGAGTTCGACTACTGCTGCGTGCATGCCGCACTTGCACTGAGAGATGATGGCTACGAGACCATCATGGTCAATTGCAACCCGGAAACGGTGTCGACTGATTTCGACACATCCGATCGCCTGTATTTCGAACCTCTGACGCTCGAGGACGTGCTGGCTGTCATCGATGTCGAAAAGCCTGTCGGGGTCATTGTCCAGTATGGCGGACAGACGCCTTTGAAACTGGCGCGGGATCTGCTCGCCGCCGGTGCGCCGATCATCGGTACGTCCCCCGATTCCATCGACCTGGCCGAAGACCGGGAGCGCTTTCAGCAGTTGATCGAAGATCTCGGCCTCAAGCAGCCTCCCAATCGCACTGCCAGAACCCAGGAAGAGGCATTGCGACTGGCTGACGAGATCGGCTATCCCCTGGTGGTCAGACCCAGCTATGTACTGGGTGGGCGAGCCATGGAAATCGTTCGGGAGTCTTCCGAACTGTCGCGCTACATGACCGAGGCGGTGCAGGTCTCCAATGATTCGCCGGTATTGCTGGATCGGTTTCTCAATGATGCCGTCGAGGTGGATGTCGACGCGATCTGCGATGGCGAGAACGTCGTCATCGGCGGAATCATGGAACACATCGAAGAGGCGGGTATTCATTCGGGTGATTCCGCCTGTTCCCTGCCACCGTTTACACTCTCCGAAGAGCGCTGTGCCGAGCTGTCCGAGCAGGTCAGTCAGATGGCAAAGGCGCTGGGTGTGGTTGGTCTGATGAATACGCAATTCGCGATTCAGGGCGATACGATCTATGTGCTGGAAGTCAATCCACGGGCCTCACGAACCGTCCCGTTCGTCTCCAAGGCTACCGGTGTGCCATTGGCCAAGGTAGCGGCACGTTGCATGGCGGGCATGAGTCTCGAATCGCAAGGCATGCTCGAGTTGCCGGTGCCCAGTCATTACAGCGTGAAGGAATCGGTATTTCCTTTTGCCAAGTTCCCGGGAGTGGACACCTTGCTCGGACCCGAAATGAAATCCACGGGCGAGGTCATGGGAACAGGACGCACTTTTGGTGAAGCCTTCTACAAGGCATCTCTGGGCGCATCCTCCGAACTGCCCCAGTCAGGTCTGGCGTTCATCAGCGTGCGTGACCAGGACAAGCAGAGAGTCATCGATGTTGCCCGGAGTCTGATCGATGCCGGATTCACATTGATGGCGACCGATGGAACGCAGCAGGCCATCAGTGCCGCCGGTATCGACTGTGCGCGCATCAACAAGTTGCAGCAGGGGCAACCTCACATACTTGATGAAATCAAGAATGACGCCATCAGTCTGGTCATCAACACCACTGATGGTCGTCAGGCCATTACAGATTCCTATTACATTCGCCAACAGGCCCTGGGACGAAAGATCCCGTACACGACCACCTTGTCGGGTGCCATAGCCATCTGCGCGGCTCTGTCGCACAGCGCCAGTGGTCCGGTCTATCGGCTCAGTGACATTCATTCGGAGCAAGCATGATCAAGGTACCCATGACCAAGCGTGGCGAGACGATGCTGCGTGAAGAACTGGCTGATTTGAAGGGTGTTCAACGACCCCGCGTCATTCAGGCCATTGCCGATGCGCGTGAACACGGTGATCTCAAGGAGAATGCCGAGTACCACGCGGCGCGCGAACAACAGAGTTTCATCGAAGGTCGAGTCAAGGAGATCGAAGCCAAGCTGTCCACCGCTCAGGTCATCGATGTGACCACCTTGCCCAAATCCGGCAAGGTGGTATTCGGTACGACGGTGAAGTTGCTGGATCTGGATACCGACGAGGAAATCACCTACCAGATCGTGGGCGATGATGAAGCAGACCTCAAGGCTCGACGTATCAGTGTGGCCTCGCCGGTTGCCAAGGCGCTGATCGGCAAGGAAGAGGGCGACGAGGTTGCCGTCACCACTCCGAAAGGGATTCGGGAATACGAAATTCTTGAAGTGAGTTACATCTGATTGCTGTATCGGAGTGCGATCCTGTCGACACGTGAACGTTTGTTCATGCGTAGCAGGTCGCGCTGTCATCTGGTTCATCTGTGGCACAATCAGCTGTGCATTTGACAGGCTGTGTTTCAGCCCGGTCAGATTCGTTCCGTGTAGTAGGCAGTGAAGTGTGTTGAGTTCTATGATGCCCGATAAGAAATCCGATTTTGCCTCTCCCAGACGATCTTTCCTCAAGAAAGTGGGTGCATTGAGCCTGGGAGCGGGCTCTACGCTACTGACAGGAACGGCAGTGTCCACCGCCCTGACCGGACATGCCTACGCGGCATCAGTGCCGGAACTCGACCCCAAAGCATCGCGTAGAATCCGGCTGGTCAATGCCCATACCTGGGAAAAACTGAATGTCGTGTACTTCACACATGGCATCTACATTGACGAAAACATCCAGCAGCTCAATCATCTGATGCGCGACAGACGTGCCAATGCCTCCTTCGATATGGACACGGCATTGTTCGATCAATTACTGCGTGTCCAGATGGCGCTGGGAACCGAGGAGCCCGTGCACATTCTGTCTGGCTACCGAACCCCGGAAACCAACGCCAAACTTCGCCGCCGTTCGCCCGGTGTTGCCAAGTTCAGCCTGCACATGGAAGGACGTGCAGCGGATATCTACATTCCCGGCATACCCGTCGAGAAATTGCATCAGGCAGCCATGGACATGCACGCCGGTGGGGTCGGACTCTACAGTAATTCCAATTTCGTCCACATGGACACTGGAACCGTTCGTCACTGGGGCAGCTGAATCCCGTTCAGACTCAATGTGTGTCAGCCGACATTTCCACTCCGTCGACTGTGATTCAACACGCAGCTACAGGCAAATCAGATTTTCGTCGTTTCCCGACTGTCATAGTATTGGCATCTACCCGTGAATGGTCAGAGTCCTGACGCTTCACGTTGACTGCTTCAAGTTGGGAGACTGCCGTGAAAGACAACAACAACAAGATAAACCGGAGAGTACGCAAGCCGCTGCTTGGCTGCATGCTGTCTGCATTGACGGTAGCTGGCCTGAGCGCTTCATTGTCGGCCAACGCCGCTCAATTCGGGCTGCGTGTTCTGGATCAATCCGGCATGGCAGTATCCGGCGCTTCGGTCTGTGTCGGCCTGCCGGGCAACTACAAGCAATTCGGCTCCAGCTTCACGGACGCTGAAGGCCTTGCCATCATCGATGTTCCGAATGTCCCTCTGGTTGTCACGGTATCCAAGACACGCTTCAGCGGCATGCGCATCAGCGAGCCGGCTCGCGGGTTCACCATGATCAAGGAAGTGGTTTTGAGTGAGGGTCTGCCCGGACCACGCTGCCGAGCTGGCAGCACCATTGCCGATGGACCATCGCTGATCAATGTGGAGCATGTGGACGTGATCGCATCGGCTGATGCAACCAGCCTGCAGCTGGATGTAACGGGAAGTCCGAGTCACTATCGAGTCAGCAGTCAGTCGGAGTTCTACGACGCCAGCTGGCAGCCCTACGACAGCCGGATCATTCTGCCGTTGTCGCTGGCTCGTCAGGGACAGATCTTTCTGCAGATGCGGCGCTACGAAGGCAATTCCGATTCCTGGCTGGAAGCACGGTCGTCGGTCGTCGAAGTGCTCTTGCCGCTGAGTGATCGCTGAGCAGCAGACTCAGCGCGAGTCCTTGCTCACCGAATCCAGTTCAGCCTGACTCAAGGTGCGGGCTTCCTCTTCGAGCATGACGGGAATGCCGTCGCGAATGGGGAAGGCCAGCGCCGCCTGGCGCGACCACAGTTCGTCGTCACGTTTGAGGAGTTTGCCTTTGGTAACCGGGCAAACCAGAATATCAAGCAGTCTCTTGTCCATGTCGCGAGTCTATCGCACTCTGCGGCCAGTTGGCGTAGCTACCGGCAAGATCGTCCGATTGTCTCGCTCAACCGGCAACCGGCAGGGCGTAACTGGGCTGATAGTTCACCTGAAAACGTGACAGAATCTGCGTGATCTGCTGCTCGTCAGGGTCTTCCGCGAATTCGAAGACGTCGATGCCGGCCCGAGCCATGAACAGTATCTGATCGGGTCTGACATCACCACTGGCGCGCAGTTCTCCGGCGAAATGAAAGTGCTCTCGCAGCATTCGCGCCTGGCTGTAGCCACGCCCATCGGTGTAGGTCGGAAAGCTGATGACAATCAGCTGAATGCGGTGCAGATGATCGGCCAGCAGCTGGACATCATCTTCCGGGCTCAGGTAGACGCCAGACACGTTATGGGTGGCCTGAGCCTGCAGCTCGAGAAAGCGTCTGAGGCTGACCAGCACGGGTGCATCCTGCTGGCCGGCATCGACAGTCTGAGTCGTGGCAGCGTTGTCGTCGTCGAGACGGATCCATGGATTGTCTGTCACCAGGTGACCATTACGCAGCAGTGGCATAGACCTTCTCCTTGAAAGGGGCAGTTCCCAGACGCGTGACGGCGTCATGAAAGGATTCTTCGGGTGCGCGAAGCGCGACATAGGCTTTCAACAATTCGCTGATCGCATCGGCCAGGTCGGATTTGGCAATGGCCTTGCCAAGTCGTTGTCCCAGCGCCGCCTTGTTGCCGGCGTGTCCACCGATGGTGAGCTGGTACCACTCGACACCGCCCTTGTCGACGCCGAGGATGCCGATGTCGCCGACATGGTGGTGTCCGCAGGCATTCATGCAGCCTGATATCTTGATGCTGATATCACCCAGCTCATGCAGGTAGTCCAGATCATCGAATCGCTGGTAGATCTGATCATGTATATCCAGAGTGCCGGCGTTGGCCAGCGAGCAATAGTCGAGTCCCGGGCACACGATCATGTCGGTCAGTTTGCCCAGGTTGGGCGTAGCCAGGCCGGCATTCTTGAGCGCGGACCACAGTTCAAACAGATCATTGACCGGGACATGGGCCAACACCAGATTCTGCTCATGGGTACTGCGAATCTCGCTTTCACTGAAGCGCTCGGCGAGTTCGGCCACCGTGTCCATCTGCTCGGCCGTGATATCGCCTGCCGGCGTTCCTGGTGCCTTCAGTGACAGATAGACAATGCGACGGCCACTGTCGCGGTGCGGTCGTGTGTTGGCCTGGTACCACTGATTGAACAGTGGATTGCTGAACGCCTGATCGGGCGCCTCGTGACTGCCATTGTCCAGTTCCAGCGTGGTCTGCAGCTTGCCCAGCAGCGGGGCTGCCGGGAACTGCGCCTGAAGCGCCGCAAGGTACTCGGCACTGAAGGTATCATCGCTGTCTTTCGAGCGAGCCCATTGCTGTTCGACCTTTTCCCGGAAGGCGTCGATGCCCAGTGCATTGACCAGTATCTTTATGCGCGCCTTGTACAGATTGTCGCGTCGGCCCTCCAGGTTGTACACCCGGAGAATTGCTGCCAGGTAGGTCAGCAGGTGTTGCGTCGGCAGAAACGGACGGATGCACTGGCCGATATGCGGGGTTCGGCCCAATCCTCCGCCAACCAGCACTTCGAAACCGCTTTCACCAGCCTCGTTGCGCACCAGGCGCAGACCGATATCATGCACCTGTATGGCCGCCCGGTCACTCAATGCTCCTGTCACGGCAATCTTGAACTTGCGTGGCAGCCAGTTGAATTCCGGGTGCAAGGTGGACCATTGCCGGATCAACTCGCACCATGGACGCGGATCATCCACTTCATCGCTGACAGCGCCGGCAAGAGGATCGGTAGTTGTATTTCTGATGCAGTTGCCGCTGGTCTGGATGGCGTGCATGTCCACGTCGGCAAGCTCATCCAGAATATCGGGTACCTGTTCAAGTTCAGGCCAGTTGAACTGGATGTTCTGACGCGTCGTGATGTGCCCGTATCCCTTGTCATAAACGCGGGCAATATGGGCCAGTTTTCTCATCTGCACGCTGGACAGCATGCCGTAGGGGATGGCAACCCGGAGCATATAGGCCTTGCGTTGCAGGTACAGGCCGTTGCGAAGTCGCAGCTGCTTGTACTCATCCTCACCGAGCTCTCCGCTCAGACGACGCTCGGTCTGATCGCGAAATTCTGCAACGCGCGATTTGAGAAAATCCCTGTCGTATTCGGTGTAGCTGTACATGCTCAGGCAGCCTCGGCAATGTCTGCGCAGGGTGCCTTGGCACCCCATTGCTGAAGCTCGGCCACGATGAGCAGGCCATCAGGCACAGCGCCAGGTAAGGTCGCTGTGACCTCGGTCAGTCTGCCCAGCTTGTCAGCTTCACGGTTCATGGAGCTATTTGAGCAGGACTGACGCCGAATGTTTAAGGCTTTTTCGTTATGTTCTTATGCTCTTTTCGAATAAGCTGCCGCAGAGGTCCTTTCCGGGCAGCGAGTCAGGCAGGGCAAAGCCCTGTGTGGTTCAGTTTCCGTCGACTTCCGCTGTTATTTCCTCCGGAGAAGCACTGCCACGGCCGTTGTCCTGCCAGTAGGTGCGTTGGGTGAGATTGCTGAAGTCTATATCCAGGTTCTCGGTACTGATAAGCACGGTTGTGCCGATGTTGCCTTCCGACTCGGTAATGAGTGCGGTCGGAGCCGGCGGAATACCATCCTGCTGCAGGGTCTTCTTACGGTCGGCCTTGGTCAGATTGCTGTTACGGTAAGTGACCTGGTTTTCGTTGTCGTTCGATTCATCATCGGTGCCCGATTCATCATCGGCATCGGAGGATTCGCTGTCATCCAGATCGACAGTGGGTGCCCCGGTGAAGATATCGAGCACATAGGCCGCTCCGCCACCAATCGCCGGTGAACAGCTGTCGCCGCTGGCCGCGGGTTCATAGGTGGTGAATATCACCTGATTGTTGACAGTCACACTCTGACTCATGACCTTCTCTCCACTGGATTCCAGCTCCAGCATCCAGCCGTATTCGTTCAACACGGGGTTCAGATCGTCGGTGACATTGACCAGGTCCGATTCGGTAATGGGCCTCCACGAGCCTGACGTCGAAGAGCCGTTTTTCTTGCCATAGCCGTCAGGTCGAGAATATACGGAGTTTGATCTGATCATGTAGAAGCGATCGTCGACGCGTTCGTTGAGCGGGTGCGCACGCCAGCCCGAACCTATGCTCACTGACAGGAATCGGTTTCCTTCACTGGCAACCAGAGCCACATCGGGTTCGTTGTAGAAGCGGCGAGCGTTGGTGGCATTGTTGCCGTTCAACTTCGCGATGACACCGCCATAGACCAGTTGTCCGCTCTGATGGAACGGCTGAAAATCGAAGCGCCAGAGCTGACCACCCATGTCACCGACATACATCTGATCTGACAGGCCATCGCCGTCCACGTCGATTATCCGGATATCCGACGGTATGCTGTATTCCATGTCGGGGAATACCTCATCGCCGCCACTGACACCCTGGCCGGACCACAGCAGGGTACCGGTATCGGCATCGACGATATAGATGGCATTGCCGGTGTCATCGGTGGTCTGGGAGGCTGTCAGATTGGCCGTGTTGGGATCCTGGTTGGTGTCGTAGCCACCCGCGAAAATGACGACATCTCTTGCTTCGCCTTGATAGAAGATCGAGGTCGGAATCGGTTTTGACCAGGTCTGTCCCAGTTTTTCGAAACCGTCACTACCTCCGCTGATCTGCCACAGCAACTTGGGTTCTGTCCGGTCCGAGACATCCAGCGCGTAGTAGTTGTTGCCGCCCCGACGCATACCCACGTACAGAATGGCCTTTTCACCGGGATCAACGATGACGTTGTCATTGATATCGATATGCCTGATGGAAAGATCCCCGTCCAGCCCGTAGGGATGTTTGGTCGATTGCTGATTCTCGTAGAATTCGTTGATATTGGGCAGGAGCTCCTTGGGCATGAAGGCATACAACTCGGTGCCGTAGTCATGCTCGATGGCGTGCAGCAGGCCTTCATTGGTCGCAACGAAGATGGTGCTGTAATCCTGACCGTTGGATTTGTAGTTGAGCAGTACGGGTTGCGAGTGCATCGGATCACCGATATGTTCACGCACATCGGTTTCCTGGCCGTCCAGGTCTTCATCCTTGACGTCAACGCCGCGAGCCCATTTCAGAATCTGGGTTCTGCGGGTGGTATTGTCCGAGCTGTTGCTGCCGAGGCCAAGGTCGTCGATCGTGATCGCGGCATTCTGTTCATGCAGTCTCTGTGCATTGGCACTCAGCTCGACACCATTGGCCGGAATCGAATCTTCCAGGTAGGTGAAGATGCGTCGGTCACCGATACCGTCAGGCCCGTCGAGACTGATCTTGCTGGCGGCACCGCCTTTTTCCACTGTGCCACCGTCCACCGAATCACTCCACCAGCTCTTGGCGGTATCCAGGAAATAGCCCGAATTGGTATCTACCGCAGCCGTCTTGTTGACGTCCTGGATCAGGACGTTGCCCTGACTGTCTGCGCCGACATAATAGCGCTTGAGGTTGCCTGACCAGTGCGGACGTTCATCGGGCTTGAACAGCGCAAAGTAGATATCGTTTCGGTGAGTCAGGCGGTTGAACTGACTCACCGTGCTTCCCGGCGCCACGAAACTGGTATCAACCGCCAGTACATCGCCCAGTATGTTCTGGAAAACGGCTACGAGCTCTTCAGCAGAGGCGGCATCGTAATAGGTGCCACCACCGGCTGTTGCAATGTCGGAAAGAAAGTCACTGTTGATGTTGAAACCGATCGTGTAGGTGCTGATGTTCTGCTTGCGCGACATGTTCTCGTTGTGATCGGTTTCATCCAGCCAGGTGGCCAGCTCCAGACCGCATGCTTCATCGCCCGAGTTGGGATCGCAGGAGGAGGCGCCGATCAGACTCTTGACCTTGTTGATCGCCGTATTACTGGTCGCATCACCGTCCGAGAGAAACACGATATGGTTGGTCTGGCAGCTATCCGCCAGCGGCGATACATACACCGGGTCGCCTGTGATGGTTTCGTACGTGCAATTGCTGCTCTGCGGATTGGACGCGGTGCAACTCGAGTCAACCGATACGCTGCCGCCGGTGTAACTGTCGGGATGCGACACCCGGTGATAGCGGTGTCTGTAGTATCCGCGCTGGGTGCCATAGTCCACGGGTCCGCCCAGCATGTATTGCACGGCCTCGTAATACGCGGCAACAATGGGGGTGCCACCGGTCGCGGTCAGCTCGTTGACGATGCTCTTCATGTCGTCTCGCGCGGTCTTGTAGGCGATGCCCTGGGTGGCGGCAGCACCGATATTGGCCTTGTACACGACACGCAGTTTTGGTGCCGCCGGCACTTCACTGTCATAGGATTCAAACTGGCGTCGGTTGGTACCCGAACCGTTGTACTTGATGACGAAGGCGATGTCGTTGTCCGACTGCCAGCCTGAACGATCGATGACTGCCTGAACATGAGCGCTGAGATCAGGTGAACTGACCTTGGTGTTGTCCCACCAGTCATCACCGCTTTCGATGCTCCACACAACAGGGTTCGACACAAGCGGACGATCGCTTATCCAGCCATTGGTTGCGATCAGCTCGGGAGCGCTGTCTGCGTCTTCTGCCTGCAGAGTCAGTGACAAGCTGCCGCTCTTCATGCTATCCACTTCGAATTCGATGGACGCACTTTCGATCTGGGCACCTGAGGGAATCGCCAGATCCCGAAAGCGCAGGCGTGTCACTACCTTCTTGCTATAGCTGTTGTCAGTCAGTGGCATCTTCAACTTGTCGTTGGTGACAATCTTGCTGTCGCTGACCTTCTCGTATGCATCATCAGAGGAACTGTTGATCTGCGCCAGAGCGGACTTGCGCGTGCATCCCTTGTTGGCTGGAATGCTTTCCGAATCGTAGCTGACTCTCAGGATCGGGGCTCTGCTGGCATTGCTGTTCGTGTAGGCATAGGCGGCGCGCTCACCGGTTCCTTCGACAATGAATGCCATGGACTGCTGTCCGCACCAATCGTTTCGATCGACGATTTCCTGTACCAGAGGTGTGATATCCGGAGATTGATAGGTGCCGCCGCCGGTCCAGCTGCCTGGCTGCCAGTCGACCTGTGCGGATGTGCGTGGCAGACCACTCAGATAGTTGTTGCTGGTGCCAATGGTGGGGGCATCGCCGACATCATGACCATAAATGGACAGGTTGGCCGAGGAAGAGCGGCTGATATCGGCCCTGAATTCCAGCTCGGCGCTGGTGATGGTAGCGCCCGAGGGAATATCCAGATCCTGGAAACGAAAGCTGACCAGTTGCGGTGTCGATCCATTGGCCGCACCCATACTGAGTCGCGTGCCCGTTGGGGTCATCTGGCCGTTGCTGAGGTATTGCTCCATGTCATCGTTGTATTCCCGCACTTGTGATGACACCACGATGGTTCCGCAGTCATCGTTGGCACAGATTTCGTCATCGATACCCTTGACGGGATAGATCACGGCACCGCCGCCTTCGTAGCCGTTGAACCTCATCAGGCCAACGTTGACATTGGCCGAGCTATCCAGAATGGTATTGAGCGCGGATTTCATGCGTTCGAGTCGAGTGCCTGAATAGCCACTGTCGCTTGAATTCATGGAACCGGAGGTGTCGAGCACGAACATGACGTTCGGATACACATTGGTGTCGGCATCGACCTGCCCGAAGAAGACTTCGGTGTCGTCTGCCGAAGCCGTGGAAAGTGCAAGGGCGGAGGTGAGAAAGGAGCTCACCAAGAGGGTCGTCGTGAATTTTCTGCGCTGGCGAAGATCAGCGTTGGCCTGCACATGGGTCATGTTTTTACCTCGACAAGCGTGATGTTCTTGAGCATCTGCGGAGCGTGAGCGGTTGATGGGCATGTTGTGGGACATCAGCGGGAAGGCACGATTCGGTATGCGCCCTGTTCCACGGTCGCCTGCGAACGTACCGCTTCGATGGCGCTGACGCCCGTTGACACGTAATAGAGGCCTTCGAACCCGGATGTACCTTCGCCCAGGGAGTACCCGGGGGCCGCGCCGGTACCGACCCATTCGAGCACCGATCGCGATTCCAGACCTATGTCGTCGCGGACCTCATCGATGGGCAGAACCACGGCCGTCTGATATCCCGCAGAGTAGGTTCTGGTCAGATTGTCCGGGTCATTCAACGCAAGGTTCGAGGCTGATTCAGCTGCCTGAAACGTCGCTGATGTCTGTATGGCATTGGCAGCCATGCGCTTTTCCAGCGTCGAACTGCGCATGACTGAGGCACCCATGATCGAGAGCATGAAAATCATGACCATCGCGACCAGCAAGGCGCCACCTCGCTGCCCGGCATGGCGGCGATGATGGTTGTCGGCGAATTTCACGAATGTGTTTCCTGAGTATTGCTTCATGGGCGTGTACGCCGATTTCTGACCTTGACGGTGGTGTTGAAGGCAAGTCGGTAGCGTTTATCGCCGGGGTGAGTGCCCGCCGCATTGGCACTCGCGCCTGCCTCCGGTTCGATCATCTGGCCGGCCAGCACATAGGTGTTCGTATCATCATCCTGGGCGATGCGGTTTCTGGAGCTGAGCAGCAGGCCGATGCGAATACTCTCTATGCGTCGGGGGTTGTACTGTGGGTCCGATGCCAGTACGTAGGTCAGGCTATCGTCGCCGGTTCTGATGCCAAAGGAGATCCGCATGTCCTCCACGCCAGTGACCAGTTCGGTGGGTGGGTTCAATGCCATGTCACCGTAGGGAAGGCTCTGCCGGTACAAGGAGGTAATTGCATCGCCATTGTCGTTGGTCAGTCCCGTGTCACCGACGTAATAGACACTGGATACGAAGCGCATGAACTTGGTCGGTGCATCTGCACCACCGGCATAGATCCGGGTGAACGCGCCACTGGAGTTGGCACTGGCTGCATGACCGATGGTTGCCGTGTTGGCACCCGTGGCGATCGAGCTGATACGGAAGATGTCGGCGCCATTGCAATCGGCAATCACGCCCAGATCACCAACGCTCAGGTTGAATTCCTCGCGGCTGATACCCGGGGTGATATCGATCACCACGGAGCCGACGGTATCCGGTACCGCACCGGTACTGACAGACTGTACCAGCGGGTAGGTGGCAGGCGACCCGAATTGCAGGGTCAGTGCATGAGTGCCGGGAATGGCGTTGTGGTTGGCTGCCAGGAAGCCTGGCGGTGGTGCAGGTGACCACAGATTGCCTGCGCCGATGATCGAGCCCATGGCCGCCGTCGCCTGCAAGTCGGTTGTGGGCATGTCGTTGCCCAGCAGGTTCGGCGAGACAAAGTTCAGATCCAGACACCCCTGAAAGCCGGACATCCGGATTTCGCTGGCGATATTGTCAAGTGCGAATCTGGCGTTTTCCTGTATGTCAGCCATGGCCGAATTCAGATCGGAGCTGTGCTTGTTCCCGGCAAAAACAGCGATCATCCCGGAGATGAGCAACAAGCCCAGGGTCATGGCTATCAGCAGCTCGATCAGCGACAGACCCTGTTGAGTCTTGTGCTGCAACTGACGGGGAAGGGCCGGTTGCTTGTCCTCAGCAGTTCCAGTCATCATCAGCTGTCTTCCAGCGCAAACTGGATACGCAGGGTCTGCAGATCGTTCTCGCCGTTGATGACCTCGCTCCATTGCATGACAACGGCGAAGACGCCGTCTCCCATATCCTGAATTTCACCGCTGGCAGGCGTCGTGTCAGAGCCGGGCAGGGCCGGTGTGAAGCCTGTCCCGCCCTGCATGGAATGCAGACTGCTGCTCCAGTCGTAGAGATCCTGTCTGGCAATGCCCAGGGGATTGCATTCGATCACGGTACAGTTCGGGTTACTGGCGCTGGCGCTGGTGCTCTGCCCGGTATAGTGCCCGTCCTGGACGCCGGTGATATTGCTGCGCATGCGGTCGATCATGTCACTGGCCAGAAAGTAGGCCTGCGACTGGTAATAAGCGCTCTGGCTGAAACGCATGCCTTCTACCTGCATGCGTGCAGCCGCCAGAAAGCCCAGCGACATGATGATCACGGCTATCAGTATCTCGATGAGACCGACACCGCGCTGACGAGAAACCAGCAGCTCCGACACCCCGGGGGATGAAGTCTTGGGCTGTCTCTTGATCATCGTCGGTTGCACGGCGCTGTGCGCTGCGTTCATGATGGTTCGCTGCAGTATTTGCTGATGGGCTGGTTGTATACATCCCTGGGCGCCTTGTTCTCTCCCTGAGGCAGTCCACGGCGAATGTCTCCCGTGAGCACTACATTGATTGCCCGGGAATAACTGGCTCCTCTGTGGGTGTCGCAGACAACGATGGAACCTGACGACCAATCGGCTCCACCGCTCTGCGTATAGCGCACGAAGCCCACTTCGGCGGTGCCGGCTGCCGAATTGGTGGCGGAGCTGACAGCCATGATGGTGTTGTCGCCCTTGGGTGAGGGCTCTACAGCGATGATCTCGTCAGCGGCATCCACGCTTGCAGTGGCTTCGCCCTGAACGGTCGTACGGTCGATGAAAACCAGCCAGCCATTGTCCCAGTCCTGTTTTCCGCCGCATTGGGAAGAGCCAGAAGACTCTCGCGGGCAGACTGTCACCGCTGCAGAACCCTTGACCGCTTCCGATCGTGCAAGGTACAGAGAACCCACCAGTGAGTTGTACTGTGAGCTGATTCTGCTTTCCTTGATGGCGTCTGCGAAGCTGGGTACACCGATGCCCAGCAGGATACCCGCTACGGCCACTGCGATCAGCAGTTCTATCAGTGTGAAACCCTGGTTGAGTTTTGTCTCCATGTGCTCAATAGCGGCCACGTTACGCGCATGTTGAGTTTCGAACGGCCAGTGAGTGCAGGACCGAGACCTGACCGTCAGAATCCTGCTGTCTCCTCAGCCCGGCCAGCAGTCAGTGGTATCCGGATCCGGTGTGCGGGCACCCAGCTGATCGATGGTCATGACCTGGCACTCGGTGTCATTTGCCTGATCCTCCTGGCCGGTTGCCGTGATCGTGAACGTACTGGCTGAGGAGACCAGGGTCAGAGCGTAGTTGTTCTCCTGTGACGTGGTGCGGGACAGGTTGCAGTTGGCGTAGGAGTAGCGTGTCGACTTGCACCGTTCCATGGCCTGAACCTCCGCCATCAGGGCAAGGTGGCCATCGCTTCTGCGGGTTTTCTGAACGTAACTGCCATATTGCGGATAGGCGATACCGGCGAGAATGCCGATGATCGCAACCGTAATCATCAGTTCGATGAAGGTGAAACCCCGTATCTGTCTGTAGCTGGTCGGGCGAGTTGAAAGTGTAGGGCAGTACATGCAAGCTCTCCGGCTCGAGTAGTGGTGACTGTCTGTATTGCAACGGGATACACACCTCACGTGTATCGACTTGTCGTGGCCTTGTCTTGAATGGACGAAGTACACTAGCTGTCTTCCTCGATCTTCTCCTGCCAGAATGTCCTGCGGCGCAGATCGTCCAGCTCCAGCTCCTGCACGGTTTCACTGCCGACCATGACGGATGCGCTGCCGATTTCCGGAAACAGCAGAGAGGTGGGAGGCGGTATGCCGGCACGGTCCAGGTCGCGACTTCGATCCTCCTTGCTCAGCTGGTTACTCGCATCGTCATCGTTCAGATCGAGGACCGGAGCGCCATTGATCACACTGAGCGCGTAGATCTTGCCGGAGCCTTCTGCCGCCGAGCAGCTGGAGGACTGGGCTTCGGGCAGATAGCTGGTGAACAGTATCTTGTGATCAGCGGTGACACTCGAGCTCAATACCTTTTCGCCCGTGCCCTCCAGGTCGAGGAACCAGCCCTTGGCATCGATCGGGAGGCTGGGGTCGATGGTGTCGGTGACGTCCACGAGTCCGCTGGTCGTGTGCGACACGGTGGGGTAGACCGTCAACCCGAAACTGTCGATCGGTTTGCCGTACACATAGGGCAGTCGCAGACTGTAGAAGCGATCCTGTACCACATCATCCAGTGGGTGAGCCCGCCAGCCGGAACCGATGGAGATGGCCAGCTGCTGTTGACCGTCGATGGACATGATCGAGACGTCGGGCGGATAGTAGAAGCGCCGCGCATCTTCAGGAGCATCCCCGGCGAGTTCCGCTATACGACCACCATCAATGCGTTGCTCGAGCGAATCGCTCAGGTTGAGGTCATTGTTTATGTCGATACGCCAGATCTGTCCTCCCATGTCGCCAACGTAGAGCTGATCGGCAAGGCCGTCGAAGTCGATGTCGATGACGCGCACTTCCGAGGGTATGCTGTAGTCCATGCCGGAAAACTCACCCGCGCGGTTCGTCTGCCACATCTTCGCACCCGTTCTCGCATTGACGATAAAGACGGCACGACCCACACCGTCGGTACTGCGCGTTTCGGCCGAGTCTTCCGTATCGCTGCTGACTGCCGGATCCTGATTGGGGTCATAGCCTCCGCCGAAAACCAGCACGTCAACGATATCCGATCCATCGCGTACGCGAGTACGGATGGGCCTGGACCAGGTGTCGCCCAACTCCACGAAATCGCCATCTGCCGTGGTGAGGTCGGTATCCAGTGTATTGGTCCGACCCTGAATGCTCCACAGATAACGCGGGTTATTGATGTCCGAGACATCCAGGGCATAGTACTGGCTTCCACCGCGGCGCATGGCAATATAGAGATAGGCCTTTTCGCCGGAGTCGATGACCCCGTTCTGGTTGGTATCGTCAACCCATGTGGTCATGCCGCCATCGAGTCCATAGGGACGCCGTAGGGTCGGTTCATTGGCCAGCAGCTTGTACATGTTCTTCAGCAGCTCACGCGGAACGAACGCGTAGCGTTCATCGCCAGTCGCGGTATCGATGGCGTGAAGGAAACCCTCGTTGGTGGCAACAAAGACGGTGCTGTCCACATCACCACCATTGGCATAGTTGAGCAGGACCGGTTGTGAATGCAGCGGATCCCCCATCTGACCGCGCGTTTCATCCGTATTGTCATCGCCGTCAATATCCTTGATGTCTCTTCCATGCGTCCAGTCAACCAGGTTCTGATAGTAATCTGCATCGGATTCCAGATTGGGTGGCAGGGAAAACCAGTCGGGGTTGAGCTTGCTGTTGGAGGACAATACGGCGTTGTCGGCGTGCGTCAGGTCACTATTGACGCCAGTGTAGGTGAAGACACGGCGGTTCAGGTAGGAGTCCTCGGAGGCTTTCATTCTGGATGTTGCGCCACCGAGCGATACGCTGCCGCCGTCTGTTTCGTTTGACCAGTAACTTCTTGCACCGGCCTTGAAACTGCCGGTGATTTCATCAACGGCGGGCAGCAGATCCTGATCGACAATCTCGCCATCGGAGTCCTCGCTTCCCTGAAACAGGAATTTTTTCAGGTTCCCGTCCCAGCGGGCGGTGGACTCGGGCTTGAACATCGCGAAATACAGATCCTCACGATTCTTCAGTCGATTCTGCTGAGCCAGTGTCACGCTGGGTGCCACGAAGCTAGTATCGGTCTTGCTGACGTTAAGAAAGATGCTCTGGAAAGCCGTCAGCAATGAGGCAGCCGAGTCGGCAGAATAAGCACCGCCCCCGCCGGCCGCTGCCAGATCCTCCAGATAGCCTCTGTCTTCCTCGGCAAGGTTGAACGCAATGGTATGGGTGGTCACGTTCTGCATTCCGTCAAGCGAGGTCGACAGATCGCTGTCGTGCAGCCACTGCACAAGCTCTCGGCCGCATTCTTCGGTAGCGTCAACGCTGCCGTCACAGCCCAGACCGGTCATGCTCTGTATGCGGCCGACAGCGGTGTTGGATGTTGCTACGCCATCAGACAGCAGTACAATGTGGTTGGTTTGACACTGGCTCTCCATGGGTGAGAGATAGGTCGGTGAGGAGCTGACGCTGTTGATGACTTCCATGATGCAGTTTTCAGAATCCAGATATGCATCCGAACATCCTGCCGGTCGGGAGAGCTCACCGCCTTCGTAGGAGAAGGGATGGCTGACACGGTGATAGCGATCTCTCCAGCCTTGCGCACCGCGATGTGTTCCGTAATCGACATCGTCACCGCGAAAATACAATGCGGCTTCATACAGGGATGATGTGATGGGTGTACCGCCCTGGGCGACCAGTTCGTCCACATGGCGTTTGAGGTTGTCGCGAAAACGCGTACCCGGGCTTTCCCGCTCCGATTCGAAATAGATGATCAACTGCGCGGCTTGCGCCTCGTTTGCATCGAAGGAGGTGAACGAGCGGTAGTTGTCGGTCTCCTGTGGTGTCAGGCGAAAGGCCATTGAATTGCCCTGGGTCCAACCAACACGATTGATGATCGGTTCAATCAGTGGCTTGAGGTCGATCGAATAGGTGGCCTCGCCACTGTTCACATGTGCCGTACTGGTCCAGTTGATGGCACTCGACCAGCTGCGTCCACTGATATCATCATCGACGCTGGCGAACTGCTGCGCATCATCGGTCTGCTCCACGCTGATCTCGATGTTCGATTCGGACGTGGTCTCTTCATTGGTGGTCAGCTTCAGGGTTGCGCTGGCGATGCTGGCATTGGCTGGCACATTGACATCGGGAAAACGCAGTCCGATCAGCTGTGCCTGACCGGTGCCGTCAGCCGAGCTATCGGTCGCAAGCACCGCTCCATCCAGGCTGACCACACCACTGCCAATGTTCTGGACGGCATCGTTTCGGCTGTCACTGACCAGTGCCGAAATCGAACTGTTGGAGCAATAGGCGCCGGTGGGTACCGAGTCTGGCGCGTAGGTGATCTCAAGGGTCGGAGCCTTGATGGGATTGGCATCGGCACTGACTGCCACGCGCTTGCCGGAGCCTGCGAGGAAGAACGTCATGTTGTTGCCGCCGCACCAGTCAGGCTGATCCGTAATCTCCTGCACGATACGCGTCAGGTCCGGCGTATTGAACGAGGTACCGACGGTCAGCCAGGGTTCTGCTATCCAGGTTTCCTGAGCCGTGGTGCGCGCGCGCGCGCCCAGATTGTTGAGTGACGAGCTCAGTGGGTCCGAGTTCGGACTCTTTTCAGCGGAAATATCCAGACTGGTTTCTTCGTCATTGGCGAGTGCCGAGTGGAACACGATTCTGGCGGTCTTGATCTGGGCGCCTGGCGGGATGTGCACATGCGAAAAACGGATGGCCGTTGTTTGTGTTTCCGCCACATCGCTTTCATCCTCTTCGGCGGGCTCCCAGGTAATCAGCAGGGCGGGTTTACTGCTCGAGGCTGATGTCAGGATATTGCGCAGATTCGTCGACAGATTGCTGTGATCTTCCGGTGCCGACAGTCGCAGTGAGATGGCGTTGCCCGATTCCCAGTCGTCAAGCGACACCACTTCTGCAATCAGTGCGGTCAGGTTCGGCGATACCAGCTCTGTGTCGGCGTCATTGGCAACATCGTTCCAGTTGACGAATGTAGAGGTGTAGCTTCGCTCATCGAGCGTACGGTCGGAATAGGGTTCAGGAGTGTTCTCGAGCTCGGCGTTGATGTTGATCGAGAAGATGATGTCATCGGGCGTGTCGGCGCTCTCCGGTACATCTTCCCCTGCGCTTGTGTCTGCGCTCGCATCGGCATCAGTGTCCAGTCCGTTGCCCGTGCCTTCCACGACTTGCCAGTCGCCTTCGGGGGAGGGGGTCGCATCTGCCGCGTCCGTCGTCACTGTCAGATAGGCATTCTTGATGATGGCACCGGCAGGGATGTTCAGGTTGTCGAAACGCAAGGCCAGTTCCCTGGCATTGTTCTGCGCACCGGCATGGAAGAGCTGAGACATCTCGTTGCCATGGTTCTGGTAAACCTCCTCCGTGGTCTGATCAGAGAACTCGTCTACGTGAGCGCTTGCGTCAACTTCGGTGGTCGTCAGGTCGGGGTTGGCGGCTTCAGTGTAGGAATAACTCAGCACCGGCAACTTGCTGCTGACAGCGGCGCTGCCATTGAACTCGCGAATATCGGCATCGGTGGCGATATAGGAATCAAACGGTGCAACGAGAAAGGACATGCTGTTGCCCTGGGTCCAACCCGGCTGACTGACCAGTTCCGATACGATGGCGCTGAGATCCGGTGTCTCGACATCCGATCCGGTAGTGGATGCCTCTGCATCGGCGGAACCGGAATTGTCGGGTGGCACCGGATCCCAGGGTACCAGGGCACTGGTGCGTCTTGCCGGATCGTTTCTTTCGGCCAGCGACAGAGTTGCATTGCTGCCATTGGGGTATTCCTGCGGCTCAGGCGTCGCTTCGGCACTGATGTAGGCAGAGACCTCACCGACCTGGCTAGCCGCAGCGGTCCTGACAAAGGTGATACTGGCGTGGGTAACCGTGGCACCCGGCGGGATATCGATATTGTCGAATCGATAGCCCAGACTACCGCTTCCGTGGCTGTCATCGCCGTCATGAAACCAGCGATTCACTGCCTGATTGTTGTTGTAGAGCAGCGTGCCATCGTCGCTGTCGGTGAATTCGGCCACATCGGCCACCGCCACCGCCGTCTTTGTGACAACCGCCTGAGTTTCGGTTTCATCACTACCGCTATCCATCACGATATCTGCCATCACCAACGACTCTTCTCCGAGAGTCACCAGCTTGCTGCTATCGTTCTCCGTGCCGTCATTGTTACCGCCATCGGGTCGGACCACGACGAGCTCGTCGGGACACACGCCGTCGCACAGTTCGGTACTTTCCGATTCAAGGTAGCCAACGGGATAGCGGATGGCGCCTCCCTGACCATAGCCTTGAAACGCCATGAGTCCGACGTTGTAGCTGCTTGACTGGTCCAGCAGCAGACCCATGGCAGTCTTCAGCCTGTCCATCCGACTGACACCACCGAAGCCGGCATCCTGCGTGGCCATGGAGCCCGAGCTGTCAAGAACGAACAGGATGTTCGGGTTGTTGTTGAAGGCATCATCGCTCTGGCCGAAGAAGATCTCCGTGTCGTCTGCATGCAATGGCGCGAGCACACTGAGTCCAAGAAGCAATCCCTGCAGCACACCACCGCGCAGAAAGCCGACACGCTTGTTCATCAACAGTCTCCGGATTCGTCGGCCGCGCCGATCAGCAACATGCCCTGGGCAATGGTCGTCGACGTATGGACATCGGGCAAGGAGGAGGTGCCGGTGACCACGAAGCGCCTCGCACTTACCGGACCACCGAGCGAATAGCCCATGGCAGCGGCGCGACCGCCGTATTCCAGTACGGATTCGGTTATCTGGTCGTCTGACTGCCCCAGATTGTTCTGTGGCAGGGTTTCCTCATCATCCTTGCAGATGATGGATTCCAGTTTGCCGTTGATGGCGAGTACCGCATCGGATGCGGATTCGGCAGACTGAAAGGTGATCTCCTTGTGAATGGCATTGCTGGCCAGCTGGCCTTCGAGCGAGGCACTGCGCATCGCGGAAACACCCAGGATGGACAGCATGAAGATCATGATCATGGCGACCATGAGCACAGAGCCCCTCTGTCGAGCAGTGTGGTGATTCATCGTCGGTTCCTGATACTGACGGTCGATCCGAATGCAAGGCGCAGTCGCCGGTCAGCAACATAGCTGGTTGCCTGGTCATTCAAGGTGGTAGCAGGCTGGATCGGATTGCCCGCCAGCAGATAGGTGGCGTTGTCCGCCGTTCGGGCAATCTGATCGAACGATTGCATCAACAAGCCAATCTCGACACTCTCGATGCGACTACCGGCCGGGTTTCCGTCCTGAGGATCGACATATTCGACATCGCCACTGCCCAGGGCATCGCGATATCCCAGTCGGATCTTCAGGTTGGATATACCTTCAACGACCTCGACGGGCGGTCGGTCGTAAGGCCAGCTCTGGCGATACAGCGCATGGACGGGATCGCCCTCGGCACTGGTGCGCTGGGTATTGCCCACATAATAGATATTGGCTTCAAAGCGCATGACGCGCGCGCGATCATTGGCTGCGCGACCGTAGGGCGCCGACAGACGGTTGTCACCGCTATTGCCGATGGCCGCGTGTTGCAGTACGCCATTGGCTGCCTGAGTGACCTTGAAGATATCGGCCACCTGACAATTGGAGATCAATGCCAGATCACCGGTGGTGACAATCGCCGGCAGATTGCCGTCAATGACCACATCATTGGACACACTGGCCATCGGCAATATCGAGCGGGTCTCCGGGCTGCCGAACTGTACCGACAGGGCATGGGTGCCTGCCACCGGTTCGCCGATGTCATCTGGTGGCACGAAGTTCAGCGGCGGTGCCGGCGTCCAGCTGCCATCACTTTCAATCAGAGAGCTGGATACCGAACTCAGTGAAAAGTCGGCAGTAGGGGCTTCGGTTGCACGGATGCGCGCCTTGACCTGACTGTCCACACAGCCCTGAAAGCCTGCCATGCGAACGTCACTCACCATGGAATTCAGAGCGAATCGCCCGTGCTCCTGCATCATGGCCATGCTCGAATTCAGCTGAGAACTACGTTTCGTGCCCGCGAAGACGGTTATCATGCCGCTGATCAGCAACAGTCCGACAACCATCGCGATCATCAACTCCACCAGAGAAAAACCCGAATCCCCTTGCATGGCACAACGAGTCTGCAGCCGGTCACCCGGTATCGGTGACTGCGTAGTCTGGCGGTAGGAACGGCTGAGCATCATGGGAAAACCTTGACCGATAGAGACCGGGCAGTATCGACTCCATCGATCGATTCACTCCACTGCACACCGACGTTGTAGGCGCCTTCCGCAGCATCGTAGGTGATGGTGCCGGCGGCAGGGATGGATGTGGAACTGGGCAGCAAGGGTGTGAAGTCCGATGCACCGTCGGGGGCGTGAAGGTTCTGGCTCCAGGCATGCAGGTCCGCTGCGGCAATATCTGTCGGTGTGCAGGGTGTCTCGTTGGCAATACACGAGGGATTGGATGTTCCGGATTGTGTGGACATGGATCGGTAGGCTGTGCCCTTGAGCGCTTCACGATTGACCCGCATGCGCTCAGTCATGTCGAGGATCATGAATTTGGCCTGTGACAGGGTGTAGGCTTCCTGGCTGAAGCGCATGCCCTGTACCTGCATGCGCGCGGCTGCCAGAAAGCCGACCGACAGCAGTATCACGGCAATCAGCACTTCCAGCAGGCCGATCCCGGATTCTCTGCCTGCAGCTGTTGCAGCAGCAGGCAATTGTCTCTGGCGCGAACCTGCAGAGCAGCTGTCTCTGTCTTTCAATGACTTGTTCATCGTGTCTATGATGGTTGCATCTGGCTTGCCGGGAGCCTCTATGAGTCCTCTCCGCAACTGACCGCCTGACCAAAGGTGTCGTACATCTTGCCGTCACCCGCCTCGCGAGCCTGACGAACATCGCCGCTCATGGATACATTGATCGCACGTGCTGCGCGATCACCCCGGTCGTCGCAGAACGTGAACGTGCCAGAACCGCGCCAGTTGCTCAGTCCTCGCGGTCCGAATCTTACATAGGAGCGTTGTGTGGCATCTGTCACACCCTGGGTGATGGCTCTGTTGCTTACTGCGAACCCCGTTGGCAGGGGGCCGGCAACCTTCAGCACCGTCTCCGTGGGATCGATGACCCCGGCGTTGTCGGCACTGTCGACAAACACGATCCAGCCCCTGTTCCAGTTGGTGCCGCAGGTCATGTCACTGTTACGCGCGCAGACGCTGACGCGCGAGGACTGCTTGATGGCTTCGGAACGTGCGAAATTCAAGGCACCGGTGAGCTCCATGACCCGGCTATCCTGGCGAGACTGCTGCAGGCTTTCCCGGAATTCGGGTACGGCAATGCTCAGGAGAATACCGGCCACCGCCAGAGTGATCAGCAACTCCATCAAGGTAAAACCCCGAATCGAGTGACTGTCGGGACTCTCTTTCATCAAGTGGTTCTTCGATTGTTTGCCAGTTCGTGTACTGATAGCGGCAAGCTTTCGATTTTTTGCAGCAATTCGGGTTTACAAGGGGCAAGGCTTGGCTGATAGTCGGGTCAGGCTAGCCATGATGAGCAAGAAAGGTGGGATTTCAACTAGGACTGGATACGGGAGGAACCTATACTGATGCCGTACTGGTAAACGATGAGCAGCAAGTGTTGGCCAGCGCAAAATCGTTGACCACCCATGCAAATCTGATCGATGGATTGCGCAGCGTGGTCGACAGTATCGTCAGTACGGATATGGCGGCCAATATCGATCTGGTATCGCTGTCGACCACCCTGGCAACCAATGCATTGGTGGAGGGGCGCGGTCGCCCGGTTGCTCTGGTGTTGATCGGCTTTACGCCGAGCCAGTTGCAACGTGCCAATCTCAAACAGGCCCTGGGGGGCGACCCATTGGTCTTTCTACAGGGAGGGCATGATGCCACCGGGCAAGCGGTGGCGGAATTCGATACTGCGGGACTGCGTGAATTCGTGGAACAGGTCGATGAGCGGGTCGAGGCCTACGCGATCTCCTCGATGTTCGCCGTGCGTAACCCCGCTCATGAAAACGAGGCTCGAGCGCTGCTTTCCTCTCTGACTGGCAGGCCGATCAGCTGCGGCCATCACCTGAGTTCCGGACTCGATGCGCCTCGGCGTGCCCTGACCGCACTGCTCAATGCCAGATTGATTCCAATGACCGACGAGTTGCTGAAGGCCGCCGCCGCACTTCTGCAGCAACGTGGCATCAAGGCGCCGCTGATGGTGGTGAAGGGCGATGGCTCTCTGATCAGGGATGAGGTAGCGCTGAGTCGTCCGGTGGAGACCATTCTCAGTGGGCCGGCTGCCAGCGTGGTTGGTGCGCGGTTCCTGTGTCAGGAGGAGCAGCTTCTGGTGGCCGACATGGGCGGTACTACCACGGACGTCGCCTTGATCCGGGATGGCCTGCCTCGCTTGAATGCGGATGGCGCTGTCGTCGGGGGTTGGCGAACCATGGTCGAGGCCATTGACGTCCGCACCCAGGGCCTGGGAGGAGACAGCCGGGTCCAGTTCGATCGCGGTCAGCGACAGTTCGTGCTTCGACCACAACGTATTCTTCCGCTCAGCCTGTTGATCCATCGGCATCCGGAGCTGCTGTCGGTGCTGGAGAGCCAGCTGGACTTGCCGTACAGCACCAGCCATGGAGCGCAGTTCGTGCTGATTCACGGACCGGCAGGCAATCCTGCGAGCCTGTCTGCGCAGCAGCGTGAACTGTACGAACGAATTGGCGAAAAGCCGATTGCGCTACAGAGCCTGTTCAGTGATCAGACGCTGGAGAGGGCTCTGACACGGCTTGAACAACGCGGTCTTGTTCTGAGAGCCGGTTTCACGCCCACTGATGCTGCGCATGTACTTGCACAACAAACGGATTGGGACAGCCGAGCTGCCATACTCGGAGCGCGCCTGCTGATGCGATATGCGAAAGACAATCTCGGGCCGGTCTACCCGGATGAAACGGCATTCTGCAAGGCCCTGTCACACACGGTATCCAGTGATACCGCTTTACTGCTGCTGGATGCCGCTGCATCCGGTATAGCCGGGGGCAGGGCATTGTCGGATTCGCAGAAGAGGCTGATTCGGGCAGGGTTCGACAGCAACGATGAGAGTCTTCTGCGTGTACGGGCCAGTCTGCAATTGCCCGTGATTGCGCTGGGTGCGCCGGCCAGAAGCTACTATCCGGCAACAGCAGACATGCTCGATACCAGACTTGTGTTGTGTGAGCACGCACAGGTCGCCAATGCCCTGGGTGCGGTTGTCGGTTCCGTTCGGCAGCAACAGCACATCGTGATAACCCCCGCTGGCGGAGAGAGTGTGAACGTGCATCTTCCTGCCGGGCCGGTAATCCATCCGACGCTGGAAGAAGGCGTGGCTGCAGCAACGACTGTCTGCAGACAGCTGGCTCATGAAAAGGTGCAACGGGCCGGCGGCTTCGAGATAACGATGAGCGTGGAGCGTCATGACAAGGTGGTCACGCGCGATGGCAAGACTACGTTCCTGGAAAGCCGGATCAGTGCGATGGCAATCGGCCGGCCCTCAGGCTGGCACGAAAGGTGATAGCAGGGCGTGACGTCGCCTTCACTGACAATTTTTGTAGCATGTCATTGAGTCATACCGGTGTCAGGACTTGTTCCCGTGCAAGTGTTGTAGGGTAAGGTACTGGAACCATATTCGCGCCATGAATTGCCGAGAGGCATGGCAACTGCATCATCTTGCAAACCAGCTACCAAGGAGTACTACATGTCAGACACCGCCAGCTATCCTACCCTCGCTGAAATGGGCATCGTCCGCTTCCATGAAATCTCGCACTACAGTCTGCGCCAGGACGGTCAGGACAAGGATGTGCTGCGAATCATCTACAAGCGGGCCAAGGGCTCGTTTCTGCCGTACAGCCGCAAGTACAAGTTCGGTCGTTCGCTGAAGACCGTGGTGGCTGATGGCGGCACTGCTCGAATGGAGCACAATTACGAGATCTCTCCGTTCCTGCTCAAGGCGGTCGCAGAACTCGACAAGCTGGTGGAACTCAACAAGCATGATGTTTCGCAGGCCAGTAACACGGAACTGGCTGCAGATGTTCTTACCGAGCTCAACGAACTGGAAAGCATGGTCAATGCAAGTGGTGCAGACGCCGCGGCCATCGCTGCGAAATTCGAAAGCATTCGCAAGCATGTAGACGCGTTGTAGAAACACGCGCGACATAATCCGGTGGTGGTCATCGAGCCGCTGTAACACGGCGGCAGCGACCACCGGGATGTTGACCATGGTCTGCGCTGATTCAGGCCATTTGGAAGCACGGTTTACGGCTACCTCCCGCGGAGGTAGCCATTGAGCTATCAGCGCTTGGGCACATAGATATCTGTCACGGTCCCTTCGGCAACCTCGGCTGCGAAGTTGAGAGTTTCCGACAGGGTGGGATGCGGGTGGACCGTCAGCGCCAGATCCTCGATATCGGCACCCATCTCCAGAGCCAGTACGGCTTCTGCAATCAGTTCCCCGGCATTCGGCCCTACCATGCCCGCACCCAGAATTCGCTTGCTGTCCGGATCGAAGATCACTTTCGTCAATCCTTCACTGCGTGCCATGCTCAGAGCGCGACCGCTGGCAGCCCACGGAAAGACACCTTTCTCGTAAGCAATGCCCTGTTCCTTGGCGACGGTTTCGGTCAAGCCCATCCACGATACTTCCGGGTCCGTGTAGGCCACTGACGGAATGGTCAGGGCATCGAAATGACTCTTGTGACCTGCGGCTACTTCAGCGGCCACCTTGCCTTCGTGTGTGGCCTTGTGCGCAAGCATTGGCTGACCAACCAGATCACCGATGGCGAAGACATGATCGACATTGGTCCGTTGCTGGGAATCCACCTTGATGAACCCGCGTTCATCCACGTCGACGCCAGCCTTGTCCGCATCGATCGAATGGCCGTTCGGGCTTCTGCCGACGGCCAGCAGCACGCGATCGAACGTGTCGCTGGCCGGTGCCTTGCCACCTTCGAAGCTCACCGTCAGACCTGCCTCACCCGATTCCATGCCAGTGACCCGGGAGCCGACGAAAATGTTCTCGAAGTCCTTCTTCAAGCGTTTTTCCAGCGGTCGTACCAGGTCTCTGTCGCAGCCGGGCATCAGTCCCTCGGAGAGCTCCACTACCGTCACCTTGCTGCCTAGACCGGCATAGACGCATCCCATTTCAAGTCCTATGATGCCGCCACCGATCACCAGCAGGCGCTCAGGGATGTCCTGCAGTTGCAGTGCGCCCGTGGAGTCCATCAAACGTTCGTCGTCGTAGGGGAAACCCGGAATGCGAACACTGCGCGAACCGACCGCAATGATGACCTTGTCGAAGCTGATCAGGCGTTGCGTCTCGTCGGAGTCCTTGTCAGGCAATGGGGCACTGACTTTCAGCAAGTGACTGCTCTGAAAGCGTCCGAAGCCCTGCATGACGGTGACCTTGCGCTGCTTTGCCAGCCCGGCGAGGCCTCCGGTCAGTTTGCCGATGACGTCTTCCTTGAAGGATCGCAATTTGTCGATATCGATCTCCGGTTCAGCGAAGCTGACGCCGTGATCTGCCATACCGCGAGTCTCCTGAATGACGGCCGCCGTATGCAACAGCGCCTTGGAGGGGATGCAGCCGACATTCAGGCAAACGCCTCCCAGGTCCGGATAGCGTTCGATCAACAGCACCTTCAAGCCAAGATCGGCAGCGCGAAACGCGGCTGTATAACCGCCGGGTCCCGCGCCGAGAACGACCAGTTCATAGTGATCGTCTGCTGCCTGCCTGTCCTGTTCAGAGGCCTGACTTGCACTATCCGAACTACCGGTACTGGTTGTCGTCCGGTTGCCGGCATCCGCTTCGGGTGAAGCGGGCTCAGTCGTTGCTTTCGTGGTGCGCGTGTCACCATTGCTGTCCGCCTCTGACGACCCTGACGAAGCCTGTTTCTGATCCTCTTCCGGTGTGTCGGATCCAGCCACGTCCATCACCAGCACGTCGCTACCTTCCGAGACTCTGTCTCCGGTTTTCAGCAGCAGAGAGGTGACCGTGCCGGCAGCAGGCGACGGAATTTCCATGCTGGCCTTGTCACTCTCGACCGTAATCAGCGAATCTTCCCTGGCAATGGTATCGCCGACGGAAACCAGAATTTCGATGACCTCGACGTCGGTGGCGTCACCGATATCGGGAATCTTGACTGTTTCCAGCTCACTCATTGATTCATGTACTCCGGGTCCTGCAGCGGTGCGCAACAGGGGTTCTGTCTGGCACCGCTGCGAATGATGATTGTCGGGCCTGGCCTCGGTCCGAGTGCCTGGGCTAGAGCGTCAAACGGCGTATATCACTGATCTGGCGAACGTAATACGCCATGAAGCGTGCTGCGTCTGCGCCGTCGACCACTCGATGGTCATAAGTCAGATCCAGTGGGCACATGAGCCGTGGAACGAATTCGCTGCCATTCCAGACTGGCTGCATGGTGGCTCGGGTGATGCCCAGGATGGCAACCTCGGGTGGATTCACGATGGGTGTGAACGAGGTGCCACCGATACCACCAAGGCTGGATATGGTCATGCTGGCACCTTGCATTTCATCGGGCTTGAGTTTCTTGTTGCGGGCTCGTGAGCTGACGTCGGCCATCTCCTCGGCAAGCTGATTGACACTCTTCTTGTCCACGTCACGAAACACCGGAACAACAAGGCCATTGGGCGTGTCGACCGCTATGCCAATGTGATAGTAGTTCTTGTAGAAGAGGGCTTCACCATCGGCAGACAGGGAGCTGTTCAGCTTGGGGTAGGCCTGCAGGGATTTCACCAGAGCCTTCATGTGAAACGCAAGGCCGGTAACCTTGGGGTCGCCTTCTTTCGCCTCGTTCTTCAGCTGCTTTCTGAACGCTTCCATTTCGGTGACATCGGCCAGCTCGTGATGGGTGACCATCGGCAGGTTGAGCCAGGCACGATGCAGATTGGCGGCGCTGAGTTTGTTGATCCTGCCCAGTGGAACGCGTTCGACATCACCGAACTTCGTGAAATCCACCTCGGGAACAGGCGGAATGCCGGCACCCGTTGCGGGTCCGCCGGCCTGGCTGCCGTAGTTGGCGTTGACGCCTTCCATCGCCTGTTTGATGAAGGCGCGTACATCATCCTTGCTGATTCGACCTTTCGGGCCACTACCGCTGATCAGTGACAGGTCCGCGCCGTGTTCACGGGCGTAGCGTCTGACGCCGGGACTCGCGTGAGCCTTGCGTATGTTCTCGTCGCTGATATGTGCTGTTGGCGATGAGGGTGTCTTGCTGCTGACCGGGGTATCGGTTTGCGATGTTGCGCTGTTTTCGCTACTGCTCGATGGAGCGGGTTCCTTCTTCTCCGTAGCTGGAGTGTCATCTGGGGTATCCTGTTCCACTGCCTGCGTCTGCGAGTTCTCGCTCGTCTCTGGTGATGAAGTCTGTGGTGCGTCTTCCGCTGCCTTCGCCTCATCCCCACCCATCGTACTCAGTGTGCCTATCACATCGCCGGCGTTGACCGTGTCGCCCACCGAGACGCTCAGCGATTCGATGACCCCGGCGTCCGTTGCGGGCACTTCCATGCTTGCCTTGTCGCTCTCCAGCGTCAGCAAGGAATCATCGACGCTGATCTGATCGCCCACCGATACCAGAATCTCGATGATCTCGACGTTTTCCGAATCGCCGATATCGGGGATGACGATGTCCTGTTGCTTGCCTGATTCGCTCATGATCGTCTCCCTCAAGCCGTTGCCGGATTTGGTTTGTCGGGATCGATACCATACTGCTGTACTGCCTTCGCCACCGTCACTCTGTCAAGTTTTCCATCCATTGCCAGCGAGTGCAGCGCAGCGATGGTCACATAGCGTTTGTCCACCTCGAAGAACTCGCGCAACTTCTCTCGTGTGTCAGATCGTCCGAAGCCGTCGGTTCCCAGGGTGGTGAACGTTGCCGGTACGAATTCGCGTACCTGATCGGAATGCGTCTTCATGTAATCCGTGGAACTGACGATGGGGGCATCGCTGTCTCCCAGTACCTGCGTGATGTAGGGGACCCGGGGTTCATCATTGGGGTGCAGCATGTTCCAGCGTTCCACTTCCAGCCCGTCGCGAGCCAGTTCATTGAAACTGGTGACGCTGAACACCTCGGCGCCGATGTTCCATTCCTTCTCCAGCATGTCGGCGGCAGCGATGACCTCGCGCAGGATCGTACCGCTACCAAGGAGTCGTACGTGTGAATCGAAACCTGCGGCCTTGTCTGCATCGCCATCGGCGATGCTGCGCAAGCGATAGATGCCCTTGACGATACCTTCTTCAGCGCCTTCCGGCATCGCAGGGTGAAGATAGTTCTCGTTCATCGCCGTGATGTAGAAATACACGCTTTCCCGATTGGTCAGCATGCGCGTCATGCCGTGGTGGATGATCACGGCCATTTCATAGCTGAAGCAGGGATCGTAACTGATGCAGTTGGGAATGGTATTGGCCAGTACCAATGAGTGGCCGTCTTCGTGTTGCAGGCCTTCACCGTTCAGCGTGGTGCGACCGGCTGTGCCACCGATCATGAAGCCGCAGGCGCGCATGTCGCCCGCCAGCCAGGCCAGATCACCAATTCGCTGAAAACCGAACATGGAGTAGTAGATATAGAACGGCAGCATGTTCACGCCGTGGGTGGAGTAGGACGTGGCAGCAGCCAGCCAGCTGGCCATGGCCCCGGCCTCGGTGATGCCCTCTTCGAGAATCTGTCCGGTCTTGTCTTCCTTGTAGTACATGATCTGGTCACGGTCCTGCGGCTCGTACAGCTGCCCGACCGACGAATAGATGCCCAGTTGCCGGAACATGCCGTCCATGCCGAAGGTGCGTGCTTCATCCGGTACGATGGGCACGATGTTCTTGCCGATCTTCTTGTCGCGAGTCAGGATGGTCAGCAGGCGGACAAAAGCCATGGTGGTGGAGATCTCACGATCACCGGAACCTTCCAGCAGCGGCTTGAAGGCTTCCAGGGGCGGTACCTCCAGCGGTGCGGCAAACTTCTTGCGCTGTGGCAGATAGCCGCCCAGTTCCTTGCGCCGCTCCTGCAGGTACTTGATCTCGGCACTCTCCGGATCGGGCAGGATGTATTCGTAGTTCTTGACCTGCTCGTCAGTGAGCGTCAGTCCGAATCGGTCACGCATCTTCAGCAGGGATTCCAGATCCATCTTCTTCTGCTGGTGAGTGGCATTGGTGCCTTCGCCGGATTCGCCAAGACCGTAACCCTTGACTGTCTTGGCGAGAATGACGGTGGGTTGCCCCTTGTGATCGACCGCCTGCTTGTAGGCGGCATACAGCTTGTGCGGATCATGTCCCCCTCGATTGAGGCGCCAGATGTCTTCATCGGTGAGGTTGGCTACCAGGGCGCGGGTCTCGGGATACTTGCCGAAGAAATGTTCTCGGGTGTAGGCGCCCCCCTTGGCCTTGCAGTTCTGATACTCGCCATCGACGGTTTCCATCATCAGTTGCATCAGCTTGCCGGACTTGTCCTTGGCGAACAGGGGGTCCCAATACGAGCCCCAGATGACCTTGATGACGTTCCAGCCGGCGCCGCGGAAGACGCCTTCCAGTTCCTGGATGATCTTGCTGTTGCCGCGCACCGGTCCGTCCAGACGCTGCAGATTGCAATTGATCACGAAGTTCAGGTTGTCCAGCTTCTCGCGACCAGCCAGTGAAATGGCGCCCAGCGATTCGGGCTCGTCCATCTCGCCGTCACCGAGAAAGGCCCAGATCTGACGATTGTCCGTGCGTGCAAGACTGCGGTCGTGCAGGTACTTCATGAAGCGGGCCTGGTAGATGGATGTCAGCGAACACCAGCCCATCGACACCGTCGGGAATTGCCAGTATTCCGGCATCAACCATGGGTGAGGGTAGGAGGACAGACCATTGCCGTCGACTTCACGGCGGAAGTTGTCCAGCTCTTCCACGCTCAGCCGACCTTCGAGAAAGGAACGCGCGTAGATGCCGGGGGCGGAGTGGCCCTGCATCATCACGACGTCGCCCCCGTGTTCAGGGGTAGGGGCATGAAAGAAGTGGTTGAAGCCTACGTCGTACAGGGTGGCAGCCGAGGCAAAGCTGGACAGGTGTCCGCCCAGACCGGAATCGTTTCGCTGCGCCCGCAGCACCATGACGGTGGCATTCCAGCGAATCATGGAGCGCAGGCGATGCTCCAGCTCATGATCTCCCGGGCTTTTCTGTTCAAGATGAACGGGAATGGTATTGACGTAGGCAGTGCTGGCATCGTAGGGAAGATTGGCGCCCGACCGACGTGCCTTGTCGATGAGACGTTCCAGCAGATAGTGCGCCCGTTCGGGTCCTTCATGTTCAATGACGGCATCGAGCGCATCCAGCCATTCCTGCGTTTCGATTTCGTCGGCGTCAAGCATCGGGTTGGTGCTCATGTAGGTGTCATTCGTCCCGTGGTTGTCATCGCGATGCCTAATAGTACGCGTTTCGATCTGTCGCTGGCAGGGCCTGCAATGGGCGTGAAGACGATGACTAGCCGCGCAGGGATGGGCCGCGCGGGCGTGTGTTCGTGCAAGGCAGGGTGCGGCTGGACGTGGCGCAGTGCGGCAATTCGGGGGCGCTGAGTGGGGGATGCCGGTGTCTTTCAGACAGGCAGAGTCATGCACCGTCCGGCTGGCAGGTTTTCAGAGCGCCTTGCGGGAAGTTGTTGCGTCGCAATAAATGAATGCCGAGTGAGGCGTGAAACGGACTCGTCTCAACGCACTCCTGAACAGCGACGGCCCATGCTGTCGATACGGAAAATTTTTCTGCTGATTCGGTTACTCAGCCACCCTCACGGCGCTTCGGCCACTATTTCCTGCATCGAGCCGACAAGCTTGCCGTTGTCCACGCCGGTTATCCGGACCGGCAGGATGCGATTGGCAAGATTCTCCGGACTGCTGATCTTCACCCTCTGGTAGTTGGGCGTATAGCCCTGATGAGTCCAGCAGACACGCCCCTGATCGTCGACAGATTCACGGCCACGTTCCCACAGCACCTCTGCAACCGTTCCAACCGAGCGATTCAATTGCTCGTTCTTGAGTTGTTCCCCGAGCTCATGCAGCTGACGGCTTCGTAGCTGACGAATCTCCATGGGCACGGAATCGGGAAGCCCGGCGGCGCGGGTGCCTTCTCGTTCGGAGTAGGTGAAGGCGTGGATATGACCGAAGCCTTGCGTGGCGATGAAGGCCAGGGAATCCTGCCATTCCTGCTCGGTTTCGCCCGGGAAGCCTGCGATGATGTCCGTGGTGATGTTGAAGTTCGGAACGGCAGTGCGCAGTTCGCTGGTCAATGCATTGAAATCGGCAGTCTTGCAGCGCCTTGCCATGCGTCGGAGTACGGTATCCGAGCCGCTCTGCAGAGGCAGATGCATGTGAGGTTGTACACGCGCATTGTCAAACAATGTCAGAAAGCCCGGTGAAAGGTCCCATGGCTCCACCGATGCAAACCGGATGCGTTCAATATCTGTATCGTTGAGCAGTGCTTGAACAAGGTGCTCCAGATCGGTATCAAGATCCGAGCCGTATCCGCCGACATGAACTCCGGTGAGTACGACTTCTCTGACATCTTCCCTTTGCAGTTGTCGGACTTCGTCGACGATGTCGCTGATGGTTCGGCTACGTTCGGCACCACGCGCCACTGTCACGATGCAGAAGGTGCATCGGTAGCGACAACCATCCTGAATCTTGATGAAGGCACGATGACGATTGCGAGTGAACAGGGCAGCATTGGCAGGCAGGGTCGCAGCCTGAGGCATGGAGACCTCGGCGAATGCGCGGCGGGTCAACGGGACCAGTTCTTCCTTGCGGGTATTCGGCACGATGAGATCGACACCCAGTTCTGCCAGCGCCGTATCCGGCTCCAGTTCGCTGTAGCAACCGCTGACCACCAGTTTGGCCTGGGGGTTGGCGCGTTGCAGTCGTTGCAGCTTCTGCCGAGATTTGCGCACCGCTTCGCGCGTGACTGCGCAGGTGTTGAGCACCATGACGTCGGCGTCAGCCGGTTCGTTGGCGATCTGATCGCCCGCACCGGTAAAGGCCGTGGCCCATTGTTCCAGCTCCGCCTCGTTCAGGCGACAGCCAAGAGCACTGAGATGGATACGCACTTGTTGAAGGTCTCGATTCGTTCGGCACTGATGCGGGTCGGGCTTACGACAGCCTCGCTGTGCGGGGCGCGTTGTAATGCTGTGCAGCCAATGCCTGTGGTGGAATGTATAGTTTACTTAAAGACATATCGAAATGTGATTAACTGCGTGACAAGATTGTGGCGACAACCTGTTTTCGCTAGGATGTCTGCTGCGCTTGGCACTTATGCTGTTTGACCCCTGTTACCGGAACCAACTTCATGTTCAGAGAGTTTGAGAAAGCCCCCAGCAGGTCTTCATATCAATTGAAATTCGTATTGGCAGCGCTGGCGTTGATCGCGTTGGTGGCGGCGTGGGTATCACGCTCCAATACGGTACATGACCTCAAGAGCACTCAGTTGGAGCGCGATCAGGTCACCTTGCTGCTCGATGAGCGGGGAGCGGAACTGGAAAGCGCCGAACAGATCATCGCCGACCTGGAAAGCGAGCAGGAAGTCCTGAGAGAAGCCATCGCGAGCGGCGAGAGCGAGCTGGCCAGTCTGCGTGAGCAGATGGAGGCACTGGGTGCCGAGCGCGATGAGACTCAAGGCTTGCTGGCCGATGCCGGACAGTCGAAAAGCGAGCTGGAAGAGCAGGTAGCCGCCTTGACGGCCGAGCTGGAAACGGCTCAGGCACGCATGAGTGAGCTGGACGCCGAGCGACAGGCTGCCGCCATTCAGCTGGAAAGCGTTGTCGCTGCCATCGATATCGAAGCCGATGAGCGAATCGTCAGTCGCGACTCACAGATCAGTGAGCTGAATGACGAAGTGGCCCGATTGCAGGCCCTGGTGGAAGAGTCCGGAAAGCAGGTCGAAGAGCGTGATGCAAAGGTTGCAGAGCTCAATGAGCGCATAGCCAGTCTGCAATCCGAACTGCAGGCCTCCGGTCAGCTGGCATCCGACAGCGATGCGCGCCTGATGGAACTCAACGAAGAGATTGCCGCGCTGCACCAGACGATCGCCGAGCGTGAAAGCCAGTTGCAGGAGCAGGTTGCACTGATCCGTGAGCAGGAAGTACAGATTCTGCAGCAACAGGCATCGGTCGGGGAACAGGAAGCCGTATTGGGGTTCGCTCAGTCAGAGCTGCAATCGCTGCAGTCTGCGGCCAGTTTTTCAGGCAACGAACTGCGTAACGCCGAAGCCAGCTACAACTCGCTGCTGACGGTCTATGACACCGATGTTGCGCAGCTCAATGCAGAGATCGGGGATCTCGAAGCGCGCAAGGCGGCTCTCGAGTCGGACATGGAAAACCTGAAGGGCCACATCGTCGATGTCGAAGATGAGCTGAGCGCGACCCAGGATCGACTCGCGCAGACCGAGTCCACCTTGAGCGAGACACAGACCGCGCTGGCCGATACGGAAACCCAGTTGGCCGATGCGCGCGAGTCCTTGAGCGCGGCCGAGCAGGATCTGCAGTCACGCAATGAAGAGCTTGCGGTCGTCCAGGCCGACATGACAGCCAGTGAGGGTGATCTGCAGGCACAGATTGACCACAAGACTGCACAACTGGCCGATCTGCAGAGTGAATACAATGCCCTGGAGCAACGCTTTCAGGCTGCTCAGACGGCAATTGCCGAGCGAGAATCCAATGTCGGCGAGCTTCACTACCGGGTACAGTCACTGCTGTCCTCCTCCGACAATCTGGACTCGGAACTGGAGACATCCCGTCAGAGCTACGCAGTATTGCAGGGACAGTTCGATTCCGAAGTCGTGGCGCTCAATGTCGAAATCGGCGAACTCGAAGCACAGAAGCAGGCCTTGCAGGCCGAAGTAGAAGATCTCACCGTGCAGGGGCAGACGCTGCGCTCGGAAAAAGGGCAGTTGCAACTTGCCCTGGGCGGCTTGCAGGAAGAGCTCGAACAGGTCAGAGAGCAAAGCACCGCCGAGATCGAAACCCGCACAGCCGAAATCCAGAGCCTGCAGGCAGCTGTCAGCGAACAGGAACAGTCACTGGAGAGTCAGGTTGCCGAGCTTCAGGCCAATGTGGATGAACTGCGCAGTGTGCGTGACTCTCTGGTCAGCGAGCGCGACAGCATGCAGGCAGCCATGAACGAACTGGCGGCAGACAAGGAGTCACTGGCTACCGCTCAGGCCAGCCTGGAAGCCGAGCAGACAGCCGCAGCTGAATCGCTGATTGCACTGGAAGCCGAAGTGGGTGAACTGCAGGCAACTGTCGATATCCAGAAGCCGGTCATTGCCGAGTTACGTCAGCGCAATGCCGAACTGGAAGAGGAACTGGCTGCAGCACGAGCCATTGCCGAGGAAGAGCAGATTACCTACGAGGCACAGCTGGCGGAATTGCAGGCTACGATCGATCTGCAGAAACCGGCACTGGCTGAGCTGCGCTCACGCAGTTCTGCACTGGATGAGCAGCGCGCGCAGATGGCGATGAGTGTCAACAGTCTGCAGGCTCAGTTGGAAGACGTCAGTGGCGGCCAGAACGAGGAGTTGCTGGCAGCACAGGCCGCTGCGGAAGAACTGCAGGCAACCATAGACCTTCAGGTGCCGGTCATTGCCGAACTTCGCCAGCGAAGCTCATCGCTCGAGGCTGAGTTGGCCGCACGCCAGAGTCGTATCGAAGAGCTGCAGGCTACCGTTGCCGAGCAGGAAGCCGCACTGGAGGAATTGCGAACTCGCAGTGCCTCGCTTGAGGAGGCTGCTGCCGGGAAGGATGCCGAGATTGCAGAATTGCAGTCAACCATCGATCTGCAGAAGCCTGCCATCGCGGAATTGCGAGCTCGAGCCAGTGACCTTGACGTCGAGCGAGCCAGAATGGCTACCCAGGTGACGGTGCTGGAGAGTCAGTTGAGAGATGCCGAGGCATCCAATGCGGACAGTGAAGCCCTGGCCAGTCTTCAGGCAGAGAAAGCCGAACTGGAGTCCCGTGTCAGCGAGATTCAGAGTCTGTTCGATTCCAGTGCGAACCAGACTGATGAGCAGGTGGAGACACTGACCGCGGCGAACGAGGAACTCACGGCAAAGAGTGAGGAGCTGGCGGCAGCCAATGAAACGCTCGAGGAAGCCAACGCATTCATCAAGGATCGTGTTGATACATTGCGCGCGGAACGTGACGCGGCAATGGAACAGCTCGGCACTCTCGAGACTGAACAGGCGGCGCTGAATCAGCAGCTTGTCGATATGGAAAATGGCAATGCCGTGCTGAGAGAGAAGGTGCTGTCGCTCGAGGAAGACAAGGCCGAACTGGATGGTCAGCTGGCCTCCCTGAACACGGAAAGAACCGTGCTGCAGGCACAGCTGGGTGAAATCGGTGATAGCCGCGATGGCCTGGAAAACGAGGTCGTCGAACTGGGAGCCATGGTCGGCGATCTGGAAGCTCAGCTGGCGGTATCCACTGAAGCACACGACAGTGACGCCAGCACCATTGAAGGCCTGCAAAGCGAACTGACGGCGGTGCAGACTCAGGTTGAGGGTCTGGAGGCGGAGCTGGCTGCAGCCAATGAAGCCTCTGCGACCGCGTCCACGGCGATGGCTGAAGTTCAGCAGACACTGGACAGCACCCTGCAGGAAAAGACCGCGCTGGAGCAGCAGTTGGCAGATTCCGAAGTGCTGGTTGGTGATTTGCAGTCGCAGCTGAGTACCGCCACGGCGCAGATCGGAGATCTCGAAGCACAGTTGGCCGAGACAAACGCTCAGCGCGACGCTCTCGAAGCGGAGCTGGCCAGTGCGCAGTCCGAGCTGGGAGATACCGGTTCACAGTTGCAGACCTTGCGATCCACGCTGGAGTCCGACACCAGCACGCTGAGTGCTCAGATCGCGGCTCTGGAAACCGAAAAGGCTGATCTCGAAGGTCAGCTGCAGGCAGCGCAGGAAACGCGGGCTGCACTGGAATCCGACGTCAGCGAGTTGCAGACCCGAGTTGCCGAGCTGGAAACCGAGCAAGGCAGTCTGAGCGAAGAGAAGGCAGGCATCGAAGCTTCGCTGGCTGAACTGCAGACAAGCAAAGATGGACTGGACAGCCAGCTGAGCGAGTTGAGCGCTGCGAAAGCTGATCTGGAAGCAAGGCTGGCCGATGCCGAGAAAGCTTCTGCCGACTTGCGTGAGCAATTGGCAGAGAGTAATCGCGGCGCTGCCGAGCAGCTGTCACTGGCGGAGAATCTGGCTGCGAAGCTGGCCGATCTGCAAGGGCAGACGCAAAGCGAAGAGCAACAAGCCCAGTCACTGCGCGACACCATCGAGTCCAGGCTTGCGGCCAATGACGTCGAGGGTGTGACCGTCAGTGTGCGGGATGACAACGGCATCGAAGTCAACCTGCCCAGCGGCGCACTGTTCCTGTCTGGCAGAGCTCGCCTGAGTCCTGCAGGCCGTACCTTGATGACCAAGGTCGCTGCAGCGCTGGAAGACCTGGACAACGATATCGTCGTCGAAGGCCATACTGACAGCATTCCTGTGACCGGTGAGCTTCTGGCCTTCTTCCCCAGCAACTGGGAACTGTCGGTTGCTCGTGCTGCCAATACCGTGAACTTTCTGGAGTCGCAAGCCGGCGTCAGTGCTGATCGTCTGTCAGCGACCGGTTATGGTTCGCAGCGGCCTGTCGCGCCCAACAACACGCGTGAGGGACGTGCGCTGAATCGACGCGTGGAGCTGGTTGTTCAACCTTGAATACCGACGCGGATACCGATAACGTCATCGATATCGACACGGGACAGGTATCCGCATCGGCAGAAGAGAGGGCGTTCGACAAGACCATCTGTGTCGCCATGACCGGTGCATCAGGCATTCAGTACGCCTTGCGGCTGATTGAATGCCTGGTACAGGCCAATTGCGAGGTCTATGTACTGATGTCCAAGCCGGCGCGCATCGTCATGGGTATGGATACCGAAATACCGGTGCCTGCCCGTACGGCACAAGTGCAATCACAGTTCTCCGAGATGTTCGGTGCACGTGACGGGCAGCTGAAAGCCTTCGGTCAGGAGGAGTGGACCGCGCCTGTTGCCAGTGGGTCGGGAGTTCCCGATGCCATGGTGATCTGTCCGTGTACAACCGGTACACTGGCGTCGGTGGCCGCTGGTACCTGTAACAACTTGCTGGAACGAGCCGCTGATGTCGTGATCAAGGAAGGTCGGAAGTTGATCGTGATGCCAAGAGAGATGCCGTTTTCCCTGATTCACCTGGAAAACATGTCTCGACTGGCTCGAGCGGGCGTGGTGATCATGCCGCCAAACCCCGCCTTTTACAATTTGCCGAAAACCATCGATGAGCTGATTGATTTCGTCGTGGCACGTATCATGGATCAGCTCGACGTGAAGCAGGACTTGATGCCTCGCTGGGGTATTGACGAAGAGTAGTGGTCACTGGACCACAAAGGCGCCTACATTCGACAATTCGAGAAGTTCGCACTGGTTTATCGCTTATGCAACTACCTCTGTTTCCACTGTCCAGCATCGTTATGCCCGAGGGCCTGATGCCGCTGCGTCTCTTCGAGCGGCGTTACATCGACATGGTCAAGGATTGTTTCCGCAATGAATCCGGTTTCGGTGTCTGCCTGATAAAGTCCGGCAGAGAGGCAGGTGGTGTGGCCGAGCCCTATCCGTTGGGCACTCGCGTTTCCATCGTCGATTTCGACCAGGGGCCTGACGGTTTGCTGCATATCACCGTCAAGGGCGAAGAGGAGTTTCGTCTGCTCACCTATGTGAGCTCCGACTCGGGTCTTCTGCTCGGGGAGGTGGAGGCACTTGCCCCGCAACCGCCTACCCCCATGTTGCCGGAATACGAATTGCTGGCGCAGAAGCTGGACCTGATACTGAATTATCTCGAAACCGATATCCACTTCGAAGAGAAGCGTCTGGACGATGCGGATTGGGTCAGTCACAGACTGCTGGAAGTGCTGCCGCTGACCAGTGAGGCAAAATATGAATTGCTGCAGATGGAAAGCAACAACGAGCGATTGAATGCACTCAGAGCCTTGCAGATCGAGATAGCTGAACGACCGGCCTGAGGCTACAGCGCCTTCTGATAGATTTTGGAGTTGCGCGCCTGGTTGTAGCTTGCGCGGCGACCGGGTGGCAGATCCTCCAGTGACATTTCGGTATAGCCACGAGCGATGAACCAGTGACCTGTGCGTGTGCTGAGAATTCTTGCATGGCGGCGTGCATGCTGCCGCGCCTGCTCCTCCAGATGCGTCAGCAACTGATCTGCCCGACCCTGACCGCGGTAGTCCGGATGCGTGGCAATGCAGGCGATCTCAGCCGTGGATGAGTCCTCATCCAGATAGAGTGCAGCGCAAGCGACGATAGTGCCATCTCGCTCACTGACGACAAAACGGTCGATATCCAGCTCAAGCGCCTCGCGAGAGCGGCTGACCAGCGTTCCACTGGCCTGCAGCGGGTTGATCAGTTCGATGATGCCGCCAACATCCGAGATGGTGGCTGGTCGGATGTGTTCCCAACGCTCCGCGGTAATCAGAGTGCCGCTGCCATCGCGTGTGAACAACTCCCTGAGAAGAGCGTTGGGGTCGTCATTCTGCAGCAGATGCACCCGTTCGACGCCTTCACGACAGGCTTTCACGGCGTTGGGCAGAATCTGTTCGAGACTCAGATCCGTAGGCGCTTCCTCGTTGGCCATGTGGAACTCGCCGGCTGCGCCATAGAGACTTTCGATACGGTTGGCACTGGCCTGCTGCAGGACCGCGTCATCCTGATCGCGCGGCAGTGCATCAACCAGGAACGCCAGTTTGTCCGCCTTGAGGGCGATGGCCGTGGCCGTGGCCACTTCCGTGACGGTGACATTGAACACCTCGCCCGTGAGCGAATAGCCCAGAGGCGGCAGCAGCACCAGGTGGCCTGCGTTGAGCAGGCTTTGTATGGCATCGCGATGCACTTCGCGGACAGAACCGGTGTGCTGGAAGTCGATTCCCTCATGCACACCGAAAGGCTGAGCTGTCACGAAATTGCCGGATGTGACCGCCAGGCGCGCACCCGCCATCGGGGTATTCGGCAAACCCATCGACAGTCTGGCTTCCAGGTCATTTCTGGCAAGGCCGGTGGCGGTGATGATGGTGGACAGAGCCCGAGAATCGGTGACTCTGCGCCCGTCCACGATATGGCTGCGCTGTCTTGACTGTGCAAGCTGATGATCCACCTGGTCGCGGATACCGAAACACAGCACAAGACGTAAACCAATATGGCTCAACAAGGTCAGATCATGTGTCAGGGTTGGCAGGAGATCGCTCTTCAGCATGCTCCCCGGCAAGGCCAGCACCAGTGTCTTGCCTCTGTGAGCATTGATGTAGGGTGAGGCGGCCCGAAACCAGTTGATGGCCTCATCAGTGCCGTGGGTCTGATTGGTCATGGAATGCAGTAGTAACCGTTGCCTGAGTGCGAGCAGAATGCGAAACCGTGTGCTGCCGCCTATAGTAAACCGCCAGTGCACCACACGGCGACTGATGTGGAACACTTGTTGCGCACCATTGAACACCAGATCCGGAGATGAATGCAGTGTTAGATCGCCTGAGTCCCTGTAGTGCCCTTACGCCTGAGCGCCGATTCATCTCCAGCCACCGGCGCCGACTCCTGGCAGCCGTGATGCTGGCAGTGTGCAGTGGCATGGTGGCGACGGGGGCGCAATCCGCGCCGGAAGAGGACAGCTGGGCGAAAACCGTGTCGCAGGCTGCCGACTCGGTAGTCTCCCTGCAGCTTTCTCAATTACGCAATTTCGACGACTCGGAGCAGGGTGGCAGCACGGCTACCGGATTCGTGGTCGATGCCGGGCGGGGCATCATTCTGACCAATCGGCATGTGGTAGGTTCTGGGCCGATCCGCATTTCGGCCACCTTCCAGAATCAGGAACGAGTGGATGCCGTGCCGCTGTATCGTGACCCGATACACGACTTCGCGTTCATTCGCTACGACCCGCAAGACCTGACGTATTCACAGCCGCAGTCACTGAGCTTGCGCCCTGACAAGGTCAGCACCGGCATGAACATCCGTGTCATCGGCAGTGATGGTGGGGAGCAGTTATCCATTCTGCCCGGGACCATCGCACGGCTTGATCGCGAGGTGCCTACCTACGGGCGCTACGGTTACAACGATTTCAATACCTTCTATCTACAGGCTGCATCGGGTACATCCGGAGGCAGCTCGGGCTCCCCGGTCATCGATTTCGATGGCGATGTGGTGGCGTTGAATGCGGCGGCAAATACCCGCACTGCGAGCAGTTTCTTTCTGCCCCTGCCGCGCATTCTGCACGCGCTGGAGAAGCTGCAGGCAGAGCAGGCCATCGATCGTGGTGGTTTTCAGACCTTGTTCAGTTACCAGCCATTCAGGGAGTTGCGTCGTCTTGGTCTGGATGAGCAGACCGAGGCTGACGTGCGCGCCGGCCATGACAACTCCACCGGGATGATGACGGTCGGACAGGTGATTCCCGGCGGGGTGGCTGACGGCAAACTGCAAGCAGGTGACATTCTGGTGTCCGTTGCAGAGACTCTGATGACGGATTACGTCACTTTGGAGGCGACACTGGACGAGGCCATCGGTCAGACCCTTCCGGTGGAGGTGATCAGGCAAGGTGCGCGAGAACGCGTCGATATCCGGGTTGCCGATCTGAATGCCCTGGCTCCGGACCGGTTTCTGGAATTGGGCGATTCGATCCTGCAGGACATGTCCATTCAACACGCAAGAGCCATGAATCGTAAGCAGGAAGGCGTCGTCGTGATGCAGCCCGGATTCGTCTTCTCTGCGGCGAGTGTGCCTCAGAATGCCCTGGTTACCGAGGTCGAAGGTCGGGCTGTCAGCAACATCTCAGACTTCATCAGTGCACTGGAAGCGTCTGCCGACCAGGGCAAGAGGACCATGCGCTTTATCGTGCCCGGACGAGAATTCAGTTCGGAACTGACACAGTTCGAACTGGACAAGCGCTGGTTCGGCAATCGGGTGTGTCGACGAGTTGACGATGCCCGCTTCTGGGACTGCGAGAACGTGGAGCTGCCAGAGCCGGCCAGCGATGGAGGCCAGTCTCTGGTGAACGTGCCCCGTTATGACGACGCTCTGTTGGACAAGGTGGCACCCGCCATGGTGCTGGTGGATTTTGCGATACCGTATTCCTCCGACAATGTGTATGCCCGTCATTTCAAGGGGGTCGGCGTCGTGATCGACAAGGTTGAAGGGCTGGTCGCCGTTGACCGGAATACCGTACCGGTGGGGCTCGGGGAGCTGGATCTGACGTTCTTCGGATCTCTGGAAGTGCCAGCCCGGGTGGTCTTCCTGCACCCGAGACATAACGTGGCATTGTTGCAGTACGATGCCTCGCTGTTGGTTGACGCTGACTTCGAGGCGCTTCGGCTCATGGACTCAGAAACGACGCTGCCTGACGAGTTGACGATGGTCGGCTATCGAGCCGATGGTACTTTTCGTCGACACGAAGTCGACGACCTGAGTCACCTGACTATCGGCTTCGGTCCGCCGGGCCTGCCACGGTTTCAGCAGGCTCCGGTGGATGTGTACGGTGTGCCCAATGTTCCGCCTTCCCTGGGTGGACCACTGGTGGATGAAAAGGGCGATGTACACGCGGTGTACATGAGCTTTGCCTATGAAGAGGATCGTGAAATCCGTCAGCGTGAATGGGGTATGCCCTCGGCGGTGATTCTCGAAGCACTGAACATGTACCGTTCCGATGAGCCTTACCATTCGATGGATGTCAGTCTGTCGTACAAGCCGCTTGCCGTGGCTCGTCGTTATGGACTTCCGGATGAGTGGTTGTTGAAATTCAACCGTCTGCCTGCTGATCAGCGGCGGGTGCTGTACGTCGATCAGGTGGTACCTGGCACCGATGCCGAGGACAAGCTCGCTTCCGGGGATGTCATTCTGGCCATTGACAAGGAATTGGTGTCCGACTTGCTCAGTGCAGAAACACTGTCGCAGAAGGAGGAAGTGGTACTGACGGTGCTGCGTTCGGCCAGCATCGTCGAGGTGGCGCTGACGCCGTCGAAGCTGGATGCCCTGGGGACACAGAGAATCGTCAGCTGGGCGGGAGCGACCTTCGAAGATCCGTTCTCCGACATTGCCTTTCAGAAGGCCGTCGACTTTCCGGGCGTCTATATCGCAGATACCGAAGACGGATCACCGGCCCTGTGGGATGGACTGTACCGAAATCGATTCGTCGTCGCCATCGATGGCGAGGATGTATCGGATCTGGATGATCTGCTGAGTCTGGTGACACAGCGACAACAGGATCAGGTGACCCGCCTGACCCTGATTACCATGAGTGGTCGCAAGCAGGTCGTGACGGTTCAACCCGAATACAACTTCTGGCCGACGTTCGAAGTCAAGCGCCTTGCGGAAGGCTGGAAGCGAATCGACTATACGCATTGATGCCTTGCAGCAGACGGGCAGCGGGTCGATCATGGCACGTCGGCACGTCGGCACGTCGGCACGTCGGCACGTCTGCACGTCTGCACGTCTGCACGTCTGCACGTCTGTACGTCTGTACGTCTGTACGTCTGTACGTCTGTACGTCTGTACGTCTGTACGTCTGTACGTCTGTACGTC
>CANLNQ010000035.1 GCA_947492525.1 uncultured Granulosicoccus sp.
CGAGGAACCGTATGACCGAATGGGTCACGTACGGATCTGTGGGGGGCGCGGCTGGAGACAGCCGCTCCTACCCGGAACCTGTCATTTGACATTGCTCTCCCGACGCTGACGCTCTGGTCGAACAATGTCAATTGCAGGTGAATGCAACTGTTCGATTGGAATATGACATCCGCAGCATAATTGAGACCTATAAATGAACGGTGAAAAGAAATTTGGCAAGTTTTTATATCCTGTGCTTAGGTCCAAATTGGTAGTTCCTTAATAGATCTCATTCGATTCCATTTTGAAGAGGGAGTCTGATTGAAAGCGCTTTTAGAAATAGTGGGGCGACTAATGCCTGTGGTTGCGGGTATGTTGTTGGTCGTATCTGCAATCTATGATTTTGTTTTTCTCCATTTCTTGGGATTATCTTTTATAGATGTGCCGACCAATTTAAATGACCATGCAAGAAGTGCGCTAATTTGGCTCCCATCCGTACTGCCAATAGCTATGCTTTTTTGGATGCAGTATAATATCAGCAAGCGCAGTGTTGATATTTCAGAGGCAGGAGAGACTGAAAAGAAAAAGAGCAATACTTGGTTTTATATTACTATCTTAATGGCGGTAGTTTTAGTACTAATTGGGGATGGTCCAGGTTACATAATAATGGCGGTTTTTTATGTGCTAATGGTTACTCCTTCAATATGGATGAGATTGCTAGGATTAGGTGAGATAAAGTCTGTAGAAGCTAGAGTTGGAGTGTATGTAGTTATTTTATTGTTGATACTTGTCCCGTGCATCGCGTTTTTTCATGCGTCAGAAATGGTTTCTAGCGAGGCTAAATGGAAAGTAGAGGTGAAGTCTACAATAGGATATGAGATTGTTCAGGCCGCTGGGCTTCGCAGATTTAATAATTTTTCGATACTGGTTGATGTTAGTGGTGGAGTGCAAATATTCGATAATAACGATATAAGTACAGTCGCATTGGCCAATAAAAACGTTAAGGGAGCTCGATACTCTTGTAGATGGTTGGGGGTATTGTGTAGTGAAACGAACAAGGAGTAGAGCGTAAAGAGACAAAGCGATACTACCTGCCCATTATTTGTGCTCAATATTTGGTCTATGGGACGTGTAATTCCTGATATCTTAAATTCAAATCGAACAAAGCATTGCAGCTGTAACTTGACCCTGCCACTCCTGCGCTAACGCTCCGTCGCGTCAGCATCAAGTTCACCTGAATGCGGCTGTTGGATTTGCCCTCGCGCTTCATAAGTAGCGAGAAACATTCGATTTTGACAAAGCCATCTTAACTGCCAAGTTCACAAGTTGACCCAAATGAGGCAATGGACTGGAATGTATCGCTAAGTCAGGTTAATGACTCAGAAGCTATACGGAGGTTGAGTTATCTCGACTATGCTCAGTAGCCGTGGTATTTGTGAGCTGCCCACTTGAGCATTGGATCAGCGGAACATGTATACCGAAATAATTACTCCTGAAGGAAAGCTCGCGATAAGGGAAGAGACCGAGCGGCTAATCAAAAAGTACGGTGCTATTCTCGGAATAGCAAACTTGGTAGCGCTGCTTGGGATAGTTTTATATTCATACAGCCAGATCAACTCATGGACCAACTCTGCAACTACAAACGCTGAAGTAGAGGTGAAGAAAAGTGCCACCGAAATTGCTGAAAAGGCCACTCAGTTGTACCTAGCACAGTACGACCGGCAGTCTATGGACATAAATAAGAGATTGGATAGCGCAAGCCAGTCTCTACAGGATCTTTTTTCAAAACGCGGCGCTGTTACAGAACGTATATCAATGGTCGCCGCCGATACGGAAGAAATGCGAAAAGGAGTAGAGGCGATAAAAGCCAGTCTCCCCGAGCTCCGCGGAGAGACGGATGACCTAAAGCGATTGAGTGGAAGGGCGAACAGCCAATTGCAGCAAATGATTACTCTTAACCTCGGATTGGAAGCGCAAGCGCGAGAAGTAGAAAAATCAATTCGTATTGCTAACGAGTACGACGCCGCGAAACTCGGACGGCAGCTTGGTGCGATACAAGCCTATTCCGAAGAGGCTGAGATAGCTGAAAGTATTAAAAGTAATTCGGTAGAATTAAGCGCTTTGAGGGATGAAATAACACAACTCGACCGAGCGAAATCGAGAGTTGAAGGTGGACAGTTGTCTGTCCATTACTCAGAAACTCCTAGCATACGTGACACTAATAGTTGCGAAGCAGGAGATAAAGGATTTAGAGGATTGAAAAATAAGCGAGTCAATTTTCAAGTTCCATTTAACGAGGCTCCAACAGTACTTGTAGGAATTCAGTCATACGACATGAGTGATGACAATGGTGCAATGAGGTTGCAAGTTCGTGCGCATTCGATTGATAGTAGCGGCTTTTCATATAATTTTGTTACATGGTGCTACACTTCTTTGTATTCTGCCAATGCGACTTGGATTGCTATTGGATCCTAAGCTGCACGCGGATATATAGATATGAGGAATTGCTAGTTCGGAAACAAGGTTGAATGCATTAATCATTCATGGATATCTGCGCATACGTGTTACTCGTCGCCGTGAAGGCTGTAGGTGTCTTGACTATGCGGCATCGGGTTTTGGGGACAACTATTAAATATGACAAATCCAACAAAACGATGAAGCTGCAATTTGCGGCCGACACGCAACCATGAGTGCCTCAGAACGCGCACCGGCCACAAATTCACCTTATCGCGAATGTTCTGCCAGTAAGGCATCTGTTCGTAAAGAGAGTCCTAAAGTGTTCGAGCGACTGGTGAGTTGTGAGTCTGTAAACAGGATGCCACGAGTGGGATGATCAGCCAGGATTTAAGCCTTTACCCAATCTGAGTTTGCTCCGCACAAGGTTCTTAAGAAGATCGGTTCGGATCAGATGAGACATAAATGTTGTAGTTGGCTTTTTGAGAGAGCGAGAGTATTGTTTCTACCGAAGAAATTTTGAACCGGTTATTTAAACTGTGTCCAAAATATGGGATCAGGGTACGGGCCACCCGAGTTCGACAGCAAACGACGTAAGCTATTGATTGCATTGAAGGTGGCTTGTCAAATTGCCACTACAACAGTGATAACTGGCGCGATTCGGTCGGTTTGGCGACGCTCAGTGAGTCCAAGAGCGAGCCTTGTTCCTTGGACAAGGTAGAGATGCCGGAGTGGGCTTTGTCGTTGAGCGTGATCTTGTGGCGCTGTATTCGACGCAGTGATTGCAGGGCACGCTCGGGGGATAATGAGCAATCGGATTGCTTGAGGCGCTGGCGCATCACTCGGTAGATAATCAGGGCAATAAAACAGATTGAGGCGTGAGCACGAATACGCTCCGGCAAGCGATGATAAACCGGACCGATTTCCAGTTCGGATTTTAATACGCGGAAGCCGCGTTCAATATCCGCCAGGGATTTATAACGACTCACGATCTCTGCTGGCGTCAGGTCCTTGGTGTTGCTGACCAGTAACAACTTTCCGTCCATCATTTCCGCACGGCGTCGAGCTTTTCTATCGATGCTGTAGGCGAACAACTCGCTCTTCAGGTCAACCTTGATAATGCGTGCAAGCTTTGCGTCGACCACCTCGTGATAGAAGCGTGCACGAGCACCACCGTCCGAGAGCTTTCGACCTCGATAGCGTTTTCCGCCGTCCTGCTCATCAAGCTTGCCGACCCATTGCTCGGCCACATCTTCAAGCTGCTTGATCTTCAAGTCTCTTGTCGCTGTGCGCTCGCTGGCAGCGACGGGATCATGAGCCACAATCAACCGCAAGCCCTCCCATTTGGACTCGCCGATGATTTCAGTCTCAGCTTTCAGGCACTGCTTTGTGTGGAAGGGTGACAGCAGCCCCTCGAAGTCGCTATAACGGCGACCGGGTACAGCGAGGATGAACTCCAGTGGTTCTCCGCTCGGTGTTTTCAGCGCTTTTAGCTCTGTGAGATTGTCGATCGACAACAAGCCTCGATCGGCCACGGCAATGACCCGCCGAATCGGAAAACGCTGCATCACTGTTTCCAGTGTTGTCTTGAGGGTAGAGACCTCAGCAACATTGCCATCGAAGACTTCATGATAAATAGGCAGCCCTTCTGCGGTTTGCACCACACCCAAGACGAACTGACGTTTAATGCCACCTTCCTTGGAAACACCAAAGTGCCTGACATCGCCTTCCTGTTCGGACTGGCCTTCGGCGCTGATGGTCGTCAGGTCGTAGAACACAACAGACAGTTCTTGATCGATCAAAGGACGCAGTAGTGATGACACAACCTCGTCAACTTTCTCACGCTCATCCATCAACACATCCATGGATCGAAGCAGGTGCTGATAAGCAATTCCGCTACTATCCACACCAGGCAGGCACACTGTCTCCAACCAGCGTAATACGCCCAGCTTTGATTCCGGGTCGCACAATCGATTGAAGACCATGACACGCAATAGCGTCTCGACATCGAGTTTACGTTTGGACGAACGGAAAACTTTCGCCAGGCGATCAAATCCCAGCTCGTTCCATAGCTGCGTTAATGCCCAGACATCGCCAAGCGCACGAGCAGGCTCGAAGCGTATGTCAGGCTTTCCATCAGCATCGGAAGGCGATTGATTATCGGCAGCGGATTTTCTCCCCGTTGCACGCTCAAGCCCACGAATGAGTGAATCGAAGTTGGCGTCGATTTTCTCCAAGCGGCCCAGGCTTGCAATGGTGCGCTGTTTGACGCGTCCATTCTCATCGCGATACGACTCTGCCAGCTGCAGATAACGGCGCGGACCTGACTTTGTGAGCTTAACAAACATGCCCACACGTTATCACACCGAGTATCTCTGTCAATACCAGTGCGAAACAAAAGTAGATCTACCAAAACGTGCCACTACAAGCGATTTTGGAAAAACGACCCTACAACCCGCATTCCTTCTAGAGAATACCACCAAAATTAGCCGATTTCAGCTCGCAACTGTCGAACCCGGGGGAGCGTGTCGTTGTGACGCATGAGCTCACCGATGAGCAGCGCGAGTGCGATCACTGCGGCAATCCTCTGGAGCGTATCGGCGAAGAGGTCAGCGAGCAGTTAGGGATCATCCCTCAGAAGCACTACGTGATCCGCTCCGTTCGAGGTAAATACGCCTGTTCGTGCAAACAGTGCATGAAGACAGCCGTTGCGCCCCGTCAACCCTTGCTTGGTTCTCAGGCCAGCCCGAACCTGTTGGCCAACATCATGGTACAGAAATTCCATGATGGGCTTCCTCTGTATCGTCAGGAAAAAATCGCTGCCCGTGCCGGACTGGATCTGCCTCGGACCAAACTGGCGCGCTGGTTGATCGGCTGCGAAGCGGTACTGCAACCGCTGTACAACCTGATGCAGGACGAGTTCTTCAACTACGACATTGCGCTGAGCGATGACACCACGATCCAGGTGCTCAAGGAAGACGGACGCGCGCCATCGAGCAAGAGTGCGCTATGGATCCGTCGGGGTGGACCACCGGACAAACCGGTGATTCTGGTCGATTACCGCCGCTCAAAATCGGGTGAAACCGCCTATGGTCTGCTTGATCAGTTCAAAGGCTACCTGGTGTGCGATGCGGCTACCAACTTCAATAAATCGGTGCAGCGCAACCAGCTGACGCTGGTGCATTGCAATGACCATGCGCGGCGGCGATTTGCCGAGATACTCAAGACGTTGAAGTCGAAGGAGAAGGCTCGAGGCTGGGCGGCTAGCAAAGCCATCGACTACTACAAGCAGCTCTACCGCATCGAATCACAAGCAAAGGATCTGGAGCCGCAGAAGCGCCTGACACTACGACAACAGAAGTCGGTGCCGATCTGGGACGCCTTCATCGACTGGGCGCAGAAAGTCATCGACGGCGGTATCGGGCATTCGCCCAGCCGGCGAGCGTTGAGCTATCTGCTCAACCACAAGGAGACATTGCAGAACTACTGCAAGGATGGGCGATTGCCGATCTCAAATATCCAGTCAGAACACGTGGCGAAGACCATCGCTCTGGCACGCAAGAATTTTCTCTTCGCCGATACACCAGCAGGTGCCAGCGCCAGTGCGATGATCTACAGCTTGCTCGAGAGTGCAAAGGTCAACGGGCACAACGTGTATCGCTACATGGCGGTCATTCTCAGTGAGCTGCCCAACGCGGCATCCCTGGAGCACATCGAATCGCTGCTGCCGTGGAACCTCACCACCGAACAGGTCAACGATCGGTACGCTGCATTCCCGACGCCCTGACGTCACTGCTTACCACAGTCGGGCCTGCGGAAACTATCCTTGCAGTGGATGGGGAGAATGAATCGCTTACGAATGGTGCGGAAAGGGAAACAGCTGATGGAATAAACAGGGAAACAACACAGGGCAATGCCAAGCGACGTCTAATACTGCTGCAGTGGCTACTTATCCTTTTCGTCATAACGTTAAACCCTGCGAAAAAAGTACAGGCTGTATCATGATCTGACGCGCAACGACGTTGATAGTTACCGACCACAAACAAAGACCGCAACAATTCTAATAGGTTACTAAGCCCACAAAATTCCACTTTTCTTTAATCAATATGTGCCATTAGTAGCCCCCCCCGCACCTCAACAAAAAAGCCTGTCTTCCAGTCCGGAGACGGGTATTTTTTCTATATGAAGGATCATTATGGAAAACTACGATGTGATCATCGTGGGCGGAGGCGCCGCAGGCCTCATGACCGCACAGAAACTCGCGCAAATCGGTCTTCGCATTGCCGTTATCGAAAAGAACAGGGCTCTCGCGTCTGGGCCGTCCACGCGGAATGAAGGCTGGCTGCATCGCGGAACCTACCATGCCTGCTCGATAGCAAATCGCGCGGCGGCCTATCAAGTGGCTCGGCGCTGCATATACGGCCACAAACAGCTCAAGGCCTATGCACCCGAAGCGATCGAGGACCGTGGCAAGCGGCCAGTCGTGCTGCTCCGTGACGGCGAGCGCATCGACGAGATCAAGGACCGCTGGGATGATGCTGGCGTAGCCTACCGCCAAATCTCGCATAAGAAGGCAAGTAGGCTTATGCCCGATGCGGATATGGGGCGGGCAGCGGGGATCTTCCTTGCCAAGGATGTCTCCATCAACACGCGACTACTCTACCGTAAACTCGTTGGCACCATTCGCGCTCATGGTGGAGAATTATTGGTGGCACATGACATCATTCGTGCGGAGGGCACCACGTTGGAACTCGTCGACTCCGAAGCGGTGATGAAGCGGGTCAGTGCAACCCGTATCATCTATGCTACCGGGGCGGGAACTCGATCGCTTTACAAGAAACTGCACGGAGTTGACATCCCGATGCGCTACTGGAAGAGCCACCTAATCGTGACGCGACGCCTTGCGCCAATGGGAGTATTCTACCTCGACACCAATGAGGCAGCCATGATGCATCATGGCGACATCTCGGTGATCGGCTTCAACGAGGATGCGGTCCTGTGCGAAAAGCCGAGCTACGATGTGATCCCTGACAGAGCCGAGAACTTGCGTGAAGGCATTCGTCGGATCTTCCCGAGCTGGAACGATGCTTCCGCAATGGACATCGCCTGCGTTAAGGTCGATCTGGTGGAGCAGAAAGAAGCGAAACGATCGCTGAATGTAGCGATTCAGGAGCCCGTTCCAGGACATATTGTTGCGCTTCCGGGGAAACTTACCGAGACTCCCTACCTTACGGATGTCTTAGTCGGAATGATCCACAACACGCTCGAGGATGTTCTCATCTCCGAACGTCCATGCGACCGCTACGCCCCAGCGATCTGAAGCGGAAGAAAGCAATGCAACATGAACTTCCTGTACTGGACTCACTGCGGGTCGCTCGAGGGTTGAAGACGATTCGGGAGATCTTTGAGCTTATCGAGCAGGGGAACTCTATCTTCGATCCATTCTCCGTTCTGATTTCGGTTGAATCCGAAATCGGTACCGGCAACACCATCCATTCCTGCGTCTCTCTTCTAAGCGGCGATGCGAGCATCCTCCGAATCGGAAATGACAACATCTTTCATCCAAACACAGTGCTAGTGGCAGAAGGCGGCGACATCCTGGTCGGATCGCACAACCAGTTTGGCGAAGGCGGCTTCACTGCCAAGGCCAACAAGCCCGGCGCTCGCATCACCATCGGTAGCCATGGCCGCTATTTGGGCAATGCTACAGTCTTTGGCACGACGAGCCTCGGTGATGGGTGCCAGATCCTCGGACAGATCACGGTCGATAGCTGTTCCCTAACGGGCGGCGGCTGTTGGAAGGATCCGGATCCAGACATGCGCGGCGCGCTACTGAAGGGGCAAGGCAATGCGCGGGACATCAGCCTGGAAACCGGCCAGGTGATCGCGGGTCAGGGCTGCTTCGCCCAGAAGGACGTCCTCATGCAGAGCCACTTCCATCCGCCGATGGCACCGCAACCATGATCGGCTTTGGACTCGGACTTCTGTCCATCGGGCGCAGTTGGGGTGTTGTGAACGCTCCCGTACCGTCACCCGACGATGCGCGAGCCCTGATTGATACGGCGTTAACACTGGGTGTTCGCTTCTTCGACACCGCACCAGCTTATGGGGCCAGCGAAGAGCTCTTTGGCAAGGTCCTAGCGCAGATGTCGCCCGAGCGCCGCGCCGAAGTCACTGTTGCAACCAAGATGGGAGAGTTTTGGGAAGGCGATGACCTCCCGACCCGAGTCTGTCATGAGTCCGGCGCTTTAGTAGACAGCATTGAGCGCAGCCTAAACTTGCTGGGCCAGATCGACATCCTCCAACTGCACAAGTCCAACCGCTCCGTCATCGAAAGCAGCGGACTGCGCGACGCTATCGACTTCGCTCGATCGAAGGGGATCACGAGCTTCGGAGCTTCCGTGTCGGACCTTGATTCGGCGCGCACTGCAATAGAGAGCGGGCTTTTTTCTTGGCTCCAGTTCCCCTACAACATTGAGAATAACCAGTTCGGCGTACTGGCCGTCGAGATGCGAGAGCGCGGGATGCGTGCGATGATCAACCGGCCGCTCGCCATGGGTAAGCTCGCCGATGGGCTGAAAAAGGGCTTCTCCTTCGTAGCCGCCGGGGGCTTCCCAGAAGGCAGCATACTGCTTTCTGGGACGGGCTCCGTGAAGCATCTGCTGCAGAATGTCGAGACCTTCCAGCGCCTAAATTCTCAGTCCGTAATTGATCTCTGACGATGTGGGTCTATTGGGGGTTGGGGGCTGGCGTGATACTCGGCCTCTACGACTACTGGACCAAGAAGGGCATGGAGGGCAACGGCGTGATGGCCGTTGTTTTCTGGTCCTCGCTCTTCGGCGCGCTCGCGTGGATCGCCGCCTTTTTGCCCATCACCACAGGAACCGGCCTGCATGTGCGAATTCAGGACAGCGGTTTCAAGGATCAGCTCCTCATCCTCTTCAAGGGGCTCATGATGACTGGGTCATGGATCTTCGCCTATTACTCGGTGCGGGAACTGCCTATGTCCTTCTCCGGGGCCATGCGCGCCTCAGGACCAGTCTGGACCCTTGTGGGGGGGGGGCTCGTATTTGGGGAGTTCCTGACCCCGATCCAACTGGCTGCAGTACTGACTTCGGTACTTGCCTATTTCATGCTCTCGCAGATCGGCAAGCGCGAGGGCGTCACCGTCACCAGGAGTCTGCCGATCCTAATGATGCTCCTGGCCACAATCCTTTCAGCCATGGTCACCGTTTACGACAAATGGTTGGTTCAGGTCATCGGGATCTCCACGAACGACGTGCAGGCCTGGTCAGCTATTCACCGCTGCATACTTGCCGGTCTGATCATGTTGTGGTTCTGCCGTGGAGGCCGGGGGCCGAAGGTGCCCTCCTGGTCCATCTGGATCCCGCTCATCGGCATCTCTTGGGTCGGTGCGGAGTGGGTCTATTTCCTCGCCATCCGGGACCCTGATGCCAATGTGACCTACCTGTCGATCTTCCGACGCGCGAGCCTGATCGTAGGCTTCCTGCTGTCAGTATTTCTGATTGGGGAGAAGAATGTCGGCCGCAAATTCGTGGTAATCCTGATCTTGCTGACATCGACAATCACGTTAGTCCTGCAGATGTGAGAGTCGCTGCCGGGCACGGCGAGCCCGGGCGAAGCGGCAATTGTGCATGAATCCGGCAATCCGAGATCGCAATCGCTAGAATCTATCAACAAGGGCTAGGGAAGCGCTCGTTCCTCCTACCTCTCTGTGCAACGTCAGCTGGTGGTGGCTACCACCACATAGTGGAGCGAGAGGTGCAACGCTGCGCAAATAATTGTCGCCAAGGGCCGGTTCAAGCTGCTGCAGGCCTCCAAGTCAGCAAACGCAGCGTTCTAACGTACAATCTGATCCGTTTCTTGAGGGCTACCTCTATACGCGATGAAACTTTACGCGAAGGACTCATGCAGGTTGGCGCTGTAGCCCAGAGGGAAGACTTAGCAACAACATCAAGTAAGCCTCGTTACTATCTGAAGGCTGACTTTGCCAGTCTATTTGATCCGAAATTGACAGGCGATGATCTTGCATCGGCCATTGAGCAGTGGCAAATAGCGAACCTTTCTGCATCATCCCTAGCCAGACTTAGACTGGCCAGTGGCGGTGCAGTGTCCTCTGGGCAAAGAGTGCCAGTTCTCTTACCTAATGGTGAAACGCGGCAAATGGCATTCGGACCGAGCTCAGATATCAGCAAGGCAGTCGTGGAGAGCTTCGCTATTAGATTTCTCGAAAGCCCAGCAGTCTTGTGGATCAGTGAAAGCGGGAATAAAGCAGTCGCAAGTGATGAGGCCTTGGCTAAAAGCATCGGTCTAAACATAAATGTGGATAAGGATCTACCTGACATCATTTTAGCTGATGTGGGCAACGAGGAGATCCTGATCGTGTTCGTGGAAGTTGTAGCGTCTGACGGCCCTGTCTCTGCTAGACGAAAAGCGGCGCTGTTGAAGCTAACCGATGAAGCAGGCTTTGAGAGAAGCCATGTGACATTCGTGACGGCGTATATGGATAGGGAAAATAGCGCATTTAAGAAGACGATCTCTTCGCTTGCATGGGGTACGTTCGCATGGTTTGTTTCAGAACCAAGTCAACTAATTGCACTATCTAAAGAAGGTGATCAAACAGTTCGAAAGCTACACGATTGGCTCACCCAATAGTCGACTCACAGAGGGTGTGTGCAATGGGGTGGACGCTCACGACAGCCGCGGGGCTTTCAGGATATGTGTAAAAAGTAGTAACCTCAGAAATCACGACTTACTTGCTCCTGACAAAGGGGTTGAAAGATATAGCCCTGGTAGCCTCAACGTTCTCTTGCCTGACATAGCACACGATCGTCGGCTCGCTTATCCGCGTAAGAGGCTATCAGCTCGATGATCGTTTTATCGCCCACCTTGTAGCGCTGCTCGATCACGGCATCTGCATGCGTTTTCCTGAATTCACTGATCAGTGCTTCCGCCTCCCAGATCGCCATGAATTGACGCGAGGATGAGGGCTGCCAATCCAGTCTCTCCCCCATGGGCAGTGTCTTTGCCTCACACAGGACACTGACAGCACCGGGGAAATCCTTGAAGCCGACCGGTCGAGCCAGCCCGATGGCATCCAGCACCGTTTCCACTGGCTTCGTGGCGGCCTTCTTTCTGGACGAAGTTTTTTTCTTCGATCGCGTCTTTTTCGCCGCCGGTCGTTTCGACTTCGCAGGCGGTACAGGCTTGGGCGCCTGATCCAGTTGTGTCGCTCGGTGCTGGGCCATCAGACGCGAGACCGTGGCCGGGTGCACCCCGAACAATCGGGCCGCATCGGCGGCGCTCTTCTTTCCCGTGCTGACCAACTCGACCACTTCCTGTTGTTGTCCAGGTGTCAGCTTCGGACGACGGCCGCCAATGCGTCCAGCTTTTCGCGCCTCGTCCAGGCCGACGCGGGTCCGCTCACGAAGTAGGGATCGTTCGAATTCAGCGAACGAGCCCACCATGTGCATCATCATCCGACCGGCCGAGGTGGTGGTGTCGATCGCTTCGGTCAGGCTCTGGAAGTGGGCACCGGCCTGATCGATCGTCTCCAGCACCAGCAACAGATCCTTCAAGGAGCGTGAGAGCCGATCCAGTTTCCAGACCACGAGCACATCATCCTTTCGAAGCTGACCCAGCAGCTCTTGCAGCTTGGGGCGCTCCCAGCGACCGCCGGAGGCCTTCTCCTGGAACACCCGGTCGCACTTCGCCGCCTTGAGCGCCTTGCGCTGAGCGGTAGTGTCCTGATCCTGGGTCGAGACGCGTGCATAGCCGAGTCGCATGGTGCAATAACCTGTTGCAATTCGAATTCATTATGCAACAGGTTATTGCAACAAACAAGGTCCTCTGAAACCTTGATGTGACTTTGATTGGTATTTGGCGGTCAATCTTGATCGCTAAATGGCGCGTTCGCAGGACTATGCATCGGTTTCATGCACGGATGGCTGTACGCTCAAGGGTGCGATAAATAGTCGGGCGTGAGACGGAGAACAGCTCGGCCAGGTCACTGACACTGTAGTCGCCGGTGTCGTACATCTTGCGCAACTCACGTTGCTGCTTCTCCGAGAGCTTGGGCTTCTTGCCACGCAGTTTGCCTTTGGCACGGGCGATCTTCATGCCCTCGCGGGTGCGCATCCTGATCAGGTCGGATTCGAACTCGGCGAAGGTGGCGAGGATGTTGAAAAACATCTTTCCCATCGGATCGGTTGGATCATAGACCGATCCGCCGAGTGCGAGTTTGATGCCGCGCTTGGCGAGGCTGTCGGCAATCTCGCGAGCATCTGGCACCGAGCGGGCCAGTCGATCGAGTTTGGTAACAACCAGTGTGTCACCGGTGCGCACGGCAGCCAGGGCCTGATCCAGACCCGGCCGGTCTCGGTTGCGACCGGTCAATCCATGATCTGCATAGATGTGATCGGACGCGACATCGAGGTCAGCCAAGGCAGCGCGCTGAGCTGCCAGATCTTGTTTGTCGGTTGAGCAGCGGGCATAGCCGATTCGGGTGTTTTTCATGGCGATTTTGTACGGTAGCCCTCCCTTCAATGGGAATTATATCGTACCATTCTAATGAAACACATTTGCGTCAACGAATCCGCAGGAGGCTCATGCCATGTCCGAGCGTCCGTTGGTCGATCCCCTATCGGACAGCCTGGCAGGCCTGTCCGAAGAGCAGCGCGTCGAGGCGATGCGCCGATTCAACCTGCTGAGGCCACATGTCGAGGATGGCGTTTCTCTGGTTGAAACAGCCCGCGCCGCAGATACGCCGCTAAGAACCCTTCAGCGATGGGCGGCACAGTATTTCTCCGGCGGCCTTGCAGGTCTGGTGCGCTCACGCCGATCCGACGCTCGACAGAGGAAAATGCCAGCCGCCCTTGTCGAACTCATTGAGGGGCTCGCGCTGCAAAAGCCGCGATTATCAGCGGCGACCATTCATCGGCGTGTGACTCCCATCGCTGAGGCGCACCACTGGCAGGCTCCTTCCTATGCCGCCGTTCATGCAATCATTCATGAGCTCGACCCCGCACTCCTGACCCTTGCCCATGAGGGCGCTGCCGCTTACCGGGATCGCTTTGAATTGATCTATCGCCATCGGGCCGAACGACCGAACGATCTCTGGCAAGCGGATCACACCCTGCTCGACATCCTCGTCCTCGATGCGAACGGACAACCCGTCCGTCCCTGGCTGAGCATTGTGCTCGACGATCATTCTCGAGCCGTCGCAGGCTACACGGTCTTTGTCGGTGCACCTTCCGCTATCCAGACCGCGCTTGCCTTGCGCCAGGCGATCTGGCGTAAAGAGACGCCCTCGTGGCCGGTCTGTGGATTACCAGATGCGCTCTATACCGATCACGGCAGTGACTTCACCAGCCAGCATATCGAACAGGTTGCCGCTGACTTGCACATCGAGCTCATCTATTCGACCGTTGGGCGACCGCAGGGGCGCGGCAAAATCGAGCGCTTTTTCGGGACACTCAACACCGAGCTATTGCCGGAACTGCCGGGCGCTTTGCTGCAGGGCAAGCCGGGAACTCCGCCACGTCTATCGATCGGCGAACTCGACGCGGCAATCCGGACCTTTACGCTCAGCGTCTACAACACGCGAATTCACAGCGAGATCGGTCAGTCTCCCAATGACGCATGGCGGGCCGATGGTTGGCTTCCCCGCATGCCGGAAAGCCTTGAAGCACTCGATCTTCTGCTGGTGATGGTCGTACAGAGCCGTCTGGTGCGCCGCGACGGCATCCGGTTTCAGGGACTGCGCTACACCGATCCGACCCTTGCCGCCTATGTCGGTGAGAGCGTTGCCATCCGCTACGATCCTCGCGACATTACTGAAATTCGTGTCTTTTACCAAAACCGATTTCTGTGCCGGGCTGTCAGTGCGGATCACGCACACCGCACGATCTCTCTCAAGGACATCCAGCAGGCACGCGTCGCCCGACGCAAGGCGCTGCGCGTTGAAATTGCTGCTCGAACCCGTCAGTTGATCGAGTTTCTGCCTGATCCGCCCTCTTCAGTGTCCGACGCTGAGCCAAAGCCCAAGGAACCTTCGCAGCCGTCCTCGCCACGGCTCGTCCTGTATGAAGAGGACAAGAAACCATGACACGGATTACCCGCCGCACAGGCACATTCATCGTCACGCACGAGCACCGGCGTTTCGTCGAGTTCGCCGATACGGTGCGTCGAAATGCCACGATCGGGCTTTGCCATGGCAGGGCAGGCGTCGGCAAGACCCTGTCCGCCCGACGCTATGCCCAATGGGATTTGATCGAGCCTCTCGTCACGCAGTGGGGGCGGCGCGATCCTTCTGATGCAAAGGTCTATGCCGCAGCAGCGCGCGCCCGCACGCTCTTTTTCACAGCCCCCATCAGCGGAGCCATTACCGCGCTGCGCAAAGAGATCACTCCCCTGATCACCAGGATTGGCATCTGTATCGATTATCACCTCGAAGTACCGCAGGCAGGTCGTCATCCACAGACACTTGGGCTGATCGAATTGATCATCGTCGACGAGGCCGAACGTCTGACGACGGGCGGGCTCGAATATCTGCGCGACCAGTTCGACCGCAGCGAGACCGGGCTGATTCTGATCGGGATGCCCGGCATCGAGAAACGTCTGTCTCATTATCCGCAGCTCTACAGTCGCGTTGGCTTCGCCCACGAATATCTGACGTTATCGAAAGAAGAGATGCAGTTTGTGTTGTCTCGGCACTGGAAGAAGTTCGGGCTTGAACTGGACGATGCGGATTTCACCGACACCCGTGCCGCCAGCACCATCATTCGACTCACCGGCGGAAATTTTCGGCTCCTGCAGCGACTTTTCATGCAGATCGAACGCGTCCTGCGCATCAACGAGGTCCCCATGATTACCGAGGAAGTTGTTGAAGCCGCAGCGCAGGCTCTGGTCATCGGAGGCGCCAATTAGCGATCAAGATTTACCGCCATATAACGATCAAAGTCACACCTTGATCTGGCGCGGGTGTGCAAAAGCCCGGAAATCGTTGCACAAACGACCGTTTGCACAACTCGCCAAAGCAAGGGTCAACGCAGGACTAGGCATCGTATGCCAAGCGTCATTTTGGACTTCATGGATGTGTGAACGGACGATGTCCATGCTCACTGCTGGTCGTCTGGATTGTGCCCAATACAATTTGAGCGGGTAAACGTAACTTAACTCAGTGTGTGTGCCGTAGCAGTATTCAACGGGCAACAGGATGTTGTCTGTCTGGATACGAGAAGCTACAGAAGTGATGGAGATAATGGCCCTCCGGTGTCTGCCTGCAGGGGTCGGCATCAAACGACCATTGAGCGGCTTTAGCTAAAGACTGTGGTCGTGAGCGTTGATGGAAAAGGTGTAGCCAAGAGCTGCATCAGGTATGGATCAGAAAGACGAACACCAGTGAACCCTTATTCAGGTGTCGAAACTAATTGGATGTCATCAAAACCGAGGGCAAACATTGGCTTTCGGCTGGAACAATGGGAGCGCAGTGAGTCGAGAGGTTCATGCTGCGTTCTGAGAGAAGCTGAGGGTGAGATTCCCTCGGCTTACTCACCCCGCTACTGCTGGGGAGGTTCACACTCAACGGCCGGATACCCGGCAGCTTTCAGATCAAGCAGGGCGAACGGACCCGAATACGCATTATCAATGCTGCAAACGCGCGGATCTTGACCCTGGATTTCTTGCCGGACATCAGCCTTGGATCATTGCACTAGACGGGAAGCCGGTCACGCCGCACTAACCTCCCAACAAGCGCGTCATGTTGGGTCCGTGAATACAAGCAGTTGCCGAACGCCCCGTCGCGATGCTTTGCTCATTGACGATCGCGTCTGGCTCACTGTTGACCACTCATATTGGCGCAACGGATTCTTACCGTTCACATCAGCGCGCGCGGTGCGAGCGACAGAATCATCGGCGCTGCTCTTAAGGCCGTGGACCAGCCCCGACCCAACGCCACGCCAGCTGCCAGTATGGCACTCATTCTTTTCCCTGATCGGTATCCGGACCCGAGCCTGTTCTTTTGGTCCCTTTCCTGTTGCCGGGAAAAACGTACTTCACCAGAGCCGCTATCGACAGCACCAGCAGGACGATCACCAGGAGCCAGACAATTCCCATGGCCCACATCATTCCACCGCCCATCATGTCGCTATTCATCATTCCACCGTTCATATGCTTGAGGTTCCCCGATTGGCGATTCACGCCGTGATTTTTCGATTGACGGACCAATCGTGGTCCGTGAAAGACAGCAAGACCATCCCGAGCGAGCGGCCGGCCAGTCACCCATCGCAGGTGGTGTGCGTCGACAGATCTTGGGCGGTAGGCTGTTCAACACGCGGCTATCGCGCAAACAGCCAGTGATTCAGGCGACAGGAGGGCGGAATAGCGCCGAGGCCGTAGGTTGGACGAGCCGGTCATCTGCCACGGCAGAGGGGATACCGGCACCGCTGGACATCTCTTCGTACAAGAGCTTGTCAAACAGGGCAATCACCGGTACAGGGCAACTCGAGGCGCACGGCATGGAACAGCCCTGAGAGTCACTGCAATGCATGAGGGGACAACAGTCGCTCGATCGCTGATCCTGCACGTCCAGACTGGCCATCTGAACATCCACTTCAACGACATGGTCGTGTGTCGCCGGCATGAAAGACAGCAACGGCATGAACAGGACGCTTGCAACGACCAGGATAGAGAACAGCGCTACACACAGATGCACTCCATCTGCCCGGATACCCGAAGGTCCCGCAGAACGGAGAGACTCAGGAGGCTTCATTGTCATGCGTTGAACGTAAATAGATTGAATGGATGGTACTCCGGGACCAACTGCGTATCGGCGAATTTCCCATGAGCTGATCGTACACCCTCTCTGACAGAGCAAACCCACCCTCCGGGAGCATCAGAATATTTTTCATAGCTCAACGGGCAATGGTGCAGGATGTGTAGACCTGCGGATTGACCCTTGAACGAGCAACCTTCGAACTGCAGAACATCTCATTGGCGCACTTCTGGCGCGTCTGTCTGTCAAAGGACTCCGGAAGGAAATGTCTGACATCAATCGACATTAGCGCCAGCGAATCGGTTCATAATCGGGTAATGAACCGTAGCAAAGCGTCCGGAACAGGGTATGAGGGTATTTCACCCAAACCGTCAAGAATCCGCACTAGCTAGCGCTTTTGCCAAGGCGATCGACAAAGGCAAACTGCACGAGATCAAACGCAAGATTCAGGAACTACGTAGCATTCGCAAGACCCTGCAACACCTGTCGAGGCCTTGTCGAGGTGACAGCGGTCCTGAATGTTCCATTCTCGGTGACCTAGCCCTCAGCATGCTTGGTCAAGCGATCAGTAGCGAAAACTGACTTTGACCACCCTGTCAGTGGTGGACGGAATCTTCATCAATATGACGAACGTTGGCGATACTCACTGGCTTCGCTTTCACGTCGAGCGAGGTAACCAGCATCCTGCTCACCATAGCGCACTGGCTACTGGCAAGGAGCCGTACCGGTCGGTACTGCATTCGCAGGCTGGCGGCGTGTGTTTGAAAATAAACACGTTCCTTAACGCCTCGTCAGCTGATTGTTTCCCCTTGACCCTCCACCAACTGGAAGGCTTATGGTCAAGGCTTCAGGAACTTTGCCGATAGAAAATCGGTCCTAATTGCAGTCAGGCAGCTGAACCGATCAGAGATAACTCGTGTATGTGAGCAAGACGGTTCACCCAAACGATCCACATTCAACGCATGATAATGAATCCTCCTCAGTCGTACCGTTCTCCAGAACCTTTGGGTATCCGGATGAATGCGGTACGCCTGTGTGTGGCGTTGTTGGGTTTCTGGGTTGTGGCAGGCACCTTGTTCCTGCAAGTACAGATGTTGGCGTTGTCGACGCCGCTTGTGGACTACAGTAGCGCCTCCGACATCAGTTCGGAGATCCGAGTGACCAGCCTTGAGCAGAGAAATCAGGAATCCAGTGACTGTTGTCCTGACGAAGACTGTAGCGACTCTCAGGATTGTTCATCGCCGTGTGCCTTGAGTTGCCTTGCGCCGCTGGTCGCTGTGCTAGACAGTCGCATGCATGGAGTACGACCGCGCGGTGTGGACATGAGCACTGTCAATAATGACGACGGATTCGTCCAACCCACGCCGACCGCGTTATTCCGCCCCCCTATCGTCTGACGCCACTGCTGTCGCGCGGCTTCCGCGCCTCGAACAGTCCTCCACCTGATTGCTGATCAGCCGGTTCCACATGCTGTGGGTCGCTGATGGAATGCTTCTGTGTGGATGGTCACCCTGTTTTTTCTGACCATGGCCAGATCGATATGTTTTCTTTCCCTTTTTGTTCAGCGCGCCGCCGAACGCCGATGTCGCGTCGCGAATTCCTCGTCGGCTCAGGCGCGACTGCCGTGTCGTTTGCTCTGCCTGGCCTGATGGCACCGGCTGAAGCGGAGCCTCAGCCGCTTCGACACTTCACGCTTCGTCCCGGTAAGGCGATCGCTCAGCTGGTTCCCGGGAACCACCCGCCAACACCCGTGTGGGCATACAACGAGCTCGTACCGGGGCCCGAAATTCGCGTCACTCAGGGTGATCGTGTGCGAATCGCCGTGGAGAACGCGCTTGATGAGGAGACGACCGTGCATTGGCATGGACTGCGTGTACCCCACAACATGGACGGGGTACCACACCTGACGCAAGCGCCGATCGGCCCCGGCGAGCGCTTCGTCTACGAGTTCGATGTGCCTGATGCCGGCACCTACTGGTATCACCCTCACCAGCGCAGCTTCGAGCAGGTGGGACGCGGTCTCTATGGCCCGCTGATCATCGAAGAGAGAGAGCCAATCGCTGTCGATCGTGACGTCACCTGGGTACTCGATGACTGGCGACTCGAGCGCGACGCTCGTATCAGCGACGACTTTGGCAACGGTCATGACATGAGCCATAACGGGCGCATCGGCAACACCGTCACGATCAATGGACAGGTGCCCGACAGCTTTCGGGTCAAACAGGGCGAGCGTATCCGTCTGCGCCTGATCAATGCGGCAAACGCACGGAATGTTGCTCTCGACTTTCACGACCATCGGCCGTGGATCGTCGCACTGGATGGCCAGCCTGTCACGCCACACGAGCCGATCAACCGCACCGTGGTGCTCGGACCGGCGATGCGAGCCGATCTTGTGCTCGACATGGGTGGTGATCCTGGCTCCCGATTTACCATTACCGACACCTTTTACCGAGATCTCGAATACGAGCTGATCGATGTGGTCTACGACCCGGAATCGCTCCGAACGAACGCGCTGGATGCAGCGATTGCGCTACCAGCCAACACCCTTCCGGAACCTCGAATGTCGGGAATCACCCGTCATCAGATTCGATTCAACGGCGGGATGATGGGGCAGATGATGATGGGGCAGATGATGATGGGAGGCAACATGATGAACATGATGCGAGAAGGGAAAATGTGGTTCATCAATGGTGTCGCGGCATCGGATCATGTGATGGAACCGCTGGTGACCCTGCAGCGTGATCAAAGCTATCTGATGGAGATGATCAACGACACGGCCTGGCATCACCCGATCCACCTTCACGGGCACTCGTTTCGAGTGGTGAGCCGTAACGGTATAGCAACACCACATCAGGAATGGCAGGACACCGTGCTCATGGCACCCGAAGAAAAAGTGGAAATCGCCCTGGTGGCGGACAACCCCGGTGACTGGATGTTCCACTGCCACGTTCTCGAGCACCAGGCCGCCGGCATGATGGGAATCGTTCGAGTCAGTGAATGAGCCAGTTCCGCCTCAACCACCCTCTTGTATTTTTCAGTCACAACCCAAAGGAAGCCTCATGAATCTCTACAAAACAACTCTCGGTGCCATCAGCCTGTCGCTTGCGATGATCATGGCCATGACAAGCGGCGTGGCGCACGCCACCGATGCGCTCATCTACAAGAATCCGCAATGCGGATGTTGTGAGAACTACGCCGACTATCTGCGGGCTAACGACTACGACGTCACGGTCAAACCCACGCATCAGCTGTCCTCGATGAGCCGCGAGTATGGCCTGTCCGATGCGTACCAGGGTTGCCATCTGGCGTTGATCGACGGGTACTTCGTCAGTGGTCACGTACCTGTCAATCTGATCGAGAAACTGCTCGCCGAGCGGCCCGCTATCGATGGGATCACCCTGCCAGGCATGCCCCTGGGATCACCAGGTATGGGCGGCACGAAGAGTGAGCCATGGACGATCTTTGCCCTCGACGAGGGTGATCCGACAGTCTTTGCCATTCAATGAAAGTAGACGGACGCCGCCGCAGCGCTTCTGAACACTCAGAGCGCGTTGCCGTGAAACGCACCGCGCCCGTGGATGCTCAGCGAACTGGAGACGCAGTCGAATCGACAGCGTCAGCAACGCGCGCCACTGTCGTGAAACAATCGATTGCCAGTGTTGCATCACCAGGGACGGGTCCCACACCGCAACATCGCGCCTCGTTCGTCCGGTTCCTGCCGTTGGTGGTATTTCTCGGTTTGAGCGTGATGCTTGGACTGGGGCTTCGTGAGGACCCGTCTCGTTTGCCTTCGCCGTTGATTGGAAAACAAGTCCCGTCGTTCACGACGCCGGCGCTCGAGGGTCGACCGCCAGGGCTCAGCAGTGATGACCTTGTCGGTAAGGTTTCACTGGTGAACGTCTTTGCCTCCTGGTGTGCCGCTTGCCTTCAGGAACATCCACTGTTCATGAACCTGCGTGGCGTGGTGCCGATTCACGGCATCAACTACAAGGATGACCAGAGTGACGCCTTGTCGTGGTTGAGTAGATACGGCGATCCCTACGCGCGAATAGGCGCCGATCGCGAGGGCCTTGTGGGCATTGACTGGGGCGTCTACGGCGTACCTGAAACCTACGTGATCGATCAGGCCGGAATCATCCGGTACAAGCACATCGGTCCCGTTCTGGCCTCTGACTGGCGGGACACCATCTGGCCATTGATTCAGGAACTGACACGTGACAATTGAGCGGGGGCACGCGATGGTGACATTGCGAACACTACAGCTCGGGATACTCTTGATGATCGTCGTAGGAGCGGTAACGTTCTACCTACTATCCCGATCACCTGAGTCAATCGAGCTCACAACGCCGGTGCCCTCAACCGAATCGGTAGCAAGCGCATCATCCGGTTTCCCGATTCATGACGAACCGAAGCCGCTGCCGGCGCTGGCATTCATTGACGGTAACAGGCAGAAACGAACACTGGCATCGTTCGAGGGAAAACTGGTACTACTCAATATCTGGGCAACCTGGTGCGCGCCTTGCCGTGAAGAGATGCCCACGCTGGATCGGTTGCAGGCAATGCTTGGCAGTACGTCGTTTGAAGTCGTTGCGCTGTCCATCGATAACGCGGAAGTGTCGCTGATCGAGGACTTCTACGCAGAGCTTGGCCTTGAGGCGCTGGCAGACTATGTTGATCCCGCTGGTAGCGCCATGACCGCCCTGAACGTGGTTGGCATTCCCGCCACGCTTCTGCTCAGCCCTCAGGGTGATGAGATCGGTCGCATGCTGGGCCCGGCCGAATGGGATGCGCCCGAGATGGTTGACACCATTCGAATGTATCTGTCGGCTGAGTGAGGACACGAGTAACGGAATGATGAACATCAAGTCCATTCAGAAGAGAAGCGGCTGGCTGTCGTGGCTTCCGCCAGTCTATGGAAAGTGGTACGTACCACGTCGAATGACGCTTGCCATGACGACGCTGTCACTGTCGTTGTTGACGGCCCTGGGTTTTCCTTCACGCCGTGGCATGACCAGAGCTCAGCGGCGACGCCGGCAGAGATACTGTAGGCCAGCCCTTGGTGGCGCTGGGCGAGGAGCGTCTCTTACCAGGTCATGCAGCTCTCCCGTCGAACGAGGCATTCGCTTTTGCAAATTGGGACAGTCATTGCCGAGTCGATCACCGTGTACTGGACCATTGCCGATTGAAGATCACATTCGCCGTATTTCATTCTGGAGATAAATCATGAAAACCGACATCGCTACGACACCGTCGCTCAAGTCAGAACAGCCCATCGCCAAGCCCCGATCGTTCAGGTCACGTCTCACAGGAATGCTGCACGGCCGAAAACCATTGCTGGTGGCGGGTGTTGCCATACTGGGAGCAGGCATGGTGTTGAACTGGGGCTGGCTAACAGCCGTGGGGGCAGCACCGATCATTCTGGCGCTCGCACCGTGCGCGCTGATGTGCACGGTCGGGATCTGCTGTATCAAGGGGAATAATCGACAATGAATAGACTGCCGTCTGATACAAGCAGCTTCTCGGCAGGGTCTGCGCTAGATACTCCACACGACAGTGCATTGTTTCTGCAGACGTTACGACGCTATCTTTGCCTCATTGCGGTCGTGAACCTAGTCTGGGAGTTCGCCCACATGCCGCTGTACACAATTTGGCGTACAGGCACCGCAGGCGAGATCGTGTTCGCCGCGGTGCACTGTACCGGCGGTGATATTCTGATCGCCATGAGTACGCTCTTGCTCGCGCTGATGATCTTCGGTGACGGCTGGCCGCGTGATCGTTTGGCCGTACGGCGAGTGGTCGTGTCGACGATCAGTATGGGTGTCGGCTATACGGTGTTCAGCGAGTGGCTGAACATCGAAGTTCGCCAGGCCTGGGCGTACTCGGACCTGATGCCGATCGTACCGGTGATCGAGGCGGGGCTTTCCCCTCTACTGCAGTGGATCGTCATTCCGTCACTGGCGTTCGCCTGGGCGCTTCGACCTACTCGACACTCACACGGATAGTTGCGTGTCTACCGAGATTGCCGGTATTGGCATCGTCGCCGCCTTTCTGGCCGGTGCCATCTCGTTTCTTTCGCCCTGTGTGCTGCCGTTGGTACCGGGCTATGTCTCGTTCATCGCTGGCCAGACGACTCAACCAGCAGAACAGCGGGCTGAGCTCACTGCGCGTTTGCGCGCGGTTGGCTTGAGCCTCTGTTTTGTGCTGGGCTTCTCGACGGTGTTTGTCGCACTTGGGGCGGGAGTTGGCATACTGGGGCGTGTGCTGCTGACCTGGCGCAGCGAGCTTGGCGTCGTCGGTGGGGCTATCATCGTCCTCTTTGGTCTATCGATGCTGGGCGTGTTGCGCTTTGACGCACTGCTTCGAGACACCCGGTTTCATCTTGACCTGCCGGGGGGACGTCCCTGGGGTGCCTATCTGCTAGGGCTGGCATTCGCCTTCGGCTGGACACCCTGCATCGGTCCCATCCTCGGCGCTATCCTGACCGTCGGAGCGACCACAACACGAACGACGGACGGCATTTGGCTATTGTCGATCTACTCGGCCGGGCTCGGTGTGCCTTTTCTGGTCACTGCCGTGTTCACTGACACAATTGCACGCCGGATCGGTGTCATTTCCCGTGTTGGCCGTATTCTCTACAAACTCGCTGGCGTCGTCATGGTACTCATGGGGATTGCCATCATGACAGGGCAACTCACGCGCTTTGCCTACTGGCTTCTCGTGGCATTTCCGGTTCTTGGAACCATGGGTTAGTCGAGCCCTGACCTGAGGGAGCCATCAGCTCAGCCATTCTGTGCGGAAGAGGGCATTTCTTCCCCTGACTCGGTCTTCGCCTGCATCATCTCGATGCAAGCTTCCATCATCGACATCGTGTGTTGCATGTCGCCCCCATCATGTCGCCGCTTCCGGTTGCTTGATCGCGCATCATTTGACCAGGAGCTTCCGACGCTATTTCCTGTGCAAACACCGCAGTGCTCAGCAAGGCGGAAAGCACCGCCGCTGCAAAACTGCTCTTCAAATTGCGTTTCATCATTTGCTCCTTGCAGGTTGCGTTGTCAGTCCCGTCAGGAGTTCGGTGTCCCGGTTGGATTACTGTTGTCGGTGTCCGGGTAGTTGTCACCGCTCGCACTCATCGATCGGTGGAACGGCACTCGTGGCGATCTCTCGATTACTTGAGGTGATTCTATTGACGGCGCTCAAACCACCATACGGGCGAATGAAACCACAGTGGCTGCCATCAGATCGAACTCTGCCTCACAACTGTCACACCGACAATCCCGAATCCGTTTGGAGCGGCTCATGTCCTTGTAATCGCCCTGCAGAGCGCGAGCGATGCTTGTGGATCCAAGGGTTCCGTTACCTATTACCGGTGTGTGTCGTGATCCTGCTCGGGGATTCGCTTACCAACACACAGGTAGGCTGTCCCAAACAGGAATTCACGGTACTCGACCTTGCTCAGATGCTCGAACACTGCAGCATAGGGTCTGAACGTCTCGTACTCTCGACTCACTCCAAACGGTGAGGTGATCCACACCCCGAGCTGAACCAGCCAGTCAGGCCAGCGTTCGGGATGTTTCAGTCCGTATACCGCCAATCGGCCGTTGTTCGACAGGCTGGCAGCGACGCGACTGATGATCACGTCGTATTCGGGCACCATCTCGAGAGAAAATGTGGCGAGTGCGCCGTCGATGGCGGGCGGCAAGCGGTATGTGGCGAGATCAGCCTGGATCCACTCGACGTTCCTGATGCCCCTGCGCTTTGCTCGACGCCGAGCTCGGGACAGCATATCGGGGGAAAGATCGACACAGATGATTCGTCCGCCCGGTCCCACCGCTTCGTGGAGCAAGGGCAAGTTCAACCCCGTTCCGCAGCCAAGATCCGCTACGATCCCACCCGCTTGCAGTTTGAGTAGATGCACGGCCTGCACTCGATGACGACAAGCACCGAGCCACTCGAGGGGAATCGCCATCAGGTCGTAGATCGGCGCTATACGTTGGTACAGTCGCTTGACCTGTTCGCTATCGAGAATCACTGAAGCTCTCTTCCATCAGGTCTGTGATGAGTACACATAGACGCTTCGTCGGGCCCTGTGCATTGTGGCAATGCATGACGTATGCACGCGACTTCAAAATATGGTGTATTCAATACCCAGGCTCTCACCAGTGCGTCAGTTGAGCTCAGCCAGTCCGGCACGAAGTTCAAGGTAGTCCGACACGATCGTCTCGACATCATGTGGCGCGCTCAGTTTCGCGCGGACGCGTCGCTCTGGGTCGACGAGCAAGAGCGAGGCGGTGTGATCGACGGTGTAGGCATCCGGATCATCATCGTTGGCGGTGAAGGCGACGACAATACCAAGCTCGCTCGTAAGCTCATGAAGCGCGTTCTGCTCACCGGTTACGCCAATGAAGTCCTCGTTGAAGAACGCCACGTAGTCCTTCATCCGTGACGCGCTGTCGCGTGCTGGATCCACCGTGACGAACACCACTTGCGGCGGCTCTGCGCCGACTTCCCCAAGTCGTTCGACCACACCATTGACCACGGAAAGGGTCGTTGGACAGACATCCGGACAACTGGTAAAGCCGAAGAACATCAGGCTCCAGCGATCGTCAAACATCGCCTCGGTCAGCGGCTCGCCGTCAACATCCGAAAGGGTGAACTGCGGAATCTGGCGAAAATCCGCCGGTAGCACCAACGAATTCTTCAAGTTCGATTGCAAGGTCTGGAGAGCGCGTGCTTCCTCGTCATCGACGGTCGGGTCGGTTGTCGAAGACACAACGCCGTCGGACGTCTCCGGCGCACGAGTCTGCAAGGCGACCAGCGCGCCAACTGCTGCGATGCCAGCGAGCGCTAGTGCAAGCAGAAGACGACGTTTCGGAGTGGGCTTGGGCTTTTTCATGGTGAATTCCTGACTGGACTGAATGAGGGGTGCGGAATACGGCTTGTTGTTCGTACCGAGAATCTTGACCATCATTGATCACGGCACCCATTTGCCCGAGCAGGTGCCTGATCCGTGCGAGGACGAGAGCTGCCCGGACACTGCTGCATTGTTCTCGAAGACGTGCACATGAGCACATCGGAGTTTGCGAGCAGACGCCCGACGAGGCGTCGTATGCACACCTGTCGCGAGATGGGCGTCGCCGATGGCGAGCGCGGGCAAGTCTGACTTGACGATACGACTCATCAATCGGGGGCTTCCGGATTGTTGTCGGTGTTCGAGTGGTCGTCTTCGTGCGTTTCCTCGTGTACGTCGCGCAGGATCTCGACGCCCCCCTTGATGGCAACGCCGGCCACTGCGATCCCGACGAGCAGGTCGGGCCAGTTCGTGCCGAGCCAAAGCACGAGTGCGCCGCCGACAACAATACCGGCGTTGGCGACGAAGTCATTCGCGCTGAATGTCCCCGCAGCGCGGATGTTTACATCGGGATCCTCGATCCGACGGATCAGGCACAGGCAGACGAGGTTCACGATGCCCGCTATGATCGCCATGGCGATCATCGTGGTGCCGAGAGGGTCGGAACCCTGGACGAAGCGGCGGGCTGCATCGATTGCAACCCCGACGGCGAAGCCGATCAGCATGAATCCGGAGGTGCGCGCCGCACCGCGTTTCCATGCCGTGGAACGACCCATTGCAAACAGGCTCAGCGCATACACGAACGCGTCGGATACGTTATCCAGACCGTTTGCGATCAGCGAGCTTGAGTCGGCGGCGAAACCGGTGGCGAAGAAACCAATGGCGAGCGCGGCGTTGAGCACGAGCACGATCCACAGCGCCTTACTCTGGCTGAGCCGAATGTCGATGTTCATGACCGCGGACAGGGAATCATGGGAGGGCGTTGACTCATCCGAGCCACACGTCGAGAAAAAGCATCAGGCACAGCCCAACGGCAAGCCCCGAAGTGGCCTGATTCTGAAATCCTGAGCGGTGTGTCTCCGGAATGATCTCGTGGCTGATGACGTAGAGCATTGCGCCGGCGGCGAATGCGAGTCCCCAGGGAAGCGCAGGCTCGGCCAGGGTGACGGCCCAGGCGCCGAGCAAACCACCGGCGGGTTCGACCAGTCCGGTCAGCGCTGCAATGGTGAAGGCCCGAATACGCGTGTAACCCTGCCCGAGCAGCGCAACGGCCACGGCGAGGCCTTCCGGTGCATTCTGCAGACCGATACCAAGTGCGAGCGCGAATCCTCGGTCGAAATCGCCAGAGCCAAACCCCACGCCCACGGCCACGCCTTCTGGCAGGTTGTGGATCGTGATCGCGATGACAAAGAGCCAGACCTTGCGCAATGCAGGCGATGCCGGGCCTTCGTATCCGACAACGAAGTGCTCGTGCGGCAGGGTCGCGTTCAGCACTGCAACCACGATGAAACCGAGCAGAATGCCAGCCACGGCGATGGCCGCCGGTAGCGCTCCATCACCATAGCGCTCCGTGGACAGATCGATCGAGGGCACGATCAGCGAGAAGAAGGAGGCAGCGAGCATCACGCCGGCTGCGAAACCAAGCAGAGTGTCGCGTGTGCGCTCTGAAGGTTTGCTGCCGAGCAATACGAGCACTGCGCCGACGGTCGTCATCAAGCCCGCTGCGAGGCTACCTAGAAAACCCTGGAGAACGAGGTCATTCATGACACGAGACGCATCGCCGCTTGCGCAGACTCATTGGGCTTGATGTAGACGGTCAGTGGCTCGGACTTCTCGCCAACGGCCTGCACCGTGGCATCGACGGCGAACAACCGCGGGGCCACAAAGAGGCTCTGCACGACATATGCAGACCGGTGAGTTCATCGAAAAACACTCATGGCGAAACGATTCCTGCCAGGTTACGGTTGAACGAGGGCGCACTCGAGTGACGTTCACGACGTCGCGCTCTTCGGCTCCTGCGTGTGACCACCGAACGATTCGGCGTCGTCGCAGGCATGGCGCGCACACTCGAGCTCCAGCGTCGTGTGATCGATGTCGAAGCGGTCGTGAAGAACCGTCTTGATACGCGCCTTGATTGCATCCGCCTCATCCCAGCGGCCGGCGGCGATGACAACGTGCGCATCCAGCGCAGCCCGGTGCTCATCCATCTGCCAGAAGTGCGCATGATGAGTGTCTGTGACACCCTCGACCTCACGCACGGCGTCGAGGACCTGTCGGGTCTCGATCTCTGGCGGTGAGCCAAGCACCAGGATACGGATGACCGGGCCGATCTCGCGCACCGATTGCCAGAGGATGTAGCCGGCGATCAGGACCGTGACAATCGGATCGACCAGGCGCCAGTCATAGAGCAAGATCAGCGTGCCGGCCACGATCACCGCGACCGAACCAAGGGCATCGGCGACGTTGTGCAGGAACGCGGCGCGGATGTTCACACTCGACTTCGACATCGTATAGGTGAGCAGCGCCGTCACCACGTCGACGATGAGTGCGATACCGGCGACGATCACGATGGTCCAACCCGCCACAGGTTGTGGGTCGGCGAAGCGCAGCGCAGCCTCGAAGAGCAGATAGAGGCCGATGACGATCAGGGTGGTGTAGTTGATCAGGGCCGCGACGACCTCGATTCGGCCATAGCCGAACGTCATGTCCTCGTCGCGCGGGCGCCTGGCGATGCGACGCGCCGCGAAGGCGATGATGAGCGAGACGGCGTCGGAGAAATTGTGCAGCGCATCGGCGATCAGTGCGAGCGAGCCGGAGACAATGCCGCCGATGATCTGAGCGACGGTCAGGCCCATGTTGACAGCGATGGCGGCAAACACGCGCCGGTCTCCGGCGTCCGGATCGACGTGATGATGGTGACCGTGGCCCATGTCAGCGTACCTCGTTCTCGAAGATGCTCAGCCGTGCGCAAACGCTACTGTGGTTCATGAGCGTGCCTCGACTTGCAGGCGCACCATCTCCATCAGCTCCTCGGCTCCGAAACGCTGCAGCGGCCGTCCGTCGACGAAGAACGTCGGTGTTTGCTGCACGCGCACCGTGTTGACATCGGCAGCGTCCTGCTCGAGCACCGCATCGATCGCGGCGTCGTCGATGACCTCCCGCGCTTTCTCGAGATCAAGCCCGGCCTCGCCAGCTGCCTGCCAGGCCATCTCGAGCTGCGGGCTCCCGTGCTGCGCCCAGGCAGGTTGCTCTTCGAGAAGGGCTTCGAGGACGGGTTCGAACAGCCCCTGTCGACGGGCAGCTTCGAGCAGGCGTACCACAGTATCGGATCCGTCGTGAAAGGCTGCGTAGCGCATCACGATGCGCACCTGTTCCGGATAACGCTGACGGATGTCGGTGAGCACCGGATGGAAGGCACGACACGCCTCGCAGGCAGGATCGAAGAATTCGACGATCGTCACCGGAGCATCTTCGGGCCCGAGAATGGGCGAGTGCGGCCGGATCAGTGCGCTGCCGGTCGGCGCTGCGGTGGCAAGCTCGGTAGGCGCGCTGCGTTCCTGCATGAGCCAGGCAACAGTGAACAGGGCGATGGCGAGCACGAGTGTGCCCATCACGACAAAACGACGGTTCATGGGAAAGACTCTCTGGTGGTCGGAGTGGATCGGGAACGGTAGGAGAGGGCAAGCAACACAGTGATGGCCATGAAACACGCAAGCGACAGGATCGGCAGTGGCACGCCGGCGACTGCCTGCGTTGCGCGATCCGTGCAGGATGGGCCGTTCTGACTGCACGGTACGATCGCGGCTGTGACAACCCCGGTGTAGAGCAACGAGTGGTAGAACGCCACTGCCGCTCCTGCCAGTGCGAGTGGTAACCCATAACGTGCGACACGATGGTCGTCAATCAGACAGGCGATGCCAAGCACAAGCGCGAGTGGGAACATCGCAATGCGCTGATACCAGCACAGCGTGCACGGGGTGCGTCCGAGTACTTCACCGAGGAACAGAGCGCCCAGTGTCGCCCCAAGGGCAATGAGCCAAGCGAGATAGAGCGCAAGCGATGCGCGTGAACTGCGTTGGCCACGCGTATGCGCCGATGCAATCGCAGGTCGTTCCTCGTTCACCATCTCAGACTTTCCGCTCTTGCTTGAGCACGACGGCATCGGTGCCGGACGTACGAGGTGTGTGTGTTTTCGCTCGTGCGCGCTCCACGATCTTTTGGTCGTGTCCTGGACCGGTGACTGATCGCGAGGCCGTTGCCGTACCCTGACCGAGCAGCCGCAGCGCATTCGCAACGACCAGCAGCGACACACCGACATCTGCCGCGATCGCGCCCCACATCGAGGCCATACCAAGCGCGGTCAGCGCCACGAACAGCAGTTTGGTGGCGAGCGAGATGGCGATGTTCTGGTGAATCACCGACAGCGTTCTGCGCGAATGACTGATCAGCCAGGGCACCCTTGCGATGTCATCACTCATCAACGCGATGTCCGCCGTCTCGATCGCGGCATCGGAGCCGACGGCCCCCATCGCAATGCCGTAATGCGCCCGAGCCATGGCAGGCGCGTCGTTCACACCGTCGCCGATCATCGCAACGACCCGATGCTTTGCTACCAATGCCTCGATCGCCGTGACCTTGTCTTCCGGCAACAGCTCGGCGTGCACCGCGTCGATGCCGACCTCGGCGGCGACCGTACGGGCAGTGCGCTCGTTATCGCCAGTGAGCATGACGATCGTTCCGACACCCTGAGCATGCAGTTGTGCAACGATGCCTTTCGCCTCCGGACGGATACGATCGCGCAGCTCGAGCACACCGCTGACGCCATGCTCATCGCCAAGGGCGACCAGCGTGCTCCCTTGGCCCTCGATACGCTCGCGAAGCGTGTCAGGGATTGCCTGGTCGAAGCCTTTCTCTGCGGCAAAGCGATCGGAACCCAGCCAGATCGAGCGACCATCTGCACGTCCTTCAAGACCGCGTCCGGGGACCGTACGCGTCTCTTCAGCTGCGCGCACATCGATCCCCTCTTGCTCGGCGCGTGCGAGCACAGCGTGCGCCAGCGGGTGCGAAGAGCGGGCCTCGAGCGATGCTGCCAGCGCCAGAAGCTCTCCGGCAGAGATGTTGTCGAAGGGATGTACGCCCGCCACCTCCGGTTCGCCCATTGTCAGCGTCCCGGTCTTGTCCATTGCAAGCGCGTCAGTACGGCCAGGTATTTCGACATAGGCGCCGCCCTTGATGAGCACGCCTGCGCGCGCCGAGGCCGCGAGCGCGGCGACAATGGACACGGGTGTGGAGATCACCAGCGCACAAGGGCAGGCGATCACGAGAAGCACCAATGCGTTGTAGAACCAGTCATCCCAGGCACCGCCGAACAGCAGCGGTGGCAGCAACGCGAACGCCAACGCCAGCACCATCACGATCGGCGTATAGATCCGGGCGAAACGTGTGACCCACTGTTCGACCTCGGCGCGGCGTGAATGTGCATCACCGACCATGCGAATGACTTTTGCGAGCACGGTATCGGAAACCGCGCGCGTTACACGTACCGTCAGTGTGCCCTCGCCGTTGATCGTGCCAGCATAGACCTCATCGCCTGTTTCTTTCGGCACGGGTGCGCTCTCGCCAGTGATCGGCGACTGATCGACCGCCCCGGTGCCCGCGATCACCTCGCCATCGAGTGCAATGCGATCGCCACCCCGCACGACAAAGCGATCGCCCACGTCAACCTGATTGGCTGCGACGGTTGCCTCACTGCCGTCTTCGTGCAGTAACCGTGCGGTAGGCGGTGAGAGGTCGAGCAACGTCGAGACGGCATTGCGTGCCCGACCCACACTCCAGCTTTCCAGGTACAGCGACAGAGAAAAGAGAAAGGCAACCGTTGCTGCCTCGAAGAACTCACCCAGCGCGATCGCACCGGCGACCGCAACGAACATCAGCAGATTCATGTCGGGGGCGAGCCGCCGTGCTGACGACCAGGCCTTCGGTGCAACCAACCAAGCACCGAACACGATCGCCAGCGCGAAAAGACCGGTTTCGATCACGGGCATAGCACTGTCGCCGTGTCCGGAGAAGAGCTGTACGGCACCGCCAACACCGCTCTCGACGAGGTGGTACAGCAATCCTGCCGTCCAGAACCCACCACTCAAGGCAGTGAAGCGCCGTTGACGAGTGAGATGCCGCGCCTGCTCCTCGCCGGCGCTCTGCGCGTCCCACAGGCTTGCGCTCATGCCGGCCCCGGCAACGAGCTCGACCACACGCTTGTCGGTAATCGGCTCGGCGCTCTCGAGCACGATCATCCGCCCCTCGAGCACATCGAAGGCCAGATGTGCTCGTCCGCCAATCTCCGGACCAAGCACGCTCTCCAGGATCGCTACCTCCTCGGCGCAATCGAGTCCGTTCACGCGAAAGCTTCGGCCGCTCTGGTGGCGTGACGCCGCCACAACTGGCTCACCGCAGGCGCTGTTGTCACCACAACATGCATTCGAATCGACTCGTTGCGCATGGGCGGACGCACACTCACCCGATGCTTTCGACTCGGGATGCTCGGACGACATTGACTTGCTCATGATTTCCCCTTGGGTGCTACGCCAGCAACCGTTCGCTGGATCCGGGTGTGCACGGGTAGTGATGCCGGATCGCGGACGGTTGCCTGACAACTCGACGTCAGTATAAAATCTCTAGTAACTAGAGGTTCAAGAGGGAGTACGTTAAAAGTGGCAAATCTGCAATCAGGGGCGGAGCGCTGGTACTCGATTGGTGAGATCGGTCGAGAGAGCGGCACCAAAGTGCCGACGATTCGGTACTACGAGCAGATTGGCCTGTTGGTGCCGGTTGGACGCACCGAGGGCAATCAGCGACGCTACGACGAGCGTGCGCGTGAGCGCCTGACGTTCGTTCGTCACGCACGGGCGCTCGGGTTTTCGCTGGACGCGGTGCGCGAGCTTATCAAGCTCGCGGACCATCCGGAGCGACCGTGCGAGAAGGCTGACACGATCGCGCGCGAGCAGCTCGAAGCAGTTGAACAAAGGCTCGAAACGCTTTCCCGTTTGCGTCAGGAGCTCGAGCGCATGATCGCGTGCTGTGACGGTGGACAAGCCCGGAACTGCCGCATCCTGCAGACGGTCAGTGATCACCGTCTGTGCCTGCACGAGCAGCATGGAGGCGGGCAATCTTCTGACAGATAGTCTTCCATGGCGAATCCCGGCGAATCGACACCTGTCAGCGTCGCGCATGATGAGCTCCCATTGCGTTGGTCAAGAACGTTGTGAGTGCCTCTGGGCATAAGAGCATATCGGGGAGCCACCCGATCATCTGTCGCATGGATCTTGTTCGATCTGCCCATCATCCGTGTCAGTGCCGAGTAGTTGAAGCCCTTGCCAAAGTCGGCTTTCGGCTCGCGTGCCATCGATCGACGAACCTGCTTACCGTATTGGCCACGCCCATCGTCCAGTGTCTCGTTCAGCAGCCGGTGACCGATCTGCCACTTCAGCAGCGACAGTGTGCTGTTGACCGATCGGGCAAGTTGCTTGCGAGCGGCAAGAATCGGTAGCCTTCAAGAAAAGGAACATTTTGTACGTTAAGGCGTTGAGCCATGCGAACAGCTAGAGCTGAAAAGTGAAGGTAAATGTCCCACAGATGTACTACATCGCCAAGTCAAATACCTCAACAACATTGTTGAGGCTGATCACGGCTGCTAAAGATACTGATCAAGCCAGTTCGAGGTTTCAAGACCATGAAGAGCGCTTATGCGACGATCAAAGGTTTTGAGGTAATGCGAGCACTGCGAAAAGGCCAAGGCCGTGCATTCAATCTTCAAGGTGGAATCAAGGGAGAGGTTCGAATGATTGAGCGTGCGTTTGGCCTGGGTCCGTGTGCACTTGCGGAAGCCCATACTCTGACGTGTGAGGTAATGGCAACTAGCAATTAATTGATACTAAAAGACAGTCAATGCAGGCCCTCGCGCCCTGTCGCTAGTATTTGCAACAGAGCCCGTTTTGCCGAGCGGCTCTTCGCACTGTTGATGAGTAGTGCCTTTTGCAGAACGTTCAATTCGAAAGTTGATCAAACAGACTCAGAGGGCTTGACATTCCAGTGACTGGAGCCTCTACGCTAGTCGTTAGCGCATCTACTGATGCCTCGACCACGCGATGTCGCAAGATAGACGCGGCGATTTCTTCGGCTTTTGGCTGTGACTGTTGATTGCAAGAGACTCAGGAGTATCTCAATGAACGATTCTGCCGCTCTGTCTGGCGTAGACACTGTTGATCCAACCGTTTCGGCTTCGGATGACACAGCAACCGATCCGGTCTGCGGCATGAGCGTGACGCTCGATAGCGGAAAGCCCAGTCACTCGTGGCAGGACAACACCTATCATTTCTGTTCTACAGGCTGTCACGACAAATTCATGGCAGATCCCTGGTTCTACGTGTCAGGCAATCGCGAACGACAGCGTGAAGCAGAGGCTGCAACTGCTGTTGGTGCGGATGGTGCAGCACCGTTGTACACGTGCCCCATGGACCCTGAGATTGTGCAGGAGGGTCCAGGCACATGCCCCATCTGCGGCATGGCACTCGAGCCGATGTCAGGCGTCAGTGAAGGGCCCAACACGGAGCTCATCGACTTTACACGTCGGCTATGGATCAGTGTGGGAGTTGCTATCCCATTACTGATATTGACCATGGGGCCCATGCTGGGATTGCCGATACGCTCATGGCTCGGCGAAGAATCGTCGCTTTGGATTGAACTGATTCTCGCAACACCGGTTGTGCTTTGGGCTGCTGCACCGTTTTTTCAACGTGGCTGGGTATCAGTCAAGACCTGGAAGCTGAACATGTGGACGCTGATCATGCTCGGCGTCGGATCCGCTTATGCGTTCAGTGTGATCGCCACGCTCTTGCCGGATCTATTACCCGAATCATTGCTCGCCAATGGTCACCCGCCCGTGTACTTCGAAGCCGCTGTCGTTATTATCGCGCTCGTTTTCGTGGGGCAGGTTCTTGAGCTGCGCGCTCGTGAGCAGACCGGGGATGCGATCAGGGCATTGATGGATCTGGCGCCAAAGACCGCACGGCGTGTGCTGCCCGATGGGCACGAGTATGATGCGCCGCTGGCGAACATCATGCAAGGCGACACACTGCGTGTTCGTCCTGGTGATAGTGTGCCGGTTGATGGCGTCATCATCACAGGCACGACCTCTGTTGATGAGAGCATGATCAGTGGTGAATCGATCCCGCTGCAGAAAGTTAGTGGTGATGAAGTGACCGGAGGGACGCTCAACGGCAACGGCAGCTTCGTGATGGAGGCTGCACGCGTCGGTGACGAGACCATGCTGGCACAGATCGTGACCATGGTTGCCGGTGCACAGCGTTCACGTGCACCCATTCAAGGGCTTGCCGACCGCGTCGCATCGGTATTCGTTCCGATTGTTGTGATAATCGCGTTATTGGCCTTCATCGCATGGAGTGTCTTCGGCCCAACACCGACATTGGCGTACGCGCTAGTCGCGGCGATCTCCGTGTTGATCATTGCATGCCCGTGTGCACTGGGTCTGGCAACACCCATGTCAATCATGACAGCGACCGGCAGGGGGGCCAAAGCTGGGGTTTTGGTCAAGGATGCTGCAGCGCTTGAACGGTTGGCCGCTGTTGATACCTTGGTCGTCGACAAGACAGGCACGTTGACTGAAGGACAGCCAGTGTTAACCGATGTGTTCGTGGCAGATGGGTTCAACCGGGAGACGGTATTGACTTTGGCAGCCTCTTTGGAAAACGGTTCTGAACATCCATTGGCCGATGCCATCGTCAAGGGGGCAAAAGAGGCGGGCTTGTCGCTGTTCTCTGCGGACGACTTTGAATCCCACACCGGACGCGGTGTCAGTGGCACAGTCGAAGCACGCTCAGTGCAGCTTGGGAATGCTGCGTTCATGCAGGATATCGGTATTGAAGATATTCAAGAAGACGGCGGTACGGCATTGAGCGACCAGGGCAAGACGGTTATGTATGTTGCGATCGATTCGCAATACGCAGGAATGGTGGCAGTACAGGATCGCATCAAGCCGAATACAAAAGCAGCGATCGACGCGCTTCACAACGCCGGCTTGCGAATAATCATGGCCACTGGCGACAACGCGCGAACTGCGCAGGCGGTGGCTGATCAGTTAGGCATTGATGAGGTGCGTGCGCAGGTGATGCCATCTGACAAGCAAGGGCTCGTTGATGAGCTGCATGCCGAGGGAAAGACGGTAGCGATGGCCGGAGATGGGGTCAACGATGCCCCAGCGCTTGCAGCTGCAGACGTCGGGCTGGCTATGGGCACCGGTGCCGATGTGGCCGTTGAAAGTGCGGGTATCACGCTACTCAAAGGGGATCTGACAGGTATTGTCCGTGCGCGAGTTTTGGGTCAGAAAACCGTGCGTAACATTCGTCAGAATCTTTTCTTCGCCTTTGCTTACAACGCGCTGGGTGTGCCTGTTGCCGCTGGTGTGCTCTATCCTGCCACCGGTTGGTTGCTTTCGCCGATGCTCGCGGCAGCGGCAATGAGCCTGTCATCGGTATCGGTGGTCAGCAATGCCCTGCGCTTGCGCCGACTGAAACTTGACTGACATGGCATCCGGACGCTCTATATACCTTTTCATCCGCAAACAAACGTTGGGGGATAGGACAAGTGAGACGCGTTCTGCTTTAATTGGACCTCTGACTGGATTTGACCGATAGCGTGCCGACAAAGGGAACAGCACTCCGTCTGGTTTCCAACTTGCATGGCTCTTGATCAAGCTTCACGCGACCTTGGCTGAACGACTCGAATAATGAACACAGATTTCTGTCATAGGCAGTGGATCAGGGCGCTTCAAGCGTTACTGGTTGTGCTATGCGCAGGATTCTTCACCTTCAGTCTGGCAGCCAATCACTCTCATGGCGATGAGTATCCCGGCTCGGTGCCGGAAGCTTCATCGATCGCTCCTGAATTGACAGTGTCCTTGACTCCCCGAAATCATCATCGGCAAATCGTTCCCAAAACATCGCAGGAGAACGCTTCTGCCATGAAAGGCATGGATCACCTTGGACATGGGGCTCACGACGATTCTCGGTCTCCCGAGCCTTGTTCCATGCCTTGCGACGGTACACTTCCATGCCCATCGGTATGCGCTCTGGCGTGTGCAGCCGGTGGCGTCTCCGCTATCGCAAATCCCTTCAACGTGGTCTTTCCGCAAGACTGGGAGCTCAAGCGAGTTCTCGTAAATGACGATGTTGATGCCATCGTCGAGGTGACTCTACCTCCACTGTTCCGCCCCCCTATCAGCTGATTTGTATTGTCCGACCCATGACCACTATTGCGAAGTAGCGAAGGTGGAAGGTTTGTCGGCATACACTCACACGTAGCGTATGCCTGCGTGTGGTCGGCGTACTGTGCCTTACGGCCCTGTGCGCGAGCCTCAGCTGCAGGTAAATCATGTTCACACACTATCGGATGCGGTCGACAATGCTCGGCCTGCTTGTCATGCTCGTTGTCAGTCAGGCAATAGCTCATACCGGCGCCAGTGGCATTGTCAAACAGCGCATGGATGCCATGGGCGTGCTGGGCGATCATGCCAGGATTGTCGGTGATATGCTGAAACGCAAGACCGCGTTCGACAACGATGCGGTCGAGATGGCAGCTCAGGCTTTCATCGAGCATGGCGAGCAGATCCCTGCGCTTTTCCCGGATACCGCAGCGAGTCGAACTGGGTCAGAGACCGAGGCACTACCGGCGATCTGGACCGAATGGGATGACTTTGTTGCGCTTGCCACTCGTTTCACAGAGGACAGCAAAGCTCTCGCAACGATTGCCAGCGAGATCAATACTGGTGAGCAGTCTGACGAAGAGAAAAGCCGTGTGGTTCGCACCGCGTTCTTTCGGGCATCCAGGAGCTGCTCGGGATGTCATGAACGGTTCCGACTTGAGCAGGAGTAGTAATGCGTGCTCTTTGGCTATTTCTGGCCATGGCGCTATGTGCCGTGGTCATTGGTGTGTCGGCAGTGGCGTATGGGCACGCCTACAACACGCGCATGGAGCAGGCGCGATCCGCATTGTTCACCTTTTCGGATGCGGTGTACTCTGCTGGCGACCCTGAGCGTGGAGAGAGTGTGGCACGAGCAGCGGGTTGTATTGCCTGCCATACCGATACGGAAAATGGTGGCGCCTTGCTTGCCGGCGGTGTTGAATTGGATAGTCCATTTGGCACCTTTGTCTCTCCGAACATCACCAGCGATCGCTTTTCAGGGATTGGTTCGTGGACAGTGGACATGCTTGCGCAAGCGCTGCTCAACGGTCGTCGACCTGACGGCAAGCACTATTGGCCAGCATTCCCGTACACGGCCTATGCGGTCATGCAGAGACAGGACATAGCTGATCTTTTCGCCTGGCTCCAATCGACCGATCCCATACAGGAGGCTTCTCCCGAGCACGAATTACGAATACCTGAACTTGCCAGAGTTGGATTGGGCCTTTGGAAAACACTCTACGTGCCAGTCGATTATCAGCCTGATCGGTTTTCCGGGCGGGGAGAGTATCTCGTTGAAGGCCCTGCTCATTGTGCTGAATGCCATGCACGACGCGATCTCTTCGGCGGGGTGGCTGATCGGCAACTGTCCGGTAATAGCCGTGGACCCGAAGGAGCCAGTGTCCCGGCCATTACAGCAGTCGCTTTGCGTGATTGGACTATCAAGGATCTGGAGTTTTTTCTTGAAATCGGCATGACACCCGAAGGGGACTTTACCGGCGGACATATGGCAGCAGTGATTGAACAGGGGACGGCTCATTTGTCATCGGCTGATCGTCAGGCCATGGCTGCCTACCTGAAATCACCCGCCAATGGAGGGTTTGAATGATGGCAATGTGCCAGAGAACCATGAAAGTAAGCGTTTTCGTTCAGATACATCGTGCCGTCAATTGGGCTGCATGTTGTAGTTTTCTGCTGGCCTCACTACCGGCATTGGCGAGTAAAGGAACCGACGGAATACTTACGCGATTGACGCCTGACAACCTGGCGATTGTCGATCAGGGAGAGGTCATCTATCAGCAACAATGTGCCGCCTGTCATGGTGCAGAGCTTCGTGGCCAGCCAAATTGGCGACAGCGAGATACCAACGGTTTTCTCCCCGCTCCACCACACGATGAAACCGGTCATACCTGGCATCACGCAGATGATCTGCTGTTTGAGATCACCAAGTATGGCGCTGCGCGCGTGATCGATGATCCGTCCTATCAAAGCGCAATGCCAGCCTACGAAAACATTCTCAGTGACCAGCAAATCATCGCCGTGTTGTCGTTCATCAAATCTCGTTGGCCGGAACAGGAACGACAGTGGCAGGACGAGGTGAACACCTCGCAGCTTGAGAGCCTGGGCATCGGGAGCGATTCCGAATCAGCTCTCGACAGACTTTTCAAATGAATCCATCAATCTACCCGTCGTAGCCTTTCGAACGCCGGCCAGACGTCATGATCTGCAAGAGATAGTCGACAATGAAGAAGTCCCCATTCATACGAACCGCAACGGTATCCGCCCTGGGAATATCGGCGGTGTTGTTGAGCGCCTGTGGGAGCTCTACCTCCGTCGACGCACCGGCAACCGCGAGTGCAACGCCAACCGCAACGACGCCGTTGGAACAAACGACAGAGGCACCCATCGATCTGGCAGCGCTGACGATGACGGTTTACAAATCGCCAAGCTGCGGATGCTGCAAGGAATGGGTTGATTACATGCAGACAGAAGGATTCACGGTCACCGCCGTAGAGACGGATGATGTAGATTCGATAAAAGCCAGTCATGGTTTGACTTCACCGGAACTGAAATCCTGTCACACCGCTGTGGTCGATGGATATGTGATTGAAGGTCATGTGCCCGCCAACGACGTCAGGCAGCTACTCAGCGAGCGACCCGACATCGTCGGGCTGACGGCTCCCGGTATGCCCATGATGTCTCCGGGCATGGGCAGTCTGACCCCGAAGGATTATGATGTGCTGGCGTTCGATGAGAACGGTCGTACCCGTATCTGGTCGGCTTACTGATTAACACCATGCCGTTCAAATTGAACCTTGGTGCTACTTGATATGTCCCATCTTCCATCCGGATTTCTCGCACATGCTGAGCGTAGTTCGGCACCAGTCCACACATCAAAGCGGGGAAAACAGCGCGGATATTCGGGCATCAAGATGATTGTGTGCATTGGCGCTCCATTGATCGCCATTACAACACTGTTTTCCACGGGCCCTTCCTGGATGGCTTCATCTACTGCTCTTTTCCTACTGTGCCCTATAGTGATAGGCGGCTTGATGTTCACGATGATGCGTGAAAAGCGCTCCGTCGCAAAAGAGGACACGACTGAAGATGTGATATCGAAAGGATCTCCACCATTGGCAGAAACCGTTTGTTCTTCGGCAAAGGCGATTAGCAGGTGAGACTGAGCATGCTGAACCATTGCACTCATTGTTTACATATTCGGTGCGTTCTGTCGCGTACTGGTAGCTGCTTGCATGAACGCAGTAGGTCCATGCGTAGTGGCGGGCGTGACATATATCGATCGGCCGAGTCAAGCAACACATGACTCACACCACGATCCGTTGCCGCCTGTCAATCATGGTGGTTGTCTCACTGCTGGCCTGTGTGCTGATGCCGGCTTCAGCTGCGATTTTCAGCGCCGCTCCAAGCGCGTGCCACTCTGTCAGTGATGATCGCACGTCGTTCGACGAGGATGACGCAAGCAAGGTATCAGCCTCATCAGATTATCACCCGGCAGCGGTTGAGCATGAATCTATGTGTGACAAGGCCACCGTGCCGTTGACGACGGATTCTGTGCAGCTGCCTATCGCTTTGTGGATGGTTCTGTCCTTATTGACTGTATTTCTGATGCATCGGTCCGCAATGCATTACCTGTGGCGTTGTGGGCCCAGACGCTACTCACCTGCTCTTCGTTCTCACCTGGCTATCGGGCGCATTCAGGTCTGATCGCTATCTCGTCTGTGTTTGTATTGTGCTGGACAGTATCTCGTTCCTGTTCCGGTTCCTTATTCCACTTTTGAGATGAATATTTCCTGTGAAAACCATGAGAGCGCGCCCCGCGCTTCTATCATCCCGTCGCATGGTATATGCGGCGATAGTTTCTGTACTGGTTCCCGTTAATTCGGCTTACGCAACTTCGCTGTCACTTGATACAGCGATCGAACTCGCCACCGAGCGTGATCTGGAGATTGCACAGAGTCGGGACCAGGAGTCGATGTTGCGCGATACCGCTCGCGTGTCGGCAGCACTTCCCCCACCATCACTGACGTTGTCCGCGATGAATTTTCCGGTAGATACCTTTTCTCTCGACCAGGAGCCAATGACTCAACTTCAGGCAAGAGTGAGTCAGATGTTCCCACCGGGTGATTCGCGTCAATGGCGAGCCGCATCAAACGAGCGCAGTGCTGAGGCAAGTGTGATCCAACGTTCGCTTCGCAGCGCGATGCTGCGCCAGCAGCTTCGCACCGCATGGGCCGATGGTCGGATGGCACAGGCATCACTCGATACCCTGGAGATGAACCGAACCGTCTTTGAGCAAATGCTGGCAACGACGCGAGCAAGCTACAGCGCTGGGGTTCGGCAGGCACGTCAACGAGAAGTACTCGGTGCTCAGGCGTCCCTGACGCGACTCGTTGAGCGCATTGAACGGTATTCAATGTTGCTTGACACAACACGAGAACAGTTTTCTGAGTGGTTGACGCCTGATGAGGTTGAACGACTGAACTTCAAGGCTGGTACTGATAGTCCCCCAATCCCATCTTCACAACGCTTTGATCCTGCACGGCATCCCGCCGTCGTATTGGCCGAAGCAAGACGCTATAGTGCTGAGGCCGAACAGCGATTGGCTGGCGAACTCAACAAGGGAGGCTGGGGCGTCAGCCTGAGCTACGGGTATCGCGAAGATCCGTCGAACGGTAGCGAACGAGCAGATTTCGTGTCGCTCGGAGTCACTATGGATCTTGCTTCGCTACGCAGCAATGCAAACTCTGCACGTCGCTCAGCCGCGAGAAGCAAAGTGAATCAAGCACAGAAGGAGGCTGATCTTCAGCATGTGCGGCTGTCTCGCGATTACGCGCAGCTAATAGCAAAGCTCGACCGATTGAATTCACGCAGTTCGTTGTATCGCGAAGAACTGCTCCCACAATACCGTCAGCAAGCCGATGCTACAAGACGAGCGTTCGCCAGCGATGAGGCACGATTTATCGAATTGCAGCTGGTGCTAGTCGACCTGTTGAATGCTGAGCTGGAAGCACTAGCTGTGGATGCTGAGCTTGATAAGAGCAACGCAATGCTTGACTACCTGTTGACTACCGCGAGTATGTCTGGAGAGCTTGAATGAACGCGTTGCTGAAAATCATCGGTGTGACAATCCTGGTCATTATCGGCGGATTGAGTATCGGCTTTGGTATCACATGGGGTCCCGAACTCTCATCGCGGCTCATGGGGGAGTTTTCTACGCCAGCGTCTGCAGACATGCCCATTGCCCAAAGCGATAGTGCAAGCGACGAACCGTTGTACTGGGTTGCGCCAATGGATCCGAACTATCGACGTGAGGGGCCCGGAAAATCGCCCATGGGGATGGATCTGGTGCCTGTGTATGAGAACGCAGGTGCCGACTTGCCAGCAGGCACGGTTCAAATCTCACCAGAGGTGGTCAACAACCTGGGTGTTCGCACCGCTAGAGTCGAACAGGGAACGTTGTCAGATTCTATAGAGACGATTGGTTATGTGGGTTTTGACGAGCGTCAATTGGAGGAGGTTCACGCTCGCGTTGCTGGCTGGCTACGTCGTTTGCACGTGCGCGCAGACGGTGATCCCGTTGAGCAGTACGGACGTTTGTACGATATCTATTCTCCAGAATTGATCTCGGCGCAAGAGGAGTTTCTGGTCGCTATTCGTGCTGGTGATTCAGTGCTTGTCAACGCGTCGAAAGACAAACTGACAAGCCTTGGCGTCAGCAACGGAACGATTGAAAGAGTTCGTAACAGCGGCTCAGTGATTCCACAAGTTCGTGTCTACGCACCGCAAGCAGGTGTGGTTGACTCATTGTCAGTGGGACAAGGCGCCTATGTCACACCGGGACAGCGCTTGATGCGCATCGCACCTATGGACCCGATATGGATAGAAGGTGAGGTATTTGAAAGCCAACTGGCAAAACTTCGAACCGGGGCTGCAGTAGAGATACAGGCCGATGCGGTACCAGGACGACGCTGGAGCGGCACGGTTGATTACATCTACCCCGTTCTCGATAGCGCCACGCGTACAGCCCGCCTACGTGTTGTACTCGACAATGCCGATGGGGCACTGCTTCCGAATATGTATACGCGTCTGACAATCGCCGCAGATTCCTCAGAGTCAACCCTATTGGTTGATCGTGATGCTGTGCTGCGCACCGGATCAATGGAACGCGTTGTATTGGCCACTGGCGAGGGTCGGTTCAAGTCCGTAGCCGTGACGACCGGACGTCGCTCGCGTGAGCAGGTTCAGATTATCGAAGGGCTTGAGAGCGGCGATGAGGTGGTCATTTCCGCGCAATTCCTGATCGATTCGGAATCAAGTATTTCCTCGGATTTTCGTCGCATGAGTGAGCTTGAGGCAGCACCGGAATCGGTTTGGGCAACTGGAGTTGTCGATGAGGTTTACGCCAGCGAAGGTATTGCTGCCATCACCCATGAACCTGTTCCCGAATGGGACTGGCCAGGCATGTCCATGGAGTTTTCCGTGGACCAGAGCATCGATATCGAGCAACTTTCAGACGGGCAACCGATTCGATTTCGCATGCACAAATCCACTACGGGTGATTACCAGATCGATGCCATCGAACCGGCTGCCAATGATGGGGTGATTCAATGATCGATGCCATCATTCGCTATTCGATCCGCAATCGGTTTCTGGTTCTACTGCTGACACTAATGCTTGTTGGTTGGGGCATCTGGTCGGTAAAACAGACGCCGATCGATGCCTTGCCTGATCTGTCTGATGTTCAGGTCATTGTCAAGACAAGCTTTCCCGGACAAGCGCCTCAAGTCGTTGAAGATCAGGTGACCTATCCACTCACAACAGCGATGTTGTCGGTGCCCGGAGCAGTGAACGTACGTGGCTACTCCTTCTTCGGTGATTCGTATGTCTACGTGATCTTCGATGATGACACGGATTTGTATTGGGCCAGATCACGTGTACTCGAATACTTGAGTCAGGTGACACCGAATCTTCCGGAAACTGCACGCCCTCAACTTGGGCCCGATGCGACGGGCGTCGGTTGGGCGTACATGTACGCATTGGTGGATCGCACCGGGCAGCACGATTTGAGTGAGCTGCGCAGTCTGCAGGATTGGTTCCTGAAGTACGAGCTGCAGAGCGTATCTGGTGTCTCGGAGGTAGCCACGATTGGCGGTATGGTCAAGCAATATCAGGTGACCGTCGACCCGGACCGTCTGCGTGCCTACGGCATTCCGCTGAGTCATGTGCAGATGGCGATACAACGTGCGAATCAGGAAGTGGGCGCGTCAGTAATCGAAATGGCGGAAGCCGAGTACATGGTTCGTGCATCGGGGTATCTGGATAGTCGCCAGACGCTTGAATCGGTACCACTGGGTCAGGATGACAATGGTGTTCCTCTGTTACTCCGTGATGTTGCCACGATCAATATCGGTCCAAAGATTCGTCGAGGTGTCGCCGAGCTCAATGGCGAAGGGGAGGTGGTCGGCGGCGTCATCGTGATGCGTTTCGGTGAGAATGCGCGGCAAGTAATCGAGAGCGTCAAGTCGCGCCTTGAGACACTGAAAGCGGGCCTGCCCGATGGTGTTGAGCTGATTACCGTCTATGACCGCTCACAACTGATCGATTCGGCGGTGAAGAATCTCTACAAGAAACTTCTACAGGAGTTCCTGGTCGTTGCGGTTGTCTGCGCAATCTTTCTGTTCCATGTCCGATCGGCTCTGGTTGCCGTGTTTTCATTGCCTGTGGGCATTCTCATCGCCTACATCGTGATGCATCTTCAAGGGATCAACGCGAACATCATGTCACTGGGCGGTATCGCCATTGCCATTGGTGCAATGGTCGATGGCGCCATTGTGATGATCGAGAACATGCACAAACACATGGAGGAGACTCCTCTGACTGATGAAAACCGCTGGCAGGTGGTTGCGAAAGCGTCGAGTGAGGTGGGGCCGGCCCTGTTCTTCTCGCTTTTGATCATCACGATGAGCTTCTTGCCGGTGTTTACGCTTGAGGCACAAGAAGGGCGGATGTTCTCGCCGTTGGCGTTTACCAAGACCTACGCCATGGCTGCCTCTGCAATCCTTGCCATCACCCTGGTACCGGTGTTGATGGGCTATTTTGTTCGAGGGAAGGTATGTCATGAGACTGAGAATCCCATCAATCGACTGTTGATGGCGCTCTACCTGCCCGTGTTGCGGACTGTCTTGAAAGCACCAACGCTGGTGTTGATCGTCGCGGTTGTAGTTACCGCGATCGGGCTGTTACCGGCACGGCAAATCGGCAGTGAGTTCATTCCCCCACTTGATGAGGGCGACCTGATGTATATGCCAACGACCTACCCAGGTATATCGATTGGCAAGGCACGCGAGCTACTGCAACAAACCGATAAGCTCATTCGCACCGTTCCGGAAGTGAAAACGGTGTTTGGCAAAGTCGGTCGCGCTGATAGTGCGACCGATCCTGCGCCTCTTACCATGATCGAAACAGTGGTGCAGCTGCACCCGAAGGATCAATGGCGTCCGGGCCTGACTTCCGAAGGGTTGCGCGCAGAGCTCGATTCCTTGATCAACGTGCCCGGATTGACCAACGCCTGGGTGATGCCGATAAAAACCCGGATCGATATGCTCGCTACCGGTATCAAAACGCCAGTGGGTATCAAGATCGCGGGACCCGAGCTTGCTGTGATAGAAGATATTGGTCGGGATCTGGAGAAAATCCTGAACGAGGTACCTGGTACGGCCTCTGTCTACAGTGAACGTGTTGCCGGTGGGCGCTATATCACGGTGGATATCGATCGTGAGAAAGCGGCTCGCTATGGTCTGAACATTGCCGATGTTCAGCAGATCATTGCCACCGCCATCGGCGGGATGCAGGTAACGCAGACGATTGAAGGGCTGGAGCGCTATCCGGTGAACATGCGATACCCGCAGAGCTATCGCGATTCTCCGGAACAGCTTGAAATGCTGCCACTGATCACTCCCGGTGGGCAACGGATATCGTTGGCCAACGTGGCGGATGTGCGTATCGAGGACGGACCACCGGGAATCAAGAGCGAAAACGCTCGATTGAACGGTTGGACACTGGTGGATATTGCAGGGGTGGATCTAGGTAGTTACGTCAAGTCTGCACAGCAGGCCGTTAGCGATCAACTGGATCTTCCGGGAGGATACTCGGTGAAATGGTCCGGACAGTACGAGTACATGCTCAGAGCGCAGGAGCGCTTGAGCTATGTCATCCCACTGACGCTTGCGATTATCGTGTTGCTGTTGTACTTGAACTTCAAGCGGTTCACCGAAGTGTTGATCATTCTCGCTACCTTGCCGGTAGCTGCCCTGGGCGGCGTATGGTTGATGATCGCATTGGGATACAACTTCTCGATTGCCGTGGGCGTCGGGTTCATTGCGTTGGCAGGTGTCGCTGTGGAAATCGGCATCATCATGCTGGTGTATCTCAATCAGGCGTACGTAAAGATGGTAGATGAGACGAACCGTCTGGCTCGTCGCCCGACTATTGATGAACTCAAAACTGCGGTACTACAGGGCACAGGGCGTCGCGTGCGGCCCGTGATCATGACAGTTGCCACCATCGTGGCAGGGCTTGTTCCAATCATGATTGGTTCTGGTACCGGTTCTGAAGTCATGCAACGGATCGCCGCGCCCATGGTCGGTGGCATGCTCAGCGCTACCGTGTTGGCGCTTCTCGTGATTCCGGCAGTTTATTTCTTGTGGAAGCGTCGCGAGATCAAGCTTTTGCCGGTACCGGCTATCGATGTGGATCTCGATCTCGATTCAACAGCACTGGGTGGAAACAGGAGTTCGCCCCTTCCAGGTTCAACCCCATGAGTTTCTCGCGTTTGAACAACGCAGTTTGTACCCCGACGTCGGAGGCATCCGACCTACAACCGAAGGAGTTAATGCAGATGAAAGATGTCTTTACACCGGTCTTGTTGGCAACGGTATTGTCCGTTGCTTGGTTGCCAACGCAGGCATCGATGGCCCATACTGACAACGTCACAGTTGGCAAGTCATCCTCGTGGCAATCAGCCGATACACAGCAGACGTGGACAAGTGGCACTGTCGTGCGCGTAAGCGTAGAGCGTGGCAAGGTGACCATCGAACATGGACCGATCAAGAACCTGGAGATGATGGCGATGACGATGCCATTCACAGTCGCGGATGCAAGTTTGTTGGAAGGACTTGCCGCAGGCGACAAGATCGAATTTGTCGCTAGTATGAACGGTGATGAGCTTGTGGTCGTGGATCTTCGTCGACCCGCTGGTTAAGGAATGAGCAAGCCGACCGGTCAGTCTCCAGACCGGTCGGTGATTGGTTGTCAATGCAGGTAGTGATGTGACCGACACCAATCTGAAAATATGGATGCCAGGCGCGTCGGGCCAGCCAGACTACACATATTCAGGAGTTGATAGTGTCCAGCAGATCCTTATCGAAGAGACAAGAACAAGCGCTGATATCACGACGATCGTTTCTCGTCGGGTCCGGCGCAACTGCTGCGTTCTGGGCACTGCCCGGCTTCAACGTACAGGGGGCGACCGAACCACAACAGCTCCGCCACATTGCTCTACGCCCAGGTAAAACAAACGCGCAATTGGTACCGGATGACTATCCGGCTACGCCGGTTTGGGCATATAACGATATCGTACCGGGCCCCGAAATTCGCCTTGTTCAGGGAGAACGTGTTCGAATCGCTGTGGAAAATGCCTTGAATGAACAGACAACCGTGCACTGGCATGGGCTGCGTGTACCCCACGCCATGGACGGAGTGCCATACTTGACTCAGGAACCGATCGGTCCTGGTGAACAGTTCGTCTACGCATTCGACGTACCCGACGAAACGGTGGAAATAGCGTTGGTGGCCGACAACCCCGGAGACTGGATGTTTCATTGCCACATTCTGGAACATCAGGCCGCCGGAATGATGGGCACCATTCGCGTCAACACGTGACGCTGGATCACTAACACTTGAAGCCGTTTACATGTCTGAGATTGATCAGCCTTTTGCGCTACGTCGCAGATTCGAACAGCTGGTACTACCACCCCTGCTGCTGGGTCTCGGAATTTTCCTTTGGTCGGTGTATGCGCAAGAGAAAACCATGAGCGAGCGCGTATATGTCGAGCTTGAGAGAAGACACTTGGAAACGGTTATCGATGATGCGCTATCGAATGATGAACAGTTGCGTGATCTCGTCCTCGAGTCTGAAAAGTACGACCGGAGGCAAGCAGAATTGCCGCCAGATCCTGAACGAGATCTGGTTCGGCACAGCGCGCTGCAAGACTACTTGTGTGTCGATTTCATTCTGCCGGATGGTCGCCGTCTGATCAATGTATCCAATGATTCGACGTGCGAAGCATTGGAAGAGGCGCTCCCTGTTCAAGCTACCATGGATAAGCGCGGGTCGTTGATCGAGGACTTTCCCCGTCTGAATGTGCGGACCGTAGTAGTTCCGCTGCGAGTGATAGAGCAGTCTGTGGAAATTGTGGCTGTAGTCGCCAAGTCGACGCCATTAGTAGAGAATAATCATCACCAGTCGTTCAAACTCTGGGCCTTCATTGCGTTCTTCGTCTTATCACTGGCCATTATTGTCGCATGGCTTTTGATCAGAATTGCTCAGAGATTGATCAACCAACAAGTGTTGGATCTGATTTGTCTGCGTAATCAGATATCTCGCTATGTTTCAGGAGGGACCGTCCGAGCCGTCATGGTATCGGATATAGATGGTCTCCCTTCCAGTCGTTCGGTAATGACTTGTCTGTTTGTGGACGTTCGTCATTTCAGTAGCTACGCAGAGACAGCCGATCTGGACGATATTGTGACGTTTCTGAATGACATTACCAGCATCACAACATCGGCTGTTGCAATCAACCACGGCGATGTGGATAAGGTCGTAGGAGATGGCATTCTGGCTACGTTCAGTGGTAAAGAGCGTAAGGTTCATGCACTTCAGGCAGCAGTGGAAATCGTCGAAAGAATCACCAGTGCAGACTATGCCAGGACCGTTGGACTTGGCGTGCATGATGGTGAAGTGGTATCCGCAACTATCGGACGCGGTAAACGTCGAGATCATACCGTGCTGGGTCGGACCGTCAATCAGGCATCTCGGCTGTGTTCGATGGCGGGTCCGGGTGAGATTCTGGCGGCGTGTGACACCATACCTTCAGAGTCTGAGTTCGATATGTACTTCGGACCTGAGGAAACGGTCTTGCTCAGAGGGCACACCGATCCATTGCGCGTCAGAAAGTATACGCCCGGCGCTCTTTAGCAGGGCACAATGACGTCCGATGTCTTCAGTTCAATTGTTGCGATGCGTCGCAACAATCTTTCCGTCGGAAAACGCCTTGCTGACAAGAACCCCCGAGTAGGTGCCGAGTAACTGGAACCCCTTGTCTGGTTGGGCTTCCAGCTCGTGTCCAATCAAGCGAAGTACCTGCTCGGCGTACTTGACCAAGCTCATCGTCCAATGTCTCGATCAGCAGCGTCAGCGTGCTGTTGGTATGTCAGGCAAGTCAAGTTGCTGTCAAGCGCAAAGCACATTCAAACAGCCACACCTTCATCGCCAGTTATAGAACATGGGTGCACTCGTCCCGTGCTCTCGGCACAGATCTGCCAACCTGGTGCCGTCTTCATTCTGCTTGAGAATCACCATGATCTGCCTGGCAGTGAAATGGGCTTGGCGTATGGAAGTCCTTCGTCGCATTGTGAGAAAAATCTACTGATGAGTCCAATAGATCTTGATGAGGAATACACCGTAGTGCACGCTGACAACTCACACGCTATGGTAGGCGCGGAAGAACACCCAGGAAACTCAATTGTTCCTGGGTGTCTGGTCTGGCCGATGTCTCTCAACGGAGACAAGCCGCAGGATCAATCAGCCGCTTCAAGCTCCTCGATCACCATCTTGCCGTCCTTCTCAACGACGTAGAACTTGACGTTGTCACCGGCTGCGAGTCCTTGCAGCATGGCAACATCCTGTACGTCGAATACCATACTCATGGGAGGCATGTCCAGGTTCACAATGGGGCCATGCTTGATCGTGACCTTGCCCATGTCCATGTTGATCTTCTTGATCGAGCCTTCAGTCATTGGGTGATCGCCGTCTGCGAAGACCACCGGTGAAACAAATATGGATACCAACAAAGTGAAGGGTAGCAGCAGAGTACGCTTTTTCATAGAAAGGTGTTTCCTGGTGTGAGGGTTGATAGAACAGGGGTGTACGTTACGAATTGTCGGCAGTGACGGTGATGTCGCCTATCATGCCAGCCTGATAGTGACCGGCGATCAGGCACGCGAAAGCGAACGTGCCTGCGCGGTTGAACGTCCAGATGATTTCACCGGTCTGGCCGCTGTTGACATGTGTCATGTACGGTTCGTCGTGCTCCATACCGGGGAATTTGATCATCATCTGGGCATGCTCGTCATTGGTTTCGGTTGTGCCCAGAACGAACTCGTGCAGCACTTGCCCATCGTTACTTGCAACAAAGCGGATCGTTTCGCCTTGTTTGATCGTCAACTGCTCAGGAGCGAACTCCATGCTATCCAGCATGGAGACATCGATGGTGCGCGACACCTGATCCTCATCGCCCGCGATGCCCCAGGGTTTTTGCTCTTTGACAACCTCCATGGCCATGTCATGGCCATCGTCCTTGGCCTTGGTGCCGTGTGCGATGGCTGACGATGCTGAGGCGACAAGGACCAGCACAAGGGCGGTCAGTCCGATTACTTTCATAGTGAATTCTCCAGGGTCAAGTGTGGGGAAATGTGAGTTTTCAACCGAAACGGCGTTTGGGTTTTCGAACGTTGAATTCAATCGTCTCGGTGGGGGCGGACGGTGTCATGTCCGAGGAGGACACTTCGGCCTTGAAGCGTGCTGGTTGTTCCAGCTCGCCGGTGTATTCCCAAGCGACAGTTCCAGGTGGATGCTCGTACCAACCAGGGTCGGAATAGTCACCGTGGGGCTGATCCTCTCGCACTTTGACAACGGAAAGCATGCCGCCCATTTCGATCGACCCAAACTGTCCGTCTCCGGTCATCATCTTGGCGGTGTTGTCTGGCAGTGGCATATCCATCTCGGTCATATCAGCCATGCCTCGTTCGCCCATGACCATGTAATCAGGGATGACACGCGTGATTTGCGTGGCGATATCCGAATGGTCCACGCCGATCATCGTGGGCACATCGTGGCCCATCGCATTCATCGTGTGATGGCTCTTGTGACAGTGGAAAGCCCAGTCACCTGGCTCATCAGCCACGAACTCGAACTGCCGCATCTGGCCCACTGCGATGTCGCTGGTGACTTCCCATTGCCGGGCGGACGTTTGCGTAGGGCCTCCGTCGGTACCGGTCACTACAAACTCATGACCGTGCAAATGGATCGGATGATTGGTCATCGTCAAATTACCAAAGCGCATACGCACCCGGTCGTTTTTACGGACATTGAACGAATCGGTGCCAGGAAAGATTCGACTGTTCCAGGCCCATAAATTGAAATCGACCATCGTCATGATCTTGGGGGTCGCCGCTCCCGGTTCGATGTCAAACGCGTTGAGCAGGACGCAAAAATCACGATCCACATCGCTGATCAGTTTGTTCGGACCACGCGGATGGGTCACCCAGGAGCCCATCATACCCATCGCCATCTGGACCATTTCATCACCGTGCGGGTGATACATGAAAGTACCCGGTCGCTTGGCGACAAATTCATAGACATAGGTCTTGCCAACGGGGATGGCGGGCTGGTTGAGCCCGCTCACGCCATCCATGCCGTTGGGCAGTCGCTGCCCGTGCCAGTGAATGCTGGTGTGCTCCGGCAGGTTGTTGGTCACATAGATGCGAACACGATCCCCTTCAACCACCTCAATGGTTGGTCCGGGACTCTGGCCGTTATAGCCCCACAGATTCGCATTGAACCCGGGCGTCATTTCTCGAACAACGGGTTCAGCGACGAGATGGAATTCCTTGACGTTGTTGCGCATTCGAAAAGGCAACGTCCAGCCATTGGGCGTTACCACCGGGTTATACCCCGGGCCGCTGTCCGGATGCAGAGGCGGCATGGTGGTGACCTCTGTTTGAAAAACAGGCTCAGGCAAGGCTGCCATCAGGTTGCGACTGACACTGCCGGCCGCAACTGCACCGCCTGTCAACGTTGCATACTTCATGAAATCACGTCTAGAGCTCATCGATTATGGTTATCCGTATTGTTTGGTTCGGTCGTCGAACAGGCTTATTGGTCGTGTCCGATGTGCGTGCTAGCCAATAAGCGTTCGATGAATGGTTGATCAGGAACAGATCCTAGTGACCGGCATCGCCGCCGGCATCTGCAGCTGCCATCGCACCAACAGAGGCGCCGATGGGTTGGCCCATCATCGTGGCCTGGAGCGCTGCATCGGCCATCCAGAATTGCTCAGAGGCTCTGATCGCTGACATCACGGATGAGATTTGTGTGCGCGAATCAGCCAGCAGTTCGAAGACGCCGATCAGCATGCCGTTGTATTGCAGGACGTTCTCCTCTGATATCAGGCTACGAAGTGGCACCACCTCATCGCGATAGAACGCCGAGACGTCATAGCTGGTGCGATACGCTGAGTAGGTTTCGCGCAGAGTCGACGAGGCGTTGCGCAGTGTGGCTGCGTATTCATTGGCCGCTGCCAGCGTCCGCGCACTCATGGCATCGCGTTTCATCGTGCCCCAGTCGAACAGCGGCAGTCTCAGCTCAACCTCATAACCGCTGAGCTCTTCAGATTCCTCCGGGCCGCTGGCTTCGGTTTCCCGGTAGCCCACTTCAATGTCGGTGTAAGAGGTGATGTTGGTGATTCCTTCGGCGCGCGCCGCACGATCCAGCGATGCCTTGGCCATGCGCACATCCAGACGTCGGTCCCCGATCGTCTGAGTGACTTCACTGGGCAGTATGGGCTGTGATGGCAGATCCGGTAGCCGCTCGGGTAGTTTCAGGCTGCCTGCCTGCGTGTCATCCAGTCCCAGGGCGCGGATCAGCTTCTCCTTGGCTGCAACTGCGTCATGCCGGGCAGTGACCAGTTGCATTGTGGCGTCGGCATAGAACACTTGCTGACGCGCTCGTTCCAACCGACTGAAATTACCGACCCCTTCCAGACGACGTCCCATTTCGGCGGATGCATCGGCGCTCGTTCTGACCTGTTCAGCAAAGCCAACCAGTTGTTGAGCGGCGACTGCTTCTGTCCACGCCTGTCGCACGGCAGTGACCTCGGCCACCACATCCGATGTCAGTTGCAGTTTGGCAGCTTCGATTCCGCGTTTGGCCATTCCCTGTTTCATGGGCGTGAGCAGCACATCGAGCAATCCAAAGGCAACGAAGCGCTCCACATCCGTAGTGGCATTGTCGTCGGTCACCAAGCGCTCAAACGAGAATATCGGGTTGGGAATACGACCTGATTGGGCCGCATTGGCCCCAGTCTCCCAGCGCCGCGCGATCAGCGCTTGAATAGAAGGGCTGTTGGCCAGGGCCAACTGAACCGCCGCGTCTCGGCTCAAGGGTTCGGCCAGCAACATGCTCGCAGCCTCTGCTCGAGCTGCACGCTGTTGATTGGTGCGCGCCAGCTCCAGATTGCCGCCGGTGAATGCCGCCGCCTCATCGTTAGTCCAGGCAATAGAGTCATTGACGTCAAACGTGGTGCAACCGGCGAGTACCGTGGTAGTCAGAAACGCGATGCTCAGTGGTTTGACGAGCCGTGCAGGTGAGCGACTCATTGCGAGGCTCCTGTAGAGCTGTTGTCCCGGGCTTGGCGCTTACTGGCTTCATACGCTTGCTTGGCATACGTACGCCAGCCACCTATTTCCCCCACACGCTCATTTGCCGCACGCCAATCCCCTCTAGGGTTGTCCGCATAAACACGATGTGTTCGGGTTGCAGATTGGTAGGTCACGGTCAAGGGGGCGGGGCGGATTGCCATCGGCTGCGGGGCTTTCGGGGCAGCGCTGGGGTCCATGCCGCGTGCCGGTGTAGCTTCCAGTCGAGTTGCTTGTGAATCCGGGATTGCCGATGCGAGTGCTGGAGCGGTATCGCTCACTGGCGCAGCATCCTCGTCTTCTGCCATTTGCGCTTGACTGGCTTTGTACGCTTCATTGGCATAGCTTCGCCAGCCCCCGATTTCGCCAACGGTCTCGTTGGACTCTTTCCACGTGGGAGGCTCAGTGCCGTCCAGTTTCTTGTAACCGCTCAACGCCGATTCATACCCGAGTTGCACTGCTGGCGAATGCGAATCGGCGGAAACCAACTGCGGGACCGTGCCCCAAAGGGTAGTCATTGCTAGCAGCAGTTTGAATGCAGCACCGGTGCGCCGGGGCATGTCGTGTCGTTGCATGGTCATGATTCGATTGTTGAGAGTGTGGTTAGCAAGATGAAAGTGAGCAGAGCGTGTGAAGCTGACACAGCGTAGCGTCATGAATGTCGCTTAGTTTGCTGGTTGGACCTTACAGTCGAGCGGCGTACAGATTACAAATTGCTGACAACGTGTGCATCTGCTGGCAATGAGCCGGGTTACATCTGTTGGCGCTCGTTTTCAGATAACACGAAAGTAATCTCTGTGTTCGTCAATGGACATCTCCCCGCCCTATGATTCGGTGCAACCGTGCCGATATCCGTCGAGCATCTACACCTTTTCGACACACAGAGCCTTGACTATGCGCCACCCTCTCATCGTATCGTTGTTACTGATCAGCCCAGTTCTGGTTGCATCCGGTTGTTCCCTGAATCATGAATCACATGGCGGTGAACATCATGGTGAGGATGGCGAAGCCGATTCACACGGCCACGGTGATGAGGATCAACATGACAGCGCTATCGGTCGTCCCGGTGATGCGGGATCAGTCGATCGTGTCATATCTGTGAGCATGGATGACACCATGAGATATATCCCTGAAAACTTCGAAGTCGTTGCCGGGGAGACCATTCAATTCGACGTTGTCAACAACGGCAAACTGGTTCATGAGTTTGTGCTGGGCTCCACCGAGGAACTACTCGAGCACCATGCTTTGATGAAGAAATTTCCCGCTATGGAGCATGATGATCCGAACGCCACAACCCTGCAAGCGTCTGCTTCAGGCTCCGTAATCTGGACATTTGACAACGCCGGTGTTGTCGACATCGCTTGTCTGGTACCGGGGCATTTTGAAGCGGGTATGAAAGGCGCGGTGTCGGTCGTGGCTCCGTAAGTCTTGCACAAGGTCAAACGATCTCAAGCTGACATACTGCACGCCAATGTAATGAAAGCCTGTCTGGTTGACGAAGAACGAACCGACACCGAAGAATGTGTCAATCCGTCAGAATCGAATTATCAACCTCAGTAGCGCCTCTGACCCGATTGGCCAATCTATCGATTTCGTTTTTACCGTACCTGCTATTGGTATGCCCGATTATGGTGATCACACCCTCCTGATTCATAGAGGCATTGACGCTGGGATAGGCCAGGAGTTCGTGCCTGAATTCATGCCATGAGATATGGCCATCGGATTCTTCATTTGCTACAGGTGCACTTTTCAACTCATGGGTGGCATGGGCGGTGCCAACAATTGTCAGTAAAGTCATTGCTGACGCGATAATCAGTGATTTCATAGTCACACTCTCTCTATAGTCGTGGGAAGCTCGTGCTTGCTGCGCAGTGGCGCTCATGCACCAATACATCGGCGCTGAATTGACAGTTGCGTAGTTGGTTGAATTCAAGCGTAGAGGGTGAAAATGACGGCTACAGATCACTCAGATTACAATTGTATTACCACTGAGTGGATGATGTTTTTAGTCCATGTGCTGCTCAATGCAACGGCATTGAACTGCCACTTCAATTCAGCACCCGTTAGCGCTGATTTGGTTGAATGACCTGTCATGGGGGCGATATCCCATTATGAACTTCGCCCCCGTGGCCTTTTCAACGAGTTAAGTGTGGGGGCTAGTCGGTCCCAATGAGGTTCACCACTTCCGTCGCCCCGCGGACTTTGACAGCCAGACCGTCAAGTTTGAGTTTGTCAGTGGCGCTGTCGGTATGGCCGGCCAAGGTAATGACGCCGTGATGATCAATGGAGGCAGTAACGCCAGGGAATGCCCCGAGATCGTGCCTGAACTCGTGCCAGGAAATATGACTGTCCGCAGGTAGCTGCTTGGCAGGCGCTTTCACCATGTCATGGGACGCATGGGCAGTGCTGAAGCCGATCAGCGAAGTTAGTACGGTGGCTGTAATCAGTGTTTTCATTGTGGTTTCCATCTGGCTGTGTGACTGTAAGTGGAGAGCCACTGAATGTCAGTGACTGGGTTGAGCTGCAACAGCGGCTGTGAAGCTGTCGCGTTGCATCCAGCGCTCAGACTAGAGCGCCAATCTGACAATCAGGAATCACGTGAATTACATTCCTATTACGGCCAGTGGCTGGCCGCTTGAAAGGTCATCGCCAGGTGCACTGAGTCAAGACAGATGAACCTGCCAATGGCGTGTCATGCAACTCTGGATTGGTACAGGTAGTGGGCGTCACTGTACCTGTGGCTCCGTGCTGGAACGTACTGTTTGAATCGGCAATGCTTGCCACACCAGTCGGTCAAAGCAAAAGCACGACAAAAATGTAATCACGCCGTTGGGAATTCGTAAGGCGCCTCACCTACACTGGCTCAATAGCGTTCATCCTGGCACAGCTACCTGGCTTTTGAAATGGTACGTGAATGCGCCGTAGTGCGAGCGTGTGACATCAGTCAATGCACTTGAGACAACAATGAATACGGTCAAAAACAAGAAAGGTATACCGGAAGGTGCCAGCGGTCGTCAGGGTTCCGATCACACCCAGAACGAGACTATTATTTACACCTGTCCCATGCATCTGGATGTACAAACAGACCGACCCGGTCACTGCCCAATCTGTCATATGACACTGGTGGATCAGACTACCCTGGCACAGTCCGATCATGAGCACACGCACCACGGCTCCACAGCTGCTTTAGTATCGCGGCCCGGAGGGAAGTTTGACACCGTTCCGAAGACCTACACAGGCACCGTGTACACCTGCCCCATGCACCCTGAGGTTCGTCACCCGGGTCCCGGGGCCTGTCCCTTATGCGGGATGGGGCTTGAACCCGAGAGCGCAACGTTGGAGGACGAGGGTCCTAACCCGGAGTTGGTGGATTTCACCCGACGCATGTGGGTCGGTATCGTGCTGAGCGTGCCGTTGTTGGTGTTGTCCATGGGGCCGCTCATTGGGTTCAACGCGTTCAGGGAGCTTTTCGGTGACACCGTGTCGTTGTGGCTGGAGCTCGCGATAGCCACACCGGTGATCCTCTGGTCCGGATGGCCCTTTTTTGAACGAGGGTATCGGTCATTTCGTACACTGAACTTGAATATGTTCAGCCTGATCAGCATGGGTGTCGGAGCCGCCTATGTTTTCAGTATCGTGGCAGTGTTGGCCCCGGCGTTGTTCCCGGCGGGCTTCAGAGATGCCAACGGTCAGGTTGGTGTGTATTTTGAGGCTGCTGCGGTGATCGTGACGCTGGTCCTGCTCGGCCAGGTCATGGAACTGCGTGCTCGGGAAGGTACGGGAAAGGCAATACGCGCATTACTGGACATGGCTGCTCGCACCGCATGGGTCATTCGATCCGATGGTCAGGAAGAGGAAATCGACCTGGATCAGGTCCAGCTCGGCGATCATTTGCGCGTACGTCCCGGCGACAAGGTGCCTGTCGATGGAGTGGTTATCGAGGGACGCTCCTCGGTGGACGAATCCATGATCTCCGGCGAGCCGGTTCCGGTGGAGAAGGTGGAAGGAGAACCGGTCACAGGCGCAACGATCAATGGCACGGGTACGCTGGTTATCGAGGCCACCCGTATCGGCAGCGACACACTACTGAGTCAGATTGTGCAAATGGTTGCCAATGCCCAGCGCTCACGCGCACCGATTCAAAAATATGCCGACAAGGTAGCGGGATACTTTGTGCCGGCGGTCGTCGCAATCGCGATCCTCTCGTTCGCCGCCTGGGCCATCTGGGGTCCAGAGCCTGCATTGACATACGCGCTGGTATCGGCCGTTGCGGTGTTGATCATTGCTTGTCCGTGTGCGTTGGGATTGGCAACACCGATGTCCATCATGACAGCGACGGGGCGTGGGGCGCAGATGGGGGTATTGATCAAGAATGCCGAGGCGTTGGAACGCCTGGAGAAAGTGGACATCCTGATGGTGGACAAGACCGGCACGTTGACAGAAGGCAAACCCACACTGGACGCTGTGTTGCCCGAAGCAGGGCATGAAGAGAACGAGGTGCTGCGTCTGGCCGCATCCCTGGAACGTGGATCGGAGCATCCGTTGGCGGAAGCCATCGTGCGAGGTGCCAATGAACGGGGTATCACACTGAGCAAGGCAGAGGATTTCGACGCCATCACCGGTAAAGGGGTTACCGGCCTGGTCGACGGTCAACGGGTAGCGCTGGGTAATGCGGCATTACTCGAACAGTTGGGTCTGGATGCAGGCACGTCAGGCCAAACCGCCGATGAGCGGCGGGATCAAGGCGAGACCGTCATGTTTATCGTGCTCAATGGGGCCGTGGCTGGACTGGTCAGTGTGGCCGATCCGATCAAACAGAGCACACCGGAGGCGCTTAGTGCGCTGCATAAACTGGGGTTTCGTATCATCATGGCAACCGGTGACAACGAACGCACCGCTCGCGCCGTCGCGCAGCGTCTGGGTATCGATGAGATTCGGGCCGATGTGCTCCCCCAGGACAAGGCACGCATCGTCGGTGAACTTCAGGCGCAGGGTAGCCGGGTTGCCATGGCCGGTGATGGTGTCAATGACGCGCCTGCGCTGGCCCAGGCCGATGTAGGCATTGCCATGGGAACCGGTGCGGATGTGGCCATCGAAAGCGCAGGCTTTACGCTGGTCCAGGGAGACTTGAACAGCATCGTCAAAGCGCGCCGACTGAGTCAGGCCACCATGCGCAATATCCGTCAGAATCTGTTCTTTGCCTTGATCTACAATGCTGCGGGTGTACCGATTGCAGCCGGTGTGCTGTATCCCGCATTAGGTATATTAATCGGTCCGATATTTGCCGCATTTGCCATGAGTGCCTCATCGCTGTCAGTCGTGCTCAATGCGTTGCGATTGCGCAAAATGACGATCTGAACGGGATCATTGAGTGGATTGTGTGTCGATAAAAAGCGATGATCGGAATGGTGTGCGTGAGTGTGTTTCTGAGCAGCGACGCAGCACAGCACATTAAGTTCGTAGTTGTATTCCAACGATCCCTTGCGACAACCTGATCGCGGTTGATACCGACAGCTCTCGCCATCGGATGTTCGGTCTGCCGAGAGCTATCAGTCGCGAACCAGGATCGCTTAATAAATAGGGAATTCCTCCGGCAGAGCCGGAGGAATTCCCTATTTATTAAAATGGAGCGGTGGCTCGAACCTGGGATCTAAGGTCATGGAAACGCAAATGCCGATGTTGTCTAATGCGTATAATCAACTGCGCTAAGCGTAGTTTGTCTGCTGTGGAATTCGTGCAATTGAGCACCAGCGAGTGAGGATGAGACCGGAAAGATGAAATTATTGGTCGTGGAAGACGAGGTCAAACTGGCGGAGTACTTACGAAAGGGCTTGACGGGCGAGGGCTTTGTTGTGGATGTCGCGCACAATGGTCTCGAAGGGTTACACCTGGCTATGGAAGGTGACTATGGTGCCATTGTGCTGGATCGAATGCTGCCCGGGTTGGACGGGATGGCGTTGCTCTCAGCGCTGCGCAGTAAGAAAGGGACGCCTGTTTTAATGCTCACGGCAGTGGGGGGCGTGGAGGATCGCGTGGGCGGATTGCAGTCGGGGGCCGATGACTACCTGGTCAAGCCCTTCGCGTTTAGTGAATTGGTGGCGCGGCTTCACGTGATTACCAAGCGGGGTTCGAATACGAACGAATACCACTCGGAGGCCACAACGCTGAATCTGGCAGATCTGGAACTGGATCTGGTGCGACGAAAGGCGACCCGAGATGGTCAACCTCTCGTCCTCACCGCAAAGGAGTTTAATTTGCTCACTCTCCTATTGCGGCGTCAAGGGGAAGTGCTCTCACGCGCGACACTGGCCGAGCAGGTCTGGGATATGAATTTCGACAGTGGCACCAATGTGATTGAGGTGGCCATCCGACGATTGCGTACGAAACTGGACGTCCCGTTTGATTGCCCGTTGTTGCATACCGAGCGTGGCATGGGCTATGTACTGGAAGATCGATCAACGGTGTGAACACAGTGGGATCCCATTCTCTGAGGCGACGCCTGTCGCATTGGCTTGCCTTCCAGGTTCTGCTGAGCTTTGCATTGGTCTCGTTGGCGGTGTATCTGGTGATCGCCAATCACCTGGTAACACGTCAAACCAACGGGCTGCAGGAAAAGCAGGAAATGATTCAACATCTGGTAGCTGAGTCCACGTTGGATTCAGGTCCCTCGGCACTGTGGCACGAATTTGATAACTTTTTGGCAGGACACGAAGAGCTGCAAGTGGTCGTCAGTGATGCTGAGGGTACTGTCGTCTACAAAGGCGTCGATGCGTTTGTCGGTGATAACCAGGCAAAATCAGTGACCTTTGAAGTACCTGCCTATGGCGGCAGTTCGACACCCGGAACGGTGGTTCTGAGCATTAACCGGCATGCCGATCAGGAGCTGCTCAGATGGTTGGCTTTCGCACTGGTCATTGCGTCGCTGCTGGCAACCGTAGCGGTGGTGCGCGGAGTCTATTGGAAAGTCAAACTTGAATTGAGATCGGTAGACAGTCTGGTGGATCAGATAGACCAATTGACTGCCAGTACGCTGGAAACCAGACTGGAAGGCTCATCATTACCCAGTGAGCTTCAGCCACTGGTGCGTCAGTTTAACGATTTACTGGAGCGACTCTCAGGCTCATACACGCAATTGGAGAACTTTAACGCAGACGTGGCTCATGAGCTGAACACGCCACTGACGACACTGATCACCAGTTCTGAGTTGGCGTTGAGACAGGCCTCTAACGGCAGCGTGGACAGTAGCGTTGTTGGTTCGAACCTGGAAGAGCTGCAACGGATGTCAGAGATCATCCGCAGCATGATGTTTCTATCCAAAGCCGAGAGAGGCTCACAAGCTCGGTGTGAGGCAGTGTCGAGTATTGCTGCTGTTGTGCAGGAAGTCATCGACTATCACGAGGCTTCCTTGTCCGAGTCGGATTTGGAGGTGGCGGTTAAGGGGGACTCTAAAGGAGAATTCGATGTACCTCTGCTCAAGCGGGGGCTTTCCAATCTGCTGGGTAATGCTGGGCAGTACGCCACACCGAGATCGACGATTATCGTGACGATCGCTTCCGTGGACAAGGAGCGGGTGAGCATTTCTGTCACTAATTCGGGAGAAACAATCAGGCCGGAGCAACTGGCGCTGATTTTCAACCGTTTCTATCGTTCAGACCAGTCTCGCTCGCTGTCCGATAAACATCATGGACTGGGTTTGTCGATTGTTGCAGCCATTGCGCGCATGCACGGTGGGAGAACTTTCGCACATTCTGACAATGGACAAACCAGTATCGGGTTTACGTTGGCTCGCCAGCAACAACCCCACACGGCGCAAGTGTCGCAATAACGGTAAGCGCTACATGCATCACATGTTGCTCCCCGCGCGCGTAACGTTTGAAGATGTGTGCTCCCTCTGCATGAGCTTCTACGATGAAAAGATCGCCCCGCAAGTCTGCCGCCCGATGGGCTGAGCTGGTCGCCGAGTTTTCCCAAGGCACCGAGAGCGAACGTGACTTCTGCACCCGTCGCGGTATCAAGTTGGCCACACTGCGCAAATGGCGCTCTCGTTATGATCGTGCGAAGCAGACGGATACCAGCCAACCGTCGGCCCGATTCGTCAAAGTCAACCTTGCCAAGACGGTAGGTCCACGCAGTGGAGCCGTGTTTTGCATCGGCACCGATATCCGCCTGGAGTGCCCGACATCGTACGATCCGTCGGACCTGGCTCAGTTGGTATTGGCAGTTCGCCTTGGACGCTAGTCGCTGGAACGCCGAGCACGTGTTTCTGTATCGTGATCCGGTGGATATGCGCAAGGGGGCGGCAGGGCTGTCCGCACTGGTTAGCCTGGAGCTGGGTCGCAACCCGGCGGATAACAGCCTCTACGTCTTCACTAATCGATCGCGTAACAAGATAAAGCTTCTGGTCTGGCACCGCAATGGCTATTGGGTGCTCTACAAGTCACTGGAGAAACAACGCTTTCATTGGCCTGACTGGTTCGATGGAGACTGCATCACGCTGGATCATCAACAGCTGGACCAGTTGATTGACGGCTACAATCTCAACGGCATGAGGCCGCATAAAAAGGTTGCTTTTGCACATACTTTCTAGAGATTCTGTTCGGACAATGAGTGCCACGCTTGATATAATACGGACCATGCCCGAGCCCTCCGACACTCTGCCTTCAACCGTTGCTGAACTTCAGCAATTGTTGATCGAGAAGCTTGCGATCATCGAGCGGCAAGAGAAGACAATCGCCTCCACGGAGTCACTGAACAAGGCGCTTCAAGAAAAACTTCGGCTACTCAATCAAAAGCACTTCGCCAAGAGCTCTGAGAAGAACCCGGGACAGGCCGAGCTGCAGTTTCTCAATGAGGCCGAGATGCTGCACTCGCAGGAAAGTCGCAATGAGCTGGAGTCGGATGAGGAAGAGCCAGACATCATCGTCCCCGCTCATAAGCGCAAGCGGGCAAAGAAACGGGAATTACCTGCTGATCTTCCACGTTGTGATGTCTTTCATGATCTGAGTGATGAGCAGAAGCAGTGCGCGTGTGGCAAGACGATGTCGGCCATCGGCGAAGAGACTCTGGAGCAGTTGGCGATTGTGCCCCAGCAGTTTTACGTGATCGTGCATCACAAGCTCAAATATGCCTGTACGTGCAAGAGCTGTATGCGTACGGCCACGATGCCGCTGCAGCCGATTCCCGGCAGTCAGGCCAGCCCCCAGATTCTCTCTCACGTCATGACGTCGAAGTTCCATGACGGGCTTCCCCTGTACCGACAGGAGAAGATGGCCAAACGGGAGGGGCTGGATCTGGACAGATCCAAGCTGGCACGCTGGACGATTGAAGGCGGCAAGCTGTTCCAGCCGATCTGGAACTGCCTGCAGGACAGCTTTTACAGCTACGACATCGCGCAGACCGATGAAACTGGCATTCAGGTGCTCAAGGAACACGGCCGAAAGCCGGAGAACAAAAGCTACCTGTGGATACGGCGTGGCGGAGCGCCGGACAAACCGGTGGTGCTGGTCGATTACTCACCGTCACGCGCGGGCGATGTAGCTACAGGCTTGCTGGAGCACTTCAAGGGCTACCTGGTGGTGGATGGCTACAGCGGGTACAACCAGGTGGTAGGCCAGAACGGCCTGCTGCCGGCCTATTGCAATGACCATGCGCGTAGGAAATTTGTGGACGTGGTGAAGAGCCTGAGCAAGGGCTTGAGTGAGGAGGCCCTGAAAGGGGCCAAGGACTGGATTGCCAGCCGAGCCATCGAGGTCTACAAATCGCTGTATCGCGTCGAGGCAAAGATCAAGCACCTGTCGCCCAGGGAAAAATATGCCCAGCGCCAGCGTCTGGCTGTGCCGTTATGGGAGACGTTCATGATGTGGGCCAATCGCATGCAGGTGGAAGGTGTGGCTCATGAAGGCACTCGCAAGGCGTTGGCTTATCTGATGAAGGCACTCGCAAGGCGTTGGCTTATCTGATCAATCACAGCGAGGGGCTGCGACGTTATTGCGACGATGGTCGGCTACCGATCTCGAACATCTTGTCAGAGCATGTGGCCAAGGCCATCGCGGTACCTCGACGAAATTTTCTCTTCGCCGATACACCCGCCGGCGCCGAGGCCAGCGCCATGATTTACAGCTTGCTGGAGAGCGCGAAAATCGTAAGCGATTCATTCTCCCCATCCATCGGCAGGCTATCATTCGCCGACCATCCTGTGATAGGCAGTGACGTCAGGG
>CANLNQ010000036.1 GCA_947492525.1 uncultured Granulosicoccus sp.
CCAACGCCAACGCCAACGCCAACGCCAACGCCAACGCCAACGCCAACGCCAACGCCAACGCCAACGCCAACGCCAACCCAAACGCCAACCCAAACGCTACATCGTCAGGCAATGCCGCTAACCCCAAGGGCCCGAAAGCGCTCGTGATTGGTGCGCTGGGACGCTGCGGTCGTGGTGCCTGCGAATTGCTGGAGGCCTGCAATCTGCCATTGACGCGCTGGGATCAGGCGGAAACTGCAGCCGGAGGCCCCTTCGATGCCGTGCGTGAGCACGAGTTGCTGATCAACTGCGTCTTCGTGAATGCACCCGGACAACCTTTCACCACGCTCGAACACCTGCAACACCCGCAACGCCGACTGAGCGTCATCGCCGATGTCAGCTGTGATCCCACCGGGGAGTTCAATCCACTGCCTGTCTATCGTGACTGCACGACCATGGACAGCCCCGTCGACCGACTGTTGCCCGCTGACGAGTCTGTACCGCCATTGGACATCATTGCCATCGATCATCTGCCTTCGTTGTTGCCGCGAGAGAGCAGTGAGGATTTCTCCTCACAGATGTTGCCCCATCTGCTCGGGTTGAAGCAGCCGGATGAAGGTGCCTGGCATCGAGCGGAAGCGGTATTCCGGGAATATCGAGATCTTGCGACGGCACAGTAGGTCGCGATTTCCACTCCCATCAACCCGGATCGGTATCTACCGCCCCCTGTAACAACGCCTCGATATCGCCCACCAGCTGCTCACCGGTAGGCAGCACGCCGGAGCCATAGTGCGCGATTACCTGGCCGCTGCGGTCCACCAGATACTTGTTGAAATTCCAACGGGGATAGCTGCCGGTCGCGGCGGCGAGATCGCGATACAGGGGATGTGCATCTCCAGCGGTGACATGCACCTTCTGGAACATGGGGAAGCTCACCCCGTAGTTGAGTTCGCAGAATTGCGCCACAGCTTCTTCGGAATCGAGTTCCTGTCGGAAGTCGTCAGAGGGAAACCCGAGCACCTCGAAACCCTGGGCGCCGTAGCGCTGGTGGAGGGCCTCGAGCGACTCGAACTGAGGCGTGAAACCGCACTTGCTGGCGGTATTGACGATCAGCAGCACCTTGCCGGCATGCTCATCACACAAGGGGCGGGTGTCGGGCCCCATGAGCGGGCGCACGCGGTGGTTCAGCAAAGGCGCGCAGTCTGAGTGCTGGCTTGTCTGGCTTGTCTGGCTAGTCTGGCTTGTCTGGCTTGTCTGGCTCGTCTGGCTCTTCTGGGTCTTCTGGGTCTTCTGGGTCTTCTGGGTCTTCTGGGTCTTCTGGGTCTTCTGGGTCGTCTGGGTCGTCTGGGTCGTCTGGGTCGTCTGGGTCGTCTGCCTGGCATCATCCTCACTTCCCGGTGGTTGCGCGTGTGCAGGCATCCGCGGCATGTCCGGTGGCGTTTCGGCCGCCAGGACAGGGCCTGACCACAGCAGCGAGCAGGCCGCCATCGTGGCGAGTATCATGGTCGCGGGCCAACGACGGCAAATCAGTGATTTCATGTTCATAGTCAGGTTTCCACCATGCTGAGCGGGGAAGCAGGAGCGATATCGGACGATTATTACCTGGCCAATTTTCATCGATTGGCAGAATTCATCGTCAACACCTACCAGGACATTCTGACGCCCGAGGAGCGCCAGTGGTATGCCTCTGTGCAATCGTCTCCGGAACCAGCCCAGAGACTCTATATTCGTCTGTTGACGAGAAAGGGATCAGTTTTCAGGTTGAGCCGTCTTCGCTACGCGGAAATCGAGAATCTGCAGGAGGCCGCCGGTGAATTGGCCACGCGAGGACTGGCCGACATCAACGCCCCTGACGACTTGCGTGTGTTGCTTGCAGCCTATACCAAGCCAGAGCTGTTCGAACTGCTCGATGCCTTCGGCTCGGGTTCAGGCGGCTCCCGTTCGCGTCCACGCGCCGAATTGATCGAGAGTCTGCTGCAGCAGGATGACTCTGCCCTGCAGCGCGACATCGTTGCACTGCAAGACGCCGATAGCTGGATCACCCTGTTCGGTCATCAGCACTGGAACGTGTTCCGCCTGGGCTTCTTCGGCAATCTCTACCAGGACAGCAGCGAGTTCGTGCTGCAGGAGCTGGGTACCGTACGCTACGAAAGCTATCGTCTGGACAAGGATGCTCGCGCCTTCGCCAGCCGGGCGCAGCTGGTGGCCCATATGCGCTACTTCGAGTGTGAAGCGCTGTTCGAGACCATTGATCACCGACAGCCAGAGCAGTTGCTGACGCTGATCAGGCAACTACCACCGATGATCGAGGGCGACGATCACCTGCGGCGCCGAATCGACCGTTATCGCAATCGCGTGGCACGTCAGCTGGAACGGTTGGGCTGGCAGGCCGAAGCACTCGAGCTGTATGCACAGTCATTGCATCCACCTGCGCGGGAACGACGCATCCGGCTTCATCTGAAACAGGGTGAGCAGGAACAGGCGGGGCGTCTGCTTGCCGCCTTGCAGGACAAGCCCTTCAATGACGCCGAAAGTCAGGTAGGCGAAAGGCTTCACAAGCAGCTGCAGAAGCTGCTCGGCAGGAAGAATCCCACTGTACCCAGGTTCAAGCCACAAACTACAATACTGACGCTTTCCGACTCGTCGGGGCGTGTGGAACTGGCTGCCAGAGAGTTCTATGCAAGGTTCGGAGTCTGTCACTATACCGAGAACGCGCTGTGCAATTCGGTACTGGGGCTCTTCATCTGGGACATCATCTTTCACCCGATACCGGGTGCGTTCTTCAACCCCTTTCAATCGGCTCCGGCCGATTTCCGTCAGCCCTCGTTCGCCACGCGCAGAGCCACACTGCTGATGGCACGGTTCGAGGAACTGGACACGCCAGCAATCTTTCGTCAGCGTGTGGCCGATGCCTACACGAAGCACCAGGGCAAGAGCAATCCACTGGTTCGCTGGGGTAGAGTGGATCATGACTTGCTGATGCTGGCGCTGGAACGTATTCCGGCCGAGCACTGGCGGGCCATCTTTCAGCGTATTCTCAGCGATACGCGCGAAAATACTGCAGGATTTCCGGATCTTGTACTGTTTCGCGAAGAAGGCGGCTACGAATTCATTGAAATCAAGGGCCCGGGAGATACCCTGCAGCAGAATCAACTGCGCTGGATGCAGTGTTTCGATCGAGCCCGCATACCGTGTCGCGTGGTCAACGTCCGCTGGGCGCAACACTCAGGCGCAACCACTGACACATGAGTGAGCGAAGCGTTCACCGTGTATCGGTCACCGCGCTGGCATCCTTTTCCTGCCGCACGGGAGACCTGTCTGCCGACGGCGTTGCCGGTCCGACCGCGCGTCAGGGAATGCGGGCTCATCAGAAGATCCAGCGCGAGGCGCGTGAGAGGACAAAGCACCACGACTCTCCGATAGAGACCGAAGTGGCTCTGAAGGCCGCTTTGACGATCGGTAGGTACGAGGTGGTGCTGGGTGGTCGCATTGACATGCTCGATCGCCAGTCACCCAGGCTGAGTGAGATCAAGACTACTCTGGTACCCGCGTCTCAGCTGCCAGCCGAGCAGAAGCTGTTGCAATGGTCCCAGTTGTATCTCTATGGCCATCTGTACCTGACGACGATCGAGACCGCAGCCGATGAAGTCGAGCTGGAGCTGATACACATGAACATCCGCTCCGGCGAGCAGGAGTCCGAGTGTCGCACGCTGACTGCATCATCCTTGCAGGCACACGCCATGCAGGCGCTCGATACCTACGTCATCTGGCTGGATCGCGTGTTGTCACAGCGCGAACGCTTGCAACACAGCGCAGCGTCGATGACATTCCCCCACGCCCGGTTTCGTGAAGGGCAGCGCGACATGTCAGCGGCGATCTATCGCAGCACGCGCGACGCTCAGGTACTGATGTGCGAGGCACCCACCGGCATCGGCAAGACGGTCAGCGCGCTGTTTCCCGGTGTCAAGTCACTGGGTGAAGGGAGTATCAATCAGATTGCCTATCTGACCGCCAAGGTCGCAGGGCGGTTGAGTGCTCTGCACACACTGGAATACATGCAGGCGTCAGGTCTGGTGGTCACGGCTGTACAGATTCGGGCCAAGCAGCCCACCTGCTTCTGCAGCAACGGCCGGTGCGAAAGAGACGAGACGGGCAGGTGCCCGATGACGATCGGCTTCTTCGACCGTCTGCCTGCCGCGCGAGAGGAACTGCTCGACTGCGGCGTCATGAACGAGCAGTTGCTCGATGAAATTGCCTGGCAGCACCAGCTTTGCCCGTTCGAGCTGGCTCTGCAGATGCTTCCCTGGGTCAATGTCGTCATTGCCGATTTCAACTACGTGTTCGATCCGCTGGTTCGCTTGCAGCATTTTGCAGAAGACCGCTCGGATACGCTGTTGCTGGTGGATGAAGCGCACAATCTGCTTGACCGTTCTCGATCCATGTATTCGGCAAGGCTGGATCGATTGCAGTGTCTGGATGAGGCTGCCGCTTGTCGTCAGCATCATCCACAGGTGGCCAATCGCCTGGACCGGCTGGCCAGTGACATGCGCGCGCACGTCAAGGAGCAGAGCGAGGACACTCGGACAAGCGAGGTGGCCAACGTCGGTCTCGCTCGGCGTGCTGCCGAGGTCGTGGAGGCAATGGTCGCCAGTCAGGGACAGGTGCCAGGCTTGCCTGAGAGCAGTGGTGAAGTGTTTCGGGTGCTGTGTCGCTACATTGTCATCAACGAACTGTTTGCCGAGCAGCATCGCAGCATCACTCATATCGGCAAGGTCGGTCGGCGCAAGCAAGTGGAAGTCGTGTTGTTCTGCCAGGATGCCTCAGCCAACCTGAAAAAACAGTACAAGCTGTTCAAGGCCTCAGTGATCTTTTCCGCCACACTCCGGCCTGCGACGTTCTATCGCGACGCACTGGGTCTACCGGACTCCACCGCCAGCCTGCAATTGGCATCTCCGTTCGATCCGGACAGGGCATTGCATTGCATCATCGACTGGATCGATACGCGCTATCGGCAACGTCAGGCCTCTCTGCCGGCACTGATTACGCTGATACACGAGGTCTGCGCTAGAAAGGCGGGCAACTATCTGGTGTTCTTTCCCTCGCATGCCTATCTCAATCAGGCCTACAAGGCCTATGTGTCCAGTTTTCCGGAAGATGACACGTGGAAGCAGGATGTCGAAGGTTCACGTGATCAACAGCTGGAAATCCTTGCCAGACTGGAAGAGCCGGGTCATCGTGTCGGCTTCGCCGTTCAGGGAGGGATCTATGGTGAAGGTATCGACTATGTGGGTGATCGGCTGATCGGCGTGATCGTGGTCGGCCCGGGTTTGCCCGGACTGGATACGCAGACTCAGTTGATCTCCACGCACTATCAGCGCCAGGGTCATGATGGTTTCGACTTTGCCTATCGCTACCCGGGTTTCACGCGTGTGCTGCAGACAGTGGGGCGTCTGATTCGTGGCGAGTCTGATGCTGGCATCGTGCTGCTGATCGACGCGCGCTTCCGCTCAAGCTTCTACCAGAAGCTCTTCCCCGAGCATTGGCAGATCGAGCCAGCAGCGACAGCCGACAGTCTGCTAGAGCGTGTGGAGCGATTCTGGGCAGATTTGCCGGAGCGGCAGGGCGAGGTCCGTGACGAGTCCTCGGGTGCGATCGTGGAATCTCACGACTTGTAGTGTCGTCAGGATCAGGATTGCCCTGAAACTGACATATCAGCTGGCAGTGTCAGGTTCTTCAACACCATGGAGCAGGGTGTCAAACGGTCCATGCCATCGTGCAAGCTGCCATGTCCTTCAAACCCTTGTGCACGGTGAAGGCGCTTAAAACCCTTTGTGCAAGCTGCCATGCCCGCCGATACGCTTGTGCGCGGTACCACGCCCGCCGATACGCGTGTGCGCAGTGCCACGCCCGCCGATACGCATGTGCGCAGTGCCACGCCCGTTAATGCCTTTGTGCAAATAGAGTGAAAGTTGAGTCGGCGGCATCTACAATGTTGTACATTGCTTGTATACCAGTATATTCATCCGGCCTTGCATCGGGCATTGGACGATAGACGTCGGGCGTAAAGCAGATCAGGAATGTATCAGGTTATCTTCAGGAGATCTCCGATGGGTGTTCGCGCGTAAGAGTTTGCGTTGTCAGCATCCTTGCGTCGTGGAACTGAAATACGCCGGCATAGTCGAAGTGTGGGTGTTCCTGGCGGCTCATGCCGCGGATGACCAGTGAACGAGCAGGGTAATGATGGATTGTGCGTAGCTTGTGTACTGGTTTGCAGGACTTCTGCTCATAAGGTACTGACTTGCGAAAATCCGGAGTTGTCGGAAGAGTGGCAAACGGTTACCTTATGCATCTGTCTTACTTGTATGTACAGGCAGATACATGGTTTTCGTGATGTGTTCCTTGAATTTGCTGGTCTGCGTTGTGCAACAAGTCGACATGGGGATGGTTTTTTGCGAGCGAGGGTCTATAAATTGGTGACGTTCGCCCGTATATCGTGTGTTCTGCGCTTTCTGTTCAGTCATACTATGCAAGAAGGGACAGGTAGTGGCCGGTCAATGAGTGATTGGTGTACCAGAGGCGGTTGTAACTGATCCCATGGAATCCAACAGCCCGTGTGAAAGGAGGTGCTGCGGTTTCACGTTGTTTATTGTTTTTGTATCTAGGAGGTGACTCGGATGTTGATTCTGAGCAGAAGGACTGATGAATCAATTGTTATCGGTGATGAAGTAACCATCACCATTCTCAGCGTCAAGGGAAAACAGGTGCGCATAGGAATCACTGCGCCGCCTGATGTCAGCGTGCATCGTGAAGAAATCTACGAGCGCATTCAGGCTGGTGATCCGGAAGACTCTGCCCCAGTTCAAGAGGACTCCAGCGAAAGCTGAAGTGCTCCTGCGTTAAAGTCGCAGGGTGTGCGACCGGCTCGAAGCCGATCCGCACAGTTGTCGAGTGAGAAAGACCCCGTCACAACGGGGTTTTTTCGTTTACCCCTCGAAATAAACACCTGCCAGCGTGAGGCAGGCTTTGACGAACGGGTAAGCCGCTACTGCCATCACTTCCGGGTGATGGCAGGCGCGTTCTGATCGTGCTCTTCGGCTTTGGGTGTCAGAGAGCGAACTTCTCCAGCTCCAGATTCCTCACTTCCTCGGTCGCAGCCGTTGTCTCATTGGTGACAACACCCGTGCTGGCCTTGGTCGGTTCGAAATAGGTAGCCCCCACGCGTTTCAGATCGTCGAGCTTCACGCCCAGTATCTTCTGCCTGAAGGCTCGTCGACGCTCTGCGGTTCGACCGAACAGCTCGGCCTGGAAGGCACTGCGTGCCTCACCGGCGGGTGAGCCGGGCTTGTCGATACCACTGATGACGTTCAGGATGGCCTCTTCAAGCTCGCGTGGCTGATGGTCTGTCTCCTGCAACCAGTTGATGGATTCGTCGAAGTCATTCAGTGTGCCGGTCAGACGTGGATCACGATAACTGTAGAACCGGAACGAGGCAGTGTCCGAATCATGTGAAGCACCGCCTCCATAGGCACCACCGGTCTCGCGAATGGCCCGGTGCAGATACCCGTTTCGCAGGAATGGGCCAAGTACCGCCAATGGCGCCGAGTCGTCGTGTGTGGAGGGTACCGTGGGGTAGGCCTTGGCACTGAAGTTCACCTCGGTGCTGGTGGTCCACAGTTGGCGCGCCTGCTCACGCACTGGGGCCGGGGAGAATCGTTCAAAATCATCGACTACCGGTGCATTACCGAAGGCACTGCCCATGCTCTGTTGAATAGTGGCAAGATTCTCTTCCTCCGCCACGATCATGAATCGGCGTGGTGCTTCTCGCATGATCTGATGCAGGGTCTGCAGACGCTCTGCCAGTGCAGCCATGGCCGCCTTGTCGTCCAGCGTGTCATCCAGTGCCTTCAAGGCCTTGATGCCTGCCAGACCGTTGAGCTGGTGCGAGAGCCTGATGGTCGGACTCATGCCGCTGGCTGCCGCCATCATGGCCAGCATGTGACCACTGCCAGTGACACTCTGTTCTCTGCTGGCGCGTGTCTGGGCTATCAGCTCGCGGATCCGGGCATGTTCGTCGAATCGCACATCGGTCAGTGTGTCCAGCATCAATGCCGACAGCGCATCGGTATTACGCAGCAGCGCCTTGCCTCGCACCACCATGTATCCCGATACCGACTGCTCGTCATCGACGGCGCCTCGTTGCAGGGTGTAGGCGGAAATCCCGCCGGTCACCGATGCCTGCATGGATTGAGTCTCGAGGTAGTCACGGCCACCGGAGCCCAGTTCGGCCAGAAAGCTTGTGTACAGCGGCAGTACGGAAGACAGCTCCTGATCCAGTTGCGGCAGGTCGACCACGACATGTTCGTACACGAGACCGTTGGTGCCCTGGCCATACAGAATGGCCGGTGCCTCGTTGATGCGCTCCTCCCTGCTCGAAGGGATATGCAGCTCCACGGGGACATCGTCGAGGGTTACCTTGGGCAGGATCTCGGGGTCGTCCTCCTGAGCCTGACGCTGGGCGAGGGCTGCTGCCTGTTCGACAACCTCGGCTGTCTGCGCCTGGTTGAAACCAGCCTTCATCGCCGCAAGACGCTCTCGCTCAGCCTGGTTGCGTCGTTCACTGATGGCACTGTCCGGTGACAGAGTCAGGGTGACGCGATGGGGATTGTTCAGTAGCAGCTTGTTGATCAGGTTCGGAATGAAATCACGCGCCTGTGCCGCTTCACGCAACCGTTCCAGAGCCGGGTCCAGATCGATGGCTGCCAGCGTGTCGCCGCGCAGCATCGCCGAGGAAAGACCGCCGAGCACCAGTTGCAGGCCGAACGGCATGCCATCGCCACGAATCTCCCGCTGGCTCATCTCGATCTGGTGCAGCACTGCCTCGATCTGCTCCTGCGGTACGCCTTCTCGTGCGACGGTTTCCAGCACATCCAGAATCATCTTCTCGGTGGCCAGAGCATGCTCCGGCTCGGAGCCGTCCAGTCCGCAGGCAAAGACCATTTCCCGGTTGCTGTCTTCCAGCCCGCACATCGGCGAGGGAGAGCTTCCCAGATCACTCTGTTCGAGCGCTTTCATCAGAGGTGAGGCACTGTTGTCGAGCAGCACACTGGAGAGCAGGTGCGCCTGCAGCCGTTCATCCAGATTGGTGCTCTCGCCCAGCAGCCAGCCGACCACAAGGTGGGTCTTGTTGCTGGTGTCCTCATCCTGCGTGGCGTAGGATTCCTGCACGCGCATGGGGGAGTGATAGCGTTTCGCCGGTGTCACCTGAATGGTGCGATCCAGTTTCTCGAAACGGTGCAGCACCTGATCCTGAAAGCGCGTCTGCAACTCATCGGGAGCCAGGTTGCCGTAGGTCATGAACACCGCATTGGACGGGTGGTAGTGCGTGTCGTAGAACGATTTCAGCTCGTCGTAGCTCAGGTCGGGTATGCACTCGGGATCACCCCCGCTGTTGTAGTGGTAGGTGTTGTTGGGAAACAGGTGCTTGCTCAGGGTCTGCCACAACACGCTGGTCGGGGCGCTCATCGCACCTTTCATCTCATTGAAGACCACACCCTTGAAGACCAGATCGGTGGAGGGGTCATCGGCCTTGTCGAATTCCACACGATGACCTTCCTGGGCAAAATCGAGCTCGTGCAGGCGTGAGAAGAAGACTGCGTCCAGATAGACGTCAAGCAGGTTGAAATAGTCCTTCCTGTTCTGACTGGCAAACGGGTAGGCAGTCCAGTCGCTGGAGGTGAAAGCGTTCATGAAGGTGTTCAGCGATCGCCTGATCATCATGAAGAAGGGGTCGCGAACCGGGTACTTTTCGCTGCCACACAGCACCGTGTGTTCGAGGATATGCGCCACACCGGTGGAATCGGTCGGCACGGTGCGCAACCCCACCAGAAACACATTTTCGGGATTGTCTGCTGCCAGATGGACATGAGTCGTGCCTGTTACGTCGTGCCGGAATTCATGCACATCGATATCCAGTGACTGGATATGGTGACTGCGAACGTGCGTGAAGGCGGGATGGCTGACAGGTGTATTCATGGGTGAGGCGGACTCCTGATTCTGAGGCATGCTTGTTGTGATCTGCGTCTTGCGGTATCTGGCATCGAGAGTCGCAAAACTCGTCAAAAATGCCAACCAATCCGTCAAGGGTGGGGTGTTACGAGTCGATACGCAAGAGGTAAGACGGGGGATTGCAACTCGAACCCGATACTCACTATAAGAATAGTCGTCAACCTACCCTGGCAATCAACTCTTGAAACTGCTGATCATCGTGTTAGCCATGCTTGCCACTGGTGCAGGCGCACTGCATAGCTGGCATACCCGAGGCCTGTATGTGAAGGCAGCGCTGTTATCGGAGGCATTCAATCTGACCTCGCAGGTCAAGCTGCGTGTGGCTGACCATTACATCAAGCACGGCGTCATGCCTCACGACAACGCCGATGCCGGTCTGCCACCTCCGCGGAGCATCTACGGGACGAGTGTCAAACGGGTGGCGATCAACCGTGGGGGTGTGCTGATCGTCGATTTCGAGGACAAGATCGGCGCACGATCGATGACCTTCACTCCGGGTATCAGCCGCGTCAGTGGCCTGCTGGACTGGAATTGCACCAGCGACTCGATATCGGCGCGCGTGCTGGAAAAACTCAAGCCCGGATGCAGCTATCTGCCCGCCAGTCGGGAAAGTCAGCTGATGAATGCCATTGCCAACAAGGACTTGCCGCGAGTCGATTCACTGCTGGACAAGGGGGCGCAGCCCGAAGCTGTGGTCAATGGCAATACACCGCTGATGCTGGCCGCCAGGATAGGCGATCTGGCCATCGTCGAACGCGTGCTGGAAGCCGGAGCGGCGGTCGATAATGGTGCACTGAGTTCGGAGCGTCGTACCCCGCTGATGGTTGCCATCACCAGCAATCACGGGGATGTGGTCGCCTTGTTGCTCAGTCACGGCGCCTCGGTAACCCAGCAGGACTATCGCGGCATGACAGCCATGGATCACGCGATTGCCACTGATCGCCGCCTCGGTGGGGAGCGCTTCGTGCTGATGGTCTCGGCCCGCTTCAATCCGCAATTTGCTGGCGGTCAGGATAACGTGGTCATCCAGTCACCCACCCCGGCACAGTACAGCAAGAGTCAGCGCAAACTGTATCTGGACTATCGCCGGGCGGCCCGCGAATGCCATGTACAGCGGCTGACATCGCTACTGGAAGAGGCCGGTGATCTGGCGTCACCGGAGATGGTGGCAGGTGAGCCGATGATCAATCACATCAGGCAACCGGATTGCCAGGAAGCCCTGATGAATCACCTGCTGGGCAAGTCCAGCTACCAGAGCAGTCTGCAGGCATACTTTGCCGAACAGGTGAAGCTGTGCAACATCGTTCGCATTGAAACCGCCTTGAAGGACAACCCGTCGCTGTCGGTCATGTCCGTCTATCATGGCTTGTCGCATCTGGAACGCGCTGTCAGCTCCGGCTGTGCGGCGGTGGTGCAGATGATGGTGCGTGATGGCCAGCTGGCTGACCGGCTACCCAATGACATCCTGGTGAATGCCATTCAGCAGGCACCCCAGGAAACCCTGGTGAAACTGGTCGGAAATCTGATCGCCGTGGGTGCCAATGTCAACGGACGAAGCCGGGAGGGGCAGACACCGCTGGCTGCCGCCATTGCCCTGGAGCAACCGGTGGTTGCCAAATACCTGGTCGACGCGGGAGCCGACGTCAACATGCCGACCCTGAACCGTTCGTTTCCGGTCATCGAGGCGACCAAGAAAGGCTACGAACATCTCGTTCTGCAACTCATTGCCAAGGGCGCCGATCTGAATGCGGCCGATACCCTGGGCCGCACGGCGCTGCTGGCTGCCGTGGGTCGGGATCGCCAGCGGGTCGTGGGCTCACTGATCCGGGCGGGTGCCAATACGCGCATCCGTGACGCCAACGGTATCGATGCCGTGTTGCTGGCCGACAGTCGCAATCTGCGGCAGATCAAGAAGATGCTGATAGCGAGTAGCGAGTAGCGAGTAGCGAGTAGCGAGTAGCGAGTAGCGAGTAGCGAGTCAGCTATTCACTATCCGCTATCCGCTATCCGCGAGAGTTGCGTCACTCCAGCTTCAAGGTCCCCATCAGAGAGGGATTGTTCATGGTGCCATCGACATTGCTGCCATTGCCGGCAGGGTGCTTCCAGCCCCATTTGGTATCACGGCCACCGCCATCGTCATCATCATTCACCTGCAGCTCGAAGCCGAACGGTTCGTCGACATCGATGCCGGCTGACGCCAGTTCGATCTGCAACTCATAGATGTCCTGCTTGAAGCGCGCCGTGCGCAGTCCGGCCGGACCTGCACCCGGGCCCGTGACAAACGTGAAGTCCAGCGCCGCGGTGCTCGATGATGGGCCGGCAACGGCACCGGAGAAGGCCGGCTGTGTGACATTGCCTTCCAGGCTGACGGGCAGGATACGATGAAAGTCATTGTCGTCGTACTGGCTGCCCTTGCTGTTGTCGCCATCGATGAAGAACTCGAGGCTGTCGTCCTGGGTTAGTTGTGAGCCGGAGTCGCGCTGCCTCTGGTCGTTGTCATCCACCAGCACCATGATGTAGAGATACGTGCCGTCATGCAGTGCGGCCCAACGTCGCAGCGCACCGCCTTCGTCGGCCTCGCCGTGTATGTCGATCATCAGATTGCCGATATACAGCGGTGCGCCGCTGCTGTCGGTCTGAACCGCCGTCGCCCATTGGCCGGTCAGGGCGCCCTGATCATCAACCGTGACATCGCGGCCGTTGATCTTCGGCGCATCCTCGGCAGCGATGCGCGGCACCACCACGTCGACATTGTCGGGCGTGCTGTCTCCGCCGGATGGATCGGTAACAGGGGGGTCTCCATCGAGAGGCTCAGTGCCATCCTGTCTCTCCTGCAGGTTGCTGACACCGTCCGAGTCGGAATCGATATCCGTGCTGTATGCGCTGGTGGAGATGATGGTGACCTCACCGTCGTTGCTGACTTCCAGCTGCTGGGTCAGCTCGGCCAGTGGCAGGTTCTGTCCATCGTATCGTTCGACCCAGACTACCGTTGCCGTGTAGGCGCGTCCCGCAACCACGTTAGCGGTACCCGTCCAGCTGTTGCCCACACCGATTCGGGTCATGCTCAGATTGACACCGTTGGAGAGCTGTATGGTGGGACGGACCTGCGAGATGTCGGGGCCATCGGCATTGAGCAATACATCGGGCAGATCGATACTGACCTGTGGATCGGCGTCCAGTGTCACCTGGGTGTCGTTGTCCGAGCAGGCAGCCAGCAGCAGGCTGGCAGACATTGCCAGCAATGCGTTTGCTGTCGTTGACATGCGGTTCATGAGTGATTCCTTCATTCCAGTGTGAACGTCAAGGGCACGATGCGCGTCTCGTCACCGCTGTCGCTGGCAAAGCTGGCAATGGCACCCACGGCCAGTACCCCCAGCGTGATCTGCACCCAGCGTCGCTGCAGCAGCGGCCTGGTTTCGGAAGGCGCAGGCTGCGTCGTATCAACGGCAAGCGTGGGCGTGCTGGTCGGTTGCGAAGGATTTGCGGTCTCTGTGAGGGTACGTCGGTAGGGGTCGAAGGCAAATCCACTGACGGTGCGGTTGCCACTGGTATCGCTGGCCTTGATGTAGTACTCGATGGTGCGCAGGTCCTGATAGTCGGTCGGAATCGATACGCTGTAGTAGCCGGTATTGCCGATCTCTTCCATGGACGCTGCCGTGTAGGGCAGCTCGCCATTACGTCGGTAATACAGAGTGACTTCCTGCAATTGCGTGTCTTCTTCCACCTGGACCGTGAATACCTGGGTTCTGTCCGCTCTGACATTGCTCAGTTCTTCGATTTCAATGTACGGCGCAGTCGTGTCCACCGGCTGCGCATGGGCGGGGATTGCAGACAGGCTGAACAGAATGAGGAGCAGCCAGCCGCTGATGCAGCCGGTCGTTGTCCGTCTGCACGCTGACAGATTGATACCGTACATGGTGTACTCCGGGAAATGGTGGCCACCAGTATACGAAAGCGGCGAGCGCCTGACACTTCGGCGTGCATTTCGGTGCGCCGGAATCTCGGCGCTGACCTGCCGATAAGGGTAAACTGGCCGGCTTGACCGGACGCTATCGCGCCCGATTCATCTTTGACTGCGTTACATCGAGGCGCGGAGGTCTTCTTGATCAATCGATATCTGCAGCTGTGTGCGTTTCTGCACCGGTCCACCATGGGCGTCTGTCTGCTGCTGCTGGCTCTGCTGCTGTGTTCGCAGATCAGCATCGTGGTCTTGCGCTACTGTTTCGGCACCGGATTTCTGGAGTTGCAGGACTTCACCGCCTACGTCTTTGCCAGTCTGGTGACCTTGAGCATTCCGGTGGCTCTGGTGCTGGATCGGCATGTGCGTGTCGATGTCTGGCGGGAGCACCAGTCCGCCAGCTTGCGCCGGACTCTGGACAGGCTTGGCGTGATCGTGCTGCTGTTTCCGGTGTTCCTGCTCAGCCTGTATCTGGTGTATCCCGACATCGCCTACGCCTGGCAGATCAGGGAGGGGTCTCGGGAGACCGGCGGGCTGCCAGGCGTCTATCTGGTGAAGTCACTGTTCCCGTTGAGCTGTGTCCTGCTGATCCTTCAGGGTGGTGCCGCGCTGCTGAGTGGAACAACCCGCTGATGCATGTCTCCACGCCGTTTCTGATCATTCTGTTCGGCTCACTGCTGGCAGGCATACTCTCGGGAGTGCCGGTCATGCTGGTGCTGCTGGGCGTGCCGTTGCTGGTGGCGCTTGTCGGTGCGCTGTTCGGCAGCTTCGACCCGGGTTTCCTGCAGGCATTTCCCCAACGGGTATTCGGCCTGACCGGAAATACCCTGCTGATTGCCGTGCCGCTGTTCATCGCCATGGGGGTTCTGCTGGAGCGTTCGCACACGGCTGAACGCATGCTGCTGGTCATGGCACGACTGCTGGGCGGCTCGGCGCGAAGCCTGGCCTTCGCCGTCCTGATCGTCAGCGCCCTGATCGCGGCATCCACCGGCATCATCGGTGCCACCATCGTCATGCTGGGGCTGATCAGTCTGCCGGCGATGACGCGGGCCGGTCTGCCTCTGAACCTGTCCAGTGGTCTGGTGTGCGCATCAGGAACACTGGGGCAGATCATCCCACCATCGGTGGTGCTGATTCTGCTGGGCGACCAGATCTCCAACACCTATCTCGAAGCGCAGCATGCGGCGGGCAACTTTGCGCCGGAACCGGTATCGGTGGCCGACCTGTTTGCCGGAGCCCTGATACCCGGCCTGATGCTGGTGGGGCTCTATGGTCTCTACGTTGCGGTGTATCTGAAGTGGCGCGGTACCGACTCACCGACACCGCCTGCCGTTGATGGGGTTGCAGCATCGGCTGCACCGGCAGCACAGGTAGTACCGGCAGCACCAGTAGCACCAGTAGCACCAGTGGCGCTGGATAACGATGCCATCGGTTTGCCCGATGAACTGTCAACGGCTGTGCTGTTGCAGGTGTTTCTGCCACCGCTGCTGCTGATTCTGTCCGTACTGGGTTCGATACTGGCCGGTGTGGCAACGCCCACCGAGGCGGCGTCCATCGGCGCGGCCGGAGCACTGCTGCTGGCCGCCAGCAACGTGTCAGGCAAGAGCGCCGTTGCCTGGCTGAATCTGTCGGTGGTCATCGCCCTGATCCTGCTACTGGCGCTCAATGCGCTGTTGCCCGGCGGCATACGTCATCACCCGGCAGGCCTGGTGATCGCCGGTTGCATTGTCTTGCTGACCGTGACCGGTTTGCTGGTATCCAGCGCCGCCTTGTGGCAGCGGCAGGTGCTGCAGACCGTGTTGCGTGAGACCGTGCTGGTGTCCGCCATGGTCTTCGGCATCATTCTCGGTGCTTCCATGCTCTCGCTGGTGTTTCGCGGGTTCGGTGGCGACGAACTGATTGAAGATCTGCTGGGCAATCTGCCAGGCGGGCAGTGGGGTACCTTGCTGGTGGTGATGCTGGTGGTATTCCTGCTGGGCTTCGTACTCGAATTCGTCGAAATCATCTTTATCGTGGTCCCCATCGTGGGACCCATCCTGCTGGCGAGTGATTTCGACCCTGTCTGGATTGCCATTTTGCTGGCGCTGAACCTGCAAACCTCTTTCCTGACACCGCCATTCGGCTTCGCACTGTTCTACTTCCGTTCGGTGGCGCCACCGTCACTGAGTACGCTGGGCATCTATCGCGCGGTGATTCCGTTTGTTGTGCTGCAATTGCTTGCGCTATGCTTGGTGGCGATGTTCCCGCAGCTGGCAACCTGGTTACCGGCAAAGTTGAACTGATTCAAGGATATCGGGCTGATTGCGTTGGCCATCATTACCATGAGGACTCCCATGAAACGTCGTGACTTCATCAAGGCCAGCGCTGCTGGCACTGCTACTTCGGCTGCGCTGATCACCGGTGCTCCCGCCATTGCCCAGGGCAAGTTCGAATGGAAATTGCCCACCAGCTTTCCGGCCAAGGCGCCGGGTGTCGGGACCAATGTCGTCAGCTTTGCCGAGCGAGTCGCCGCGATGTCCGATGGCCGCCTGACGTTCAAGGTTTTTTCCAGCGGTGAGCTGGTACCGCCGTTTGCCGTGGAAGATGCGGTGCAGAAGGGCACGGCTGAAATCGGACATTCCACGCCCTACTATGCCGCCGGCAAGAATCCAGCCCTGCATTTCTTCAGTACCGTGCCGTTTGGCATGTCGGCCACTGAGCATGCTGCCTGGCTGCGTTACGGCGGTGGTCAGGAGCTGTGGGACGAGATCTACGACGAGCGAGGTCTCAAGGGATTCTATTCGGGCAACAGCGGTACACAGAGTGCCGGCTGGTTCAGCAAGCCGATCAATTCGGTAGAGGATCTGAAGGGCCTGAACATGCGCATCGCCGGACTGGGTGGTGAAGCCATGCGTGCTCTGGGTGTCAACGCTGTACTGTTGCCACCACCGGAAATCTTTCCCGCGTTCAAGTCCGGTGCCATCGATGCGGCGGAATGGGTGGGTCCCTTGCTGGATCAGGCCTTCGGTTTGTACAAGATTTCGAAGATCTGTTATGTCCCGGCATTTCACGAGCCGGGCGCGGCCCTGGAAATCGTGGTCAACAAGGATGCCTTTGCCGAACTGCCGGCCGATCTGCAGGCCATCGTTGCCAGCGCCGCCGAAGCCACGTCGGCAGAGACACTGGCCCAGTTCGATTACTTCAACACGCAGGCCATGGGACAACTTCGGGCCGAAGGCGTGGAGTTCCTGGAATTTCCGGCCGATGTGGTCGATGCCCTGAAGGAAGCCTCGGCGGATGTCATCAATGCACTGGCGGAAGAGAACGAAGGTTTCAAGAAGGTGATGGACAGCTACATGGCGTTCCTGAATCCTGCCATCGAATACGCCAATCTCATGCAAGGTGCGATGTTCAGGCAGCGTACCTGAGATGCCCGTGCGTTTCGGACGTCTGCTCAAGCCCCGTTCCATTGCCGTCGTTGGCGGTCAATGGGCGGAGTCTGTCATTCTCCAGTGCCGCCAGGCGGGCTTCGACGGCGACGTCTGGCCGGTTCACCCGCGGCGCAATCGGCTGGCCGGTGAACCCTGTCATGCCAGTCTCAACGATCTGCCCGGTGTGCCCGATGCCACGTTCATCGCCGTCAACAATGAACGCACCATCGAACTGGTTGCCTGTCTGGCGGACATGGGCGCAGGCGGTGCCATCTGTTTTGCCACCGGCTTTGGTGAGCGGGCAGCGCTGGATCGAGATGCCGAAGAGCGACAGAGACGTCTGACGGATGCCGCCGGCGATATGCCGGTCATCGGTCCGAACAGCTACGGCCTGGTGAATTATCTCGATGGCATAGCCCTGTGGCCGGACCAACAGGGTGGCAAGGCTGTCAAGCGCGGTGTTGCCGTGATCACGCAGTCATCCAATATTGCCATCAATCTGAGCATGCAGCGGCGCGGCTTGCCGCTGGCGTACCTGATCACGGCGGGCAACCAGGCGCAGACCACATTGGCCGAGCTGGCGGCATCGGTGCTCGAAGACGACCGTGTCACCGCTCTGGGCCTGCATATAGAGGGTTTTTCCGATATACGGGCGTTCGAATCACTGGCTGCGCGCGCCCGCGCCATGGGTAAACGCATTGTGGTACTGAAGACCGGTGTAACTTCACTGGCACGCGCTGCGCTGATGTCGCATACGCGCTCCCTGTCGGGCGATGATGCGGCGGCCAGTGCCTTCATCGAACGTCTGGGGTTGCTGCGTGCGCGCGGTATCGGTGAATTCATCGAAACCCTGAAAGTGTTGCATCTGCCGCGCAAGGTGGGTGGCTATCGTGTGCTGGCGATGACCAGCTCCGGCGGCGAGGCGGCCCTGGTCGGCGACTTCGGTGCCAATCAGGGCTTGCAGTTTCCGCGTCTGGACGACGAGCAGAAGGCGGCCTTGAAGACGGTTCTGGGCAGTGAACTGGCACTGGCCAATCCACTGGACTATCACATGACCATCCGTGATGATCGCGCGGCCATGGAACAGATGGTACTGGCCATGCTGCAGTGCCATGCGCCACCGGAAAGTGCCACGACTTCCGCCAACGATCAGTTTCCGTCTCCGGCCGACGTGGCCTTGCTTGTGCTCGATTTTCCACGATCGGATCGCTGCGACGGGGCGAGCTGGCAGCAGGCTCTGCAGGCATTTCTGGCAGCCAGTCAGCATTGGCAGGGGGTGCGTGCCGTGATCGCCACGATGGCGGAGAACATGCCGGAGGAAACAGCCGAGATGCTGTTCGAACACGATGTGGTCGCTCTGTGTGGGTTGAATGATGGCCTGCGCGCATTGGCCAATGCCGGCTGGTTGGACATGGCTGACAGCGCCGAGGAGCCCTTGCCGATCTGGCTACCCGAGAACCCCGACGTCTCGTTCAAGGCTGCGGCCCTGTCGCTGGTCGAGGGCACGGGGAGCGGACGTTCAGGCAGAAGTGCCAGGCGGGCCAGTCTGGAAGCCTGGGGCCTGGTGCAGAGCGCTGTCACCGGCAGACAGCCGCCACGGCAGCTGGATGAGAGCACGGCCAAGCGCTGGCTGAACCGCTTCGGTGTCGGGGTGCCGGTCAATGTTCGCTTGTCCTTTGCCGATGTGCGTTCCTCGCTGAGCCTGAGTCGTGCGCTGGACAAGGCCTCTCCGACTTTCAGTTACCCGGTTGTTGCCAAGAGTCTGGGCGTGTTGCACAAGAGTGATGCCAATGCCATCGCCATGGATATCGGCAATCGCCGGGAACTGGAGCGCGCCATTCGTCAGATCGACTGCGAAGGCGGTTGCCTGATCGAAGAACAGATCGACAATGCCGTGGTGGAGCTGCTGGTCAGTGTGGTTCAGGATCCGGTGCACGGTCTGTTGATGACGATCGGTGCGGGTGGGGTGGCAACCGAAGTACTGGCCGATACCGTGCACTGTCTGGTGCCGGCAAGACGTGCCGAACTGGATCGACGTCTCGATCGCCTGCGTTGCGCACCCCTGTTGAACGGCTTTCGCAATCGCCCCGGGGTTGATCGGGAGAGGCTGCTCGATACACTGGAATCGGTGCAGCAAGCCGCTTTGCAACTGGGCGAAAGGTTGGTTGAACTGGAGATCAACCCACTGCTGTGCAGTGCCGAGAGCTGTGTGGCCGTGGATGCCTTTGTCGCTGTCAGAGGGTCCAACCTGGCGAGCTGAGCCTTTGGCTCGGCGCTTCCATTTCAGGGGTGAGAACAGCCTGGAATTCGAGGTCATCACCTACGCGGACGATGCCTGAGCAGCACTGAGGAGGCAGTGGAGGGCGACTGACCCTCCACATCGATCAATCAGTCAGATACTGTGATCACACAGTCAGATACTGTTTCACCAGATCTTCACTCAGGGTATCCATGGCGCCCTTGGCAACCACTTCGCCGCGGTCCATCAGCACGAAATCATCACCCACGCGGCGGGCGAAGGGCAGCTTCTGTTCCACCAGGACCACGGTCAGCCCTATTTCCTTGTTCAGGCGTGTGATGATGGTGCCGATGTCATGCACGACATTGGGCTGAATGCCTTCGGTCGGCTCGTCCAGCAACAGCAGTTCCGGCTCGGTGACCAGGGCGCGGCCGATGGCCAGTTGTTGCTGTTGTCCGCCAGAGAGGTCGCCGCCGCGTCGGCGCAACATCTCCTTCAGGACCGGAAACAGCTCGTAGACCAGTTCGGGAATGATCTTCGAACCATCGCCTCTTGCACGCAGCCCGATGCGCAGGTTCTCCTCGACGCTGAGCAGGGGAAAGATCTGCCGGCCTTGCGGCACATAGCCGATGCCAGCTGCCGCACGGCCTTCGGCAGGTATCTTCGTGATGTTTCGCCCGGACAGGCTCATGCTGCCACCGCGCAAAGGCAAGAGGCCGGTGATGCATTGCATCAGGGTCGTCTTGCCGACACCGTTCCTGCCCATGACAACGGTACAGGCACCCGGTGTGATCGACAGGCTCAGATTCTTCAGCGTGTGTGATGAGCCGTAGTATTGATCGATGTTTTCCAGTGTCAGCATGAACTTGATTCCGTACCCAGATAGACGCGCATGACGTCAGGATTGGACTGTACCTCGGCCATGCTGCCTTCGGCCAGCACGCTGCCCTGATGCAGCACGGTCACAGGCGAGTTCAGAGCGCGCACGAAGTCCATGTCGTGTTCGACCACCACAATGGCGTGATCGCCTGCCAGTCTGGTCAGCAGTTCGACCGTGCGATCCATTTCCTGGTGGGTCATGCCCGCAGCCGGTTCATCCACCAGCAGCAGAACCGGGTTCTGCATGATCAGCATGCCGATCTCCAGCCATTGCTTCTGACCATGGGACAAGCTGCCTGCCAAGGCATGAATCTGCGGTAGCAGGTTGATGGTGCTGGCCATGGCCTCGATCCTGTCCAGGGTTTCACTACCGAGCCTTGCACGGTAGGTCGGCCACAGCTTGCGCGTACCTGCCATCGACAGTTCAAGGTTATCGAATACGGACAGATTCTCGAACACGGTGGGTTTCTGGAACTTGCGACCGATACCGGCTTGCGCAATCTCGGCTTCATCCATGCGCAGCAGATTGATCTTCTGACCGAACCAGGCGGTACCGGTGTCCGGTCGGGTCTTGCCGGTCACGATGTCCATCAGCGTGGTCTTGCCAGCGCCGTTGGGGCCGATCAGGCAGCGCAGTTCGCCGGTATTGACATAGAAGTTCAGTCCGTTGATGGCCTGGAAACCATCGAAGTTGACCGAGATGTTCTCCAGGTACAGGGCGGTACCATGCGACAGGTCTAGATCCTCGACCTGCTTGGGAATCAGAAATTCAAAGACCTTGTCGCGTCTGAATACCGCAGGGCTTGTAGAGGGTTGAGGTGTGCTCATGAGGCAGCCTTCGACGATCGTTTGAATTTGAGCAGGCCGGCGACGCCGCGTGGCAGCAACAGAGTGACCACGACGAACAGCAGACCCAGAGCAAACAGCCAGGCCTCGGGAAAGGCGCCGGTGAACCAGGTCTTGGCGTAGTTCACGCCCAGGGCGCCCAGTACGGCACCGTACAAGGTGCCGCGGCCCCCGATGGCAACCCAGACCACGACCTCGATGGAGTTCAGCGGTGCAAATTCACCGGGATTGATGATACCCACCTGAGGCACGTACAGCGCGCCGGCGATACCGGCAATCATGGCCGACAGAGTGAACAGTGCAAGCTTGACGCTCTCCACCCGATAGCCGATGAAGCGGGTGCGATCCTCGGCATCCCGAATGGCAATGGCCACCTTGCCCAGACGCGAGCGCAGGATACTGTCGCACAGCAGGTACACCAGCAGCAGGGCAACGCCCGAGGCGATGAACAGGCCGAGACGGACATCGTCGGAGCGCAGATCGAAGCCCAGCAGTTCGCGAAAATCGGTCAGACCGTTGTTGCCGCCGAAGCCCATTTCATTGCGAAAGAAGGCCAGCATCAGGGCGTAGGTCAGAGCCTGGGTGATGATGGACAGATAGACCCCGTTGACTCTTGAACGAAACGCGAACCAGCCGAACAGGAACGCCAGCAAGCCGGGTACCAGAAGAATCATCAGGGCCGTGAAGGCAAAGTGATCCGAGCCCAGCCAGTACCAGGGCAGTTCGGTCCAGTTCAGAAACACCATGAAGTCGGGCAGGTCCGGGTTGCCGTAGACACCCCGATCGCCAATCTGACGCATCAGGTGCATGCCCATGACATAGCCGCCCAAGGCGAAGAAAGCGGCATGACCCAGGCTCAGGATGCCCAGATAGCCCCAGACAAGATCCACGGCCACAGCCAGTATGGCGTAGGTCAGGTACTTGCCCAGCAGCGTCACCATGTAGTTACTGACGTACAAGGGGTGTTCTGCCGGCAGCTTGTTGCAGACCGAGACGCCGATGATCAATGCGATCAGTGTCAGTATGAAGAGGATACTGGACATCCGGGAGCGTTGCGGCCGGATGCCTGTCGTCTGTTCTGTTGTGCTTGTCTCGCTCATGATCAATGTGCCTCCACCGCACGACCGCGTTGTGGAAAGAGGCCGCGAGGGCGTTTCTGTATGAACATGATGAGAAATACCAGAACCAGGATCTTCGCAAGGATGGCGCCGGCCCAGGGTTCCATGAGCTTGTTGGCAATGCCCAGTGTCATGCCGCTGATCAGGGTGCCCCAGAGATTGCCGACGCCACCGAAAACCACGACCATGAAGCTGTCAACGATATAGGCCTGGCCCAGATTGGGGCCGACATTGGTCAGCTGTGACAGGGCCACGCCTGCGATTCCGGCAATGCCCGCACCCAGACCGAAGGTCAGCGAATCGATACGGGCGGAAGGCACACCCATGGCCCTTGCCATGGCGCGGTTCTGACTCACGGCCCGTACTTCAAGACCGAAGCGCGATCGCTTGAGCAGCACCAGCAGCATGGCGAAGACGATCAGACAGAATGCCAGTATATAGAGCCGGTTGAGTGTCAGGCTCAGTACGCTGTTGACTTCCAGCACGCCACTCATGAAGGCGGGGTTGGCCACCGGTACATTCTGCGATGAGATGAAGGTGCGCACCAGTTGTTGCAGTATCAGGCTGATACCGAAGGTTGCCAGCAGTGTTTCCAGCGGACGGCCGTAGAGAAAGCGGATGACGCTGCGCTCGATCAGTATGCCGATCATGCCGGTGAACAGGAACGCCACGGGAATGGAGAGCAGTAGCGACAAACCCAGATTGTTCGGCATCAACTGCTGCATTGCCCAGGTGCAGTAGGCGCCCAGCATGATCAGTTCGCCGTGGGCCATGTTGATGACACCCATGACCCCGAAGCTGATGGCAAGACCAATGGCAGCCAGTACCAGTACCGAGCCGAGGCTCAGACCGAAGAACACGGTTTCGGCCTTGGCATACAGGCGTACCTTGGCGGCCTGGTCGCGGGCGATCTGAGCGGCGAGCGTCATGACGTTCTCATCCTCGTCATTTTCCGCCATATTCTGTACCAGAGAGCGACTGTCGTTGGACAGATCGTCGCTCAGCGTTGCCAGTGCCTGCAATCGTTCTTCAGGCTGTGCCGATGAGGCGAGTTTTCGCGCCTGCAGGGAGAGAAGGGCGTCACTGACCTTTGAGTCGGTTTCGTTGGCCAGCATGTCCTGCAAGGTGTCATCCGGCAGATCTTCGGGCGATTCCATCAGGGCATCGATGGCAGCCAGACGTTCAACCGGATCATCGGACCGCAGTCCGAGGGAGGCGATCAGCGATCGCAGATGACCTCGCAGCTGGTTGGTCACCTTCAAGCGCGAGAGTCTGCGTTTGCGATCACTGCCCAGATCGGTCTGTTTGTCCAGTGACAGCATGGTGTATTCGCGACCCTGCGCCGTGGCCCAGACAATGGTGTCTGTTTCCTTGTGCAGCATCAGGTCGCCTTCGAGAATGCCGTTGAGCAGCTCGCGCGTATCCTCGCGCCCGAGTGCTGCCAGAGCGTCGAGAGCCTCGGTACGTTGCGTACCCTTGCCTTCGACAAATTGCGTGAACAAGGCATCCAGTTCATCGATACCGGTCTGGACGTCGGCTCGTGCTGTCTGGATACTGCAAGTCGCCGCCAGAAGTGTAAGCAGCGAAGCTGCTCGAATCAGGCGCTGTAGAGCGTGGAATGTCAGTGACATGACTGCGTTTGGTTTCCCGGGAGAGGCGAGGAGGCATCAGGAAGAGCGCCGGGTCAGCAGAGGCTGACCCGGCCGGTGGTAGCAGGCGCTGTTCATGTAATAGCAGGCACTACCAACGTACTAGCAGGTATAACAAGTTGCTAGCAGGTACTAGCAGGCACGACTACTCCAGGTTCTGACCGGAGCAGACATTCGTCGTGACGTTGTAGTTACCGCAGGACAGCGGTGCACGCCAGTCGGAGATGATCTCCTTGGAGCTGTCGAGGAAATCGGACCAGGCATCGCCCGCGACCAGTCCGGCTGTTTCCCAGACGATTTCGAACTGACCATCATCCTGAATCTCGCCGATCAGGACCGGCTTGGTGATGTGGTGGTTCGGCATCATGGCGGAGTAGCCACCTGACAGATTCGGTACCGCAACGCCGATGATGGCATCCTGCACGGCGGCGGCGTCGGTGCTACCGGCTTTCTCGACAGCTTTCACCCACATGTTGAAACCGATGTAATGCGCTTCCATCGGATCGTTGGTGACGCGATCTTCATCACCGGTGAATTCCAGCCAGCTGTCGATGAATTCATCGTTGACTTCGGCGTCAACACTCATGAAGTAGTTCCAGGCAGCCAGATGGCCAACCAATGGGCTGGTATCAAAGCCCGAGAGCTCTTCCTCACCAACGGAGAAGGCAACGACCGGAATGTCTTCGGCAGAGATACCCTGATTACCCAGCTCCTTGTAGAAAGGGACGTTGGCGTCACCGTTGACGGTGGAGACCACGGCGGTCTTCTTGCCTTCGGAACCGAAGCGCTTGATGTCGGCGACGATGGACTGCCAGTCTGCATGACCGAATGGCGTGTAGTTGATCATGATGTCTTCATCGCTGACACCATTGGCCTTCAGATAGGCTTCCAGAATCTTGTTGGTGGTACGCGGGTAGACATAGTCGGTACCGGCGAGTACCCAGCGCTCCACGCCGATCTCGTCACTCAGGTAGTCAACTGCCGGGATGGCCTGCTGGTTCGGAGCTGCGCCCGTGTAGAACACGTTCTTGGAAGACTCTTCGCCTTCATACTGCACCGGGTAGAACAGCAGGCTGTCCAGTTCTTCGAAAACGGGCAGCACCGACTTTCGTGAAACCGATGTCCAGGCACCGAAGGTGGCGACCACGCCTTCCTGTTCGATCAACTCACGCGCCTTTTCGGCAAACAGGGGCCAGTCGGATGCCGGATCGACCACCACGGCTTCGAGTTGCTTGCCGAGCAGTCCACCGTTGGCATTCTGCTGATCGATAAGCATCAGCATGGTGTCTTTTAGGGTGGTTTCCGAAATGGCCATGGTGCCGGATAGTGAATGCAGAACGCCGACCTTGATGGTGTCGTCCTGGGCGTGCAAGGACAGGCTCAGACCCGCGAGGCCGATACCTGCAATGGCGGCGAGTGAACGTCGTGAATTACGTGTGGACAGCATGCGAAAGTTTTCCCTGTTTGGCAGATGAAAATGAACTTGTTCGTTTTTGAACAATCTCGCTTGTTAGTACAGGGACTGTGCCAAGGTAAAAAATACTTTTAAATCATGTAGATAGGTATTGTGTAACGGGGTATCACGGTGCATTCGCCCTATATCGGTGCGAAAGATGCGCGATATCGGTGCATTTCCGCACAAAGGCTGGCGGGCCTGTTTGTCCTATTCGACCGTCACGCTCTTTGCCAGATTTCGCGGTTGATCGATGTCTCTCTCCAGCAGCACGGCACTGTGATAGGCGAGCAGTTGCAGGGCGATGCCGGCAATGATCGGTTGCAGTAATGGTTCGACGCCAGGCAGGCGGATCACCTGGTCACTCAGTTCCCGAATGCGGGGGTGGTCGGAATCGGTCACGGCAATGACGGGGGCGCCGCGGGTCCGGATCTCCTCCAGGGTCGAGAGCGACTTGGTCAGCAGTTCATCGTTGGGCAGCATGACGATGCACGGTGTGTTGCCGCCGATCAGGGCGAGTGGGCCATGCTTGAGCTCCGAGGAAGGATAGGCTTCGGCGTGGATATAGGAGATTTCCTTGAGCTTCTGTGCGCCTTCCAGGGCAACCGGGAAGGCGGCGGTGCGGCCGAGAAAGAAGGCGCTGTGAGCCTGGGTCAGCATGGGGGCAAGTTCTGCGATAGCGGCTTCCATGGCCAAGGTCTCTCGTACCTTGTCCGGCAGTGCCTGCAGGGCTTCGACCAGGGCGTTGCCGCGTTGTGGCGAGACATCCCGCAGGCGACCCAGCATGAGGGCCAGCAGCGCAAATACCGTCAGCATGCTGGTGTAGGCCTTGGTGGAGGCTACCGAGACTTCCGGTCCTGCGTGCATGTAGATTCCGCCATCGACCTCGCGGGCAATGGTGCTGCCAACACTGTTGACGATGCCCAGCACATGCCCGCCCTTGCGGCGAATCTCGCGCAGCGCTGCCAGTGTGTCGAAGGTCTCACCGGACTGACTGACCGCGATATAGAGTGTTTCAGGTTCCACCACCGGATTGCGATAGCGGAATTCGGCAGCCGCTTCGGCACTGACCGGCAGGCGCGCCAGCTGTTCGATCATGTGGGCACCTGACATGCCTGCGTAGAACGCCGAACCGCAACCCAGGATCTTGATGCGCCGGATGTTGAGCAATTCGCGCGGAGCCAGATTGAGGCCACCCAGGTGAGCGGTGGAGAAGCGCTTGTCGAGACGTCCGCTGAGGGTGCGTTCCACGACGTCGGCCTGATCGGCAATCTCCCGGTGCAGATAGTGTGCGTGACCGCCCTTGTCATAATGCGCCAGGCCACCACTGAGCTGCGTCGTGGACTTCTGACTGGGTTGGGCATCCAGGGTGGTCACCTGAAAGCCGCGCGGGGTCAGCTCGGCCACTTCACCATCGTCCAGATGGACGATTTCCCGGGTGTGTCTGGCCAATGCCGACATGTCGGAGGCGGCCAGCATTTCGCCTTCGCCGATGCCGAGAATCACCGGGCTGCCCAGTCGAGCCACCACGACGGTGTCGGGCGCATCCCGATCAATGGCAGCCAGGCCGTAAGTGCCCTGGATGCGTGGCAGAAGGGTGCGCATGGCGTCGATCAGCGGGCCGTCGAACTGCGCCAGCAGATGCGCAAGCACTTCGCTGTCGGTCTCCGAGCTGAACGTGACCCCTGCCTCCATCAACTGGCTGCGCAAGGTGTCGGCATTTTCGATGATGCCATTGTGCGCAATGGCAATACGCATGCTGCCGTCCGTGTGCGGGTGCGCGTTCTCGTCCGTGGGGGCACCGTGAGTGGCCCAGCGGGTGTGGCCGATGCCGCACTGACCGGCGGTGGTCTCCGGCAGTTGCTGCCGCAGCATGGAGATCTTGCCGGCCGCCTTCCAGCAGCGTATGCGCTTGCGGTGCAGCAAGGCGATGCCGGCAGAATCATAACCGCGGTATTCCAGACGATGCAGGCCGTCCAGCAGTATGGGAGAAGCTTCCTGGCTGCCGGTATAAGCGATGATTCCGCACATGTCGAGTGTCTTGCCTTTGAGAGCCCTGGAAAGCGGTGGGCGGTGTGAAGAGTGAATCAGCCGTAGATGGTGCGCCGAATCTGGCGTTCGGTCAGCGGGTCGAGCTTGAAGCGTCGATGCTCCAGTTCTGCAGCAATCAGCTGGTAGATCTGCGCGTTAGCCAGCCCCGCCTTCTGCAGTTCATAATGGCGGCGCTGGATGAAGGTGGCGCTGGATTCGTCATAGAAGGCCAGCACCTCCTCGATCAGCCGGCTGGCCTGCGTCGGTGTCAGGTCGTTCTGCCGGCACAGGTGTTCTACCAGTTCAGTGGGTGCAGACGGAGAAGTCATGTCGCCCATTGTATTGAATGCGTGGAATCGAGACCGATATTATGCCCGCAAGCGGGCAGGAATTGGAAGTTTGACGATGATGAGAGATCTGTTTGATACCGATTCCCTGGAAATCTGTCCCGGCATGGTGCTGCTGCGGCAATTTGCCGATACCGCATCGCTGCAGCCCGTGCTCGAATCGCTGCTGGCTGTCTCGCCGTTGCGCCGCATGCAGACCACGCGTGGCTTCTATCTGTCGGTGCAGAGCAGCAATTGTGGCCAGCTTGGCTGGGTCTCGGATCGGCGCGGCTATCGCTACAGCGAACTGGACCCGCTGACGGGCCAGGCCTGGCCGGACATGCCTGCCGCGTTTCGCACACTGGCACAACAGGCAGCCCGGAGCGCCGGTTTTGCCGGGTTCGATCCGGATGGCTGTCTGATCAATCAGTATGTTCCCGGCACGCAGATGGGGGCGCATCAGGATCGGGACGAGTCCGATGTCGATGCGCCGATAGTTTCGGTCTCGATGGGTATAGATGCTCGCTTTTTCGTGACGGGGTCGGAACGACGTGGACGCTCAACCGCTGTAGACTTGAGCGACGGGGATGTCGTCGTTTTTGGTGGTCCGGCGCGTCTTCATTATCATGGTGTGAGAAAGCTGAAACATTCCGAACATCCTCGATTTGGTGCGGTGCGTTGGAATCTGACCTTTCGCAAGGCTGGTTGATGGCAGGACGTACAGGTGACAAAGGGAATGGTGAAGGCTGGAGAAGGTAGGGGGCCACGACCTGCAGGGTCTTGTTCACCATCAAGGGTGTGCCGTGCGGCTGTCGCCATGGGGATATCGCTCCTTATCGCCGCTTTGGCGTGTCCGGTCGTCGCTGTGGCTGCCACGCTGGAGGTGCCGCCCGAGCAGATCGTGGAGCCTGGTCAGTGGTTGCAGCTGCCTCTGGTGCTGCGTCAGGAGCAGGGGCCGCGTATCGAGATCAGCCTGGGGGTGGCGCCGCCGGGTGTCAGTCTGGAACTGATGGATGACGGGCAACTGCAGCTCGAATGGTTGGCGGGGACGGATATGCCAGCAGAATCGACGATAGAGTTGCTGGTGCGCGACGTGGATTCGGATGTGTACCTCGACAGTGTGTTCGTCAAGGTTCGTCGCGCCGGAACCGTGCCTGAAGAGCCGATCCGCCCAGAGGATGAAGAGCCGGCGTCGGGCGCAGAGCCCGGGCAGGATCCGCTGCCGGCCTCAACGGCTGGCGACGACCAGCAGGGTCAGGTGGATGGCTCGCTGGATGCGCCGGTGCTCGAGACCATGCCCAATCAGGTGGTCAGTGTGGGCCGGACCGTGATACTCGAGGTGTTTGCCACGCTGCCCGGTGAGTTCGATCCGGTGCTGCTGATCGACCGCCTGCCTCGCAATGCCAGCTTCGAGGCCAATGACGAGGGCGGACGTACCTTCCGCTGGGAGACCAGTGACGTCGATCAGGGCGAGCATCTGTTTCGCTTCACGGCATTCAACCCTCGTGCGCCGCAGCAACGCTCAGTGCAGGAAGTCTGGATGGTGGTGGGTGATCCGACGCGCAATGTGACGCTGCCGGAGCCAATGCCGAACGAATAGTGGCTGGTCAAGGACGGTCTGTATTGTGTAAGCTGCAGTACCTTGCATGGCAGATCCTGAATTCCCTTGAAGCGTTTCGACAAGCAGTCTGACAACGTCAAGGGTGCGCTGATACTGATGCTGGCAGCGTTCGGCTTCTCCATGATGGTGGCGATGATCAAGCTCGCCGGTCAGCACCTGCCGGTGTCGCAGATCCTGTTCGTGCGGCAGCTGGGCATGGCATTGATGCTCGGGCCGGTATTGGTCAGATCCTTCCCCGATGCCTTCAGAACCAACCATCTGTCCTTGCAGTTTGCCCGCATCATGCTGGCGCTGATTGCCATGAGTTGCGGGTTCACGGCGGTGATCCACATGCCCTTGGCCGAGGCCACGGCCATTGCCTTTGCCAAGAGCTTCTTTGTCACGATCTTCGCGGTACTTATTCTCAAGGAGGTGGTGGGGCTGTACCGCTGGGGCGCGGTGGTCGTGGGTTTTCTGGGCGTCATCGTCATGCTCAGGCCCGGCGCCGAGGGGTTCAGCATCTACGGACTGCTGGCCCTGATCGGCGCGGCCAGCGCCGGGCTGGTGATGGTGATCATTCGGCTGTTGTCACGCACGGATACCCCCAGCACCATTCTGGCTTTCCAGGCCATCGGCGTGGGTCTGATCATGGCCATTCCCGCCTTCATTCAATGGGTACCGCCAACACCGCGTGAATGGGCCTTGCTGGCAGGTATTGGCGTCGTATCCTATTATTCCCAGAAGGCCAACATCTACGCCTTCTCCTATGGGGAGGCGTCCTTGCTGGCTTCTCTGGATTATGTGCGTCTCATCTATGCCACCGTGTTTGGCTGGTTGCTGTTCAGCGAGCTGCCGGGAGGCAGTACCTGGGTGGGCGCCGGTATCATCGTGTCAGCGTCCATCTATACCGTGCATCGTGAATCGAAGCGCATGCAGCGTCTGGCCAGTGGGCCAAGCGGGCGCGGGTTCAGTAGTCACTAAGTTTGCTGTGTCTCGGCGACACAGTTCATCGGGAGAATGTCCATCGAACCCTGTCTGAAGCCGGTTGCAAATGTCCCTTGTCGGCGACGATTGCTGGCAGTGCTGGTGCTGCTGCTGTCTGTCATCGCTCCGACATCCTCGCGGGCACATGTGGAAGTCTCGGGCCCGGCATCCAGAGCCTGTGTCATCCTGCAGCACGGTCTGGCGCGTACAGCCGCCTCCATGGAGTCACTGGCAGAGGCGCTGAACGATGCCGGCTACCGAGTTGCCAATGTGGATTATCCGTCGCGGCATCACCGCATTCAGGTGCTGTCCGATCTGGCCATTCCCGAAGGGGTCGATGCCTGTACAGAGGCAGGTGCCTCAGAGCTGTATATGGTGACGCATTCGCTGGGTGGCATTCTGGTACGCGACTACCTGAGCCGCCATGCCCTGCACTCGCTACGGCGCGTGGTGATGCTGGCACCGCCCAATCATGGCAGTGCCGTGGTGGACAATCTGCATGAACTGCCGGGGTTCCAGTGGTTGAACGGGCCGGCTATCGAACAACTGGGAACCGGTGAGCGCAGCCTGCCGTTGCAATTGGGTCCGGCGCCTGTGGACACCGCCATCATTGCCGGCAGCCGCTCAGTCAATCTGTATCTGTCGACCTTTCTGGAAAACCCGGATGATGGCAAGGTTTCGGTCGCCAGTGCCCGGCTCGAGGGCATGTGCGCCATGCTGGTTCTGACGGTGTCTCACCCGTTCATCATGAGCGATGAGGAAACCATCGGACAAGTGCTGAGCTATCTGGCGAACGGCAGGTTCACGGCAGAACAGGCCGAGTATCCGGACTGCGAGTACCGAGCGCGGCCCTGATGAAGCACACGGCGCGATTCCTGTTCTTGCGCTCCGATTCGTCAGGGCTGGACAAGTCGATGCCCAGGGTCAATGGCCATGCTCGATAGCCAGCACATTTGTACAAGTCATCAGCAAGAGAGGGTGTGACATGAGTATCCAGGACGAGGCGAGTGATCTGTTTGCCGGCGGCATCGTGCCCTGGGCTGCACAGGTGCGCAGCGGTGAGCTGAGCTTTCTGCAAACCGTCGACATCTGTCTGCAGCGCGCGCAGGACAACGCGAGTCTTGATGCCTTTGAATGTCTGGACAGTGATCGCGCCCGCGCCACGGCCAGTGCGCTGGACGCCCTGCTTGCCAGTGGCACCGACCTGGGCCCCTTGATGGGGTTGCCGATGGGTGTCAAGGACATCATGGCCGTGGACGGATTGCCGACCACCAATGGATCGAACGCCGACACCGCCGAACTGACGGGGGCCGAAGGCTCGCTGATCAGAACGCTGCGTCAGGCGGGAATGATTCCTCTGGGCAAGACACGAACCGTGGAATTCGCGCTGGGAGCGACCGGCGTCAACAGTTCACGCGGCACGCCCTGGAATCCGGTGGATCGGCAGGTACACCGAATTCCCGGCGGCTCCTCCAGCGGGTCCGCGGTGGCCACGGCCAGTGGCATGGTCGGCGTGGGCCTGGGGTCGGACACCGGCGGATCGATTCGCATACCGGCCAGTTTTACCGGCATCGTCGGCTACAAGAGTTCCGTGGGCATCTGGCCACTGGATGGCATCTTCCCCTTGTCGCCCACGCTGGATTCGGCCGGACCTCTGTGTCGAACCGTTGAAGATGCAGCTTTGTTGCACACGCTGCTGACAGGGGAGTCTGTGACTGCGCGAGCCGACCTCAGCGGTTTACGCCTCGGTATCGTCGACGAACTGTTCCAGGATGAACTGGATCCGCAAGTGGCCGAAGACTTCGAGCGAAGCTGTCAGCTTCTGGAGCGTCACGGTGCGAAACGCGTCAGCCTGTCCTTTCCTGAAGTGCATGAGCGTGTGCCATTGTTTACCGCCATCGTGCCGGCCGAGCTGATCAACACCTTGACACCCGAATTCTTCAATGCGATTCGGCAGGGCGTGGATGCGGTGACGGCGAGTCGCGCGCAGGTGGGTCTGGCAACGCAGGCGCACGAGTATGTCGGTGCGCAGCAACGCCGGCGTCAGCTGGTGGCCAGGGCCCGCGCCACCTTCGAACAGGTGGATGTGTGGCTGTCACCAACTTGTCCCTTCGTGCCGATGCCACTGGCTGATCTGTCGAGCGAGGCAGGTCATGAGCGTTCCCTGCTGGCTTCGCGCAATACGCAGCCGGGCAATCTGCTGGAGATGTGCGGCCTGAGCCTGCCGATGCACGAAGGCGGTTTGCCGTCGGGACTGCAACTGACCATGCCCCTGAATCACGATGCTCGCCTGCTGAGCGTCGGCATGGCCGTTGAGAGAGTGCTGCGAGCTGGATGAGTCGGTCAATCGTCCTGCAGTACGTGCTCCACCACGTTCATCAGCAGGCGTGACACAGGGTTGTCATAATCGTTCCAGGGCAAGCTGCCACAGAAGGTAATGGAGCCGACGGCGAAGACGCTGCCCCCGCCTGCCACCTCGAACCAGATGATGTTCGCGTGCAACAGCTCGCTGACCGGTGGCCCGGGCAGGGTGGTCAGATGGGTGAGCATCTCCTCGGGTACCAGGATGAAGTCGTCCGAGTGGTTTTCCGAGGTGGCCAGTATCGTGGCATTGTCCGGTGTGCCAAGGTGATAGTCGGCGCGATCCAGTTCAAATCCGGCAGCGCCGCCGCCAGAGAAGCCGAAGTCGCCGATGATGTCGGTGTCGATACCCCGGAATACCCAATCGTAGTCGGGGTCATGGTTGCAACGCCGGTAGTGGGATCCATTGAACTCGCCCTGGGCTGAGAATCCGAGCCCGCAAAGCTGCTGAGGTGGGCGGCCATTGCGCCGCCACAAGCCGCCGTATTGTCCGTCGAAAGCGTGGTAGTACTCACCCGGCTCGGATGCCCAAGCCCGAATACCGGCCTCAGCGCGGCGGATCTCCAGAACACCGGGTTCTTCCGAATGGATCGCGATGCGCCAGTAGAATCCGTTGCCACCCAGATAGCTCAGGTGTCCGCCACCATCGCGATAATGTCGCAAGGCGTCGAGCGTCTCCAGTGTGTGGTATTCCGGGTGGCTCGATGTGAGCAGGACATCGTAGGGGGCAATGCAATCAACGCCCTTGTCATGCAATTCTCGATCGGTAATGACGTCGAAGCCCAGCTTCATGGCATCGAGCCAGGCCCAGAGGTGGCTATCGGCCTGGAAGTGTCGCAGGCCGGAGCAGTGAGATTCGCCGAAGGTGTTGTAGCCGGGTCGCAGATTGAACAGGGGGCGCAGATGCGATGCGTGACAGATGCCGCTGCCATCGCTGTGATAGTTGTACGTCGACAGGCCGTAGCCCGGATACTGGGCGGGGTTGTAGGGGTAGGTGTTCCAGTCCTTGATGCGCTGTTGCCAGCCGGCATGCCAGTCCGGTCTGGCGTGATTGCCATAGATGGCATAGGTGAAGGTGGGAACCAGCATGCAGATACGATTGCCGGGCCTGCCGGTGGGTGCGCAGACGAATATCGGCAAGGCATCTTCATGTTCACCGTCGCTGACACGCATGACATAAACCCCCGAGGGCATGTCATCGGGTATCGTGAACGAGAAGGTATCCTGCCAGCGAAAATCCACCAGATCATCATCATGAAAATGAATGGCCGCATACTGTGCGGCGGCGTGGCGCCAGCACATCTCATCGCCGCTCCACAGGCTGCCGGTCATGGCGCGCGTCGGATGATTATGCAAGGTCAGAGGCAGGTTGCGAGCCTCGTTGTCATCAATGGTGCCGCTGTGCATGTTGCGGGCGAAGTCCCAGGAAAGCGACCACGCTCGATCGAGATGCGGGTTCATCGTTCTGATGCCGGGCGCTTCCAGCTTGCCGTTGTAGTGATCCTGGTACTGGCCGTCCGTCAGGCTGGCGGCAACCACGACGCTGTGCGTGCCCATCAGTAGTGCGTCCAGTCGCTCGGCATCAATGACGGTGGCTGCTCGCAGACTGTCCGTTGCTGTATTGTGCTTGCCACTGGGGTCAGGCTTGCCAACAGTGGACTGCTGCAGTATGGCCTCCAGTTGCTTGCCCTTGCGTTGCAGGCACAAGGTCACACGGTACCAGCGACGCTCGATCAGTGGCTGAGGCAGGCTCAGGACTCGTTCACCGAGACGCAGGCTCAAGGTGTTGTCATCGTCGATGCACAATGCCAGAGCGCCCCAGGACAAAATGCACTGCACTGAACCATCAAGACGGGTAGGCCAGATGCGTGCGCTCAGCTCTACCGTAGCCGCGTTGGCTGGCAGTTCGACAGCCGGTGATATTGCGCAGGAACCTGCTGCAAAGGCCTGTTCGATAACAGCATGCTGTTGCGCCTCATACCATTGCTCGGCAGAGCGTTCTATGATGCCTGGCCCTTGCGGGTTCGGGTCGGCACAGATGCAGTGCATCAACCAGCTGCGCACCTGTCGTGGCGCAGTCGGATCCGCACCCAGCGCCGACAGTTTGAAGTGGACCGTTTCACCGGGGCTGGCCGAAAGACGATCGGTGTAGCCGGTCAGGGGGACACGACGCTGTCTGGATGAATCCATCTTGATTGCAGTGTTTCGCCTTGCTGGCATTATTGATTCAAAAATAATTTTGACTACTCGAGCCAAGCAAGGTTATGTTAATTGGCTTGTCATCAGTTCACGGTCGAGCGACCAGTGGCTGTCCGTTCACGCTTTACTCTAGGAGTCATCCATGGTGCGTTGTACGTTGAAGTCTCTCACGTCAGAGTCACTTGTCAAGAAGCTGTGTACCGCAGCTCTGGCGGTTGTTGCTGTTGCCGTGTCCTCGCAAGCGATCAGTCAGAGTGCCGGTGGCACCATGGTGATGATTGCCCAGCCCGAGCCTCCGTCACTGGCTCCCTACCTGTCGACGTCCGGCCCCATCGGTCTGGTTGCGCCGAAGATCTACAATGGTCTGCTGGATTATGATCTGGACCTGAACCCGGTGCCGGAGCTGGCACAATCGTGGGAGGTCAGCGATGACGGACTCACCGTTACATTCAAACTGCAGGAAGGAGTCACCTGGCACGACGGCGAACCCTTCACGTCTGCGGATGTGCAGTTCACCATCATGGAAGTGTTGAAGCAGTTTCATCCGCGTGGACCCAATTCCTTTCGCGAGGTCAGCTCCATCGATACACCCGATGACACGACGGCCATCTTCAATCTGGACAATCCGGCACCGTACATGATGCGTGCATTGTCGGCCTATGAGTCACCCATCGTTCCGAAGCACCTGCTCGAAGGCAAGGACATTCGCGAAGCGGAACTCTCCGGCAAGCCGGTGGGTACCGGCCCGTTCAAGTTCGTCGAATGGAAAAAAGGTCAGTACATTCGATTGGACAAGAACGAGGATTACTGGAAAGAGGGGCTGCCGCTGCTTGATCGCATTGTGGCCCGTATCATTCCGGATGCCTCTACCCGAACGGCTGCCATGGAAAGCGGGGAAGTCCACTACGGTGCCTTCGGTGCCATCCCGAACATCGATGTGGTACGCCTGCGTGACCTGGATGATATCGGTGTGACCACCGACGGCTATGCCATGATCAATCCCATGGCCCTGATAGAGTTCGATACCACCCGAGCGCCGTTCGACAACAAGGCCCTGCGTCAGGCCATTTCCATGAGTGTCGATCGCCAGTTCCTGATCGACAATATCTGGTTCGGATATGGCAAGCCTGCTACCAGTGCGATGACGTCCAATTACGAGCCTCTGGGTCTGTACAAGGCAACGGAAAACTATCCCGCAGCCCCTGATGTAGAAGCGGCCAATGCGCTGCTGGACGAGGCCGGACTTGAAGCGGATGCCGATGGTGTCAGAGCGACAGCCACCATCGACCTGATCCCCTACGGTGAAGACTGGCGGCGTCTTGGCGAATACATGAAGCAGGCCATGGCCGACATCGGCGTCAAGCTGGAACTGCGCTACGAAGATGTGCCCACCTGGCTCAAGCGTGTGTACGCCGACTACGATTTCGAGCTGAACGTCAATTACTTCTATCAGCTGCCTGATCCGGTCATCGGTGTGCAGCGGCACTACGGTACCGATCAGATCCGTCAGGGCACGCCTTTCGTCAATTCGGCTCGCTACTCCAACCCGCAGGTGGATGAACTGCTGGCCAGCGGTGCGATGGAAGTCGATGCGGCACGTCGCGGTGAAATCTACGCAGAGCTGCAGGATATCCTGGCCGAGGATCTGCCCGTGGTGAATCTGTTCGAGATGGAGTTTCTGACGGTCTTCAACCAGAAACTGAAAGACCATACGGTATCGGCCATGGGAGCCTACGGTTCCTTTGATCGTGCCTGGATCGACGACTAAGGGCGGACAGTCGGCATGAGTCAAGCGGCGCAAAGATCGCGTTATGTCCTGAAGCGCCTTCTGCAGGCGGTACCGGTGGTGGTGGCCATTGTCGTGGTCAACTTCTTCCTGCTGCAACTGGCAGAAGGTGATGCCGTGGATGTGCTGGCCGGCGAGGCAGGTTCTGCCACGCCGGAATACATGGCGCAATTGCGGGAGAAGTTCGGACTGGACAAACCCCTGCTGGTGCAGTTGGGCGTCTACATGAAGAACATGCTCACCTTCGATCTGGGCTATTCCTTCCGGCATGACATGCCCGTGGCGCAGCTGGTTCTGGACAGACTCATGCCGACATTGTTGCTGATGGTCAGCACCATCACCCTGGCGGTCGGCTTCGGCATCGTTCTGGGGCTGATTGCGGCCTCGAACCTCAACAAGTGGCGAGACAACATCATCAGTGTCTTTGCGCTGGTGTCCTATGCCACACCACTGTTCTGGGTCGGCCTGATGATGATTGTGGTGTTCTCCCTGAAACTGCGCTGGTTTCCGACCAGCGGCATGGAGAACGTGGCCATGTTCTACGAAGGCTGGGATCGCGTGAAGGATATCGCCCACCATCTGGTGATGCCAACCCTGACCCTGTCGCTGTTCTATCTGGCCTTGTATACCCGGCTGATGCGCGCGTCCATGCTGGAGCAGGCGAGCATGGATTACGTCACCACGGCGCGTGCCAAGGGACTGACCGAAAGGCGCATCGTGTTCGTGCATATACTGCGCAACGCCTTGCTGCCGGTGGTCACCATGGCCGGTGTGCAGGTGGGCTCATTGATCGGTGGTTCGGTCATCGTGGAGTCGGTCTTTGCCTGGCCCGGTCTGGGCATGCTGGCTTTCGAGGCGCTGTTTTCCCGCGACCTGAACCTGCTGCTGGGCATCTTCCTGTTGTCCGCCTTGCTGGTGGTCGCCATCAATCTGGTGGTGGACCTTCTGTATTCGTTTCTTGATCCTCGCATCGAGGTAGGTTGAACATGGCATTCTGGCGGCGTTTCTGCCGAAACCGATCGGCGGTCATCGGACTGGTCATACTGTGTCTTGTCATTCTCATTGCGATCAGCGCAAGCTGGCTGTATCCGGAGGATCCCTTCAAGCTGGTCGGGCGTGCCATGTCGCCGCCCGGGGAAAACGGCTTCCTGTTCGGCAGTGACACACTGGGCAGGGATGTTGCTGCGGGCATGGCACACGGTGCGCGGGTATCCCTGTTGATCGGCTTGTTGGCAACATCCGTGGCGGTGACGCTTGGCGTGGTGCTCGGCGCCCTGGCCGGCTACTTCGGCGGCTGGATAGACGACGTATTGATGCGACTGACCGAGATGTTCCAGACGATTCCCTCATTCATTTTCGCGATCCTGATCGTGGCCATCATGAAGCCGTCCATCAACAGTGTGGTGCTGGCCATCGCCGTGGTCAGCTGGCCGGCGGTGGCGCGGCTGGTACGTGGCGAATTCATGTCGATGCGCAATCGCGAGTTCGTACAGGCCTGTCACATCATCGGCATGAGCGACTGGCGCATCATGATTCGCGAGATTCTGCCGAACTGCCTGTCGCCGATCATCGTGACCGGTTCCCTGATGGTGGCCACCGCCATCCTGATCGAAAGCGGCCTGGCCTTTCTGGGACTGGGTGATCCGAACATCATCAGCTGGGGTTTCCAGATCGGTGCGGGTCGTACCGTGTTGCGCAGCGCCTGGTGGGTCTGCACCTTTCCCGGCATTGCCATCATGCTGACCGTACTGGCCATCAACCTGGTCGGCGAGGGGCTCAACGATGCCCTCAACCCACGACTGCGCGAACGCACATGAACTCGAGCATAGGCCAAGCCTCAGTCGACGCTACCAGCGAATCGACAGCGCCAGTCCTGTCAATCGAAGGGCTGCATGTGCAGCTGCCGCAAGGTAGTGAGCGCGCGTACGCCGTCGAGGATGTCAGCTATTCTCTGGCGCCGCAGGAGATCCTGTGTGTGGTGGGAGAGTCCGGGTCTGGCAAGTCGCTGACTGCCAGAGCCGTGATGGGACTGCTACCGGCTCCGTATGTGAACTACGAGAAAGGCCGCATCCTGTTTCAGGGGGAAGATCTCACCCAGGCCAGTGACGAGCGCATGCGCGAGGTTCGTGGCAGCGATATTTCCATGATCTTCCAGGAGCCCATGACGGCCCTGAACCCGGTCATGCGAATCGGTGATCAGATCGATGAGGTCATCCGCTTTCACGTCAAACTGCCGCGCCGAGCGCGCCGCGAGCTGGCGCTGAGCCTGCTGGAAGATGTGCATCTGCCGGATCCGCCGCGCATCATGAATGCCTATCCGCACGAGCTGTCCGGTGGGCAACGGCAGCGTGCCATGATCGCCATGGCGCTGGCTCTGGAACCCAAGGTACTGATTGCGGACGAACCCACCACCGCGCTGGATGTGACCACGCAAGCGCAGATACTGCACCTGATTCGGGAACTGCAGGCCAAGCACCAGACGGGCGTGTTGTTCATCACCCACGATATCGGTGTGGTTGCCGATATCGCCGATCGGGTTGCGGTGATGCAACACGGACGCATTGTCGAGATCGATACCGTCGACAAGGTTCTGAACGATCCCCAACACGAATACACCCGGGCGCTGATCGACGCGGTACCGGGCCTGGTGCCCCGAGCGGTGAAGACCGATAGTGGCGAGGCCATACTGCAGGTGCGACAGCTGGTGAAGACCTATCGTTCCGGTGGGCGCTTCCTCGGCATCGGCAAGGCACACAAGGAAGTGCATGCCTGTGATCACGTTGATGTGGTGCTGAACGAGAGCGAAACCCTGGGTATCGTGGGTGAATCCGGTTCCGGCAAGTCCACGCTGGCACGCTGCATCGTGCGTCTGCACAGCACCGACTCGGGCGAGATCATCTATCGCGGACAGGATCTGTGTCCACTGGAGCGCGCCGCCATGCGGCCCTATCGTTCAAAGATACAGATGGTGTTTCAGGATCCCTACGCCTCCCTGAACCCCCGCGCGACGGTGGGCCGCATACTAACGGAAGGCCCGAGAATCATGGGTGAGTCGCGACGCGAAGCGGATGATCGTGCGCGTGAGATGCTGGAGCTGGTGGGGCTGGACAGTCGCGCCTTCGATCGCTACCCGCACGAATTCAGTGGCGGGCAGCGGCAGCGCATCGGGCTTGCCCGGGCACTGGCCATGCGGCCGGAGATTCTGGTGGCCGATGAGCCGGTATCGGCGCTGGATGTCTCCATCCAGGCCCAGGTACTGGCCCTGCTGGCCGACATTCGCGAGCGTCTGCAGCTCTCGATGGTGTTCATCACCCACGACCTGCGTGTCGCGGCGCAGGTCTGCGATCGCATTGCCGTCATGCGTCTGGGCAAAGTGGTGGAGCAGGGGCCAACGGCCACCTTGTTCGAGCAGGCCAGCCACCCCTACACACAGGAATTGCTGGATGCGATTCCGGGGCGTGACTGGAGCCGACGCAGAGTCCTCGCTCAACAGGCGTGAGCCAGTGTGTCGATCGGGAAACAGGGTGATGCGCAGAGTCTGCGTGCACCCGATCGACAAGGCGACCCGACGACAGCGCACTACCGCGTCAATTGCGGCTAATGCGCCTGCGGCAGGTGCGCAAGGCCTGTCCAGGCACCACCGCGCTTAGCATCAGTCCTCTCGAGGGCCTGAAGGCTGGTTGGTTGCGCCGTGCTTGTCTTTGGTTTCCAGGTGCACGGCCAGCGCATTGAGCTTGGCCGCGTAATCCTCATAGAGTTCCAGATCGCTCTTGCGCAATCGTACTCTGCTGCTGTAATCACCCCGGCTGAGCGCATCCACATGCCGGGTGAACGGGCGTAGTGGTCCGATCAAGCGGTGCGTGTAAGCGACACAGACGGCTGCCAGCAGCAGGATGTAGAGCACGAACAGCGCGCCGCAGTAGCGGAACAGGTGCACCAGCTGAATCTCGATCATCTCACCGTAGTAGCTGGTGGAATCACTGTTGTTGGCCATCACGGCCACCAGATCGCTGAAGGCGACGTACAGGAAAGCACCCAGCAGTACCGCGACCAGCGCGGTGCTGCCCAGCATGTACATCAGCAGCTTGAACTGCAGGAAAGGCTGCCACACGGCATTGACGATCTTGCGCCGGTGAGTGGGCGGCTTTGCGGCCGCTTGTACGGCACCTTGTTCGAGGACGTTCGAGTGACTCATGGGCTCTGCCAGCGATGTGTTACCTCTGTTATATCGGGAGCTGCCGCTGGAACCTGAACCCTGATGCCCGCATCCTGCCGGTCTTTACAACGTGTCCTTGAGTGAGTCTGCGGGGCGTGTCACAGCTCGGCCTGGCGTTGTCCGCGGGTTAATATGGGCCTTCTTCGCACAAATCGGATGAAACCATCATGTTGTATGCCCTGGGAGACAAGCAACCGAGCCTGAGCCATCGACATTTCATCGCCCCCGATGCCGTGCTGATCGGCGATGTCACGGTCGGTGAGGATGTCAGTATCTGGTTCAATGCGGTCATCCGTGGTGACAACGCATCCATCGTCATCGGTGATGGCAGCAATGTGCAGGAGTGTTCGGTGCTGCATGTGGATGATGGCGTGCCGATGTCCATCGGCAGGCACGTGACCGTCGGGCACAAGGTGATGCTGCACGGCTGCACCATCGGTGATGGCAGCCTGATCGGCATGAACGCCGTGGTGCTGAACAATGCGGTCGTTGGCAGGAATTGCCTGGTCGGTGCCAATGCGCTGGTCACCGAAGGCATGGTGATTCCCGACGGCTCGATGGTACTGGGGTCTCCTGCCAAGGTGATCAAGCCGCTGAGCGAGGCGGCATTGGCCAGTCTTCCGGTCTCGGCCCAGCACTATATCGACAAGATCGACTTGTACAACAATCAGCTGAAAGCCGTGGAACCCTGAATCGCGATTGGGGTCGCCCGGTTTCCGCTCACCCGTTCGCTGGCAAGCGGAAACCGGGCAGGTCTATCCGGCCTCAGGCTTCCAGCGCAGGTTCGGCTGCATCGCCCGGATCGTCGGTATGGATACGCGACTCGAAGGCCATCAGACGCTTGTGGATGGACATCAGTTCGACGATGGTGGTCCAGGAATTGACCAGGAACTGGAAGGAATTCTCCACGCGGCCAAAGGCGTTGCTGATCTGCTGGAACAGGCCGAAGGTAATCATGCCGGCCACGAAAGTCGGCCCCAGCGCCACCAGCGGGATGAAATTGGCGCCTTGCAGATAGGCATAGCGAAACACGTTGAAGTACAGGTAGTTGAAGTAGAGGCGGAAGTAGTTCCTGCGAACATCGCTGAACAGGTCCTTGATGGCCGGCGGCGCTGCACGCTCGTCATGATCCTCACCATAGACCAGCTCCTTTCGATAGGCCGCTTCCACCTTCTGGTTGTTGAATTCCAGGCCTGGCAGACGGTAGCCGACGGCCGCCAGCAACACGGTGCCGAAGATGGCAGACAGTAGCGCCAGGAACACCAGTGACCCGTCGACAGCTCCGACCAGTGGCAGCTCGGTGATGTTGGTGGACAGCGACCACAGTAGAGGCAGGAAGGCGATCAGCGTCATGATGGAACTGACAAAGGCGGAACCCAGACCTTCCATGATGCTGGCAAAGCGCATGGTGTCTTCCTGCACACGCTGGGCTGCCCCTTCCACGTTACGCAGCTTATGCCAGTGGGACATGTAATAGTCGTTCATGGCCGTTCGCCAGCGAAACACGTAGTGCGAGGTGAAGAAGGCGAAGGTGACCAGGATGATGATGTTGGGCACCAGGATGTACAGGGCCGTCATCAGCTGGCCGTAGAACTCCTCCGAGGTGATCTTGCTGACACCCTGTTCGGACAGGGCCAGCTGGATGAGGTCGTAGAAGTCGCCATACCAGTTGTTCAGCCACACACCCAGCTGCACCTGAAAATAGGACACCAGCAGGATCACGGCCGAACCGCACACCGCCCACCAGTACCAGCGATTGCGATCGATGAAGAACCAGGCTGCACAGAACAGTGCGGTGACCAGCACGATGTACTGATAGACCCAGACCTTGTCAGGGTTCAGAAACGGTGGACGTTCCCCCTCGATCGTCGGCAAGGCTTCGCGCATGAGGCTCAGGGTAGGTGCCAGGGAATCGGCGAAACCGTACCAGATGGCCAGTGTGACGAAGAACCAGGCCACCGCAGACAGAAAGAACACCTTGGGTCTGGGGAAGAACGATTGGAACATGAGCTATCACAAGTCGTTGAAAACTGGAATTGGCAGCGGTTGCGGCCGCAAGAGACGTTCGGATGCCGCTTAGTCTAGTGGGGAATCGACAAGTTCGCAGACTGCCGGTGGCCGACGTTCGCGGCACAGCATCTGTCGCACCCGATACTGGGGTGACGGTGTTGTTTTCTATACACTAGTCGTCATTTGGCTCAGCGGATAATCAATGGCTCAGTACGTTTACACGATGAACCGGGTTGGCAAGATCGTGCCGCCCAAGCGACAGATTCTCAAGGATATCTCTCTGTCTTTCTTTCCCGGCGCCAAGATCGGTGTGCTGGGCCTCAACGGCGCGGGTAAATCCACCCTGCTGAAGATCATGGCAGGTCTGGACGAAGAGATCGAAGGTGAAGCACGGCCCATGCCGGGCATCAACGTCGGTTACTTGCCGCAGGAGCCGCAGCTGGATCCGGCCAAGACGGTACGCGAAGTGGTCGAAGAGGCGGTGGACGAGGTCAAGGCCGCTCAGGCCAGGCTGGACGAGGTCTATGCGGCCTATGCCGAGCCGGATGCCGATTTCGATGCCCTGGCAGCGGAGCAGGCAAAGCTGGAGGCCGTGATCGAGGCTTCTGATGCCCACAATCTGCAGCATCAGATGGATATCGCGGCCGATGCACTGCGTCTTCCGCCCTGGGATGAGAACGTTGCCCATCTGTCCGGTGGTGAGAAACGCCGTGTTGCCCTGTGTCGTCTGCTGCTCTCCGGTCCGGACATGTTGCTGCTGGACGAACCCACCAACCATCTGGACGCCGATTCAGTGGCCTGGCTGGAGCATTTTCTGCACGACTTCAACGGTACCGTAGTGGCCATCACCCACGATCGCTACTTCCTGGACAACGTCGCCGGCTGGATTCTGGAGCTCGACCGTGGGCACGGCATCCCCTACGAGGGCAACTACTCGGGCTGGCTGGACCAGAAGTCCGCCCGTCTCGAGGCCGAAGCGAAGCAGGAGTCGTCGCATGCCAAGGCCATGAAGGCGGAACTGGAGTGGGTGCGCCAGGGTGCCAAGGGGCGTCAGTCCAAGTCCAAGGCCCGTCTGCAGCGTTTCGAGGAAATGCAATCGCAGGAGTTCCAGAAGCGCTCCGAGACCAATGAAATCTACATCCCGCCAGGACCTCGTCTGGGTGATGTGGTCATCGATTTCGAGAACGTCACCAAGTCCTACGGTGATCGGGTCTTGATCGAGGATCTGTCCTTCAGTATTCCCAAGGGTGCCATTGTGGGTGTCATCGGTGGTAACGGTGCCGGTAAATCGACGCTGTTCCGCATGCTGATGGATCGGGAAAAGCCGGATTCGGGCAATATCGTTGTCGGTGAAACCGTGCAACTGGCCTATGTGGACCAGAGCCGTGATGATCTGGATGGTGACAAGACCGTTTTCGACATACTCGCCGACGGCAGTGACATGATTTCCATCAACAACTACGAGATGCCGGCGCGCCAGTATGTGGGCCGCTTCAACTTCAAGGGCAGTGATCAGCAGAAGTTCGTGAAGGATCTCTCCGGTGGTGAACGAGGCCGCCTGCATCTGGCCATGACCCTGAAGCAGGGTGCCAATGTATTGCTGCTCGATGAGCCCTCGAACGACCTGGATGTGGAAACCCTGCGCGCCCTGGAAGAGGCTCTGCTGGACTTCGCCGGTTGCGCCATCGTGATCTCGCACGATCGCTGGTTCCTGGATCGTGTGGCCACGCACATTCTGTCTTACGAAGATCCGTCCGAGATCAATTTTTTCGCGGGCAATTACACCGAGTATGAAGCCGACCGACGCGAGCGTCTGGGTGAAGCCGCGGCTCAACCCAAACGTGTGCGTTACAAGAAGCTGGTGAGCTGATGCCGGGAGCTGCGCCCGGTTGCCTGAGCCTGATCGGCTGAAGCGACCGGGCTGGCGCCCACCGGGCTGCTCGCCACGCCATACTTATCCCTTGAACAAAATTCCAGAAGAGACTCGAATCCATGCTCACTGAACAAGATTTGGCCGACATGGGCCTGCAGGCGACCATCGTGCGCCACCCCCTGGTCCAGCACAAGCTGACCCTGATGCGCCGCAAGGAGCAATCCTCCTCGGCGTTTCGCGCACTGTTGCGTGAGATCTCCTGGCTGCTGTGCTTCGAGGTCACCCGGGACCTGCCCCTGGTGCCCGAACCCATCGAAACGCCGGTGCAGACCATGGATGCGCCTGTGCTCGAAGGGCGCAAGCTGGCCTTCATCTCCATTCTGCGTGCGGGCAATGGCATGCTGGACGGCATGCTCGACGTGATTCCGTCCGCCCGAGTCGGTCATGTAGGCCTGTACCGCGATCCGGAGACGCTGCAGGCGGTCGAGTACTACTACAAGGTGCCCAACCACATGGAAGATCGCCTAATCGTGGTGGTTGATCCGATGCTGGCCACGGCCAATTCCGCCATTTCCGCAGTTCACCGTCTGAAGCAGGGTGGGGCGAAGAACATGCGCTTTGTCTGTCTCATCACGGCCCCCGAAGGTGTGCGGGCATTCAACGAAGCGCATCCGGATGTGCCCATCGTGACCGCCGCCGTGGATGAAAAGCTCAACGATCACGGCTACATCGTGCCGGGTCTGGGCGACGCAGGCGATCGGATATTCGGCACCAAGTAATTCCTGCCGGAACTCCACAGGCTTCCCCGGGCAACTTGCCATTCACCGTGCAACAGGTCAGATCATGAACGAATTCGATTACATCATCGTCGGCGCCGGATCGGCCGGTTGCGTCCTGGCGGCGCGTCTGACAGAAGACCCGTCGGTCAATGTGGCCCTGCTGGAAGCCGGTGGTGGTGATGGCAGTATCTTCATCCGCATGCCCACGGCGCTGTCCATTCCGATGAACATGCCCAAATACAACTGGGGTTATGAATCCGAGCCTGAAGAGGGGCTTGATGGACGACGTCTGGATTGTCCGCGTGGCAAGGTCATCGGCGGTTCGTCCTCCATCAATGGCATGGCCTTTGTCAGGGGACATGCCTGCGATATCGATGAATGGGAAGAATCCGGGGCCGCGGGCTGGAACTATGCCAACTGCCTGCCTTATTACAAGCGCATGGAAAGCTGGTATCTGGGCCCCAACCGCTATCGTGGTGGTGATGGGCCGGTCGGGGTCAATACCGGTAACGATATGCGCCTCAACCCGCTGTATCAGGCCTTTATCGATGCCGGCCGGGATGCGGGCTATCCTTTCACGCCGGACTTCAATGCGTATCAGCAGGAAGGCTTCGGGCAGAAACACATGTCGGTGGCCAATGGGCAACGGGCTTCCTCCTCGCGCGCCTACCTTGAGCCGATCAAGGGACGGCCCAATCTGAAGATCATTCCTCGCATCACCGTGGATCAGCTGATCATGGACGGACACCGGGCCATTGGTGTGCGTTACCGAACCGCCGGGCGGCAGATGAAGATCTTCACTCGAGGGGAGGTGATTCTCTCGGCAGGATCGATCGGCTCACCGAGCATTCTGCAGCGCTCGGGTATCGGCCCGGCCGAGGTACTTCAGGATGCGGGGGTGGGTGTGCGCATCGAATCGCCCGGGGTCGGTGCCAATCTGCAGGATCATCTGGAGGTCTATTTCCAGTATGAATGCACGCAGCCTGTGTCGCTGAACAGGGAATTGTCCCTGTGGCGCAAGGGGCTTATCGGTGCGCGCTGGCTGGCAACGCGTCAGGGCCTGGGGGCCACGAATCACTTCGAGTCCTGCGGATTCATCCGCACACGCGCCGGCCTGAAATCGCCCAATGTGCAATACCACTTCCTGCCCGGCGCCATGCGCTATGACGGGCGTGCCGCCTTCGCTGGCGACGGCTTTCAGGTACACGTGGGGCCGAACAAGCCGCAAAGCCGCGGTCGTGTGGCCATTCGCTCCGAGGACCCCTTTGAAGCACCCAGTATCCGCTTCAACTACCTGCAGCACGAGCAGGACCGCCAGGACTGGCGTGACACCATTCGTCTGACGCGAGAGATACTGCAGCAGCCGTCGCTGTCACCCTTTCGCGGCAACGAGATCCAGCCGGGCTTCGATGTCGAGTCGGATGAAGCGATTGATCGCTGGGTCAAGGCCAATGTAGAGAGTGCCTATCATCCTTCCTGCACGGTCAAGATGGGCAGTGATGACGATCCCATGGCGGTACTCGACGAGCAGTGTCGGGTGCGCGGGGCGGACGGGCTGCGGGTGGTGGATTCATCGATCTTTCCGACCATCACCAATGGCAATCTGAATGCGCCGAGCATGATGGTGGGCGAGCGGGCCGCGGATCTGATTCGCGGAATGTCGCTGATGCCCAGCGATGCGCCTGTCTGGGAACCGGATGACTGGGAAACGGCTCAGCGCACGAGAACCGGGCACGATCGCAAGGCCTGACAGTCTCGTTGCCTGAAACGAAAAACGGCCCGCGAATGAGGCGGGCCGTTTCGGGTCATGACGCCTGAGCGCGATGCTTCAGGCGACTTTCATGACCGGTATCAGGATTTGATTTCAAGCAGTTCGACTTCGAATACCAGTGTCTCACCGGGTCCGATTGCCTGACCGGCACCACGTTCGCCGTAGGCCAGATCGGAAGGAATGACGAAGCGGTACTTGCTGCCGACGTTCATCAGCTGCAGACCTTCGGTCCAGCCGGGGATCACGCCCTTGAGAGGGAATGAAGCGGGTTCGCCACGGGCGATGGAGCTGTCGAACTCGGTGCCATCCATCAGTGTGCCAACGTAGTGAACGCTAACCGTGTCATCGGCTGTGGGCTTGGGGCCTTCGCCTTCTGACAGCACTTCGTACTGCAGGCCACTGTCGGTGACCATGACGCCTTCACGCGCCTTGTTCTCTTCGAGGAAGCTTGCGCCGGCTTGCTGCGCTTCGGCAGCGGCTTCAGCGGCGGCAGCCTGTTGCTGCTCCTGCAGAACCATCTGCGCTTCTTCCATGCTCAGGTCGGTTGCATCACCGGCAGCCTGGGCTTTCATGGCCTGAACCAGCAGATCGTAATCCACCTCGCCGTATTGCTTGATGACGCGTTCGCCAATCATCATGCCCAGCGCGTAACTGACCTTGGATTCAGGGGTGTCCAGCGCTGTGTCCTGCGCCATGGCTGGCATGGTGCCTGCGAGCAGGGCTGCCGTTGCTACGGCGTGTAGTGTTCGTTTCATCGGTCGATCGGGTCCTTGAGGTGTGAAAAGTGGTGCACGTATCAAACGACTCACTATGTCACAGATCAGCTCGATGCGCTCCTTTCAGACGGTTCTTCAAGGTGTCAAGATGTGAACCTTCGAAGGCGTCCAGATGGTTACGGCTACTGCTGGTCTTGACGACGCGTACGCTCGTTATCGTGTAGGCACGTTCGGACAGTAGCGATTCAATCTGGTTCTTCAAGTGATGAGGGTACATGGCAATGACATCACGCCGGTGGCCCTCGCAGTGATGATCGGCCCGCTTTCCCGCCAGCAGAACGGGCCCGCGATACTGATCACTGTAGCGTTCGATGCAGCGCGTCCAGCGATTGACCGCGGCGTGCTGCTCATCGGGCTGCGGTGCGGGCTGCAGCGACGAACACCCGCCAAGCAGCGCTGCAATCAGCAATGACAATGCGACTTTCTTTTCCCTGTGGCCGTACATCCCCACCCCCATTCTGACAACACGGACAGGTTGTCAGCGCTATCGAAAAATCAATCAATTTCAGGCTGATGAGGATGCTATCGGCGCAGCCAATCGTTTTTCGAGGCGTGCCTCTCGATCGTGATCGACAGGTCAGGGGATTCAGGTGAATTTGTGTGGCAGTTGGCAGGAAACGGGCGGAAAAGCGCATGAGCAGGGCGCTTGCGGATGTTTCAAAATTGTAGACAAGGATTGGTTTGTGAAGCAGTCGACGCTGCGGTCAGCGCCCCTTGGCGGCCTTGTTGCGCGCTCGTCTGGCATCGCGCTCGGCAGTTTTCTTCTGCTTGCGCTGTTCGCGTTTGGCCTCGATCTCGGCCAGTCGTTTCTCGGTTGCGGCCTGTTCCTGTTCACGCATGGCCGGTGTCTCCAGCGTCATGCCACCCAGCTGGCCGGCACGAAATTCGGACAACAACAGGCGTCCGGCACGATCGAAATCCACCAGGCCGCCACCACCCAGGCAGCCACGGACCCGGCCGATGGCCTCCAGAGTCTGCACACTGTCCGTCAAGGGCAATTCACAGCCGTAGCGCGCCTCCAGTTGTGCACCATAGTGCTCACACAGATGGTCCAGTAGCCAGGCGGCCACTTCGCCACTGTCCATGGCGGTATCACGCACCGCGCCGGTGGCTGCGAGGCGATAGCCGCTGGCCTCGTTCTCCACCTTGGGCCAGAGTACGCCGGGTGTGTCGCGCAGCCGCCAGTTTTCGCTCAGCGTGATCAGCTGCTGCTGCTTGGTAATGGCCGGCTCGTTGCCGGTCTTGGCGATGACACGTCCGGCCAGCTTGTTGATCAGCGTGGATTTGCCCACATTGGGAATACCCACCACCATGGCCACATAGGGTTTCAGGCGTGGCGAGCTTGGCGCCGGTACCAGCGCCTTGAGCCGCTGCGGGATATCGCGCACGGCACCGGGCTCATTGGCGGAAATGGCCATGGCGTCGCGCTTTTCATTGCCGCCGAGCAGGGCCAGCCACTCGGCCGTCAAGGCCGGGTCTGCCAGATCTGCCTTCGTCAGCACGCGCAGCTGGGGCTTGTCGGCGGCGATATCGCCGAGCATGGGATTCTCGCTACTCCAGGGGATGCGGGCGTCGAGCACCTCCAGAATCACGTCGACTTCCGGCAGCACCTTGGCCATGTCTTTCCTGGCCTTGTGCATATGTCCGGGAAACCACTGGATGGCCATCAGTGACGATCCTTTTTGCCGGAAGGCTTTCTACCGCTACTGCTACCGCCGCTGCCACTGCCACCGCTATTGCTATTGCCACTGCGCGGCTTGGCGTTCTTCCACGGGTTTCTGTCGCCCGAGGCATTGCCACTATGCTGCTTGCCCCTGGCCTGAGGTGCGGCTGCCTTTGCACCGGATGCTGGCGCAGGAGCGGAAGTCGGGGCAGAAGTTGAAGCCGAAGTTGAAGGCGAAGTTGAATGCGAAGTTGAAGGCGAAGTTGAAGGCGAAGTTACCGCGGCGGACGGATCAGCCAGTTCGATATGCTCGGCATGAATCACGATGCGCCGTTCCCGATACAAGGTACTCAGCGCCTTCTTGAAGTTCTTCTTGCTGACCTTGAACAGCGCCTGGATGGCTTCGGGTGAGCTCTTGTCGCTCAGTTCGCAGACACCATCGTTCTCCTGCAGATAGCTGATGATGGCATCGGAGAGTTCCGGCTGCAGTGCCTTGCTCAAGGGCTGCAACGACAGATCGATCCGGCCGTCGTGGCGCAGGCGCTTGATATAGCCCTTGTGTTCTTCGCCGACTCGGATGTTCTGAAAGATCTCATCCTTGTACAGCAGACCCAGGGCCCGGTTGTCGACCACCGCCTTCAGGCCCAGATCCGTTCGCTGGTAGATCAGCAGGGAAACTTCCTGCCAGGGCCGGAAGTCATCGGCAATCTCCGGCAGATGGTGATCCAGACGGCTGGTGGCCGCCAGGCGACCACTCTTGTCCAGATAGACCAGCACGCTTTCATGACGACCGATTTCCAGCGGACGACGCTGTTCGGCGAAGGGCAGCAGCAGGTTCTTGCTCAGGCCCCAGTCCAGAAAGGCTCCGGCGTTGGTGATGTCCACCACCTTCAGGGAAGCGCACTGATCCCGCTCCACCAGCGGTTGACGGGTGGTTGCCAGCGGCTTGCCGGAAGCGTCGACGAAGATGAAGACAGAGAGGCTGTCACCGGCTTCCAGCGACGCATCCGCTTCGTCGACGGGCAGGGGAACCGTTACGCCATCACCACCATCGAGCAGCAGGATATTGCGATTGCGTTCCAGAACCGTGAGTTCTTGTGTATGACCGATTTGCATGATGTGCGCAGTGTAGGCGTGTGCAACGTGGGATGCTACTACGTCGTGTCAATGATGCGGTTAAGATGGCGTCTGTTTTGTTACTGGTTGAACCCTGCGTACCGTGTCCCGTCCTGTTACCCCCTCATCAAGCGAATCCGATAGCCCGGAACCGATGCCGCCCACATCCGTGAAGGCGAACGGCACTGTGCCTGATCACGGCAGCGCCAATATCGTGCTGGCGCCGATGGAAGGGGTCATTGACGCTCCCATGCGACGACTGTTGACCGGTCTGGGGGGATATACGCGCTGCGTCACGGAATTCGTGCGGGTGACCAATGTGCTGTTGCCGGAGCGTGTATTCCTGCGTCTGTGCCCGGAGCTGGAAACGGGTGGTTGTACCGAGCATGGCGTGCCGGTCTATACCCAGCTGCTGGGCAGCCAGCCCGAGGTACTGGCGATCAACGCCCGACGCGCGGTGGCCATGGGGGCACCGGGCGTGGATCTGAACTTCGGCTGCCCGGCGAAGACGGTCAACAACAGCATGGGCGGTTCGATTCTGCTGCGAGAGCCTGATCAGGTGGCCATGATCGTCAGGCAGGTGCGCGATGCCGTACCGGCCGAAATTCCGGTGACGGCCAAGATTCGTCTGGGCTATGACAACAGCGATGCGCTGGCCGAGATCGTGGGTGGCATTCGGGAAGCGGGTGCGACCGAGCTGGCCATTCATGCGCGCACCAAGTTCGACGGTTACAAGCCACCTGCCTGGTGGCGTGAAGTGGCTGCGGTGGTAAGCAGCGATGATGACAACACCTATATCAATGGTGAGATCTGGACCGTGGAGGATAGTCTGGCTGCGCGGCAGGCCAGTGGATGCCGGCACCTGATGCTGGGGCGTGGTGCCTTGTCGGCACCGGATCTGGCGCAGCGTATCCGCCAGGCGGACCTGCAAGTCTTGAAGTCTGGCGCGGCGGGCAGCGAGCCGTCCAGCCCAGCCAGTGCGCCGTCGGCGGATGACGAGACCGCGCAGCCCATGTCCTGGATCGCTGTTTCCCATCATGTGGAAGCGCAGTTTCTACGCTCGGACAGTCAGAGCCCGCGACATGTCGGCAACCGCACCAAGCAGTGGCTGGCCTATCTGAAGCGCAGCTATCCGGAGGCCAACGACCTGTTTGCCCGCATTCGTCAGCAGCGCGAAGTGGATCCGATCGTGAGGGCCTTTGCCGAGCATCGGGAGCATCTGGCTACCGAGCAGCCTCTGATGTTATCTGCCAGCGCTTGACTGCTTTTCATATGAACTGCAGTGAAGCTGCGGCACACCCGCTTCCAGAAAGTCGGAGGTGCATCATAGGCGCTTCAAATGCGTTTCGGAGGCTCTTCGGAGCGCATCAGTGGCGCTTCAGAGACGGCTTCAAATGCGCTTCAGAGGCACACTTCCAGAGGCACTTCAGAGGCACTTCAGAGGCACGGCACAGGCAATGCCAATGTGCCGCTGGCGAGGCACTGCTCAGCCTGCGCTGCCGCCCGTTGGCTCGACCTGACAGCCCACCTCGGGATCCCGGCTCGCCTGCACCGACGGCGTGTATTGCGAGATTGTCTGCAGCGTGTTGCCCATGGCGGATAGCCACTGGCTGGCCTGGCGCCGTTGCCCCTGGCTCAGGCTGCCAACCAGATCCAGTACGGTGTTCTGCCACAGATCGCGATTGGCCTGCCACTGTTTCGGGTAATTGCTCTCCAGCAGCGACCACAAGGTATCCATGTGGTCTTCCAGCCTGGATTCGTAGTTCTCGATTTCCTGTTGTCTGGCCAGATTGAACAGACGCCGGTTCCAGCGATCGGACAGGGTGTAGTACTGCTGGCGCAGGCTAATCTGCTTTTCAAGACTGTCGCGCAGCATGCGGCGCTGTTGCGTGTTCAGGTCGATCTGGATGCGGCCGAGCCATTTGTCCAACCGTTCCAGCCGGAACTCCACGCGCTCCTCCGGCGTACGCGAGGCGTAGCGTTCGCGATTCTTGCGGCGTTCGCTGTGAAAGCGGCGCTCGATGCGGATGAGTTGCTCATCGCTGAGGGTGCGTACCGTGTCGGCCATGAAGTTGGCCGGATAGCACTGTCGCGCTTTCAGGGAGTAGGCTTCGGCGGTTTGCATCCAGGATTTCACATCACTGGCCGTTGTTGCGCCCGGTTGAGCGATGGAGCCCGCAATTTCTTTCAGCAGGGATGCGTAACGAGGCAGCTCGGATTGCCGATGCCAGACATGAAAGGTGGAGAGTGCCTCTTCAAAGGCCGCGGTCTGTTCGTCGTTGAAATCCCCCAGCTTGTGGAATTCCGAACGGATGCGATCATCCAGGCGATTGTAGAGCGGGCTGATGATCAGCTTGCTGTTGGTGCAGGCCGAGAGCAGCAATACAAACCCCAGCAACACGGAAATACTGCACCAGTGCACAGATGGCCGCCGTGTGTCCCGTTGCTTGCGTGTAGTGGTTATCATGAGGCCAGCAGTTTACAAGGTGCTGCCGGGATAGTCGCCTGCGCAGTACCCACATCGACAGTGATCCTGTCGTGAATTCGGAGAAAACAAGCATGTCCGACGATCAGTCCCCCGAGCAGGCCGCAGCGACCGCTGGCCCGGGTACGGTAGTGGCGTTTCATTACGATCTTTACGATGGCAAGGCGCAAAAGCTGGAATCCTCGAAAGCCGGTAATCCTGTGCTGTGTCTGTACGGGGAACGCGGCGTTCTGTTGCCATTGCAGGAGGCCTTTGTGGGCAAGGTGGCTGGCGATGATTTCTCTATCACCATCCCGCACGAAAAGGCCTATGGCAGACGCTACCCCGAACGCAAACAGCGCTTGTCCAGAAAGAAGATAGACGGTGGCAAGCAGCAGACGTTCCGTGTCGGGCAGATAATCACATTACGGGGTGAACAGGGACCTTCACCGGCCACCATTACCAAGGTGGGCAAGTTCAATATCGATCTGGACATGAACCATCCGCTGGCCGGTGTCGATCTGACCTTCGATATCGAGATCGTGTCGATTCGTGAAGCCACAGCCGAGGAGCGGGCGCATGGTCATGCCCACGGTGTGGGTGGCCATCAGCACTGAGGTTCATCGGCGGTGACGCCGGGTTCGTCAGAGTCCGGCGGTGCACAGCGCGATCTGTTCGCTATTCATGAAAACACGGGAGCATCGGTGATATGACGCACTTCATGAGAGACCTGCTCAAGCCTATCGGCGCAAGGCTTGCCGATCTACGTCGAGTACGTCTGGCTGGCCTGCTGGGTCTGGCCAGCGTGTTGCTGCTGGCTTCCTGTGTGCAGAACCCGGTGACCGGCAAGAAGGATTTCCTGCTGGTCTCTGAAGATTGGGAGTTGCAGATCGGGGCGCAGCAGTATCTGCCGCTGCGTCAGGCACAGGGGGGCGATTACGTGGTGGACCCGGGCGTTGAAGCCTATGTGCAAGCGGTCGGCAAGCGCCTGGCGGCACAGAGCGATCGCCGGCTGCCCTATGAATTTCATGTCATCAACGATTCCTCGGCCAATGCCTGGGCCTTGCCCGGTGGCAAGATCAGCATCAACCGCGGCCTTCTGGTACAGCTGAAGAACGAATCGGAACTGGCTGCCGTGCTGGGCCACGAGATCGTGCACGCAGCGGCCAAGCACGGCGCCAAGGGTCAGACTCGTGGTATCGGCTTGCAGCTGGGTGTGCTGACAGCGACTGTTCTGGGCGGGCGAGAGGGCTATGGTCAGCAGGCGCAATTGCTCTCCAGCGTGGGTGCGCAGCTCATCAACAGCCAGTACGGCCAAGGCGCGGAGCTGGAAGCAGACCGCTACGGCATGACGTATATGGACAGGGCGGGGTATGACCCGCAGGGCGCTGTCGAACTGCAACGCACCTTTGTCAAACTCTCGGAAGGGCGATCCAGCGATGCGCTCTCGAAACTCTTTGCCAGTCATCCGCCATCGGAAAAGCGGGTGAGCCAGAATATCGAAACCGCGCGGGCGCTGGGTGCCGGCGGCGAGCTGAAGGCGCGGGAATACCAGGCCGCCATCGCCCCGTTGATGCGCTCGCGCAAGGCGTATGAAGCCTTCGACAAGGCGCAGCTGGCGTTTCAGGAAAAGGATACCGCCAGCGCTGCCAAGCTGTTGCGGGCAGCCATTCGCATCGAACCGCGTGAAGCGCATTTTCATTCCCTGGCTGGCGATATTGCCCTGTCGCAGAATAATCTCGGCACGGCCAAGGCATCCTTCGACAAGGCCATCTCACTCAATGACGAGTTCTACTACTACTATCTGCAGCGAGGCCGCATCAACGAAATGCAGAACAATGCGCGTGCCGCGCAGGCGGACTATGCCAACAGTATGAAGCTGCTGCCCACCTCGGCAGCCCAGCTGAGTCTGGGCCAGTACGCCGAACGCGCCGGCAAGGAATCCGTGGCCAAACGCTATTACGCCATGGCAGCCCAGGCGCAGGGCGCTGATGGCGACAAGGCCCGAGCAGCGCTGATGAAACTGGAACCACCCGCAGCGCAAGAGTCGCAGGCCACACGCCTGTTGGTGCGCCAGGGGCTGACCAGCCGTGGCACCTTTGCCGTCGAGTTGATCAATCAGACATCGCGCAACATTGCCGGCGTGCGTCTGGGTATCAGTGCAGGACGCGGGACGCCGGAGCAGGTGTTGAATGTTCGGCAGGCCATTCCCGCCGGCCAGAGCCGCGTGGTGGATACCCGTCGCGCTCTGACACGGCCGCAATCCGAGCGCATGGTGGTGAGGATTCTGGATACGCAGGTTCAACGCTGATGAGGGGCCTGCCAGCAAACTCGGCTAGCAGCTCTTCGGTGACGATGCCATGAGTGCCGACGGTTCTTGAGCCAAGGTGATGTACGCTCCGCGATCGCGATTCTTCCTTACTGTTCTGCCCGCACTTGTATTTTGCGTCTGTCTTCTGATTCTGGCGCTCGGTAGAGCCAGCGCTCAGGGAATCACGGCAGAGATGTCCTCCTTGCCCGATAATCGGCCCGGCACGCCGACCCATGAAGTGCATATGGCCAGACTGGTCTATGAGCATGGCCCGCAATCGGGATGGGGGCCGGGCAGGGCATGGTGGAGAATCGACTGGCCAGAGGCCGAATTTCATTTTCTTGGCGGTGTGGCGCGCTACACGGCCATGGATGTGGCCCCCGACAGCGTTCATGTGTCCTTGCTGGATGATGCCGTGTTCGAACACCCCTGGCTGTTTGCCCAGCAACCGGGCCGCTGGCAGTTGTCTGCCCTGGAAAGAGCGCGTCTTGGGGAGTATCTGCAACGCGGGGGTTTTCTGGTGGTGGATGATTTTCACGGGCCGGATGACTGGCAGGTGTTCGCCTCGGCAATGCAGGATGCCTTGCCGGGTCGTCCGATCGTGGAGCTCGATGATGATGTTCTGCTGAGTATTCACTATTCGCTCAGCGGACGCACCCAGATACCCGGCCGCCGCCATCTGTATTCATCGGGCGATGGAATACAAGTGCGGATGCCCTATGGACCACCTCGCTGGCGAGGTATCTACGATGACGAAGGGCGCTTGATCGTGGCGATCAATTTCAATATGGATACCGGTGATGCCTGGGAGCACGCCGACGATGCAGCGTACCCGGTGGCGATGACCTCATACGCCTATCGTGTGGGCATCAATTATCTGATTTATGCGTTGACGCATTGAAGGCAGGGCAGTCGACGAGTATTCAAACAGGCTGGTTTGAGGTTTGAATACACTAAAAGCGATTCGGCGTGCAGGCACTCAACTGCAGATAGGTGGCTCGGCAGCGGGTCTATCTTGCACAGTACGCAGACAACGGACGAGTGGCGATACGCAGTCTTGACGCCGGCACTTTAGCTGCGCAGCGTCAGTAGAACCCGCTGACGACGACTTCACACCAATATCCGGGTTTCTGGGGATAGCACAAAGAGCCTTCTCTATCGACCATCTTCCAGATGGAAATGGCTCGACCGGGCAATATTGGTGCCTCAAAATCCACAGCCAACTCGACCGTTTCTCCGGGGGGAGTAAGTGGTATTGATAGTTGCGTCGAGTCGGGCCTGAGTTGGCAGGTATTGAACGGAATATAGTCGTCACCTTGCTTTATGTACAGTTCCTCAGCTCTATCCTGACAAACGAGTTTTCGCTCTTCCCAGGTCGTGGTACCAATATTTCTGATGGTCCAGCTTTTTCGGAAGCGTGCACCCGAGCCTACTATGCTGCCGTCAGGAATTGTTTCCCCGATGAAGCCTGCATCATCGAAGCGTTTGGCCGGTTTGCTATGAACAGGGTACGCAATGAATTCCCTTGACACTATGCGCAACAGTTCCACAGGGTGAACTTTCAATACTCTGGCTAGTTTCAGCAAATTGCTGATTTTTATTTCACTGCCGCTTTCTATCCAGTTATAGAGAGCTCGCCTGGAAACGCCGATGTTTGAAGCAACCTCGCCGAGGGAGGTGAGCCCCAGCTCCTCATAACGCTTCCTTATGTAAACACCCAGATTTGTTTTCTCATCCATGTGAACCAAAGTTTACACGATGTAATGTAGAAATATCGATGTTGCTGAAGCGGAATGTATTTCCTTGTCTTGCCTTGCCTGATTGCGAACCTTGTTACTCAATAATAAATCTTCTACATCCGTGCTAGTAAGTAGGAGTATGTTTTATAAAGCACTTTCATGCAAGAATTGTGCATATACGAATTTGCAGTGCAGCGGTATAAGCGTAATTAGAAATTACCTACGATATTCATGGTCGGTTGATAGATAGGCAGTGTATTGATCAGCCACACCTTAGAATATATTGAAATATGTGTTGCAATTAAAGGATCTATTTGTGAATAAATATTTTGTCGCCCTGCTAATTATCTTTGTACCACTGTCGGTCAAGGCCATGCTGACGGTAACTGGGAATGTCATTTCTTGGCCAGATGACGGTTGGTATCAAGTTCAACAGGTGGATACCTTCGAGGAGGTTTGTACCGGAGGGAATTCTTGTGAAGTTGGCATCGGCACATACAACGTCATCAACCATTCTACAGGCGAAAGGTATACGAATATCCAGGTAAATTCTGAGAGAGTGTATGAGGAGCCGCCGACGGTCTCTGGTAATACGATCTCTTTGGAAGATAGTGGTTGGTATCAGGTTTTGAGAGCCGATACTTATGAAGAAGTGTGTGCAGGTGTTTATTCATGCGATGTTGCTCCGGGCCAGTATATTGTTATCAATCACACCTCCGGTAATAGGTTTGAGGATGTAGCAGTACCTGATTCGGCTGTTGCAGCGGAGGATGGAAACCCTGATGAAGAATTATTGTCCGGAACCATTGGGAATATTTCCGGACTGGGCTTTGAAACGACATCCGGGTTATCAGGCCTGACCGGCGATGACGGTGGTTTTGCATATCGACATGGTGATCTTATTACATTTTATCACAGAGATGTTGAGTTGCAGACGACGCTCGCCGGACCTTACTTGGATGTGAGGTCATTTACCGACAGCGATCGAATCGTACAGTTGCTTGTAGTTGTTGACGACGACGGAAATGCATTGAACGGTATACAGATTGCTGACGACAGTGGTCGGCGAAAATCTGAGCCAGCTACATCAAACGAAGTTGATGGTCAGGCATTCGGTGCGCTTTATAAGACTGTGGAAAGGGTGCACCTCGACAGACTTGAATTGAGCACTCGTGAGTATCGAGAGTATCTTTATAAATACAGCGTGTCACCCGAAGTTCTTTCGCGGCAACAAGCGCAAGAATTAATGTTCGGCAGAAACTATGCTGATTTGACTCGTAGCAGACTAGGCAAGTATCTGGACCAAAGTCCAAGCGTTAGATACCCGAGCAAGTACGGGCTGGATGATGACTATTTCTCTACACATCCAATGAGCGTTAACGCACGCCTGAATTCATATATCTACCAAACATACATATCCACTGAACGTCTGGGAAATACCATGGCGTTTAATGCGACTGCCAGAGTAGTAGAAGACGAACGCCTGGCGCGAACTGCAGTTCTATCTAAGAGTATGGTGGTTCTGGAAACTGCGAGGTCAATAATCTACGATCTCAAAAAACTGGCTGCACTGGCAGATAGCTTTGGTGGTGATACCGTTTACGATGATGAACTTCTAGAGGATCTGAGCGATACGAAGAAGCAGCTTCTAAATGATGTTTATTTCAATGTAGTTGAAGAGCTTGGGTCTGCCGCTGCAAAATGGTACTTCATCGGCAACGGCTTGTATGAGACGACAGAGCAACAGATGGCGGTTGACATACTGGTTGCATGTGCCACACCAAACGTTAAGAACCTGGTCAGTGCTGCTGGTGGTGCTTCCATTAATAAGGAAAAAATATTCGACATTACAGATAAATGTATTGACGAGTTGGGGATGAGTGCCCTTCAGGTTTTTATGGAAGAGGCCTCAAATAAATATCTTTTGCTTCCCAGCTCCTACGCGCAGCAAACGGGAATATTTATCAGAGATACGGTCGAAATTCTAAGGGAGTGTGGTGACTCCTTTGGCCGTGGTACAACAAAAGTAACTCTCGTAAGTGGCAGGCCAGCGTTAGCAAGTACAATTGAAGCGAGTCTCGATCTCACAAATTGTGTAAGCGGCTTGGTCTTGAGAGGTGCTGAAAAATTAGGAAGCTTGGCTATTGAGGTCAAGGCCACTGTCGATCTGGTCGACGCTGAGCTAGGTCTGCTGCTAACTGAAACCGCTTATGAATACATCGAGGGGCAAGTGAGGTTTGGTTTTTTCGCTGAACATGATGGTGTTTTTGAGAACTATATTCAGGTTGGAGGTCATTATGACGATGATATAAAGGAGTCGCTTTGGGCGACTTTGAAGACCGTAGGTCGTCAACTTGCCTCAGATGCTGCCATTCTTCAAAGTCAGTCTGCAAATAACGCGTTCTCCTTTCGAGTAGAAAATTCCTCAGGTGAAATGATTACTGCAGAGGCATATATAGAAGATGTGATGCTCGAAATAAGAAGGAGTTTCAACAAGCATAGGGACGCTTTGCTAAATAGCGACTACTACAGCGCAGTCATAGTTGCATTGAGCTCCAATGGCGACTATCAGGAAAATCTGGTGACCTTTGGCGTGACATCAGTGAGTGTAAAAGAGCGAGATTTTTCGAATCCCGATTTCAAAGTATGCGGTATTTTCAGGAACATGAGCGGGCATCAGCGGTCGGTGACAATACAAAATGCGGTGCTTTTGCATAACATCGACATCGATGTAAAGTATTACCCGTTGCAGGAAGAATCGAGCTTTATTCTGGGTGCTGGTAAAACCCAGCTTTCCTGTCATGTCACCAGTCCGGTAGACAGTATTGAAACACGACAATTGCTGATAGGTATCGCGTTCAATCACAGCATGGTCGGTGGAGCCATCAGTGCCTACTCCGAAGGAGTAGGGGTATTTGAAGCGATTTCTGATGCTGGCTTTGAAGATTCTGTCAGAGAGTTTCCTTTGTACGATGTAAAGCTTGAAGGTGGGCGCTACGACAGCGAGGTAAACACATTCGAACTTATTGCGCGGTTGACAACTCAGTTAACCGGTGGTGCTGGCGATGACGACCCCGTATACCGATGGCGTGTTTTGAGCGCAGATGGAGCATCCGTTGCAGAAGTAAGGGATTCAAGCGTAACTATTTCAGATGCTACTGAATCTACTGTAATCGAATTGGCGGTTCTTTCTAATGACGGTAGTGTCCTAGGTAAAGGTACTTTCAATGCGGAGTCGTTGCTAGCGAACGATGGACTTCCGTTACAAGTGCGTACTAACAGCTTGTATGTTGGTTCTGGGCAGGAGTTTCTATTGGGAGCCGACGTTTCGGGTGGGATTGGCCGTTTTTCCCTGTCTTACACTTTAGCGTCGGAGTTTCAGCAGCTTGATGGCAGCGGTAAGTTCAAGGCACCAGTTGTGTTCGGCTATGAAGATGTTGCTTATCCATACACTGTTACAGTTCGTGATGAGCAGAGTGATTCCGCCACTAGCTCCACAGCTTATGTGTATGTCCAACCGGCAGCTGAGGGTGTTATCGGATATGTCAGCAGGATGGAAAGCCCAAAAGATGGTGCTGTGTTGCTACCGGGTGAAACTGTCGTAAAAACATGGGGACTCTATAATCCATATAGTGACCTGAAAAATATCAGGCTCGAGTATGATGAGAGCAAGTCAAGTTCCGGTTTGAGTCATTTGAAGGATGTTGAGATTCCTGCATTGATCTCAAGTGGTGACTATCATGAAGTCAGTTTGGAAATTTCAGTCGGTTCGGCAGTTGAAGGTACGCATTCAGCAACCTGGAATCTTATTGACGCCGACGGAGCGCCTCTGAAGTGGCAATTGAGTGGGAAAAGTGCTTCATTGACCTATCACATCGAAACTAAAGTTCCGGATCTCAGCGTAAGCGTTGCTCCGACAACGGTTGCGGGAGAAATTGTGTTTGTACAAGCCAAGACTCCACTTGAGTTTGCAGATGTTAAGTACAGAATAGGAGCTAGTGGCGAGTTTATAGATATGGAAAGATCTGTCTATTTTCGAAATTATTGGTCTATGGCAACGCGGTTTGGTACAGCAGGCCAATACGCTTTAGAAGTAGGTCTCTTTCAGGAGGATCAGCTTATAAAATCGGAGATAGTAACATTCGAAATTATTGATTCTGAGAATTTCGATGACTCTGACGATCTGGGGTTGACCTCTACGGTTTTCGATGTGATGCCATTGACAGCTACTTTGAATGAGCCGGTTACATTTAGAATTGAAGGTGAAAATCTCCCGGAGACTACTTCACTGAGCCTAGAGGGTACTGAGGCTAGTCGGTGCGATGTGGTCTCTCGAAGTTCAAAACTTGTTTTGTTTACATGTATCCCACAAGTAGCGGGTCAACAATATTTGTATATTGCTGACAGCCCTGACGGCGCTCCTGTACAGGGAACACCATGGGTGATACTGGTGAAAGAAGCAGAAATTGATCAGCCTGAGCCAGCCGTAACATCGGTTACCCCGTTGTCAACAATTGCTGGGGAACAAGAAGAGTTCACGTTTACAGGTGAATTCTTCCATTCCAACATCGGAGTTTCACTAGCGAGTGCAAACGATTGTCAGTTAGTTTTTCAGAATAGTGAAAGTGTGAGGGTAACCTGCACCCCTCAGGTTGCAGGGGTCAGGACTTTGGTACTGACTAATGGTAACTCGGGGCTTCCTATACCCGGCTCGATAGTTGATATACAGGTGAATGAGCCAGAGCCAGAGCCAGAACCAGAACCAGAACCAGAACCAGAACCAGAACCAGAACCAGAACCAGAACCAGAACCAGAACCAGAACCAGAGTCCGTGTTCGAGCCAGAACCAATTGTTACGTCGGTTAGCCCATTGGTCGCTATAGAGGGAGAGCAAGAACGGTTCACGTTCATCGGCCAAAACTTTCATTCCAATACTTTTATTTCTTTAGCAAGCGCAAGTGATTGTCAGATTGAGGTTATTAATAGTGAAGCTGTGATAGCGACGTGCACCCCCCAGAATGCAGGGGTCAGAACCTTGGTACTGACAAATGGCGACTTGGGGTTACCTATACCGGGTTCGATAGTTGATATTCAAGTTAATCCACCAGCCAACGTGCCGGTAGAGCCTATGATAACGGGCATAAGTCCCAGTGTTATCTACGCTGGGCAGCGTACGACTTTGGTACTTTCCGGAACAGGTTTGGACAGTGAGCTTGTGATTGCAGGCAAGGACGATGCACTGAACTGCCTACTCTTGGATTACTCGGCTAATGAAAGATCATATGATTGTTATATTGCTGAAATGCCGCAGACGTTCGCAATTTATGAAGTAGGGAGGTCTGGCTACCTGCCCGGGGGAGATTTTTTAGAGCGCGGCGATTTCGACATTAAACTGCCCTTACTAGATAGTTATGAGTGGGAGGTGGTTTCTAGAGGTGCAGACGGAATCGAAATCGAACTGCAAGCAGAGGTGTCGAACAATGCGATAGCAAATTACTACGTCGAAGCAGCGCCATTGCCAGTTGAGAGAACCAACCGTTGTGAGTTGAATGAAGGTACTTCGTCAACTTACATCTCGGCAACGTGTAAGTTGCCTGCTGAGTCAACAGGCTTTGATTTAATCATCCTGTTGGAGAACCCTCACAGAAACATCTTTAATCGAAATAGTGTTGATTTGCTATATAGCGAGGAGAGATTAGGTGGGCCTATTATATTACCCGTTGTTTCCAACGTGAGACCGACCACTGCAACAGTGGGCGAATCGGTGGTATTTAGAATTCTTGGCAGCAATCTACCGCTGACTTTGGCGGCGTCTCTATCTGGTACAGATCTTTGCCAGATCAGCAACCGCTCGGCGAACCAGGCAACCCTGACTTGCATGCCGCAGACCGAGGGCGCGCAGCAACTGTATGTGGCGGTCGAGCCCGATGGTGAGGCTATTGACGGTTCACCGGTGACCATTCAGGTCGCCCCCGAGCCCGAGATAGCACCGCAGATATCCAGCGTGACGCCAACTACAGCGACAGTCGGCGAGTCGGTAGCTTTTGCAATCCGCGGCAACAATCTCCCACTGACGTTAGCGGCGTCTCTGTCCGGTACGGGTAACTGCCAGATCAGCAACCGTTCGGCAAATCAGGCAACCCTGACTTGCATGCCGCAGACCGAGGGTGCGCAGCAACTGTATGTGGCGGTCGAGCCCGATGGTGAGGCTATTGACGGTTCACCGGTGACCATTCAGGTCG
>CANLNQ010000037.1 GCA_947492525.1 uncultured Granulosicoccus sp.
GTGCCTGAAGTGCCTGAAGTGCCTGAAGTGCCTGAAGTGCCTGAAGTGCCTGAAGTGCCTGAAGTGCCTGAAGTGCCTGAAGTGCCCGAGGTATCGGAAGTACTCGTAGCGTCCGAAGTACCAGAAGTACCAGAAGTAGCAGCAGTACAGGAAGTACAGGAAGTACAGGAAGTACAGGAAGTACAGGAAGTACAGGAAGTACAGGAAGTACAGGAAGTACCGGCTGATTCGGAATCATCGACTCCCCGAGATCCGATTATCAGCGAGCAGAAAGCATCAGATGGCGTGTCGTCCTCCGGAGAGCTGGTGCCCGCCAGCGACGAACAGGCTATCGTGCTGGTGTCGGAGGCAGAAGAGGAAGCGGTTGTCGAAGACAACGACATGGTGGTGCCGGCCGAGGCAAGGGAAGGTTTCGTCAAACGCTGGACTCGCAAGGTCGTCGGCTGGGTCAAGAAGGTTTTCCGGTGGGGATCTCGCAAGGGCTGACTGAATACATCATTCAGCGCCATGCGCAGTAACCTGCACTTTAACAATCGGTAAGAACTCAGCAAGCCTGCCGAAATGAGGTGCACTCATCATTGCTTCGTAGCCTGTGATGCCTGTTGGCTCGGCTAGTAGAAGACAGCGTACCTCGCTGCCAGATGATGTAATGGGAGATCTGACAATGAAAAAATCTTTAGTGGCGACCGCCGTAGTCGGTGCCCTGGGCCTCACTTCCAGTGCCTACTCCGCGGAAATCTTCAACAAGGATGGCACTAGTTTCGATGTGTACGGCAATCTGCAGTTCGCGTTCTGGAGCCTTCAGCAAGATGATGGTAGTGGGGATATCGATTCGAGCAATGAATTCGGAGACAACGGTTCAACCATCGGTTTCAAGGGAGAGCATGCGGTCGCAGACGATCTGACAGCGTATTTCAAGTTCGAATTCGAATCCGATGCGGATGAGATCAAGACCGGAAACGGTCTGGATACCGGTGATCAGGCGTACTTCGGACTCAAAGGCAACTTCGGTGATGGGCGAGTGGGTTCCTGGGATGCGCTGATCGATGACTGGGTTCAGGATCCTGTCAGTAACAATGAGTTCTTCGATGTCTCTGATTCCAACAGTGCCATTCAGGGAATCAGCGGTCTGACAACAAGCGGGGATACATCGACCGACAGAGAGGGGGACAAGTTGCAGTACATCAGCCCTGAATTCAACGGCTTTCGTTTCGCTGCTGGTTTTCAATTCAAGGGCAGCTCAGAGGCCGAGAACATCTCGGACTCGGACAAGGCGGCATTCTTCGGCGGCGCAGAATACACGACTGGTCCTGTGCGCGTAGCCTTCGTCTACGATTCACTGGATAACTACGATGGTGATGTCACTGGTCGCCAGAATCTGGATGTCGACGGTAATGTCGCGGGTAGCTACGATGCAGGCGACCAGTTTGGTATCAGTGTTCAATACTCCGTGAACAATGATCTGCGTCTGGCCGTCAAGGTGGAACAATACAATTCAGGTGACGACGATTTCGTTGCTGATGAAAGTCGCTATGCCTTGGGTGCACGGTACGATTATGGGCGAGGTGATATCTACGGTACCTACCAGTTCGTTGATGTCGGTGATACCCAGTTCAGCAACCTGGCAGGTGGTGCGGTAGACGGTAGTGACGAGACATTCAACGAGCTTGTCGTAGGCACTACCTATGAAATCACGCCAGCGCTTTATACATTTGTTGAGGGCGCATACTACGATCGTGAAGATGATCTGGGTGATGGTATTGCGGTTGGTGCCGCTTATCTGTTCTGATCGGAACCCGGCTGATCATGGTTCCCACTAACTCGCGGTTGGTGGGAATTCTCCTCTGGCCGACTGGTCTACAATTGATGGATTCAAACTGTCAGGAAAGCAGGTACAAGCATGAAGAAGATTCTGGTATTCGCCGGTAGTTCCCGCAAGGACTCAGTCAACAAGCGACTGGCAGCAGCTGCTGCCGAGCATGCCAGGGCCTCGGGCGCAGAGGTGACGTTGCTTGATCTTGCCGACTATCAGGCACCGGTCTATGACGGTGATATCGAGGAGAAGGAAGGACTGCCTGCCACGATGAAAGCGTTCAAGGCTCAATGCGCCTCGCATGATGCATTGATCATCGTCTCTCCGGAATATAACGGCTGCGTGCCACCACTGCTGGTCAATGTCATGAGCTGGGCATCGCGTCCCGAGGGTGATGAAGCTTCCTGTGCGGCGTTCAGAGGCAAGCGGGTGGCCATTGCAGCGGCGTCTCCCGGCGGTCTGGGTGGCTTACGAGTCATTCCTCGCCTGCGTGATTTTCTGGCTGAATTGAGTTTCGAGGTGGTTTCCGGGTTCGCAACCTTGCCGGGTGCCTACAAGGCGTTCGACGACAAGGGAGGGATTGTCAACGAGACTTCCTCGAAAGCACTCGCTGATCTGGTTGATCGATTGCTCGCATCGCTGGACTGAGGTCGTTAGAACGTCAACCCGTAACAAGCGATCCAACCGCAACCGTTGGTTTTCAGTTCAACAGAAAGCCAACGGTTGTGAACGACAGGGTGGAGGCGGTCAGGGCAGCCAGCATCAACCAGCCATCGTGTACCAGCAATGCGATGCCGATCAGAGCGATGGCTGCCATCGGTGCGGTACTGGCGAAGGGAATGAATTCCAGAGGTGGAACCGTCATCGCAAGCAGAATGCAGGCGAGCGCGGCAAGGTTGGTCACCGGTGACTGGGTCAGTGATGAGAGTCGCTCATGTGAGAACCATTGGTCCATCTTGTCGATCGCAGGGTCAATCTTCTTCAGAGTGCCAGTCAGCTTGCTGCTGCCCAGTGAGCGTTTGCGAAGCAGTTCGGGTAGCCAGAGATGGGTGCGCCCGAGAAACATCTGCCCGGCAACCAGCACGATGATGAAAGCCAGAAAGGTCGGTATTCCGGGCAAGCCTCCGATCGGGCTGATCTCCAGTGCCGCAGGGACGATGAGAAAGGGCGCGTAGCCTCGATTTCCCAGCTTCTCCAGCACTCGACCGATGGATACCGAGTCGTTTTCCTGGGCCAATTCCTTCAGTGTTCCAGCAATGTCGCTCAGGCGCATGGCTTGATCGTGTGTCTCGGAAGATGATTCGGATGTATCCAAGCGATTATATTGTCTGAGGGTGATGGATCGGTTTGCTGTAATTGCTACAGACACCGAGAACACAAAAAAGGAAGACGTCGATGCGTGTTTGCTGCATGGTATCGCCACTGGGCAGCAAAAGCATTACCATGACGACATCAAACGGCACCGAAATTACCTCGATCATGAGCATGGGCATCTGGATGATGCTGATTGCCTTGTCGATCCTGTGGGGCGGATCCTTCTTTTTCGTCAGTGTTGCCGTCACGGCATTGCCGCCTCTGACCATCGTGCTGATCAGGGTTGCTCTCGCCGCTGCAGTCCTGTGGAGTATCGTGTGGCTCATGCGCATACCGCTTCCCACATCCGCTCTGGCGTGGGGAGCTCTACTCGTCATGGGGGTACTCAACAACGTCATTCCTTTCAGTCTGATCGTTTGGGGGCAGACGCATATCGAATCAGGCCTTGCCTCCATCCTCAATGCGACCACACCGCTGTTTGGTGTTGTTCTGGCAGGCTTGCTGCTCAGCGATGAGCGTTTCACACGCCTGAAACTGCTGGGTGTTTTCTTCGGCTTTGCCGGCACCGTTGTCATGATAGGGCCGCCAGCCCTGCAGGGACTGGGCGTGGATACGCTGGCGCAGCTTGCAATAATCGGCGCTGCGGTGTCCTATGGGCTGGCAAGTGTGTTCGGGCGCCGCCTGAAAGTCATGGGTATAAGCCCCGTTATGGCGGCAGCGGGTCAGGTCAGTCTGTCGACACTGTTGTTGTTGCCGCTGGTGCTGTATGTGGACAAACCGTTGTCTCTGCCAATGCCGGCTATCGATGTCTGGCTGGCACTGATCGCTCTGGCCGTGTTTTCCACGGCGCTGGCCTATATCCTGTATTTCCGCATTCTGGCTTCGGCCGGTGCATCGAATCTGCTGTTGGTCACCTTTCTGATTCCCGTTTCGGCCATCTTTCTGGGCTACAGCTTTCTTCACGAGCGCCTTGAAGCGCAGCACTTTCTGGGAATGGTACTGATCGGCGTCGGGCTCTCTGCCATTGATGGACGGTTGTGGCAGTTGCGTGGGCGAGGAGCACCACGCAACAACTCGTGATGGCCCGGTCGCTGCAGCGTCCTTGCTGCGATTCCGGACAAACTGGCAATGCCGGTAAACCGGCTGCCGGTTCGGCTACCTGCTTACAGAGCGACTGGCCTGCCGGTGACGCTCGATGGTCTGCAGGGAGAATTGCTGCATGTCTTCACCCTCAGTCCAGGCCGAGTGCCATGCTGCGATCTCCTTCAGGCAGTGTTCCAGACCCCAGGCAGGGTTCCAGCCCAGTTGCTGCCGCGCCTTCGAGCAATCCAGCTTGAGGTGCTGAGCCTCATGAGGCTGGGCCGCAGATTCGCGTCGCCATCGTGTCGAGCTTTTGCATTCCTCGATCAGCTGTTCGACGATCCACGACACACTGCGAGCATCCGCATCGTGAGGACCGAAGTTCCACGCCTGAGCCCACAAGTCACCTTCCTCATGAAGTTTTTCGGCGAGCTGTAGATACCCTGCCAATGGTTCCAGTACATGCTGCCAGGGTCGGATGGCCTCCGGATTGCGCAGCACGAGATCCTCGTTCGCGGCGATGGAGTTCAGCAGATCGGGTACCAGTCGGTCCTTCGCCCAGTCGCCACCACCGATGACGTTTCCGGCGCGGGCGGTCGCCAGGGCGCAACGCCGCTTGTCTTCACCACCCTGGCCCATGAATGACAGACGCCAGGATTGCGCGACCAGTTCGGTGCAGGCCTTGCTGGCACTGTAGGGGTCATGGCCGCCGAGAGGCTCGTTCTCTCGATAGCCCCAATCCCATTCCCGATTGAGATAGCACTTGTCGGTGGTGATGACCAGCACCGCCTTCACCGTTTCGCAGCGACGCACCGATTCAAGCACATTGATCGTGCCCATGACATTGGTATCGAAGGTGGTTACCGGATCCCTGAACGATTCCCTGACCAGAGGCTGAGCTGCCAGGTGCAGCACGATCTCGGGCCCGGCGTCCTGCATTGCCTGGTCGAGCCGTTCTCGATCACGGATATCGCCGATGGTTGAATCCAGCAGTTCGTCGATGCGTGCCAGCTGAAACAGGTTGGGGTCGGTGTCCGGAGCCAGTGCGTAGCCGGAGACCCTGGCTCCCAGAGACGACAGCCAGAGTGCCAGCCAGCTTCCCTTGAAACCGGTGTGCCCGGTGAGCAGGACGCGTCGTCCCTTCCAGAAGTTATCGTTCATGATCGCAATCTCACAACAGCGGCCATTGTCTGTCCTTGTCGGACATGTGCTCGACCGGCACCGGCCACTGGATATTCAGCGCCGGGTCGTTGAAGCGCAGACCGCGTTCACACTCGGGGGTGTAGAAGCCCGACACCAGATACATGACTTCGGAATCGTCTTCCAGTGTCTGAAAACCATGGGCAAAGTTTGCAGGTACGAACAGGGCACGATGGTTCTGTGCAGTCAGTTCCACCTGGATATGCTGTCGATAGGTGGGCGATGACTCACGCATGTCGACAATCACATCGACGATGGATCCGCGTGTGCATCGAACCAGCTTCGTTTCCGGCGCTGGTGCAACCTGATAATGCATGCCGCGCAGGGTGCCCTTGTTCACGTTGTACGACACATTGGCCTGCACCACGTCGCTGTTCATTCCCAGTTGTTCGAACTCGCGGCGGCAGAATGATCGGGCAAAGAAGCCGCGTTCATCCTCGAGCCGCTGCAGATCAACGATCATTGCACCTTCAAGTTCTGTTGCTGTGAACTGCATGAGCTACCAGACCTTCCAGGGAGCGGCCTTGTCATGCCACAGTGATTCGAGATACTGCTTGTCGCGCAGCGTATCCATTGGTTGCCAGAAACCGTTGTGCTTGTAGGCGCTGAGTTTGCCCTGATGGGCAATTCGGCTCAGTGGTGCCTGTTCCCAGGAAATCTCGTCGCCATCGATGAAATCGATGGCCTCCGGTTCCACGGCGAAATAGCCACCGTTGATCCATGCGCCATCGCCTTCCGGCTTTTCCAGAAACTGACTGACCTTGGTCTGAGACTCACCCAGGGCCAGTGCACCGAATCGACCCGGTGGTTGTACGGCCGTGAGGGTCACCAGCGAATCATCCTTCTTGTGCGCGGCAAGCAGGGCATCGATATTGACGTTGCTGACACCATCGCCGTAAGTCAGCATGAATGTGTCGTCGCCGATGTAAGGCCTGGCTCGCTTGATGCGACCTCCTGTCATCGTGGATTCACCGGTATCGACCAGCGTGATTTTCCAGGGTTCTCTGACCGGATCGAGCAGCTTCATTGATCCGTCGTTCAGATCTATTTCAACGGACGACGATCGCATGGCGTAGTTGGCGAAGAAGTCCTTGATCATGTGGCCCTTGTAACCGCACAGCACCACGAACTCGTGAATGCCGAAGTGGGAATAGGTTTTCATGATGTGCCACAGGATCGGCATGCCACCGATTTCCACCATGGGTTTGGGGCGGATATTGGTTTCCTCGCTGATGCGAGTACCCAGTCCACCGGCAAGAATGACTGCTTTCACGTTGATCTATGCCTGTTTATTGAAGAATCGTTCGTTCTGTTCGTCCCGCAGCCTGTCCACCAGTCGACCTTCGGGAAGTCGAACATCAGCCAGGGTCAGGCATGTATCTTGGGGTATGTCACGCAGCAGCACGGCACCTTCGGCCAGACCTATCGGCAACAGTCTGTCGTCGTGAACGACGTCGGCATTCTCGCACTGGCCGTAGGTCATGTAATGCCCGATTCCGTCGATGGTCTCGCCGGCTTTCAGATCCCGTTTGGCCGTGGCGATCACATCCACACAGGGGCCGAAGGTCGGTGTGATGGCGGCATCGTTGAACAGCACGGCGCGGGCTATCGTGTTGTGAACCTCGAAATGACACAGATGGTAGGGGGTGTAGAAGGCATACAGAGGTCCGGTACCCAGCTTGTAGAGTTCCAGCAGATGCTGCTGCGCAGGATCGTCGTGAGTGCCGAGTACGAACACGCCGGGTGCCGGACTGGCTCCGACAACGTAATCCACGATGCCCGTGGGGTGCTGAGTGAGGTCGAGCGGGTACCAGTCGCCGGCGTCGTTGATATGCTCGCCGTTGTGCACGGTAGGGCCATACATGCCGCGTTGACCGACTCTCATGCCCGTGGCATTGGCGACCAGCGCCTGTTCGAAGGAGATCTTGGAACCATCGGCGAAGGAGGTGACCATGGGGGCACTCTGCTTCCAGCGTTCGGCGAAGGCTTTCTGCGTCGTGGGAGTACGGTAGGGGTCCTGCAATCCCTTGATGTTGCCGCACAGTACCGGCTTGACGCCGATTCCCTTGACGAAGCGGTAGAGGTTCATGAGCACGCCGGGCTGGTCGCCATCCACATTGGTCAGTACCACGCCGGCCTTGTCGGCGTAAGTCTTCAGGATCGGTCCGACAGTACTGTCCAGCTCTGCGTTCATCAGAACCACGTGCTTGCCATGTTCGATGGCATCCAGAGTCACATGGGCGCCAAACTCGACCGCACCGGTAATCTCGACAATGATGTCCAGATGCGGGCAGGCACAGAGCAGATGGGGGTCTTCCATGACGCAGAACTTGCCGGCGGCAACGGCGTCGTCCAGTGCCTGTTGATCTTCCACCGAGACAGTATCCTCAATGCCACCTTCCCGGTAGAGACGTTGAGCGCCTTCGATATGACGGTTGCTGACACCGGCTAGATAGAAGCCGGGGCAGTACTTCAGCAATTGCAGGGCGACGCCGCGAGCCATGGCGCCTGCGCCAACGATGCCTACACGTATGGGATTGCCTGCATCGGCGCGGCGCTGCAGGGCTGTATCAATGATTATCAAGGTTCAGATTCGCTTTAACAGTACGTAGACGGCACCGGTGCCGCCATCATTCATTCGGGCGGAGCAGAAGGCCATGACCTGACGGTTGCGCTGCAGCCACTGGTTGACCGCTGGTTTCAGGCGGGGAGCGCGTTCGGCATTCTTGCGTCCCTTGCCGTGGATGACGCGAACACACAGATGGCGACGCTCCTGGGCAGCCTGCAGGAAATCAGTGAGCTCCTGACGGGCTTCGCTGACGGTCAGACCGTGCAGGTCGATCTCCGATTGCACGGAATAGCGGCCACTCTTGAGCTTTTTCAGTACCGACCTTTGCACGCCCGGCTGGGTGTAGGACAGATGCTCACCGGTTTCGAGCAGATCGTATTCGCTCAGATCCTCGAGCAGGGATTGCATCACGGAACGATCGTCCTGCTCGGTGTGTCTGAGCAAAGGGCGCTTGGGGCGTTGATCGGACTCAACCCGGTCGTTATTCACCGAGCGCACCTCACCGACCGCCTCTCGGAAGAGGGCCATGTCGTCGTCGCTGACTGTTTTTTTTGCGCTCACACCCCATTATACGGGGTCTGTGGGTACGCTGGCAGGTAATGCAACCGTAGTGGAGAGACTTGTGGCACGAAAGGTAGAAAAATCACTCGAGGAATGGGCCAGCACGCTGACGCCCACACAGTTTCGGGTAACCCGGCAGAAGGGTACCGAAGCACCGTTCACCGGAGAATATGACGGGCACAAGGCGGATGGCACTTATGTCTGCATCTGCTGCGGTGAGCCGTTGTTCCAGTCTGAACACAAATTCGATTCTGGCTGCGGCTGGCCCAGTTTCTATCAGCCCGCCAGTGAGGACGTGATCGACGAGGAGGCGGACAACTCCATGGGCATGCGGCGCACGGAAGTCATGTGTGATTCCTGCGGCGCGCATCTGGGCCATGTGTTCCCGGATGGCCCGCCAGACAAGACCGGATTGCGCTATTGCATCAACTCGGCAGCGCTGGATTTCAAGGAGAAAGAGTGAGCATGAGGTTCCAAGTGCTACCGGGGCTGTTGCTGAGCGCCTGCCTGATGCTGTGCGTGTCCACCGCTCAGGCAGCTGATCAATCACTGGATGCTGCCGAGCGGCCATTGCCTGAGTTCGATCTGGCTTCCATCGGGCAAGGCCAGTGGCAGGCCGAGCGTTTGCAGGGCAAGCCCTGGGTCATCAATTTCTGGGCAACCTGGTGTCCTCCGTGTGTCGAGGAAATCCCGTCGATGAATACCGCCTGGCAGGCGCTTGAGTCTCAGGGGGTGGGCATGCTTGCCATCAATGCCGGCGAGGGGCAGGATGCGGTCGATGCGTTTCTGAAGCGAATACCGATCGATTTTCCGACGCTGATCGGCGATGTTGACACGCTAGCCAACTGGTCTGTCATGGCCCTGCCAACGACGCTTGTCGTCAATGCCCGGGGAGAGGTGGTCTATGAGGCGCTGGGGCCACGCGAATGGCATGACCCGGCACTGCTTGACAAGGTGCTGGCACTGCGCGACCCGGATGCGGCCAGCTCTGCCATTTCCGATTGAACCACGTTCACAGCCACTGACCGTCGCCACGCCGAACCCCGAGGCTTTCGGGGTCGTCGGTGGCTGTTGAGCCGCAGGGATACGTCAGACCAGATTTTCCCGATGTTCCACCAGGCCGTCGACCACGCCGGGATCGGCCAGCGTGGAGATATCGCCCAGCGTTGACACATCATTTTCGGCAATTTTTCTCAGAATGCGACGCATGATCTTGCCGGAGCGAGTCTTCGGCAAACCGGGCGCCCACTGCAACAGGTCAGGCGTGGCAATCGGGCCGATCTCGGACCGCACATGCCGGACCAGCTCGGCCTTGAGCTCTTCGCTGGGCTGAATATCGTTCATCAGGGTCACGTAGGCATAGATGCCCTGGCCCTTGATATCGTGCGGATAGCCCACGACGGCTGCCTCGGCAACGGCTTCATGCAGCACCAGCGCACTTTCTATTTCCGCTGTTCCCAGGCGGTGGCCGGATACGTTCAGCACATCATCCACACGGCCGGTAATCCAGTAGTAGCCGTCTTCATCGCGGCGTGCGCCATCGCCGGTAAAGTAGTAACCCGGGTACATCGAAAAGTAGGTGTCGCGAAAGCGGTCGTGATCGCCATAGACCGAGCGCATCATGCCGGGCCAGGGTCTGGCTATCACCAGATTGCCTGTGGCTGCCCCTTCCAGGACATTGCCATCTTCATCAACCAGCGCCGGTTCGATGCCGAAAAACGGTTTGCTTGCCGAGCCCGGTTTCAGGTCAGTGGCCCCGGGAAGCGGTGTAATCAGAATGCCACCGGTTTCGGTCTGCCACCAGGTGTCGATGACCGGGCAGCGTGATTCACCAACCACCCGGTAATACCATTCCCAGGCTTCCGGATTGATGGGTTCACCCACGCTACCGAGCAGGCGCAAGGATTTCCTGTCGACAGAGGTGACCGGCTCATCGCCTTGGGCCATCAGCGCACGAATCGCCGTCGGTGCCGTGTAGAAGGTGTTGACCTCGTGCTTCTCGATGACTTGCCAGAACCGACTGACCGTCGGGTAGGTGGGAATGCCTTCGAACATCAGGGTGGTTGCACCATTGGCCAGAGGACCGTACACGATGTAGGAGTGCCCTGTTACCCAGCCCACATCTGCCGAGCACCAATAGACTTCACCGTCCTTGTAATCGAACACGTACTTGTGGGTGGCAGCGGCGTACAGAATGTAGCCTCCACTGGTATGCAGAACGCCCTTGGGGGTGCCTGTGGAGCCGGATGTGTACAGGATGAACAGTGGATCCTCGGCATCCATTTCCACCGCCGGGCAGTCATTGGAGGCACCGGAGATCAGTTCGTGATACCACAGGTCACGGCCATCCTTCCATTCGATTTCCTCGCCGCCGCGTTTGATGACCACCATGCGCTTGACGCAATCGCTTTGCGCACAGGCGATATCGGCATTGGCCTTGAGGGGCAGCTTGCGTCCACCACGCATTCCCTGATCGGCGGTGATGACAAGTGAGCAGCTGGCATCCTTGATGCGATCCTTGAGGGCATCCGGCGAGAAGCCACCGAAAACGATGGAATGAATGGCGCCGATGCGGGCGCAGGAAAGCATCGCGACTGCCGCTTCCGGAATCATGGGCATGTAGATGCACACACGATCGCCTTTCTTGATACCGATACCCTTCAGTGCATTGGCGAAGCGGCTGACCTCGTCATGCAGTTCGGCATAGGTGATGTTGCGTGACTCGGACGGGTCATCGCCTTCCCAGATGATGGCAGTCTGGTCGGCTCTTTTCTCCAGATGTCGATCCAGGCAGTTGTACGAGACGTTGAGCTTGGCGCCGTTGAACCAGCTGATCTCACCCTTGTGAAAATCCCACTCCTGCACAGAGTCCCAGGGCTTGAACCAGTCAATGAATTCTTCCGCCTGTTCCGCCCAGAAACCATCGGAGTCTTCGATGGATTGGGCGTACATCTCCTCGTAGCGATCCTTGTTCACATGAGCAGAATCCGCCAGTTCGGAAGGAACAGGGTAGATATGATCTGTCGACATACGCAGGTCTTGTTTACGGCTGATGACGGCAGTGTACCCTTCAGCGAGAATGAGTCAAACAAAGTGAATGTGGTAAATCCAAGTCCGACAGAAGCTTGAAATTGCGCACAGTTTGATGTAGCCCCTGCCGATACGGCGTCAACCCGGCAATTCCTCGGTGGAACTGCGCGGCAGATCCATTCTCGTGCGCCTTTCCCACAATGCCTTGCGGCTGATACCCAGTCTTGCTGCCAGTTCGGTCTCCGACAGATGCGCCTGATGGCGAATCACGAAATAGCGAAAATACTCATCCAGGCTCATGTTACGTTCGCTGAGCTTGCCTTCGCCGAGCCCAAGGTGGTCGCTACTGATGGTCGTGCTGCTGCCTGCGACGAACACAGCCCGGCTGATGACATTATCCAGTTCGGTGACATTGCCAGGCCAATCATTGGCGCGCAGTATCGCTTCTGCATCGGCACTGAATTTCAATCGAGGCAAACCATGCCGTCTTTCCATGGCGCGCAACTGATGACGCGCCAGTGGCAGGATATCCTCGCGGCGTTGCCGTAAGGGCGGTACTTCGTACTGATCGTGAATGAACAGATTGGCCAGCTGCGGTGCGAGTGCGCCGGAGGACTGCAAGCTGTCGATCGGTTCCAGACCGATGGTGACGAGCTTGACATTCAGTGAACCCTGACGGCTGCTGCCGGGCAGATCGATGGCCCCTTTTTCCAGCAGATGGGCCAGTTTCTGTTGCAGTTCGATCGACAGTTTTTCCGGGTGCCGCAACACCAGGGTGCCGTTGTTTGCCGCCTGCAGCAATCCACCTGGTGGCAAGTCGTCCAGCGGTAGCTCACCGTTGCTGCCCAACAGGGCGATGGCATCGGAGCTGGCTGTGTCCGCGCCGACATCGGCTACCACAAAGGGGGCATCGCGGCGGCGGCTGTTGGTGTGGATCAGCCGTGCAAGTCCTTCGCGATCGGTACCGCGTTCGCCGTGCAGGTGCAGAAATGGTTGAAGATCCTTCAGGTCCTGAAGGTCTGCCAGCATGGTCTCGAGTACCGTGCCCTTGACATGCTGGTGGCTGGGATGGGTGCGCTGGACATCGAGTCGCAGGGCACGATTCTGCGCCTGCATCAGATTCTGCCGCAAGGCTCGCTGGATGACCATCAATAGCTCATCGTGGTCGAAGGGCTTGGCAATGTAGTCGATGGCACCATGACGCATCGCATCGACGGCCGAGCGCACGCTGGCGTAGCTGGTCATGATGATCACCGGTACCGGATCAGCCAGGGGGATGACACTGGTGCCCTCATCGCCGGGTAGCCGCAGATCTGCCAGTATCAGGTCGAAGGAGCGCGGTTGCAATGCAATGGCCTGTTCGACCGTGTTGGCTGTCTCGACGATGAAGTGATTGCGCTCAAGCAGCCGGCGCAGGGCCTTGAGAATGATTTCTTCATCTTCTACGAGCAGCAGTCGCTTCATGAGTCGGTGGCATGCAGAGGTAAGGTCACTATCATACGCGTGCCCACTTCACTGTCGCCGATACGCAGTCGACCATTGTGGTTCGCCACGATGCTGTAGGCCAGTGAGAGCCCCAGACCGGTTCCCTGACCCACGGGTTTGGTCGTGAAGAACGGTTCGAATACATGATCGCGAATCTCTGCCGGAACCCCGCTGCCCTGATCGATGGTTTCGACCACCAGCATGTTGTCCTGAAGGGTTCCCCGAATATTGATGGTGGAACCGGCTGGTGAGGCATGACAGGCGTTATTGATCAGGTTGACGAAGACCTGCATCAGCAGATTGGCATCCCCATTGACCAGTACCGAGTCAGGCATGTCTATCTCGATGTTCAGATCGCGTGTGTCCGGTGACAGGCTGACCAAGCGCACAGCCTCGCGTACGCGCTGGCTGACATCGACTGGCTCATAGGGCGTCTGCGCCACCGCATCGGCGTGCGAGAAGGTGAGTAGTGATTTCACGATCGAATTGATGCGGGCGACCTGGCTCAGTATGTCGTCGGACTGCTCCTGTATCAGTGGCCTCTGTTCGCTGTCTTCGATATCGTCAGGCAGATTCTGCGCAATACTGGCGATGCCGGTCAGCGGATTGCCGATCTCGTGTGCCACACCTGCCGCCAGCCGCCCGATCGACGCCAGTCGTTCATTGTGCGCCAGTTCGGCTTCCAGCTTGTCCAGATCGGTTCGATCCTCCATCAGGATGACCTGGCCGGGCAGGGCGCCAGCGGACATGCCCACGTCAGCACCCAGATCGGCCTTGTGCAGATTGACCGTCGTCGGGCGGCCGCCGTGAAAGGTCTTGAGCCTGAATTGATGATCATCGCTGGATCGTGCAAAGTCTGCGAGCAAGGGCCCCCAGGGAGCTTCCAGCTGTTCCAGTGTCTTGTCGTAGGCGTCGCGTTCGACAATGCCTGTCAGCGTCTGCATGGCAGAATTCCAGATGTAGATCTGACCATCGGCAGATATCGAACACACGCCCAGTGGCAGCTGTCGAAGCACATCCTGCAGATACTGTCTCAGATCATCCAGCTGCTTGGTCAGACCGCGCATCTGCTCACGAGAGGTATGCAAGCGCCGCTCGAGCATTCGGGCATCGGGGGTGTTACTGAGCAAGCCTTCATGACTGCCGGGCTGACGACGCAATATTTCGCGTGCGAGGGTCGGACCAAGAAGACCGGTCAGATTGCGTTCCAGTCGTTCATGCAATACCCGCAGTTCGGAGCGTCGTGTCTCCTTCTTGTCGATACCGGTTTCCTGTAATGCCCGGGCCAGCTCGTCTCTGGCCACCTCGCTGCCCAGAGCCTGACGCAAGGCATAGCGATAATGTATGACCGATCGGGCGATCGTCGCACCCGAGGCCAGTTCTGCATATTCATTGCTGGCCTGCGATGCGGCGATTTCATCCTCGGTCGGACGACTCAACAGGGAGCCCACGATGAACAGCAGGCCATTGATGCTGAGTGTGGCGGTGGTGGTCAGCGTCCAGATATCGGTATCCAGAGCGAGCCAGCGCACCGGGTCGAAGCTGTTGAGCATCAGCGGCACGATCAACAGAAAGAACCAGACAAAGGCGCCGCCGCTCAAACCGGCAATGAAACCAACCTGAGTGGCTCGAGCCCAGAACAGCAGTCCGATGATGCCAGGCAGCAGCTGTGCTGCGGCGACAAAGGAGATCAGGCCCAGACTGGCCAGGCCTTCCTGCAGTTCTATGACAATATAGAATCCGTAACCTGCGGCTATGATGGCACTGATCACCAGGCGCCGCCCCCACAGCAATCGACGGTAGAAATCACGAGGCCGGTTGACCGACAAGGCCGCAGGCAGCAGAAAGTGATTCATGCACATTGATGATAATGCAAGTGTGGTAACTATCATCATGGCGCTGGCCGCGGAAAGCCCGCCGAGAAAGACCAGTATTGCCAGCCATTCACGCCCCAGCGTCAAGGTCATGCCCAGGACGTAGAAGTCGGCATCCATGGAAAGCGACAGATAACGACCGGCGAACAGAATGGGGATGATCGGCAGGTTCAGAATCAACAGATACAGCGGGAACAGCCAGTAGGCCGTGTTCAGGTGTTTCGGATTCTCGTTCTCGGTAAAGGTCATGTGGTACTGGCGCGGCAGTGTGAATGCAGCGCAGAAGGAAAGCAGCAACAGAGTCGGCCACAGACCGGAAGTGGCTGGGGCATACAGTTCAGCCACCATGCCGGGCTGGTTGTCTGCCCATCGGCTCATGGCCATGGGTGACTCGAAAACCTGGGTGACGGCGAACAGGCCCGCGACCACCATGGCAATCAGCTTGACAGCGGACTCGAAGGCAATGGCCACCACCAGACCGTGGTGTTTCTCCCGAGGGGTCAGGTGCCGGGCGCCGAAGAGAATGGCGAAGACGGTGATCACGCCGCAGAATGCCAATGCCAGCATGTTGGAAGGGACTCGCTGACTCAATACCTGTATGGACTCGGTGACTGCTCGAATCTGCAGGGAAATGTAAGGCAGGATGCCGAACAGCATGAACAATGTGACGGCGAAGCCGGTCGCACGACCGCCGTATCGAAATGCCAGAAGATCGGCCAGAGAGGTCAGCTGGTGCTCACGACACAGCCGCAGTAGCGGTCGCAACAGGTAGGGGCCGAGAATGAAGGCGCTGGTCAGGCCCAGGTAGATATTGAGAAACGCATAGCCGCTGGTATCGGCCAGACCGACACTGCCGTAGTAGGTCCAGGAGGTGGCATAGACGCCCAGTGACAGGGAGTAGACCAATGGCGAGTGCAACAGGCGATCGGGCAGCCAGCCGCGCTCCGTGCACCAGGCGATGATGAACAACAGCCCCAGATAGCTCAGCGCGATGAAGAACAGGAAACCGAGGTCAATTCCCACGATCGGTTTTCCGTTTCTGCAGGTGTTGATTCACCGCGACCAGAACAATGATCAGCAACCAGGGCAGGTACATGGCATACCAGGGCAGGGTGAGTCCCGACCACCACTGCTTGAGTGGGGAGTTGACCAGAAACAGGGCCAGCAGGAATATTAGCAGGCTGTGATCAGTCGGTTGGTGGCGCTGATTCACACGGTGATTTGCCGGGTACGTGGTACACGGCTCATCTGCCAGGCAGGTATGGCCTGTTGCCAAAAATCGCTCACCGTATCGCAAGCCGCCAACGGTTGCTGCCCGAGAATCAGCCAGGCGCGGTGCAGAATCTCCAGAGGGTCCGAGTCATCTACCGGGCGGGCCAGGGAGTGCTTGCTCAGCTTGTCGCCATTGGCATCAAGCAATACCGGTACATGCGCATATTCCGGAGGTGTCAGTCTCAGTGCCTTGATGATGCCCAATTGCGCTCCCGTGCCAGCCAGTAGGTCGGCACCGCGCACGACATGCGAGACCTTGTCGGCATCGTCCACCGCACAGGCCAGTGCGTAGGACACGAGGCCATCGCGGCGCCAGACGATACTATCGCCAACATCGCGGCTCAGGTCAAATTCCTGAAGGCCTTGAATGGTATCGACAAAGGAGCACTTGCCACTCAGGTGTACCCGGAGGGCATGGTCGGCAACCGGAAAGGAGTCGATCAGTCTGGCGCGGCAGTGGCCCGGGTAGATTTCGCCACGAGGCAGGCTCTTGCGACTGCACTGACAGGCGAAGACGAGTCGCTGGTCGATCAGTGTCTGCAGGGCGGCGTGATAGCGCTCCAGGCGTTGGCTCTGCCACAGAATCGGTCCATCCCATTCGAAGCCGAGTGATTCCAGCGTTTTCTGAATGGCTTCGGCCGAGCCGGGCATGGAGCGAGGCCCATCGATATCATCGATGCGTAGTTGCCACAGGCCGTGGCGATTGCGGGTGTCGCAATAGCTGGCCAAGGCGGCCAGCAAGGACCCCAGGTGGAGCAATCCGGTCGGCGACGGGGCGAATCGGCCGACCGGCCGGGCCGTCAGGTGTTCGCCCTGACGGCCCGGGTTCAGTGTGTCGTTGATCAGGCAGTCTGCCGCTCTCGGATTTCCTCGAGCGTCTTGCAGTCGATGCATAATTCCGCAGTTGGGCGTGCTTCCAGACGATTGACACCGATTTCGATACCACAGTTCTCGCAGTATCCGTACTCGTCGTCATCGATGCGCTTCTGAGCTTCATTGATCTTCTTGATCAGTTTGCGCTCACGGTCACGTGTACGCAGCTCCAGACTGAATTCTTCTTCCTGGGTGGCACGGTCGTTGGGATCGGGAAAGTTGGTTGCATCATCTTTCATGTGTCCTACGGTGCGATCCACTTCTTCCATCAGCTGCTGCTTCCATTCGGCGAGCTTTTCGCTGAAGTGGGCCAGCTGCTCGGCGTTCATGTAGTGGCCGTTGCCACGCTCGTAAGGCACAACCGTGGATTTGCTGGTGGTTTCCAGTTCTCCATTATCTCCATCATTGTCGTCGTAATCCGTATCGTTCGGAGCTGTCGATGCAGAAGCGGCTTTCTTTGTCTTGGATACTGGCACTGTCTTTTTTGAACCCTTCGTTGAGGATGGTGATTCTTCCGTTAGCGCAGAAGTGTTGTCGATTGTGTTTTCGGCTTCGGCCTTGTCTGCGGTGACTTTGGCGCCTGCAGTTTTCTTCGCGGCCGTTTTCCTGGCAGTTGTCTTTTTCGCAGCCTTCTTCTTGCTGGAAACCTTTTTCTTGGATGGCTTGCTGTCGGCTGAAGTGGACAAGGTCGTTTTCTCCGTGGAATCCTTACTCGGCGATGGTACTTCCGCACTGCTTCTGTGAAAGTGGGGTTCCAGCTGCACGAATGCCAGAAACTGCTCTTTACGAATCTTCTGCCATGCGACGAACCTTACCTGTCAGGAATTTCGCAGCGCTGGGTTTTATCAGTAATAAACCAGAAAAGCAACCCTTGTCCATGTAATGTTCACGGTTTTGAAGGGTTACTAGACTTCACGATAGCGGTTATTTCTCCTTTTGAGAACCGTGCACTTATTTCTTCTCCGGGTGTCAGGCTGGATGCCTGAGTCACCAGTGTTCCCTCCTTCATGACCAGGGAATACCCGCGATCCAGAACGGCGAGGGGGCTTACTCCGTGCAGCGCCCGTGCCAATACGTCGAAACGCGACTTCGCGTGCATCTGGCGATTGCTCATGGCCACGTGCAGGCGTGATTCCAGCGCCTGCCAGCGCGCCTGGTGGCGTGACAGGCGCAGGGCAGGTGAATGGCTGTCCAGGCGGGCCCTGAGGCCTTGCAGCCGCGACTGATGACGATGCAGCCTGGCCTGCCAAGCTCTGTTCAGCCGCATGTCCAGCTCATCGGCCCGTTGTACCTGTTCATCAAGGCGGCGCTGCGGATGCCTCAACTGCAAGCGGGCGATCTGCTGCGTCAGCCGTTGACGGTCCGAGCCGAGTCTGTCCAGGGCTGCCCGGTGCAGGCGGCGCGTGGTCGAGTTCAGGCGATGTTGCAGACTGCTGGTGTCGGGGGTTGCCAGCTCAGCGGCGGCCGAGGGTGTTGGCGCTCGCAGATCCGCAACCAGATCACTGATGCTGATGTCCACTTCGTGGCCGATGCCGGCCACCACCGGAATCCGGCTGTTTCTGATGGCCTCGGCAACAGCGACCTCGTTGAAGGCCCACAGGTCTTCAAGTGAACCCCCGCCGCGTACCAGCAGCAGCACATCGGTCTCGGCGCGCCGATTGGCAGCCTCCAGCGCCCGCACGATGGCAGGGGCCGCACTGGCACCTTGCGTCAGCGTCGGATAGATGATGATATCGGCCTGGCGGTAGCGCCTCGCCAGCACCTGCAGCACATCGCGCAGCGCAGCTCCGGTGGGCGATGTCACCACGCCGATGGTGCGAGGCAGCGGTGGTAGTGGCTGTTTGGCTTCCTGGGCGAACCAGCCGCGATTGTCCAGATCCCGTTTGGTGGCCTCGAAGGCGGCCTGTAACTTGCCGGCGCCGGCGGGCTCCATGTGTTCAACGATCAGCTGGTAGTCGCCACGGGCGGCGTACAGGCCGAGTTTGCCGCGAACCACCACGGCATCGCCGCTCTCTGGGCGAAAATCCAGATAGCGATTACGGCCCTTGAACATGGCGCAGCGTATCTGCGCCTGACTGTCCTTCAGGGAAAAATAGTAGTGACCACTGGCAGGGCGACTGAAATTTGACAGCTCTCCCTGCAGCCAAAGTGTGCCAAAGCCTGATTCCAGTAGCTTCTGCACCTCCTGGTTGAGGCGGCTGACTGTATAAATCTTTTTATCCACGGGGTAAAGCATACACCGGCAGAGCGTTCAATCACTGTATACTTCGCCCGCATCTTGTCTCCCGCCATGGTTGCTTTTCGATGCTTGTTACCCAGGAAGCCCTCACGTTCGATGATGTTCTGCTGACACCTCGACACTCTCAGGTTCTGCCGCGCGATGTCGACCTGTCAACTCAGCTGACACGTTCCCTTCGACTCAATATCCCGCTGCTCTCGGCAGCCATGGATACCGTTACCGAATCCCCGTTGGCGATTGCGCTGGCTCAGGAAGGCGGTCTCGGGATCATCCACAAGAATCTGTCCATCGAACGCCAGGCGATGGAAGTGTCACGTGTGAAGAAACACGAAAGTGGGGTGGTGACCGAACCGATCACCATCTCTCCCGACACCACCATTCGTCAGGTCATGGACCTGATTGCCCAGCACGGCATTTCCGGTCTGCCGGTTGTCGAAGGCCAGAAGCTGGCCGGTATCGTCACACAGCGCGATCTGCGGTTCGAAACCAAGCTGGATCAGCCCGTTTCGGCCATCATGACACCGCGGGAACGACTGGTCACGGTGCATGAAAGTGCGCCGCGTAGTGAGGCCATCGAACAGCTGCACAAGCATCGTATCGAGAAGGTACTGATCGTCAACGACGATTTCGAGCTGCGCGGCATGATCACGGTCAAGGATATTCGCAAGGCGCAGGATTTTCCCAATGCCTGCAAGGATACCCAGGGGCGATTGCTGGCCGGTGCCGCGGTGGGAACCGGGGCGGATACCGATGAACGCGTTGCCCAGCTGGTGCACGCCGGCGTCGACGTGCTGATTGTCGACACGGCTCACGGCCATTCCCAAGGCGTTCTGGACCGAGTGGCCTGGATCAAGGAAAACTTCTCGTCGGTGCAGGTCATCGGAGGCAATATTGCCACGGCCGAGGCTGCCACCGATCTCGTGGCACGGGGGGCGGATGGTGTGAAAGTCGGCATCGGCCCGGGCTCCATCTGCACCACACGAATCGTGGCAGGCGTCGGGGTCCCGCAGATCACTGCCATTCACAATGTGGCCAAGGCGCTGGCCGACACGGATGTGCCATTGATTGCCGACGGTGGCATTCGATTCTCCGGCGACATGGCCAAGGCCATTGCTGCAGGCGCCTCGTCCGTGATGGTCGGCAGCATGTTTGCCGGTACCGAGGAGGCGCCGGGTGAAGTCGTGCTGTATCAGGGGCGTTCCTACAAGTCCTACCGTGGCATGGGCTCGGTTGGCGCCATGCGTGCCGGTTCCAGTGATCGCTATTTCCAGGATGACGAGGATGTCGAGGACAAGCTGGTCCCGGAAGGCATTGAAGGCCGGGTGCCCTACAAGGGGCCGATGTCTGCCATCGTTCATCAGATGATCGGCGGCGTGCGCTCCAGCATGGGCTATTGCGGAGCGCCGGATATTGCGAGCATGCGCCGTGACGCCACCTTTGTCCGAGTGACCGGCGCAGGCATGCGCGAGAGCCATGTGCACGATGTGCAGATGACCAAAGAAGCCCCCAACTACCGGATCAGCTGATTACCATGACTGACTTGCACGATCAACGAATACTGGTTCTCGACTTCGGCGGTCAGACCACGCAATTGATAGCCCGGCGTGTGCGTGAATCCGGCGTCTATTGCGAGATCCATCCCTGGGATATCAGCGATGAGACGGTCAGGGATTTCAAGCCGAAAGGCGTGATTCTCTCGGGTGGCCCGGAGTCTGTCATCCGGGAAGGCTCGCCAAGCATTCCTCAGGCGGTACTGGGGCTGGACGTGCCCATCCTGGGTATCTGCTATGGCATGCAGGCCATGGTGCACCAGCTCGGTGGCGAGGTGAAGGCGCAGGCGGCCCACAGTGAGTTCGGCCATGCACGTGTCACGCTGCAGAGCCAGGTTCGCCTGTTCGACGGTTTGCAGGACCACACCAGCGATGGCAAGGCACAGCTGGATGTGTGGATGAGCCATGGGGACAGGGTTGAGCAATTACCGGAAGGCTTCACTCTTGTCGGCACCAGCGACAATGCCCCGGGGGCCATCATTGCCAATGAAGCGGCCGCACGATACGGCATCCAGTTTCACCCGGAAGTCACGCACACGACGCAGGGTGCGGAGATACTGCGGCGTTTCGTGCGCGATATCTGTCAGTGTGACGGTCTGTGGACGCCGGACAACATCATCGATGATGCGGTTGCCCGCGTGCAGGAGCAGGTCGGTTCCGATGAAGTGGTACTGGCACTGTCCGGTGGTGTGGATTCATCGGTGGTGGCCGCTCTGCTGCACAAGGCCATTGGCAAGCAGCTGACCTGTGTTTTCGTGGACAATGGACTGCTGCGCCTGCATGAAGGTGATCAGGTCATGAAGACCTTCGCCGACAACATGGGCGTGCATGTCATCCGCGTGAATGCCCAGGATCGCTTCATGGATGCGCTGGCAGGCGTGACCGATCCGGAAGCCAAACGCAAGGTCATCGGCAACCTGTTCATCGAGATCTTCGAGGAAGAGGCAGAGAAGCTGACGAATGCCAAGTGGCTGGCGCAGGGCACCATCTATCCCGATGTCATCGAATCGGCTGCCAGTACCTCGGGCAGTGCCCACCTGATCAAGTCACATCACAATGTCGGTGGTCTGCCGAGCGAGATGCGTCTGAAGCTGGTGGAGCCATTGCGCGAATTGTTCAAGGACGAAGTGCGCACCATCGGGGTCGACCTTGGCTTGCCGCCCATCATGGTGCAGCGTCATCCGTTCCCGGGACCGGGCCTGGGTGTGCGCATACTGGGAGAAGTGAAGAAGGAATACGCCGACATCCTGCGAGAGGCCGATGCCATCTTCATCGACGCCCTGCTGCGACACGATCTGTATAACAAGGTGTCTCAGGCCTTTACCGTGTTCCTGCCCATCAAGTCGGTGGGTGTCACCGGTGATGGTCGCCGCTACGATTACGTGGTCGCGCTGCGGGCGGTCGAGACCATCGACTTCATGACGGCCCGCGCCGCACAGTTGCCGTGGGATTTTCTCGATGAAGTGTCACGTACCATCTGCAATTCGATACCGCGTATTTCTCGCGTGACCTATGACATTTCCAGCAAGCCGCCAGCCACGATCGAGTGGGAGTAGTTTGCGCAGGAGTGCCTCGTTCCGAAACGCTCTTGCCCTGTTGGCGAGAGCGCTTCATTGATGTCTGGTGAACGGTTGTGTCAGGGCAGATGATCTGATTGCAGTCTGACTCTTCTCTGCTAGTCTTGACGTTCAGGCCCAGCCTGTATATCAGACTACAACTACAAGAATAGAATGCAGAAGCCATCTGTCCGCTTGTCCCCTCAGCGACACACCAGGCCAGCCACGCAGCAGCGGGTTCACGTGACAGGCAAGGCTGGTCCGGCTGTCGCATGGGGCCTGACAATGCTTGTCCTGGCCTTGACCGGTCGTGTGCAGACGGTCATCGCCGCGCCCTCACCACAGAACGATCCGGATGGCGATCTGGTGGTGAACACGGCCGATGTCGATGACGACAACGATGGCATTCCCGATCTGCACGAAATTGCCATGGATGGATCCGATCAGGACAGCGACGGTGATGGCATGCCAGACCGCCTGGATCTGGACAGTGACAATGACGGCATTCCGGACTGGCTGGAGTCAGGTGCCACCAAGACGCTGAGTCTGGCCACATTACGTGTTACCGGGGCTCGGTTATCCGGTGAAGTGGGCGTGAATGGTTTGCTGGATGTATTCGAGTGGCCGGTGGATACCGGCAACATGGCTTACGCGCTGGCGAACACCGATGTCAATGAGGATGCACTTCCGGATTTTCTCGATCTGGATTCCGACAACGACGGGTGGCCGGACATTCGTGAAATCGGTGTTCTGCCCGCGTACGACAGCGACGGGGACGCCCGTGTGGATGCGCCTCCCGGCACGGTAGGCAATGATGGCATTGCCGATTTCCTGCAGCGAGTGAACGATCTGAGCTGCTGTGATCTGAATGGTGATGGAGCCGATGACCTGATCCCCATCAATACCGATTCAGGCGACCTGCCAGACTTCCAGGACCTGGACAGCGATAACGATGGACTGAACGATATCGTGGAACTCGGGGGCAGCGATGCGGACAATGATGGCCACGTTGATAACTTCATCGATGTGGCAGGTGGCCCGGATGGCACGGATGATGGATTACTAGCTTTTCCCTATACGCCGCGGGATCTCAATGGCAATGCTGTATACGATCATGTGGAATTCGTGCCGACGTCAAACCCGGACCCAGTGCCGAGTGATGACGCTGCCGGTGAAGACCCGGTCGGCATGCAGCCGCAGCCTGATGGGGAAACTGTTACACCACCCCTGGACGACGAGTTGCCAGGGACCGAACCGGAAGGGGTCGTGCGCACCGGACTGGGCGCAGCCGGCTGTTCGATAGCGTCGAAAGGCTTTGACCCCTTCTTGTTTCTGTCGATTATCATCAGCGCCATCATGCTGATTCGGCGTTTTAAACCAGGCCGTGGACAAGCGAATGAAAAGAGAACGAACTAGCACCATGAATACCATCAAGTTGGCTGTCGTGATTGGCGCCGTACAGATTCTTGTCGGCTGTGCATCCGGCAAGGCGCCGACCAGCGGCGTGGAAACCGTTACATTGCCCGAGCCATCCATCTCCACCACCGGGCAGGTCGAACAGGTGGCACAGAAGGCGGATGTGGACAGGGATCGCGATGGGGTGGCCGATATCGGCGACCGATGCCTGGGTACCACTGCCGGATCGCTGGTAGATTCCTCAGGTTGTGAAATTGTCACGGGCGTGATCGAAGGCCTGAAATTCGAGCCTAACGAATCGGATCTGTCGGTCGAATCTCGCCTGATTCTGGGCAATATGGTTGACGCGCTGCTGCGTTATCCCGACACGGTCATTTCCGTGGAAGGCCATACAGACAACCGTGGCTCGGCGGCGGACAACCTCGAGCTCTCCAAACAGCGGGTTCTGTCAGTGGTGCGTTACATGGTGTCGCAGGGCATGTCACCCGACCGTATCAAGCCCTATGGCTACGGCGAGAGCCGTCCTCGGGCCGCCAATGCGACCGCCGAAGGCAGGGAACAGAACCGTAGAATCGAGATCAATATAGTGGAAGGCTTGCTGTAGCCGAATAAGCTAGGCAAAATGCGCCTGCAGACTCCCAGGACAACATGATCATCCTCAATTCATCTCCCAAGCGATCGGTACGGGCACTCGTCGTCGTATGCTCTGTGCTGTTTCTCCATGCGTGCGCAACGACGCCGCCAGCCGTGGACTCGCCGTCACTCGAGCCTGATACCCCCCGTACCGACGGCTTTGCCCGTGGGGAAACGGAGGATCAGAAGGTGGCGCAATTGTGGTCGTCGGCCGAAAAGGCGCGGCAGAGCGGTCAGGATGCCGTGGCGCTCAATCTGCTTTACGAGGCGCTGGATATCAGCCCGCAGAACCCCCTGTTGTGGAGCCGGGCAGCCGAGCTGCAGCTGGATGCTCTGGAAGCCGCCCTGGCGGAAAGCTATGCCACGAAGTCCAATGCCTTTGCCAGTGCTGACGACCGAACGCTGCTGTATCGCAATTGGCTGATCATCGAACAGGCCCGCCAGATCCGTGGTGATCTGCTGGGTGTCAGGAGCGCGCACAGGAAAGTGCAAGAATACCAATACCGATAACAGACAGGCTGCCGATGTGCAGCTGCCAACCGGAGCAAGGAGGCACCGGCCATGGACATGATTGATTCGATTAGCGATGTGCTTGGCCAGGACGGGCCAATTGCCAGACATCTGAGCGGCTTTGCGCCGCGCGCGGAACAGCAGCATCTGGCTGAGGCTATCTTCAGCACGTTTGAAAAGGGTTCCGTGCTGGTCGGCGAAGCCGGCACCGGTACCGGCAAGACCTTTGCCTATCTGGTGCCTGCCATTCTGTCGGGCCAGCGCATCATCATCTCCACCGGCACCCGCCATCTCCAGGATCAGCTGTTCTACAGTGATCTGCCACTGATCAAGAAGGCCTTGTCGTCAGGGGTGTCCACCAGTCTGCTGAAGGGGCGCGCCAATTATCTGTGCAAGCACCGGCTGGAGCGCGCCATGCGCAATCCGGCCTTGCTTGACGAGAAGCATCAGCAGCATCTGCGCATCATTGCGGAGTGGGCACGCAGAACCACCTCGGGCGACATTGCCGAGGTCATGAATGTGCCCGAAGATTCCATGGTCTGGAGCTTCATTGTCTCCAACATCGAATTCTGCTCCAAGCACGAGTTCGAGGATCTGGAAGACTGTTATGTCCACCATGCCCGCAAGAAAGCGCAGGAATCGGACATCGTGGTCATCAACCACCATCTGCTCTCGGCCGATCTGGCCCTCAAGGAGCAGGGCTTTGGTGAGTTGTTGCCCAGTACCAATGGTTTCGTCATCGATGAAGCGCATCAGCTGCCCGATATAGCCGCGCAATTCTTCGGCCACAAGTTCAGCAGCCGCCAGATTCTGGATCTGGCGCGCGACACGGTGGGGGAGCAACTGCATGAAGCGCCGGACATGCGCGAGCTGCGGGACCTCGCTCAGGAGCTGGAAACCGGCATTCGACATTTCCGCCTCGCCTTTGCCATCGAGCCGGGCCGCGATGCCTGGGTGAGCGTGAAGGACACGGCCGCCATTGAACGTGAGCTGGAACGTCTGACGATTCTGCTGGGTTCTCTGGAAGAGGCCCTGGCCGAGGCAGCCAGTCGCGGCAAGGGTCTCGAGAGTTGCCACAAGCGGGCCATGCAGCATGCCGAGACGCTCAAGCGCTTTGTGGAGAATCCGGCCGATGGCGAATATGTGCACTGGTATGAGACCTTCCGCAACGGCTTCAGCCTCAACATGACGCCGATGACGGTGGCTACACCGTTCCAGAAGGCCATGGAAGCGATGACCTCCAGCTGGGTGTTCACCTCCGCCACGCTGGCCGTGGGCGGCGACTTCAGTCATTTCAGCAGTCAGCTGGGGCTGGAGGACTCGCGCGAGTTGCAAGTGGACAGTCCCTTCGACTATCGCCACAACGCGTTGCTGTATCTGCCTGAAGCTCTGCCTGAGCCACAGCATCCCACGTACACCTCGGCCATCGTGGACAAGATCAAGCCGGTGCTGGAAGCCAGTCAGGGGCGAGCCTTTCTGTTGTTCACCAGTTATCGGGCGCTGCACGAAGCGGAGAGATTGCTCGAAGGTCAGGTTGATTTCCCCTTGCTGGTACAGGGGCAGATGCCCAAGCGCGAACTCATCGAAGCCTTTCAGTCTGTCGGCAATGCCGTGCTGCTGGGCACCAGCAGTTTCTGGGAAGGGGTGGATGTGCGCGGGGATGCCTTGTCACTGGTGGTGATCGACAAGCTGCCGTTCGGCTCGCCCGGTGATCCGGTCATGAGTGCCCGTATCGATCACATGAAGCAGGCGGGTGGCAATCCGTTCTTCGAATTCCAGATGCCGCAGGCCGCTATCGCACTCAAGCAGGGTGTCGGGCGATTGATCCGGGATGTGACCGACCGAGGCGTGTTGATGCTGTGTGATCCACGCATTCGCAGTCGACACTATGGTGAGGTCTTCATTACCAGTCTGCCGCCCATGCCCATCACGCGTGGTCTGGACGAAGTGCAGGAATTCTACGAAAAGGATCGGAAAACTCTGGATGAGGAAATCGCAGAATCATGAAGCTGCTGGCCATTGAAACGTCTACAGACGCCTGTTCGGTTGGCTTGTCCGTTGACGGAGCCCTGTCGCTGGATCATCGCATGGCCTCTCAGCAGCATGGAGCGCTGGTGCTGCCCATGGCCGATGCGCTGATGGAAAAGGCAGGCATGGCACCCTCACAGCTCGATGCCGTGATATTCGGTCGTGGCCCCGGCAGTTTCACGGGCGTTCGCATTGGTGTAGCCGTGACTCAGGGTATCGCCCTTGGGGCTGACGCCGGTGTCTTCGGGGTGTCAACACTGCAATCCATCGCACAAGGGTGTTTCCGCGTTCACGGTGAGACGCATGTGGCAGTGAGCCTGGATGCGCGTATGGACGAGGTGTACTTTGCCGTCTTTGCCTGCGATGACTATGGCTTGATGCAACCCGTTTCGGATGAAATGCTCGTATCACCCGATGCCGTACCGGAACTGCCCACAGAGGGGATCTGGTGCTGGGCAGGATCCGGGGCAGAGCGTTATCGCGATCGGGTACTGAATGCGTCCCCCGGTGCTCGAATTCACGACGAGTGCTGGCCCATGGCGCAGGATCTCCTGGCCCTGGGTATGGCCGGTGTTCTGTCGGGTGCATCACTGCCCGCCGAGCAGGCAGCGCCGGTCTACCTGAGGGACAAGGTTGCCCAGACCACGGCCGAGCGGGCTGCACTGGCCAGGTAGAAACCGCCGGGAGTGGTCGATGCACACTCCCGCTTCCAGCTGACAGGGCGATCGAGGGTTCTGCTCTCTGCCACGGCCATTCGTCCTTTACTTGAAGATGTCAGCGTAGTGTTCGGGTTTGAAGCCGACTTCAATGCGATCACCTGTCTTGAGCACGGGCCGCTTGATGATGCTCGGGTTGTCCAGCATCAGGTCAACAGCCTTGTCTTCATCGATGGTGTCCTTGATCTCCTGGGCGACATTTCGCCAGGTGGTACCTCGTCGATTCAGCAGCACCTCCCAGCCCACCGAGGATACCCAGTCTCGCAGCGTGGCCTCGTCGATACCGGCTTTCTTGTAGTCGTGAAACTCGTGTTCGATAGCCTGTTCCGCCAACCATTTTCTCGCCTTTTTCATCGTGTCGCAGTTGGGAATGCCGTACAGGCGGGTGGTGTCTGTTGTCATGGCCTCGCTTCGATCTGGTGGGTGTTCAGGGTAGAGGGGTAAGCGTCAATGCGTGTAGTGTGACACCGGATACTGCTGACGTCAGCCAAAGGGGCCAGCGCCAGCTCATGCGCCTGACGGAAAGTGGCCTCCGTCTCCACATGCCGGCGCTCAAGATCGTCTTGTATCCGTGTGATCGGTCAACGAGCGTCGAAGTAGTTGACTGGCACTTTCAGGTATGAGCGCCCATTGTCCTCACTCTCGGGCAGGCGGCCTCCGCGGATGTTCACCTGCAAGGCATACAACATCACCTTTGGCAGTGGCAGGGTGATGTCTCTGGCATCACGCACTTCGCAGTAGCCCTGCAAGGTGGTATCGCCACCGACGTGCACATTGTTGTGCCTGTGCTCGATCACGCTCGCCTCGCATTGAGCCTCACGGCCGTCCGGGGCATAGTCATGCCCAATGAACAGACGAGTCTCATCCGGTAATGACAGTATCGTCTGGATGCTCTGGTACAGTGCCGCGGAGCTGCCGCCCGGGAAATCCGCGCGGCTGGTACCACTGTCGGGCATCATGAGTGTGTCGTGAACGAAAGCGGCATTGCCGGCCACGTACGTGATCGATGCCATGGTATGACCCGGCGAGAAGATGACTCTGACCGGTATATTGCCCACCATGAAGGTCTCACCGTCAGCCAGAAGCCGATCCCATTGTGACCCATCAACGGGGAAGTCCTCTGGCAGATTGTAGATGTCACGCCAGAGAGCCTGCACCTTGACGACATGCTCACCGATGGCTGTCGGTGCACTGAGGCGTTCCTTCAACCAGGGGCCTGCGGAAAAGTGATCAGCGTGGGGGTGGGTGTCCAGTATCCATTGAACCTCCATGCCGGTGTCGGTCACGTAATCCAGTATGCGTTGGGCGTTTCGTGTCTGGATAGACGCAGACAGAGGGTCGAAATCCAGCACCGGGTCCACGATGGCACCCTTCAGGGTCTCGGGATCGTGAAAGACGTATTGCCAGCTGCCAGTGGGTTCATCCCAGAAGGGTTTGACGACAGGATCTGCCATGATTGTATCTCCGTGTTATCGCGCATTCACCTTGTTTGAATCCATCCTGCGTCAGTGAGCCTGCTCACTGGCGTAGTTGTCATTTTTTCTGACTGACGGTCAGCATCCACAGCGTCTTTTCATGCACCTCCAGCCGATCGGTCAGCATGCCTGCGCTCACCTCATCATCTTCATCCGCGGCCTGGGCAATGGCCTGTCGCAGTGTTTCGGCAATGGCCCGATGGGAGGCGATAAGACTGGCGACCATCTCTTCGGCAGAGCTCGCAGGTACTGCTTCATCACCCGCATGGGACATCATCTCGCTGACTGATCGAGGCGCCATGGCACCGAGTATCCGAATGCGTTCCGCGATGCCATCCAGTGCTTCAGACAGTTCGGTGTACTGTTCGTCGAACATCTCGTGCAGCTGGCGAAATTGAGGTCCTTCGACATTCCAGTGATAGCTCTGAGTCTGAAAATACAGGCTGAAGGTCTGACCCAATACCTGCCGCAGGTTGTCAATGGTCTTCTGGTTGCTTGTGCTCATGATCGATCTCCTCTCGTTGACATGTGTTCGAGTGGCTACTGTATGGTACAACTGCTTATCAATCCAATTGATTGTTTGATGGTTCGTAATAGATAAATACTATAATGATCACACTGCAGCAACTCAGATTCCTGACGGCTCTGGCCGCTACGGACAACTTTTCCAGGGCCGCACAATCGAGCTTTGTCAGCCAGCCAACGCTGAGCGCGGGCATCAAGGAACTGGAGCAGCGGCTCGGCGTCGTCCTGGTCGCGCGAACGCGCCACAGTGTGCTGTTCACACCGGTCGGCCTCGAGATCGTGGAGCGAGCCAGGGATCTGCTCAATGGGGTGGCCGAGATAGAGAGTCTCGCCTCTGCACACGCCAATCCCGAGAAAGGAAAATTTACCCTGGGCTCGATCCCGACGGTCGGACCTTACCTGGTGCCGGCTGCGCTGCCACTCATCCGTCAGCGATTTCCCGAACTTGGCCTGTACCTGCGTGAGGAACTGACCGAGAGCCTGATCGACGGGCTTGCCGCGGGCCGTCTGGACATGGCCCTGATCGCCTTGCCGTTCGATATCGGCAACATGGAGTACACCGAACTGTTTGATGATGGGTATCAGCTGGCGGTCGCAAAATCGGACAAGGAGGTCTCATCCCGTCCGTCGCGTGAGGTCATTTTCGAAGGACGACGACTGATGTTGCTGGAAAACGGGCATTGTCTGCAACGGCATGCATTGGCCGCTTTTCCGGATCAGAGCGTGTCTGTGGATGAGAGTTTTGCCGCGACCAGTCTGTCCACACTGGTCGCGATGGTCTCCGAGGGGCTGGGAGTCACTCTGTTGCCGGATCTGGCGATCGACGGAGGCCTGCTTGCGCATGACCGGATCGATCTTGTACCGCTGCCGGACGCCTGCCCGAGAACCATTGCATTGGCTTGGCGCAAGAGCTCTCCGCACAAGGCATTGTTTCAGTCCATTGCCTCCATACTGGTACAGATACGCTCGGAAGGCTGAGAGGGTGTTGACGATCGGAGCGGGAGGGCAGAGCCAGTGCACCACCACTCAGTCACTGAAGACACAGGGCATTGCGCCCTGTGTCGGGACACCGGGCTGATCTGTTGATCAGTCGGCGAGGCGCAGCAGTTCGTTGATACCGACCTTGCTGCGAGTCTTTTCATCAACACGCTTGACGATGACCGCGCAATACAGGCTGTACTTGCCGTTGTCCGACGGCAGATTGCCGGAGACCACCACGGAGCCTGCGGGAATGCGACCGTAGGTCACTTCATCACGCTCACGGTCATAGATGCGTGTGCTCTGGCCCAGGTAGACACCCATGGAAATCACGGAGCCGGCTTCCACGATCACGCCTTCCACGACTTCGGAACGCGCTCCGACAAAGCAGTTGTCTTCGATGATGGTCGGTGAGGCCTGCAGGGGCTCGAGCACACCACCGATACCGACGCCGCCGGATAGATGCACGTTCTTGCCGATCTGCGCACAGGAACCCACGGTGGCCCAGGTATCGACCATGGTGCCGGAATCGACGTAGGCGCCGATGTTGACGTAGGAGGGCATCAGCACGGTATTGGGTGCGATGTAGCTGCCTTTACGGGCCATGGCCGGGGGGACGACGCGAACGCCGGAGGCGGCAAATTCATCTGCACTCATGTCGGTGAACTTGCCTGGCACCTTGTCATAGAACTGGGTGAAGCCACCGGCCTGCACAGGTGCGTTGTCTCGCAGTCGGAATGACAGCAGAACGGCCTTTTTCAACCACTCGTTCACTTGCCATTCACCGGGGGCGCCCAGCGGCTCGGCTACGCGAGCCTTGCCCGAATCGAGCATGGCGATGGCCTGTTCGACAGCCTTGCCGACTTCGCCGTCTGCGTGTGCGGTGCTGATGTCGGCACGCTGTTCCCAGGCATCATTGATGACGCTTTCCAGTTCACTCATGGTGTGGATTCTCAGTAGAGGGTGGTTGATCGATTCAAAGACACTGGACTATACGTTGTGCAGCCGTGATGCAGTCATCCAGTGGTGCTACCAGGGCCAGTCGCAGGTGATTGGCTCCGGGGTTGTAATTGTCGCGTCCCGGCGCTCTGGCCAGATAGCTGCCAGGCACCGCGCGAACGTTGAATTCTGCCAGCAGGCGTTGTGTGAACACCTGGTCATCGACGGGCAGCTCCGGCCACAGGTAGAAGCCTGCAGCGGGTGCGCTGACATTCAGTGCGGGGCTGAGGATGTCGATGACGGCATCGTATTTTTCATCGTAGGCGGCGCGATTGTCCCTGACGTGCGTTTCATCGTTCCAGGCGGCAATGCTGGCTGCCTGCACGAAGCCGGACATGGAGCAGCCCTGGTACGTGCGGTATTCGACGAAACGCTTGATCAGGGTGGCATCACCGGCGACGAAACCGGAGCGCAAGCCAGGCAGGTTGGAGCGCTTGGACAGGGAATGAAAGACCAGGCAGCGCTCGTAATCCGTCTGCCCCATGGCGTGCGCCGCCTGTAGCAGTCCGCACGGCGGGCCGCTGGCTTCTCGATAGATCTCGCTGTAGCACTCGTCGCTGATGATGATGAAGTCATGTTCCTGTGCCTTGCCGATCAGGCGCTGAAGCGCAGCCTCGGAGACCACGGCTCCGGTGGGGTTGCCGGGGGTGCACAGATAGATCATCTGGCAGGCCGCAAACTGTTCGTCACTGATGGCTGCCAGATTGGCATCGGCGTTTTCATCAATGGCGTAGAACTCGGGTGTACAACCGGCCAGCAGAGCGGCCCCTTCGTAGATCTGATAGAAGGGGTTGGGCATCAGCACCAGACGATCGCGCCGGCTTCGGTCCAGCACACACTGGGCAATGGCATACAAACCCTCCCGCGTGCCGTTCACGGGCAGAATGTGTTGCTCTGCCAGCGTGTCGGCGCCGCTCAGTGAATAGCGCCGACAGAGCCATTCGGCAATCGATTGGCGTAGCTCATCGATGCCTCGGGTGGTAGGGTAATTCTCGACCGTCCGTGCGGCGGCCTGCATGGCATCCAGCACGAACTGTGGGGCCGGGTGCTTGGGTTCTCCCACCGATAGCGAGATGGCAGGCAGATCGGCAGGCGTGATGCCGTCGAGCAGCTTGCGCAGCTTTTCGAAGGGGTAGGGTTGCAACAAGTCGAGTTCAGGGTTTGTCATTGCTCTATTATAACGGCAGACCTGAACCAACAAGAGCCTGACTTGACCAGTAACCTGCCTTCTCATGACATCGTCGCCAGCATCGAACACTGGCTCGACGCCATGGTGATCGGACAGAACCTGTGCCCGTTTGCCAATGCGGCTCGGCGGCGCGATCTGGTCAGCATCGTGGTGGCCAGCAGCGGCAGTGCAGAACAGTGTCTGCAACAGCTGTCCGATGAGGCACATCGCCTGGCTGACAGCGAGGAGGAACGGACCACCTTGCTGGTATTACCCGATGGCTTCGAGAATTTCGATGATTATCTGGACTTGCTCGCGCTGGCCGAGGCGCTGTTCGAGGATCTGGAATTCGACGGTATATTGCAGATAGCCAGCTTCCACCCCGAGTATCAGTTCGAGGGAACCGACAGGGACGATGTGAGTAACTGGACCAATCGTGCACCGTATCCGATTCTGCATCTACTGCGCGAGGACAGTGTGGAGCGAGCTGTGGCCGGCCACCCGGACCCGGACAGCATTCCCCAGCGCAATATCGATCGGCTCGAGCAGTTGGGGCTGACGGGGGTTCTGAAGCTGCTGGAGCGCGACCGCTAGAGTACTGATTCCTGCAAAGCGTCCATTCAGAGCGGTTCTTCGTCAGGCCCCGTGGGCAAGACCCACGACGCTTCTTCAAGAAATCCTGACTCAGCCGACTATGCTCTTGTGTTGACGGAGGAATTCCCATGGCGGGTAATGATGCGCTTGATAATTTCCTGAAGCAGCTGAAGGGCGCGCGCGCGAGCTCCGATGGGCCCTCAGGCCCCAATGTGACTCGCGGCGCCTTTGGCGGTGGCAAGGGTGGCAGGACCGGCTTGCTGAAAGGCGCTGGGTTGCTCGGTGTGGCCTTGCTGGCGCTGATTGCGTACACGGCCTCGTACACGGTGCCCAGTGATTCGGTGGGAATCGTGCAGCGCTTCGGCAAATACACGGCCGAGAAGAATCCCGGACTGCATTTCAAGCTTCCGCTGGGTGCCGATACGGTCACCATTCTGCCGGTCAAGAGGCAGTTGAAGCAGGAGTTCGGCTTTGCCAGCAGCGGTGTGACCAATCCCAGTCAGACACGTCCGGATATCGCCGCCCAGTCGCAGATGGTGACCGGAGATCTGAATGCCGCACTGGTGGAGTGGGTGGTGCAGTACCGGATTGCCGAGCCGCGCAAATACCTGTTCGATGTCCGCAACCCGGGTGAGACCCTGCGCGACCTGTCCGAGTCGGTCATGCGCGAGGTTGTCGGGGACCGCACGGTGGACGAGGTCATCACCATCGGACGGCAGGAGATCGAATCCGAGGCGCTGCTGAACATGCAGACCCTGGTGGCCAAGTATGAGATCGGGGTGAGTATCGACCAGGTGCAATTGAAGAACATCAATCCGCCGCGTCCGGTCCAGGAATCGTTCAATGAAGTGAACCAGGCGCAACAGGAAAAGGAGAGTCTGATCAATGCGGCACGGCGCGAATACAACAAGGTGATTCCGCTGGCAGAAGGTGAGAAGGATCAGCGCATCCGGGCAGCCGATGGGTATCGGCTAAAGCGTATCAATGAGGCGGAAGGTGATGCCGCTCGCTTCAACTCGGTCATGGTGGAATACAGCAAGGCTCCGGAAGTGACGCGTCGGCGTATCTATATCGAGACCCTGCAGGATGTGCTGCCGGGGCTGGACAGCAAGCTGATCGTGGATGAGCAGTCGCAGCAGATTCTGCCCCTGATGCACCTGAATGCCATCAAGGAGGCAGCACAATGAAAATCACATCCATCATTCTGGCCATTGTCGTGGCCGGCGCCCTGTTGATCGTGTCCGGCGCTCTGTATACCGTGGATGAAACCCGGCAGGTCATCATCACGCAATTCGGCAAGCCGGTGGGAGAGCCGAAGACCGAAGCGGGGCTGAAATTCAAGCTGCCGTTCATTCAGCAGGTCAACCCGGTGGATAAGCGCATCCTGGAATGGGATGGTGCGCCCAGCAACATGCCCACCAAGGACAAGCTGTATATCGCCGTGGATCTGTTCGCTCGCTGGCGCATCGTGGATCCCCTGCAGTACTTTCTGCGACTGCGTGACGAGCGAAGTGCACAATCGCGGCTGGATGACATTCTGGGCAGTGAAACGCGAAACGCTGTTGCCAAGCACGAGCTGATCGAGCTGGTCAGAACCACCAAGGGGCGGGAACCGCTGCGCGATGCCTCCCTGTCAGAGGCTGATCTGGCCACGCTTGGTGGCCTGGTGCCGATTCGCAAGGGCCGAGCGCTGGTCGAACAGGAAATCTTCGCAGCGGCAGCCCCGAAGGTGGAAGTCTTCGGTATCGAGCTGACGGATATCCGCTTCAAGCGAGTCAATTACAACGAGAGCGTGCGGCCCAAGATCTACGAACGCATGATCAGTGAGCGGCGACAGATTGCCGAGCGTTTTCGCTCGGAAGGCAACGGTGAGGCGGCGCGTATCAATGGTAATCGTGAGCGAGAGCTGAACCGGATTCGCTCTGAAGCCTACCGCGAGGTAGAGGAGATACGCGGTGATGCCGATGCCAAGGCCACCGAAATCTATGCCAGTGCCTATAATCAGTCTGCGGAGGCTGTGGATTTCTATGAATTCCAGCGAACGATGGATATGTACCGGACAGTACTTCAGGACAATTCCACACTGATCATGTCCACGGGCAGTGAAGCCTTCGAATATCTCAAATCAATGAACCCTGTTGAAGAGGCTGATGAACCATGAGCACTGATTACGCGGCAGATGTATCCAGATTCGTGGAAAGTCCAGACCAGACTTGCATCGATAACATCGTCAAGTACTGCGGTATCGCGCTGCGCAGCAGCAAGGATGCCGCGTTGGTGTCCAGTTCCGACCAGAAAGAGCTGGATCGTGTGAGAGATGGCTTTGCTGCCAAGAAGCTGGGGCTCGATGCGGCAGCAGCCGATGAGGGCATCAAGCAGGTGTGCGAACAGATGAAGGGTACTCGCCAGAAGAGTCGCGTCACGTTCTACTACCTGTTGGCGCAGCAGACCGGAACGATGGACAAGCTGGCTTGATCTTGTAGACAGAATCTCCCGGACATGAGTGAGCAGGAAAACAACCCGGCGAAGCTGGATACCCGGCGCCGTCTCAAGCGTCGCTTCAAGACCCTGCTGCCGAGTCTGGGAGTCTATGGTGGGACTGCTGTACTGATCGCGGTGGGTTTGTGGGTCAGCTATCAGTTCATCGAACCGGCGCCACCGGATACGCTGGTGATGGCAACCGGTAACCCGGAAGGTGCCTACCACGCTTTCGCGCAGGAGCTGGTCAGGGAATTCGCCAGCGAAGGGGTGACTCTGGAACTGCGTGAGACAGCAGGGTCGGTGGAAAACCTGGCGCTGCTGACCGAGGATGACGCTGTCAAGGTCGCTTTTCTGCAGTCGGGCATTGCCTCTGCCGAAGAGCATCCGCAACTGCGGGGCCTTGCCAGTGTCGACTTCGAGCCACTGTGGCTGTTCTCCAATCAGGAAACGCGTCTACGCAGTATCGGCGACCTGAAAGGTCTGCGAGTGGCTGTCGGTGCGCAGGGCAGTGGCACTCGGCAGGTGGCGTTGAAGCTGCTGTCGGACAATGCGCTGGCCGAACCGGATCTTACCCTGCTGCCACTCAGCGGCTCGGCCGCGGTCGAGGCCTTGCGCGATGGCTCCATCGATGCCGCTCTGAGTATCTCGTCTGCCAACGCCGGCATGGTGCAGACGCTGCTGGCAGAGCCGGGTATCCAGTTGATGAGTGTCGAACGCGCAGAGGCCTATGCCCGCCGCTATCCCTGGTTCTCACACTTGACACTGCCTCGTGGTGTTATCGATCTGGCGCAGGATCGCCCACCAGAGACGATCAATCTGATTGCCGTGGCGGCTACGCTGGTGGCCACTACCGATCTGCACCCTGCGCTGGGCGATCTGATGATGCGCGCTGCCGCCAGTGTGGCAGCTCGCGACACCCTGTTCTCGCGGGCCGGGCGGTTCCCGTCACCTGATTTTCTGGACTTTCCGGTCAGTGCAGACGCCGAACGCTACTACAAGTACGGGGTGCCTTTCCTGCTGCGCTATCTGCCGTTCTGGGCGGCCAATCTGGTTGACCGGCTGAAGCTGCTGGCCTTGCCACTGCTGGCCTTGTTGCTGCCGCTGTCGCGCATGTTGCCACCGGCCTATCGCTGGACGGTGCGCAAGAAGGTCTACCACTGGTATGACGAGGTGCAGGCTATCGACCAATCCACGACCGACGACAGCTCTCACGCGGCGCTGACGCGTTGTCTGCTGGAGCTCAAGCGTATCGAGGATGAAGCGCGGGCCATCGAGGTACCGTTGAGCTATGCACACGAGTTGTATGCCTTGCGTCAGCATATTGACATGTTGACCTTGCAGATCGAGCGACGGCTGGGTACGACAGTACCCGTCTGAGGCGAGGTGCGGGCGCGAGTGAAGGCACAGCAGGCACAAGCTCTGGCACACGCACACGCACACGCACACGCACACGCACACGCACACGCACATGCACATGTCGATATCGATGTACAGGTCTCGGCCACCTCGGAGCGCCGCGACAGGAATGTGCTCCTTGCTGCTACCGGATGTACCGTGTGACTGCATACCCTCTTTGTAAAGACTACAATCTGTTGTGAGACCGTGTGGCTGTCGGGCTGCATGGAATATGATCGGATCGTGGTTTTACACAGCAAGATCAATGTGTTGGTGATAATGACCCTACACCTTCTGGATTCACGACCGTAAGGTACCTATCATCGAATGACTTCCGACCCAGTAACGACGGAACCTGCGTGCGCCAGACAAAAAAGCTCCATTCATCCCAGGCTCGAGGCCGGATCTTCGTCGGCAGCTTCGCTCATGCAGCGCTGATCCTTGCATTGCTGCTGTCTCTGCCGACGGCACTCTTTGCCCAGGGTGATGGGTCCGTCACCGTCGATGTATCGATAAGCGGGGTAGAGGATGACTTGCTCAGCAATGTGCGTGGCTTCCTGCCGCTGTATCAGTTCGACGACAAGGCGGCGCCCACGGTGGGGCGTCTGCGCTATTTGCATGGCCAGGCTGAAGAGGCGATAGACAAGGCACTGGCACCGTTCGGTTATTACCGCCCTGTGGTCAATTCTTCTCTGGAGCAGGTGGGCGACGTCTGGCAGGCGAACTACGAGATCGATGCCGGCGATCGCATCGTGACAAGCACGGTCGATATTCAGGTGACAGGCGAGGCCGAGTCAGATCCGGCATTTCTCGAAGCCATCGAGGAATCGACACTCGCGGTGGGCAAGCCTCTGTTGCATGAGGACTACGAATCGCTCAAGCAGCGTTTTCAGGTGCTTGCCTCGCAACGCGGTTATTTTGATGCGGCTCTGAAAGAGGGGGTTATCCGCATCGATCTCAAAAAGTACGAGGCGAGCGTCAAGCTGCATTTCGACAGCGGGGTGCGCTATTACCTGGGTGAGGTGAGTTTCAATCAGGACAAGCCCTGGTTGAGTGAAGAGATGTTGCTGAGGTACTCGGAAATAGAGCCCGGGCAGGTATATCTGGCAGATGATCTGCAGCAGTTGCAGGGTGATCTGAGCAACACCGAGTACTATGACGAGGTCACGCTCGATGTGTCTCCGGAGAATGCCGATGAAGATCATGTCATACCGGTAGTCGTCAATCTGAAAGCACGCAATCCCACGCGTTATTCCTTTGGTGCCGGCTATGGCACCGATACCGGAGCGCGGGTCAAGGCGGGCATCACGAAACGTCGCATCAATCAGTCCGGGCATCATTTCACCGGCGAGGTGCTGATTTCGGAACTCAGGTACGGCATTGCCGGTGACTACACCATTCCCGGCAGCGATCCACGATCCGATGCCTGGGGTCTTCGCGGTTCGGTCGAAGATGAGCACTCGGATACCAGCGATTACACGAGCGCCAAGTTCGGCGGCTACTATCGGCATCGGGACGGGCTCTGGATGAAGACCTATTCACTGGACTATCTGGTGGAGCGGTACGAAATTTCCGATGACGACGAGAACAGCAAGCTGCTGATACCCAGCGTTGAATGGACCCGCACCTACCCTGCGGAGTTGAGTGAACGGATCTACCCCGATCATGGAACCTTGTTGCAGTTGAGCATACGTGGTGCCAGTGAAGATATCCTGTCTGATACCAGTTTCATCCAGCCGATGATCAGCGGCAAGTGGATCTATTCCTTTGGCAACTCGACGCGATTGATCGCGCGTGGCGCTGCCGGTACAACATCGGTCAGTGACTTCGATCAGTTGCCGACGTCGCTGCGGTTCTTCACCGGTGGTGACAAGACGGTCCGGGGCTATGCCTACAACGTGATCGGTCCATCACTGGATGGCGATGTACTAGGTGGAAAGCACCTGCTGGAAAGTAGCCTGGAATATGAAGTGCCGGTCAGTGAGAAATGGAGTATTGCAGCCTTCGCCGATGTCGGTGATGCCTTCGATGACGAACCGGATTACAAGACCGGTGTCGGTCTCGGCATTCACTGGCGTTCTCCCATCGGGCCGGTTCGCCTGGACTTCGGCCACGCGCTGGACGTACCGCCTGGCAAGCGTGTGCGCGTGCACCTGACTATCGGATCAGACCTGTGATCAAACGATTCCTGAAAATATTCGGCCTGGTATTGCTGCTGCTGATCGTACTGCTGATCGGTGGCGCAAGCTGGCTCATCGGCACCGAGACGGGTTTCCAGCAGGCGCTGGCACTGGGCAAGAAATTTGCCCCCGGCACGCTTGAATGGGAAGAAGCCAGTGGCAAGCTGTCGGGACCTCTGAATGTACGTGGCTTGCATTTTGTGCAAACCGATGGCATCGAGGCCAGCCTCGGCGAACTGGATCTCGACTGGCGGCCCAGCGCCTTGTTGAGCGCGGAGTTGGCTGTTGACCAGTTACACCTCGACGGCGTCGAGATACACCTGGCAGAGGCTGCGGAACAGCCGGAGGAGGAGAGTGGCTCGAGCGGCGAGTTGCCCGATATCGCCTTGCCGATCTCCGTGAATCTTGAAGACATCGCCATCACCGATATCGCCATCTACCCGGTAGGGCAGGAAGAGGCGATTCAGATCGACCGCGTTGCCTTGAGTGCCAGCGCCGAGGCGTCCGATATCCATCTGACAAGGTTCGACGTTCTTGCGCCGCAGGGTGAATTGCACGTCAACGGGGATGTGACCCTCAGTGGTGATTATCCCATGGACCTGTCGCTGGAGTGGCTGGCCGACATCGGTCAGTCGTCGCCGGTACAGGGTGAGGGAACACTTGCAGGCAGTTTGGCCAGCTTGCAGCTCGATCATCGAATCAGCGGTTTCGCCGAGGCCGATATCGCAGCCACCGTTACCGATGTCACCCAATCTCCGGCCTGGGAGGCCTCCGTTGAGGGCAGTCTGCCCAATGCAGCCTCCCTGGCGCCACAGCTGAGCGGCACGCCGCGTATCTCGCTGCAGTCCACAGGAACGCCCGATGACTATCAGGCACAGCTGACGCTCAATGCCACGACTACCGAGACCGGTCCTGTCACGCTGGATGCGGATGTCAATGGCTCGACTGAAGCGCTGACCCTACGATCTCTGGTTGCCAGTCTCGATGAAACCGAAGGGCAGCTGTCCGTATCGGGAGACGTGACATTCGCCTCACTTGAAGGACAGCTGGACGGGCAATGGCAGTCGTTGAGCTGGCCCATGGAAGGTGAGCCACAATTCACCAGTCCCGAGGGTCGTTTCGATGTCACGGGATCGATGGAGCAATTCAAGGCGAATCTGAGTACCGAGCTTGATGGCGCGGCCATTCCCGAAGGGCAGTGGAGTGCTTCTCTGGATGGGTCAAGCACGGCCCTGAACGATTTCACGGTTCAGGGCGAGACTCTGGAGGGCACGCTGACCGTCAGCGGTGTGGCCAGCTGGGAGGATCAGCCGACATGGGATGTGGACGTCGTGACCGATGGCATCAATCCGGGCGCTCAATGGCAGGACTTTCCCGGTAGCATCGATCTGGAACTCAGCTCTGAAGGTCAGGTCAGCGAGACTGGCCCACAGTTGGTCGCCGATATCAATCGTCTGTCGGGGCGTTTTCGCGCGCAGCCACTCTCTGGTGGTGGCCAGATCCGGCTCGACGGTGAGAATCTGTCCATCGATGATCTCAATGTGACGCACGGCGCCACACGGCTCGACGCAAACGGTAATGTCGATGACCGGATCGCTCTGGATTTTGAACTGGCAGCCCCCGACTTGAGTACCTTGATGCCCGAGCTGGCTGGCGCGATCAACATGGCGGGCAAGGTATCGGGTACGCGGGAGGCGCCAGCATTGGCTGCCAGTGGCAAGGCGGTTGATGTCGCGTTTGCACAGAACAGCGTCGAGCAGCTCGACTTCAGTATCGACGCCGGTCTGGCTGCGGATGCGGTATCGACCTTGTCGCTGGATGCGGATCGAATCACGGCCGGTGGACAGAACATCAGCAAGGTTCAGCTGAATGGACAGGGCACGCAAACCGATCACACCGTTGCATTATCGGCTGCTACGGACCAGGGCGATGTCGAAGTCCAACTCGATGGCGCCTACCAGAACAGCACCTGGGATGGTCTACTGTCAACCCTGCAACTGGAAGAGACTCCAGCGGGCACCTGGCGTCTGCGAGAGCCGGTGAGTATCAGCGCCTCGGCAGAGAAGGCGAATGCCGCACAGCTGTGTCTGGACAACAGCGACCAGTTAGGCAGCCTGTGTGTCGATGCCGATTGGGTGGCCACGGGTAACTCGACAGTGGCGCTGGATATCAGTGGCCTGTCGCCGGCGCTGGCGGAGGCCTATCTGCCGCCGGGTCTGGTGATCGACACAGCGCTCAACGGTACTGCAACGGCAAATCTTGGCGCGCAGGGCAACGTGGATGCCAAGGCCAGGCTCGCTCTTCAACCCGGCAAGCTGACCTTGAACGCCGATACATCGCCGGTCGAGATCGGCTTGGAGGAGACCACTATCGATGCCTCCTGGTCTGGCAACGATGCGGATGTGAACGTGGCGACGGCCTTCACCGACTTTGGAGATCTGGCGGTTCAGGCATCCATTTCAGACCCTGCCGGCGCGGGTAATCTTTCTGGCAGCCTGGATGCCGATTTTCCAGATCTGACTCTGATCAGTGCGTTTGCGCCACAGATTCAGCAGGTCGGTGGTGCCTTGAGCAGTGATCTGTCGCTGGGAGGCACGCTGGCCAGTCCGCAGATCGAAGGTGAGCTGCGTCTGCGTGATTTCACCGGTGAGATTCCGGAAACCGCCATGCTTATCGAAGACACGCAATTGACGATCAAGGGCAGTCCTGGCGGTACGCTGCTGATTGACGGAGAATCCAGCTCCGGTGGAGGCAGGCTGGACATTGACGGACGTGTCGATCCGGGCACGCGGGCACTTCAGATCGGCATCAATGGTGAAGACTATCAAGTGGCGAATACGAGTCGGATGCAGGCTGTGGTCAGTCCCGAGCTGGACATCGAAATGGACGATGCCGGCATGCGGGTCAATGGCAAGGTCACGATTCCCAGCGCCTACATCAATGCCAACGGGGGGAATGATGGCATCAAGACCGTCAGCTCATCGTCTGATGTAGTGTATGTCTCGGAAGAAGGCGAGGAGGCAGAGACGCCACCGAGTCAATTGAATGTCGACGTGCAGATCATCCTCGGAGACAGCGTGGAGGTCGAAGCGGGTGATTTCCGTGGTCGCCTTGAAGGCGACCTGAGAGTCCAGCAGACACCGGAGCTGGCTCCCCGTGGTACCGGTACGATCAACGTGACCAATGGCGACTACGTGATCTATGGTCAGCAGCTGGACATGGAGAGAGGGCGCATTCTGTTCAGCGGAGGGCCGGTGGATAATCCAAGCCTGGATATGCAGGTGGCGCGCACAGTTCAGGAGTACGACGTGGTGGCAGGGGCGAGAATCAAGGGTACGGCGCAATCGCCCCGATTGGAGCTGTACTCAGAACCACCAATGCCCGATGCGAGCATCCTGTCCTATATCCTGTTGGGGCAGCCCCCCGGTACCACCGGCGGCAGTTATACGCTCGGCAAGTACCTGACGCCGGATCTGTACGTCAGCTACGGTATAGGTTTGTTCGACGCCATCAACACCTTCAACATGCGTTACAGCCTGACTGACAAGCTGGCCGTCGAGGCCGAAAGTGGCAGCGGCAGCAGCGCAGATCTGATCTACACGATCGAAAAATAAGGAGCGGTTGTCGATCACAGCTGGCATTGGCCAGAAGGCTGGGGAAAGGCGCCTGCCACAGAGATCGATGGGCAGTTTCAGTTTGCTTGCCGACTGCCGATATGCTCGTCAATGACGACGAAACGGTGCTATACCCCATGTCAGGTACCTGTGAGCAAGCGTGAAGCGAGACGCAGCATTGGCTGACTTCATGGCCAGTTTTCCGCGTCTGTGGAAACGCAACGCTGCCGATCCCGTCACCTGGACGCACTACCTTCTGATAGGTGTATCCCTGGTCGCGACCCTTGTCGCCTGGCGCATGTCATTGGCGGGAGTGGAGGAGCGAACGCGCTTGCAGTTTGATTCTCAGGCTGCTGAGGTGATTCGTGTGTTCGAGGAGCAGATGCATCGCTACGAGGATGTTCTGCTTGCCGGCGTGGGCTTTGTTGCAGGTAGTGATCGTATTCGTCCGGATGAGTGGCAAGAATTTACGCAGCGCATGGCGTGGAAGCAGCGGCATCCCGCACTCAGCAGCATGGGTGTTCTTCACAAGGTCTTGCCGGAGGAGATCGAATCGTTCGAACTGGAGCAGCGCACGGTACGAGCGGAGTTCAGTATCCAGTCAAGCGTTGATGCCGATACCGGTCGGAACGGGAATTTTCTGCTGCCGTTGACTCATGTTGTTCCCCGTGTGCTGGAGAACAATGCGCTGGGCCTGGATGCCATGCGCGAATCGCGTCGTCGCAGCGCCATTGAACGGGCCATGGACAGTGGTCAGGTTCAGATTACCGAAGCCATTCGTCTGAGCCGAGATCAGAAACCGGGACTTCTGTTGTTCGCACCGATCTATCATCCCGGCGTCATCGACACCGTGGAGCAACGACGTGCCCGGTTCAGAGGCGCCATTGCGGCCTCCATATTCACTCAGGATCTTGCTGCAGGTCTTGTCGACAGTGAACGGCGACAGGTGGTGCTCAAGGTTTCCGATGCTGGCGAGGTCCTGTACAACGAACAGCTCTCGGAGCTTGCCGATATCGATCCGCAACCCTTGCTGTCCAGGTCTCGCGAGATGGAATTCATGGGCCGCATCTGGCGATTCGATGTCGACAGCACGATGGCATTCCGCAAAGCACAGCATCGTCTTGAACCGACGCTGATACTGTTCGGTGGGCTCATCATCAACGCACTGCTGATGTACCTGCTGTTCAACATGGCCCAGGCCAACCGACACGCCACCGACTTCGGCCGAAAGCTGGCAGCCCGATACGACCAGCAATCTCAGGCCCTGCGACACAGCAACAAGGCTCTCGAGGCACTCAATGAGGAGCTTCGTTCGTTCTCCTATGTGGTATCGCATGATTTGAAAACACCTCTGAGAGGGATTGCAGGCCTGACCCATTGCATCGAAGACGATCTGGAGGAGCAGTTTCCCGGTATCAATGCATCGAAACCCGAGTTCCCTCAAAGGCTGCAGCTCATTCGCAAGCAGGTGAACCTGGCTCAGGGCCTGATTACCGGTGTACTGGAATACTCCGGCCTCGGGGCTGATGTGGAATATCCGGAGACTGTCGATGTACGAGAGCTGCTGAGGAACATCCAGGGCATGCTTGCCGTTGATGATGCTCAGCTCCAGCTGGTTGATGAGTTTCCTGTCTTCGAGACCTATCAGACGCAGCTTTTTCAGGTGTTCATGAATCTGATTGGCAACGGTTTCAAATACAATAGCCAGGCGCAGACTGCTCGAGTGACGGTCAGTCATGTTGCAAGCCGCAGAGCAGGATTCCATCGATTCGTCGTCTCCGACAACGGGCCGGGTATCGATGCACGAGATCATGAGAGGATATTCGAGGTATTCTCGACCCTGCAACCCAAGGATCATTCCATGAGTTCAGGCGTGGGACTGGCCATTGTCAGGAAACTGGTGATCCGTCATGGCGGTGAGGTCGGGGTCGACTCGGAGCCGGGGCACGGCGCCAGCTTCTGGTTCGATTGGCCTTGTGAAGTGGGGCAGGCTGCCAATGAGGAGATTGCCAGTACACCGAAGGCCGCCTGAACCCGGTGCGCCTTCGGCCGCATTGATTTTCATGCGAGCCGTGGTCTTTCCTCATGCCTGCCATCGTTGTCAGCCATGAACTTCACCGGCACCCACGGCGGATGCGTGGCGCTGTCCCGATGACTCTGCGGTCTTGTCCAGCAAGTGGGCAATGGAATTCGCGTAATAGAGAATGATGTCTTGCTCGTTTTGAGCGGCCCGATAGACACCCTGGTCCTCAGTCAGGATATTGCGTAGCGTCAGCATGCGAATGCCGACATCCACGGCGTAGTGATAATCGCTCCGCGGGATATAGGCACGGTGTCCGTGTGCCTCGAGTTCATCGAGCATGTCAAGCACTCTGGCCTTCAGCTCGATATCGGTGAACCCGCTGTCGGGCTCTCGGGCGAACAGTGACGTGACCAGAGCGACGGGCAGTATCGGGGTGATATCGCCGATACGCGACATCAGTTCCTCGGCCAGAGGCTGTACATTGTCGAAATCGAAGGTATCCAGACCTCGCGTCTGCATCCAGTCACGCAGGGATATCGGCTTGCCGAAGTTGACACAGGCGTAGCCGTTTCGATATCGCCTGCCACGGATGGCTTGCCACAGCAGCTTGCCTGTGTACCCGAACAGAATACGCAGTGAATGAGCGAGACTTGCGCGAGGCTGTCTCTGCGCGTCGCGCAGCAAGCTGCGATCCTCAAGCACGCGATCGTAATTGATGCCTACGGGAATGAACACGATATCCCGTCCGCTATCCGGGTCGAAACCCCGAGTCATATAGCCCAGAAGACCCAGTCGGGCCGGGCCCAATCGTCCATCACGGCTCAATCGTCCTTCGGGAAACACTGCCTGTGGTACACCGCCTTCAGCGGCCATCTGTACATAGCATTCCAGTACTCGTCGATACAGGGCATTGCCCGAGTCGCGCCTGACGAAATACCCACCCATGGCGCGGATCAGTTGCTGCAGCGGCCAGATGCGCGCCCATTCCCCGACGGCGTAGGACAAGGCCGTGCGTTCGGCTGCAAGGTAGGTTGCCAGGATGTAGTCCATATTGCTGCGATGATTCATCAGAAAGACAACACTGGATCCGGCGGGCAGCCGTTGCAGCGCTTCATCATCGGCAAAGCCGAGGCGGACGCGGTACAGCGAATGCACCAGGTGGCGGGCAATGAAATAGGCCGCCTTGAAATACAGCAGTGCATTGAAGGCCGGTACGATCTCTCGGGCATAGATGGCCGCCTTTCGCACCAGCGCCTCGCGCGGGATATCTTCATCCAGGGCCATCTGATCCACCAGTTCCACAACACGCGGATGGTAAGTCAGTCGGTCCACCAGCACCGAACGACGAGTGAGCTTGAATGAAGGAATCTGCAGCGCCAGTCGGGTGTTGACCTCATCGATCAGGCGATTGGCTCGCCGGCGCAGAATCCAGCGGGCAGAGGGCAGAAGAAAGTGTTGAAGTAGCCAGAGACAGGCGAGCAAGAGGCCGAGCAGAACACTCCACAGTGGCAACTCGACACTGGCATTCATCGGACGTTCACAGGTCTGTTACGGGCATGTGATCCTCGCCATGAACCGGGGTAGAGCGTGATTGACACCGGGCGACTCGTCGATATCGAGTCGCCCGGTCGTCAGGGCAGATGCTTTCGCTACTACCTTCTATTTACCATAGACCAGGTCGGGGAGCCACAGGGCGATACCGGGGAACATCATGACGATGGCCAGGGCGAAGACCATCACCAGCACGAACGGCGTGATGGATCGGTAGATATCGGTGATGGTGATCTCCGGCGGCGCCATGGCGCGCATGAGGAACAGGTTGTAGCCGAACGGCGGCGTCATGTAGGCAATCTGGCAGGTGATGGTGTAGAGCACGCCATACCAGATGAGGTCGAATCCGAGCGACCCCACCAGCGGTACATACAGCGGCGCCACGATGACCAGCATGGCCGTGTCGTCCAGGAAGGTTCCCATGAGCAGAAAACTCAGCTGCATCAGAATGAGGATGACCCAAGGGTTCAGGTTCAGTTGATCCACGAACAGATTCTCGATGGCCCTGACTGCACCGAGGCCATCGAAGACGGCGCCGAAGGCCAGCGCCGCCAGAATGATCCACATGAACATGCAGGAGACCCCCAGCGTCTGCCTCACACAGTTTTCGAACACCTCTCGTGTCATGCGTCGCTTGACGACTGCCACCAGAAATGCAGTCATGGCACCGATGGCGGAGCTCTCCACCAGGCTCGTCCAGCCGTTCAGGAAAGGCACCATCATGGCGATGAATATCAGCAAGGGCAGTAGGCCGGCCCTGAGCAGTCGCAGCTTTTCGCTGAGCGGCACATTGCGTTCTGCGGCAGGCAGTATCGGGCCCAGGTGTGGCTGGAATCTGCACCTCACCACGATATAGATGATGAACAGCGCCGCCATCAACAATCCTGGCAGCACGCCTGCCAGCCACAGCTGACCAACCGGTTGACGGGCAATCATGGCATAGAGAACCAGGACAACCGACGGGGGAACCAGAATGCCCAGGGAGGAGCCCGCCTGTACGACCCCGGTTACCATCCGTTTGTCATAACCGCGTTTCAGCAACTCGGGCAAGGCAATGGTGGCACCGATGGCCATGCCGGCCACGGACAGCCCGTTCATCGCGGACACGAGTACCATCAGGCCGATGGTGCCGATGGCCAGGCCGCCGTGCAGTCCGCCCATCCAGACATGGAACATCTTGTAGAGGTCATCCGCGATATGGCTTTCGCTCATGACGTAGCCCATGAAGATGAACATGGGCAAGGTGAGCAGGGGATACCATTTCATCAGCTTCATCGCGGCGGAAAACGCGATGTCCACGCCACCGGTTCCCCACAGGAAGACGGCCGCCACCACCGCCACGAAGCCGATGGCTGCAAACACCCGTTGCCCGGTCGCCATCATGAGCATCATGAGGGAGAACATGAGCAGGGCGATCATTTCATACGACATCTTGGCGTCCTTCACGAAGGGTACGGATATCCTTGAACAGTTCGGATATCGCTTGCAGAAGCATCATCACGATGCCGACGATCATGATCGATTTGATGGGCCACATGTAGGGGCGCCAGGCAGAGTAGCTGCGTTCGGAATACTCGAAGGCATACAGCGTGCTGTTGACTCCCCCGATGAGAAGAACCACAAGGTAGTAGATGAGAAACAGCACCGTAAAGCTGTCAACCCAGGCCTTGCCTCTGGGTGACCAGGTGCCATAGACAAGATCCATGCGCACATTGGAGCCAAGCTGCAGGGAATAGGGGCCACCCAGCATGTAATAGGCAACCATGATGAATTGCGCCATCTCCAGCGTCCAGAGCGAGGGTCGGGCAAAGGTCTTGGTGAAGGATGAATACAGCAACACGCCGATCATCACGAAGATGAGATACATCGCGAAACGACCGACCCGGTAATTGAACCCGTCGATGATGCGGATGTAATTGTTCATGAAGGTAGTCATGGCCCTCCCTCTTGTTGTTCGGCTTGCCGTGCGCAACCGTATTGACGGACAAAAAAAAGTGGGGTCTTGAGGACCCCACCGTTTCAACGCGTGACTGTCAGTGCCTATGCCGGGCAGGTATAGGGCTGTCCAGCCTTGCCGATGGCATCATTGTAGTCTCGGAAAATCTTGACCACGCGCTGCGCTCTGTCGCCGGACTCGGCAATCTCATCCCAGAATTCCTGAGCGGAGGCTTCCACCTGCTGCCATTCGGCAACCGGAATGGAGGTCAGTTCCAGCTTGTCGCCGGTGGCACGCAGCTTGGCCTCACCACCCCAGTACCACTGGTTACGGTAATGATGGCCCGCCTCGATGGCGCTCATGATGATGGCCTGCAGGCGAGGCGTGAGCTCTGACCAGCGCTCTTCATTGACGAAGAAGGAGCCGATCCATGCGCCCGAGATATTGTTGGTGGTGATGTAGTTGGTAACGTCTGCCCAGCCAACCGTGTAGTCCTCTGTAATACCTGACCAGGCCATGCCATCGAGCTCACCGGTCTGCACGGCTACTTCGGCATCCTCATAGGGAATGGATACCGGCACGACGCCGAAGCGTGACAGGAATCGACCTGCTGTCGGGAAGGTGTACAGACGCAGTCCGTCGAGGTCTTCCAGGCTACGGATGGGATCACGGGTGTTGAAGTTGCAAGGATCCTGGCCGGCAGCCGAAAGCCACTTCACGCCGTCGATTTCGTTATAGGCCTCTTCCCAGATCTCTTTCAGACCGTACTGATTGAACAGCGTGGGAACATCCAGTGCATGGCGAGTCGCCATCGGGAAGTAGCCACCGAATACCGAGATGTCGACAGGTGCCGACATGGAGTCATCATCGGAATGCACCGCGTCGATGGTGCCGCGTTGCATCGCGCGGAACAGCTCCCCGGTGGGCACCAGCTGGTCGGCATAGAACAGCTCGATTTCCAGTTCACCCTGTGCCGCTTCATTGATCATGTCAATGACCGGCTTGGTGACGAACTGACCCAGAGCGGAACCGGCATACGTCTGGAATCGCCAGCGGATGGGTTCTGCAGCGATAACGGCTGGTGCCGAGATTCCTGTCGCCATACCGGTGGCTGCTGCCAGTCCACCCGCGCCTTTCAGAAAATGTCTTCTAGTTTTAGCTGTCATGGTTTCTTCTCGTTGTATTACCCTGTCCCGAGTACTAGCCAGCATTGCGTTATCGACATGATGCGCATCATCGTCGACATGCTGATGTCGTCATCTGCCATGAAAGTCACTGGCAGACTTCTCAGGTTCGCACACACGACCCAGGAAGCGTTCTACCACTTGCCTCTGAAGCCTTGCAGCAACTATAACCAAAGTCATGTATCCGTGTTTGATTGCATGATCCCCCATTGGCCTCGCCACGGGTTGGAAGCGATGCACTCGAAGCACGCCGGCAGCACCAACCGAGGGCAGTGATGGAGAATCTCATCCCGCTTCCGCCTGGTCGTTCCGGTGCCGGCGTCATCGACAAGGCGGCCAGCACGCGACAGGATTCGCCATGCCACTGTCGAAAGACGAAGGTGTCAGTCCTGTATTTATGGTCGCAACGTCTGGCAGGGTGAGGGGGCAGTCCCCGTAGCCTGGTCAGCAGCGCCGGCGCACTGGCAATCGCTCGTTCGGCTTGTCCAGGCACGGGCAGGCTGTGATGGTTGTTGCAGTGCAGCATGGTCGCCTGCTGTATGCCATCGCCTGTCTTGCACCGTTTGCCTGTCAACGCTGAGGGAGTCAGTCGGCGGGGCTCTCGGAGTATACTGCGCCTCTGCCCATCTGCCAGTCGGTCTTCAATCATGGTCGTGAGTTCGCGCTCGACATTCAGCTGCCGCTTCGATCATCTGGTCATCTGTGCGCAGAGTCTGGATGCCGGAGTCGAGTGGTTTGCCGCACGCAGCGGACTTCAGCTACCTGTCGGTGGTCATCACCCCCTGATGGGAACACACAACCACCTCAGCGCTCTGGGCGAAACCGGCTTTCTGGAGATCATTGCCACCGACCCGCTTGCCGACCGATCGGCAGCGGAGAGTGCTCGCTGGTTCATGCTCGATAATGCAGATCATCAGGCCCAACTGGCCATTGCACCAAAACTGACCACCTGGGTGGTAGCCACGGATGATCTGGATGCTGCGCTGGACAGGGTATCGGCCTGCGGTATCGACGCGGGCGAGCCCGTGACCCAGACGCGTGGTGAGTTGACATGGCGCATCGCACTGCGGCCGGATGGCTCGATGGCCTGTGATGGCGTCTTTCCCGTACTCATGCAGTGGCCGGCAGGGACCAATCCGGTGTCCAGGATGCAGGACCAGCAAATGAGACTCGAGGCGCTGCAGCTTGCACACCCGGATGCCGATCGGGTCCTGGCCGGGATGCAGGCGCTGGGAATTGCCGACCTGGCTTCTGTCGTCGAGTCGGGTGATGCCGGTCTACGTGCAACACTGAGAGTCGGCGTCAGCCGTTTCATTGTGTAAGCTTGCTGTATTCGACCATTCGTGAACCCTAACCAAGGTGGACGTATCCATGACTGACCCTGTTGATCTTGACGCCTGGAAGGCGCTGTCTGCTCATCATGAGGACGTGAAGAACGTCACCCTGCGCGAACTGTTTGCCCAGGATGGCAGTCGCTTCGACAGATTCCAGATGAATGCCGCGGGCCTGTTCCTGGATTTTTCAAAGAATCATATAACCCCTCGAACGCACGAACTGCTGGTATCGCTCGCGGAAGCGTCCGATGTACCGGCGCGATTCGAGCGCATGTTCACAGGCGACATCGTGAACCCAACCGAGCATCGGCCGGCTTTGCACACAGCCTTGCGCAATCGCAGTGGTCAACCGGTCATGGTGGATGGACAGGACGTAATGCCCGATATTCGCGCCGTGCTGACTCGCCTGCGCACCTTCTCCGAACGGGTCCGTGACGGTTCATGGACAGGATTCACCGGCAAGCCCATCACGGATATCGTCAATATCGGCATCGGCGGATCCGATCTGGGACCCTTGATGGCTGTGGAAGCGCTGGCACCGTTTGCCCATGACCGCCTGAAGCTGCATTTTGTCTCCAATGTAGATGGTTCTCATATCCACTCTGCGCTGAGCAAGGTCGATCCGGAGACCACCTTGTTCATCGTGGCATCGAAAACCTTCACCACGCAGGAGACCCTGACCAACGCCCATTCGGCCAGAAGCTGGTTTCTGGACAGCCGTGCCAGTCGCGCCGATATCATGAAGCACTTTGTCGCCTTGTCCACCAATGCCGAGGCGGTCAGTGAATTCGGTATCGATACACGCAACATGTTCGGTTTCTGGGACTGGGTGGGTGGGCGCTACTCCCTGTGGTCCGCCATCGGCCTGCCCATCATCCTGTCCATCGGGATGGACCGCTTCGAGCAATTCCTGCAAGGCGCGCACGATATGGACACGCACGCCAGAACCGCCCCGCTGAAAGAGAACATGCCGGTCACGCTGGCCCTGCTGACCGTCTGGTACAACAACTTCTGGCAGGCTCACAGCCATCTCATTGCGCCCTACGATCAGTATCTGCACCGTTTTCCGGCCTACCTGCAACAGCTGACCATGGAGAGCAACGGCAAGTCCGTGCATGTCGATGGTTCGCCAGTGAAGGCGGCCACCGGACCGGTTGTCTGGGGAGAGCCGGGCACCAATGGCCAGCACGCCTATTTTCAACTGCTGCATCAGGGCACACACCTGATTCCGACCGATTTCATCATGGCGCTGCAGAGCCTCAACCCGATCGGCATTCATCAAGAGCTGCTGATGGCCAATTGCTTTGCACAATCCGAAGCGCTGATGATGGGCAAGAACAAGGAAGAGCTTGCCAGTGAGATGCGCCAGGCCGGGGCCAGCGACGAAGAGATCGAGCGCCTCTCCGGTCATCGCAGCTTTGCCGGTAACCGCCCCAGCAACACCTTGCTGGTACAGCAGATGACGCCCCATGCACTCGGTGCACTCATCGCCCTGTATGAACACAAGGTGTTCGTGGAAGCGGCCATCTGGGATATCAACCCCTTTGATCAATGGGGCGTGGAGCTCGGCAAGCAGCTTGCCAAGTCGATTCATGCAGAAATCGAGGCAGCTGCTACTGTCAAGACGCACGATGCATCGACCAATGGGCTGATCAATCGTGCCCTGAAGTTCAACAACCTACTCGCCTGACCTGATTATCCGCTGAGACATGGCACAGAAAAAGAAGACAAGCAGCAAGAAACGTTCATCGGTCAGGCGTACCGAACCGGTACCGGCGGCGCCGGTACAGGAAATGGTGGAAGAGCTCGCGCTGAGCAGCTACACCGAAAAGGCCTACCTCGACTATTCGATGTACGTCATCCTGGATCGGGCCTTGCCCCATATCGGTGATGGCCTGAAACCGGTTCAGCGTCGTATCGTCTACGCCATGTCGGAGCTGGGTCTGTCGGCGGTGTCCAAGCACAAGAAGTCGGCACGGACCGTCGGCGATGTGCTGGGCAAGTTCCATCCGCACGGTGACAGCGCCTGCTACGAGGCCATGGTGTTGATGGCGCAGCCGTTTACCTATCGCTACCCGCTGGTTGACGGGCAGGGCAACTGGGGATCTCAGGATGATCCCAAGTCCTTCGCTGCCATGCGCTATACCGAATCGCGGCTGGCGAAGTTCTCCAAGACGCTGTTGCAGGAGCTGGGGCAGGGTACTGTGGATTTCGTGCCGAACTTCGATGGCACCCTGAACGAACCGTCGCTGCTGCCCTCCCGCCTGCCGCATATCCTGCTCAACAGCACCACCGGCATCGCAGTGGGAATGGCGACCGATATTCCATCGCACAATCTGCAGGAAATAGGACGCGCCTGCATCCACCTGCTGGACAAGCCAAAGGCCACGCTGGATGACATGATGCAGTACATCAAGGGCCCGGACTACCCGAGTGAGGCCGAGATCATCTCCTCGCCACAGGATATCCGCACGATGTACGAAACCGGTCATGGCAGTCTGCGGGCCAGGGCCATCTTCGAGCGGGAAGGCAGCGATATCATCATCACGGCCTTGCCCTATCAGGTGTCCGGGTCGAAGATCCTGGAGCAGATCGCGCAGCTGATGAACGCCAAGAAGCTGCCGATGGTGGAAGACCTGCGGGATGAATCAGACCATGAGAACCCGACGCGACTCGTCATCACGCCGCGCAGCAACCGGGTTGATATCGATAGTCTCATGCAGCATCTGTTCGCCACGACCGATCTGGAACGTACCTACCGGGTCAACATGAACATGATCGGCCTCAATGGTCGGCCGCAGGTCAAGCCGCTGCTCGCCATTCTCGGTGAATGGCTCACCTTCCGGGTCGATACGGTGCGCAGGCGTCTGCAATGGCGACTGGACAAGGTCGAGAAGCGCCTGCACTTGCTCGAAGGTCTGATGATTGCCTACCTCAATATCGACGAGGTCATCGCGATCATCCGCAACAACGACGAACCCAAACCGGTGCTGATGGAACGATTTGGCATCAGTGACGAGCAGGCCGAGGCGATACTCGAGCTCAAGCTGCGCCATCTGGCACAGCTCGAGGAGATGAAGATTCGTGGTGAGCAGGATGCGCTGGAGAAGGAGCGCGAGAAGCTGCAGGCAACGCTCGGATCCGAGCGCCGCATGAAAACGCTGGTCAAGAAAGAGTTGCAGGAAGACATCGATACCTATGGAGACGAACGTCGTTCGCCACTGGTGCAACGTGAGGCGGCCCAGGCCATCTCCGAGGCCGATCTGATTCCCAGTGAGCCGATCACGGTCGTACTCTCCGAGCGCGGCTGGGTGCGCGCCGGCAAGGGTCTGGAGCTCGATCCGCTGGCACTGAACTACAAGGCCGGAGACAGTTTCCAGAGTGCTGCCCGTGGTCGCAGCAACCGCAATGCCATGTTTCTGGACAGCACCGGCCGCGTCTATTGTGTGCCGGCACACGGCTTTCCGTCGGCCAGAGGGCTGGGTGAGCCGATCAGTGGTCGCCTGAAGCCACCCGATGGTGCGCGATTCCTGAGTGTGATGATGGGCGAGGATGAGGAGCGCTATCTCTTCTCCAGCACTGCGGGTTACGGCTTCGTGGCGCGCCTGGGTGATCTGGTCAGTCGCAACAAATCGGGCAAGAGTGTTCTCAGTCTGCCGGCCGGGGCTCAGGTTCTGCCGGCGGCGGCCGTCTCTTCACTGACAGACGACCTTGTCTGTGCCATCAGCAACACCGGTAGCCTGCTGAGTTTTCCGGTCGGTGAATTGCCGGAAATGGCGAAGGGCAAGGGCAACAAGATCTACAACATCCCGGGGCCGAAGTTCAAATCCGGTGAAGAGTCGATGATGGCACTGGCGGTGGTATCGCCATCGCAGAAGCTTCGCATCACCAGTGGCAAGCGTCATACCACCATCAAGTTCCGTGAGCTGGAAGACTATGCGGGCATGCGGGGTCAACGTGGTCGCAAGCTGCCGCGTGGTTTCCAGAAAGTCGACGCCGTGGATGTGGAGAACTGAGACTGATCCTCGCAAGTGGGCGCAGCGTTTGCCGTGCTCACTTGTGGTTGATGGGAGAAGACCCCAGTTTGTGCGAAGTTTGTTGATCGCTTTCGGAGGAAGGCAACTGTGACACGCATTCTGCTGTTTCTGGCGACGAACATGGCCGTCATGGTCGTGTTCTCCATCATTACCTCGGTATTTGGCCTCGACCGTGCCATTGGCCAGAGTACGACCTCGCTGGTCATCTATGCCGCCTGTTTCGGCTTTATCGGCTCGTTCATCTCGCTGGCCATGAGCAAGAGCGCTGCGATTCGCTCGATGAATGTGCAGCTGATCGAACAGCCGACCAATGCCACCGAGCGCTGGCTGGTCGATACCGTGCATGCGCAGGCACGCAAGGCGGGTATCGGCGAACCGGATGTCGGTATCTTCCAGCAAGCCTCGCCCAATGCCTTCGCCACCGGCTGGAACAAGAACGATGCCCTGGTGGCGGTCAGTACGGGCCTGCTCCAGAGCATGTCTCGCGAAGAGGTGGAAGCGGTTCTGGGACACGAAGTGGCCCACGTCTACAACGGTGACATGGTGACCATGGGGCTGATTCAGGGCGTCCTGAACACCTTTGTCATCGTCTTCTCGCGCATCCTGGGCAGCATGATAGACAACGCCCTGCGTGGCAATCGTGGCGGTGGCGGCAGTTATGGCATGGGCTTCTTCCTCGGCAATATCATCGGCAATGTGGTGTTCGGGTTCCTGGCCAGCATGATTGCTGCCTGGTTTTCCCGGCAACGCGAATTCAGGGCCGATGCCGGTGGGGCCGAGCTGGCCGGGCGCCAGAACATGATTGGCGCTCTGGAAGCACTCAAGCGAGGCAGTCCGGCCGATTCCGCGCTGCCGGAAAAATTGCAGGCCTTCGGCATCACTGGCGGGCATTTGGCGAAATACCTGTCCACGCATCCACCACTTGACGTCCGCATCGCAAGGTTGCGTGCGGAAGGCTGATCTGGCACAGGCACCAGCCGGGACCGAAACCACCGGCTGGCGCCTCGACCGATCCGTTCCCGGGCAGCTGTTGGACTGATCAGGGCGTCATCTGCCACCTTATCGGGCGCTCTGTCGGCCGGTGAACGTACGTGGCAGGGCGCAGACAGCTATAATGCGGCGGATAAATCCTGCGTTTCACATTCTACGAGAACTACATGGCGAACTACGGCACCAACGAATTCAAGGGTGGACTCAAAATCATGCTCGACGGCGATCCGCACAGCATCGTCAGCAACGAGTTCGTCAAACCGGGAAAGGGCCAGGCATTCACCCGTACCCGGGTTCGCAATCTGAAGACGGGCCGCGTCGTGGAGCGCACATTCAAGTCAGGTGAGACGGTCGAATCCGCCGACGTCATGGACACCACCATGCAGTACCTGTACTCCGATGGTGAGCACTGGCACTTCATGAACCCGGAAACCTTCGAGCAGCTGGCAGCCGACAAGACCGCCGTTGGTGACGCCGCATTGTGGTTGATGGACGAAGCCGTGTGCGAAGTGACGCTCTACAACGGAGAGCCGCTGGCGGTGACACCACCGAATTTCGTGGAAATGGTCATCAAGGAAACCGATCCGGGCTTGCGTGGCGATACCGCAACCGGAGGCACCAAGCCTGCACATATGGAAACCGGTGCAGTGGTGAAGGTGCCCTTGTTCATCGAGGAAGGCGAAAAGATCAAGATCGATACGCGCAGTGGCGAGTACGTCTCCCGCGTCAAATAGTGCCTGCGGGGCCTTCTCGGCTTGTCTGGAGAAAACACGGCGTTGACCTGGCAACCTTCTGCCTCCCTGGCCAGTCTGAGGGAGGCGGCCAGTCTGCGGCGCAGTATCCGCTCGTGGATGGACCAACAGCAGGTGCTGGAAGTCTTCACGCCCTCACTGTCCCGGGCCGCTGCGACTGATCCGCACGTCCTGAGCATGGCGACCCGGGATGGTCGCTTTCTGCATACGTCTCCCGAATTTCCGATGAAGCGTTTGCTGGCGGCCCACGCCGCTGCGGCGGCACGGATTCACGGGGATAGCGCACTGCCTTCGCAGTTGCAGTTGCCGGAGTTGTCGGCCTTGCCCGACATCTATCAGATCGCCACGGTGTTTCGTGCCGAGGAAGGCGGGCGCTACCACAACAGCGAATTCACCTTGCTGGAGTGGTACCGGGTGGGTATGAACCACTTGCAGCTGATCGACGACCTCACGGCCTTGCTGAAACATGTCTGGCTGGCATTCGGCCTGCGCTGGCCCGGTCTGCAGATAAAACGCTATGGCGATGAGGTGCAACAGCGGCTGGGGTGTTGGCCCGAGCAGCTCGACACCGCGTTGATCGAGCGCTATTTTCTGGATCAGGGGCGAAGCTATCCGCAGGCAATCGGCGATGATGTCGATGCAGCGCTGGATCTGTTCATGGATGAGTTTGTCTTGCCTGATTTCGACGCTGACGCCTTCACCGTGTTGATGGACTATCCGGTATCGCAAGCGGCACTGGCCCGATTGGGGAAGGATGCACAGGGACGGGCCGTGGCACAGCGATTCGAGCTGTACTACGGGCAGACCGAGCTTGCCAACGGTTTTCACGAGTTGAGTGATGCCGCTGTGCAGCGCGAGCGTTTCGAGGCAGACCTGCTCAAGCGCAGGGAGCTGAATGTCGAGCCGGTGCCCATCGATGAGAATCTGCTGGAAGCTCTGGCCTCGGGCTTGCCCGATTGTGCAGGCATTGCATTGGGACTTGAACGGCTTCACATGGTCATTGGCAGACATTCACACATCAGCGAGGTCATCTGTTTTGACGATCAGCGAGCCTGACGTACTCAGAATTCGGGATGTGGGCTGGGAATGCCTGGAGCATCTGCTGCAACCCGCTGGCCTGAACATTGTCCGGGTCGCCGATGGTGAGCCGATCCCCGGCAGTCATTGGGGTGACGAGGAAGCCGGGCTGATTCGGCATTCCCTGTATGTTCGCAGCGATACGCCCGTGCATTCAGCCTTGCATGAATCCGGTCACTGGCTCTTGATGAGTGAACAGCGACGAGATGACCTGCATACCGACGCCAAGGGCACGGCGGTGGAGGAAATGGCCGTGTGCTATCTGCAGGTACTGATGAGTGATCTCGTGCCCGGCATGGGATGGCAGCGCATGTGCCGGGATATGGATCGCTGGGGCTATTCCTTTCGCATGGGCAGCACGCTGAGCTGGTTGCGCAGCGATGCCGAGGATGCCCTAGCGTGTCTCACCCAGAAGCTGGCCCATGCGCACGGTATCCCCGGATTGGATATCACTGCGCCATACAGCCGGATTTTCCAGCAGCACGATGATGGTCGACCCCATGTTGAAGCGACCCATCTCGGCGCCTCTGGCCAGCTCGACAGCTGAAGCACCGGGGGCGGCGCTGTCCGCAGCGGGATAATCGATATGGCTGATACCGTTGCGCTGGGGCGGTGTCACCAGGCCGTGCCAGACGGTTTCGATGGCGGCCACGTTCATGGCACCCACCAACACCAGCGCCATCAGGCCATGCTCGGTTTCGAACTGGGCGATGACGCGCTCGTTGCGATTGAACAGGTCCGGCAGGGCACGAACCGTATGCGGGCCTACGCTGAACAAGCGTCCGGGCACATGGGTCTGGCGAATCAGTCTTCCACCCAGCGGCATGTGCAGGCGATGATAATCACGCGGTGAGAGATAGATGGTGGTGAATCGGCCATTACCCAGGCGCTCGGTGGCGGCACCATCGCCGCCCAGTAGTGAGAGCAGCGAGTAATCCCGACCCTTGGCCTGGAAGAGCCGGGCGTCATCGATATCGCCAATGGCCGATACCGTGCCATCGGCCGGTGAGGCGATGTCCGACTCGCCCGAGGCGATGGGTCTGGCTTCGGGTTTGAGCGCCCGGGTAAAGAACTCGTTGAAGGTTCGGTAATGGTTGAGATCCGGTTCGATGGCGTCTTCCATCTTCACATCGAAGGCTTTGGCAAACTTGCGAATGGCCTTGGGTGTCAGAGCGGATTCCTGGCGCGTCAGCCAGTACACGGCGCGAGTCAAGGCATGCTGCGGCAGTGGGTGCAGCGCATAACTCTTCAGGTAGTCGATCAGGCTGGCGTCGGTGTCAGGCATCCGTTTAGTCGTTTCCGTATCCGTTATCGAGTGAGTGGCGGCAGATCAGCTCGGTGCAGAGGTGACGTTCAGGTAGTCCGAGATGATGTTGTCCACATCCAGCGGCGGGGACACCTTGCCTCGCAGGCGACGTTGTGGATCGATCAGCAGCAAGGACGCCGAATGATCGACGATGTAGTTGTCCGGGTCTTCATCATTGGCCGTGAAGGACGCCACGATACCCAGCTGGCTCGTCATGTCGTGAATACGATTCTGATCACCGGTGATACCGATGAAGTCCTCGTTGAAGTAGGCAATGTACTGGTTCATGACCTCGGCCGTATCCCGTGCCGGATCGACCGTGACGAAGATGATCTGCGGTGCCTCTGTTCCCTGGGCTTCGAGTTTGGCCACCATGTTCTTCATGATCTGCAGGGTGATGGGGCAGACGTCGGGGCAATGCGTGTAACCGAAGAACATCAGGCTCCACTTGTCATCAAGCGCTGCCTGAGTGATGGTTTCACCGTTGGCATCGGTCAATTCGAAATCCTCGACCGTCTTGAAACCGATCGGCAAGGCCAGGGTCGTGTTGAGGGTCTCCTGCAGGCTGGCCAGCTGCTCGGTATCCGCTGCCGAGGCACCCGCTGATCCCGGGGCACCGTCGGCGGGTGGCGCATTGTTCAGCACGCCGTACAGAATGGCGCCTGCTGCCAGCGCAACGACTGCGATGATGACTAGCGGCAAGGCTTTACCGGATTGATTGTTGGGCATGGAATTACTCGCTTCGATGATTCGCCGAATGGAACCGATCGGGGGGTCACGGGGTTGACCTCGTATTATACTGTCTGGCTGTGGTGAACGACCACTGTAACGAGGGAAATGCCGTGGTCTTGCCGCCTGATAATGAATACACGATCGAGTCTGCCATACGCCTTGCTGCCGAAGCCTTCGAGCAGCATGAATTGCACTATGGTCACGGCACGGATTCCGCCATTCACGAGGCCAGCTGGCTCATCCTGCACGCCATGGGCCTGTCCCCGGCCATCGCACCGGACTACTCCCGCAGCTTGAGCAAGACACAGGTTGATGCCTGTAACGAGTTGCTCGAGCGTCGTATCACGCAGCGTATTCCAGCGGCCTACCTCACAGGGCAAGCCTGGTTTGCCGGGCATCCCTTTCTGTCGGATGAACGTGCACTGGTGCCACGATCCCCACTGGCGGAATTCATTACCGATGACTTCTTCGGTGTCATCGATTCGGTCGAGTCGCCGCGCATTCTCGATCTGTGCACCGGTGGGGGCTGTATTGCCATTGCCTGCGCCCTGGCTCGCCCCGATGCGATTGTCGATGCCAGCGACCTGTCGCCGGATGCCCTGGCTCTGGCTGCCGAGAATGTGCAGTTGCACGGCTTGCAGGACCGGGTGCATCTGCTGGAAGGCTCCTTGTTCGAGCCTGTCTCGGAGCGCTATTCACTGATCGTGTCCAACCCGCCGTATGTCGATGCGGCCGACATTGCCGCCATGCCCTCGGAGTTTTCTCATGAACCCATGATGGGCCTGGCCGCCGGTGAGGATGGTCTGGACCTGGTCCGGCAGATGCTGAGTGAGGCGGCCGATTATCTGGAGCCAAACGGTGTGCTGGTTGTCGAGGTGGGCAACAGTGCCGAAGCGCTGGAAGCGGCTTACCCTCAACTGGATTTCGGCTGGCTGCAATTTGCCCAAGGCGGGCACGGCGTCTTCATATTGACGCGGGATGAACTGCTGGCGGGCGATCGGTAGCTGCGCCGGGTCGACGAGCATCTGCCTGCTGGCCAGCTGCGTGATGCGCGGCCAGCAGGCTTGAAGGGCTCTACATCAGATCCAGTTTGTACTGGAAGAACACGACTGCGTTATTGCGCTGGTTGCCGAAATCCACTGCCGGCGAGCCACTGACATTCAGAACCGATCGCTTGCTGAGCTTGAGTTCGAGCGCGGGGAAAGGCAGCAGCTTGGTTTCCGGATCACCGTTTTTCTTGAACTGCTTGTGAACGACCGATGCACCCAGCAGGAATCGAACCCGGCTGAAAACCATGGGTCTGGAGGCGTAGACCAGTCCACCATAGTAGGACTGATAGCCGAAGCTGTCGGACAAGGTGCCGGCATGCCAGCCGATCTTGCTGCTTGGCGAGTATTCCCAGCCGATGCCCGGGGTAAAGGCATTGCGCTCATCGAAGTTTTCAAAGTGCAGTGCCAGGGTGCTCAGCACCAGGTAGTTGTTTTCTGTCTTGGCGGAGGCCTTGCCACTGAACAGGCCTGTTGTCAGAACTACCGCTACCACGAACTTGAAAATCCGGATCTTCATTGCTTGCTTCCCCATGTACTGCGCTGATCTGATGCCAGCTTTGATTGAACCGTCGTTGATCGGTGTCAACAACATGCCGCGCACTGTACTGGGCGTGTAGATACGATGCAACTGACGCAGGGTGAAGGGGAAATGATCAGAAAAACAGTAGCTTATGACTTTTTAGTGTGTGGCGATATTTTGACATTGAAGCGACTGGGGCTCCAAGTGATTGTTCTGTATTGATTTTTCCGATTGTTTCTCTGGTCATGGAGACCATCGCCGAAGCGAGAATCTGTTCAGGTTTTGCCCCGCTGTCGTCAACAGAGCGTGAGCTGTTTCTCGCCAGGCCGGGCCAGGTTAGGTCAGCGCAGGTCAGGTCAGATGCATGTGCAGGTCAGGCCAGGTCAGGCCAGGTCAGGTCAGGTCAGGTCAGGTCAGGTCAGGTCAGGTCAGGTCAGGTCAGGTCAGGTCAGGTCAGGTCAGGTCAGGTCA
>CANLNQ010000038.1 GCA_947492525.1 uncultured Granulosicoccus sp.
TTTCCGTACTTCTTGCGGGAGATCGCCGCCAGATTGCCACTGGCCGGAATACGCGCCACCCCGAATCCCTGTATCAACCGCCGCTGGCTGTCGACCACCACGCAGACGCTCAAGGGCTTGCATTTGGTGTGCTCCAGGGTAATCAAATCATCCAGTTGCACCTGTCTGACCGGGGCCTCTCTATCCAGCAGGCGTTCTTCCTGCAACCTTGCCTGTTCGCCAAGGTATGCCAGCCGTCGACTGACTGTACTGCGTGACACGTTTAACAACAGAGCCGCCCGGCGCATCGACACACAGGCACTGAGCAAGGCCATCAGCGGCTGATTGATGCGACGCTTCTTCTGCCTGAAGGCCGCTGTGTCGGTGGCGCGGGAGAAGGTGCTGCGGCAGGCTTTGCAGCGAAACCGGTCGATGGCTCGGGCATCACAGCGTCGATAGAAGGTGCCATGACGAGCCACCTCGTTGCCGTTTGCGCGGCAGCGCGGACATTCTGGGTTCATATCCTTATAAACCATTGATTGACAGTAGCCTTTACAGCATACCCTGTTTTTACGAACACAGTGAAGTGAGCCAGTTTACGACTGTCGTGAGCAAATCTGGTGCAAAATACCCCACTGATTCTTTGCAATTGACGACAGATGATGTCTCCCTCCAATGCCGGGAACAGCCTTGACCGGCTCTGGCTGGCGATTTCGGGCCACGGTCACGGCCATCTGGTACAGCTGATACCCATTGTGCGGGCACTTCGAGCACGCTATCCCGACCTGGTGTTGGCTGTGCAGTCATCACTTCCTGCCAGTCTGCTGCAACAGAGCTTTCGCGGTGAGCTTGAAATACACGATGAACTCGTTGATTTCGGGATGGTGATGTCCGGCCCCATGAACGTACTGCCAGCCGAGAGTCTTGCCGCCTATCAGCGTTTTCATAAAAACTGGTCAGAGCATCTGGAAGCGCAGCTTGCTCTGTTTGATGAGTTCAAACCGGATCTGGTGATCGGTGACATACCGTATCTGCCGCTGGCGGCTGCCAAACGCTACGCCATTCCGTCGGTGGCTGTGTGTTCGTTGAACTGGGCGGATATTCTCGAGCACTATTGTGGTGAGCTCGAAGGCGCTGACGAAATCGTCGAGGTGATCCGCTGCCATTACGCGGCAGCCGATGTATTTCTGCAACCAGAGCCGTCGATGCCGATGGCCACCCTTGCGAACACCAAAGCGATAGGCCCCTTGGTCGTGGTCGGTCAATCACGTCGAGGCGAATTGCAACAGGCGCTGCGTCTGCCTGCCGATCAACGCCTGGTCTTGCTGACTCTGGGTGGGATCAGTGGTCAGCTCGATCTCGGTCAGTGGCCGGTATTCGACGACACCGTATTTCTGGTCCCGGAGACCTGGCTGAACGACGTGTCGTCGCCTCTTGATGTCGATCGATACCGGAGTATCGAATCCACAGAGCTCTCCTATGCCGATCTGTTCGCCAGTTGTGATGCGATGATCACCAAGGCGGGCTATGGCGCTTTTGTTGGTGCCGGATGTTGTGGTTTGCCGATCCTGTACGCCGAACGTGGCGACTGGCCGGAAGAGCCCTGGCTGGTTTCCTGGTTGCAGCGGGTGGGGAGGGCCGAATCGATCGATTGGCAAACGCTGTCACAGGGTGAATTTCAGGCAGCCCTGGATGCATTGCTGCAACAGTCACCCAAACCGGCCGCAGAGGCTAACGGGGCAGCAATGGCGCTGGAGCACATCGAAACCCTGTTCAGGCAAGCAGTATCAGCAGCACACTGCAGATGATGGCGGCAACGCCCATCAGTTCCCTGGCCGTGACACGTTCCTTGAAGAACAGCGTGGTCAGTAGCAGCGTAAAAATGAATTCCACCTGCCCCAGGGATTTGACCAGCGCCGGGTTCTGATAGGTCATGGCGGTGAACCAGCCGACCGAGCCAAGCGCACTGGTCAGACCCACAAAGCCTGCCAGGCCCAGGCGCTTGCCAATGGCCGAGAACTGCGCCGGTTCACGCAAGGCCGTGTAGCACACACAGATCAGTGACTGTACGCTGACCAGGAATACGAGGGTCATGGCAGCACTGCTCAATACGTCCAGTTCCAGACTCAGACTGGCTTCGCGAATCCACAGCGAGGTCAGTGCAAAGGCACTGCCCGACAAGGTGCCGAGGATCACCGTCTGCGGTTCCCAGCGCTGGCCACCCGTGGGCATGCTGACGATATAGATTCCCAGAAAACCGATGGCAACGGCCAGCCAGCCGGCCATAGACAGGGGCATGCCGAAGAGTACCGTACCGAAGACGGCAGCTTGAACGGCTTCGGTTTTTGCAAGGCTGGTACCCACCGTGAAATTGCGGAAGCTGAAGAGCTTGACCAGCAGTACCGTGGCGATGATCTGCGCCACGGCAGCGGCCAGAGCGAAGGTGAGAAAGCGGGTATTGCTCAGGGCTGCCGTCATTATTGCGGCCGCGTCAGTGCCTGTGATGTATAACAGGTAGATGATGGCAAAAGGCAGGCCGAACACATACCGGATGAGCGTGGAGCTCATCGGGGTGACGCTGCTGGTCAATTGCTTCTGGCCAGCTGTTCTGACAGCCTGCATCAGAGCTGCCAGAATGGTAAAGGCTATCCAGTAGCTTGCTGACGTCATCAGATATCCGTAGTGGGCCGTTCCGCGAAAGTGCAGTATGGTACGCCATTGTCGGAAGTGACGCTGCTGGCGTGCTCACGACACACGAGAATCAGAGAATCGATTCACCAATCGCAGATGAGGAGCAGCGAGGCAGATCGTGGTCAACGTAGCACAGTTGCATGAAGACACATGATGTCTCCCGTGATGCCGAAAGGCAGGTGCATGAATGCACGTGATATCTTCCGTGATACCGAATGGCGCATGAATACGCGTGATGTCTCCCGTGATACCGAAAGGCAGGTGCGTGAATGCACATGAAATTTTCCGTGATACCGAAGGGCGGGCGAATGAATACACCTGACATCTTCAGTGATACCGAAGCGGTACTGCTGATGTCTGATCCGGTTGAAAAGGCCAATGCCAGCATCGCGCTATACCGTCTCTGGCTCTCCTTGTCCGATAGCCTGAAGGATGAGGTGCTGGCAATGACCAGTGCGTCCGTCGTGAAGGTCTTGCAAGCGCCTGGTCGGCCGGAACGACCCGAGCTGGTGGAGGCGCACCAACTGCCTCGGCGCGGCCTGGGGTCGGTTCAAGGTCGGGTGGCATTGGTGCATTCGCTGGCGCATATCGAATTCAATGCCATCAACCTGGCTCTGGACGCAGTCTATCGTTTCAGGGGAATGCCAACCGACTATGTCACGGACTGGTTGCGGGTTGCCTCTGACGAAGGAGAGCATTTTCTGCTGCTTCACCATCGACTGGCGGAACTCGACTCTCATTATGGGGCCCTGGTTGCGCACGATGGCCTGTGGGATATGGCGCGTCGGACGGATCATGATGTGCTGGTGCGTATGGCCCTGGTTCCACGGATCCTGGAAGCGCGCGGTCTCGACGTGGCGCCTCCGATGATCGCGAAATTGCAGCACCTGAAGGATGAGGCCACAGCAAAGATCCTGCAGCGAATCTATACCGATGAGATTACCCATGTCGAGGTTGGCAATCGCTGGTTTCGGTATGTCTGTGAACAGCAGAGCCTGGACGGCACGACCGTTTTCCGGGATCTTCTGCGCGGTGAGAATAGCGCCTACCTCAGGAGCCCGTACAATCGGGAAGCCCGCTTGCAGGCTGGCTTCAATGAGCAGGAACTGGCGTTGATTCGTGAGATGGAGCTTGAATACAAGGCGGCCTCCAGGTCCTGATTGTCACCTGCGTATTGCAAGGCCTGCGGCAGACGCCAACTACCGGGTCAGGAATGAGCAAGAAACGTCAGGCAGGGACGTCAGGCAGGGACGTGAGGCAGGGACGTGAGGCAGGGACGTGAAGCAGGGACGTGAAGCAGGGACGTCCATTTTCGCTGCACAGGCGGGCCTGTCTTGCCCCGTTCTGCGATCAGCGAAAGGTTTTCAGCTGCAAATCGCTACCGTCCCACACTGCATACTGTGCATAGTCCGGATGCCAATCACCGACAACCAGTCGTTGTTGTCCGGTAGCCGAATCCTGATGGATTGCGGGTCGATGGGTATGGCCATGAATCAGCGTCTGGCAACCAGTGGCCTGCATGCGATTGTCGACGGTGCGGGAATTGACATCCATGATCTCGGCAGATTTGCCCACACTGGCATCGTGGCTGGCCGCGCGCAGCGCTTCTGCGTGGTGACGGCGTTCATCGACGCTCTTGGCCAGAAACTGCTTTTGCCATCGGGGTTCACGCACATTGTGCCGAAAGCGTTGATAGTCCTTGTCATCAGTACACAAGGTATCACCGTGCATGAGCAGGACCGGGCTGCCGCCAAGATCGATGATATGTTCGTCGCTGCTGATCAGTGTGGCACCGGCAGCTTCGGCGAAATCCTGGCCCAGCAGGAAATCACGATTGCCCAGCATCACCGATACCCGGCAGCCTGAGTCGCCAACGGCGCGAAGTGCGCTCAGTATCGGCTCATACAGTGGCAAGCCGGCATCATCACCGAGCCAGTATTCGAACAGATCACCGAGGATGTAGAGATGCTCTGCGCCATGCGCTTCCTGCAGGAAGCGTAAAGCCAACTCTGTCGTTCGACGAGATTCAGGACCGGCATGATTGTCCGAATCGTCAGACAGATCGGGGTCAGCGAAAGCGCCGACCCCGAGCTCTTCACCCGGCTCCGGTTCGGGATTCAGGTGCAGGTCGGCAATGAAAAGATGGCTGCCGGTCATTACAGATGTGTCGGTTGTGCCTGTCTGCTAGTCAGTGACAGTAATTGATTCGATCACCACGGCTTCAACAGGAACATCCTGATGATGGCCATTGGAGCCGGTGGATACGCCTGCAATGCTGTTCACGGTATCCATGCCGTCAACGGTCTTTCCGAACACGCAATAGCCAAAACCAGCCTGAGTCTCGTCACGAAAGTTCAGGAAATCATTGTCAGTCAGGTTGATGAAGAACTGTGAGCTGGCTGAGTGAGGATCTGGTGTACGCGCCATGGCAATCGTGCCCTTGTCGTTCTTCAGGCCGTTGGCAGCTTCGTTCTGAATGGTCTCGTGAGTGGACTTCTGTTCCATGTCGGCTGTGAAACCACCACCCTGGATCATGAAATTGGGAATGACGCGATGGAAGATGGTGGAGGCGTAGTGCCCTTCATCTGCGTAGCGTTTGAAGTTCTCGCAGGTCTTGGGTGCAGCTTCTGTATCGAGTTCGAGCACGATAGTGCCCTTGTTGGTCGTGATTGTTGCTTTCATGTAAGTTGCCGGAGCTTCCTTGATGTCAAAACGTGAAGTGTAACAGTCTGGTCCACAGCCTGTAGTCTGAGAGGCTCACTTGCAAGAGGGGTGGCCGGGTGAGCGGCAATCAGTGAGGGTACCGGTCGCGGCATGGGTAAGGCCACGCCACGCGCAACCGGTTGCGGCTCCAGTCAGTTCTGCTCTACGGCCGTGCCGGGTTGGGCCGTTGTCTGTCCCTCGGAGGCGCCTAGCGGAATATTGCCTGCTTCCGAAGCCTCTGCGACCGATTGCCGGTCAGCCTCACTGTCGGCATTGGCATTGCCATTCTTCAAGGCCGGCTCATAGCGAGTGGCAGACAGGATGATCACCGGTTCTACAGGGACGTCTCGGCTGAAAGGGCCCCCGGGGCCAGTGCGCAAGTGTGAGATGGCATCCACCACGTCCTTGCCTTCAGTGACACGACCGAACACGGCATAGCCCCAACCGCGCTGCGTCGTGTTGGTGTGATCCAGATTGCGGTTGTCTTCACTGTTGATGAAGAACTGCGATGTAGCCGAATGCGGGGCGGTGGTGCGGGCCATGGCGATGGTATATCGTCTGTTGCGCAGCCCGTTGTACGCCTCGTTGCTGATCGGTGAACGCGTGGATTTCTTCTGGTAGTTCTGACCGAATCCGCCGCCCTGAATCATGAATCCTTCGATAACACGATGAAAAAGCGTTCCGTCGTAGAATCCGGTGTCGACATAGTCGAGAAAATTGCGTACGGTCTGTGGTGCACGCTCCTCGTCGAGCTCGATGATGATATCGCCCATGTTCGTAGTGAGCTGTACTCTGGGATCAGCCGCATGGGCAGCCGGCAGCAGCAAGGCTGCCAACGCGATGGTCAACAGTATGGGGAGTACGAATCGCTGCCGCACAGCAGGGCTGAACAGCTCAGCGATCACTGGGACGACGACGCTTTTCAATGGCATGAGAATTCCAGTCATTTCGGTATGTTCCTGACGGGCATGATTTTAACGGCATTTGTTGCCTTACTCCTGCCAGTAACCATCGGGTAATCTGATAGGCTTCGGCCAGATAACATCCATCCACCCGCTTCACCCCACGAAAATGTTGCAGATCTATAACACGCTGAACCGACGCAAGGAACCTTTCGAGCCGCTGAAAGCCGGCCATGTAGGCCTTTATGTGTGCGGGGTCACCGTTTATGACGAGTGCCATGTGGGCCACGGTCGGGTGATGATTGTTTACGATGTGCTGTTTCGTCATCTACAGGCAGCAGGTTACGCGGTCAATTACGTGCGTAACATCACGGATGTCGACGACAAGATCATCAAGCGTGCGGCAGAAAACAACGTCACACCCGCCCAGTTGTCTCAGCGTTACATCGATGAGATGCACGCAGATGAGCGGGCACTGAATGTACTGCCTCCCACGCATGAGCCTCGAGCTACTGAATCGATCAAGAGCATGGTGCGCATCATCGGACAGCTGATTGATTCCGGCCATGCCTATGCTGCCGATAATGGCGATGTCTTCTACTCGGTGAAATCGTTTCCGGACTACGGCAAGCTATCCGGGCGCAAGATCGATGAGTTGCGTGCAGGCGAACGGGTTGCGGTCGATGAATACAAGCGCGACCCTCTGGATTTCGTGCTCTGGAAAGCCTCCAAGCCGGACGAGCCCAGTTGGGAGTCTCCCTGGGGAAATGGCCGACCCGGCTGGCACATCGAGTGCTCCGCCATGTCGATGGACCTGCTGGGCGAGGAATTCGACATACACGGTGGCGGCGCCGATCTGCAGTTCCCGCATCATGAAAACGAGATCGCACAGAGTGAAGCGCTGACCTGCGGCCGGTTTGCACGTTACTGGATGCACAACGGTCTGGTGCGAATCGGTGAAGAGAAGATGTCCAAGTCACTGAACAATTTCCTCACCATTCGTGATGTGCTTGCTCAGTATTCAGGTGAGGAGATCCGTGCCTTCATCATCAGCAGTCATTATCGCAGCCCACTCAACTACACCAGCGACGCATTGCTGGCAGCCAGAACGGCTCTGCGTCGTTTCTACACGGCTCTGCGTGGCAGACCCGTGCCGCGTGATACCTTGTTGAATGGTCCGCTTGCCGACTCGACGGTGCTCGATGCCGGTTACGTTGAACGGTTCGAAGCGGCGATGAATGATGATCTGAATACGCCGGAGGCGCTGGCGGTTCTGCACGAGTTGGCCAACACGCTGAACAAGGAAGCCGAAACGGATAGCGAGCGCTCGATTCGGCTTGCATCCACGCTCGTCCATCTGGGCGGACGGCTGGGTATCCTCGAGAAGGACCCGGAAGTCGTGTTGCAGGGTGAGAGCGACGGAGAGGGGCCGAGCGCGGAGGAGATCGAGGCATTGATCAGCGAGCGACGTACTGCCCGCGAAGCCAGGGATTTTGCCCGCAGCGACCAGATTCGTGATGAACTGGCTGCGCGGGGTGTTGTATTGGAAGATGCCGGTGGCAAGACCACCTGGCGTCGCGATTGAGAACAGTCTCGTGAAAAAGATTCCCCAACCAGAAGACCTGCGATCAGACGAGGCAGCGCCGCTGTTGCCTGGTACCGAGGAGCCCAGATCGCTGGGTGACATGATGCGTGAGGCAGAGCAGCGGCAGAAAGCGGCGGAAGAGGCATCGGGCCCGGATGCGGCCAGTTCTGATGCAGATTCGGTCGAAGCTGCACCACCTCGCCGTCAGAAGCGTGTCAATCGAGCGCAATCAAGACGTTACGCCCGAGAACGGGCCATGCAGGCGCTCTATCAATGGGATGTCGGCGATGCCCAGAGCTCGGATGTGCGCAAGCAGTTTCTCGACACTCAGGACATGAGCCGGGTCGATGTGGATTACTTCGTCCTGCTGTTCAATGGTGTCAGTCATCACCCTGATGCCATTGATGAAGCGCTGACAGAGGCGCTTGATCGCCCGCTGAGTGACCTGGATCCGATAGAGCGCAGTGTGTTGAGAGTGGCGACCTACGAGTTGATGGAGTGTCAGGACATTCCGGCACGTGTGATCATCAACGAAGGAATCGAGGTCACCAAGCGTTTTGGTGCAGACAAGGGGCATCGTTACGTCAATGGCGTCCTGGACAAGCTGGCGGCTTCGGTACGCCCATTGGAGATGAGGCGCCGTTGAAGCCCGAAACCATCAAGTCATCGGCTCTGTTGCAGGGGCCAGCCAATTTCCTGGCACTCGGCGGGGGGCTGGGTCTGGCGCCCAAGGCGCCAGGCACCTTTGGCACGCTGCTCGGTATTCCGATACTGTTCCTGATGCCGCAGGCACTGTCCGGCTATCTGGTGGTGTTGTTGCTGCTGTCACTGATCGGCATCTGGTGCTGTCATCAGTGCGCGCAGTCACTGGGTGTACACGATCACCCGGGTATCGTCTGGGACGAGGTGGTTGGTTATCTGATCACCATGATCGCGGTGCCGCGAAGCGCCTTGTGGGTAGTGATCGGCTTTGCCCTGTTCCGCCTCTTTGACATTCTCAAGCCCTGGCCGATCAGCTGGATTGATCGCCAGGTGCACGGTGGTCTGGGGATCATGCTGGATGACATGTTGGCGGCTCTGTTCGCGCTGGCGTGCATGCACGTGCTGCTGGCCATCTTCTAGTGTACTGATTCAGGCAATCCGCTCTGAATGAACGCTTTGTCTGAAACAGTGCACTAGGGAACGGTGACGCCAGCCTCACGCAGGCCACGACACAGCGCGATCATCGGCAAGCCGACGAGGGCGGTAGGGTCCTGGCTGTCGATCGACTCGAAGAGGCTGATGCCAAGAGACTCGACCTTGAAGCTGCCGGCGCAGTCCAGCGGCTGGTCGGCTGCAATGTAACGCTCGATTTCATCGTGCGACAGGTGCCGCAAGCGAACCGTGGTGCGATCCAGCGCGCTGAAATGCCGATTCGATCGTGTATCCAGCAGACAAAGTCCCGTGTAGAAGTCGACAGAATGACCGCTCATCATCTGCAGCTGTTCCTTTGCACGTTCTTCCGAGCCGGGTTTGTGCAAGCGCACGCCCTGACATGCCGCTACCTGATCGGAAGCGATGACAAGTGCGCCGGGTTGCGTCAGAATACGGCCTGCGTCGGCTTTTTCACGTGCGAGCCGGCTGGCGAGAACATCAGGTGCTTCGCCGGAATCGGCCGATTCGTCGATATCCGGTGAGCATTGCAGGAAGGGCAGGTTCAATCGTTGCAGCAACTCTGCACGGTAACGTGACCCTGACGCCAGAACAAGCACTTGCAACACACTACTCCTTTCTTTACAATTCGCGGGTTATGGTCAAGGCACTTCCACAGCGATTCAATCCGGATCTTCTGGCACGCGACGGAACACGCTTCGAGCTGGTCTTGCCGCAGAGTCAGATGAAACGACTCAGCAGCATTCTGGCATCTGCCGATAACGACGTACAGGTTACCGCCTTGTTTTCGCGACGCAAGGATCACATTGTGATCAGTGGTCGTCTGAAGACACGGTTTGCGCTGGAGTGTCAGCGCTGTCTGGAGTCGATGGATGTGGATATCAGTGAGCCGTTCGAGCTGGTTTTCGTCGAGAACGAGGAAAAGGCGCAAGAGCTGCCCAAGGAGCTGGATCCTGTAGTACTGGATGAACACGGGCAAATTCACGTCGTCGATCTGTTCGAAGACGAGGTGATGCTGCACGTACCTGAAATACCAAAACACATGGATATGTCTGCATGCAATCCGGGTCCGACGGAATTCGGTGAATTGCCTGCTGACGTGGAAGAGGGGAAGCCCAACCCCTTTGAAGCGTTGAAAAACCTGAATTTACATTAACTTTTCTACTGGATTAATAAGTCATGGCCGTTCAAAAGAGCCGCAAGACACCTTCACGTCGCGGCATGCGTCGTTCGCACGACTCCCTGAAGAACCCCACTCTGTCCACCGACCCCACTACCGGTGAGCTGCATCGTCGTCACCACGTGACTGCCGATGGCTTCTACCGTGGTAACCAGGTTGTCCAGACTCCTGAAGAGCTGGAAGACGAAGACGAGTAGGTCACCCGTTCATGTTGTCTCGCTTTACTTGCACGGAGTCTCTTGAGCAGACTCCAGTCGAACGCCTTCACCCTGGTCGTCAAGTATGCTGAAAGTTGCAGTTGATGCCATGAGTGGCGATGGTGGCACGGGTGTCATCGTCGATGCCGTGAGATCTGTGCTGAACAAGCGGGATGATGTACATCTGATTCTGGTCGGAGACCCCGACCATATCAATCAGAGCATCGGTTCCAGGCCGCTGCCCGAGGGGCGATTCACTATCGTGGAATCCGCAGAAGTGGTGACCATGGAAGACAGTGCGGCGGTAGCGCTGCGCAACAAGAAGAAGTCGTCCATGCGTCTTGCCATCAACCTGGTCAAGGAGGGCGAGGCGGATGCCTGCGTCAGCGCCGGTAACACGGGAGCTCTGATGGCCATCAGCAAGTTTGTGCTGAAGACCGTGCGTGGGATTGATCGGCCGGCGATAGCCGCGATCATTCCTGCCATCGATGGTCACACGCACATGCTTGATCTGGGGGCCAACGTCGATAGCTCGGCCCGGAATCTCTATCAGTTTGCCCTGATGGGATCCATTCTGGCGCAGGCTGTCGATGGTGTGGAGCGACCTCGCGTGGCACTGTTGAACATCGGTTCCGAGGATATCAAGGGCAATGAGCAGGTAAAGCTGGCAGCACCGTTGCTGGCCAACAGCTCGTTGAACTACATCGGGTTTGCCGAAGGCAACGAAATCTACACCGACAAGGCCGATGTGGTGGTCTGTGACGGTTTTGTGGGTAATGTGTCGCTGAAGACCAGTGAGGGTGTTGCTCGCATGGTGTCGCATTATCTGAAAGAGGAATTCAAGCGTTCTCTCTGGAACAAGTTGGTCGGGCTGGTTGCGCGACCCGTACTGAAGTCCTTCGGAAACCGGATCGATCCACGCAAGTACAACGGCGCCAGCTTGCTGGGGCTGCAGGGTGTGGTGGTCAAGAGTCACGGCAGTGCCGACGCGGTAGCTTTCGCGAATGCCATCGATATCGCCTTGCTGGAAATCGGGCACAATCTGCCTTCAATGATTGCTGATCGTCTGGGCGAAACGTTGAACGCCGCCTGATTTTTTTCGTTGCGCGGCGAGAGTTGTCTGTCGCTGTCGTTTCTGCGACCTATAATGGTGCCAGGCCAACCCGTTCCCGGAACATGACACACTTTTCTAGAATTGTTGGAACCGGTAGCTACCTGCCGGAGCGAGTCGTCACCAACGCGGAACTGGAAAAGACTGTTGATACCAGCGATGCCTGGATCAGGGAGCGGACCGGAATCCGGCAGCGCCACATCGCTTCGGAAGGCGAGTTCACGCTCGACCTGGCAGAAAGGGCATCGCTGCAGGCCATCGACGCTGCAGGCATAGAGCACTCGGACATCGATCTGATCATCGTGGCCACCACCACGGCTGATCAGGTGTTCCCCAGCACTGCCTGCCTGTTGCAGAGCCGCCTTGGCGTGCACGGTTGTCCGGCTTTCGATATTCAGGCGGTTTGTACCGGCTTCGTGTACGCCTTGTCGGTTGCCGATCATTTCGTGCGATCCGGCACTGCCGGTACCGCTCTTGTGGTAGGCGCGGAAACCTTCTCGCGAATAATCGACTGGACTGATCGAAACACCTGCGTTCTGTTCGGCGATGGTGCTGGCGCCGTGATCCTGCGGCGTGACAAGACGCCCGGTATCCTGTCAACGCACCTGCATGCAGACGGCGACTACGCATCATTGCTGCAAGTACCAAAGGGTGTATCCAACAACCTCTCGGCGGTACAATCCGGCAGCGCCTATGTCGAGATGGCCGGCAGCGAGGTCTTTCGCATGGCGGTCAAGACACTCGGGCGCATCGTTGATGAAACGCTGGAGGCGAACCAGCTCGCGAAGTCCGATATCGACTGGCTGGTGCCGCATCAGGCAAATCACCGTATCATTGCTGCCACCGCCAAAAAACTGGGTATGCCCATGGAAAAGGTGGTGCAGACAGTGGCCGAACATGGCAACACCTCAGCGGCATCCATTCCCTTGGCGCTGGATGTCGCGGTCCGAGATGGTCGGATCAAATCCGGCGACACCATACTCATGGAAGGCTTTGGAGGCGGGTTTACCTGGGGATCGGCGCTTGTAAACTGGTAGTCTGTTACCCATGAGCGGAGAGCAACAACTGAAAGTCCTGATTGTTGATGATCATGAGCTGGTACGAGCCGGTATGCGTCGCTTGTTGGAAGAGAATCCACAACTGGGTACGATTGTCGAGGCCAACACCGGTGAAGAAGCTCTGGAGCTTGCTCGGGAGCAGCGTTTCGATCTGGTTCTGATGGATATCTATCTGCCGGGCATCAGCGGTATGGAGGCGTCCGACCGGCTCTTGCAGATGGACCCGGACAGCCGCATCATCATGGTGACCGGCAAGCTGGAAGGGGGTCATATCCGCAAGCTGCTCAATTCCGGTGTGAGAGGGTACATCACCAAGGGCAGTAGCTCGGACGAGATGGATCGCGCGATGCGACGAGTCATGGCGGGCGAGCAGTACCTGTCGCCGGATGTGGCGCAACAGGTGGCCATGGACATGATCAATGGGGATGACGAAAACCCATTCGACAGACTCACGAGCAGGGAGTCAGAGATCATCCATCTGTTGCTGCGTGGACATCGCAATCGGCAGATCTCCAACAGCCTGCATATCAGTGAAAAGACAGTCAGTACTCACAGAACACGGGCGTTCGAGAAGCTGCAGGTCAAGAACACGGCAGAGCTGGTGCGACTGGCAATGCGCTTCAATCTCTGGAACGACGACTGATTCGAACAGGGCAATTCGTGACAGGCGAAGACCATGAAACAGGCGATGAGCCGCAGGTCGCGGACGAGCCGGCTCTTGCCAGCGAATCGCTGACTGCCCCGGATTCACCCGCCGCAGAGGCAGCTGGCCAGGCAGCAACAGCTCATGCAGATCCGGAGGCTGATGTTGGTCAGCAATTCGATATTGCAGCCTTCATGCGTACAGTCACTACCCGCCCGGGGGTGTATCGCATGTACAACGCCCAGGGTGACATCATCTATGTCGGCAAGGCCGGAAACCTGAAGAATCGCCTGAGCAGCTATTTCCAGAAGACGCTGGACAATCGCAAGACCCAGGCGTTGGTATCGCATATTGCCAATGTGCAGACAACGGTCACCGACAGCGCTGCCGATGCCTTGTTGCTGGAACAGAATCTGATCAAGGAGCATCGTCCGCGCTACAACGTGGTGCTGCGCGACGACAAGAGTTATCCCTATATCTATATCTCCACGCGCGACGACTATCCGCGTCTGAGCTATCAGCGAGGAGCGCGCAAGGCCCCGGGCAAGTACATCGGTCCGTACCCCAGCGCGGGCTCGGTCAAACGCTCTCTGTGGCTGGTGCAGAAGCTGTTCAAGGTAAGACAGTGTGAGGACAGTTACTTCCGCAATCGCTCCAGGCCCTGTCTGCAGTACCAGATAAAGCGTTGTACAGCGCCATGTGTCAATCGCATCTCGCCGGAGGAATACCGGCAAGACGTCGACATGACCATCCAGGTGCTGGAGGGCAAGTCGATGGAGGTGGTCAATGGCCTGGTCAAGCGTATGGAGGCGGCGAGTGAGGCACTCGATTTCGAATCGGCAGCCAAGCTGAGGGATCAGATCGGCAGTCTGAAGGCTGTGAGCGATCTGTCAACGAGCATGCGGGATGACAGCAATATCGACTATGTGGCGGTCGTGACCAAGGGCGGACAGAGTTGTGTGCAGGTGTTCTTCGTGCGAAACGGCATCAATCTGGGAAACAAGGCTTTCTACCCGGCAACGCCTGCTGGCAGCAGTAGTGCAGAGATACTCAATGCCTTCATCGCGCAGTTCTACCTGGAGCATGATCTGCCGCGGGAAATCATCATCAGCGAGCCGGTTGAAGATGCCGAGCTGTTCCAGCAGGTGTTCAGTGAGCGTCTGGGCTCAAGCGTGAGTCTGTCTCATCGGGTACGAGGAGAGCGGGCGAAACTGCAGTCTCTGGCGATGACCAATGCCGAAGTCGCGCTGGCAACGAGGCTGGCGTCGCGCTCTGGCATGGCGGCGCGGCTCGAGGCCGTACGTGAGCTGGTGGCGCTGGATGATGCGCCGAGCCGCATGGAATGCTTCGATATTTCCCACACGATGGGTGAGGCTACGGTGGCCTCCTGCGTGGTGTTCAATGCAGAAGGTGCGCTGAAGTCGGACTATCGGCGATTCAACATAGAGAACATCACCCCGGGTGACGACTACGCTGCCATGCGCCAGGCCCTGACACGTCGCTATACACGTCTCATCAAGGAAAACAGGGACCTGCCGGACATCCTCTTCATCGATGGTGGCAAAGGGCAGATTTCGGTGGCCATGGATGTGATGAGCGAATTGCAGGTGAGCAGCGTGCAAGTGGTGGGGGTGTCCAAGGGACCGGATCGGCGACCGGGTGACGAGACCCTCATACTGTGTCGCGATGAAAAACAGGGTGGCAGTGTGGAAAAACAGCTGACGAATGACTCTCCAGCATTACTGTTGATACAGCAGATTCGGGACGAGGCGCATCGGTTTGCGATTTCCGGTCATCGCGGCAAACGCGCCAAAAAACGCCAGAAGTCCATACTGGAGGACATCAAGGGGCTGGGTCCGAAGCGTCGTAAACAATTGTTGACACACTTCGGTGGCTTGCAGAGGCTACAAAAGGCAGGTGTGGAGGACATCTCATCTGTGCCAGGCATCAGCACAGAACTCGCGACGAGAGTGTACGATGAGCTTCATCCGACCCGCATCTCCAAAAGCTGACCCCTGGTGAAGAAAGACCCATGAGACAAAACCTGCCAACGTGGCTGACATTGCTCAGGATTGCGTTGTTACCCGTGATAGTGGTGGTGTTCTACCTCGACAACCACTGGGCCCGTCCACTGAGTTGCTTCCTGTTCATACTGGCGGGTATCACCGACTGGCTGGATGGCTATCTGGCTCGCCTGTGGAAAGTGGAAAGTCGATTCGGCGCCTTTCTGGATCCGGTTGCCGACAAATTGATGGTGGCCTGCGTACTCATACTGATTGTCGAATTCGATCACAGTCCCTGGCTGACGATTCCGGCCATCGTGATCATCGGTCGGGAAATCACCATCAGCGCCCTGCGCGAATGGATGGCCGAGATGGGGCAGCGAGGGAAGGTGGCTGTTGGCTGGATCGGAAAAGTGAAGACGACCGCGCAGATCACGGCCTTGTCCATGCTGCTGTACCTTCATGATCTGTTCGGCCTGCCGACCTACCAGATGGGTATGGCGGCGCTCTATATCGCGACCGTATTGACCATCTGGTCGATGGTGGGCTACATGAAGGCGGCTTTCAGCGAACCGTCAGTAGAAAAGTCGTAAAAAACTTCAGGAAATTTCGTCAGAGTGCTTGACAGCGGAGTCTGGAAATCCCAGAATACGCAGATCGGTGCGGGAATAGCTCAGTTGGTAGAGCGCAACCTTGCCAAGGTTGAGGTCGCCAGTTCGAACCTGGTTTCCCGCTCCAATATTCAAGTTGTAGAAGTCAAGAAGTAGTAGAATCACGATCGGCGCGGGAATAGCTCAGTTGGTAGAGCGCAACCTTGCCAAGGTTGAGGTCGCCAGTTCGAACCTGGTTTCCCGCTCCAATTTCGGTCTGATTCTGGCAAGTAGTTTCACGACACTCGGCTGAGTGGCAGAGTGGCTATGCACCGGATTGCAAATCCGTTTACCTCGGTTCGACTCCGGGCTCAGCCTCCAGATGTACATACACGTGTCCGGCACTGAGATATCGCCGGCCAGTCAGAGACCCGCCACTCGTTCTCTGCATCCTGTACGATTCTGTTCTACCGTCAGGTACTCCAGCGCCTTGTCCAAGGCACGGCTGGATTCACGAAGCCCCTCAGATGCCCGGGTGGCGAAATTGGTAGACGCAAGAGACTTAAAATCTCTCGACCTTATGGTCGTGCCGGTTCAAGTCCGGCCCCGGGCACCACTCATCGCTCAGTGAACTGCATTCCTTATCCGTGAGAATGTCCGCGTTCAGGACGTTCCATGAACGGGATCCAGTGTCGTGGCCAAGGCTAGCAGCAATTCCTCGCCCGCGTGGTCTGCGATGAACTGCATTCCCACGGGGAGCCCGTTGCATGTTCCGGCAGGACATGCAAGTCCTGGCAGACCGCTCGCATTGACCCAACCCGTATACACCGCATGCCCGCGGGGACCGGTCGGTTGTCCATCGATCGAATCGGGATAAGCTTCACCGGCTGGCCAGGGCGGTGCGGCAGCAGCAGGCGTCATCACGACATCATATCCCCACAGACCGCGGGCGGATTCGCGTAAAGCGAAGATGCGAGACAGGATGTCGTAGAGTGCCACGGCACTGATCGTGGCGCCGCGATTCGCCATGCTCTGATACTTGTCGGCCGCTGCTGCCAGTACGGCGGGATCTTTCCAGCCCATGTGAGCGAGGCCAACTTCTGCGATCTGGCTCCAGACTTCATTCACCGGATCGAGATCAACTGGCAAGGAGTCCTGCACGATCAGGTGACCCATGTCAGCCAGTCGTTCGATCGTCGATTCAAAGACGCCCCGAATACCGGAATCGCAGGGGGCGCTGTCGATCTGTGCGACTGCCAGGATGCGTAGTGGGCGAGGGTCCGGCAATGCGGCCTGGTCGGCGATCACGCCATGAAACAGCCTCAGATCGCGTGCACTGCGCGTGATGGGGCCGACTGTTTCTAGATCGAGCAGGACCTGAGGCAGGCCACCGCCTCGACGAACATTCCCGATCCCCGGTTTCAAACCCCAGAGCCCGGTATAGGCTGCTGGTCGGCGTATGGAGCCTCCACCATCGGTGCCTATACCTGCGACTGCCATCCCCGATGCTACGGCAGAAACAACGCCGCCCGATGAGCCGCCTGGTGTCAGCGAAGGGTTGTAGGGGTTGCGTGTGACACCGAAAGTGGTATTGCCTGTATAGCCTTCAACAGCGAACTCTGGTGTATTGGCCATCCCCAATATGATCGCACCTGCCTTGCGTAGTGCGGCTATAGGCACTTCATCGTGATCAGATACTCTGTCTGCCAATACACGGTTGCCCCAGGCAGCTGACAGCCCATCGCACACGAGATTGTCCTTGACAATGATGGGTACACCGTCGAGCGCCCCTATAGGTGTGCCGCTCTGCCAGCGTTTTCGTGATTCGCATGCTCTGTCGAGTACATCGATCGCCCTGGCAGAATAGGCATTGAGAATGGGGTTGATCTGCTCTATGCGTTCGAGGTGCGACTCCGCTACGGAGAGTGGGTCGCAGAGCCCTTCACGATAGGACGCCAGTAACTCGGTCGCGTCTGCAGTCTGTGGTACAAGGTCGGCCACTGTCATTATCCGATGGCCTCTGGTAGCCAGGTCGCGATCGAAGGCCACAGGATCAGGGCAGAGGTAAACAGAAGCATGATGAGCGCGTAAGGCAGCGCACCTGTAACCACATCCATGAAAGGGCCCTTGTCACTTCTTACCCCGTGAACCACATACAGGTTCATGCCAACGGGGGGCGTGATCATGCCCAGTTCGCACATCAGTACGACGAAGATTCCGAACCATACGGGATCGATACCGGCCGAAACGATGATGGGGACGACGATGGGTATGGTCAGTACCTGCATGGACAGCACATCCATGAACATGCCGAGCACCAGATAGAACGCCACCAGTACAAAGAGCAACTCGACTGGCGTCAGCCCGAGACCTTCGACCCATGACGACATCACCTGTGTGATGCCCCCGAGTGCAAGTGTCAGGTTGAGGGTGAATGCTGCAACGATGATCAGCAGAATCATCCCGCTTGTCTTTGCAGTCATTCGGAAACAGGTATCGAGCAGTTCGATGTTCAGCTTGCCTTCGGCCCAGACGAATCCGAGTGCAACCATGACCGCCAGAGCTGCACTTTCGGTTGGAGTGGCTATGCCGAAGTAGATCGACCCCATGACGATGAGAAACACGGTGCCGGCCGGGACAAGGTGTTTCAGTGACTCAAGTTTTGCTTGCAGGGGAACATCTGATTCCTGAAATCCACCGCCCGGGGACAGAATGTCCTGCACGGCGATGAAAACCATGAAGCTGAGGGTCAGCAGAATGCCGGGAATTATTCCTGCGACGAACAGCTGTCCAACCGAGACGCTGGCGAGAGAGCCATAGACCAGAAGGTTCACCGACGGAGGAATCAGAATACCCAGAGTACCGCCTGCTGCCAGCGAGCCAAGCGAGCGAGATGGTCGATATTGTCGTTCAGTCAATGCAGGCAATGCCACTGTACCGACCGTTGCCGCAGTAGCGACTGAGGAACCAGACGTTGCGGCAAAGAGCGAACAACAGCCGATATTGGTATGCAAAAGACCACCCGGTAGCCGCCCGAGCCACAATGCCAGCGTGGCATACATGCGATCGGCGAGACCCGAACGTAGCAGTAGCTCTCCCAGAAGGATGAAAAGCGGAATAGCCGTCAGAACAGGCTCATTCGACGTACCCCACAATACCGGCCCCATGCTCTTCAACAAGGCCGGTCCATACAGAATCATGCCGCCAGCCACTCCTGTCACAACCATTATCGTGGCGACTGGCAGGCCGGCAAGCAGCAGGCCCATCATGGCCAGAAAGCCCACGAACACATCAAGAATGCTCATGTCATCGCTCCTGGAGTTTTTCGAGTTCTTCGCTCAGGTCATCCTCAGCAGATCTCGGATTGAACTCCTCGGCCAGGCGAGAGTACTGCCCTTGCATGAAGAGCCGTGTTGCGCGCCCTGCTGATAGAAATGAGCAAAAGGCGAAGACCACGAGACCGGCGTACCAGGCTGATTGAGGCCAGATGAGCGGTGTTCGCCAGGGCGTGGCAGCCGTTGAGCGATATTCCAGTGTGTCGGTAATCACGAACCAACCCACGTACAGGAAGAAGAGGCCAATCAAGGCAAGTGAAATGACAGAGAGCCAGTCGATGAGAGCTTGCAGTTTCACCGTCATGCGTGAGTGCAAGACATCAATGCGAATATGGGCGCGATCGATCATGGCCACGATGAATGCCAGTGATGCGCCGATGGCAAGAACATAACCGCCCAGCTCATCCGCTCCCTGCAGGGAGGTATTGAACAATTTGCGCAGCACAGTCTCCAGTGCTATGAAGGCTGACAGGAAAATCAATGCCCATCCGAACAAACGGCTGATCAAGGTGGCCAGGCGATCCATGGAAAGTCTCCGGAGTCAGGGTAGAGCCCGGGCCGGTTCGGCCCGGGATAGTCATTTACAGGCCGCGCGCCGTTCCGACTGATTCAAGCCAGGCATCGGAGCAGCCAGGATTGGAGACATCGCATACTTCCTTCCAGGCAGGGAATGAGACATTGGGAACGGCTGTACCCACCAGTTCCTTGTCCTCTGCAGTGGGTTCGATCAGAACAAGGTCGTAGGGCGTGCCGGTTTCACACGGCTCGGCACCCGTGTTGCAACGCACCGCGTCAGTGAATAATTCTTCCGAATAGGTCCAGATTCTTTCACTCAACTTGTCGAATCCGGCTTGTAGTTTTTCCTGTTGTTCCGGGGTCAGACTTTTCCAGGTATCCAGGTTTATGCCGTAACCGTTCATCGCGAGTTGGAAGGCGATGGGCATCGTATACGAACTGACTTCAGGCCAGCCAGCCGAATTGGCTGATGACGGTCCGGTTATCGCGCAATCGATGACGCCTCGGGCCAGCGATTGCTGGACTTCAGGAAAACCGATCGGTACGGGTGTACCACCCACGAGCGAAACGAATTCGGCCAGGTTCTGGTCATACACACGTACTTTCAGACCGGCGAGATCGGCCAGAGAACCGATTTCGGGCTCGCAGAACAGGACCTGTGGACCGAAGGGCCAGACTCCGAGCAGCTTGGTATTGAAGCGCTCCTGAAGGCGTGCATCGACCACGGGTGCAAACGCCGCAACCGTGTTCTGGCCTGTTGCATAGTCCGGGTTCAGGCCGACAAGGTCCAGGCCCAGAATGGTTGGTTCGTCTCGCGATACCTGGCTCAGTCGAAGAGAGACGATATCGAACAAGCCGTCCTTGAGTATGCGAAGTTGCTCGGTGTCCTTTATGCCTGTGACGTCCACTGGCTGATAGTCCGCGGTAAAGCCGTCGAGGCCAGTCTCCTCGGCAAAGTTTTCGAAGAACGGCTGTTCGACATTCTTCTGTATAAGCCCGGTTGCCACCGGCTGTCCCATTACACGCAGATTCTCTGCGCCGGCAGTCGTGCTCAGTATGGCCAGCGCCGCGGCGCAGGCGGTGATTTCATGTTTCATGGAGTCTCTCCTGATCGAGTTTCAAGGTTGTGCTGATAGGGTGTCAATTTGTGCCACGTGCTTGAACACGCTTCCCCAGCCGGTAATTCGTGATGGGTCGAGGCCAACACTGTGCAGGCAATAGGCGGTGGTGACGGCAACGGAGTCAAGAACGGGGATACCGCAGGATTCTTCGATGTGTTGGGCGACAGTTGCTCCGCGGAAGTTCGTGCAGACGACTGCAATGGCTTCGGGCCGGGACTCCGCTACGGTTTCGATCAGGGAGCCCACCTGTTCTGGCGGATAGGTGGCAAAACTGTAGTTGCCCTTGTCTTCGAGGCGACGTTCGGCGACTACCTGGATGCCCTGAGCATCGTAGTTGGCTACGATCCTCTCCTGTATCTCTCCCATATAGGGGGTGACCAGCCCCAGTCGCGTGATTCCCATGTGGCGCAGCAGCGCATCGTAGGCAAGCATGGTGGAGGTCGCTGGAACGCCGGTTCTCTCTGTGATTGCAGCACAGAGTGCGCGGTCCTTTTCAAGTCCCAGCCATGAGGCAGAGGTACCATTCCATGCGATCAAGTGAGGATTGGCTTCTGCCAGTCGTTCAGCTGCTTCGAGAATGGGTTCCATGATGAATTGAGACTGCGATGCCTCGGACATGGAAATCTCCACCACGCGGAATCGCCCGAAATGCGCACTTGCCTCACCGCCAAGTGCTGCGAACATGGCCGAGGTATAGGGCTCGAGCACCGTATTGGAGGAGGGCGTCAGCATGCCTATTCGGCGGCCATCGATCAGCGGGTAAGTCACGATACTGACCGCCATGTGTGAAGGCGATGCAGCCTGTCATGAACCTGGATCGGGCTGACAAATTCGTGAATCACGCTTGACTCCAGCAGGGCTTCGCCGTGCAGTTGAAAAATGGAATTTTCAAGTACCGTTTGGCAACTTCAGGAACAGCGTAGCGGAACGGTGGATTGCCATCTACGACCAAATCTGTAATCCTGCGTTCTCGAAATGAGAATGCTCGCGATATCCCAGAGACCATGAAACTTCGCCTCTTACCGCGTCAATTGCTATATATTGCCGCGGTTGCTGAATACGGGTCGGTGCAGGCGGCGTCGCGTGCGCTTGGCATCGCCGCGTCGGCAATAGACCGTCATGTCAAGTCGATGGAAGCTGAATCACGCGTGCCCCTGTTCGAACGTTTGCCCCGCGGAATGCGTCCCACGGCAGCGGGCGAGGCTGTTGTCGTGATGGCGCGTCGCTGGAGCTCTGACGCGGAACGGCTGGAGAATGCCTTGTCGGAGATGCGCGGAATCGATTACGGCAGCGTTCGGGTAGCGACGATGGACAGTCTGTCCAACGGTGTTCTAGATGATCTTCATGCCTGGCTTCGTGTCGAACATCCTTACATTCGATTGACGCTGGAGATTGTCACACCCACTGATGCCGCTCGAGCGCTGGACGAAGGCTCGGTAGAGGTCGTCATGGCATTCAACCTGCCGCGACTGCGCCACCAGCATGTGTACTGGGCTGATGAATTACACTTGGGTTGTATTGTCGCGCCCGATCATCCATTGGCGGTAGAGGCTGAGATTTCACTCGAGAAAGTCAGTGGACATGCCCTGGTCTCGCAGAGCAAGATGCTGCCGATGAGGCAGTATCTGGATAACCGGTATGCCTGGTTCTTTGCCGAGAATACCCCTGTTCTTACATCGAATTCGCTACAACTGCTGAAGCAGGCACTCCGACGAGGTGATGTTGCCATGATCACGTCCGAGCTCGATGTACTCCCTGAGCTGGCACAGGAGTCGCTGCTGTTTCTACCGCTCAACGATAAATCGCTCTCGTCCCCGACGATCTCTGTCGTGATTGACGAACGTCGCCCCTTGTCTCGTGCAGCGAGGTTGGTTGCTGATTTTCTGGTCACACGGACAAAGACTCTGCTGGCAGAAACAAGACGTGGTGCATCAGCCCAAGTGACAGCTGACTTCCCCGAAACCGGCGATCCTTCCCAGAACGTCGGTGCCCGGACCAAAGAAAAGTAAACCGGACAATGTGCCTGTGATCACGATCTGGCCTGGTTGCAGACCGCCACAATGGTCGCCTGCGTGATCCAGGAAAAGCGACAACATGGCCAGGGCAGAGCCTCCGGGTACGGTTACCGGGCCATCGACGATCTGTTGTCCTCCGCAGTTCAGGAAAGCCTCGACAGTGCTGAAGTCTTTGCCGTCCCAATCCTCGAGTACTGGTCCGACCACAAGTCCAGCGTTAACCTGCATGTCTGCGAGCTTCATCAGCGGGTCGTGATCGGCGCCAGCCAGGCGTGTGTCCACCAGTTCCAGAACAATACGTGGGCGAAAGTACTTGCCGGGTGCGTCAAGGTGACTTGGTAGCGTATCCGAGATCAGTTCGAATCCGATTTCCAGTTCAATGCCCATCCGGTCGGCAGTCTGAACAACTGAACCTGACGGCAGCACACCGTCCGCGGTGATGGGAGCGATGACAGGGCTTCCCTCGGCACGTCTTGCCACTTTGAAACCGCCAACAGCGCCAAGTGATGACTGTACCTGCTGCTGTACCTTCAGTGCGGTCGCATAATCAGGTGTGGGGAATCGTGAAACGTCTGCTCGGTGTCCAGAACGGCGTGCGTCGATCAGAGCGCGGGAGAGTTCAAGAGTCGTATCTTCAGGCAAGGCTGTCATCGATGGTTTCCCTGTTCAGGTTTCCAGAAGGATAAAGCGCATACGGCTGCGACTACCGGGCGTTCGGCGTCATTACCGTCTACAGCGACACCCGGCAGGTGATGTCATGTTCGGATCCTGTCCGGCGAATCATATCGCAGATAGTGGACATGACGGCGCGGCTGCCCGGTGGCAGCCAACACCTCCAGGCCGGCGTATCGAGCCTGTCTATCTGCCGATTCAGCAGTTTGTGAGCAGTTGGGCAGCTTTCCGGACACGTTGCTGTTCGCCGACGCAGAAATGTGATGGGTCCGCATGATGCGGGAACGGAAAGGTTCGGGCGGCAGTAACTCGTTATAATCCGTCCAAAGAGGTTGAATTCGAGAAGACTGGATGCTTGCGTCATCTATACGTCGTCAGTCAATGGCGGCTTGCATCGGGCTTTGTGCCCTGAGTGCTCAGGCAGATCCCCTGAAAATATCACTTAGCGCTGGTCCGGAAGAAGGCGCAGTAATGGTATCGCTCAGCAATACCGGAGAGCAGTCGCTGTCCATCCTGAGTTGGGATACGCCATTCGAGCAGACGCTGTCCAGTGATGTCTTCCGTATCGAGCGCGTGACCAAGGAGTGGCCCTTGTCGGAGACGGCGGCTTACATCGGTCGAGAGGTCAAACGCATCGAACCTGATGCGGGCAGTTACCTGACGCTTGAGCCTGGTGCGTCTCTGAGCACGGTCATTCAGTTGAGTGATTACTATCGCATCGACAAGTCCGATTCACGACAGATTCGATTCGTTGGTGATGTTCACTATGTCGAGAACGGGGATACTTCAACCGATTTCCTGACTCGAAAGCTCAGTTCACCAGCGGATCTGCTGGTGACCGAAATGGAGTCGAACAGCCTCTCGATGATGGTAATGCCCTCGATCGAACGACGGGTCCTCACGCCTGACTACAACCAGTGCTCAGTGCAGGAACAGACGGACATTCTGGCGGCAGCAAACGTTGCCGAGCAATTGACAGCGACATCGGTACAGGACCTCAACTCGCTGTCGCTGGACGAGCGTTCCGACTCACCGCGTTATACAACCTGGTTTGGTGAGTACACGGAAACACGCTTCAATCGCGTCGTTGAGAACTTCGAATCCATGGAGACAGCACTCCAGGAGGAGACGCTGCGGTTCGATTGTGGCTGTGATGAATCGGGTACCTACGCGTACGTGTATCCCAGCCGTCCCTTTGATATCTACCTCTGCCCCGAATTCTGGAATGCCAATATAGATGGAACGGATTCGCGCGCCGGTACCATCATCCATGAGATCTCACATTTCACCGTACTGGCGGACACCGATGATCATGTGTATTCGCAACGAGGCTCGCAGAGCCTGGCGATTACTGATCCCGACAAGGCCATCAGCAATGCTGATAATCATGAATATTTCGCCGAAAACACGCCGTTTCTGGATATCGTGGGTGAAGATCCCGAACCGGAGGTGGTGGAACACACGGTGCTGGCGCTGAATGTACCTGTCTCCGGTTCACTGTCGACCAATGCGCAGGCCACCTTTGAAGTAGAAGGTGCCAGTCTTGTGGAATTGACTTCGTCGGGCGGCGATGCCGATCTGTTCATCTACTCGGACGAGGCGATGAGCGTGGAGATATGTCGTTCGCTGAGCGTGACCAGCCAGGATGTCTGTGAAACATCTCCCGAAGAGATCGCATACATCCTGGTCAGTGCCTACAGTACAACGAACTACGAGCTTGTGGCTTCGAATGAGGTAATCGAAGAGCCACTTGAAGAAGTCGATGCGGTCCTGTCACTCGATGTACCCGTGTCAGCTTCCCTGACGCAGGGAGAGCGACTGGTTTATGAAGTGAGGGCTGCTAATCTGGTGGAAGTGCAGGCGACCAGTGGTGACGCCGACCTGTTCGTGTTTGACGATCTGGATTTTGACAATGCAACGCTGGTATGCGCAGGCAATGGTTCGACTGCAGAATCAAGTGATGAAAGTTGCAATATCCCCCTGATTCTGGACACGTACTATGTTCTGGTGTCAGCCTTCACGGATACACAGTTCACGATAGTGGCTTCCATGGACGAGGTGATCACCGAGCCCACCGGTGTCAGGACAGACCTGGGGAGATTGGCCGCGGGAGAGACTCGCAGTGGCGCACTGTCCGAAGGCGACCTTGATGTGTATGTCCTCGGTGATGCAAGCTCGGTACAGGTAACGTCGGATACCGGCGACGTTGATCTGGCCATCTACGATTCCTCCGATTTCGAGAGCGCGGATCCGATTTGTCTGTCCGAGGAATTCAGTTCGGATTCGATCGTCGAGAGCTGCGATCTGCCAGATTCGAGTGACTACCAGGTAGCCATCTTCGGGCATGATGATTCGACATACACGGTGGTTAGTGTCGCCATCGAGGAAGTGCCGGCGGATGATGATCCGGTAACCGAGGTGCCCGCAGCACCTGAAACACCGGCCGAGCCGGAAACACCGGTACAGCCTGAAGTGCCTGCCGAACCTGAATCTCCGGCCGAGCCGGAAACACCGGTGCAGCCCGAAGTGCCTGCAGAACCTGAAACACCGGCCGAGCCAGAAACGCCGGTAGAGCCTGAGGTGCCGGCAGAACCTGAAACACCGGGCGAGCCGGAGACGCCCATTGCGGCTGATGATGATGCCGATACGCCGGATTCGGGGACGGTTGCATCTTCTTCGTCATCCAGTGGTATTGGCTCGCTGGGCGGTTGGGGTTTTGCGCTGCTGCTGTTTGCAGTAGTCACCCGCCGACGGCGCAGGACAGGAGGCTGAGTCCGTGGGAATGCTGAAGCGCGTGTCGCGAGTCGTCATTCTGTCGTTGCTGGCAGGTTCTGCCTGTTCGGCCAGCGAAGAGTTGCCAAAAACCAGCGCCGTGAAGGAAGCGTCCAGTGTGAAGACATTACAGGCGGGGATAGAGCTCGTATCGGCTGGTACCGGTTCCGAACAGCGCCATGGCCCGTCAGTTCTGTTCTATCTGGATAACCCTCGGGGACAGACGGTAAACGTGCTGAAATGGAATACGCCACTGGAAGAGGAGTTATCGGCAGATGTCTTCCTGGTAGCCCGTAATGGCAAGCCCGTGGATTATCTGGGAAGAATGGTCAAGCGTGGGTCGCCGCAGAAGCATGATTACGTGGACGTGCCCGCCGGAGGAAGAATCGAATCCACAGTGGATATTGGACGCTACTACGATATCGCCGAGCCGGGTGCCTATACGATTGCTTACAAGCCCTTGCAGGTGACTTCACAGGAAGACTCGCAAGAGGATTCTCGAGCGACCTCGCAGACTGAAAGCGTCGTGCAGTTGAATCAGGAGACGCTCGTGACGATGAGTACTGACTCATTGACGTTCACCGTCAGCCAGTAAGTCAACTCCATGCAGGCGGTGCTGAGTCACTCCGATAGTCCGGGCGGTGCTCTGCTTTCCTTTTGAATACTCGCAAGGCGATAGCGATCCATGACCTTCTGTTTCGACATCGGTGGTTCAAAGATCGTGGGGGCCTGGGTTGATGAGCAGGGCCGGATAGAGGAGCGCGGTCGGCAGGCGACGCCGACTGACGACAAGGCAGCCTTCTTTCGAGTTATCGAAGAGCTGTGTCCTGACGGTGGAGATCCTGTCGGAATCGCCATTTCCGGAGTGATCGACCCGGTAAGCGGTCAGCTGAGCAGTGCCAACATTCCGAGCGTCAGTGGCCTGTGTCTTGCCGCTGAACTGCAGTGCCGGCTTGAACGCCGTGTGTATCTCGTCAACGATGCGGATGCGTTTGCGTTGGCAGAGACACGCTGGGGGGCGGCGAAGGGCCACAGCTCGGTAATGGCGATCATTCTGGGGACCGGAGTTGGTGGTGCACTTGTACTGAATGGCTGCCTGCATGTGGGGCACGCCGGTCTGACCGGTGAATGGGGGCACGGTCCGGCACACGCTCTGCGCACAGGTGCATCATTGCCGACGCTTGCCTGCAGTTGTGGACAGGTCGGGTGTGTGGATACGCTGGGTGGCGCCCGAGGTCTGGAGCGTCTCTATCGTCATGTCCATGGCACCGCTGAGAATAGTCTTCGGGTAGTCGCCGACTGGGAGTCGGGCGACGCAAGAGCCAGTCGCGTCATCGATATCTGGTTGGACATTGTCGGCGGTGCGCTCGCCGCTGCCATCAACATCATTGGACCCTCGATCGTGCCCGTTGGCGGGGGACTGGCCAGTAGTCAGGCTCTGATTGAGGCACTGGACAAGGAGGTCTGTCAACGCTCACTGACAAGACAGACCTCATCGTTGTTGTATCAGACCACCAGTGGTCCGGAGCAGGGCTTGGCGGGTGCTGCGTGCATGGTTCAACAACGCTCGGACAGTGTCGAATGATGAAACCATTCGAACTGGAAGTCTGTGTGGATTCGGCTGCGGCGCTGTCTTCCTGCTTCAAGGCCGGTGTCGATCGAGTCGAATTGTGTTCAGCCCTGGCGCTGGGAGGTCTGACGCCTGCCTATGGGCTCATGAAAATGGCGGGCAGGCTGCAGGCGAGAGCGCGGGGAGCGTGCTTTGAAAACGACGTACAGGAAGTGTTTGCGTATGGCGATACATCGTCTGCAACAATGACGCTGGCGATGATTCGTCCACGGGCCGGTAATTTCTGTTTCAGCGAATCAGAAATCCAGAGCATGTGCGATGACATAGCCGCTGTGCGTGAAGCGGGGCTATCGGGCGTGGTGCTAGGGGCGGCAACACCCGATGGCTGTCTGGATCTGTCGGTGCTGGGTCGGCTGTGCCAGGCTGCAGGCGATCTGCAGAAGACGCTTCACCGTGTCGTGGATCTGCTCGACGACCCCTTGCAGGCAATCGACCAGGCGATCGATCTGGGATTCACCAGAATCCTGACATCTGGTGGCGCGCCTGCCGTGTCTGATGGCATGGCTCGTCTCGCACACATGCAACGCTACGCGGGGGATCGTATTCAGATCATGGCAGGGGCCGGCATGACGCCGACTCTGGCCAGGGCGATTTACGCTCAAGCCGGCATCAGTGCCTTCCACGCATCCTGCAGGCGGTCAGGCAAGACTGATCCGCTGCTGGATGCCTTTGGCTTCGCCGGCCCGACCAGCGAGCTGGACACTGGTCTGATCGAGGAATATCGACGTGCATTTACCGCCATATCGGGCAGCGTCTGAACAACGTCATGATAGGCTCAGGCGTGCCACACATTCCAGGTGTGCGGTCTGCGGAAACATGTCCATCGGTGTCAGAGTCTCGATTCGGTAGCCACCTTCGGTCAGTTTCTTCAAATCTCTGGCAAGTGTTGCCGGATGGCATGAGACATACAGCAACTCCTGACAGGGATTGGCAATCAGCGCATCCGTGACCGAGTTGTCGAGCCCTGCCCGTGGCGGGTCGACGATGCACAGGTTGTTCGCGATGTCCAGTTTGGCCAGGGTCTTCTCGACGGAGGCTTCATGGAAATGTACATTGTTCAGGCGGCGCTGCCGTGCCTGTTCCCTGGCTGCGGAGATGTTCTCTGGTGAGGAGTCGACGCCGGCCACCTGCCTGTCCGGGTGCTGCTCCGCGATGTGATTGGTCCAGTGTCCACGACCGCAATACAGATCGATGATTCGCTCGCAGCTACTTTGCTGGACTCTGTCCAGCAGTCTCGCTGTCAGTTTTTCGCTGATGTCAGTATTGACCTGACGAAAACCCAGCTCGGTCGAGTTCTTCTCATTGATCGGGAAAACATTGACCTCGCCATCGACGAGCGCGATTTCCACCCGACCCTGCGCGCACTGACTCAGATCGCTGTCTTTCAGGAATGCATTGATTGCATCGTCTGCAATGGCACAGTGATCAACGGCTATGCGCTGGTCGCTGCGACGCCATTTGTAGTGAAAGCTGCCCGCTCTGATTTCTCCCTGAATGCGATTTCGGTAGCCATATTCTCGTGTGGACGGGATGATGTCTTCCATCGGCAAGTCGTGAAGCAGACCAATTCGGCCAAGTGTGTCGATCAGTTGCTCCTGCTTGGCGGCCAGCTGTTGCGCGTAGGGCACGTGTTGCCAGTCGCAACCACCACAGCTGCCGAAATACGGGCAGGGCGCCTCGATCCGATCCTTACCGGGCTCCAGGATCTCCTCGACACTACCCAATGCATAGGTTTTCTTGCGCTGGGTGATCTTGATTCTCACCCGGTCGCCAGGAATTGTGTAGGGTACGAAAACGACGCGTTGATCCTGCCTGCCAAGACCATCGCCTGCGTTCGTCAACGACTCGATGACCAGTTCAGCGTCGCGCGGTTCGACCGCTTTGCGTTTGTGCCGGTACTTGTTCCAGCCGGATTTATCCTTCATTGATGCTCGTTTGTCTTGACGCGACGGCAGGTATCACTGGCCTGCCAGGTAGGGCGTACAGTATAGGGCAGGACGCTCTTGTGTGATTGCTCGAAGTGAACGTGCAGGCCAGGTGGCAGGATGCTCTCGTTTGAATGTTCGGAGTGAACGTGCAGGCCAGGGGGAGACGTCATGACACGGGCAGGTTTCGCAAACCTGCCAGAATCACGGAAAAACGCAGGTTTCCATCAATCCTAACGACATCAGGCTTGGAATCATGAATGAATGTGTGAAAGGAATAGACGGGCGAATTGCCCTGATAACCGGTGCATCCAGCGGGCTGGGCGCGCACTTTGCGCAGGTTCTTGCCAGGGCAGGAGCCACTGTGGTTCTCGCTGCCAGACGACGCGACCGGCTTGAGGACCTGTCGCAATCGATACGCGACGCCGGTGGACAGGTAATGGCCGTGACCATGGATGTCACCGATGCGGCCAGCGTTACCGCAGCCTTGCAGGCCGTGGAAGAGCAACTGGGTACGGTCAGCATCCTCGTCAACAATGCAGGTATGGCGGAATCGAAAACCTTCCGCAAGCTGGATGAAGACAGCTGGCGACGCACACTGGCGGTGAATCTTGATGGTGCCTGGCGAGTTGCTCATCAGGTGACCCGCAGGATGCTCGATGAAGAACAAGGTGGTGTGGTTGTCAATATCGCCTCCATTCTCGGGCTGCGTGTCGGTTTCGGTAACAGTGCCTATGCGGTGTCAAAGGCAGGCCTGGTGCAGATGACCCGGTCCATGGCACTGGAACTGGGACCGCGTGGCATACGTGTCAATGCCCTGTGCCCCGGTTATATCGCCACCGATATCAACGCTGACTATTTTGCGACCCCCGAAGGAGCAGAGTACATTCGCTCGACCCCGGCTGGTCGTACGGGCAGGCTCACTGAGCTGGATGGGCCTCTGTTGCTCCTGTGCAGTGACGCCGGGTCTTTCATCAACGGCATTGCGTTGCCAGTGGATGGCGGTCACCTGGTCAGTTCGCTCTAGTTGATCCCTGTATCGGTCGACCTGGGCACGCAGGGCGGCTGTGCATTACAAATCGGCGCAAAGCGAGTTTCCAATGCTGCCCGGTCACCCGGATGTACAACTGTAAGAAATACCACTATACTGTATATATAAACTGTAACAGGTCGCTGACATACGGGGCGTCATCATGTTCGATACACCGCAGAAGCGTCGAGGACGGGGTGCGCAAAGCAACCGTAGTGGCCGGTTCGAGTCGACACAACGTGTCGATATCGACGATGGTTGGCAGGTTATGACAGGTCCGGTATCAGCGCCGTCGGAAGACAAGGGCAGGACGCGACTGGACCCAGGCGACGGGGCGCTGCTGCCTGGCAGTGCCGAAGCGCCAGCGACCTTGCGAACGCAATGGCGAGTGGATACTGCCAGGCGCGTGATCACGCGCAATCAGTCACCGGATGTGCATTTCGATCAGTCCATCAACCCGTATCGTGGATGCGAGCACGGGTGTGCCTATTGTTTTGCGCGGCCTTCGCATACCTATCTGGGGCACTCGGCCGGACTGGACTTCGAACGTCTTCTCTACGCCAAGCTCGATGCTGCCAACCTGCTGCGCACTGAGTTGGCCAACCCGAGATACCAGTGCAAGCCGATTGCGCTCGGCGTCAATACCGATGCCTATCAGCCATTGGAACGCGAACTCGGCATCACCCGGCAGCTTCTCGAGGTCTTGCTCGAGAGCAGGCACCCAGTCTATCTGATCAGCAAATCCTCTTTGATCGAACGTGATCTGGATCTGCTGGTGCAAATGGCCGAGCGTAATCTGGTCACCGTCTCGATATCCATGACCACACTGGACAACACGCTCAGTCATCGTCTCGAACCGCGCGCCGCTGCGCCACATCGACGTTTGCGGACGATGCGGACCCTCGCCGGTGCCGGTGTACCGGTGCGTGCGTCGGTATCGCCCATCATTCCGGCCCTCAACGAGCATGAGATGGATGCCATTCTGGAGGCCTCGGCGCAATCCGGCGCCACTGGCGCGAATGCCATTGTGCTGCGCTTGCCGCATGAACTCGCACAGTTGTTTCCGGAATGGCTGGAGGCGTGTTATCCATTGAAAAAGACACGCGTACTGAAGGCGATTCGCTCACTGCGAGCGGGCAAGCTGAACACCAGTGACTTTGCCTCCCGCTTTTCAGGGGAGGGGCCGCGAGCAGATATCATTCGGCAACGTTTCGAAGCGGCGTGTCGCCGCTACGGCCTGAAGAGTGGCAGTGAGGTGTTCACTACCGATGTCTCACAGTTTCGAGCGCCGGCCCTGCCGGAGAATGAAATCGGTCATGGGCAGCAGATGCCGCTGTTCTGAGAACCGACCTGGCTTCACGCTGTCTGAAGGAAGGCAAGCAGCCAGTGGGCGGGGCGACCACTCACTGCTTGAATGCAACCCTGGAACTCAGGAACTCAGGAACTCAGGAACTCAGGAACTCAGGATCTCAGGATCTCAGGATCTCAGAGATGAACTGGCCAACACGGATCTAGCTCAATCCGGATTTGACCAGTGCCAGAACCTGTCGAAACTCCGGTATATCGGCGCGTTTCATCCATTCGAACAGCACCATCTCGGTGGTGACCAGCTGTACGCCTGCCTGTGACGCCCGAAGGAACGCAGCATCACGATCACTGGCGTGACGCGACGATGAGGCGTCCGTGATCAGGAATGTCTCGAAGCCCTGAGCCTGCAAGGTCAGTGCGCTCTGCAACACGCAGACGTGCGCCTCGGTCCCGCAGACAAGGATCTGTCTTGATGCCAGGCGTTTCACGTGTGCCTGGAAGTTTTCTTCCAGGGCTGCTGAGAAGTGGACTTTTTCCAGAATCTCATCGTCGTGGAGCCTCTCGGCGAGCAGCGCCAGTGTCGGGCCTATACTCGTCGGACAGTGCTCGGTTGCACAAACGGCAACGTCAAGCGATCTGGCCCCATCAATCAGTCGCGCAACATTGGCCACGAGTGGCTCGATATCAAGAATCGACGCCGCCAGTTTCTCCTGCACGTCAATAATGACAAGCAGACCGTTTTCCCTGTTCATCATCATGAACGAGCTCCAGAGCATGAGTGCTCATGTTCAATGTCGGTAGACAAGCACTGAGCATCCGGGTGCCGGCAGATCAACTGAACGGCCTGCTGTCGTATTCCTGATCGGGTGACATCGCTCAGGGAGCTACCGACAAACGTCCTTCCACGTCGAAGTGCTTGATGAGTTCGGCTACCTTGCCGGATGCCTTGGCGCGATTGACAAAGTCCTGGACGAATTCCGCAGCCAGTGGTTTGTCGACCTGGCAACCCATGCATTGCTGCACAGCCATGAAACTGTCGTCAAACAGTATCGATCCCGGCATCAGTGCCTGTTGCTGCAGCAGCTTGGGTCTCAATCCCGCGAGGACGTCCAGCTTTTCATCACGAAACAGTTCGAATGATGCATCCAGTGAGTCGGCTCTCATCAGCGTTGCCTGAGTGATATTGCGAGTCAGCCAGAGATCGTAGGCGCTACGAGCCTTGACGGCGATGCGGTGCCCCGGTTGATCAACCTGTTCAATGCTCGTGATGGCAGAGCCCGGCGGTGTCAGGTAGGTGGCCTGGATTTCACAATAGGCCGGACTGAACTGGATGACCTTGGCTCGCTCAGTTTCCAGAGCGATATTGGCAATGTCCCATTCGTCCCGCGTTGCTGCATCAGCCACATCGCCCGGGCCCTCATAGGCGATGAGTTTGAGTTCGACACCCAGCTCCTCTGCCATGGCACGGGCCATGGCCGGGGAAACACCATCTGGCTGGCCTGATGCATCGGTCTGATTCACAAGCAGAAAGTTGCTCATGTTGATACCGGCGCGCAGAATTCCATGCGGGACCAGGCTGTCCAGCAGTGCCTGATTATCGGAGGCTTTCATGCTCATTCTCCAGTCGGTTCCGTGATTGGCTCGACGTAGAATACACCAACGCTGACAGCCGCTACACGCACACTTGTCCCGGTCTTGATGACGGTATCCTGCAGATGCTGTGCGGGTTCGACCCGCCACGGAATGCCTGAATACCGGTGTTGTCCCGGTGAGTTTCGCGAGATATCACTGCCCAACACTAAGGTCAAGCCGATCAGATCGCTGCTGCGATCATGTCCCAGCTCCGCACCACTCTGCAGACGTTTCATGGGTTTCCACAGTACTGCGGTGATCAGGGCCGTTGCAACAGCAAAACAGGCAACGGCCGCGATGAAGTGGTTCGGCACCAGAGCAAGCCACAGAAGCCCCCCCGTCAACAAGGCGCCCAAACTGCCGAACAGCAGCAAGCCGCTGGTAAAACCGAAAGCGACGGCTTCAATGGCAAACAGCAGAAAGCCCAGTGCCAGCCAGAGCGCGGCCTGATTGATGGAGAGGATATCCATGTCAGCCGTTTTCCGGCTTGAAGGCCTCGCTGGCATTCATGGCCGCGACGACCGCCATGCTCTCGGCCACGACACTGCCTGCATCGCCCTGTTTGCCGTCCATCAGAACGACCGTTGATTTCTTGGCGATCTGCGCCTTTGCATCGATGGCCTTGGTTGCAAGATCCAGTTGAACGGCCTTCTGGCCTTCAACGGTCGCCGCGGCCTGACCGATGGTCTCCAGCGCGCCAGCCTGAGCCAGCGCCACGGTGGTGATTGCCTCGGCCTCGCCCTGTGCTTCCAGTATCTGTTGCTCACGCTGTGCTTCTGCAGCGAGTACGATGGCCTGCTTCTGACCTTCGGCGACATTGATGGCCGATTGGCGCTGTCCCTCCGACTCAAGCACGGTAGCGCGCTTGTCACGCTCGGCTTTCATCTGACGTTCCATGGCCTCCAGCACGCTCTTGGGTGGCGTGATGTCCTTGATCTCGTAGCGCAGGCAGGTGGTACCCCAGGCCTCACCGGCTTCGTTGATGGCCTGCACGATGGCGGCATTGAGCAGGTCGCGTTCTTCGAAGGTGCGATCAAGGGTGATCTTGCCGATTTCGGAGCGCATCGTGGTTTGCGCCAGTTGCGTCACTCCGAACACGTAGTTGTCGATGCCGTAGCTGGATTTTTCCGGATCGATGACCTTCAGGTAAAGCACGCCATCGACAGTCAATGTGATGTTGTCTTTGGTGATGGCTGACTGACTGGGCACATCCAGCGCCAATTCCTTGAGCGATACCTTGTAGGCGACACGGTCGATGACCGGCAGCACGAATTTCAGACCCGCAGTCAGCGTCGTGCGGAACTTGCCGAAGCGTTCGACCACATAGGCCGTGTTCTGAGGGACGAACTTGACTGACGAATTGAGCACGATCAGCGTGACGATTGCCAGACCGACCCAGAAGGCCGAGGCAGAACTCAAGAGAGTATCCATGGTTTTCCTGAAAGCGGGGTTGAGGGGAGGGTATTCCACTAGCTATTGTGGTGCCAAAACACCTTGATTTCAATGAGTTCCGCGTCTCAGCTGTCGATAAGGCCATGGCCTGGTTCAACCCTGAGGGCGTCAATGACCAGGTCACGCAGCCGGGTTGCCAATGGGCTCAAAGTCTGCTGCTTCTTCTGGATGAGATGGTAGGGCTCGATGGTGATCGGGGCGGGAAATCGCACGGTCTCCATGCCACCCGTGTCGGTCCCTTGCATCAACATCGAGACTTCACTGGAAATCGGTGAGATGGCATTCGAGGACTGCAGGCAGGCAATCATGACCAGTAACGAGGTGGTGTTGATGATTTCCTCCGGCAACGGCATGTCGTGTTCGATGTACGCGCGTTCCACCGCATCTCGCATGGGTGTCCCCACGCCCTGAATGACCCATCCATAGTGGCGGAAATCCTGCAGCGTCGGCTTCTTCATGCTCAACAGCGGGTGACCGCATCGCACCAGAAATTCCACACTCTCCGAGCGACCCTGCATGAAGTCGAATTGTCGACGATCATGGGGTGGAGGCACTCTGGCCAGCACGAAATCATAGTCACCATTGTGCAAGCCGTGAATAAGCTCCTCACTCGGTGCGACGGCAATGGTGATATCTGCGCCGCTGATATCGGCGCGCAGTTTCTGCACGGAGGGCACGACAAAGGCGACTGCCGCGCCGGTGACCGAGCCGACTCTGACGCTGCCCGTCTTCCCGGCTGCGAAGGCATCGACCTCGACCGCCGTTGCGGACAGCCCGCGCAGCAGAAGTACGGTGTGCCGTATCAGGACCTGACCGATAGGGGTCGGTACCATTCCCTTGGGTTTACGCACGAAAAGGGTTTGGCCAACCATGTCTTCGATCTCGGCCAGCATGCGTGATGCCGCGGGCTGAGTAATGCTGATTCGTTCAGCGGCCATCGACAGCTGGCCTGATTCGTCGATGGCGTTGATCAGACGCAGATGACGCCACTGCAAACGCTGTATCAGATGTGGCATCAGGATCTATATACCAATTTTGATATGGATAATGCCTTCAATGTAATTTTAATTATATGAAGATGCAAGGCTAGACTGTCAGCAGCTGCAAGTCGGGTGCATCAGGCACTCGGGAGGCACGCAACTCGCTGGCAGGACCGCAGAGTTCTCCAGCCCCACTGGAGAGTGACTATGAAAAGAATGCTGACGGGTCTGTCGACCCTGGCCGTTTCTGCAAGCCTGATGGTGCTGCCTTCATTGGCAACCGCTGCGGACACCATCGGTATTGCCATGCCAACCAAATCTTCGGCCCGCTGGATATCCGATGGGAATTCCATGGTCGAACAGTTCGAGGCGGCGGGGTATGAGGTAGACCTGCAATATGCCGAAGATGACATTCCCAACCAGTTGGCGCAGATCGAGAACATGATCACCAAAGGGGTCTCCGTACTGGTCATTGCGGCCATCGATGGAACCACCCTCTCGAACGCGCTTGAAAACGCCCACTTTGCCGACATCAAGACGATTGCCTACGACCGTCTGATTCGCGACAGTGAGTATGTGGACTACTACGCGACCTTCGACAATTTCAAGGTGGGTGTACAGCAAGCCAGCTCAGTGGTCTCCGGTCTGCAGGAACGCTTTCCCGACGTCAAGCCATGGAATGTGGAGCTGTTCGGGGGTTCGCCGGATGACAACAATGCCTATTTCTTCTATGACGGTGCCCTGTCGGTTCTGCAACCCCTGATCGACGATGGCTCGATCAATATCGTCTCCGGCCAGATGGGCATGGATAAGGTCGGCACCTTGCGCTGGGATGGTGCTGTCGCTCAGGCCAGAATGGACAATCTGCTTTCTGCTCACTATACGGATGCCAGGGTACATGGCGTACTGAGCCCGTATGACGGCTTGTCGATCGGTATCCTGAGCTCCCTCAAGGGCGTCGGCTATGGTTCGGGTGATTTGCCCATGCCTATCGTATCGGGCCAGGATGCCGAGCTGCAATCCATCAAGTCCATCATCGCCGGTGAACAGTACTCAACCGTCTTCAAGGACACCCGGGAGCTGGCGCGTGTTGCTGTCGGGATGGCTGAAGCCCTGATCAAAGGGGGAGAGCCTGAGATCAACGATACGACGACCTACGACAATGGGGTCAAGGTTGTGCCTTCCTATCTGCTCGAGCCGGTGTCGGTTGATGCGTCGAACTATGAAGCCATCGTGATCGATTCCGGCTATCACTCGAAAGACGATCTCTGATCCAGGACGCAGATAACGGCTGGCGGTACCTGCCTCTTGTGCTGGGCAAGAGGCAGGGTCGAGCCCGGAGAGAGTGTCGATGCAAAAGATTCTGGAGATGCGCCACATCACCAAGACGTTTCCGGGAGTCAAGGCGCTCGATGATGTCAGTCTGCAGGTGGCCGCCGGCGAAATACACGCTCTGGTGGGTGAGAATGGTGCGGGAAAGTCTACCTTGATGAAAGTGCTTTCCGGCGTGCATGCCGATGGCAGTTTTGAAGGTGAAATTCATTTTGATGGCCACAGAACAGCCTTTTCCGGGATAGGTGACAGCGAATCGCTGGGTATCATCATCATCCACCAGGAACTGGCTCTGGTGCCACTGCTGTCCATAGCCGAGAACCTCTTTCTGGGCAATGAACGTGCTCGCCACGGTATCGTGGACTGGCCCGAAACGTTCAGGCAGACAGAAGCCTTGCTTGCCAAGGTCGGTCTGCGGGAGCCACCCGCAACGCTGGTCGAATCGCTGGGAGTCGGCAAGCAGCAATTGGTGGAAATTGCCAAGGCCTTGTCCAAGGATGTGCGACTGTTGATACTCGATGAGCCAACGGCGGCGTTGTCCGAATCAGACAGTCAGGTACTGCTGGATCTCTTGCTGGAGCTCAAGGGCCAGGGCGTCACGTCGATCATCATCAGCCACAAGCTCAACGAGGTGCGACGTGTTGCGGATACCATTACCATCATTCGTGATGGTGCAACGGTCTCGACACTCGATACCCATCGCCAGCCGGTCAGCGAAGAGCTGATTGTCCGGGATATGGTCGGCCGCGATCTGTCACAGCGCTATCCTGAACGCCAGCGCATGGCGGGCGATATGTTGTTGGAAGTCAGTCACTGGAACGTCTGGCATCCGGAGCACAAGACTCGCCAGATCATCCGCGATATCAGTTTTCATGTGCGCGCCGGTGAGGTGGTCGGCATAGCCGGCTTGATGGGGGCAGGGCGCACGGAATTGGCGATGAGCCTGTTCGGTCACAGCTATGGGCAGAACATATCCGGTAGTGTCAGTTTGCGAGGAGAGCTTCTCGACACCTCTACGGTCAGCGCTGCAATCGGTGGTGGTCTGGCCTATGTGACAGAGGATCGCAAGGAACTGGGACTGATTCTTGACGAATCGATACACCGGAACATCACGCTGGCGAATCTGCAGGGGGTCTCTTCCTCCGGCGTCATCAATCAGGCAGAAGAGGCCAGAGTTGCAGAATCCTATCGCAAGGCCATGAATATCCGCACCCCGTCGGTGGCACAGCGAGTAGTGAATCTCTCCGGCGGCAATCAGCAGAAGGTGGTGCTGTCAAAATGGTTGTTCACGACGCCTGAGGTACTGATTCTGGACGAACCGACACGGGGCATCGATGTCGGGGCCAAGTTCGAGATCTACAGCATCATCAATGAACTCTCGGCACAGGGCAAGGGGGTGATCATGATCAGTTCGGAGATGCCCGAGTTACTGGGGATGAGTGATCGCATATACGTCATGAACGAAGGTGGTTTCGTGGGCGAATTGAGTGCCAGTGAAGCCAGTCAGGAGCGAATCATGTCGCTCATTGTCAACGACCGAGAAAATGGCTGATGTCAGAGATTCCGACCAGTAGCGCAGGATCGGCAGCGGGCGGCATGTCGCAATATCTGCGAAACCACATGCGGGACTACGGTCTGCTGTTTGCCTTGATCGCCATCATGTTCTTCTTTCAGGTGGTGACGGACGGCACCTTGCTGAAACCTGTCAACATCACCAATCTGTTTCTGCAGAACAGCTACATCATCATCATGGCGCTGGGAATGCTGATCGTGATCGTTGGCGGGAACATCGATCTGTCGGTGGGCTCTGTCATGGGGTTCATCGGTGCATTGTCTGCAGTGATGATTGTCAATCTGGATGTGCCTGTCGCTGCCACCATACCGATCTGCCTGTTGGCCGGTGGCCTTATCGGTGCGGCACAGGGCTACTGGATCGCGTACTGGAAGATTCCGAGCTTTATCGTCACGCTGGCCGGTATGCTGGTTTTTCGTGGCCTGTCGTTGTGGTTGCTTGAAGGGCAGTCGGTCGGCCCGTTTCCCAAGTCCTTTCAGTTGCTGTCAACAGGATTTGTGCCGGACGTCTTCGGTGTCGGTCGACCCAATGTCACGGCCCTGGCCGTTGGCGCTCTCGCGGCCCTTGCCATTGTCTACATGGGACTACGCAAACGCCAGCGCAACAGCGCTTACGGTATTGTCGATGAGCCGCTGTTGGTTTTCATTGCTCGCAACGCCGTTATCAGTGGCGCGCTGGTGTTTGTGGCCTACAAGTTATCAACGTTTCGTGGTTTGCCCAATGTGCTTGTCACCATGGGTGTACTGACAGTCATCTACGCATTCGTGACCGAACACACCACCGTGGGTCGCCGTATCTATGCCCTGGGCGGCAATGAGAAGGCAGCAAAGCTATCGGGTATTCGCACCGAGCGTCTGACGTTTCTCACGTTCGTGAATATGGGTGTACTGGCGGCATTGGCCGGTCTCATCTTCGCGGCCCGGCTCAATACCGCGACGCCGAAGGCCGGATTTGCCGTTGAGCTGGATGTCATCGCCGCGGTGTTCATCGGCGGCGCTTCCATGTCCGGAGGCGTGGGCATGATCGTCGGCGCCGTGGTCGGTGCCTTCATCATGGGCGTGATGAACAACGGTATGTCCATCATGGGAATCGGCATCGATTATCAACAGGTCATCAAGGGGCTGGTGTTGTTGGCGGCGGTCATCTTCGATGTCTACAACAAGCAGAAACAACGCTGAGAAACGATCGAAATGACTTTCAGAAAAGCGCAATGGCCGCGCAGACTGCGCTCGGCGGAATGGTTTGGCGGTACATCCCGTGATCATATCTATCACCGTTCGTGGATGAAGAATCAGGGCTTGCCGGCTGATCTGTTTGACGGTCGCCCGGTCATCGGCATCTGCAATACCTGGTCTGAAATGACGCCCTGCAATGCACATCTGCGGGATCTGGCAGACCGTGTCAGGCACGGTATTTTCGAGGCAGGTGGCTTGCCGCTGGAATTTCCGGTGTTCTCGCCGGGAGAGAGCGCCTTGCGTCCCACGGCCATGATGTATCGAAATCTGTGTGCCATGGATGTCGAGGAGGCCATTCGTGCCAATCCCATGGATGGTGTGGTCTTGCTGGCGGGGTGTGACAAGACCACTCCGGCACTCATGATGGGCGCTGCATCGGTAGACCTGCCAGCCATCGTCGTATCCGGTGGTCCGATGCTCAATGGCATGTTCCGTGGTGAGAGAGTGGGCTCGGGGACGCACCTGTGGAAATTTTCCGAGGCAGTGAAGGCCGGTGAGATGACGCAGCAGGATTTTCTGGAGGCTGAAGCGTCGATGAGTCGTTCCCCCGGCAGTTGCAATACCATGGGCACGGCCTCGACGATGGCCTCCATGGCCGAAGCCCTGGGCATGGCCCTGTCCGGCAATGCCGCCATACCTGCCGTGGATAGCCGACGACGTGTCATGGCACACCTGACCGGGCGTCGGATTGTCGACATGGTCAAGGATGATCTCAAACCTTCCGACATTCTCACGCGCACGGCGTTTGAAAATGCCATCCGCGTCAATGGCGCCATTGGTGGATCCACCAATGCGGTCGTTCACCTGCTGGCGATTGCCGGGCGTGTGGGTATCGACTTGACGCTGGATGACTGGGATCGCTGCGGGCGCGATGTGCCCACGATCGTCAATCTGCTGCCCTCGGGCAAGTATCTGATGGAGGAGTTCTTCCATGCGGGGGGCTTGCCGGTTGTCATCAGGCATCTTTGCGAGAGCGGGCTCATGGATCGCGATGCGCTTACCGTGTCCGGGAGCAGTGTCTGGGAGGAGGTCAGCGAGGTATGCAACTGGAACGAGGACGTCATCCTGCCGGTGGAGAAGGCCCTGACCCGTCAAGGGGGGATCGCCGTGTTGCGAGGCAATCTGGCACCCAGCGGGGCCGTGCTCAAGCCCTCTGCCGCTACTCCCGAGTTGCTGGTACACCGCGGCCGGGCGGTTGTGTTCGAAGACATCGATGATTACAAGCGCAAGATAAACGATGATGAGCTGGACATTGATGAAAGCTGCGTGATGGTGCTGAAGAACTGTGGTCCCAAGGGCTATCCCGGAATGGCGGAAGTAGGCAATATGGGCTTGCCGCCGAAAGTCCTGAAGAAAGGCATTACCGATATGGTGAGGATTTCCGATGCGCGTATGTCAGGTACGGCCTATGGAACGGTCGTGCTGCATACAACGCCGGAGGCGGCAGCCGGCGGGCCATTGGCGGTTGTACAGGATGGGGATTTCATCGAATTGAATGTACCTCAGCGTTACCTGCATCTGGACATCTCCGATGCTGAACTTGCCGCCAGACTGGCATCCTGGAGTCCGACGACGCCCACGCCTGCCAATGGTTATGCAAGTCTGTTTCACTCGCATGTGCAGGGGGCGGACACCGGCGCGGACTTCGACTTCCTGGTTGGCTGCCGCGGTGCTGCGGTGGGCAAGGATTCGCATTGATGAGCAGGCAGATTGCGCTGGTCGGTATCGGCAAGATTGCGCGCGACCAGCACATCCCGGCGATTACCGCAGACCCCGCATGGACATTGGCGGCCACGGTCAGTCGCAATGCCAGTGTTGACGGTGTTGATAATTACCGTAGTCTGGAGGCTTTGCTCGCCGCCAGACCGGATATCGACACCATCTCCCTGGCAATACCGGTTCAACCGCGCTTCGATCATGCCAGGCAGGCCTTGCTGGCAGGCAGGCACGTCATGCTGGAAAAGCCACCCGGTGTGTCGGTGTCGGAATGTCACAGCCTGCAGACGCTGGCGCGAGAACAGGGTGTTTCCCTGTACGCAACCTGGCATGCACGTCACGCCGAGGGTGTCGCCAACGCCCGTGAATGGCTTGCATTACGACGCCTGAAGCGCCTGCAGATCTGCTGGAAAGAGGATGTGCGTGTCTGGCACCCCGATCAGGAGTGGGTCTGGGATCCGGGTGGCCTGGGCGTATTCGATCCGGGCATCAATGCCTTGTCCATTCTCACCGACCTGTTACCGGTACCGGTGCATCTGCACGCTGCGCACCTTGAAGTGCCCTCCAACCGACAGACGCCCATCGCGGCAAGTCTGTATTTCAGTCATCCGGGTGGCGCAAGGGTAGAGGCAGAATTCGATTGGCGACAGACAGGCGATCCTGTGTGGAAGTTCATGATCGACACGGATGAAGGATCACGATTACTGTCCTTCGGTGCCGCCTCGATGGATATCGAGTACCGTCGCCTGTACCAGCGCATGGCTGAACTGGTCGTTGACGCAAGCATGGACATGGATCTCACGCCACTGACGCACGTGGCGGATGCTTTCATGCTGGGCAGGCGTAGCAGTACAGAACCCTTTTTCTTCTGAACAGGCAGATCAACCCGATGAAAACCGTATTGACCGGTATCGTACCGATAGCACCCACACCCTTTCACGACGACGGCAGCGTCGATGAAGCGGGTATGCGTCGTGTACTCGATTGCATGGTCGACCAGGGCGTGGATGCCATCTGCATCCTGGCCAACTATTCCGAACAGTTTCTGCTGTCGGATGACGAACGCGCGTCACTGACGCGGGTCTGTCTGGAGCACGTGGCCGGACGCAAGCCGGTGATTGTCACCACCAGTCACTTCTCGACCGACATCGCGCGCCGACGTGCGGTGGATTGCGAATCGCAGGGCGCAGACATGATCATGATGATGCCGCCGTATCATGGCGTGGGTATCGCGCCCGGCCCGCAAGGCGTGTTCGAGCATTTCGCCGCCGTCAATGAGGCGATCTCCATTCCCATCATGGTTCAGGATGCGCCGCTGAGCGGCGTCAACATGAGCATCGAGTTGCTGGCCGATATGGCCCGGCAGCTGGAAAACGTCAGCTACTTCAAGATAGAGTGTCCGTTTGCGGCGGACAAGCTGGCGGCGCTCATCGAGCTGGCAGGCGCTGATATCGACGGGCCATTCGATGGTGAGGAGGCCGTGACGCTATTGGCCGATCTGGATGCCGGCGCAACGGGCACCATGACGTCGGCCCTGTTTCCCGAGATGATCAGGCCGATCGTCACGCTGTTCAGGGAGGGGCAGCATGAGGCTGCGCTGGCACAATGGCAGCGCTGTCTGCCGTTGATCAATCACGAGAATCGTCAGTGTGGTCTGCGTGCCTGCAAGGCTGTTTTCAAGGAAGGCGGGGTCATCGCAAGTGAGCGTGTGCGCCATCCCTTGCGGCCACTGGCTCCACGTACCCGAGAGCGTTTGCTGTCTCTGGCAAGAGATCTCGACATCATTGCCTTGAATTGGGGACAATAGGACTGCATTTAGCTGCATGCCTTGCAACTTTCAAGGTATCAATTCACGAACATTGACAGGAAGCTTCACATGACGCTGTATGGCAACCGTATTGCCGGCAAGATTCACGAAGATGGACCGGTCTTCAAGAACGATCCCGTTTCTGGGGAACCATCCTCAATCACTGCAGGAACGGTAGCACTGGTCGAAGAGGCTGCCAGGGCCGCTGCGGAGGCCTTCAAGACCTATGGCCGCACCAGTGCTGCCCAGAGAGCGGAACTGCTGCGCGCTATCGCCGAGGAGATCGATTCCCGGGGTGCCGACATCACCGCGATGGGCACCGCCGAGACGGGACTTCCTGCGGCGCGGCTCGAGGGGGAACGCGGACGTACGGTTGGTCAACTGCGTCTGTTCGCCGAACATATCAAGAAGGGCGATTACCTCGACGTTCGTCATGATGGTGCCTTGCCCGATCGCGCACCGCTGCCACGCCCGGACCTGCGTCTCATGCAGCGGCCCATCGGCCCGGTTGCCGTATTCGGTGCTTCCAACTTTCCGCTGGCCTTCTCCACGGCCGGTGGTGATACGGCATCCGCGCTGGCTGCCGGCTGTCCGGTTGTGGTGAAGGGACATCCCGGGCACCCTGGTACGGCGGCGCTGGTCGGAGAGGCCATCGATGCCGCTGTCGCCCGTTGTGGTCTGAACCCGGGTACGTTCTCCCAGGTCAACGACGGTGGTCCAGGCAATGGTGGCGCAGACAGTCGGGCGGTGGGTGCCGCGCTGGTTCAGTCTCCTTACATCAAGGCCGTGGGTTTTACCGGTTCGCTGGCGGGTGGTCGTGCCTTGTTCGATCTGGCCTGTCGCCGTGAGGAGCCTATCCCGTTCTTTGGTGAACTCGGTTCGATCAATCCGGTATTCGTTCTGCCGGCTGCCGCCAAGGCCAGAGCCGCGGAGCTTGGTGCACAATGGGCAGGGTCGGTCACCATGGGGGTGGGCCAGTTCTGTACCAATCCCGGAATCGTTGTCATTCCCGCCGAACAGGCTGGCGAATTCGAAGCGGCAGCTGCCAAGGCGCTGGCCGAAGTGCCGGCGACTCCCATGCTGACTTCCGGCATCGCTGATGCCTACCACAAGGGTCTGAAGGCATTGGCAGATCATCCGCAGGTTCGGGTCGTGTACTCGGGCGAGAGCAACGGCAGAGAAGCGGCACCGGCCATGCTGGCTGTCTCGGCCGCGGATTTTCTTGCCAATCCGGATCTCGCCCACGAGGTCTTCGGTCCGGAAGGGATCATCGTCTCCGTCGCCGGTGATGAAGACATGCACGCCATAGCACGTGCGCTGGACGGTCAACTGACCATTACCCTGCAATTGGACGAGGCGGACCATGCTCTGGCTGGCGAACTGTTGCCGGAACTGGAAGAGAAGGCCGGTCGCATCCTGTGCAACGGCTTTCCAACCGGTGTGGAAGTGGCTGATGCGATGATGCACGGTGGCCCGTATCCCGCGTCAACCAATGTGGCGACCACGTCTGTGGGTACGCTGGCGATCCGACGCTTCCTGCGCCCGGTGTCCTACCAGAACTTTCCAGAAGGTCTGCTGCCCGCCGAATTTTCGGCATAACGACGTTCAGCGGTTGGTATTGACGGGCGTCAGACTCCGAGGAGTCTGACGCTCTAGCCGCTAGGCCGCGCCCAGTCGATCCAGGGCCTCATTGGCACGGTCGAACCACAGGCGGGATACCAGATTGTCCTTGGCAAGGGTGATTCCCAACGTATCGACGCCGGTATGACGGTAGCGCAGATCCAGCAGGATCTCGCGGGCTATGGCTGAATTCCCCAGCTCGTGCTGGGCCATCGCTTCGCTGTAGAGAGCGGTATCGTAGTAGGTCGAGTCCGGATACTCGTTGCGTAATCTCTGCATTGTCTGCAGGGCCGCGGAATAGTCCTTTTCATCCATCAACTGGATATACCCCTGCAGGTACAGGGCGTCGTCGGCCAGATAGCCGTCCGAGTAGAGTGTGTGGATGATCTCGAGCTGGACGCTGGCATTTTCCAGATTGCCGGATTCACGCAGATCCAGCGCATCGAGGTACATATCGAAATCCTCTCCATCACCATAGATTTCGGACTCGCTGATGACCGGCAGCTTGATGGCTGCCTTGCGCTTGTTGATGGTCACCGGGTCGCCTTCGATATAGTCGCTGTAGGTCTGTTTGGCAGCCTGATAGTCGCCTGAATCTTCCAGGTCCTTCGCCTTGTAGAACTTCTGCTCATTGACGTTGACGGACTCGTCCACGACGATCTCGGTTTCGTAGTCGACAATGAAATCGGCGAATTTGCGGCCTTCCGTTATCGGCTGGAAGGTGATTCCGACCGTGATGGCTTCTGCCGGATTGAGCACGACCTGATCGATGATGTCGGTGGTGTACTGTTCCACGTCATCCTCACCACCGTTGCTGCTGGGTTCGATGCCCAGTGCATTCAGGGTGTAGATGTCAGCGCCGCGATTGGCAATCTGGATGTCCTGTGTTGCACTGCTACCCACGTCGTTGGTACCGAAATAGAAGTCTGGCGCCGAGATGAACAGATAGGTGCCGTTTTCCCCCAGTTCGGGCGTGGTCTTGGTATCTCCCGTGCTGCTGCCGCCTCCGCCACTGCTGCAGGCTTGCAGTATGAATGCTGACAGCATGCCACCGAGCAAAGAGCGCATCACCAGTGGTTTCCTGTGTCGCGGAGTCTCACTCATGTCCTGATGCCTCATCTCAGGCAGCCTTGTCGTTGGCCGCCGAGTCGTCAGCGCCGTCTTTCGTGGGTGAGTCAACCGTGAAATAGTTCAGTGCCGTGCGGCATTCCTGCAAGGCACTGTTGACGGACTCGGCATTGGTCGCGCTGGCGTCGATATCACCGACTTGTGCAATACCGGATTGCGCCGCCTGTATCTGTTCCCTGACGCTGCGCATGGCCGTCGTCAATTCCCCTGCAATCTCCCCGAACTCACCCTTGTCCGAAGCGCGAAGGCGCACGTCGAGATTGCCATCGCCGATTTCACGCAGGCTGCGCTTGATGGCAAGAATGGGATGACCCAGGCGCCGCGTGATGAAGATCCCCAGAGCAATGGTGATCGTTGCGTTGATCAGCAACATGGCAATCAGCCATTTACCCAGAACATCCGACAAGGTTGGCAATGCCTCATTGGCCAGCGCCATGTCCTCCGAGACGAACAGCAGAGGGGCCATGCCCTCGATCAGGCGTCCCAGCATCTGATGGTAGAACACGCCAACCAGAGCGGTGGTGATGACCAGGTACACGAATGTCAACATGACAACCCGTCGAATTTCACGCGCCTGAAAGGTTTTGTCGCGCAGAATCGCGAGAATAAAATTGGAGTCTGACGAGCGAGCCATAGGAAGACACCGGAAAAATGAATGATATATGCCAATGTCGGCGTGTCAGCTGTTAACTTGATCGGCATGGATCGAGCAATCGAAGCGTCTCTGCGTATACTTGTGGCTCAGTTCACAGCCCCTGAGGGTGAGTCTTTCCAATGAATGGCGATACGCTGGAGTACGTCGACCCCGGTACGGCTTTTTCACTGGCCGGAGTGCTCTATCTGTTGCTGTCGATTGCCGCAGGCACCCATGTGGTACTCAACAAGCAGAACGAAGCGGCGGCATTCAGCTGGCTGGGCATCATCGTGCTGGCACCGCTGGTCGGAGCCATTCTGTACTGGCTGTTCGGTATCAACCGGATACGGCGTCGAGCGCAGGCAGAATTGCCTGACTACTCCATCTCGTTCAGGGAATCTGCGGGCGAACAGGTGGTGGACATCGACGCCATGCCTGATCCCTGGCAGGCGCATATGTGCCTGGGCATGGGAGTGCACGACACTCACTATGTCACCGGCAATCGAGTCGAGCCCTTGATCAATGGCGATGAGGCCTATCCCGCCATGATCGATGCGATCAACGAAGCCAGTCATTCGGTCTATCTGTCCAGCTATATCTTCGAATATGACCAGGTAGGTGTGCAGTTCGTGGAGGCGCTGGTCAATGCGCATCATCGCGGGGTGGCGGTTCGCGTCATGATAGACGGGCTGGGTGTGGGCTACGGATTCAGTCTGGTTCGCGCAGATCGGGTGTTGCGTCGTCGCGGGGTCAAGACAGCTCGTTTCCTGTCGACATGGTCTTCCAATGGAACGCGATTCATCAATCTGCGGAATCATCGCAAGATATTGTCCGTGGATGGAGAGCTCGCCTTTGTCGGTGGCATGAATATCCGTGCCGGAAATCTGCTCGGCACAACTCCGGAAGAGGCGAGCGGGCAGCAAACGGAAATCCTGTCCGATGCCACCAGACCGAAGAGGAGCAAGCATCTGACTCAGGATGTTCATTTCAAGGTCAAGGGTCCGGTGATCAATCAGATCAATGCCGTTTTCGCCGCGGATTGGCAGTTTGCTGCCCGCGAGAAGCTGAAGCCGCCTGTCTGGCGGGGAGGGAAGGCAGGGTCGGTCTGTCTGCGTGCCCTGCTGGACGGTCCCGATGACAACTACCAGAAGCTGCAGCTGACGTTACTGGGTGCCATACAACTGGCCAGATCGCGGGTCTGCATCGTCTCACCGTACTTTCTGCCCGACAAGACCGTGCTCAGTACCCTGCATCTGGCCGTTCTGCGCGGTGTGCGTGTGGATATCTGCGTGCCGGAACACAATAATCTGTTGATCGTGGGTTGGGCCATGCGAGCCAACAGACGTCGTTTGTTGAGAATGGGCGTGCATCTGCACGAGTCCCGGGCGCCATTCGATCACAGCAAGCTGTTCATCGTTGATGATTACTGGAGTCTGGTCGGGTCGAGTAACTGGGATTCGAGAAGTCTGGAACTGAATTTCGAAATCAATCTCGAATGTTACGACCCAACGATGAATCGCCAACTGGCGGATATCATTGCAGGGAAAATGGCTCAATCGCGGGAAGTGCTGGAGTGCACTGACAGACACTTCCTGCTGCGTTTGCGCAACAACTTCTTTCGGCTGTTCTCTCCTTATCTCTGAGTCGGGCAAGGAGCCCGGAGGATTACATGATTCGCCAGCATCTGCTACCTCATTGCTATACCGCGGACGACGAGCTGCAACACCTGGGCACCGCCAGAGAGACGGTTCTCAAGCCCGTCATCCGCTGCCTTGTCTGGAATATTCTCAAGGCAAAACGGGCCACATGGGCTGAAGATTTCCAGAATCTCATGGGTGACCGTGATCTGGCCTTGCTGCAGGAGGCGGTGTTCAATGCGCCCTCCGACCCCCTGTTCACGACCAATGATGGTCTGGAATGGATCATGGCGCGCAGTTTTCGCCACCCACGGACACACGTCGAACACGGTGTGAAGACCGGATGCATTGTCGCGCCGACTGAACAGCACTTCTACATGTCACCGCACAGCGAGCCGGTGAGCCAGACCCAGAAGCTCTTGCTGAGCACTGTGTATCCGCTGGAGGGGGAGGCCGAGAAACTGCTGGTGCTCAACATGCACGCCATCAATTTTGTCAGCGTGCAGAAGTACGTCGATCAACTGGACCAGTTGAGGGCGGCGCTGGCACCCCATACGGGCCCGGTCATACTGGCCGGAGACTTCAATACCTGGAATCCTGCCCGCCTGGGGTTCTTCCGGCAGGTAGCCGATAACGCCGGCCTCACCGAAGCGGTGATGCAGCGGCAGAGCCGGCTTGCGCACATGAATCAACATCTGGATCATGTGTTCTATCGTGGTCTGAAGCTGCACGAGGTGCAGTCTCTGGAGCATTACCAGTCATCAGACCACGCACCAATCACAGCGACATTCGAACGAATCCGTCCAAGCTAGCGTACTGTTTCATACAAAGCGTTCGTTCAGCGAGTTGCCAGGCAGCCGAGGCGCTACGGTCATTGATCCCTGCATCCCTGCATCCCTGCATCCCTGTAGCTCTGTAGCTCTGTAGCTCTGTAGCGCTGCAGAGTAGGCGGCTACGGTGAGGAGCTTGGGGCGAGAAGCCTGTCAGCCTCTGACCATCACGATCAGAAACGTCACGAACAGGACGACGGCGGCCAGTAGCATGGAGACGTTCAACCACTCCTTGGAATTACCTTTCGGGCCATTCTGCAGCCAGTGCTTGGCGACGGGAATCATGCGCCAGATCATGAATCCCATGACGAGGGCGACCGGTATCTGAAACCACAGGTTGCTGTCCATTATCTGCTTCTATTCCGTATTGAGATGACTTTATCGATGCTGAAACGACACCGGGCTGCCAAGAAGACAGCCCGGTGTGGCTCTACGAGATCTGTGACTGCATCTGCCGAGGCGGCCAGCTTCGCAAAGCCGGCCTCATCAGACTGGCAGGCTCAGTCGTCGCTCATGATGCCCAGCAGATGCAGCAGGCTGGTGAACAGGTTGAAGATGTTCAGGAACATGGACACGGTCGCACGGATGTAGTTGGTCTCACCACCGTTGACGATACGGCTTGTGTCGAACAGGATGAAGCCGCTCATCAGCAATACGATGGCAGATGAAATGACCACTGACAGGGCCGGGATCTGGGCAAAGATGTTGATGATGGCAGCGCCGAACACCACGATGAGGCCGACGAACAGCATGCCGCCCATGAAATCGAAGGTTTTCTTGGTGGTGAGCACATAGGCACTCAGTGCAAGAAAGATGACGCCGGTACCACCCATGGCGGTAGCCACGATGGCCGAGCCATTAGGCAAGGCGGCATAGGCATTGAGCATGGGCCCGAGGCCGAATCCCAGCAGACCGGTTCCCAGGAAGACGATGCCAACGCCGGTTGACGAATTTTCGTACTTGGGCAGCAGGAACATCAGTACACCCAGGGCGCCCAGCGTACAGACCAGTGAAATGCCGCGTGGCGGTGCGACGGCCATGGATATGGCAGCCATCACGCCGCTGAAGAGCAGCGTGGCCGCCAGCAGCGCGTAGGTGTTACGCAATACGCGGTTGGTGGAGAGTACGCTCTCTGCCGACCGTGTAATGGTATTGGTGTTTTGCATGACTATGAAAGCTCCTCGATGAATCCGGACAGAGATCTGTCGCGCGATGGTTTGGTTTGTTTACTATAACCTTGTAGCGACTTTCCGCTACAGCAGATCACACGTATTTTTCGCTGATTCGATTCGGAAAAAACGGCGTTGAATCAGCAGCTTCGCTGAACATTGAAAATGGGGCCTGAGAGGTCCAATTCAAGCGCATTTCTCGATACCCCGCTACCTCAGAGTCGGTCTGAGAAAAAAAAGTTGCCATATAACGCGGAATTTCATTCTTGACGCGCACAAATCGAACAGAATCTTGTAAACTTCCGGCTTCACGGAGAGGTGGCAGAGTGGTCGAATGCGGCGGTCTTGAAAACCGTTGACTGTCAAAGGTCCGGGGGTTCGAATCCCTCCCTCTCCGCCATTGATCTATCAGAAGGAAGATCAATGGCTTCAGTAGTCGGCTTGTGTCGTTACCAAGCCCAACATTGTCCCTGGTAGTCAGCTCGTGTCGTTACCGAGCCCAACATTCTCCCTGAATCAGAAAGTACCGGTTTGCGTGGTGAATCCGCGCCATTCGGTGTGTTCCGGCATTGCCCGTAATTTTTCTCCGCGCCGAGGCCATCGGGAAGGTGATATCGATCATCCTTCCGTTCAGCCGTTCAGCCGTTCAGCCGTTCAGCCGTTCAGCCGTTCAGCCGTTCAGCCGTTCAGCCGTTCAGCCGTT
>CANLNQ010000039.1 GCA_947492525.1 uncultured Granulosicoccus sp.
AGAAGCTGGCCAGGCAAAGTCCGACTACAGAATGACGGTGATGTAGCGGATCAGACAATAATGCAACTCAGGAGATTTATCATGAGGCACTGAACACACTGATCGAGGCCAGTTTTGGTTAGTCGCGTCTTGCCAGAGACTCAAACAACTCACGACTCCTGAGCGGCCGATCGCCCAGATGCACGCGCAATATGCGCCGCATCAATCCACGTGCTTCCTTGAGCACCTCTGGATCATCCAGTTCCAGGGCTGCCAGGGCCAGCAATGTGCGCCCACTGACCAGCATGCCCTCATCCAGAGTCATGCCATCGGCATGCAGACCAGGGTCCCGACTGTCGCCTTCGCCCATGCGGGTTTTTTCCTTCTGTATACCAAGGCTCCGATCATCATCCAGTGACCGGTTCTGCACGATCGCAATGGCGTTGGACGGATGATAGCGATACTCGCGATCAGCCTGCACCGTTTCGCCGTTTGGTGTGCAGCGCGCCAGATCGGGCAATACGGCCAGCGCATCGAGCAGCTGCAATTCGAACAGACGCAAAACGGCTTCCATGACTGGCTGGCCGGGCTCCCCCAGCGCTCCCAGGTCATTCAAGGCGACCATGTAGTGGGCAAAGACTTCGGTGTTCGGCTGATCCTTGCCCAGCAGGCGCATCACCAATTCGTTGATGTAATACCCGCAGGCAAGTGCCACGTCCGCCAGTGGCACGGCAGCACCGGACTCTTCGATGCCCGTCAGCGTACGCATATCGCTATGGCCAACCCAGGACAGCAACAGTGGACGGAACGGCTGATACAGAGCTCTGACCTGAGGTCGGGACGCCCGCGCACTCTTGGCCATCATGCTGATGCGACCATGGCTCAGCGTGAAGGCGTCAACGATGTAACTCGATTCCTGCCACTCGGTGTAATGCAGTATGTAGGCAGCCTGCAGCGACGTACTGACACTGTCGTCACCCATCATGCGCTCGGCACCCGATGGCATGGCGACAGGATGCTACTGATCGTCATACCCCAGGCTGCGAAGAGCGCGCTCGTCATCGGCCCAGCCTTCCTTGACCCGAACCCAGAGTTGAAGAAAGACCTTGGTACCGAACAGCGTTTCCAGCGTGCCGCGAGCGCGTGACCCAACCTCCTTGAGCTGCGCGCCGCCACGGCCGATGACAATGCCCTTCTGGCTGGGCTTGTCTACCCAGATAACGGCACCGATACGCAGCAGATCCGGACTTTCCTCGAAAGTCTCGATCTCCACCGACAAGGCGTAGGGCAACTCCGCGGACAAGAGTCTCGTCAACTGCTCGCGCACCGCTTCAGCGGCAAGAAACCGTGATGAGCGATCAGTCAATTCGTCTTCATCATATTGCCAGGGGGCTTCCGGAATGAGCTTGCCAACACTCTCCTCCAGCGCATCGAGACCCGAGCGTTTCTGCGCAGAAATCAACATGACCCCCTGCAGACGCTCGTGACCCGGCAACTTGGCAAGAAACGGCAGCATGTCCTCCTTGCGCTTGACCGTATCGATCTTGTTGACCGCAATGAAGAACGGAACGCCGGATTGGCTGACCAGCTCGAAGGCCCTGACATCGTCGTCATTCCAGACCATGGCCTGAACCACGAGGATGACCACATCGACATCGTGCAGGGACGTCGAGGCGGTGCGATTGAGCACCTTGTTCAGACGCTGCGTACCCGTGACATGGATGCCAGGGGTGTCCACGTAGATGACTTGGCGCTCGCCACTGGTCTGGATACCCAGAATACTGTGTCGCGTGGTCTGCGGCTTGTGGGCCGTGATACTCAGTTTTTGTCCGATCAGCCGGTTCAGCAGCGTGGACTTGCCGACATTGGGCCGGCCAGCGATGGATACAACGCCGCAATAAGTCATGAAAAACGATGTCCTTGGAAAAAACGCGATGGATCGTGCAGGTGCCCAGTTTACTCGCTCTGGGCACTCAGTTGCTGTTGCAGATCCTCAAGCATCAACGCGGCGGCAGCCTGCTCGGCCTTTCGTCGACTGGTCGCCGTGGCCCGCACCTTCATGGACAATTCCGGCAGTGTGCAGGCGACCGTGAAACGCATGTCATGGGATTTGCCGGTGGCTTCAATCACCTCGTACTCCGGCCGGGCATAGGAGCGCCCCTGCAACAATTCCTGCAGCCGCGTCTTGGGATCCTTGAGTTCGGCGGACGGTGGAAGCTTTTCGATACGATCACCGTACAGGCGCAGCACCAGCTCTCGCGCTGCTTCGTGGCCGGCATCGAGCAGAACCGCGCCGATGATCGATTCCACGACATCGGACAGGATCGAATCACGACGAAAACCGCCGCTGCGCAGCTCTCCCACGCCCAGTTTCAGGTAATCCCCCAGTTTCAGTTCGCGGGCAATTTCTGCCAGCGTACTCTGACGGACAAGGCTGGCACGCAGCCGACTCAACGCCCCCTCGTCCTCATCACTGCGTTGTCGATACAGCTCGGAGGCAATCACGAAGTTCAGGAAGCTGTCGCCGAGGAACTCCAGGCGCTCATAGTTGTGAGAGCCGCTTGAGCGATGCGACAGAGCCTCATCCAGCAACGCCTCGTCGGAGAAGTGATGATTCAGTTGTCTTGTCAAAATGCCGAGATCTGCCATGCGCGCACTTTACCAGTGCTGAGAGCTCAGCGCACAGTTCCTGCGTCAGGGAACTGATGTAGCCTCTTTGTTGAAAGAGGTCACCACATCGATGTTGCTGAACAGATTTTCGCGCTTTTCGTATTCAACCGACACGATATAACCGCGCTTGCCATCCTTTTTCAGCTTGATGGTGTCCTCGGGCTTGAGATCCCAGAGATTGTTGGTGCGGTAGGCCTGGTGGATGTACTGGTACACCTTGCTGCGAGGCTGCTTCATCAGCTCGGGATTGGCAGCAACATCATCAGCGATCTTGCTGACGGTCCAGCTCTCCATGTAGTTCGGTCCCACCTTGAACGCGAACAGACCCAGGAAAATACTGATGGCCATGATGACCAGTATCGTCAACATTCCCATGCCACGTTGATGCTTCAAAGCCGGCTCACCACGAAAGCGCGGGTGGGCGGCGGACACGGGCTGTAGCGTGCGGTTCTGCGTGGAACTCATCTGATCGGTACCCTCATACTGACGCGAGGAGATACCCCTCCCGGGTATCCCTTGAACGAAGGCGGGGAGAAAGCACACAGCTGTTGCTTCAGCACACCCCGCTTCACCATAGAGCGTCAGATTCAGCTCATACCTGAGCGAAAAGGCAGGGTCAGTCCTGCTGCCGAGGTCACGAAGGACAGATCAGCAGGTCAATCTGTGCGGCCGTTAACACTTCAACGGCCGGCACCCCCGTATCACTTGATCGAGGAAAACAGACGATCCCAGATAAGGCCGCCGTTCCAGTGCATCCAGATATACCTGGCCTCACCCACCAGGTTCTCCTCGGGCACGAAGCCCCAGAACCGGCTGTCATTGCTGCGGTCCCGGTTGTCACCGACCATGAAGTAATGGCCCTCGGGTACGGTGAACGTGCCCGATCGCTTCGGATACTCATCAGTGAACTGGAGTATGTCGTGCTCGACCTCCCCTATCTTCTCCTGATTCACGATGGCTCCCGGTACCGGCATGTTGTTCACCGGACTCACATAGGGCTCACCACCGGTGACGGGCATCGCTTCCCCATTGATGACGAACTGCCGGTCGTCGTACATCACCGTATCGCCCGGCAGACCGACCACACGCTTGATGTAATCCAGGCTTGGGTCCTGTGGATAGCGAAACACCGCCACATCGCCGCGCTCCGGTTCGCCGGTATCCAGAATCTTGGTGTTGACCACCGGCAGTCGCACACCATAGCTGAACTTGTTGACCAGGATGAAATCACCAATCAACAGGGTCGGGATCATGGAGCCTGATGGAATGCGGAAGGGTTCGAACAGGAATGAGCGCAATACCAGTACGACCAGCAGGACCGGGAAGAACGACTGAGCATACTCCACCAATACCGGCAGCTCGCCGTTCTTGTCGCTCATGGCCTCACGACGCTTCGGTGCAAACAGCAAGGCGTCCAACAGCCAGATGAGGCCTGTGACCCCGGTGGCAATTACCAACAACAATGGAAAATTCAATTTATCAGCCCAGCTCGACGGCATCAGTTACGGTCCACTTGTAGAACAGCCAGAAATGCCTCTTGCGGTATCTCGACCTTGCCTACCTGTTTCATGCGGCGCTTGCCTGCTTTCTGCTTTTCCAGCAGCTTGCGTTTACGTGACACATCACCGCCATAACACTTGGCGGTAACGTTCTTGCGCAAGGCCTTGATCGATGAGCGCGCGATGATGTGCGAACCGATGGCAGCCTGCACGGCAACTTCGAACATCTGGCGCGGAATGATCTCCTTCATGCGTTCCGCCAGTTCTCGTCCACGACTCTGAGAGCGATCCCGGTGAATGATGGACGCCAGCGCATCGACCTTGTCGCCATTGATCAGGATATCTACCTTCACCAGATCGGCCTTCTGGAAGCACTTGAACTCGTAGTCGAAGGACGCATAGCCCTTGCTGACGGACTTCAGACGGTCGAAGAAATCCAGTACCACCTCAGACAATGGCAGCTCGTAGGTCATCTGCACCTGACGACCGAGATACTGCATGCTGACCTGCACACCACGCTTCTCCACGCACAGGCCGATGACTTCGCCCACGTAGTCCTGAGGCAGCAGCAGATTGGCTCGAATGATCGGTTCCCTGATCTCATCGATCACATTGACCATCGGCAACTCCGACGGATTGTGGATATAGGTCAGCTCGCCCTTGGTATCGAGAATTTCATAGACCACGGTAGGCGCCGTGGAGATGAGATCCAGATTGTATTCACGTTCCAGTCGCTCCTGCACGATCTCCATGTGCAGCATGCCCAGAAAGCCACAGCGGAACCCGAAACCCAGCGCACTGGAGGATTCCGGCTCGAAATGCAAGGCAGCATCGTTCAGGCGCAACTTCGACAGTGCTTCGCGAAAGGCTTCGTAGTCATCACTTTCGATGGGGAACAGACCCGCGAAGACTCGCGGCTGCACTTCCTTGAAGCCTGGCAGCGGTTCAGCGGCCGGGCGACTGGCCAGTGTGATCGTGTCACCGACCCGTGCTGCCTCGATTTCCTTGATACCGGCGATGATGAATCCGACCTCACCGGCCGCCAGCTTGTCACGTGTCTGTCGCTTGGGCGTGAAGATACCGACATCATCCGCCTGGAAGGTGCGACCGGTGGACATGATCTGGATCTTGGAACGACGCTCGATGGTGCCCTCGATGACACGTACCAGCGTCACGACGCCGACATAGGCATCGAACCAGGAATCGATGATCAAGGCTTTGGCAGGCGCATCGTAGTCACCCTTGGGCGGTGGTACGCGGGCGACCAACTGCTCCAGAAGGTCCTCGATTCCGACACCGGTCTTGGCACTGACATGCACGGCATCGTGCGCCTCGATTCCGATGATTTCCTCGATTTCGTCGACCACGCGTTCCGGATCGGCCGCTGGCAGATCGATCTTGTTGAGTACGGGGATGACTTCCAGATCCTGCTCGATGGCGGTGTAGCAGTTGGCCACACTCTGCGCTTCCACCCCTTGCGAGGCATCCACCACCAGCAAGGCGCCTTCACAGGCAGACAGTGAGCGCGAGACTTCGTAGGAGAAGTCGACATGTCCGGGCGTATCAATGAAATTCAGATGATAGGTTTCACCGTCTCGCGCCTTGTAGTCAAGCGATACCGCCTGCGCCTTGATGGTGATGCCGCGTTCCTGTTCGATATCCATGGAATCGAGCACTTGCGAGCTCATTTCACGGGCAGTCAGACCACCACAGACCTGAATGAACCGATCGGCTATCGTGGACTTGCCATGATCGATATGGGCAATGATCGAGAAATTGCGTATGTTTTGCTGCATGCGGTCGGATTCGGGGAGGCGTTACCTGTACACGGGCACGGAGCACGCGGCAGGGAGTGGCTTATTGTAGCTTGCAAGAGCCTCTCTCACGGCCACAAGATCCAAAAAGTGTTCACACAATTCCTGCAGAATCGCGTTTTTCAACCGATTCTCGTCGCAGCCGGCCTGATCTGTCGCCGCGTCCGTGGCCGCATTCGCCCGATGACCCGCGGATGACACTGCCTTCGAGCCGCTCCGCGACTGCTGCAGAGCGGAATACCGTCTGACCAGACTCAAGACCGGCACACGGACGTTATAGGCCTCACGCAACTCCTCATCCTCATCGATGTCGATCAATGTGAGCCGAAACGCACCCGGTTCGAACAGCTCCTTCAGCTGCTGCTGCATGTCCTCACACAGGTGGCAGCCTTCCCTGAAATGCATGACGAGTTCAGGCAAGTGCGGGTCCGTTGCCGACTCTGGCGACCATTGGCTCACGCTCAGTCACTCTTCCAGTTGCAAGGCGAGAAAGACCGGTCCGTCGCTGCGGTGTACGAGTACGGCCACCGACTTGCGATCACCCAGTTCACTGAGTACCTTTTCAACATCCGAGGCGGAATCCACGGGTCGGTTGTCGATTGTCGAGATCACATCACCCTCACGAATGCCCGCCTGCTGTGCCGGCCCGCCCGCTTCCACACCCGAGACCAGCACACCTCCCTTGTCGATAGCCAGAGCCTCACGCGTCTGCGCATCCAGTGGTGACACCGTCAGCTCGAGCACGTTGGGTGTGACCACCGTCGGTACACGCATGCTCTGGCGCAATTCGTCATCACTGGGCAGTTCACCGATATTGACGATCAATTCCATTGGTTTGCCCTGTCGCACCACCTTCAGTGTGGCATCACTGTTGGCCGGTACACGGCCCACCAACGGCGGCAGGGATGATGAACGCTCTATCTGCCGGCCCTCGAAATGAGTGATGATATCGTTCACCAGCAGGCCGGAATCGGCAGCAGGACTGTCCGGCAGTATATTGGCCACCAGTGCGCCATAGGCTCGGTCCATCCCGGAGGAATCGGCACGTTCCATGGTCACTTCCTGGATGATCACGCCGAGCCACCCTCTGGCCACGCGCCCCTTTTCACGAAGCTGGTCGGCGACATCCATTGCCATTTCAATCGGAATGGCGAAGGAAAGTCCCATGAAACTGCCGGTGCGGCTGTAGATCTGGCTGTTGATACCGATCACGTCACCATCAAGGTTGAACAAGGGCCCACCCGAGTTGCCCGGGTTGATGGCCACGTCCGTCTGAATGAAAGGCACATAGCTCTCATTGGGCAGAGCGCGCTCGGTGGCGCTGACAATACCGGCAGTGACTGAAAAATCGAACCCGAAAGGCGAGCCTATCGCCAACACCCACTCCCCCACTTCCAGGGCATCACTGTTACCGATGCTGACCACGTGCAGATCGTTTGCGTCGATCTTCAGCAAGGCCACGTCGGAGCGCGGATCCGTGCCGACGACCTCGGCGATCAATTGACGCCGATCGTGCAATCGCACAAGCACCTCGTCGGCGGATTCAACCACGTGATTGTTGGTCAGGATGTAGCCATCCTCGGAAATGATGAAACCCGAGCCCAACGCCTCATTCTCGAAGAATTCGCGAGGCTGCTCCTGCTCCTGATAGCGCTTCAACAGATCGTCGATATCCTCATCATCCACTCCCGGCACCTGTGGACGTGAATCCAGAGTGGGCGGCATCTGCGAGATACTGATATTGACGACCGACTCGTGGTTCCTCTTCACCAGCGATGTGAAATCGGGCAAGGAGGACTGTAGCGCCTGGGCTGTCGAGGCCATCGACGACAGGACCAGCAGACAGCCACACAACGCGGCTGCAGATAGTCGAGAGCGTCTTGAAACGACCGTGGGATGGGTGGACATCATCGTGTTTCTTTCCGAACTGAATGCCATGGACGCAGCGCACTGGCGTGTGTCGTGGGTGTATTGCAGACAGCTACTATACGTGCAGACTGCAGGCAGCGTCCGGCTTCTGTCCGCCGTAGCAGGCCCGGCGCAAGCTTTCGCCATGCAATTACGCCTCCAGCCAGGCCCACCAGGCCGGCAATAGCCATGAACAGATCCTGCAGAGCCAAGGACATTGAGCTCGATGGCCACAGATCATCCAGCACCAGGCTACTGGCCATGATCGTCGTCACCAGGCCGAGGGTCGGCAGACCGTAAGCACCGAAGATCAGCCACAACCAGCCGGCATGCGCATCGTCATCGAATTCGACCACCACCTCGTCCCCTGCGGTGATCGCCTGCTCACTCGAACAGGTCAGTTCTATTCCCGCTGCTCCCTGATTGAATATGCCAGCCCCACAACCCTGACCTTTTGCGCAGCGACTGCACTGTGAGGCCGGCTCTATCCGGATGATGGCGGATTCACCGGCCATGACCGTGTTCAGCGCACGACCGGAGCGTCTCATCGGGGCTTCGACACAGCCGACGCCCAGGGTGGGGACACGGACATGCCCTGTCTAGCGAAGATAAGCGGCCCTGGCAATCGCCTGAACCGTATCAGCCGGCACCTCACCCACCGCCGTGATGAAGGCATCATCAGTGCTCAGGCCGAAGGCGTTCATGGCGCCCATGCTCGACAAGCCGATTGCACTCTGACTCTGATCAGCACGTGCAACGTATTCGACATACACGGACACTGATGCCATTCCGTCGCTCAACATGACGTGGGTGATGGGACGCTCCTTCTTCGACATGGCGGAATAGGATTCCGACACTTCCCGGTAGCCGTCGGGCAGATTCTCGAAACTCACGCGATCGGCCTTGTCAGCCAGAATCTCCGGCAACCCGGAAGCTGCCTGCAACTTCTTGGGTTCCAGCCAGCTGATCTGCTCGTCGTCCGTGGACACCTCGAAGCGCGCAACATCGATACTCTGCGGGTATTCGATCAGGGTGAACATGACCTGCTCCACGGCACGCTGGCCATCCAGCAGCATCGAACGCAACAGCATGTGCGTCTCACGATCGATCCAGAATCGATAACCGTAGCGATAGGTATCCGCCGGCAACACATTGACCACATGAGTGGGCAATCCGGCAACACGGTCCGGCTTGCCCATCGAAAAGCGATAGCGTTGGTTGGCGGCAAGATCGGCATCCACCGTCGGCAGCAAATCGCGTGGCTTGGACTTGCTGACCACGACAGATTGGCTGGCAGGCCAGATACAGGTCACCAGCGAATGATTGCGGTAGACCTCCCTGGCCTCACCATCCAGCGACCGCATGCGCTCCAGCTCGCCGTTTTCATCACTGGAGTGAAGTATGTTCATCGAGGTGATGTGATTACCCTGAACATGCACGAAATTGCCTTCGTAATTCAACGTCTTCATGGCGACAGACATGGACCTGACCAGCTCGGCCGGGTCCATGGCCTGATCGGGCTCGATGTTGACATCACTGGTACTTGCCGTAGTCGTATCAGACGCGGCATGCGTCATGCCGCCCGCCCCCATACTGACCAGTGAACTCATCAGAACCACACGCAGGGTCGTTGCAACAACTCTCTGCCCGGTCATGGTGTACACCCTCTCAGCTCCGAACTCAGGAAACCAACTGCTAACCATCAACGCTCCTGAACAATCTCGTCATAACCCACCAGTCGAGAGTAAGGCAACAGTCCTTCACGACCGGCAGTTGGTGAATTCTCGATATGCTGAGACAGGAACATGTTCAGCTGATCTTCGTTGCCGACTCGCTGGGATGACTGAGGCGACACCCAGTACGAGCCCGTGTTCGCAACCAGTTCCACTTGCGGCAATGGTGCCCCACTCACTTGTCGGGAAAAGGCATCACGCCCATCGATGGCGGCTGAACTGCGAACCGCGGCAACATTCTCGGCCTGGCCTGCCTCCTGACTCTGCCAGACATTCATGCCGACCACGGTGACGGCAGCCACACTGGCAGCCAGGGCAAAGCCTGCCATGCCTGTACCCAGCCAGGAAGAGCGCTGGCCACGGGCGTCTGCAACTGCCAGAGTCGTGACATCTGCCGCTGCTGGTGCCGCCGCCGGTATGGGTGCCACCTCGGGCTTCTCGTCAACCTCGGCATAATTGGCCAGCGGTGTGATGTTGCTGTAGGCAGGCTCATCGGCGATGGCATCACAGATACGAGACACGAGCACATTGTCTGTCTCGATCGGCTCGTTCTTGATCACATCCCGAATGAGATGGTATCGCGCCCATTTGCCGCGCAGTTCTTCATCGGCACAGACGCTCTTTACGCAATCGGATGGGTTCAGGTCATGCCACTCGCCATCCATGAGTTGTGACAACTGTTCCTTGTCCACGGTGGGGTTGTTGGAATCTTGCATGGTTTACCTGCGTCTATCGTCGAGCAGTGGCTCGAGGTTGTTATCAATAGCTTCTCGCGCCCGAAAGATACGGGAGCGGACCGTGCCAATCGGGCAGTCCATGGCCTGAGCAATCTCTTCGTAGGACATGCCCTCGAATTCGCGAAGCCGAATGGCCGTTCGCAGATCGTCCGGCAGAGCGTTGATCGATTCTTCGACTACTCGGGCAATCTGATCGGTAACCATCACACGATCTGGTGTCGCATTCTCACGCAACGCACTTCCGCTGTCGTATTGCTCCGCATCGGCTGCATCGATACCGGTATCACTGATCTTTCGACTCATCGTCACCAGGTGATTCTTTGCCGTGTTGATGGCGATACGGTACAGCCAGGTGTAGAAGGCGCTATCACCCCGGAAGTTCTTCAAGCCACGGTACGCCTTGATGAACGCTTCCTGCGTGACATCCTGCGATTCGTGGGAATCATGTACATAACGAGAAACCAGATGACCTATCTTGTGCTGATACTTGAGTACCAGCAGATCGTAGGCAGCCTTGTCTCCTCGCTGTACGCGCTCGACAAGCGCTAGATCGATTTCTTTGTCACTCAACGTATTCGCTCCTCGAGCGATTTGTGTTTCTGATTTAAACACCTTGTTCGAGGCGAGAATCATATCAGTCTATATCCATTATCGGCTAAAGAGGCCACGCAAACTATGACCACGATTCTCGGTATAGTTCATGGGTCTCTGATGCAAATTGCAGAGGCCTACCAAAAACTCATGAAAAGTGTGGATAAAGCCCATGTCACTGCCACTGGTCCTCGACCCCAAAGAACTGGCCACCCTGCTGGCCGATATCCAGACTGAGGGTAATACGCTCGCCCAGGCTCACCTCTGCCTCGTTGACCTTCGCTCCGAAGAGGCCTATGCCGCAGGCCACCTGCCGGGAGCCGTACACGGCGACGCCGCCCTGTTGAACCGGGTGGAAAGCCCGATGGGAGGTCTGATGCCCGATCCGGAGCAGGTCAACACCTTCCTGGCGGATATCGGCGCCAACCTGGGCGACCAGATCATTGCCTACGATGGTGGACGAGAAACCCCGGCGGCCAGACTCATGTGGGTGCTCGACGCGTACGGCTATGAAGTCGGAAGCTGGCTCAATGGTGGTTTTGCCAACTGGCAAGCGCAGGCATTACCGGTGACACAGGCGGTGCCCAGCGTGGACAAGGGTCAGTTGTCACTGTCCTTGATCGGCGACAATGTCATCTCGGCGGAGGCCTTGATGGGCGAACTGGATTCACCCCAGCTGAGTATCCTGGATGTGCGTAGCGCCGCCGAATTCAACGGGACTGATGTGCGCAGCGCGATAGGCGGCCATGTGCCCGGCGCCTGCCACATGGAATGGTCGGAAATGCTCGACGAACAAGGGCGCCTGCTGGATGATGACGCTCTGCAGTCCGCGCTCGATGCCCGACAGATAAAGCCCGAAGACACCGTGATTGTCTATTGCCAGACGCATCAGCGCTCGGCTGTCACCTATGTGGCACTCCGGCATCTGGGGTATGAAGATGTGCGTGCACTGGACGGTGCCTGGTCCAACTGGGGCAACCGGACCGATACGCCGAAAGCCTGACAGCGCGGGTAACGGTGTTATATGCCAGCCAGCTTGCAGTAGTTTTCGTAACGCCATCGAGCGATGGTGCCGTCTGCCAACGCGTGCCGCACCCCGCAACCGGGCTCAACCGTGTGAGTGCAGTTCCCGAAGCGACAGGATTCGGCAGCCCTGGCCAGTTCGTGGTATCCCGAGCGCACTGTCTCGGGAGACAGATGCGCTACTGAGTACTGGCGCACACCCGGCGAATCGATGATGGCACCGCCGTTCGGCAATTCGTACCAGAATGTCACCGAGGTCGTGTGGGAACCGAACCCCGTTGCGGCGGATACCGCCCCGACTCGCAACTCCTTGTCCGGCAGCAGCTTCTGGATGATCGAAGACTTGCCCACACCACTGGCGCCTACCAGGGTAAATGCCCGCCCTTCCAGTTCGTTGTACAGCGGTTCCATGCCACCATCACTCTTGGTGTCAATGGCCACCGCGGGATAACCGATGGCGCGATAGGTATCCAGTATCCGCTTGCTGGCCGCTTGTTCCTCTGCCTGCTGCAGGTCGGACTTGTTGAAGATGATCAGCGCACCGACTCCCGCTCGATGAGCCGCCACACAGAACTGGTCGATCAGCAGGGTATCGATTCCCGGCGGATTCGCCGACACGATGCCCAGATGGGTGAGATTGGCCGCGAGCGGTTTTACAGAGCGTCTGTCAGCACGTTCCAGCACACTCTCCCGCGGCACCAGCGATACCACCCTGAGTACCCCTGCATCGTATTCACAGAGCACGTTATCCCCTGCGACCAGCAAAGGTACGCTACGCAATGCGTGAGCTTTCACGATTTCAGCCTCGCCTTCCAGTTGCAGCGCGACGCTGGCACGGAAGTTGGCAATAACTCGGGCCGGGATACTCACTCGGGAAAGGCTATGGAATATGACAGTCTGATTGCAGGCACGTTCTTGATTTGTATGCTTGAATAAACGGGATGAGTTTAACGCTTTCTGACCATGGATGGCGTCATGCTCGTGCGCACGAGGCTTTCAGCCTTCATTCCTTATCGTCAAGACCTTGTTAGAGGCCAACTTACTCTGATGCCAGCGAGCAATGACAACCTGATCTGGGTTGACCTGGAAATGACCGGACTGGATCCGGAAACGGACACCGTGATCGAGATTGCAACCATCATTACCGATCCACAACTCAATACACTAGCTGAAGGGCCTGTCATTGCCGTTCATGTCGATGACGACAAGCTCGAGGCCATGGACGACTGGAATACAGAGCACCATACCCGCTCTGGCCTGGTCGACCGCGTTCGTGCCAGTGAATACACGCTGGACAAGGCAAGCGAAGAGACGATCGAATTCCTGCAGCACTGGATAGAACCGGGCAAGAGCCCGATGTGCGGCAACAGTATCGGCCAGGACAGACGCTTTATGGTGCGTTACATGCCGGAGCTCGAATCCTTCTTCCACTATCGCAACGTGGATGTCAGCACGATCAAGGAGCTGGTTCGTCGCTGGCAGCCCTCGATCACCGCAGGATTCAGCAAGACAAACTCACACCTGGCTCTTGACGACATTCGAGAGAGCATCGCGGAGCTGCGCTACTACCGTGAGCACGTCTTCACGATCTGAAGAGTAACCCCGCTTCACGCAATGCCCCAGACCCGAATCAACGGCTCCCGATATCGCTGAACACGGGGCTGAAAACGCCATCAGCCCCCTGCAGAAGTTTCGCGTCTGCAAATAACCTGCCCATCCACAAAAAATTCGCGTATTTCCAGTATTTTTTCGTTCCTGATGCTTGACGAAGCGTACTTGTGTTGACCTTATGCACAAGTAGCGCTGAATTATGCACCGGAGCTGTATTTTCGCTGCCCTGACTCAGGAAGAAAATTCAATCAACTGCAAGTTATTGTTTTTCATTGTTATTTTTCTTTTGTACAAATAATGCCCAATGTGACAGAAACGTTAAAAACAGCGGGTTCCAGGGTGTTTTCAGCGGTTCATCCACAACGTTATCCACAGATATTGTGGATAAGCCGATTTCAGCCCATTGCGACGGCATTCTGCCGATTTCGCATCCTGAACCACAGGCTTCCGGCAGAGCGCAAGACGAAGATCGATTGATTTTCTGCGCGCATTTGGTGCGCCGACGATCAAACTGTCCGCGAATGACAGAGAGAAGCAAGAGGAGTGGTGAACTGCCTGGGGAAATCATTCGAATAGCGCATGAGATAAAGCGCGACGTGCGCCCCTGTGTACCCGCATGTGCAAGCGCGAAGGACTGTCTTGGAGATCCGCGCGTTTTCCCAGCATCCAGTATCTCTTCCCTCCCCAGCGAGACAAGAACAGCTCAGAAGTCATCGGGAAGTAACATACAGACAATCGTTTGACAGAAAAAAGTCGAAATCATGTCGCAACAAACGCTGAAAATATGATATCCGAGGCACCGTTATCAACAAGCCAGCCTGAGCGCCACGCCGCCTGCACTCAAGCTGTGCACTTGCCGCCTTGCCTGCCGAAAAATAGCTAAGTCATTGTATTTAAATAGATTAATAAATTGATCAGAAATTGATCAATCTGCTGCAAGCGTGATGCAGCAAGGCCTGGAAGTCACTTTCACGCTTTTCTCCACAACCTTATCCACAATTTTTGTGGATAAGCGAGTCGATCAGCCGGGTACGGCGTCCGAATATTGACTCGCGCAACTTCACGGGCCGGACATATAACTATCCGGCAAGCAGTGACCGGGAAATTTCGCGGTCTCGACAAGCCACAGCTCGGAGATCTTTTTCGATGACAATTGACGCCCGAACAGACATCACTGACGAGCACTACCCGTTGGCCGACAGTCAGCCAGACTGCTTGTGCGTGAAAACCGAAAATTCACGGTTTGTTCTCCCCCGAAACTTGACTTGCCATCGAAGCCCGTGGTGGTTTATTCACATCTTTTCCGGAAACGGGATAATGGGGCCTCGAAACGCCCTGAAAGCACCGTACAAACCTCAAGTTATTGATTTTACGCCATTTTATGGATTGTTCAAAAAATGGACAATTTGACGATACCGTTACAAGACGGGCGTCACAGGCGCAAATCAGCACTTGATCCACAAGCTTATCCACAGATTTTGTGGATAAACATGGAGCTGTTCGTCACTGTCTTTCGAGGGCAAAGACGGACAGGCCAGCATCGCCCGGCAGCATCCGTTCCGCAACGGCCCTGCAGTGATACTCGAGGGTAGAGGCAAAGGATCCACGAAAGCGGAGTTATGCGGGACGGGGCCACTGCAGCCCGGGGCTCAACTCAAGGGCGTGCGTTGGGCAAAGGCGACGGCCAGCGTACCGCCATCGGTAAATTCCAGCTCGCTGCCGACGGGCACACCTCTCGCAATCTGCATGACCGGCACGCCATGCCGAGCAGCGATATCGCCGATATAGCGGGCGGTGGCCTGCCCTTCGACTGTCGGGTTCGTGGCCAGGGTGATGTCGTCGACACCGCCTTGCTCGAGTCGTGACTCCAGAAGGTCGAGCCCCAGGTCCTTCGGGCCGATGCCATCCAGCGGTGACAAATGCCCCAACAGCAGAAAGAACTTGCCTCGGTAGTCGGTCGACCGATCGATGGCGATCACGTCCGCCGGTCCTTCGACAACGCACAACTGGGAGGACAGGCGAGCAGGATCGGAGCACCAGCGACACAGCTCGTTTTCCGTGAAGATCCGACATTGCTTGCAGTGATGGACCTTGTCCATCGCCTTGATCATGGTTTCCCCCAGCCGTCGCGCAGCATCACGATCACGTTGCAACAGATGCAACGCCATCCGCTGCGCGGACTTGGGACCGACTCCCGGCAGACAGCGAAGGGATTCCACCAGATCTTCCAACAGGCCACTGCTAGACACGTTCCATGCCCTCTCGATACAAGGGGTTCAGAATGGCAGTTTCATGCCCGGAGGCAGTTCCATGCCACTGGTCAGTCCGCTCAATTTGGTCTTGGATGCTTCAGCCAGACGGTGACTGGCATCATTGACCGCAGCGGCCACAAGATCCTCGAGCATGTCCTTGTCATCGCCGACCAGGGAATCGTCGATGGACACCTTGCGTAGCTCATGTTGTCCGTTCATGGTGACCTTGACGAGACCACCACCGCTCTGCCCCTCGATCTCCATGTTGGCAATTTCTTCCTGCGCACGCTGCATGTCCTCTTGCATCTTCTGCGCTTGTTTCATCAGGTTACCGATGCCACCTTTCATGTTTCAATCCTCAATCAGTCAAAGAAATATTTCGGACACCATACCGGAGACGAGCCGTCTTGTAGAACCGCACAAGCAGTTTACCGATTGCTCACCGGGGAATCGAATGTTGCTGCGGCAACGCAGGACTCAGCTCTCGCCTCGGGGAGCCGGTGCTATGCTGGCCTCATCGACGGCGCCATCAACACGATCGATCAACTGGCGAACCAGTGGATCCTGATCGATGGACATGCGTGCAGCGGCCATGTCGTCCTCGCGCTGCTTCTCATCCAGCCGCGTCGGGGTCAACAGTTGAGCATCAGACAGCTCCACACTGACACGCGCGGGTCGCCCGAGCCACTGCTCCAATGCCACCTGAACACGTTCCGTGAATCGTGGTGTATTCAAGTGTTCCGAGGCCGCCTCGAGACGCAACTGAAAGTGATCGCCCTCCAGCTGGGCCAATACACAGTTGCTAGCCAATTGTTTAGGCATTCCCGAAACATCCAGTTCCGCAACAATCGAAGGCCAGTCAGCCGGCTTGATAGCGCCTCGATCAACTGCTGTCGATCCGGATGTGGGTGACGCAGCGGACGGCCGGACTTCCTGTGCAGGTACCTGAGCACCTTGTGACGACCCATTGACCGCTGCCACTGGGGGTATCCCGGGCGTCCCAACGGACACGGATGATTCCGAAACAGGCGGAACCTCGGTTGGCGCAGGTGGAACCGCTGGCGTCGAGACAGTCGGGGCGACAGGCGCATTCTGGGAAGGCGCACTCTGGGAAGGCGCACTCTGAGCAGGCGCACTCTGTGAAGAAGACACACCTTGGGACGCCACAAGCCCAGAAGCCTCCATCCCGGAAGATGGTGTCGTCGCAGGCGCTTCCGGTGGCGCCTCTCCCCTTGCCGCCGCCAGCGCAGCCGCTCGTGGATCACCACCCGCAGAAACTTCTCCGCGAACCGGCAGACTGGCCGCCACTGGCGAACCGGAGGTGGCTGCGGGTGCAGATTCTGCGCCGGACTGATGCGCACCGGATACGCTGTTCGCTCGACTGACGTCACCGGAACCACCCTGCATCTGCTCCGTTGTCACCATCTGCGGCACACCCTGAGGCCGGAACGTGTTCATGCGCAGCAGGGCCATGTCGAAGGCCTCACGAGGGTCCGGTGCGAAGGGCATATCGCGGCGCGCATGCGTCCCGATCTGGTAATACAGCTGTATCTCATCACTGGCAAGACTGCTGGCGAGCCGGCTGAGCCGCTCGTAACCGGGCGCATCCTCGGACACGCTGCCGGGTACGGTTTGCAGCAAGGCTATCCGATGCAACAGGCTCAGCAGCTCGCCCATCAGTTCGGCGAAGTCCGGTGCATATTCAGCCAGTTGCTCCACACGCTCGAACAACTGAGGCAGATCCCCAGCGCCCAGCGACTCGATAAGACCCAACAGACGATCGATGGACGCGCGGCCCAGCATGGACTCGACGTCAACCTCACGCACCACGCCTTCACCAAAGGCTGCCGCCTGCTCCACCAGACTCAGCGAGTCGCGCACACTGCCCTCCGAGGCGCGAGCAATCAGATCCAGCGCCGGTCGCTCGTGCTCGATGGACTCTTCCGTCAGTATCTTCGACAGATAATCGGCCAGCGAACCGGGCGCCATGCGTTTCAGATTGAACTGCAGGCAGCGCGACAGGACCGTTACCGGGACCTTTTGCGGATCGGTTGTTGCCAACAGGAACTTGACGTGTTCGGGAGGCTCTTCCAGCGTCTTCAACAGCGCATTGAAACTGTGGTTGGAAAACATGTGCACCTCATCGATCAGGTACACCTTGTAACGACCGCTGGACGGCGCGTAAGGCACGTTCTCCAGCAGCTCGCGCGTCTCTTCAACCTTGGTACGGGACGCGGCATCGACCTCGATCAGATCGAAGAAGCGGCCGGCCTCGATATCCTTGCAGGCGCTACACTCACCACAGGGCGTGGAACTGACCCCATTGGTTTCGCAGTTCAGGCACTTGGCGAATATGCGTGCAATGGTGGTCTTGCCAACGCCTCGCATACCCGTGAACAGATAGGCATGGTGAAGTCGATTGGTATCCAGCGCATTGATGAGGGCGCGCAATACCGGCTCCTGTCCGAGCATGTCTCGAAAGTGCTGCGGCCGCCATTTGCGCGCAAGTACTTTGTAGCTCATCGATGCCGATAATTGGATGGGAAGAAGGTGTGAGGGGAGCCCATGAGCCTGTCATTAGGCGGCATTCCGTACCAGCCGCATCCCGGCGCCCGAATCCACTGCTGCCGCTGCTCCCTTCCGGGCCTGACGGGGTTCACAGCTTGTCGTCGCGAGAGTGCCGATACGGAACACCATTACCCCCCCATTCTGAGGGCAGAAAGCCCACGGTGCAAGCCTCGGGTGAATTGTTTTATGTGAATGATGTGCTTTGCATGACTCGGAATGGTTCTGATTCACCGTGTTGTCATATTGATTCAACACACTCGCGCCAAATTCGATAGCGCGTTACCATTTGATGAATACGAGCCAACAGACGAAAAACACCGACATGCCGGCGCATATACTCACGGTGGAAGACGAAGCCGCCATTCGCGACATGGTCAAATTCGCACTCGAGCGACACGGCCACTCGGTACACAATTCCGGCTCGGTGTCTGAAGCGCGACATCTGATGGCAACGCAGGAAATGGATCTGGCCATTGTCGACTGGATGTTACCCGGCGGCAGTGGTCTGGAATTCGTGCGATCCCTGCGCAAGGATCCGTTGTACAACAATCTGCCGATCATCATGCTCACTGCCCGGACAGAAGAGCACGATATCACTGCAGGGCTGGATGCCGGTGCCGATGACTATCTGACGAAACCCTTTTCACCGCGCGAGCTGCATTCGCGCATCAAGGCACTGTTGCGCCGCAGTCGAGACTTCAAGGGAGACGCCACTATCGTTCACGGCCCACTGAGCCTGGACATCGCTGCGCATCGACTCACGGCCAATGGCGAAGAGGTCACCTTGGGGCATACCGAATTCAAACTCCTGTCATTTCTGATGAAGAATCCTGATCGAGTCTACAGTCGTACCCAGTTGCTGGATCACGTCTGGGGGCCTGGCACATTCATCGAAGAGCGCACTGTCGACGTCCACATCCTGCGCCTGCGAAAGAGTCTCAAACCTCACGGGGCCGATTCCATGCTCGATACCGTCCGAGGCGCCGGATACCGCTTTACACACCTCTGAAACACTTGCGTGGTATCCAGCCTGCATAACCGTCGCACTTAGCCCCCCCAATGAGCACAATGAAGTCGGTATTATCTGATCTTGCCGTATCCATGATGCCGCCCTATATGTTCTCTTTCGGACTCAAGAAGGAAATGAGCAGTTTCCTTTACGGGCTGATCGGTGTAGCGCTGGCCGGGTTCATCGTCGGTTGGCCTGCCACGGTAACCATTGTCTATCTGGCCGGGTACACCCTCTGGTTGCTGCGCCGGATGGACGCCATCGTGCATTGGCTCAGCGAAGGCGGACGCGCCAACAAGGCCCCACCGACCACCGGCTTGACCAATGACATGGTGCAGCTGATTCATCGGGAAAAGAAATACAGCCGCAAACAGAAGAATCGCTATCGTAATACCCTCGCCCAGTTCAATTCGCTGGCCGCCGACCTGCCGGACGCCACCGTCGTTCTGGACAAGAGCTTCGAGATACGCTGGTCCAACGCTGCCGCCCTGGAGCTGTTGAACATTCATCCTGATCGCGACAAGGGCCAACGTATCGACAACCTGGTCAGGAATCCGGATTTCCGCGAATTCCTGCACAACGGCACGGATCAGGATGAACTCGAGATGCAAGGCACCGGTTCATCGGCGGAACGCATCATCGCCATCCGCAAGGTACCGACCGGCAAGCGCATGATGGTGCTGATTGCCGCAGACATCACCCAACGCGTGCAGGTCAGGGAAATGCGAAAGGCCTTCGTCGGCGATGTGTCGCACGAACTGCGTACGCCATTGACCGTCATACGCGGTTACCTGGAAATGTTACAAGAGAATGAATCGCTGGACCCGCAGGTCAGCGAAGCCCTGAGGCAGATCAGTGCGCAGTCCGACCGCATGCGCGGCATCGTGGAGGATCTGTTGCAGCTGTCGAAGCTCGAGGGCAATCCCATGGCCGACAATGAAGGCGATACGCTCAACGTCAGCGCCATGATTCGCTCGATGGTCAGCACCCTGCACGAGGCCAATGAATCCGATCAGTTCGAGCTGGCGCTGGATGAATCGCTGGCCATACTGGGCTCGGAAAGGGAGATCTACAGCGCCTGCCAGAATCTGCTGACCAATGCCGTGCGCTATACGGACCCGGGCACCCTGATCAGCGTCTCCTGGCAGACAAATGACGCGGGAGAAGCGGTCTACAAGGTCGCTGACGATGGTCCCGGCATCGAAGCCAGGCACCTCTCCAGGCTCAGTGAGCGCTTCTATCGAGTGGATAGTGGCCGCTCCCGTGACGATGGTGGCACGGGCTTGGGCCTGGCGATCGTGAAGCACGCCGCACAGCGCCATGGCGGACAATTGAGTATCGAAAGTACCCCCGGCAGCGGCTCGATTTTCTCGATCACCTTCCCCAGATCTCGCTGCATTTCAATGCCTCAAGCCATCAATCAGTAGAACACGCCGACCATCCGCGTTACCCCCATCACAAATCGGGATGACAATCGCAGCTGTGTAACCGCTGTGTCATATTCGGCTCCGATACTGCTCGCGTTGACACAACATCCCCTTCACGTAAAGAGATCACCATGAAAAAGTCAGTATTACTGCTTGGTTCAGCGGTATTGGCCTCGGCCTTCGCCGGCAACGCCGCAGCTCGCGATGGCATCAGCGTTGTTGGCTCATCCACTGTCTATCCGTTTGCAACGGTTGTTGCAGAACGTTTCGGCAAGACAACCGACTTCAACACGCCCAAGATCGAATCCACGGGTTCAGGCGGCGGATTGAAGCTGTTCTGTTCCGGCATCGGCGTCGATACGCCCGATATCACCAACGCTTCGCGTCGCATGAAGACCAGTGAGTATGAAATGTGCCAGGAGAACGGTGTCACTGATATCGTCGAAGTACTGATCGGCTACGACGGAATTGCCGTTGCCAACTCGGTCAACGCCGAACAGTACGACATGGGCACCAAGGAACTCTATCTGGCACTGGCCAAGATGGTACCCAACCCTGACGGCTCCGAGACGCTGGTTGAAAACCCCTACAAGCAGTGGGCGGACATCAACCCTGATCTGCCTGCCACGGATATCGAAGTATTGGGACCGCCTCCCACATCCGGAACTCGTGACGCCTTCGCCGAACTGGCCATGGAAGGTGGATGCAAGCAGTTCGATTTCATCAAGGGCATGGAAGACGACGAATTCAAGGCAACTTGCCACACCATGCGTGAAGACGGTGCTTATATTGAAGCCGGCGAAAACGACAACCTGATCGTGCAGAAGCTGGAAGCCAACCCGGACGCACTGGGCATCTTCGGATTCAGCTTCCTGGAGCAGAATTCCGACAAGGTGCAAAGCTCCATCATCGATGGTCACCAGGCTGACTTCGATGCCATCGCCAGCGGCGACTACGGTATTTCCCGTCCACTGTACTTCTACGTGAAAGCCCAGCACATCGGTACCGTGCCTGGCATCGCCGAGTACCTGGCAGAATTCACCAGCGAACAGGCCTGGGGCGAAGACGGTTACCTGGCAGACAAGGGCATGATTCCACTGGGTGACGAGCAGCGCGCTGAAGTCGGTGCAGCGGTGAAATCACTGCAGAAACTGGTTCTGAACTAGAATCCGATCCCGCCGCAGAGCGTACTTCTCGCTCTGCGGTTTAATCGTCGGACCATCTACAAGAGGTCTTGCCTGATCACTGGCAAGACCTCTTTCTCGCTAGAGCCGCCATTGAACTGCCCCGTCCGCCCACGAGTACCTTCCTCTCCATGTCCGCAACTACCCTGCTGTTAGTCACACTGGGCCTCGCCCTGGCATCCTTTGCCTACGGTAGAAGCCGCGCCTACTCCGTCGCTCGACTCGGTGGCGGTGTGCGATCCATGCATTCCCTTCCCAGCCACTACGGCATGATGGTCGCCCTGTGGTGCGCCTTGCCGGCGCTGGCCATCATCGTCGGCTGGAAACTGTTCGAGCCGAGTGTCGTCAGCGGATTTCTGCATGACTACATTCCCCAGAGCGTCTACGATGCCGGCGAGAAGTCGGTAGAACTCTACAAGAACGATATCGGCAACCGAGTGGACAGCAACGCCATCGCTGACATTCAGGATCCCGACAAGAAGATCGCCGCAGAGCAACTGGCCAGCATGCGCCACATCAGCTCACTGGCAATGATGGTACTGGCACTGGCCGCAGCCATTGCCGGCGCAACACTGGCACTCAAGAGAATCAAGGCTGACACCCGAGCGCGACACAATGTCGAGAAGATCGTACAGTTCTTCCTGATCAGCTGTGCCTCCATCGCTATCCTGACAACCCTGGGGATCGTGTTGTCGGTATTGTTCGAATCACTGCGCTTCTTTCAGGAAGTCAGCGTCATCGAGTTCATCACGGGCACGACCTGGAGCCCACAGACGGCCATCCGTGCCGATCAGGTCGGATCATCCGGTTCCTTCGGCGCCGTCCCGCTGTTCATGGGCACCATGCTCATCTCCTTCATCGCCATGGTGGTGGCCGTCCCCTTCGGACTGATGTCTGCCATCTATCTGGCGGAATACGCCAGCCGGCCGGTTCGCAGCATCTGCAAACCACTGCTGGAAATCCTGGCCGGTATTCCCACCGTGGTCTACGGCTTCTTTGCTGCACTGACCGTCGCGCCAGCCCTGCGATCATTCGGCGCGACACTGGGACTGAGTGTCTCCTCCGAAAGTGCACTGGCCGCTGGAGCGGTCATGGGCATCATGATCATCCCCTTTGTCTCATCGCTCTCTGACGATGTCATCACCGCGGTACCACAGGCCATGCGCGATGGCTCCTACGGACTGGGTGCGACCAAATCCGAGACCATACGAAAGGTGGTCATCCCGGCCGCACTGCCGGGCATTGTCGGCGGAGTTCTGCTTGCCGTGTCCCGCGCCATCGGTGAAACCATGATCGTGGTCATGGCCGCCGGCCTGGCCGCCAACCTCACCGCCAATCCACTTGAAGCCGTCACAACCGTCACCGTGCAGATCGTCACACTGCTCACCGGGGATCAGGAATTCGACAGTGCCAAGACGCTGGCTGCCTTTGCACTGGGACTGATGCTGTTTGTCGTCACCCTGTGCCTGAACGTGATCGCCTTGCATGTCGTACGCAAGTACCGGGAGCAATACGAATGAGTGATACAACGACCAAGGTTCGCGCGTCCTTGAAAAAGCGCTACGCCGCAGAGAAACGCTTCCGGCTGTACGGCGTGACCGCCATTGCTGCCAGTATCGGTTTCCTGTTCATACTGCTGTTCAGCATTGTCGGCAAGGGCTTGCCGGCCTTCAAGAGCACATTTGTCAAGCTGGATGTTCAGCTCGACAGTGCCACGCTGGGAATCAGCGACGAACCGACCGAGGCCGAACTGCGTGCAGCCAACTTTGGCGGACTGATCAAGCAGACCATGCGTGATCGCTTCCCTGAAGTCAGCAGTCGTGGAGACAAGAAGGCGCTGTATCAGCTGCTCAGCACCGGAGCCGAGTACGAACTGTACGACAAGGTAAAGGCCGATCGTGAATTGCTCGACAGCACGATCAGCCTGTGGCTGCCCGCCGACGATGAACTGAGCGCGCTGATCAAGTCCGATGCCGATCTGAGCAATCCCGACTCCATCGTCACCCGCATGAGCGACAAGCAGATTGCCTGGGCCAAGTCACTGAAGGATGCAGGTCAATTGGAGGTGCGCTTCAACCGTACCTTCTTTACCAACGGTGACTCGCGCGAGCCGGAACTGGCGGGTATCAGGGCTGCACTCATGGGCTCGGCATTCACCTTGCTGATCACGTTTGCCCTGTCATTCCCGATTGCCGTTGCGGCCGCCATTTATCTCGAAGAATTTGCGCCGCAGAATCGCTGGACCGATATCGTCGAGGTCAATATCAACAACCTCGCTGCGGTGCCGTCGATAGTCTTCGGCCTGCTCGGGCTCGCGGTATTCATCAACTTCTTTCACTTGCCGCGCTCTGCCCCGGTGGTCGGCGGTATCGTACTGAGCTTGATGACCTTGCCGACCATCATCATATCCAGCCGCGCAGCGCTCAAGGCGGTACCTCCATCCATTCGCGAGGCCGCCCGCGGTCTGGGAGCTTCGCCCTTGCAGGTCGTCACCCATCACGTCTTGCCTCTGGCCATGCCCGGCATCCTGACAGGTACGATTATCGGCCTGGCTCAGGCACTGGGTGAAACCGCTCCTCTGTTGATGATAGGCATGGTGGCCTTCATCGTCGATATTCCAGCGTCGGTCACCGATGCTGCAACCGTACTGCCTGTGCAGGTGTTCCTGTGGGCAGATAGTCCCGAGCGTGCCTTCGTCGAGAAGACTTCCGCAGCCATCATGGTGTTGCTGGTCTTTCTGGTCGTGATGAATGCACTCGCGGTATTTCTTCGCAAGAAATTCGAACGTCGCTGGTAGGAGATACGAATCATGAATACAGCAGTCGCAACAGATACAATCGATACCTCCTTCATTCCGAGAGATCCAGTGAAAGACAGCGCTCAGGAAGCATTCCACAAGTTGACCGAAACCGTCGGCACGCCCACGGTCGAGAATGCCAAGATGCGTTCTCGGGATGTCAACGTCTTCTATGGCGAGAAACAGGCGATTTTCGATGTCAATCTGGACATCGGAAACAATGAGGTGGTTGCCATGATCGGGCCATCCGGTTGCGGAAAATCCACCTTTCTGCGCTGCCTGAATCGCATGAATGACACCATCCCATCCTGCAGGGTGACCGGTGATCTGTCGCTGGATGGCGAGGATCTCTACGGGGCTGACCTGGACCCGGTATTGCTGCGCGCTCGCGTGGGCATGGTGTTCCAGAAGCCGAACCCCTTCGCCAAATCGATCTATGACAATGTTGCATACGGCCCGCGCATTCACGGTCTGTCGAGCAATCGTGCAGAGCTGGACGATATCGTGGTGGACAGCCTGCGCAAGGCCGGACTCTACGATGAAGTCAAGGATCGGCTCGATGCGCCCGGCACCAGCCTGTCAGGTGGTCAACAGCAGCGCCTGTGCATCGCGCGCTCCATCGCCGTGAGCCCGGAGGTCATTCTCATGGATGAGCCCTGCTCGGCCCTCGATCCCATCGCCACTGCGCGTATAGAAGAATTGATAGACGAATTGCGCCAGAACTACGCTATCGCCATCGTGACTCACTCGATGCAACAGGCTGCTCGTGTATCGCAGCGTACTGCCTATTTTCATCTCGGGAAGCTGGTAGAAGTCAACGCGACCAATGATGTGTTCACCAACCCTCAGCATGAGTTGACAGAAAACTACATAACCGGTCGATTCGGATAGAACCTGCAAATGCACTCTATACTCGTCTGAAACTTGAGAATACGTTTGCAGTCTATTCGATGGATGAAGGCAACTGCTTCAGACTCTTCTAACTCATAGCACCATCAGTCATCGCTGAGAGAACTCGGATACCCCATATGGACAAGCTCCATCTCGATCAACATATCTCCCAACAGTTCAATATGGAGCTGGAGGATATTCGCAACAAGGTCCTCACGATGGGCGGCCTGGTAGAGCAACAGGTCACCAACGGGCTGACCGCCTTGCTCGAAGCGGATAACGATCTGGCCAGCAAGGTTGCAGAGAGTGATTTCGAAATCAACAAGATGGAAGTCGACATCGACGAGGACTGCACACAAGTGCTGGCTCGCCGGCAACCGACAGCCAGCGATCTGCGCCTGATCGTGACCGTCATCAAGGTCATCACCGATCTTGAACGAATCGGTGATGAGGCCGAAAAACTGGGCCGATTTTCCCGCGATCTGACCGACATGGCGGATGATCTTCCCAGTTATCGCAAGGAGTTGCGTCACCTGGGCGAATTGGTGAAGTCCATGCTACATGACTCGCTGGACGCTTTTGCCCGGCTGGACGTCGATGCGGCACTGGCTATCGCCCAACGCGATGAAGATGTCAATGACGAGTACCGGACTCTGGAAAGACTGCTGGGCACCCATCTGGTTGAAGACCCACGACAAGTGTCGAAACTGTTCAAGATCACCTGGTGCGCCCGCGCTCTGGAGCGAATTGGTGATCACTCGGTGAATATCTGTGAGTACGTGGTCTATCTGGTCAAGGGACGCGACATTCGGCACACCAGTTTCGACGATATTCGGTCCGAATTCATCAAGTAGTACCGTTCTGCCTCACCGGCCTTGGTCAAGTCAGTCTGACTATGACCAGGGCGGTACAGGCACTATCGGCGTCACTCGAAGTCACTCGAAGTCACTCGAAGTCACTCGAAGTCACTCGAAGTCACTCGAAGTCAGGGTCGCTGTCCAGTAGCGCTGGTAGTGATCGGGCCAGTCGGCCATCAACGAATTGCAGCCCTTTGCCCGGCGTGAAACGGATCTGATCCTGCCATTGGCGCCAGAGGTTCGTATCGACCGGTTGCCTGTAACTCTTGTTCAACATCTGCGTCAAGTCGGGTCCCGGAGCCATGGCAGGACCGGCACCGCTGCCTGCCCCCTCTTCCTGCCTGCCATCGCTGAGCAGCACCAGGTCGATCCTGGACAGCCGCTGCGCGACCAGGACAAGGGATATCTGCGGAACCAGCCAGTCTGCCAATCTGTGGTCTGCTCTGGCCAGCACAAAGCATTGCTCTGTCATGAACAGGCGCCCCGTTCCCTGCAAGGCAGTCTTGCCCCGCTTGCAGGAAGGTTCATGCCACAGGCTGTCAGGCAGGGCCTGCATAACGGCATCGCGCTCTTGTCCCAGACGCAGTGCATTGATACCGGCTCTCTGCCCACCCTTGTTGAATTCGATCGGGTGTGCCGATGACGCCTCATCCGGTCTGCCTTCAGGGTGCGTACTGCACGCTGTCAATCGCGAGGCCGCAGCGATCATCAGTAACAACAGCCAGACAGGATGCAGGGCCCCGCCGGATCGAGTGCTGTAGTTGCCATCTGTCACTTTCGACGAACCATCGCTTGTCGCGGCAGCCTGACGAATGGCGACAAGCTCTGATGACTGCTCAGGGACGCTGATGTAATCTGCCAGCCAGGGAATGTAGTGCGATACATTGGTGTAGATGCCGTAGAAATCCGGTTGTGCACAGCCATTGCCGAAACTGGTGATACCCACCTGCACGGGCTCGCCGCTTTGCAGGATGTACAAGGGTCCGCCGCTATCACCCGCGCAGGTGTCCACAGCCCCGGTGCTGAACCCGGCACACATCTGGGTTTGCTCCAGCAGGCCATTGTAGGAGATCGGGGAATTGCAGGTCTCGAGCGAGACGAGCGGTACCCGAGCTTCCTGAAGAATGGTGGGGTAGTCACTGGCCCGATCATTCTCGTACCGTGTGGCACCCCAGCCCAGAATGAATCCCAGCGAGTCGGTATGATCTTCCGTTTCACCGGCGAACAGATTGCCGACGGGTGCATCCACCACATTGGACAATTCCAGCAAGGCAATATCGTCCGGTGGAGATTCGAGCGAATTGTCGTAGTCGGGGTGGAGGATGATGTTGGTGACGCTCGTTTCCACGAAAGTCTCGTCCTCCGACAGATCGTGAATGCCGGCGACAATGCGCAGACTGGAAACGTCCTCCAATCGGCCGTAGATATCGAACAGACAGTGGGCAGCCGTCAGCACGTAACGTTCGGCAACAAGCGTTCCTGCACAGAAAAAGCGGTCCTCCAGAGGAAAGATGCCGGCTGTTGCGATAACCACCATGGAGGGCCAGTCACCGAACTCGGCATCGTCGCCACCCAGAACACGTCGGGTGATCTCCAGATCATTGATGATCGCCTGCACGTCATCCGCGGCCGGTCCTGATTCCGACACGAGGGATTCATCAGCCCGCACGGAAGGGCTGGACAGCAGCAGCTGCGCCGCGATGCAAAAGCTGGTCAGAATCAGCCACAGGCACCGCTGCAATCCGTTGTGCTGTTTCGCAACGTGTCGCCACACGCGACGAAAAATCAGACCCTGCATGTCAAATGGCGCTCTCGAATCGTCTCCCGATCAGACTCTTAGCGACCGTTACAGCAGTTTTCGCACCATTGACGGGGCTGTTTGTGACGCAGATGCCCTACACCGCGGGGCAGTGCGCATTGCCGTCAGGCTTTGTCCGCTGACTCGCCATCCTCGTCGAGCGGGTAACCCGGCATCAGCTTGTACGGATGCTCCCAACCCGGCAGCTGCCTGATACGCTCCAGCCAGGCGTCGATGGCCGGAAAATCTGTCTGCCACGAGCCGAAACCGATTTCATCGGGCCAGAACAGATAACCACACAGGGAAATATCGGCAATGGTGGGCTCTTCCCCGGCCACAAACTCCGATTTCGACAGGCGACGCTCCAGTGTTTGCAGTGCCGACGTCGCTCGCTGATGCAGAAAGGCCGTGACCTCGTTCTCGCCCTGCTCGGTGAATTGTCGCAGGTATCGTAGCGGTGCGATATTGCCGGTGAGCTTGTGATTGTCGAACAGAATCCATCGCAGCACTTCTCTGTGCTGCGGTACTGATCGGGCGTCATACATCTCGAACGAGTCGGCCAGATAGTCAAGAATGACTCCGGATTGTGCCAGTGTTACATTCTTGGCTTCCAGCGTAGGCACTTCACCCATCTCGTTGAGTTCCAGATACTCATCGGTACGTGTGGCGCCGTTGAAGAAGTCAACGAATACCGGCTCCCAGTCTGCTGAACACAGGTTCAGCATCAGCGCAGCCTTGTAGGCGTTACCCGACTGGGCAAAACAGTGGAGTCTGAATTTCATCGGATATACGGTTTTACGGACAGTGCCGTCAGGTGAACAGCCCGTAGTTTATCCAGCTATCGTCAAAATTGCTCAGATCCGGGAAAATGCCTGCAATATCGGCATTCGACAGCCCCATCCATGAAGCCAGAGCCGCGCCATACTGGTTCACTGACATGGACGGAATCACGCGGCCCTTGTCGCCTGTGTCATCGCTGCCACCAATGGCATAACTGGGCCAGTCACCTACCAGCTTGCCACCATTGACCGCGCCACCCATGACCAGATAATGACCACCCCAGCCATGATCCGAACCATCGCCATTCACCGTCAGCGTACGTCCGAAATCCGAGGCCGTGAAAGTGGTTACCGCATCAGCAACTCCCAGTGCCGTCAACTCCTGTTGAAAGCTGCTCAAGCCCTTGTTCAGATCAACAGTGAGCTGCTCCAGACGTGGCGACTGTGCGTCATGCGTATCCCAGCCACCCATGCCGACAAAGTAGATCTGTCTCTTCTGCCCCATGATCTCGCGTCCGGCGATCAATCGCGCCACCATCTGCAGCTGTTCACCCAGATTGCTGTTCTCGGTAGCAAAATCCAGACTGGAAGGCCCGTGCTGATTCATCACGGATGACAACAACCTGGAGCTGTCACGAGCACGACCGAAAGATTCACCGGCAAACTGCTTGAGGATGTGGTCGTTCTGCAGAGCCAGAATACGCGACATCGCCTCATCGCGAGCGGTGTTGGTGCTGTAACTGTTTGCATCCAGATAATCCAGCAACTTCGCGCCGGACTTTGCATTGATCGAAATCGGTGCCGTATGGTTGCCCGACTGGAAATAATTGCTTCCGGCCACGGTAAACGATGGCGGGAGCGTCGAACCGGCATTCGCATCACGCAGCAGATCGGCCATGCGCCCGCCCCATCCCGCACCCACGACGGATGTTGGCTGACTCGCAAGCCCCTTCTGCCACTGCTCCTGCTGGTGATTGTGGGCAAACAGATCTGCCGGGATCGTCGCCGTCCCGTTGAGCAGGCCATTGCGTGTGACTGGCTGGATCAGGTTACCGGCATTGGCCACGATTGCCGCATTGCCGTCGTCATAGAGTTGCCGAAGATCCGGCAGGTTCTTGTTGAAACTGACGATGCCGTCGCTGGCTGCCAGCAAGTCAGACTGATCGAGTGCCAGACTGCCACGCGCAGTACGATATTCCTCATAGCGGGCGCTGTCTGACGGGACAAACAGGTTGAAGGAGTCACTGCCGCCGTACAGGAACACGCATACCAGAGCCTTGTAATCGTTCGTACCGGCCAGGTTGCTGGAGTCCGCCAGCGCCGAGCCCACCAGGCTCAGCTTGCCGCTCATGGCCCCGGCACCGCTACCGGCTATCGCACAGGCCAGCGAACGCTTCAGAAATCGACGTCTTGCTTGATAGTGTCTGTTCATCATGTGCTCCTTACATTTGAACCAGGTAGTCGGGGGACGCCATGATCAGGCTCAAGGCGTCACGAACGCGACGCGATTGCCCGTCTTTGGTATCTGCCGACGGCAGCGATTCAATATGATCAATCAGAATGTTGCGCAGCCCATCGCTCATGCTACCGGAGAGCAGCAGCAGATCGAGCCTGTCGAGCAAGGCATCGGTACTGACTGCGGCCAGAGCCCGCTCTTCTGCCAGATTGATGTAGGACGATTTTCTCGCATTGCTGTCACCGTCATCATGCTCGTACTGGATCTGCCTGTCGATCCGGTTGGTCAGCAACAGAATCTTGTCTTCTGTGTAGATCTCCGCTTCGGGCGCCACCTTTCCGCGGCTGTAGATCGGGCCGAGAGGTGAATAGTCGGGATGGAAGAAATTGAAGACCGATGGCGACTTCAGCACGGCCTGGCCACCCACCGAGTCGAGGTCCTTCAAGTGAGGTGACGCGGTGTTGTAGACCCCGTCGACACTCTGCAACCCCACATGGACATCAAAAGCTCGCCAGAGGTGTGACAGACGCAGAATCGGCTCACGCAGCTTGCCGAAGTCCTGCACGTTCAAATGGCCGTAGCGCGCTTCATCATCCAGCAGGATCGCCTTGACGACTGCCCCCAGATCCCCCCTGACGCCCTGTCCATTGTCATTGAAAACGCGACTGACGCGCGCCACGTAGGCCGGTGTGGGATTGCTCGTCACCAGCTTCTGTATCAGCTGTTTGGAAATGAAGGGCGCCACATTGGCATGACTGGCAATGGTATCCAGCGCCATCTGCAGATCCTGTTCGGCCGTTTGTCCGGCCGGCAGCGTCACGCCACCAAGCAGGGTTTTCGCGCCCTGGTCGTGATACTCCTGCCAGGCTTGCATGGGTGCGATCTTGTCGGCTCGGCTGTTGATGGCAGCCAGCGTCCAGTCGGTTGCACCACCAAAGTTCCAGCCGGTATAGACCCGCGAATACTCCTCGATCTGCTCCTGCGTGTAGGTATGAATGGGCTTGCCACCGGATGTCTTCTGAGTGCCATCGATGTTCAACTCGTAGAGCCCGATACTGAACAGCTGCAGTACCTCACGCGCAAAGTTCTCGTCCGCGCGGGTATTGCCCAGCATCTCGCCACGCTGGTTCTGCAACATGCTCAGGTATACCCCCATGACCGGACTGAGCGTGATCGTCTCCAGCAGGTCTCGATAGTTGCCGAAGGCGCCTTCGCGCAACTGGTCGTAATAGTGCGTGACACCATATTGAGCATTGCCCAGGGTGTAGCCCTGATCCGAGACCACGAAGATCTGACTCAGTGCGAAGGCCACGCGCTGGCGCAGTTGATCCTCGCCATCAACCACATCGCGCCACCAGACTTCGTGACGGGGCTCCTGCCGACTGCCGTTGCTGTTTGCCAATACAAAGTCCAGATGCGGCGCTCCCATCGGCAGACTCAACTGCTCATCGATCCACCCTTCCAGCCCGAGGGACTGCACGCGCGCTATCGATTCACTGCTGGTACCGAAGGTCGCCTGTGCCAGCAATCGCGCCGCCTCTTCCGCCGTTACACCTGTACCGGGGTCTGTCACCGTGACCGACAGCATCAGTGTGGCCACGGACTCTGTTTCCAGCTCATCTCGCACAGTCAGAGTCACTGCGTACTGTCCGGCGTCTGTCAGTTGAGTCTCGAGGATGACGCCTTGTGCCGAAATGGATCCTTCTTCCAGTGGCTCACCGGAGTCATCCAGAGGTGACACCAGCCATTGATAAACATGTTCACCCTGGCCGCCTGCACTAGCGGAGGCATCCAGTGTGACATCGAACGGCGCTTCTCCTGACACGGAGCTGGCCGTGATCGAGGCCATCAAGGGTTCGACCTCTGCATCCAGTTCACTGATCGTGATGACCTGGGTGGCGGTATCCATCTGCCCTGCGTCATCCACAACCGTCAGGGTCACGGTGTAATCACCCACCGAGGAATAGCTGTAGCTCGGGCTGTCCTGATCGGATTGCCCCGTTTCGGTCGCATCACCGAAATTCCACAGAACGCTGGCAATCTCTCCATCATCCGTGGAGGCATTGACGAAGCTGACTGTAGAACCTTCGATAGGTGATACAACGCTGAACTGCGCCACTGGCGGATTATCGACAGGAGCCGCTTCCACCATGATGACCACGCTGGCGCTCGCCTGATTACCGCTGGCATCACTGACAGTCACACGTGCCGTGTATTCGCCGGCTTCAGCGTAATCGTGACTCACGGACACCAGATCTTCACCCTGCTGAACGGCACCGTCACCGAATTCCCAAGCGTAGGCCACGATCGATTGATTGTCGGTGGATGCAGACGCATCGAGTACCGTGGTCAACGGAGCGGCTCCCTCGGCGACACTTGCCACAAGGCTGGCAACCGGTGCCTGAGAGTCTTGCATTACCTCGATGGTCACCTGGTCAGTGGACTGCTGTCCTGCCGTATCGGTCACGGTCAACACGGCAGCGTAGCTACCCGCCAGCGGATAGACGTGTGCTGCCTCATCCTGCTCGCCACTGACCGGTTCGCTGCCATCACCGAAGTCGAAGGAGTAGCTGACAATACCGTTGTCATCGCTGGACTCGCTGGCATCGAAGCTTGCCTGCAGTGGGCCGTCTCCCTGCAATGGACTGGCGGACAGCGTTGCCACGGGCAATGCGTCTGTCACCGTCAGCATGCGAATGTCATCCACGCGGAAATCCCCACGGAACTGCACACCGTGGACAGCAATCAACTCGTTGTCCGGCTGCAAGGCGGCCAGATCCTGACGCACGTTGCGTGTGAAGGTCTGCCAGGTATTGTCGTACGCGCCGCTGCCAAGGCCGTAGCGCAGATTGCTGCTGGTGCTGTCACCACGGTTGCCGTTGTACTGGTCGTAGATCAGATAGCGAAAGCCTTGCGTGGTTTCCACGGGCACATTGACCGAGAAACCGGCATCGGTCTTCATCGACCATCGCAGATGAGACTGTTCCGTATTATTCCAGCCCGCTCCACTGCCATCGTTGTTGCCGATCAGATAAGCGTTCGCCTGACCGTTTCCGGAAAGCTCGATGACCCGGCTGTTGCGATCATCGTCCTGGACATTGGCCACCACTGCGCCGCCGGGCGTGTTGTCGGTGATGCGCCAGCGACTGATGGAGGAATCTTCGGCATCCTCATAGACCGGCTCCTCGTTTCCACCGTCGTCGCTACCGATGAACATCTGGATATCATCGACCCGGAAACTGCCACGGAACTGCACGCCGTGAACGGCAATCAGTTCGTTATCCGGTTGAAATGCCGCCAGATCCTCGTACACATTGCGGGTGAATGTCTGCCAGTTACCATCATAGGCACCGCTACCCAGGCCAAAGCGCAGGCTGGACGCACTGTCGCTGCCCCGATCGGTGCTGTATTGATCATAGATGAGATAACGCAGCCCATCCGCCGTTTCCAGTTGTATATAGACCGAAAAACCGCCGTCGGTCTGCATCGACCATCGCAGGTGAGTCTGGTGTGAGTTGTTCCACCCGGGGGCCTGACTGTTGTGGTGTCCGATGACAAAGGAATTCTGCTGGTCGGTACCGCTGAGATCGATGACTCGGCTACCGCGATCTGCATCCACGATATTCTCGATCGTGGCACCAGACGGCGACGCATCCGCGATACGCCATCGGCTCGTTTCCGAGTCCTCACCATCTTCGTAGATCGTGGGAGCGGAACCGTCCTGGACCGTCAAGGTTGCCGTGGCGCTGTCGGACAATCCAGCATCATCGGTCACGGTCAGCTGGTAGGTGAAACTGCCCGTGGACGCGGCGGTGACGCTCAGTTGCGATTCCGTGCCCAGAACCGTTCCCGACTCATCTGTCCACTGATAGGCCACGATGGCGGAATCGTCAGTACTGCCTGAACCGTCCAGGATGACGGTATCGCCGATCAACAGTGATTGACCACCTCCGGTGACCTGCGCTTCGGGGGCGACAGCCACGACCTCTGCAGCTTCTGACAGACGGATGTTGTCCAGCCTCAGGCTTCCTCGAACCAGCATGCCGTGCACGGCGATCAAGGTATTGCCGGGCTCGCCCACGGCCAGATCTGCTGCCAGATCGCGACGGTAGCTGTGCCACTGTCCATCCTTTGAAGCGCTGCCAAGACCAAAACCGATATTGCGACCGTTGGACGCCAGCAAGCTGTCCGAGTTGCTGTTCGAGTAGATCAGGTAGCGCCAACCATTGGCGGTATCCACGCGTACGTAGACCTGATAGTTTTCGGAGACTCGCATGTCCCAGTCGAGCAGAAATTCGGACTGGTTGTTCCAGCCATCCACGGTGTCCAGCCCGCCCAGCTGATAACCGTTGGTACGGCCTGCTCCGTTGAGCTCATACACCTGGCTGCCGGTCAGTTCGTCGGTGACCACGGAAATCGTGGCACCCGCGGGATTACTGTCAAACACTTTCCAGCCAGCAGTGGAGCCGTCTTCTGCCGTGGCATCAACGACACTGCTCACCGGTGGCAGCACCGTCTGGTTGACCGCCTCGCTGGCAAGCGTCACATCGTCCAGACGCATGGAACCGCGTACCAGAAATCCATTGACCGCCAGCAAGGTGTTGTCAGGCTGGGCGTTGGTCAGGTCGCGCGCCAGATCACGGCTGAAGACGCGCCAGGTACCATCCTTGGAACTGCTGCCGAGACCGTAGCGGATGTATCGGCCAGTCGAATTGGCCAGAGCGTCGCTGTTGCTGTTCGAATAGGTCAGATACCGCCAGCCTTCCGTGGTATCGACGCGTATATAGAGGGTATAGGCCTCGGTGACTTGCATCCGCCAGTTGGCGTGAAATTCAGCCGTATTGTTCCAGCCGTTGCTACTGTTGGTGCCGCCGAGCATGTAGCCGTTGGTGCGACCCGCTCCCCGAGTCTCGACGACCTGGCTTTCCAGAATGTCATCGAATTCGGTGATAATTTCGGCACCTGCAGGCGATTGATCGAAGACTCGCCACCCCTCGGTACCACTTTCTGCATCCGAATAAACCGTGGCGAACGCCGGGGATACCAGACAGGACAGGAGCATGGCGGCCGCCAGGCATCCTCTTCGAAGCCTGTCACGCAGCGAGTCCGCGGGCTTTGGCGGTTGCGATTGATGGGCAAGACTCGGCATCCTGAACGCTCCTGATCAAGGTTTCTTGGCGGAAAAGGCCTGAGCGTCAGGTACGACGGAAACGTGACGCAGCGGAAGTGTAACCTTGAATTGTTACCGATGAAAGTACCGAGAGGTCGTTTGACAGGGACTCGTGCTGGCCGCAATGAAACACAGTGCAGAAAACAGCGCAAAAACTGTATTGTGTTGCGCCTTGGCTCCGTCTGGATTGCGTGACGCCTTGGCGTCGTGATGCCAGGACTTGCATCGCCAATGATATCGATCGATGCCGAGCAGATTCACGCGATTATGGGAAACGCCAGCAGCCAGGAGCAATCACTCAATACAACTGCGGTTGTCGTCGAGTCGCAGCGATTTTCCGAGTCGGGAATGGATGGCGTGGGTCACAGCGATTGCTGCCAGGCCGGGGACGATCGTCGCATGATCTCAGCGATTTCTGCCGAAGGCGCATCGACACGGGGCCGAGCAGCTTGTTGCCGGGAGACACAGGCTTTGGTCGGATCTGGATGATCCTGCCCTGCGTGCTTCCACGCAGTGGGCAAGTGGCGGAGAGAGAGGGATTCGAACCCTCGATACGAGTTACCCCGTATACCAACTTTCCAGGCTGGCGCCTTCGACCACTCGGCCACCTCTCCGTACTGCTTGCCTGTTCGACCAGTTGATCCTCAACCCGTCGAGCGCCGTAGTTTACCCTGTTTATGCGTCTGGTGTACGCCCGGGAGTATAAATTGGTGAAGGAAATTGAGTGACGTTACCCTTCAACTCGACAACTTTCGCCACGCCGCGTTTTTCCACCTCATCGATTCTGATGATGGAATGCATCGGAATGATGGTCTGAGTCACGCCTTCGAACTCGGTCTTGAGCTTTTCCTCGCCCGGATCGACTACCACGGTCTTGTTGGTATCGAACACCAGTTGCTCGACCACCACGAAACCGTACAGATCCCCCTGATAGACCTCACGGGCGTAGATTTCATACACCTTGTCCTGGCTGATGAAACGCACCCGGTAAAGAACCTTGTCTTCTGTCATTTACGGCTTCTTTGCTGTGCCTTGCGGCGATGTCTGGGGTGAACGGGAATGATGCGAAGCTTGGCGGGCGGCCGAGGCTCGAGCCCGGCTGCCTTGGCAATGTCTTCTATGTCCTTGGGTGGCAGTTCGAATACCTTGCCGCGCGCCAGCCAACGTGGCAGCGTCACCGGTCCGAAGCGAGTTCGAATCAGTCGGCTGACCTGCATGTCCTGAGATTCCCAGAGACGCCGAACCATGCGATTGCGACCTTCCTTGAGCGAGACACGAAACCATTGATTGGCATTTTCGGTATCGGCCTCGGCAACAATCTTCTCGAACCTTGCCGGACCGTCTTCCAGTTCGACACCCGTGGCCAGCCTTTCCAGAATCTCGGGGCTGACACGGCCGTTGACGCGAACGGCATACTGACGCTCGAATTCCGAAGACGGATGCATCAGCGCATTGGCCAGCTCGCCGTCGTTGGTCAACAGGAGCAAACCCAGCGTATTGATATCGAGTCTGCCCACGGCAATCCAGCGCCCATGATGCAAGCGCGGCAACCGGTCGAACACCGTGCGGCGACCTTCCGGATCGTCGCGTGTCGTGACCTCGCCAAGAGGCTTGTGGTACACGATGACCCGACGCAGATCCTGATCATCGGTAACGACCTTGTAGAATCGCCCCTTGACCACCAGATCGTCGTTGAGATCAGCACGGTCGCCCAGCTTGGCCACCTGCCCATTGATCTTGATTTCGCCAGCCGCAATCCAGGTTTCCAGCTCGCGCCGTGATCCCAGACCGGTATTGGCCAGTATTTTTTGTAATCGTTCTGCCATCATCGAAGTCTAACAGGCGCGAGCCCTCGTCATGTTGAATATGCATCACTATGAGCAATACTAATTTCAGTAAATTCAAGCCGCTTAACATTGCGGTGCTGACCATCTCCGACACCCGCACGGAGGAAGAAGACGTATCGGGCAAGAAACTCGTGACGGCGTTGACCGAGTCCGGCCACCAGCACTACGAAAAGGCATTGGTGCGTGACGATAAATACGCCATCCGTGCCGTCGTTTCCCGCTGGATTGCAGACCCGGAAGTCGATGTCGTGCTGACCACCGGCGGTACCGGCATCACCGGCCGCGACGGCACCCCGGAGGCCATCAAGCCTCTGATGGATAAAGAGATCGAAGGCTTTGGAGAGATGTTCCGGGTACTCTCCTACGACGACATCAAGACATCCACCCTGCAATCACGCACGGTGGCTGGCGTCGCCAATGCCACCTATCTGTTCGTGCTGCCCGGCTCCAGCAGCGCCTGCATGACCGCCTGGGAAAAGCTGATCTCGCACCAACTGGACGCTCGCACCAGGCCATGCAACCTTGTCCAGCTGATGCCACGGCTCAACGAGGTCTAGCAGGCGGCAGGAACAACGGTACGGGTATTACCGGGCACGGCGGTACATTGGATTGAAACGAGCCGTGGAGTCACGGTGCAGACCGCGGTTATCTGCCACGGAGCAGACCGCGGTCACGTGCCATGGACACCTGCCTCGGGAATTTGCCTCGGGCATCTGTATCGTTTATCTACCTCGGGAATTTGCCTCGGTCACCTGCCTCGGGCATCTGTTTCGGACATCTGCCGTAGTTCTGCCGTAGATCTACGCACCAGGCCCGCTGGCCCTACCAGCCCTTGCTTTCCTTGATCCGTTCGTAGGCCTTCTGGATATGCTGGGTCTTGTCGGTTGCCAGCTTGATCATTTCATCCGGCAAACCCTTGGATACCAGCTTGTCCGGATGGTGCTGGCTCATGAGCCGTCGATAGGCACGTTTCACGGATGCCTTGTCATCGGATGATTTCACACCCAGAACCTGGCAGGCATCTTCCAGGCTCATGCGTTCGACACCCGGGGAACTACGCCGGCTGCGTCCCTGTGAACCGGGACCCGTGCCGCGCCCTGCCCCATACCCTCGGCCGGTACCCGCTGATTGATCGGCACCCATGCTGAAACGCACCAGCATCTCCAGCTGCCTGAAGGTGTACTCCGAAAAACCTAGGATTCCGGCAACCTTCATCAGTGCCTCTTCCTCTTCAGGCGCCATGACGCCATCGGCCAGCGATGCCTGGATGAGAATCTCCACGAACATGCGATAGAGGCTGGTTCGACGCTGGCACTCCTGACGGAACTGCAGGACCAGCGCTTCGACATCAAAGCCTTCCTGTTTGCCTTCGTTGAACAGCTTGATGGCAGCAGCGCGCAGTTCGGCATCCAGATTCATGCGCGACATCAGGGCTTCGGCCAGGGCAATCTCGGACTTGTCTACCTTGCCATCGGCCTTGGCGATATAGCCCATGACCGAGAAAGTGGCGGTGAAGAAAGCCATCTTGATACGCTCGGCATCTCCCGGAGGCAGGTCTTCGTCAGGCATATCATGCGAGAGCTGCAGGTTCATGCCCTTGTCGAAGGTATGGCCCAGCGCAGCACCCAGCACGGCCCCCAAAGGCCCGCCAATCATGAAACCGAACGTGCCGCCCAGCAGTTTTCCCCACACCATTACACTACAACCTCGATTTTGAACCGGCCTCGACCTGCGGTCGGACCATGAAAGCACCCGCTTCTCAGGCGGAACCGTACAACATCTGTCCGCGCAGCGGGACTATCGTTCCGGTTCTGCACACAGACCCAATTCCCGGAGCAAGGTGGTGGCAAAAACGCCCGGCGACAAGTGGAAACTCAATTGCAAGGTTCGCGGGTCGAGCCATTCATGCCTCAGATCCGTTGCACAGGCGCGCAAGGCGCGCCGCTCCTGAGGCAGGCCGGCGCGCTCAAGACCTGCGCACAGATCGGCTTCATCGCTCAGAACGGCGGCTTCGAACTCCTCACAGGCAGACTTGGCCAATGCGCGGCCACGGCCCCACCAGGGCGCACTGGGATGAATATCGAAGCTGCTCAGACGCGCAGCCAGTTCATCGGGAGCATCGTTTGCAGAATCGAAGAAGCTGCGACTACCAGCAAGCGCCGCTGGTTCTCCCTCGAGCAACTGCTGCCAGCTACCGTTCTCCACCCTCGCCGCGCACACGCGATTGAACAACTCACTACGAGCAGCAGACAACCACAGACTGCGCTGTTGCCGAGAGGTGCGTTTTTTCGGCTGGCGAAACCACTGGCGAGCACGCACCAGATTCTGCCCTCCACGTCCGAAGCGCTGCGGGCCGATGTAATTTGGAAAACCACAGTGTTGGAGCTGCGCGAGCCGCTGCTCCACCTGCGACGCCAGAGTGTCGTCGTCGAGTGGCGGCATGGCCTCAACGTCCCGCAACAGGATGACAAAGGCATTGGCCTTGTGTGTGCCCCGACGCAGCTTGCGCGAGTGGCGGGCACTGTGCAGTAGTCGCAACTGCTTGGTACTGGCGGCTTCTGTCGTATCGACCGCTGACGCCTGTTGCTCATTGAAGGCCTGCATTGCCTGCTCGAGCGTATCGATCGGCATCGGCGAACGCACGGTGAACCACTGAGTTGTCACGGCATGACGATCCTTCATGCCCGACAGGCCGATATCAGCCGAATTCACCGAGAATGCCTTCTCCAGCAGGCTGACGACCTCATCGGTGTTCGTTGCGGTCTTTTCGATGTGCAGCAACCAGTGCTCACCGGCACCGTCCGCGTCGATACCCAGCACTTCGTCAACTCGGAAGTCAGGGGCATGCACCTTGTATGAGGCAGAAAACAGAGCAGGCCCCAGAGCGGCAGGTGTAGCAGTCATGAATGGACAGGTTTCCGACAGAGATTTGTGAAAGCGGGTATGCCGGTGATCGGCGCAGTTGGATAGTACAATGCGCAACGGATTCATATGGGAAACAGTAGATACATGTCTCAATACGCTCGCCTGTCGGTCGACGACGCACACCAGATGATGTTGGACCGCGAGGTCAATGTCATCGACATCCGTGACGCCGACAGCTTCCGCGTGGGGCATATCACTGATGCCGTGCACATGGACAATGGCAGCATTCAGTCATTCATCGAGGATACCGATCAGGATATCCCGCTGATCGTGTGTTGTTACCACGGCAACATGAGCCAGAGCGCCGGAGCCTACCTCGCTGAGAAAGGCTTTGCTCAGGTCTTCAGCCTTGACGGCGGTTATGAAGAGTGGTCTGCCAGATTTCCGGATGATTGCGAGCCGGATTGAGGCTGGCACACGACACACAAGCAAGGCCACGCCCTTCTGTAATTTTTACAAAGTGCGTCATTGGTTGAACTCCGACACCAGCCCGACTGACACACTAGAATCAGCCAGGGAATCGAGATTACAAAGCGTTGGATTCATCACAGAACCAGCCCGGCAACGGCACCTTGCGCCGTGAAAGCACGGCTCTTGCATTTGCCTACCGCAGGCAATTCAGCGTTCGCCAGACGTGCCAGATCGACGCCTGTTGTTCAATTCCATTGGAACGTGCCGGCTGGCAATCGGACTCACCGCCGGTAATCCTTTCTCCGTGAAAATCACTGCCACCAAGCCGTTAGCAGCGCTGCTGGCAACCTGCCTGCTGGCATTCACCCCCTTGAAGGCCAGTCTGGCAGAAACCACGCTGACCATTACCGGTGTGGAAGGCAATCTCAAAGAGAATATCGAACTGGTAGTCGGCAAGCCTCCCCCCGTGGAAGACAGCCGCAAATACCGGCGCTATATTGCCGCCCTTCCAGAACAGAGTACCGCGGCTCTGAGTGCACTGGGTTATTACGCAGCCGATGTTGAGGTGGCCGACCGAACTGATCAAGCGGCAGGCAACACGGTGATTACCGTCAAGGTCGTGCCCAATGACCCGGTGCGCATCAATTCGGTGGCCATTCAGATTCAGGGCGAGGCGAAAGATGATCCGTCCTACACCCGCATACTTGACGATCTGCCGATCAGGAAAGGGGCAATCTTTGTTTCTGGTCAATACGAGTCCAGCAAGTCGACTCTGCTGGACCACGCCCAGGATCTGGGTTATTTCCAGTTCGAATTCACCGAAACCACCGTCAGAGTCAGTCGTCGGAAACTGACCGCGGATATCGTTCTGACGGCCGACAGCGGGCCTCGTTATACCTTCGGTGACATCATCTTCGAACAGAGCATTTTCAGCCGTACCTTTCTCGAACGCTGGCTACCGTTCGAAACCGGAGACCCTTACGAATCCAGCCTTATCGGTGAACTGACCCAGAATCTGCAGAACAGCGGTTATTTCCAGAGCGTCAGGGTTGCCCCTCATCAGGATCGCCGTTATGGCACCCAGGTACCCATCAAGGTCTCACTGAAAACCCGTGACGAGAATGAAGTGGCTGTGGGTATCGGCTATTCCACCGACACCCTGGCCCGTGTCAAACTGAACTGGGACAAACCCCTGATCAATCGTCGCGGTCACTCCATTTCCACGCAATTCGGCGTTTCCAGAGACCTGCAGAAAGCCAGTATCGGTTACCGGATCCCACGCCGAAACGAGCCGCTGTACAACTACTGGGGTATCGAATACGGACTGCTCAACGACACGACCAATGATATAGAGTCATTTCTGAGCACTTTGAATTTCCAGCGCGTATCCCGAACCTCCAGGCAATGGATAGAGTCCCTTTTCCTGCGCTGGGAACGTGAGACCTTCACCACAGGCGAGAATGGTGTGGAACAGAGAACTGACCTGGTCATGCCCGGCGTCAGCTACAGCCGCACGCGCAGCAAGGGCTCGCCCTTTCCCACCTGGGGTCAGTCTGCCAATTTTCAGCTTATGGGAGGGTCCAAGGATGTCTTGTCGACCATCGATTTCCTGAAAGCCACGGGCCAATTCCGCTATCTGCGCGCCATATCCGACCGCAACACACTGATTGGCACAGTGCAGTACGGCGTCATCCAGTCCAACAACTACCCACGCGTGCCCTCTACCCAGCGCTTCTTTGCCGGCGGTGATCGCAGCGTGCGCGGGTTTCGCTACAAGGATATTTCCCCCAAGAACGAAGATGGAGAAGCCATTGGCGGGCGCTTTCTGGAAGTTGCCAGCATTGAATACAATTACCGTTTCCGGGATCTGTGGAGCGCGGCTGTATTCACCGATGCAGGTCGTGCTTTCAACACTTATAGCGATGGCTACTCCGTGGGCGCCGGTATCGGACTGCGCTGGCAGTCGCCGGTCGGCGCCTTTCGCATCGATTTCGCCGCGCCCGTTCACGATCCGGAAGACACGGGTGGTTTCCGAATTCACTTGTCACTCGGCCCGGAGTTCTGAGCATGAGAAAACTCGTCAAGTGGTTGGGACGGTCGATTCTGGCAATGCTGATTCTGGTACTGCTTGCCATCGGCGTCGTCGCGTTTCTGCTGGGTACCGACACGGGCTTCAACACCGTGACTACGCAGCTGAGCCAACGTGTGCAGGGACTGGATCTGGGCACAGTGAACGGCAATCTGAGCAAGGGGCTCGGCAGCAATGACGTCTCGTTCCGCAATGACAGCATGGCCATCCATGCCCGCGGCCTGGATTCCGCATGGCGTCTCTCCTGTCTCAAAGATCGCGAGTTCTGTCTCGACAGGATAGTCATCGATGAGCTGGATATCGAGACGTTCGCGACAGACTCGGCACCGCAAACACCGAGCCCTGACACGGTACAGCTGCCTGATATCAAGCTGCCCATCGATATCACCGCCAATGAAGTCATCATCCGCAAACTGAACTTTCAAGCACCTGGCGACGCCCCAGTGCAGGTCCTCGAGAACATTCAGCTATCAGCTCGCACGCGCGGTAGCGAGCTACAGGTGGAGAATCTGTCTCTGGCCTATCAGGATTACGATGCCAGCGTCAACGGCGACATCACGCTCGCTGATGACTATCCGCTGAACCTGACGCTGACGCTGAATGCCGCAGATCTCATTCCCGACACACTGCCCGAGGGTGATGGCGCGCAGCCTGCCACCGTCATGGTGCAACTGGATAACAGCCTGCGCCACCTCGATATCAACACGTCTATATCGGGAATCGTCAACGCTACCCTGACAGCTTCGGTACAACCGCTGGAGAAGAATCTGCCGGCATCGATCACCCTGGTCAGCGACAACATCGGCTGGCCCATCCAGTCCATGGAGCAGGTACAGGCCAGCGATGTCTCCATCACGGTAGACGGTACGCTCGACGACTACCGTATTGACCTGACCACTGACATCGATGGTACGCAAGTGCCTGCCAGCAGACTGTCATTGTCGGGTGTGGCGAATACCGAGCGCCTGTCCCTGCCCGATATCGATTTACGTACTCTGGGCGGTACCGCTCTGGGCAGTGCCAATGTGTCGTGGAAGGATCTGCTGCAGTGGGATACGCAATGGGCGCTTTCGAATATCGATCCCTCGCTCCAGTTTCCTGATGTCAGTGGCAGCCTCAATGGCAACATTCAAGCCTCTGGAGAAGTCAACGACGGCAACTGGTCTCTGGCGTTGCCCACAGCTACCATCGACGGCACCCTGAGAGGCTACCCGTTTTCCCTCGATGCCAGTTTGTCCAAGGCTCTGGACAACGTCTGGCTGATAGACAGGATACAACTGAACAATGAACAGAATCTGATCGATGCCAGTGGCAGAATCAGCGATCGCTGGGATATCAAGGCGGACCTCAAACTACCACAGTTGCAGAATCTGATGCCGGAGCTGGCGGGTGGTTTCAACGCCGACCTGACGATGACAGGCCCATTGCAAACACCCGATATCGATTTGATTGCCAGCTCATCCGTGGCCAAGTACAACGACATTGTCGTTCAGGGCATCAGCATCAAGGCGGACATCAAGCAACTGTTTGCCGAGCAGAGTCGTCTGGTGCTGGCTGTCGGAACTTTGCAGAGTGGTACGCAGAAAGTACAGAATACACGTCTGACCCTGACGGGCCAGCTGGACGAACATGAGCTGAGCTTCTTTGCTGATGGCCCGGATGCCACGACCATCGACCTCACCGCCCATGGCGCGCTGAGCAAGGCCTTCGATTGGAACGGCAGTCTGGACAGCGTCAAGCTTGAAGTGCCGGCGCACGATATCCAGCTTGCCCAGCCAACCGCCCTGAGCTGGAACCACGAGACGAAGAAATTCGCCGTGGATGCCCACTGCTGGACGACAGAAGGTAGCAATCTGTGCCTGGAGAACAAGGTCGTCGCAGAACCCAGTGGCCATGCCAGCGTTTCACTGGATCAATACGCTCTGGAACGATTGAACGCCTTCATGCCGGCTGAAACGACCTTGTTGGGCAGCTTGCAGATGAACGCCGATATCGACTGGGGTGAAGACCAGCCAGGCGGGTTTTCTGCCACGATCTATACACAGGTCATTGATGGTGGTGCGCGGGTGTCTGATGCCGACGACAACCCGGTGACCTTCACCTACGATCAACTGAGCCTCGACACCTGGGTGAATCCGGCGTCCATCGATGTTCAACTCAACGTGAGTTCGGAAGATCTGGGGCAAGCCGACATCGTTCTGCAGATGGATCCCTCTGGCGAGGCCAAGCCGATCAATGGCACGGTGGCCTTGAATGGGCTTGATATCGGCATCGCCAAGGCCTTCCTACCGGATTTCGATGACATCAGCGGCACCATCAGCATCGATGGCAAGGTGTCCGGACAGCTGACCGATCCCCGATTCGATGGTGAACTGGTATTGGACGATCCCAGACTGCGTGCCGAGTTTCTGCCCCTGCCACTGACCGGTGGACGCATTGTCACAACCGTCAAAGGCAAGCGAGCTGTCATCGACGGCGGGTTGCAGAGCGATGAAGGCAGCATCGCCATCGAAGGCAGTGCCAACTGGCAGGACCTCACCGCCTGGCGTGCCGATGTCGATCTTGATGGGCAGAAACTCAATCTGCAAAGCGATCCACTGCAGGAATCCGAAGTCAATCACCAGATTCAGATAAGAGCCCGACCCGGCGTGATACGGATAGATGGCGACATCGAGATCCCCATGGCAAGCATCGATGTGGAAGACCTGCCTCAGGGTGCCGCCAGCGTCTCCAGTGATGTCGTGGTTGTCGAGGATATCGAAGAGAATGAACGTGAAGAGGCAGCAAACCCTCCGAGCAATACGAAACTGCAGATGGCGCTGAACATCGCGCTTGGTGATGAGGTCAATCTGTCGGCGTACGGACTGACTGCGCGACTGACCGGAGATATGGATGTGCGCATGACCAGCCCGAAGCCTGTGCAGCTGGGCGGCGAGATCGAAGTGGTCGATGGTATCTACAAGCAATATGGGCAGAACCTTCAAGCCGATGGGCAGATTCTTTTCGTGGGTCCGGTCAACCAGACGCGGCTGGCGATCGACGCCGTTCGGGAGATCGATACGGAAGACCCCACACGCACGGCCGGATTGCGTATCACCGGTACGGTCGCCGATCCCGAGATCACCCTGTTTACCGAACCGGATGACAAATCCGAGGATGCCATTCTGTCCTATATCGTCCTGGGTAGAGATATCAACGAGACCAACGATCAGGAAGCCAATCTGCTGGCCACAGCGGCTCTGGCGCTGACGGTCAAGGGAGGTCGCAACATCGCCGGTGGCATTGCCGACGCGCTGGGGGTTCAGGACTTTTCACTGGAAACCCGTGGAAGCGGCGACGATACCGAGCTGGTTGTGAGCGGGAGGCTCAATGATCGTCTGCTGCTGCGCTACGGACGCAGCGTCTTTGAAACCACCAGCACGCTGTATCTGCGCTACGACCTGACCAAGAAACTCTACCTGGAAGCCGCCCAAGGCGCCGTCGATCAAGCCGTAGACATCTTCTACTCCTTTTCCTTCTGACACCACCAGAGGTCGGACCACAAACGGAGGTCGGACCATGAATGGAGGTCGGACCACGAACCGGGGTCGGACCATGAACCATGGTCCGACCTCACCTCTTCAACGCCTGTTTTTGCGGTGGTGTGCTATACACTTGATAAAACAACACAAAAGACAACTCAATGGCTCATGTGACCGACCAGAATCCGGATGAACTCTATTCTCAGGCACTCTATATAGACACAACCGAAGCTCTGGTAGAACTGTGCGAGCAGCTGAAGCAGCGCCCCTATATCGCCATCGATACGGAATTCCTGCGCGAGCGCACCTATCGCCCTGAACTCTGTCTGGTACAGGTCAAACATGAAGAACTGCTGGCCTGCATAGATACCCTGGCCATTGACGACCTGACAGCACTGACCGCGCTGCTGCTTGACTCATCCGTTACCAAGGTCTTCCACGCAGCGTCTCAGGATCTGGAGATCTTCTACCTACTGGCAAAAAAAGTCCCCACCCCCCTGTTCGACACTCAGACCGCTGCACCGCTACTCGGCTACAACGAGCAGATCGGCTACGGCAATCTGGTGAAGGAACATCTGGGTATAGAGCTGGCCAAGACACATACGCGTGCGGACTGGACTCGTCGCCCCCTGCCTCGACAGCAGATCACCTATGCGCTGGACGATGTCATCTATCTGGAGGCGCTGTATCTGGACATGAACAGTCAACTCAAGGAACTGGGCAGACTGGATTGGTTGCAGCCCGAGTTCGACGATGCTGCCCGCGTGGAGAAGTATGACCAGCCCGCCGGTGAGCGATGGAAGAAGATTCGGAATATCCAGCGCTACAAGGGCCCGGCTCTTTCCATTATCCAGGCCCTGGCCAAATGGCGGGAAATCAAGGCGCGCGAAATCAATCAACCACGCAACTGGCTGTTGAAGGACGATGTATTGCTGAACATCGCTCAGCAGCAACCGGATTCGGCTTCCGAGCTGAGTCACATCAGAAGTCTGGAGCGGAAAACCCGCGAACGCTTCGGCGACGAGATTCTCGCCGTGGTGGACGCCGCAAAGGATCAGACGCCAGAGCCTCTGCCGCCGTTCAGCAAGAAGCAGAAACTCAATGGCGTCAATCAGGCACGGGTGCAACTGCTCAACACCTGGGTATTTCAGCGCAGCCAGGAACTGGGAATTGCCCCGGGCATTCTTGCGCCACAGAAGTTGCTGGAGAAGATGGTGACAGCAGATGGGCGGGCGGCTCTGAGTGGCTGGCGAGACCCTTTGCTGGGCGACGACCTCACAGCGCTACTGGAAGGTCAGGCGAAAATATCCAATACACCCAAAGGTCTTGTGTTGACGGCGGCATGACGGATGTGAAACGCTGTTGTAACCTTCAACCTCAGGTTCAAGGACCTACTTCAAGCAAACCCACCGAGTTCCCATGACCTCCTCCAGTACCGCTGTAACGCTTAATCGTCCGCTGTCCAACACCAATATTCTCGCGGAAAAGACACTTGTCTCTCCGGATACCCTCAAACAACGCTATCCGAGAACCGAAAACGCCAGCCAGACCATTGAAGCCGGTCGTGCCAGCGTCGAGGCCATCCTCGATGGTCGGGACAAGCGCCTGCTTGCCGTGGTGGGACCTTGCTCCATCCATGATGTGGACATGGCCAAGGACTACGCGAAGCGATTGCTGGCCCTGCGAGAGCAGGTCGCCGATCGTATCGAACTGGTCATGCGGGTATATTTCGAAAAGCCGCGTACCACAGTCGGTTGGAAGGGCCTGATCAACGACCCGCATCTGGATGACAGCTTCGATATCGAAACCGGCTTGTCACGCGCCCGGGAACTGCTGGTGTGGCTGGCCGACAATGGTATGCCGACCGGAACCGAAGCGCTCGACCCCATCAGCCCGCAGTACCTGTCAGACCTGTTCACCTGGTCTGCCATTGGCGCCAGAACCACCGAATCGCAGACACACCGTGAAATGTCCAGTGGCTTGTCCACCGCCGTAGGCTTCAAGAACGGAACGGATGGAGGCCTGGAAGTTGCCCTCAACGCCATGCAATCCGCCGCCAACCCGCACAGTTTCCTCGGCATCGACGCGCGTGGACAGGCCACGGTACTCAAGACGCGCGGCAATGCCTATGGTCATATCATTCTGCGCGGCGGCAACGAAGGACCCAACTACGACTCGGTGAATGTTTCACTGGCCGAGCAGGCCATGGAAAAAGCCGGCTTGCCCAAGCGCATCATGATCGATTGCTCACACGCCAACGCGAACAAGGATCACAACCGACAGCCTCTGGTTGCCCACAATGTGGCCGATCAACTGGCAGCCGGCAACGAATCGATCATCGGCATCATGCTCGAATCCCATATCAATGCTGGCAACCAGTCGCTGAAGAACCCTGCAGACCTTGAATACGGTGTCTCCATTACAGACGCCTGTATCGATTGGGATACCACGGAAGAACTCATGAAGGAACTGCATGGTGTTCTGGCTGGCAGATTTCAGTAAGGCATGAGCAGTCAATCTTCATCCCGGTCGCGCGACTCCATCTTTGCCGCGCCACTGGGTGACATTGAAGGGTTTCGTTTCAACCAGGCGGTTGTCGACGTCTTCCCTGATATGTTGCGGCGTTCCGTACCCGGCTACGAAGCGATCATCACGCAGTCAGCGCTGCTGGCCAGTCGTTATGTTCAGCCGGCTACTCATCTCTACGATCTGGGTTCGTCCCTTGGCGCGACGGCCATATCCATGCGCGATGCCTTGCTGAAAGCAGATCCCGCCCTCAGTGAAGGGTGCGAGATTCATGCGATCGATAATGCGGCTCCCATGATTGAAGCCAGCCGTGAACTGATCGAGCTGCATGAAAGTCAACAGGACGCAGCGCACCCACCGGTTCCGATCATCCTGCATGAGGCCAATCTGGAAGAGCATCCGCTGACTCAGGCATCTGTGGTGGCGATGAATTTCACGCTGCAGTTCGTCAATCCGTCCGCGCGGGCGGCATTGATGAGCAAGATTGCCGATGCCCTGCAACCGGGTGGCGCTCTGATATTGAGTGAGAAGGTCTGTTTCGATGACCCTGTGGTCAACGAGATGCACATCGAGATGTACCACGCCTTCAAGAGTCGCAATGGCTACTCCGATCTGGAGATCAGTCAGAAGCGCACGGCGCTGGAGAATGTGTTGGTGCCCGACACTCTGGAACAGCATCGTGCTCGACTTCTGGACAGTGGTTTCGCCCACTGTTCTGTGTGGTTTCAGTGTTTCAATTTCGCTTCATTGATCGCCATCAAGGGGTGACAGCTGGCACACTGCAGGTTCTGGCACGTCCACACATCGGTGGTCGCGGCATCACATTCAAACCCGGCGGGTCAGGCCACTCTGACCCGCCAGTAGACTCAGCCTTGCATGTCTGAACTTCAATTCGACGCCAAACAACTGATCACATCGATGGTGGGTACTTCGCTGGAGCCTTGGGCAGAAGCCCTGGCAACAGCCGTGCTCAATCAGGGACATGCGCTCAAACACGGTCATCTGCCGCGCTGGGAAAGCGCCGTCAAGTCGCTTCCCGAGAATACCGGCTCGGGCTGGCGAATCGAGGATGGCGCTGTCTGCACCGCCTCACATCTGGCCTCCGACCAGACAGACGCCCTGGAACAGGCCCTGTCCGAACTCATGCCCTGGCGCAAGGGCCCATTCCTGATCGGTCCCGTGTTGCTCGATACCGAATGGCGCTCAGACTGGAAATGGGACCGTATCCTTCCTCATCTGGCCTCCCTGGAGGATCGATTGGTACTGGACGTGGGTTGCGGCAGCGGCTATCACCTCTGGCGCATGCGCGAAGCTGGCGCGAAGCAGGTGCTGGGCATCGATCCCAGCCTGCTCTACCTGAAGCAATTCGATGCGGTACAACACTACGCTCAGGAACCCGCCTTGCATTTTCTGCCATTGACCATGGAAGCGCTACCGGAAAACATGCAGGTTTTCGACACTGTTTTCTCCATGGGGGTTCTCTACCACCGGCGCGAACCCATGACCCACCTTGCCGAGCTGCGCCAAGCCTTGCGGCCGGGCGGCGAACTGGTACTTGAAACGCTGGTCATTCCCGGCGGAGGGGACGCATCCCTGTCCATCGGCGAACGCTATGCCAATATGCGAAACATCTACGAGCTACCGACCGTGGAACATCTCGAGAACTGGGTTGAGGCGGCCGGATTCGGCGACATTCGTACAGTTTCCGTTCAGGAGACCAGCCTGGAAGAACAACGCCGGTCTCACTGGATGCAATCGCATTCGCTTGAACAGGCCTTGCGCACCGATGACCCCTCGCTCACCATTGAGGGCTACCCTCGCCCCGTTCGCGCAGTCTTGCTCGCAACTGCTTGAGGTTCTTTGTCCGATAGCCGGTGTGTCCGGTTCTCCCGGTTCTCCCGGTTCTCCCGGTTCTCCCGGTTCTCCCGGTTCTCCCGGTTCTCCCGGTTCTCCCGGT
>CANLNQ010000040.1 GCA_947492525.1 uncultured Granulosicoccus sp.
GGAAAAGAAGGCGATGCTATTCACGCGGTGTTGTGCGGTATCGGGCACAACCTCAGATTGATGCGTGCCCACTGGCGAGCATTGCTTTTTTGGCTCTTGAAAATGTGTCATCAATACACCAGCAAACCGATAGTTCTGCGAATAGTCAGCATATAAGCAGCTTTAGTCAGGTCGAAAAACAACATTTCAAGAGTCGGCAGATAGTCAGGCAGGATCGACTCGGTATACGTTTAACTACATTGCTTGTAATGCTTTCAACAAGTCATAGGAAGATTATTAAGATAAATCTTAAAATCTATTACGCATACCGCAATGTAAATCCGACCACCAACACTCGAATCACTTTCACTTGCCGTACACATCTAGCGTCTAATAATATATTCACTTTGTTGTTGTACTTTCATGTGAATGTCATCGAAAACGCTGAATTAAGCACCATTTAGCTTACATCGTCATCACTATAATAAATATATTTATCCTTCAATTTTCTGTTTATTACATTTTCACGATCTAGCTTTTCTCCGAATTTTGCTACTTTTTGTACATAGCAACCAACATCATCGGCAATATTTCTGGCAATAAGCTCATCTTCTTCGTTTGATGAACGTATGGCGCCTACAATTTTAATCTCTTCTTCCGTATACTTGACAAACTCATCGCCATTTGAAATTTCAGTGAGATCTGTCTTGTCTTTAGGGCAAAATGTCAACGTCGTTCCAGCTACATTTAGGTCCTTATCTTTGTAAATTGAACCGCATTCTGAGCACTTCCAATGTATCTCTTTGTTCGCTTCAAAAAAATGATCAAACGGCTCAAGTGTCGAATCATAAGCAAATCTTTGTTGTCGAATGACATTTTTATCGGTCCCCCAAATCATATTGTTTTCAATACATACCCCGTAGTCGAAACAATAGAGACTTCTTGAAGCTTTATCTTTCTTTGTAGTCCTGCCTTGTGTCAACAAATGAGAAATAAAGAACATATTGAAATATTTTAGCCTGGCTTCGTTCTTTGGTAAGACCATGTAATGACTAGTACTTGAATCGGCCTTTGACCGCTCTAACAAAGCTTTATCTAGCAGCGAGTCCCATATGTCTTTATAGAAGCCAGGTATAGCGACGCCACATGCTCCAATAAATTGGTTTAAATATGCTTTTGAAGCGTATTTTATACCATAGTCGATATCTGACTTTCTAATACCACTTGATTTTTCGCTTAGATTTCTTGACTGTGCTTGCTTTAATATTATGCCAACAGTTCTTGGGACGCCCATAGCGGCTTTGCTTATTTCATCGACTGAGTATTCGAAATCTTCGAAATATTCGAAATATTCTTCACATTCTATTTCGGGTGCATATGCACTTACTCTTTCTGATATAAGGCTACGCGTTAAACTACTTAGCCCTTTCATTGCAGAGCCAAGAGAACCGTTCCGTTCAACGTATGAGTCCAAATCCAAATTTAACTCAAAAAGATCTCTTTGCAAAATAATTGAACTTCCCAATGAGTAGTTATCCGTAATTGCTGATAACTTTACAAATACACCCGCATGATTTCCAAGTATCTTTCTAAGAAGCGTGGAAAATCTTCTTTGCAGGTCGGTATCTAGTGCTGAAAATTCATCAACAAAAATCACTATATGGCTGATACCAGCAGCTTCACGTATTGCGCTGAGCGATCTAAGGATGTCTGAGATATTAAGTCGGTATTGAAATGTAGTAGATGTCTCATTCGTATTACTCTTCGTAGATTTATCACTTCGACGGGCGGCCGCTCTTGCCTGCGGGCTCACTGAGGTTTTCAGGTCTATTTCAGATTCACTTGAGCTTTCAAATTCGGATGATGTAGTGCTCTGTTGAGGACCACTTTTGTCTTCGGTTCTTAAGACACCCTCAGACAGCACTTTAGCTAAGACTTGTACTGCTTGCTTGGTTTCGCTTTTCGCTTCAACTTGCTTAGGCGTAAATATTTTTGGCAGAAGTCCCGGCTTACTATTTAACCCAGGCCATGTTCGTAGTAGCTCTGCCTTTATTGATTCTAATAGTTCGCTCGCGAAAACATGTTCAAATTCCGTAAAATCCTTTGAGTTTGTATCCTCTAAAGATTGACACTTGCTTAAATCAAGATAAATGCCAAGTGTTTTAGGCTTTGCTAGCGTATTCTCAGCTTTCCACGAATTTATTGTATCTATTAGACCACGGTACAAAAGGGTGGTTTTCCCCGTACCCCTTCGTCCAACAACTAGATGATCAGCCTCGCCTACAATATCCCGCAAGAATCCCAGATAATCAACATAATAGTCTGCCAGTCTTACTAATTTCTCTGTATCTTTGAGCGGTATATAGTCCGATCTCAACATCGAATTAAAGGCATCCTCTATATTCCTTTTTTGTTGAGTATTCATTGTTTTCATGGTTTCGCAACTGAACATTTCTGCCACATCATGTCCAGTTTATCAGAAAGGGAGTTCAATGCCGGGAGTTAGATTTTATGTTGAGTCTAAATAACGTCGATACCATTGCAACCGAGCCATACGATTAACGTCGCCACACACGACTTTCTGTCGAGTTAATTAATGACTATACGCGATTACAAAATATTGGAAAAATACCTTTCTACTCAATCATTTCCTTAACATTGAAAATTGTTTCTGAGTAGACCGAACAACTATTAGACTGACTCAAGTATGTACCGGATATAACGACTCATCCGCCCCAAAATACCAAGCACTCACCATTATCCCCACAAGCCAACACTCCTGTATGTCCTGATAGTACCGAGTCTGATATGGAAATTGATTTTGTTGTACGTCAATGCTTCCAATGCTAGGCTCGATCTGAACTTGCCAACCTCCTTTGACTTCATGGATGAACGTCATGCCAGAACACCCACGCCCCGTACGCTCGCTTGCTACTCAAACGCGCATCGCTTACAAGAAATGTCTCATAGCCGAGGGTATTCCGTCAAAGCAGCATCCGTATTACCTGAAGCGCGCCAATCAGTTCGTCAAGGCGACATCGGGTCGGGATCCAAGGTCCTTGCCGCCTGATGAAACAGGCAAGATTCTCGAATCGCTCGGTCGCGACAACAAACTGACGGACTGGCAATTCAGCCAACTGGTCGATGCGGTCCGAATATTGTTGGTCAACTGCCTGAATTCAGCAATCTCGAGAAAGGTGGATTGGGACTACTGGAAGGCATCAGCTCGACCGATCAAACCCGATCACCCGTCCACTGCGCGTGAACAGACTCCCGAGGAGCTTATTTACCTGAGAATCAAGCGAGGCTCTGGTGAGTACGCCAGAATCCGCAGTATGCACCGTGATCTTCTCGTTCGTCTTGTAACCGAGATTCGGGCTCGTGGTTACGCCTATCGCACCGAAGAATCCTACGAACAATGGGTGGTCAGGTATATCGCATATTGCAAAGGTACTGCGCCTGAAGAATCCAGTCCCGACCAGGTGGCGAAGTATCTGCACGATCTCGTGATTACCGGTAACGTCAGTGCGAGCACGCAAAATCAAGCTTTGAATGCATTGATTTTTCTGTACAAGCGCGTACTGCAGACACCACTGGGTCAACTGGAAGATTTTGCTCGCTCCAAGCGAAAGAAAATGGTGCCGGTCGTGATGTCCCGACAGGAAGTCAAGGCGCTGCTGGCTGAACTGGAAGGCTGGCAACGTGATGTTGCCTCCCTACTGTATGGCACGGGTATGCGTGTGATGGAAGCGCTGACGCTTCGCGTCAAGGATATCGACTTCGATTACAACCGCATCCACATATGCCAGGCCAAAGGCAAGAAAGACCGCTACGTGCCGCTTCCCAAGATTCTACTGCCAGACTTGCGCCGGCAGTTGGAAAAGGTCGCATCGCTTCATCAGGATGATCTTCAGGACGGTTACGGCGAGGTTCTGATTCCCGAAGCCCTATCCCGAAAATACCCGAAGGCTTCCAGAGAACTGCGCTGGCAACTTCTCTACCCTTCAGGTCGTCTTTCCGCCGACCCACGCTCCGGCACCATTCGACGACACCATATGCACGAAAGCGGTTTGCAAAGAGCGGTCAAAAAAGCAGCTGCCCGCTCAGGCATCACGAAACGTGTCGGCTGTCATACGTTCCGGCACAGTTTCGCCACGCACTTGTTGGAGGCCAACCATGACATCCGTACGGTGCAGGAGCTGTTGGGGCACGCGGATGTGTCTACCACCATGATCTACACCCATGTACTCAATCGCCCCGGCATCAGCGTATCCAGCCCGCTCGATCTCTGACTAACACCACGATCAGTCGAACCACGCCATGCTGTTGGTTGGCTGCAGCCGAGAAGCTCTACCCCAGTCGTGCCATCAAGCAGCTGCTCAACGAAAAACTTTGATGCACCTCATACTCAATCTTTAGTCTTGCCTTGACCGCAAGCCTCGCAAGCCGATGCAAGACCCTGGCAGTGACTCGACACCTACAGGCAAGAATAACCGGGCTTTTCCCGTCTCAGCAGGCCCTCACAATGCAATGGGGGTGATCTATCCATGCTGGAGCCGTGCGAAACAAATTGACTCAGAGCGGGCCGTATCATGCACCACACCTGCCAACCCCGCAAACCGCTAGATACCCCACCGAAACATCGACCCCGTCTTGCAGAAACTGCCACACATTCCACGCCTCGCGGCGAGGAAAAGCAATCTCCCGGTATCGGCATAGCCTCTTTGCCGCCCAGCCATGCCGCAATCGGGTACCCTTGCCCACTGGATCATTTTGTCGACACTCGGCACGGGAGCTCTAGCAGGGTGACACTGGATCAGCTGACGGTGTTCAGCATACTGGCCATCGTCATGGCGCTGTTTGTATGGGACCACTGGCGTTACGATGTCGTGGCCGGAATTGCACTCATTGCAGCGGTATATACCGGTATCGTTCCGGTAGACCATGCCTTTGATGGATTCTCACACCCGGCGGTCATCACCGTTGCCTGCGTGCTTGTCATCAGTCAGGCCTTGCAGTCGTGCGGGGTGGTGGAGCTGTTCCTGAAATACCTGGCCTATGCCCGAGGTACGCTGTCCAGTCAGATCGCTGCCAACTGCGGCGTCACGGCCTTCCTGTCCGCCTTCATGAACAACATCGGTGCACTGGCTCTGATGCTGCCGATCACGCTGCGTGATGCCCGAAAATCCAAACGCCCCGCGTCGAAGCTGCTGATGCCCCTGTCCTTTGCCAGTCTGCTCGGCGGCCTGGTCACGCTCGTCGGCACACCCCCGAACATCATCATCGCCACGTTCCGCGCCAACAATGTTGGCGAGCCCTTCAGCATGTTCGACTTCACCCCGGTTGGCCTGACGGTCGCGCTCGGCGGCCTGCTATACCTCATCACCGTGGGCTGGCGTCTGCTGCCAGGTAGAAACGCCAACTTCGACGATGAACAGGTCGAGCAATTTCAGATTGCCCGCTATGTCTCTGAAGTGCGGGTGCCACCAGAATCCCCCCTGGTCGGTACATCGGTAGGCGCCCTGCAGCAGACCTGCGAACAGGAAGTGGCGGTGATGGCCATCATCCGCAAGGACAGGCGGCGCATGGCCCCTCCCGCCATCGAACTGATCCAGCCCGGTGATGTGCTCCTGCTCGAAGGTCATAGCGAGTCCTTGCAACCCCTGTTTGAAAACCCCGGCATGCTCGAAGCCGGTGCCGAAGAGGTTGATCCGGACTGGCTGAAATCGCCCGAAGTACGCGTCATCGAAGCGGTGGTCATGCCCAACTCGGCCATCGAAGGCTTGTCGATGCGCGGCATCGGTCTGCACAATCGTTTCGGGGTCAACCTGCTCGCAGTGGCCCGCGAGGGGCATGCCGCGCGCACCCGCCTGAAGCACATCAAGTACAAGACAGGCGACGTGTTGCTGCTGCAAGGCGAAACACAGGCCCTTGAGGAGCTCTGCCTGAGCTTGGGTTGCCTGGCCATCAAGAATCGCGGCCTGGAGATCAATGCCCGTCGCGGTGTGTTCCTCATTCCCGGCACCTTCGCCCTGGGCATCTTTGTCGCGGCCATGGGCTGGGTCCCTGTCCAGATCGCCTTCACCACCGTGGTCGGCGCTCTCGTCCTGATGAAGATGGTCTCTCTCAGAGTGGCCTATCGCAGTATCGAATGGCCGGTCATCGTGCTGCTCGGATTCCTGATACCCATTGGCGAGGCTCTACAGACCACAGGAGGTACCGATATCCTTGCCCAGGGCATCATCGAGCTATCCAACGGCCTGCCTCTGTGGTCCATGCTGGCCCTGGTCATGGCGGTGTCCATGCTGCTCTCGGATCTTGTGCACAACACGCCAACCGCCGTATTGATGGCACCCATTGCCTTCAGTCTGGCAACCGGCCTGAACCTGCCGGTAGACGCCTTTCTGATGGCGGTGGCCATTGGCGCAGCCTCTCCCTATCTGACCCCCATCGGCCACCAATCGAACACGCTGGTCATGGGTCCGGGCGGCTATGCCTTCAAGGACTACTGGAAGGTCGGACTGCTACTGGATCTGGTCATCATCAGTATTGCCGTACCGATGATCATGCTCGTCTGGATGTGAGCAACGCTCGTCACTGCCCATGCGTCCACTCATCCACCTTGCCTTCGCCAATCGAATGCCAGGGGCAACCGCGAAGCCCCAGCTTCTGCATGCGCCTCAAGCCTGACACCACCAGCCGATTCACGCGCCGCCTGACATAGGGCACTGCGCCCAGATGCAGACCACCGAGCGATCCGGCCACAAAGGGCAGGTACGGTGCCCGCCGAAGCGATGCATAGATCTCGATACGTGTCGTGTCCACAGGACTTGCACAGCGCGCATGGAATCCATGGGTGTCGGCAACAATCAGCGTATTGGCCTTCACCACCATGCGAGTCGGCTGCGGATAACCCATCGCGGCAAGCTTGTCGGGTGATAGCCGAAGGGAGCCACGCCTGGAATAGGTATTCTCCACCGAATCCAGCGAGGTCGAAATGCCTTTCTCCCAGGCATAACGCTGTTCCGTCATCTTGTGAGAACCGGCCACATAACAGAATGGCCCATCCTCCTCTCCCACATCGGTGAGAAACAACCAGGCTTTGGCCGTAGGATGAAAGGTATCGCTGTGCAGATCGCTCTGCGGGTCAGGGTTGCCATTTGCCTTGGCCAGTACGGTCTGCAAGGTCACCAGCGCTTGCCCTGCATGAGAGCCTACATACTGAATCAAGCCCATGAATTCAGGGTTGTCGCGAGCAGCGCGCAAGGCCGGTCGTGACGCCAGATCTTTATCATCGATCATGGAGCGGCGCGTAATCGTTGCGCCCTGACGCATATCCACCCGTTCGAATTCACTGCCATGCACTTCATCGAGCAACTGCCGGAACTGCGCCTCGGGCAGAAAATCATCGATGCGAACATAGCCGTCTCGCTCATAGGCTTCGGCCTGCTTGGCGGTGACCAGGGGCCGCAAACGACGGCGGCGAAACTCGGCCATGCGCATCGCCAGAGAAACTCTGCCTACATGCAGATTATTCGCATTCAGAAAATGGCTGCCCAGCAGCGGATTCTTCTCGAACGATTTTGCACCGGAGAATATCTGCAGAAAATACAGAGGGAAACCCAGAACATAGCGCAGATTCAAGGCGGACTTGGGGGTTGGACTCATGGACCAGCTCCGGCATGCCAGGAAATGGCCTGCCAATGAACGACTGATCAAGCAGCTTTCATTCCCCGAGTTTCAATGCGACATGACAACAGGTATCGTCGCCCTCCCCCTGGCAGCGGATAATCACACCCTTGCCGCCATGATTCATGACGGCAGAGGCACTATTGCTCTGGTATCAGCGCATCGCTACGCCGCAACACCACATTGAAAGACACCGAGACCCGCGCTTGTTCGGCGAAATTGGGGTGGACCGCGTGATGCACGAATGATGGCCAGAGCAGCAGCAGGCCCGGGGCAGGTGTCACACGATGTTCAGGGTCTATCTGCGGATCACCGGCGATGGCCATCATGTTGGCTTGCGGGCGCGGATCGAAAAAGGAGATATCGCCAGGGTTCAGATCATCGCGCTGCCCGGCCGATGCGGGCTGATCCGGCATGGACACATAGTAGGTGCCGCTGAGATAGCTGTGCGGGTGATTGTGCAGCGCATGGTAATCCCCCTGGCGATTGATGTTGGCCCAGCCTTGCAATTGCCATTGAATGCTCACGCTGACGCCCGACTTCGACAGATAATCTGCAATGCTCTTGTTGATGCATTGATGCAGCCACTGCAAGGCCGGGTGGCTCTGCTCGAACAGATTCTGCTGACGATAGTCAGTAGTCAGCTGTGCCTGGGATTCATCCTGCTTCATCAGGAACTGCAGCAATGCCTGATTGGCAATCTCCGCCGACGGTATCAGACGCTGCAGGAACAGCGTCGGCCACAATTGTGTGAACCCATCCTCATTTTGATTCATGCCAGTACCTCGTTGAAGGGGTTCTTCGCGCCGAATGGCTGCGTTTCTGGGAGACCATCAACGGACACCCATGCCGTTGTCGCCAGCCTTCTGCTGAACATGGCTGCTGGTCTGCTTGAAGCCGAGCCGTAGTCTAGCCGGTAATTCCGGCTCTTTCGGAACGTTAAGGCGAGATTTCACTCTCAAATACACGTCCCTTACCTAACTGTATGCAGAGAACCTCTGCCTGCATCACGGCGTGGCCCGCAACCTTCCGTATACTTGCCCCCCACTGCGCCTGGAGTCAGTCATCTTGGATGTTTCTCATTTTCGCGGAGTCCGCCTCGTCTGGTTGAGCCTCCTTCTGTTGTTGTCCGCAAACGGTCTCGTTCACGCTCAGCCTGTGGACATCACCGCTCCCGTCATCGAGCTCGAAGAACTCGCTGAGGGCGTGGCTGATCGCACCCAGGTATTCACGGCCCAGGTGGCCGAAGACAATGCGCTGGACAGCGTCACCCTCTACTACCGTCGCGAAGGGCAGCTGCCATTCACTCCCGCGCCGATGGAAGCGCTGGGCGATACGGGCTACTACAGCGTCTCCATTCCCACGGACTTCACCGACCTGCGCACCATCGAATACTATGTGCAGGCTATCGATGCCACGGGCAATCGAACCGTCAGCGGCTTTGCCTTCGATCCGTATCAGCGAACACTGGCCGCCTCGGGCACACCCATCTCGACCAGCCAGAACACCCCTGCTGAGCCATCGCAGGAGAACCGGATACCGCTGTTGAAACGGCGCTGGGTGCAGGTCACTCTCGGCGTTCTCGCTGTAGGGGTTGTGGCATCTCTGGTGAGTGACGACGGAGATGATTCCGAAGTCGTGCCTCTGACCTTTTCACTGCAATGAGAGAGAACATCATGCATACCCGTGTTCGCACTCTGTGCAATGCCAGCATCGTCCTGCTCGGCTCCGCGGTTCTGGCAGCCTGCTCTGATAGCGGTACGGTAACCACCCTGCCCGCCAGACCGCTCGTCACCATCGACCTGCCCCAGGAACTGCTGAACGCCTCTGCCGTGAATCAGGACAATCTACGTCCGGAGATACGGTTTGCCAACGGATCCGTCGTGTCGCTGACCAATGGCACCGGCAACGAATGGACCGGCACCATCAACGTGGCTCCCGGTAGAACCTATGAGACAACACTGACCTGGTTCGAACGCCTGGATCAGGGTGAAGTGGCGCTGGCGATACGGACGCGAACTCTCGAAGTGGCCAGCGACGGCACCATCACGCGCACCGAAGACAGCGGATATTCCACGAATATCGACACCGACAACGATGGCCGCACCAACCTGCAGGAACGGCAGGACGGCACGAACCCTTTCCAGTCTGATAATGGAACCGGTACTGATACCGGGACTGATGGTGGTACTGACACTGGCACAGATACAGGCACAGACGCTGGAACAGATACCGGGACTGATGGTGGTACTGATACTGGCACTGACGCTGGTACAGATACCGGTACTGATGGTGGTACTGACACTGGCACAGACGCTGGTACTGATACCGGAACTGACTCCGGAACTGACACCGGAACTGACACCGGAACTGACACCGGAACTGACACCGGAACAGATACCGGCACTGACACTGGAACAGATACCGGCACTGACACCGGAACAGACACCGGAACAGACACCGGAACAGACACTGGAACAGACACTGGAACAGACACTGGCACTGACACTGGAACAGATACCGGTACTGACACTGGAACAGACACCGACACGGATATGGACACCGACAACGATGCCACCCCCGTCGTCGCGGATGTCATCGTTCCCCGCATCGCGGCCAGCGATGCACCGGAAATCGATGGTGAAGGTCTGGAATTGCTGGGCGACAACGGCGAACTGATTGGTGAATGGGCCGCGGCCGTTCAGAACGACATCAGCGGTGCGCCGCTGGTGATCGATCAGCTGATCGTGGACAACGACGCCAACGAGTCAGCCGGTTCCGACCGCCGACGTTGGGCCGCAATGCACGACGGCACCTACCTGTACGTACTGGTCCTGGTTGATGACGACGGTGACAGAAATCGTGATTCGGGAAGCGACATCGAGCAGGACGACAGCCTGCAGATCTTCCTCGATGGCGACAACAGCAAGTCCATTGTCTATGACAGCAACGATTTCAACCGCCTGTTTCCATTACAGTTGCCGGGTGCAGACAAGCAGTCCACTTCATCGGGAGCCGTCGATGGTGCAGAGTCTTCCTCGGCGCCCCTGTCGATCGACTTCACCACGGGGCCGGGCATCGGACCCGATGGCACGATTCGACGACAGTTCGAACAGGATGTCTATGAACTGCGCATCGATCTCGATTCTGCCGGCATCTCCTCGGATGAAGCCTTCGGCTTCGAATTGCACGTCAACGATGACGATGGTGGTGGTGATCGCAATGCTCGCTGGGCCTGGAAACTGCCTACCGGCAGCGCCGATGTCGCGGAACGAAATCCTTCCGTATTCGGTACGCTGATGCTGGAGTAAGAGCCCGCCCGGGGCCAGTCGCTAGACGGCGGCCTTGTCAGTCTGCCGGTGGACATAGGTCTCGTCGTAACGCCGAGACAGATGCTCACCGGCAAGTATCACCTCAGAGCTCCCCCAGGGCGCCACATTCACATCCACCCGCGGGTTGAAGAAGAACGGTATGGACAGCCGTTCGTTCGAGCCTCCGATGACCCGGTGAGAGGTGGCAACGATTCGTCCCCTGCTCCACATCTGCAGCATCTCGCCAAAGTTGATGACGAAGGTGCCGGGCTGAACCGTCACCGGTACCCACTCACCCGAGCGAGCCTCGACCTCCAGGCCCGCAGACCCGTCCATCGCCAACAAGGTCAGACACCCATAATCCGTGTGCGGTGCAATGCCGAAGTCCCGCTTTGTGGCCTCATCGGGCCGGACCGGATAGTAATTGCCCCTGAGAAGGGCCATCGGCTTGTCGAACTTGTTCCTGAAATAATCGGCGGGTTCACCGATGGCACTGGCGATCGCACTCAGTAGATCGATGGACAGGGTGGTGGCGCGCTGGTAGTAGTCAGTCACCGTTTCACGAAACCCTGCGGGCTCTGTAGGCCACAGGTTCGGCGCATAGTAGGTATGCGTGGCCAGCGGATCGTCGGCAGGCAGCTCGGTTCCGCAATCGAAGACCTCCTTGAAATCCGGATTGGCTGACGGATCAACCTGCTCGGCACCCGGTGCCCCCCATCCCCGGTTAGACCCCGTGTTCGCCATGTTGTAAGGCGCTTTTTTCTCGGGCGACAGCTTGAAGAAGTCATGGTAGGTATCCAGCACTCGCCGGACCGCCGCTGCGTCAAGACAGGTATCGGTCAGAGTCATGAACCCGATGTCCTCGGCTGCCGTACGCACCCTGGCCAGACTCGCCTCATAGCGCGGCGAAGAAGGATCAAACAGCTCGACGGCACTGATCTCGGGTATTTCCATGGAAGTCTCTCACAGGCTCTCATGCAGCCGGGTTGGTATCAGACACCCATATCCTACCTGCATACTGCCTCGGCACGCACCTGGTGTCCCAGCCTGGGCCTGGTTATCGGTTCTCATGTCACACAGTCATCACTTTCGCCGTGCGGATCCGGACCGAAAACACGTCATGGCATTCGCTATTTTGCAGTGCAACGCAATTATGTTGCACTGCAAAATCCGTGGTTGAAAACGGCTGATTTCAACGAGCAATTGGGGAACGCACAGAACGATAACGTTCCTATGCTGCTCCCTTACATCGCGGATTCTTCAACCCGACCATCGCCGCTAGCCGCAGAGTCGCCCATCAAATATGGACCACACGGAACCCATCGAAATCACGGAAAACACGACACAAACCTCCCTTACCCCGCCCGTGCCCTGGTCAGACGACCTTCATGACGTCTCGCCAGCTGACGATGCCGATGGGCCTGTTCTCGGCATCCACGATGGGAATACAGGAGATCCTCTCCGTATTGAAGACATCGATGGCATCGGCAACACTCGCCGTTTCGTCCAGCGTGACCGGCTTGCGAGTCATTATCTGGTGCACCCGCTGGGACAGTGTCTGGGTGTCCCGTCGGTTCTCGGCAACGGTTCCCAGATACGGGCTGATCGCCCTGAGCAGGTCCCGGTCCGACACCACGCCACTGAGCAGCCCTCGATGCACCACCAGCAGATGATGGAACTGGCAGTTGTCAAAGACTTCCTTGACGATGCTCAGAGGGTCATCCATCTCTACCGTGGCTACCCGTTCGGTCATTATGTCCTTGATATTCATAACTAGATTCGAACGACGAAAATTCCAGGTCACCAGGTCCGGACAGATGATGCAGTCATTCACAGAATCGAGACTGGTTTCGCGATCCTGAGGTCGACATTCACTGCACATCTCATTATCTCGCTCCCGAACACCTTCGATCACGGCGCAGGAGAACGGGCAGGCGCTCTACCAAGCAATTTTCGAACCCGGGACAATGAGCGGTTCGCAGATGGGAGAGATAGCACGACTGCGGGCTAATCATTCCTCAGCAGCTGCCGATCACAAGTGAATACCTGTGCACACACCCATCTGCGAGAGTCAGACACACACCATTCCAGATGCTGACTTTACCCAGCCAAAAAAAGCGCTTCTCCCTGATTGAACTGCTGGACCAGGGGCCAGACACCTTGGTCGTCGTATCCGGCCTGTGCGGGCTGTGCATCCATATCGCATTCTGTATCGTGTTCTCGATACTGGCGCTGCCGTTACTGGTCGCCATCAATGTGCTGAGCTGCGCCTGGTGGTGCCTGATCATCTGGCTTGCCTTCACACACAGGTCCGGTCTTGCGGTTCACCTGGCCACTGTCGAATCGCTATTGCACGCAATTCTGGCAACGGCCATCCTCGGTCCCCAGTTCGGATTTCATTTCTATCTGTGGCCCGTCACGATACTCATCGCCCTCAACCCCAATCTCAAATTCAAATACTCGGCGTTCATCAGTATCCTGACCATACTGCTGTTCGGCAGTCTGAGCACCTTCATCACCACTGATCGCACGGCCGAGTATTCGAAGCAGTTGGTCGACGGCTTGTTCTTCATGAACATTCTGGTCTCCGGCTTCTCGATGATCCTGGCTGGCATGCTGGTACGGCACATGTTCTCCGTGCAGAGTCGTATCCTGCGTGAACACGCCCGCACGGACGAACTCACCCACCTCTACAACCGTCGCCATATCCTCGAATTTCTCAGAAACACCGAGGCCAACCGGCATCGCAATCATATTGCCTACTGCGTCTGCCTCTGCGATCTGGACCACTTCAAGAGCATCAACGACATCCATGGCCATGATGCCGGCGACACCATACTGGTCAACTTTGCGGATTTTCTGAAACGATCAGTACGCAAGACCGATTGCGTTGCTCGCTGGGGCGGTGAGGAATTCATGATCGTGCTGACCAATACCGCCGGACACGACGCGCATGACACCATCAACAATCTGTTGCTTCGGTTACGCACTGAAGATCGCATCGTGATCGGTGACGACAAGCATCTTTCAATGAGTGTGGGTATTGCCGAAGCTGTGGACGATATCAGTGTCGATGACATCGTCATCCGCGCAGATCAGGCCCTGTACCAGGCCAAGTCGCAAGGCAGAGACAGGGCCGTCTTGCACCAGTCTGACTCTTCACCCGAAGGCCACCTGACGGGCGAGCAGAAAAGGCAGACGGGTACCTAGTACTCCATTGATTTCAGGGCCGAAGTTGTTTCAAGGGTTGACTGAGAAGCCACCTCGAATTCCATCTGTACGCGCGAATGATGAGTTCGCCCATGGCACCCTCGATCCATGCGACGAGAAGTGTTTGACTCAAGCGCCCTTCACACAAGCGAGTGAAGAGTTGGTACCCAGCCAGGCGCCCTCGGCCAGACGAATGACGATTCCGACTCAAGCCCTGTTCACATCAAGTGATGAAGAGCTACCCTCATCCACCCTCACACACAGCACGTCACCCCGCTCCGAACCGTGTCAATCAGGCAATAACCTCAGGGCGCAATCCGCGTTTTGATACGCTGTTGCGGTATCAGTGGAGCAACAGCAAACGGATAGCAAGGTCATGACTACGACACGTACCGAGCAGGACAGCATGGGCAAGGTGGACGTACCCGCCGATGCTCTCTATGGCGCTCAGACTCAACGGGCCGTGATGAACTTCCCGGTCAGCCAGCAGCGAATGCCGACACGATTCATCAAGGCTCTGCTGACCATCAAGAAGGCTGCAGCCCAAGCCAATCGCGATCTGGAAAGCCTGTCATCGGCCGAGGCCGAAGCCATCGTTACAGCCTGCGATCACTTGCTGTCCGATGAGAACCTGATGCAACACTTTCCGGTGGATGTCTTTCAGACAGGCTCTGGCACCAGTACCAACATGAATGCCAACGAGGTCATCGCCGCGCTTGGCAGCCGTATGGATGAGGTGGAACTACGCCCGAACGATCATGTCAATTGCAGCCAGAGCAGCAACGATGTCATCCCTTCCAGCATCCATGTGAGTGCAGCATTGGCGGTGCACGAACACCTGTTGCCTGCGCTGCAGCATCTGGACGATAGCATCATGGCCAGGGCAACCGAACTGGCCGATGTGTGCAAGACCGGACGTACCCACCTGATGGATGCCATGCCGATCACATTCGGGCAGGTACTCAGTGGTTGGTCGACACAGATCAGAGACAACATCATCCGCCTGAAAGCCATTGAACCTGAATTGCAGCAACTGGCTCTGGGTGGAACTGCCGTGGGTACGGGCGTCAATGCGCCACCGGAATTCGCAGCCACCGCCTGCCGTTACCTGAGCGCTGACTACCCGGTCGACTTCATGCCTTCCATAAATCCCTTCGCGGCAATGAGCTCACAGGATGTGGCGGTTGCCTTGTCCGGCTGCCTGAAGACCTCGGCAGTCAGCCTTATGAAAATCAGCAACGATCTACGCTGGATGAATTCTGGCCCCCTGGCAGGCCTGGCGGAAATTCGTTTACCCGAACTACAACCCGGGTCCTCGATCATGCCCGGCAAGGTCAACCCGGTGATCCCCGAATCGACTGCCATGGTGGCCGCCCAGGTCATCGGCAACGATGCCACGATCGCGCTGGCAGGCCAGTCCGGCAACTTCGAGCTGAATGTCATGCTGCCACTGGTCGCCTACCGTTTACTCGACAGCATTGAGTTGCTAGGTAATGCCGCAAGACTGCTGGGTGACAAGGCCATTGCAGGCTTTACCGTCAATCACGAGACGATAGAATCTGCACTGCACCGAAATCCCATACTGGCGACGGCGCTGAACCCCTACATTGGTTACCTGAAGGCTGCCGAGATTGCCAAGAAGGCCTACGCCGAAGGCAGACCAGTTCTCGAGGTGGCCGAAGAGCTGACAGACCTGTCGAGAGATCAACTGACGCAGATACTGAATCCGGTCGCCCTGACAAACAAGCTCGACTGATCAACGGTAACGGGCGCTGTATCGCCCTGTCGCCTGTCGCCTGTCGCCTGTCGCCTGTCGCCTGTCGCCTGTCGCCTGGACGATGGTGATAATTTATTGCGAAAAATCAGAAAACCCGCTGAAAAACAGCCGCATTTCTTACATCGGTAACACTTGCACAGTGCAGGCGCGTACAACTGGAATCCTCACTCATCTTGCAGGGGACGAGTATGACCTACTGTATATTTTCCGACTTGCGACACTATGACGTCAAAGGCGGTTCAGACTCCATCGGCCAGTTGCACGACGTCTATCTGGACGATGAGACATGGAAGATCAAATGGTTCGTTGTAGAGACAGGTAGCTGGTTCTCTTCCAACAAGATCCTGATCAGCAGTGAGCAGATCACCAGCATTTCCCCAAAGGAAGCTAGCTTTCACGTCGCACTGAGCAAGAAGGATGTCGAGAACGCACCCGCTGCCAGTGAACATCCGCCCGTGGGTGAGCAACATCACAATGAGTTCAGCTACGTTGCTGCCAGCCACAACACCTTGCTGTTTCCAGGCTATGTGGGATTGATGTTGCCGACCACACTGATCGAGAAACCGGGCGAACCGGTCGGTGCCGAGAAGGAACTGGAAAAACTGGCGCGTGAGCAAGCTGACCGACACCTTCGCAGCGCCGGCGAGATCGAGGGATACACCATTCACGCCAGTGATGGCAACCTCGGTTCCTTATCCGATCTCGTCATCAACACGGAGCAATGGACTGTCGAATTGCTCGCTGTGGATACCGGAAAATGGCTTCCCGGCAGGACTGTTGTCATCTCTCCACGCTCCATTGACAGAATATCCTGGCAGGATCGTGAGCTGACCGTCGAAATGGACAAGGAGACGATCGAAAACAGTCCCGAACTCAGCAGTCTCAAGGCCATTGAAACCAGCTACATATCAAGACTCAGCGACTACTACCGCTTCCCCATGGTCTACTGACGCGAGCCGCGTTGCAGAAAAACGGCTCCGGCAGCAATCAAAGCCATTTATCGCTTGCTGCCGGGGCCAGAGTCCTGCTCGGTTCTTTCCCAAGGCCCTTGATCCAGGGCTCCATTTCAACCTGGCTTTCCTGGGCAAAGTCTTCCGGCTCCCTGAGCATTGAGCTCCTCGCCGCCCGATCAGTTCCTTCGCAAGGTCTCCGGTGAAACGGGACCCGCCTGATTGCCCCAGCTACGCCGAATATAAGTCAGCACAGCGGCTGCCTGCTGATCATCCAGCTGATGAGCAAACGGAGGCATGCCATACGGCCGCGGCCTCTCCTCGGTGCTGGCACCGAAACCACCATCCATCAGCGAACGAATGGCATTGGTTGGCGATGCAGCCGTCACACCATCATTACCAGCCAGGGCAGGATATCGGTAGGGCTCTCCGAGGCCAGTATCACCATGGCAATCTGCACAGTGCTCTCCGTATATCTGCTCACCTGACTGATAGAGTTCTTCGGCGTAGCTGGCATTGACGCTGAACTGCGGTGAAACCGGTGTCTCTGCAGCAGGCAGACTCGACAGATAGTCCACCATGGCCCCAAGGTCATCCCTGTCCAGATGCTGCAAGCTGTGCAGTACCACTTCGGCCATCGGGCCGGAAAGTACATCGCGTTCGTTGTCTCCGCGTTTCAGCAATTCTATGAGGGCATCTCTATCCTCTTGCGGCAGACTGCCTCGCCTGAGCGACAGCGCATCCCAATTCAGACCCTCGATATGCGCACCGGCGAGGTCATGATCGGACTGACTGTTTCCGAATCGCCCACGGGGTGTATGGCAGGCGGAGCAATGACCCGGCCCCGTCACCAGATACGCACCTCGATTCCAGCGCTCCGATTGCGCAGGCTCTGCCTCGAACACTTCAGGTCTGAAGAACAGCAGACGCCAGGCATTCAGGGCCAACTGTGTGTTGTAGGGAAATCCCAACTCGTGCGCAGGCGGCTGTCGATCCACAGCGGGCACGCTTTGCAGATAGGCAAACAAGGCATCGCTGTCGTCTCGGGTCATGTGGCTGTAACTCGGATACGGGAAGGCTGGATAGAGGCTGCGTCCGTCACGAGATTTTCCATGATGCAAGGCCTGCCAGAAGTCATCGGCGTTCCACTGCCCCAGCCCGGTTCGGCTATCACTGGTGAGATTACTACTATAGATATTGCCGAACGGTGTCGGTATGGCCTTGCCGCCACTGAACTCGGGCTGACCAGCCTCCGTATGACAGGCCACACAGTCACCCGCTCTGGCCAGATACTCCCCGCGTTCGACAACACTGCCGAACCTGTCTGGCAGGGGACTGACGATGGCCTCGTCATCGCCCGACTCTGAACACGCCACCATGGTAGCCAGCATCATCAACAACAGTGTGTAGAGTGGTAGACGTATCGCTCGCTGGCTGGTCTCACCTGTCAGCATTCTCATTGAACCGCCCCGCACTCGTGAGGCAGATTCGTCGTATCCACCTTGCTCGCCGTCAAATCCTCATCCCGAGCGGAGGCAATCCACTGAGCGACGATATCGACATCCGCACCGCTGAGCGCTCGCGCCACCTCGGCCATGCAGTCAGGCTCACGTGCCTGCCGTGTGCCCGCCTTCCAGGCACCCAGTTGCGCAGACAGGTAGTGAGCACTCAAGCCCCGCAGGCCGGGTATGGCAACGCCATCCCCTTTCAGATCTCCACCATGACAGGCCGTACAAGCCGCCAGGGAACCCTCTCCTGTCTGCACCAGTACGCGAGCACGTGCTGCTCGCTCTGGATCCGTCACCACCGGCTCATCCGTCGCTGGCGCTGTATGAGCTGGAGGCTGGCGGGAATACCAGTCAGCAATCTCGTGAAGGTAGTCGGAACTGAGATAGGCAAGCATCCGGCTCATGACCAGATTGACGCGACGTCCCTCCTTGAAATTGAGTAACTGCTGGTACAGATACTCGACCGGTTTGCCATTGATCGGCGGGTAGTAGATCTCCTCCTCCGGCGACGCCACGGCCTTGGCATGGCAGGCATCGCAAGCCTGCAGGCGATCCCTCATGGCATCGCTGGCATCACTGGCAGCACACGGCGCGGCGATGGCGCAGGTCAGCATCGCCGGGAATAAGCGGCTGACTCGACTTCTTGATCGTTTCCTGTTCATCCGAGGATTATCCCCCTGCACAAGCCCGCCGTACAGGAACAGACAGGATCTGAAAAAACATAACAGTTGGCAGTAGTCGGCTACTGATTACCGAGTACCGAGTACCGAGTACCGAGTACCGAGTACCGAGTACCGATTACCGATTACCGATTACCGGTTTCTGGTTTCTGGTTTCTGGTTTCTGGTTTCTGGTTTCTGATCGCTGATCGCTGATCGCTGATCGCTGATCGCTGATTTCTGGTTTCTGATTGCCGATTTCTGCTTACTGCTTACTGCTTACTGCTTACTGCTTACTGCTTACTGCTTACTGCTTACTGCTTACTGCTTACTGCTTACTGGTTACTGGTTACTGCACGGTGCTTCGTGCTCAATGCTCAATGCTCACTCAACGGCAGCAGGCGAGCCAGTAGCTTCATCGCACGCTCGGTATCCTCGATCGATGGATAGCCGTAGTTCAACCGCACCCCCCGGGATATGTCGTCACGCACATTGAACATACTGCCCGGCGCGATACTGACACCCTGCTGCAAGGCGGCCTGATAGAGGCGAAAGCTGTCATGCCCAGGCGGTAGCTCCAACCACAGGAAGTAGCCGCCCTGCGGCTGGGTGACCCGGCATTGCGCCGGAAAATGCTGTTGAACACACCCCAGAATGGCATCCCTGCGGTGCTCCAGTTCACGACGCAGCCCCTTGAGGTGTTTGTCGAAGGCGCCGGTGTCCAGATAATCCGCGATAGCCAGTTGGGAGGGTACAGCCGCAGACAGACTGGTGCCCAGCTGCAGCGTTTGCACCTGCTGCCAGTACCTTCCGGCGGCAGCCCAACCAATGCGATAGCCCGGCGCGAGGCATTTCGAAAATGAGCTGCAATGCAACACCAGTCCATCGCGGTCGAAGGCCTTGACGGGCGGTGGGCGATTCTCACCAAAGTACAGTTCGCCATACACATCGTCTTCTATCAACGGCAACTGATGCCGGGAGAGAAGCTCCGCCAGTGCCCGCTTTCGAGCCTCCGGCATGAGGCTGCCCAGGGGGTTCTGGAAATTGCTCATCAACCAGATCGCGGCGGGTCGATGATGAACGATGGCCCGCTCCAATGCACCGAGGTTCATGCCTTCTACCGGATCTGTCGCGACCTCAATCGCCCGCAGACCGAGCCGCTCAAGAGCCTGCAGGCACACATAGAAACTGGGCGATTCGATCACCACGGCATCGCCCGGCTGAGTGACGGCCTGCAAACACAGATTGAGCGCCTCCATGGCACCATGGGTTACCACGATTTCCTGCCTGTCCAGCTCATACCCCTGCAGGTGATAACGCAGCGCGACCTGTCGCAGCAACTCCGGGTTACCCGGCGTGATATCCATCACGGCCTTTTCCGGTGGCAGATGCCGCATGCTGCGACTCAGGGACTGTGATAATCGTCTGAACGGAAACAGCTTCGGATCGGGAAAGGCAGACCCCATGGGCACCATCTGCTCGCTCTTCTGCGCATGCAGTACCTGAGCGATCAGTTCGCTTTTCCCCACGTCAACGGTATCGAGTCGGGGCTGCGATGACACCGGCAATTGCGGGTATCTATCTGCCCGCAGACTGACATGAAAGCCCGAGCGTTCACGCGCCTGCACCAGACCTTGCAACTCGAGCAGATGATAGGCTTTCAGTACGGTGGATACGCTCAAACCCCGGCGTCGACTACTCTCGCGCAGAGACGGTAGACGTTGCCCCGGACGCAACTCACCTGATTCGATCAACAGGGCCAGTTCTTTTGCAAAGGCTTTGTAACGGACCATGTTTGGTGATCAGCTGGGTATCGAAGAGTCTGCCAGCATGAGCCAATGCCGACACGCGAAAGGCTACAGTCTATCGACATTGCGTCAATTGCACGACACCGACAGGCAAAACCGTCAAGCCTTCGTCGTCACTGCACAAGTTTGACTGAACTATCAGCTAGTTGGCTTGAATCAGCCTCTCGGTGAACCCTCAAAGTGCTTTAATGAATCGGCATTGTCTGTTCGTTGCCCGTGATCGCTGCCAGCGCAGTAGCTTTCAGGCATGAAAACCACCTATGACACCGTTGATGCGGCTGCCACGCAGGAAGCGTCACTCCGCACCTTCAGACGATGCCAGCCGCTGAACCACGGACCGGATTGGCCTTGCAAGCTTTAGGGTGAGTACAAGCGCCTTGTCATCACCGGGAGTCAGAGATCATGGCGAGAGAGTTCAAGTCCGCGAATCTGCACGAAATCCAGGACATCGTATCGACCTACCCGTTTTCCCGGCAGATCACCGAGGTCCACCTGCACCACACCTGGCGACCGCGCCAGTCTGATTACAAGGGTCTGGCCACCATCGAGGGCATGTGGCGTTACCACACGCAAACCAACGGCTGGAGCGATATCGGCCAGCACGTCACGGTCGCACCCAACGGCAGCATCTGGCTGTGCCGCAACTTCAACTGGGCACCGGCCAGCGCAAGAGGGTTCAACGGCAACAGCCACGCTGGCCCCTTCATGATCGAGATGATCGGCAATTTTGACGAAGGCGAAGAGCAACTCACCTGCGAGCAACTCAAGGCCACCCTTGCCGTGATCAAGTCGGTACAGCACCGTTTCGATCTGCCAGCCCATGCCTTGCGGTTCCACAACGAGATGTCGTCCAAGAGCTGCCCCGGTGCCAGTACGGACAAGGCGCAATGGATCGAACAGATCAGTGACTTCCAACTCGTGTCACAACAGAGTCGAAGCGCGGACATCCCCTTTCCGGGCCGAGCCACTCGCGCCTATGAACTGATGCGAGGCATGAACCCCGACGCGGTACAGGCAGACGACATGTCGGACGCTGAACATGAGGGCGATACCCCTTTGCCCGATAGCCGCTCACGCGCTGCCCCACGCGGCAGCCGCGAGCTGACGATCGAGATACTCGAGGAACTCAGCGCCCATACCGTCAACCTTGAGCGAGGCCGTTTCTCGGACAGCGGACGCCTGGAGACTACGCGCCAGGATGTGGATCGCCTGTTCGGCGAACTGCTTCCCCGGGAGATTGAAGCTGCCAATACCGAAAACCGCAAGGCGCAGTTGCTGTTCTATGCCCACGGCGGCCTGGTATCAGAGAAAAACGCGCTGTTGGGGGCTATCAGACAACTGCCCTTCTGGCGGGCCAACGGCGTATACCCATTGTTCTTCATCTGGGAAACAGGTTTTGCCGAGACAGTGCGCCAACTGGTGGAAGAGGCCATGACTCGAAGTCGGGTGCCTGATACCCGAGGCATGCTGGACTGGCTGACAGATAATGTCACCGACAAGGTCATCGAAGAGCTCTCCCGTGCAGGCGGTGGACGGCTGATCTGGAGCGGCATGAAGACCAGCGCCGAGTTGGCGAGCCACCCTGGCAATGCCGCCGACTACGTTGCGGACAAGATGGCCAGGCTGTTTGCCGATCATTCTGACCAGTTGCATGTGCACGCTGTCGGCCACAGTGCCGGTAGCATCTTCCATTCGCATTTTCTCCCTCAATTGACACAACGCGATGTGCCCATCACGACGGTGCACTTCCTCGCACCTGCTGTACGGAACGACCTGTTCAAACAGAATCTGGCACCTCTGCTGGGGCGTGCCATCGACTCCCTGACCCTGTTCACCATGAACAAGCAACGAGAGAAGGCTGACTCGGTGGCGTCGATCTATCAGAAATCCCTGCTGTATCTGGTATCCAGAGCTCTGGAGGATGCAGACGACACCGATATTCTCGGTCTCGAAGAATCCCTGCGTCGCGACCCAGACACCCGCCGCCTGTTCGGGCTGCATGGCTCGCCTTCTCGAGTGGCGCAAGTCATCTGGTCTCCGACACGCGACTCGCAGTCGGGCAATGGCTCTACCGCACTGACGCACGGTGGCTTCGACGAAGACGCTCAAACCATGGAAAGTGTGCTACGCCGTATGCTCGACCTGCGACATGGCGAGGCGATAGAGCCGTTCCCTGCTGAAGACACACGGGGTGACAACGAGTTCTGGAGCGATCAGTTCGATTGGCCTGAGAACCTGGAATACCTGTCGAAGATGGCGCCACCTCAGACCGTCATCAACCATATTACAACTCCGAATACAGCAGCAAAAGCTGACGTGAGTGAAAAGCACTCTTCCGGCCCGTCGCCTTCGCAGGTATCTGATGCTCATTTACCCTCAGCGGAATCCGATTCGCTACAGGACGATGAATCTCAACCGTCAAAGGCAGACAAGAAAAACCGAAAGAAACAGGAAAAGCGGGAGAAGGAACTTCGCAAGAAAGCCATGAAAGAGGAGGCTGAAAAACAGAGGAAGAAATCTGATAAGGCCGAGAAGGTCGAGAAGTCCGGGAAGCCCGAGAAGCCCGAGAAGCCCGAGAAGCCCGAGAAGCCCGAGAAGTCCAAGAAGTCCAAGAAGTCCGAGAAGTCCGAGAAGTCCGAGAAGTCCGAGAAGTCCGGGAAGTCCGGGAAGTCCGGGAAGTCTGGAAACGATACTGCAGGCGACAAAACTAAGTATTCTCAGGACACCTTGTCTTCCACCGCGCAGCCGAGCTCGGGGATTGAACGCCGCCTTGCACTGTGCATCGGCATAGACGGCTACAAGCGCAGCCCCCTGTCCGGCTGCGTTGCCGATGCCAGGTTGTGGCGAAAGACGCTGAGCACCCTCGGCTACGATGTGGATCTGCTTACGAATGAGGAAGCCACCGCCAACCGGATACGAGAGCGCGTCAGCCAACTGATCAGTTCCAGTCGTGCCGGTGATCATCTTGTGTTGCAATTCGCAGGACATGGAACACAGTTCAAGGATCTTGACGGAGACGAGGGTCAGGGCGATTCTCCGGCGCTGGACGAATGCCTGTGTGCGGTTGATTGCGATTTTGCAGACGATGGCCTGGTGATCGATGACGAACTCAGGGTGCTCATCGAAGGTTTGCCGCAAGGTGTATCCATGACCTGCTTTTTCGATTGCTGCCACTCCGGCTCCGCCACGCGCATGGCATTGAGAATGACAGACAAGTCGACCCGTCGAGACGTTCGTTCTCGCTTTCTGGCTCCCAATGAGCACATGGAAAAGGTCTACCGCAAACGCATCAAGAAGATTCGGAAAACCGTTTCGCGCTCACCCAGCAGGCAACGAGACGTTCTGTTCAGCGCCTGTCGCTCCACCGAATTGGCCTACGAAAGCGATCAACAAGGCGACTTCACGCGTATTGCAACTCGCATACTGGCCCAGGGCACCAAGGGACTGAGCAATACAGACTTCCTGGATCAGGTGTTGCTGGCATTCGGCCATATGCCTCGCCAGAATCCGGAAATACACTGTGACCCGGAGGCACGCAAGCGAAGTTTCCTGGAGCAACAGCCGGCAGAGCCCGCTGCTCACAAGGATACGCAGGTCCAGTCACCCGCGAGCATGGAACTGGAGAACCCTGTCGATGAGTGATGACGACCTGCTGGAAAAGAAAGCGACGACTTCCGGCACGTCTCGGACGAAGGCGGGCAGCAAGAAGAAAAAGAAGACCACAACTGCCTCCTCACGAACCAGAAAAACATCGGCGTTGAGTAAAACGGGGACGCGAGAAAGGTCTCGCCCTGCCGAGTCCAAGACAGAATCGCAGTCGCAGTCGCAGTCGCAGTCGCAGTCGCAGTCGCAGTCGCAGTCGCAGTCGCAGCGTACGCGCGTGGGCGACAAAGCGGCAAGCGATGTTTCCAAGGATCACCAACCCGGTGAAAGCGAGCTCTACCGCCTGAGCTATCGGATCGCGCTGGCCTGGTGCACTCGATTACACGAGAGGCGTTCTGATGAACCCTTGTATCGTCGGCTCAAGGTCTTTTCCATCAATCCCGGCATCAGTCGCTCCGACAGCGGCATCGCGGTGTACAAGGTGCCGTATGAGCCGCTGGAATCCGGCCCCATCGGCTCTGTCATGGAGGTATGCAACCGAGGCCTGGGTGATCAGACATGGAGTATGGCGGATCTGGAGAACACGCATGTGGTCATGCAGGACGGCTACAACCCCTCCCTGTCCGATCCAAGGTTTCATCAACAGATGGTCTACGCCGTGGCCATGGCGACCTACGACAAATTCCGTCAGGCGCTTGGCCGTCATGTAGCCTGGCCATTCCCCCGTTGCAGAGATGACGGTGATGGGCCCCGCAACCGATTGCTGTTGCGCCCACACGGCGCTGAAGAAGCCAATGCCTGGTACGACCGCGGATCGGGGGAAATCATCTTCGGCTACTTCAAGGCCCGACACTCTACTCCCGTGGTTCAGGAAGGCGTTGGCTACGTCTTCACCAGCGTCTCGCACGATGTCATCGTGCATGAAACCAGTCACGCCCTGCTGGACGGGCTGCGTGCCCACTTCATGATCCCCAGCCACCCCGACGTGCTGGCATTTCATGAAGCCTTTGCCGACGTGGTGGCTGTATTCCAGCATTTCACGATCAAGGACGTCGTGACCAATGCCGTCTGCAAGTCCCGCGGTGATCTGCGCAAGGCAGATGTTCTGGTTGATATTGCACAGGAATTCGGTCGCGGTATCAACAGCGATGGGCAGGCCCTGCGTACCTTGATAGACCTGCCGGATGACTTCGCGGACGCTGCTCAGAAAACCGAAACCGCGGACCACGTTCTACGCTACGAGGAAGCAGGCACTCATGCGCACGGACTGGGGAGAGTTCTGGCCAGAGCGGTGTTTGCCGCTTTTCTACTGGTCTACGAACGGCGTTCAAAGCGCTATCTGAAACTGGCCACGGCCGGCACTGGTCAATTGCCACCTGGCGATCTGTCCCGCGAACTACAGGAGATTCTGGTTGACGAAGTCAGACGCATTGCCGATCAGTTTTTGCGCATCTGTATTCGTGCGATTGACTACTGCCCTCCCGTGGACTTGCGGTTCGGTGACTATCTTCGCGCTCTGATTACCGCAGACCACGATGTCGTACCCGATGACAAGCTGGGCTATCGCGAAGCCCTCATCAAGACATTCGGGGAGCGCGGCATGTTCGGTGAAGGTACGACAGCCATGACCGAAGATGCTTTGCTTTGGGGCTCACCCGGCATATCGATCCCCCATGTACCGGAGTTGAGCTTTTCCAGCATGGAATTCGATGGCGACCCTGCCAAGCCGGTCAGTGTGCTCGAGATGCGCCGTCAGGCCGGTGCACTGGGCAGATTGGTCAGCCAGCCAAAGCTTGCGCGAGAATTTGGCCTGGTTGCACCTGGTTCGGCGGAGTTCAAGAACGGCGGATACGACCTGCCATTGGTCGAATCTGTACGCTCAGCCCGGCGCGTCGGCGTACATCAGGAAGTCACCTTCGACACAGTGGCTGAAGTGGTACAGCATCGCTACGTCAAGCTTCCCGATGGACGATCATTCAGTTTCTTCGGAGGTTCTACCATCATCTTCGGACCCCGCGGAGACGTGCGCTACATCATTCGAAAACGCGTGGACACTGACACCTCTCGCCAGCAGCAACAGCTCGACTTCATGGAGAACGACGGCCGCGAATTATGGAAACAGGCGGGCACGCACATGATCCCACGTCAGGACCTGGCCAGAAAGATGTGTTCCAGAGAGCATTGAGTGTCGGCTAGCATAAGCAAGGGATGGAAGATCTACTGGTGTCTTGTTGCCGCAACGGTATGCAACTACCTGATCATGGTCGCCTGGTCTCTCCCACTGGTCAGTGAAATGTCTGATGGCGAGGTTCCCTTTGACTTGCGCCCAGGCGGATACAGCTTTGACGAGGCTCAGGCGTTCCTTGCCAATATCACTGCCGGCGGTCGCGACTTCTATTTGAATACTCAGCAGCTCCTTGACTTCTTCTATCCCACACTATTCTCGATAACGGTCGCTATCGCCCTTGTCCGTCTTGTGCGAGGATACCTGGGTTGGGTATTGGCCTCTTTCGCAATCGCTGGGGGCGTTCTCGACCACCTCGAGAATAATGCGGTGGCCGCCATGCTGCAGATAGAGGCTGAACAGCTTACCGAACCCATGGTATCCATCGCGAGCACATGGACGTTGGTAAAGTCGCTAACGGTGACGATATCGTTACTAGCCTTGCTGGCAGCTCTGTGCATCAAAGGGATTTCATGGATCAAGAAACGCGATGCTGGAAAAGGGTAGCCATTCCGCGAAGCAGATGTGCTCCAACTGATCTTTGATTCTCAACGCCCAGTCATCGGCAGCCATGTGCATTGCCGGAATATCGAAGCACCCATGATTACGCGCTGATTCATCCAGAGAGACGTCCGATTGAACTTACCCGGACTAGCCCGTGAGTCAAACGGTAATCGGTGCCCTCCTGTATTCCTGCCCTGCTCAGGAAAATCAATCAATAGCGAACACGGTGTCATTACTCGACTTCCTTGTTCCTGGTCCAGGGAGTGACTTCGTAGCCTCTCTGACGGAGTAGTTCAGCGAGCTCAAGTCTGTAGTCATTCCACTTGCTGGCTTCATTGACCGGCGAACTCTCAAGCATGCTGACGATACTTTCGAGTTCTTCCTCCGGGTACTGCGATTTGTCCAGCAAATAAACGGCAATCTCATACTTTCGAACCATGACAGACAGGGACAGGGAGGTCGGATACTCCTTGATTCGGCAAGTGGGACAAGTACTCAGCGAAGGGTCTGCGCCTGCTTCCATTAACAGTCGAATCGCTTCCAGATTGCGAAACCTTATCGCACAATTGATCGGCAGAGAAATGGCAGAGCCAATGTTCGACTGACGATGATTGACATCGTATCCACGCCCGATCAACACCTCAAGAAAACCTTCTTTTCCACGCTCTGTCGATGCACATAAAACCCAACCATATTGAGAGTCATCCAACCACTCGAGGGGTTCGGCTCCCTGATCCAGAAAGCGCTTGAACCCTCCAAGATCATTTGCAAGAAGTCTCTCTCTCAATGAGACGTCATACTCTGAAGCCGAAGAAACCTTCACGGGATATTCCCTCGCATGGGCCACTTCACCAGAGTTTGCAACAATAAGCACCAGCAGAGTCAATGCCATTGATACCGAGAAGATGCGGCTGCATAAGAAATACTTTAAATGTGATTTGCAAGAATTCATATTCATGTACATCGGTTTAGTTCAATGAGATCGGCAATTGACTGGTTGACCGCATCCATACCGTGCAACGCCAAGGATAGCCTTTGCGAGTACGTCAGCATGGAGCTATCGGACATGTGGTCTTGTACCCAACCGAAATTCGGGCGTGGCAGGACATTCAGATTTCCAACAGCTTCATTGGCAAAACCTACACCCGTTTGAAACTCGCTTAAAAGCTCCCCTCTCACACTATATATCTGGGTATTCTCTCGAGCCACCTCGATATCAATAGACAGATCGCTTGCAGAATCCGGGTCCAGAGCCGCAGGGTTGAAGACATTGGCATTGGCGCCGGACACTGCCGCAGCGGTTGTGGCCAGCCCGCCACCGAGCGAATGCCCTGTGTACGTTATATTCCGTCCATCATTGAACGTCTGAAGCTTCGTCGCCAATTCGACTGCTTTCTCATACTGAAATGCCGATAGACCCAACTCCTGTTCGATATTGGAGATCCAATCTCCTGGACTGGTGAAGTCCGTTCCTGCAAAAGTCACGATGTATTCATCATTGTCACTATCGTAGAATATTTCCGCATGAAACGACCCTTCATGCAGATCCTCAATCTGCAAGTTCAGTGACTCAAGATCCGCCTCCACAAACCGGGTACTACAATCCGCATCAACGTACGCACACTCCGCCACCTCTGCATAGTCACGAGTTCTGAGCAACGATTCGCAATCCTTCAGCGGATCGACACAAGGCACTTCGTCGCCCGTTTCATCGGACGTCTTCATCGTTCGCGCTGAGCCCGATGCATCGAGGCCCATGGCTCCTGACCACCAGGCTTCGTCCAGCTCCTGTCCTGTTATCGAAGTGCCGACTGACAATTCCTTGTTCGTCGCCTTCAGAAACTCCGCTGCCATGCCTTCAATCAAGCCGATACCGACGAGGGCTTCCACTGCAGACTTGCGATTCTCGCCAGTCACCTTGCTCTGCTGCACATGGCGCATGACATCATCTCGTGTAGAAGGTTGATTATCATTGAACCCCTCGATGGATCCACTCAACCATTCGACCTCGACAAGACGACCCGTCTGGTCGTACTCGGAAGCAAGAACATGTGTGCTTGCATCTCGCTCCTGCATATACTCTATGGATGCCGGGTAGCCCATAGCATCCAACGACAGTACGGTCAGCACATCGTGTGGGTAGCGCTGCGTACCCGGCACTGATTCACGCCTGATGACGGTGTCGGCTGCACTGTCTCTACCAGTCTGCGCGGTACTTTCTGCGCTTGTATCCAGCCGTTCCACGACCGACACCTGCCCTGCGGCATTCAGCTGCCAACGGTATGATTGCTCCCCGCCATTGCCGAATGTCACACGGGTGGTTCCGGAATCCTCTTCACCGTCGGATGAATAATGCAATTCGAGAGTGACGGGATTTCTGTCACTGCCGTCCGAGCGGATATTACCACCACGGTTGTAACTGACGGCGCGGCCCAGATCATCGTAGCTCCACCTCGCGAGGATCCTACCCGCGCCGTTAACGCGTTCCGTCAGTAAGGCGCGATTTTGTCTATCGCGGTATTGATAGCGGCGCTCTGAATGGCGCTGTATTCCCAGCGGATAAATCACCGAGACAAGATTCTGATCCCTGGAGTACCGGTATCGAACCGACTCGCCCCCTGGCAGGCTGACGCGCTCCAGATGACCCGAAGCAGAACCGTTCGGAGAGGAATCATAGGAAGGCAAACCTTTCTCACCCTGCGTATAGTGAAATATCAGGCTTCGCCCAAGATCGTCGGTAACCGAGTGCAGCCGCATCGCCCGATACATCAAGCTCAGATGTTCACCATCGGCAAACGAAATACCGGTCAGAAACGATCCGTGAAACGAGAATCGCCGTCCATCGGGCACGTACCAGTAGAATCGATTGTTGCTTGATTCAATGACATACCCATCAGAGTCGGTGCTCGATCTGAACTGCTCACCCTGACGATGAAATTCGATCAGACGGCCATCGGATTGATGTATCCGGCGGACATCCTCACCATCGGCAGACAGCACGACCGAGTAGGTATGACGCCAACCGTTGCCCAGGCCAAGATTGACTGCGGCCTGAGAACTGTTGTAGTGCCGTACCAGAGACAGACGCGATCCACCCAACTGGATGTCGGTTTCGTTCTGGTATTTGTTTCCAGACACCACATCGATCGGATTGCCGACATGCTGCGAACGCGATTCATCTGGCGCGTTGCTTCCCACATCCACGCTGCTGCCACAGGCAGGCTGGCCGCTGGAGGATTCGATGGGGCATTCAAGTGAGGTGCTGCCTGCCCTGGAGACACTCGAGACAAGCGAAACGATAAGCACAGCCAGAGCTAGGCGCCAATTGGCACGAGTCCATTCCATTGTCGTTACCCATTCCTTGGTAATCTGGATTCCTGATGACTCGGCAAACTAGCGCGCCTTGTCGCTATTGACAAGACACGCGTGCCGAAAAAGCCAATCACTTCATGTAATGGCTGTAGAAAGAGCCCCTTCAATCAGAGGGGGAAGGCGTAGAGCAGGAAATACGATTGGTCCAGATGACCGCTGTGAGAACCAGATACCGCTCTGCACTTCATGTTCCCTTGAAAACGGCCCTGCGCCTCAGTCCAGAACGTGGACTGTCTTGCCGGCAATCAGATCTGCTGCCGCTTTGCCGAATTCCGCCATATGCGCAGATGCGGAATGCGCCCTGAGATCGTCAATGGTTTCCCATTTTTCGATCACAACCAGCGAATCAGGGCCAATCTTGTCCTGCGAGGGGCCTGCGCTTTCTGCGTCGGTGACAGGCTGGTATTCGATGCAGCCCTGCTCTGCATGAACCTGAGGTACCACTTGGGAAAGCGCTGCCAATAACTGCGGGCCTTTTCCCGGCTTTGCGGTGAGTATCGCGACGACGTGAATCATGAGTTCTTCTTGAATCGAGTGAAGTTGAATGGAAACCTCATACTAGCAGCCTGCGTGTTTTTTCATTCCTGCTTTTTACACTACCTGCGGCGTTCAGGAGCATACAATGGCGGGCTGGATTCACCATCCGACAGGCTCTCGCCAACACCACAGCGGCATCAATGCAAACCACACCGTCATCACCGGAACCTGCCATCAGCGGGCATCTCCTGGGCATGTTCGCCCTGCTTTGGCTGGCAGGGCTTTATCTGCGCATCCCGGTCCTGGCCGCGCCACCGCTTGCAACGACTATTGCGGCAGACCTCTCTCTGGGTCCTGTTTCCGTCGGGGCTTTGACCATGCTGCCCGTCCTGCTCGTGGCCCTGGGAGCAATACCCGGATCCTGGCTCATGGAGAAGACGGGTGTTCGCCCCGCGCTCATCTCAGGCATGCTGTTCATGGCACTGATGTCTGCCGCTCGGGGGACGGCACACTCCGCTCCTTCGATTCTCGTTTTCACCGCCTTGATGGGTCTTGGCATTGCTGTCATGCAAACCGCATTGCCCAGTATCGTCGGTCGCTGGGCGCCTCGTCATCTGGCATTGGGAAGCGCAATCTACATGAACGCCATGATGGTCGGCGAATTCGCTGGCGCGGGCTTGACCCTGCCAGTCGTCATGCCGCTGGCCGGGCACGACTGGCGAATTGCCCTGGCTCTCTGGTCCCTTCCCGTGATCATCATAGCCCTGTTGCTGCTCATTCCCCCTGCTACCGGCAAACCGACTCCAGAGTGCAATCGCGACTGGCAGCCGGATTGGCGAGACACCCAGATCTGGCGCCTGGGCTTGCTGACTGCCGGGTCAGTCATCGTTTTCTATGCAATCAACGCCTACATGGGCAGTGTGCTTGCGGCCCGTGGTGAATCCGAATCATTGGCCATCCTTCTGGCGGCATTCAATCTCAGTCCGTTTGCGGCATCGGTGGTCATGCTCTTCATGAGTGAGCGTTGGTTGAATCGCGACGTTCCCATGGTCATCTCCGCAGCCGTAGGCGCTTTCGGGCTGATCGGCTTTCTGCTGTTGCCTGGTTGGGCCGGCATGATGTCAGCCGTATTGGCAGGATTTGCAGCGACTATCGAATTGATTCTGCTTGTGTCACTGCCTCCCGCCATTGTCACGGGCAATTCCATAGGGCGCCTCACCTCCGGCATGACATCCATCGGTTACGGCCTCGCCTTTCTGCTTCCGTTAATCGGCGGACTCATCGCCGAGAAACTTGAAACGGAGGCCCTGACACTACTGCCAGCGATTTTCTGCGCCCTGGGCAGCGTCGTCTGCGGATTTGGCATCAGCCGCATGGGCAGTAATACAATTCATGATCGCAACTGACAGGAACGACTTGAGTCGCGTTGGCGCTGTCGATGAATCCAGAGTACCTGCTGGGCATGGTCGACTGGTCGTTAACACTCAGCAATCAGACATCTTCCGGGATAGATTGATCACGACGAACTCTGCCGGGCGTAGCAGCGCCATCATGACTTCAATACGCAAGATACCAAGCTGAATATCCTGTTCTGTCATCGTCTCGCCCAGTCCCAGGCGAACGGCATACGCCTCTTCCGCCTTGCTCCCCCGGAAACCTCCCTGCCGCCAGATGCTATCCAGAAATTGGCTGATGATGACCTTCATTGCAGCCCAGGTACGAGCGTCGTTGGGTGAAAAGGTATAGCGTTGGCAGGCTTCCCGAATCGATCTCTCGACCATGATGGCCGTGCGTCGAACACTGACATACCGCCACTGCCCGCTGTTTCCGTCCAGGGTGCGTGCACCCCACACCATCATGCCTTTGCCAATAAAGGCCCGAATGGCATTGATCGACTTGCCTTCCGGCGAAACATTGAGATCCTGCTGATCGTCATCGCTGATGTCCACGGATAGTCTGGAAACACCGTTCAGACTGATATTGGCTGGCGCTTTCCAGACACCACGTCCGATATCGACAGAGACGTACACCCCGGCAACCGCACCTGCCGGTGGCATAAGAGACAATAAATCATGACATCGTCGCTTGAGCTCGTTGTAGGCCGGGCTACGCGCCAACAAAACCTGGTCGAGGTATTCTACGTTTGCCGAAAAAGTATCTTTCGATAGCATTGAATCTAGAATCGCAGCTAGCCTGTCTTGGGAGGATTGTGCCTTACTGCCACCCAGCACCGAGTTAGCTGCCGCCCCTGATGCAAGCAATTCACCACTGCCTGAGCCTGCGCGTCCGTCGTTGCTGGATTTCTCGTTCAGCCTCTGTTTCAGAGCTTTGTGTGGCTCTCCATTCAGATCTCCGCTCAGCTCTTCACTCAGCTCTTCACTCAGCTCTTCACTCAGCTCTTCACTCAGCTCTTCACTCAGCTCTTCACTCAGCTCTTCACAGATCATATGAGTTAGAGCAGCTCGACTGTCACTATCGAGGTAGCGAAAAGCAGGCTTTGACAATGAACAGGTACTACAATACAACCATGGATAGTAGGCAGCACCATAATCCAGATGGTTGACACCAAGAGCGCCTCGAAACTCCGCGATACAATCCTCGCCTGCTTCTCGCGCACGAAATCCCCCATGGATATCCAGGATGGCAAACCGGTTCCGATTCCGCGCGCACTGCTCCAGCACGGCTTGCTGAACGGCCACGCACTCGCTCAAGGTATCCAGTGAAACAGCGTCAGGCACGAGAATCAAACTGGGTTCGGACTCGCTTTCCAGAGCATTCACAGCGGCAATCAGCGTGGTTGCATCTGGCACATCGTCATGGCTCCCAACGGAAATGATGTAGCAAGGACCACCGCCGTTCAGATAGAACGACACAATGTTCTGATGAAGGCGGAATGCAAATGTCTTTCGCTGTAGTGAGTACTTTCCCGATTCTACACGGCTGTCAGATTCCATTCGATTGCGTGTCACGCTCCGTTCGATCGACAGAACGGGGTCATTGGAGGTACCGAACAATTCCTCGAAATCGTGCAAGGACGTGATTTGAACGGCCCGACCTGTCAGCGGCTCACCCGCATCACCCGCCTTCTGCGTGTAGCCGATGAACACTGGCACATTGGAGGGAAGCGCAACAATGGGCGAATCTGCTGTAATTTCCTCGATGTAGACACCAGGTGCTTTCGTATTGTCAGCCATATCAATGTGTCTCTTCGCGCGGGGGACTTCAAAGTCGCTGCAGGGCGGCGACCAGTCTTTTCATTGAATGGTCTCACTGAGCACGACTGCGTAGCCACTAACCGAAATACTAGCCAGAGCTCCCACCGAAGAATCCTTGCCATGGGCGGTGTGGATGGCTCAGGGGCAGTGCTCGGTATTGCCAGCAAACCAAAGAAAGGCAGAGAGCGACGAGCGACGAGCGACGAGCAGCATTCAGCAACCTGCAACCTGCAACCTGCAACCTGCAACCTGCAACCTGCAATCAGCAATCAGTAATCAGTAATCAGTAATCAGCAACCAGCAACCAGCAACCAGTAACCAGTAACCAGTAATCAGTAATCAACAGTCAGCAACCAACTCTCAACGCCGAATAGGTACCGGTCACTCGCACAGCCACTCGATCGTCCAGTGCTGTTATTCTGCGGGCTGCTGAAAACAGTCTCTCTTTCAACCCTCAGCCTGCCCTGTCTACCAGTGGCCAACCCGCGTCAATATCAACTTATGTCTCCGACTCAAGATCTGCAGCAATCGAATTCCATCGCCTGGCAGGCCATCGCACAGCACGCCTTCTGTAGCGACCTTGCACAAGGAACCCTGGACAGGGACAAGATGGCCGAGTACCTGATTCAGGACTATTCTTTCATCGACGGTTTCGTGCGTCTGGCTGCAACAGCGATAGCACATGCGCCAACCCTGAAGGACTCCGTGCCACTGGCACAGTTTCTGGCCGTTATCACAGGTCCTGAAAACACCTATTTTCTTCGCTCTTTCGAAGCCCTGAAAGTGGGCGAGGAACGCTGGAAAGCGCCTGAGTTGTGGCCAGTGACGCAGGATTTCCAGGCAATCATGACTGAGGCCAGGCTGTCAGGTTCCTACGCTCGCATGATTGCCGTACTGGTTGTCGCCGAGTGGAGCTACCTCTCATGGGCCAGCCCCTTCAACCCACCCGAGGAGTCCTTGCCGTTCTATTTTTCCGAGTGGATCAGCTTGCACGCAGGCCCGGATTTCGAGAACGTCGTGAGCTACCTGCGCGAGCAACTGGATGCCATCTGGCCAACACTGGATGAGAATGAGCGTACCCTGGTAGCGGATATCTTTGCACGCACTGTCGCTCTGGAACAACGGTTCTTCGATCAAGCGTATCAGTCATGATTCACTAACGGCTCAGCACGCAGCTGTACACGTCGACGCCCTGTCGAGCGTCGCTTACACCGCTCCGTTCTGCCCCTCATTCCATGCCGCCTTGAACGATGGCAGCACGGATCCGTTGTAGCCGACACACGGCTCTGCATGCCACAGCGCATTGAGTATGGCTTCCTCGGTGCCTTCAACAGCGGCCTCGAAGAACGCATCCATTCGGCTTTCACACAACCGACTGGCGGGGTGCACATCTTGCGCCTCTCGCTCGATGATGTTGGCGGTCGAGAATGCAACCGTGATATCTCCACTGCCATGGCCATAGCAGCTGCCCAGGCGCCCCAAAGCTGCACCACTGCGGCGACTCAACCGGGTGAGTTGCCGAGAATCCAGTGGCGCATCGCAAGCCATCAACACGATGATCGATCCTTTCTCGGGTTCCACGTTCGCGTCAGTCGATTTTTCATCACCCACCGGTACAGATCGGCCAAAGACTGTCAACTGGGATGACGGCCCGAAATTCGACAGTACCAGGACACCCAGCGTAAACGAGCTGCCACCGGGTAACCGGACAATTCGGGAGGCTGAACCGATACCGCCGGCGAAACCGAATGTGCACATACCACTACCGGCCCCGACCGTACCCTGATCGACAAGCGTCCCTGCCCGATCAATGGCGCGGATCGCGTCTGTCTCACTGACAGCCATTGCCTGGATATCATTGACCTTTCCATCGTTGCATTCCATCACCAATGGATTGACGGTTGCAGAGGAACGACCGATGTCTGGATTCTCGTCGATCGCCCGCCGAATCAGCGCACTGGCACAGGCAGGCACACCAAACGTGTTGGTGAGCAGCACAGGGGACTCGATCTCTCCCAACTCCTGCAACTGAATCAGCCCCGCACTCTTGCCAAAGCCGTTGAGCACACTGAGCCCGGCAGGTACCGGCCTCCTGAACAGATTACCGCTGTGGGGCAATACTGCGGTGACACCGGTACAGGCACCGCCGGTTCTGACAGACACTTGCCCCACGCGAACACCGGCCACGTCCGCGATCGTGTTATCTATACCCGTGGGTAGACGCCACCAGTGCCCGTCATTCAATATTCGACGCATGAAATCGCCCAACTGCGTAAATTCCAGCACAGTCTAAACCCGCTGGCCCCTCAGCACCAAACCGCCATGGCCGACGCATTCCGAAATCGGCAGAATCATTGTGGCATTCTGCGGTCTACACTGTGGGAGATCGATTCTGATCATCCGATCTTGCATGGCGACCGTACACTTCATTGTTGCCTTGCCCCGTACGAGAGCCACCAACAACCTGAATTTGATGGAGACAACAAGCCCATGACGACCCGACACCCGACATCCACGACGATGAATGCACAACCGGATGCCAGTCGCCGACGACTGCTGGCCGCCTCTGTTGCCCTGCCGGCAGCCGCCACCCTGTTCGCAGGCATCAAGGATGCACGAGCTGATGACCATGGCGCTGAAGCACAGCCCAACGCCATCAAGAACACGTTCACGATGGGGGAGTTTGAAGTCTCGACCTTGCTGGCAGGTACGCGCACCGTCGAGGGGCCGCACAACATTTTCGGCATGAATGTATCCGACGAAGAGTTTCAAACCGTCAGTGAGGCCAACTTCCTGCCCACCGACAAGGCTCAGTTCTTCTTCACTCCCACTGTGGTCCGATCCGGTGACGACATCATCCTTTTCGACACCGGTTTGAATGCCGCCGGTATCACGGCACCGCTGGCAGCTGCCGGGATATCACCCGACGAGGTGACAGTAGTCGTCATCACGCATATGCACGGTGACCATATTGGTGGTCTTGCGGGTGATGATGGCACACCCACGTTTGCCAACGCGCGTTACGTCACCGGTCAGGTCGAATACGATGCCTGGGCGAAGATGGATAACGACGGGTTCAAGGCCAAGGTTCAACCACTGGCAGAAAAGATGGAATTCATTGGTGATGGCGGTTCCGTTGTGTCCGGTATCACCGGTATGGCTGCAGGCGGCCACACGCCAGGTCACATGATGTACATGCTGGAATCCGGCGGCAAGCAGCTGGCTCTCGTTGCGGACACGGCCAATCACTATGTCTGGTCACTCGCCTACCCGGAATGGGAAGTGAAGTTCGATATGGACAAGGCCAAGGCTGCGGCAACGCGAAAGAGAGTGTTCGACATGCTGACTGCCGACAAGGTGCCCTTTGTCGGCTACCACATGCCTTTTCCGGGGATGGGTTTCGTGGAAGCTCGCGGTGAAGGCGGCTACCGCTATGTGCCTGCCAGCTATCAGATGATGCTGTGAAGCCAGCCGAGTCATAGGTAACGGGGTGAATGAATGCCCCTTGTGATCAGACAGGAAGGACACACGCAGTCTCTGTGTGTCCTTCCTGAGTACTTTGCAGAACTATCAGGCAGCGAGGTCCTGATCAGCGTCGTTGTTCAGCTCACGACCGGTGGCAGTCGATCCATGCGAGCTGGTGATAGCTCCTGACATGCCTGTCTTGTTCTGCCATGTCTGTAACTGCAGCCTGAGCGGCACCCCGTAAAGCTCGATCAGCGAGCCGCTGGCAATGATCGCCGCGCCCATCAGAGTCAGGCTGATCCAGCTACTGTTCATTAGTAGACTCGTCATGTACGACCCTTGCAACAGCACGTTGCCAAGCAGCGTCAGTACGCCAATGGCCGTGACCGATCGACGCCCGGCAACGATGCCGGATACCACGATCAGCACGCAGATCGCCAGCGCAAGGATGATCGATGTCGCACTGGCCGAGAAGATGGAGTTGCCGAGCAAACTCGGAACACAAAGCAGCGCCCACCCTGTATGCATCCACCAACGAATCGACGGACTGGGCACACGCCTGGACAATTCCAACAGCAGACCGCCAAGGATCAGGCAGAAGGATAGATTGGCAGCCGTGAAGATCATGTTGACTGCCAGCAACGAACTCAGCAGGCCTGCCAGACAGACTGCGGACAGCGCAGACAAGAGATGAATCGAGTTGGCCAGCCACGAAGGCGTCTGCCACTGCAGGCAACTGGTTCTGAGCACCAGATAGACAATGCCGGACAATGTCACCAACATGCTGAATTCGTTGGAATACAACAGCGCCGAGCGAACAATCATCAGCACGGGCGGCAGGAACAGTATCAATTGCGAGAAGCGCTCTTCACCCGTCATGACGGACGCTCGGGAGGCGCGCTGTCGACGAACCAGTAACGTCAGGCCCACGATCAGCGAGCCGGCGATGAGAGTCACGACGAATGTGCTTCGAACGGGTAGCAGCAATACCGCCGATACCAGCAGGTAACTGCTTGTCAGCCATGTTCGGGATTGCCGCGCGAAAACGGAAAACGCGAACAAGGCCATGGGAACCAGTACCAGCGCCCCTGTCGCCAGTGCAATCGCTATTTCGGTCAGATTACTGGCCTGCCAGTTGGCATAATCAGGATAGCGTGCTGTCAGCTCACCGGCATGCACAACCGAGTAGATCATTCCGCCCAGTACGGCCAGATTGGCGGGTATGGACACGAGCCCCAGTGATAAGAAAACTCTGGCTCCTCGTGGTTCCTTCAACAGGAAGCCGATCGCGAATCCGGCGGCTCCCAGTAATCCGGTCTGGGCCAGCAGGCGGTGAAATCGCTGCAGGTCATTGCTTGCTTCGACTCCCTGCATCAGAAAAAGCGACACCGCAAGGGCGATCATCCCGGCGCCGCAAAAACGCACGACACCTGCAAGCGTTGTCGCTTTGACCATGGCACCGATTACAGAGGCCACCGCCGCTGAACGAGAAGTGTCAGTTGCCCCATTCGCACTGTCGATTGACTTGTCTGGCCCTTGTGCTGTGCTGGTCGCTGCATTCTCTACAGCACCTTCAGTACCCTTCAGGTTCGTGACATGAGTTGGCTTGGGAGGACCAGTGAGAGTCATCCTGGAGTTGAGCGGCTTTACCGTGTATTCACTTTCATTGATCATCAGAGTCTCCGCGCATCAATTCATCCAGCTCGCTTTTCAGTCGGCTGCGTTTTTCTTCGGTTTCGAACTCATGCGCCAGGGGGTCAGGGTCTGCCGCGTATACCTCGCTGTGGATCTCGGCATCACCGATATTGACCTCCCAGCGTTCAAACAACTCATCGATACCGGAGGCGCCATTGCCGTCTACGGCATTCAATGCTCTTGCAGCCTTGGCCATCGATTCCCTGGACCTCAGCCGATTGCGTTGCAGACTCACCTGCTCGACCCTGGCTTGCATTTTCTCCAGATTGGAACTGGCTCGCGCCTCCAGAGCCATATGATCTCGTAGCGCTGTCTCCGCCTGGGTCAGTTGTTCGCGGCAGGAGGCACGACGCTCCAGGCAGGCCAGCGCCCGACTTTCATCATCGGCGCTTTCCTTCGCCCGAGCACTCCATTGCTCGATGCGTTGATTGAGGTTCTCGATATTGCGGCGGATTTCCTGCCCGTCCATAAGCACCCTTCTGTGCCTTACTCTGGCTTCTGCCGCGTCACGACGAATCGATTTCAGGGCGCTATCGGCAATGGCCTCATGGTTCTCGAGTCGGGATACAGCTGACTCTGCGCTGGCATTGAGCGTGGCTGAGATACGTGAAAACAACTTCATGTCCGTCTTTCTCCTGCTATTGAAAGTACGGCGAGTCTTGCCAAAAGGTCTTTGCATGACAACTTTGGTCATCAAAGTGCAGGTAGAATAGCCAATTGGTATTAAAATACTGCACCTTCCTCCCATGAAGCAATCAGGACAACTCGTTGACGCGCTGAAATCCGAGCTCAAACGACGCGGTTTTACCTACAAACGTGTAGCCGCCTCCCTGGAACTGTCCGAATCCACCGTGAAGCAGATGTTTGCCAACGGAAACTTCACGCTGAAACGATTGGACGAGCTATGCGAGTTACTCGAACTGGATTTTGCGGAGCTGGCCAATCTGGCAAGACAAGGACGTGAGGAGCTTGAACAACTGAGCGTTGAACAGGAGGAACGTCTGGTGGGCGATCCGCAAATGCTGTTGGTAGCCTACTGCGTCGTGAATCACTGGCGTTTTGACCAGATTCTGGAGAAATACGACATTACCGAGGCGCAGTGCATCAGGCGGCTCGCCGAGCTGGACAGGATGAGGATTGCAGAGCTCTTGCCCGGCAATCGGATCCGTCCGCTTATCAGTCCGAATTTTCACTGGCAACCGGACGGTCCGATAGAACGCTACTTCCGACAGCAGGTTCAGGGCGAGTTTCTGAACGGTGATTTCAATGGCGAGAGCGCCGAACTGGTCGCTCGCAGCGGCGACATCTCCCCGCATACCTTCGGGTTGCTGGTCCAGCGGCTGCAATCCGCCGGCGCACTGTTCGACGATCTTGCCCGAGATGACCGCAAGCTGGAGAGCAGTCGCAAACACGGCACCACCATGCTCCTCGCCATCCGCCACTGGCAATTCGCCGCCTTCACCAACCAGAAACGCTAACCAACCGGGTCGAACCATCATAAGTGACTGATTTAACGAACTTATCGATGTTTTTTATGGCAAAAAATCGTCTTATTCGACCGATTATGTGACAGATCAAGGGCCATTAGCGAACAGCATCAAACCACTGAGCCCATCCCCTCCGGCCGTACAGAGGGTCATTCATACCCAACGCCAATAGCTCGCGCTTGCTCATCCGCACCTGATGTGTGAATTGCATCTCAGATTGACGCCCTCGTGGTCCGACCCCGAGATGCGGAACTGTGTCTCATTTTGCTCGATTCGTGGTCCGACCCCGGTAAGTTGTTGAATAATTGGGGATTAAAAAGCTGGACAGGTTGGCACAAGGGCTGTCTGATCGGTCACAAATCGGCGGATATCAGAAAGTTCCTACAACAGAAGAAGCCTTTTCCTATGGAAGCGCCGGCGGCAATAGGACATTATTCAACTGCGGTCAGGGAAGATCGCTGTAACGTTCCAAGGGATTCTCACGGTCTCTGGCAACACGGCCAAGGACGCCCAGGCAGAAAGGATGTTGCACGTGGTCATGGCACTCTCAGGAAGAGAGCTGGCTCAAGGAGGGAGCCGGTAGGGGCATTGAAGCCCAGGTCAGATCCACACACGCCAAGGACGGCACCGGGCCTTCAGCATCTTGCTGAAGGCCTTTTTTTATTCCAGCAGAAAATTCGTATGCGAAGCGATATTCTTGCAGATACGTCGCACGCGCGGCACAAGCCTCGCCAGTTTCCAACTCCCGCCAGCTGCATCACAGTTTCGTTGATTTCGGAAAATTCCTACAAGAAAAGAGGCTTTTTCCGATGGTGGCGACACCGCCGCTCTTGCACAATGGCTCTGCGCTCACGGAAGAGCGCTGCAACACCGAATGGAATCGACCGGTTTTACTGGCAGCAAAATCCGAGTTGAATGACAACACGAGGTTGCAGGCAGGTTCGGCACGTTCAGGATGAACACCGCTTGCAGGGAAGCAAGCGGTTCGGCAAGGATGCCGAGCGTCGATCAGCCACTGGTCATGGATGACCTTCAACCCTCGGTAATCTACCGAGGGTTTCTTACTGACAGCACCACATTCGATATCAGTCAGTACACCCACCCGAGCCGGGTAACATGCACAGGCGAAAAGTTCGCGTCAAAGCAATCTAGCGGGAACGCCGCCCGACCACCCAGACAATCAGCAACGCGGCAGTGGCAATCATCATGCCCATGCCCTCCCGCGCCGTTTCGGTCTCCCACCACACCTCGGATGCCCACCAATGCGATGTCGTCGGCCAGAAGTACACCATGCCGACCACCGCCGCAGTCAGTGACAGAAGCATCAGCTTTTTCGCCAGCAGAGCGTCGAAAAGCGGCTTCCTGAAGAATGCAAGACCAGCCCACAGGGCAGGCACCGAATAGATCAGCATCCACATCGGTCCGTCCGGATCGTTGTACTGCACAGCGATGAACAGCAACATCAGGATGCAGATAAGCAGATTGATATACTTCAATGTCGCGTCAGCCAATGGTGATTGACACAAACTTACAACAAGAAGGACAAATTGTCACAGTTTCACGGCGCAGCTCTTGCTGGTTTCCCCGTGCGCCTATGCCTCTCGCAGGTTCAGGGCTATGATGAAGAATGACTCCTGGTTGCACCTGGAAAGTCCATCCGGTGCCAGCCTTCTCCGACACGTGACAGGTAGCATCAGATGACTGAAGACATCCGACAGGCAAGCCCTATCCAGACAGCGACCAGCTGGCAGGAGTTCAGCGTACCTTATCGGTTTCCGGTGTCATTCACACAGGATCTGTTCAAGCCCGAAAACTCATTGCTTGCTGACACGATGAGCCGGATCGAGCCGGAGAAGCGTCATCGCTTTGTTGTCTTCATCGATGAAGGATTGCTGGATGCTCAACCAGAGCTGATCGCCAATATCCAGAAATACGCCCAGGCACACGCCCGGCAGCTGGAGCTGGTCAGCCCTCCCACCTGCGTTCCCGGAGGCGAGACCATCAAATCCGATCTGCATTTCGTGGAGAAAATGCAGAAGGTGATCGTCGACCATCACATAGACCGACACTCCTATGTCATCGGCATCGGAGGCGGTGCGCTGCTTGATGCCGTGGGTCTGGTAGCCGCCACTTCGCACCGGGGTATCCGGCATATACGCGTGCCCAGCACGGTGCTGTCCCAGAACGACTCTGGAGTGGGCGTGAAAAACGGCGTGAATCTTTTCGGTCAGAAGAATTACATTGGTACGTTCTGTCCGCCGTTTGCCGTACTCAACGATTACCGCTTCATCGAGAAGCTACCGGCAAGAGACAAGGTGGCAGGCATGGCCGAAGCGGTGAAGGTTGCCTTGATTCGCGACCCGGTGTTCTATGGCTGGCTGGAAGAGAATGCCGATCGCCTGGCCACATTCGATGCTGATGCCATGCAATACATGATCAGACGCTGTGCTGAACTGCATATGGCGCAGATCGGTCAGGGAGGAGATCCTTTCGAAACCGGTAGTGCACGCCCTCTCGATTTCGGACACTGGTCAGCTCACCGCCTGGAAACCCTCACTCGATACCACTTGCGTCACGGTGAAGCCGTGGCTATCGGCATAGCGCTGGATGCACACTACTCCGTGTTGAGTGGATTGCTCCCCAAGGGAAATGATGAGCGAATCTGTTTCCTGCTGGAGCACTTCGGATTCAAACTCTGGCACCCGGCGCTCGAAACCACCAACAATGTCGGTAATCTGGACCTCATTCAAGGTCTGACCGATTTCCGCGAACATCTGGGGGGTGAACTGACCATCACGCTCCTGACATCATTGGGACGCGGTATCGAAGTACACGAAATGGATGAGGCACTGGTGAACGATGCCATCCAGTGGCTGAAACAACGCTACAGCAAGTAACCCCAAACGCCTTACAGACACTGTCACCACCTGCGATGAACACGACCACGAGCACGGGCTTTCTCGACGCATTATTGAAGGATCGTCTGCCCACTGACCAGTACGACTGGCTACAGTCTCGAATGAAACTGCTGAACAATGAGGACAGTCTTCGGGACATCCACATAACCTTTGGCCTGATCCCGAGACGCCTGGGGCGCGAGGATCTGTCAGTGACCGCAGAGGAGAGTGCCACCGCCGAATCCCTGGTCCATGGCTGGAAACTCTCGGGCTGGAGCATCGACATGACGGCGAGAATCCTGTTGCTTTGCAACATAGCCCATCAGACCAACAGGGACTTCGCTGCGCTGTTCAAGTCCATGTGCCAGACGGCAGATCTTGGCGAATCGATTTCCCTTTACCGGGGAACAGCCCTCTACCCGCAGTCGGATGAACTGGACAAGCAGATCGGAGAAGGCCTGCGGACCAATATACGAGCAGTGTTCGAAGCCATCGCGCATGACAATCCCTACCCGGCCAGGCATTTCTCCGAACTGCGCTGGAATCATATGGTGCTCAAGGCGCTCTTCGTCGATAGCACACTGCACCCGATCCACGGCCTCGATGAGCGATCCAATCCCGAGCTTGCCCGTATATTGTGTGACTACGCGCATGAACGTTGGTCCGCCAGCCGTCCGGTGACACCCGAGCTCTGGCGCTGCGTGGGGCCACATGCGACAGGTAGCATGGTCGATGATCTGCAAAGAGCCGCGGAATCGCAGAATTCTCTGGAACAACAAGGCGCAATACTGGCTCTGTGCGCCTGTTCAGACCCGAAAGCACAAGCAATCCTCCGGAATTACCCCGAAAAGGCCCGAGCGGTTGCCAACGGGGAACTGTCGTGGGACTCTATTGCTCAACAGATCGATCAACGTGGCTAACCCGCTCGCGCAATCATCGCTTGACGCGAGCAGCAATCAGGAAACAAGCACATGATGTTCATTGACCCGCACGCGCACATGATTTCGCGCGTCACAGACGATTACGAGGCCATGGCGAAAGCAGGCGTTGTCGCCGTCATAGAACCTGCGTTTTGGCTGGGTCAACCTCGTACGCATGTCGCTACTTACATGGACTATCTGTCCTCGATCATCGGCTTCGAACGCTTTCGCGCAGGCCAGTTCGGCATTCGCCACTACTGCACGATCGGACTCAATTCCAAGGAGGCAAACAACGAGGAACTGGCGGAGGCGGTCATGGAGATACTGCCGCAGTTTGCCTTGAAGGAAGGCGTGGTTGCCATCGGCGAAATTGGCTATGACGAGCAGACGGATCTAGAGGACAAGTATTTCAGGGCGCAACTGGAGCTGGCCAAGGAGCTTGATCTACCCGTCATGATCCACACGCCTCACCGAGACAAGAAGCGCGGTACATCGCGATCGATGGATGTCTGCATCGAGCATGGCATGGACCCGTCGAAGATCGTCGTGGATCACAACAATGAAGAAACCGTGCGCGAGGTACTCGACCGCGGCTTCTGGGCAGCGTTCTCCATCTACCCGTCCACCAAGATGGGCAACAGCCGCATGGTCGATATCCTGGCCGAATACGGCGCAGAGAGAATCATGGTCGATTCCGCCTGCGACTGGGGAATCTCCGAGCCACTGGGCGTTGCCAAGACTGCGGCACTAGCCCTGGAGCGTGGCATTCCGGAGGAAAACGTAAGGCTGGTCTGCTATCAGAATGCGCTGGACGCCTATGGGCAAAGTGGCCAGATGAAGGAGGATGACTGGCTGAACCCTCCCCCCGTCGACCAGCGTGGCTTGTACGAAGGCAACTCCGTGCTGCGAGGAGGACGCGAACCTGTCATTGACGACAATGCCGACAAGCACACCTTGAACAAGCTCATCATCGAGTAGCGAGGTATGAACGCCGTGACTGACAGGGAAATAATCGACTCCAATCTGGATGACCTGATTACAGCCATAAATGCCGATGACGACTCTGCGGCCTACCCGGTCGGGAAGCTGGATGCCCACATCCGCAACATCAGGCACGCCGCCATATCAATTTTCGTATTCGATGGTACGAGGATGCTGCTGCAGAAGCGGGCCGAGACAAAATACCATTCTGCCGGCCTGTGGGCCAACACTGTCTGTTCACATCCGCGCTGGAATGAAAGTTTTGCAAGCTGTGCCGGCAGACGGCTCGAAGAGGAACTGGGCTGGCAGGTACCGGTGGAAAAATTCGGCGAGATATCCTATCAGGCGCAGGTTGGCGAACTTTTCGAGAACGAGTTCGTGCACTGTTTCTACGGACAGTTCGATGAGAGTATCGATGTACAACAATACAACCGTGATGAAGTCTGCGACATCGAGTGGCTGACCATTCCCGAGGCCATGATACAGATAGAACTGCATCCTGAAAGGTATACGCCCTGGTTCAAGATCTACATGACCAGACATCGAAACATGATTGATGCACTGCTTTGCAATGATGTCAGGTGACCGGGCTTGATCACCGACCCGGCTGCGCATTCATGCTGATGCGCAGCCGGATCGACCATTGGTGCAGCGAGAAGAACAAACTGCCCAGCCTATTGCCGGAACGTTTCGATAAAGGCAAGAACTTGCAGAATTTCATCCTGATCCATCCTCAGGCCGAAGGCCTGCATCGCACCAGCGCCGCCGCCGTAAACCACCTCGAAGCGCCCTTTCTCCGTATCTGTCCTCTCCCGAGTCCAGGCATCGTCGGTCAGATCAGGTCCGATACGCCCCTTGCCATCCTTCAAGTGACAAGCCTGACACTGCTTTGCATACAGCTTCTTGCCTGCAGCGATACGCTCGGCATCTCCGGAATACGGATTTTCTCCCGTCTCGTGGAACTCCAGAACCGCAGACGTCAGCGTCTGGTCGGGCCGCATGTTCATGTCCAGTGGCTTGTTGGTCAGAGCGTGCAGGTACTGCGAGGCAGCCGGCTCCGGCGACGCTTCCTGGTTCGCTGACTCTGCCGCCCCGGCCGCTTGAACAACAGGCACTACCAGCATGGTACAGATTGGTAGCAGGTAAAGGAACTTGCTCATGACTCAGTATTTTCCGCGTGTTGTTTGCGATCACCGAGGCCTTCAGCCTCGGTGATCCATCAGAAAGGATGCGACGATCTATTGAACCGAATCAGCGACTACAGCGCCTTCAGGCACATCGCCTGCCGACATGATTCGCCACAAGGCTCCCGGCGGGTTGGTATCGGGTCCCTGATCAGCCAGATAGAAGTTGTTCGCGTTGACAACCATGACCATTCCGTCCTCGTCATAGCCCCCGGCCGTGAACTGCATGGTGGTCTGCATCATGTCCTGCAACTGCCAGCGCTCACCGTCATGGCCGACACCGAACACACGGCCTGAGCACCAGTCACCCACCATGTAGACACCTTCCATACCACCATAATTGACCACACCGAAGCCTTGTATGGAGCATCCTCCACTGGCGTCTTCCGGTGCACCGGGATATGGCTCGGTGTGAGGGTACTGCGCGACCGGCAAGGTCCCTACCACGGCACAGTCGGACTCGGCAGGATCGCCGGTCATGGGATGACAGAATGAGGCTTCCATGCGTGGCCATCCGTAATTCATACCGCCGTTTCCAGCCTTTTCGAAAATCACTTCCTCCCAATGATTCTGCCCGACATCTGCGATGAACATGTCTCCGGTCTTCTGATCAAAGGAAAATTCGTAGGGGTTGCGAACACCATAGGACCAGATTTCAGGCCGTGAGCGTGTCTTGATCTTCGAGAACTGCTCTTCGGTGATGCCGAACAGAGACATCAGACGCTCACTCGATGCATCAGCGAAGGGATTATCAGCAGGAATCGTGTACGGCACCCGATCATCTTCCGTATCGACATCGATTCGAAGGATCTTCGCCAGCAAAGTCGACAGGTCCTGACCTGCTTCATAGGGATCGCCTTCCCAGCCACCGTCACCGGAGCCGATATACAGCATCCCATCCGGACCGAATTCGATCTGACCGCCGTTGTGGTTGTACCAGGGTTGCTCTATTCGCATGATGACTTTGGCAGTCCCGTTGGCCCGATCGGCATCCACCACATCCGGACTTTCTGGATCTACCGTGAATCGAACGATCATGCCGTCGCCGTTGAACGGCAGTGATGCGTAGTGAACGTAGAAATGACCGTTGTCCGCAAAATTCGGGTGAAAGGCCACGGAGTACAGACCCTGCTCGACAAAGCCGGTCTGGACATCACTTCCCAATGGATTGATGGACGTCAGGTCGAGGAAGGGTTCGTCGTTGACCGTGCCGTCCGCACCGACGATCTGTATTCGCCCGGCTCGTTCCACCACGAAAATACGTCCTGAACCATCACCGGCATTGGCGACATTGACCGGATCAAGAAAGCCTGTTGCAACCTGTACGAAGGCTATTTCGGGATTCCCCGGTAGAGTTCCTCCCGGCTGAGCAACATCATCGATGCTGGTAGGTACTTCCTTTGCAAGCACCGCAGAGCTGCACAACAGAGCGGCGCACGCCAAAGCGACTGGTGATCGTTTCATCCTCTTCATCTCGTGGTGTGAATCGAGCATTCGAGGCTACTACGTTATTTTTAGTAGGACCATATTTGCCGACAACAAAATCGACGATAAGCGACAAATTGTCTCAATGGTCTTCCGAACTACGAAAAATTCTACCATACCAGTGTTTTCTGAACATCGTTCAGAAAGCAGTCGTATTTCTATCTTGAACGACTTCTAACCCATTTTTTCAATACCTTACTTTAGTACGACCAAAATTGCTTAGCCGAAAACATGCTCCAAGACCAGATCCTTGAAGTCCACTGATCGCACCTCACCCTCGGGCAGGTGATTCGCCGTGGAACAGACCACCAGAGGCCCGTATTCCGGAACGTCTGTCGGCCGAATGCCACCAAGGCTGACAAGCTCATCCACCAGAGGCTTGTGTTCTGACATCCAATGTCATCTGCGATACTTCAGAGCTGACAGTGTGGATTGGGAGCTGATGAATATGAATATCGGCGGTTGAACCATCAACCAGTTGACACCCATGGCGCTGATACGCTTGACCGTGCCCGACAACTTCAACGATAGTCTCTACGCTCGCGCCAGCGACAACTGATACCCGACCGGCACTGGTCTCGACAAGCGGCACCAACAACTGACGGCGATCGACGGAGCTCAGATATTCGACCTCACTGGCAAAGCCGAGGAAAACCAACCCATCCACCCACGCCGGACTGGACGGCGTTGTCGATCAGGCGCTGCATGGCGGCCAGATCGACAGCACAGTCGAAGTCGAAGTCGAAGTCGAAGTCGAAGTCGAAGTCGAAGTCGAAGTCGAAGTCGAAGTCGAAGTCGAAGTCG
>CANLNQ010000041.1 GCA_947492525.1 uncultured Granulosicoccus sp.
CAAGGTCAGCAAGGTCAGCAAGGTCAGCAAGGTCAGCAAGGTCAGCAAGGTCAGCAAGGTCAGCAAGGTCAGCAAGGACAGCAAGGACAGCAAGGACAGCAAGGACAGCAAGGACAGCAAGGTCAGCAAGGTCAGCAAGGTGCGGGTGGCATGGGCCAAGGGCAGGTCGGCGCGGGTAACGGCAGTACCGGCGTTGCCAACAGTGGTGCTGTCGGTGAAAGCCGAGAGGCTCAGCGCCGCGAGACAGCGGCAAGACTGGATCAACTGGCGCCCGATCTGGATGCTCTGGGTGTCAGCGGTGAGGATATCGAGAGCCTGCGGCAAAGCGCTCAGCGACTGCGTGAATCACAAGGTGCGGTCAATGCCGCGAGGGTGGAAGCCGAGTTCCGGCAGATCCTGAAACAGCTTGAAAAGCTGGAGATAGAGATCAGCAATAATGCAAGCCCTGTGGCCAGTGGTGCCGAAAGACAGGTGCTCTCTGGTGAAACCTCGGATGCTGCAGCGGAGTACTACCGTCGATTGAGCGAGCAACCCGTCAGGTTGCAACGTTGACTCCAGGGACGTGCGAAGCTGGCTCTGCGCGAATGCAGGCCGGCTTTGCGCCTCGTCGCTGCTCAGGCGTACCCGGGTGTGTCGGATAGGGCGTGTCTGGCTCGATCTGCAGGCCGATTGCTGCCTTGTGCACCTCTGTTGTCAAGGGTTTTCTGCGTTTAGCCGTCGTGACTACATGCCGGTATCGCACCTGTGCCGAACACCGCCGAATAACCACCGGCAGTTCGAGTCTGTTGGACGGCAGGCACAGATTGCTTTAGACTGGTGTTTTGGCTGACTACAGGTACTGCCTTTGTGAGTGTTTTCCTGCTATATCTCAATACGGCACAGAAGGTTGATACCGTTGAGCATGGAATGGTTCGAGGATTGGCTACGGCCAACCCGGCTACATGTGAGACTCGCGCACTGGCGCGTGACTATCTGACCATCGAAGCCGGAGACGAGGTCATCGGCTGCAACGGCGATGGCATTCGTTGGCAGGCCACCATTGATGAAGTTGTCGATGCCACGCTTCAGGATGAGGAAGGCGAAGTAGGCGATCCGGTGCGTATACTGAAAGGGTCCCTGACTGCCAGAGGTGGTCGATCTGTCGCCGCTGCCTGCAAGCGCATGAAGGACAATGGCGTGGCACTGCCTGACATCATCAATTCCCGTGGCAGTGGCTTCAAGCAAGGTGCATTGGCCAAGAAGCTGACGGACGAGCAAGCTGAAGAGTTGAGCTCAGGCCTGAGCTGATTGCCAGGAACCTTTCGAATTCTCGGGCAACCTGCGTGTTGCCCGATGTCCTGCGGGACCGCCCGAAGCGGCCCCTTGCCATTCACTTCGTCGGCGACAGTACGACCAGCTGCCAGCCAGCTTTCAAGGTGATCTTTTCACCTGCTCCGTAGATGTACAGCCTGCCGTCCTTGTCGATGGCGAAGAGCTTCAGATCTTCATCAGTGTACAAGGGGGCTGATGATTCTGATTCAGACGGTTCGGCATCAGGAGCCTCTTCCTTCTCCTTTTCTCCTGCCTCTGTCATGCCGTCCACTGCCGACTCCACGGCCTGATCGACGCTCTCGATGATCTTCGTACCGACGTCTTCCTCAGCGTCTTCTGTCTCTTCTGCCTCATTCGCGGACTGATCGGTGGACTCCCCATGCCGAGCAGGCGCTGCATCGTCCGGACTGGCATCGGCCTCATCCTGATCCACGTCTTCCGGTTCCGCATCCTCACTGACAGCCGGTGTCGCCACATCGTCGGCTTCCTCGGGAATGGTCAGGTGACGTATCTCGCCATCGCGCAGCTTCTTCGACAGGCCACTGAACGACAGGGACGCATCGAACAGCGGGTTGGCTCTGTTGCGATTGGCGGTATCGAAACGTTCATACGCCTCTTCATTGGACGTACCTTCCAGCGTGAACACGGCGTTGCTGCCGAAATCCTGCCTGTAATGCATGCCGGCAAGGGCGTTGGTGTCACGGTTGGAGGACACGGCAATCATCTTGCCGATGCCTTGCAGGTCCAGGTTCTCCATGGCATGTCCGGATGTTGCATTTCCGTGATAGGCCGAAAAGCCCGCCTGGCGTGCCCGACTGACATTGCGCCAGGAGCTGTCCGAAAGCATGACCGTAATCGAATGTTCGCGTAGTGCCGTTGCCAGCTTGACGGCGATCTCGTTGGCACCAATGAACAGAACGCCATTGGGCTCGGGGTTGCTGATGCCGAGCTTGTCTGCGACCAGCTTGGCACTCAGGCTCTGGAAGACGACAGTGCCGATGATGACGCTGAAGGTCAGCGGTACCAGCAGTTCGGTCATCGGTATATCCGCTTCCTGCAGTCTCAGCACGAACACCGACGACACCGCTGCCGCCACAATGCCTCGTGGCGATATCCAGCCGATGAACATGCGTTCACCGTTACCAAGGCCTGAGCCAATGGTGCACAGCCATGCGTTGAGAGGGCGGATGATCAGCTGGATGATGACCAGCAACAACAGTATCTGCCAGCCGTACTGCGGTATCAGGCTGATATCCACCCGAGATGCCAGCAGTATGAACAGCGAGGAGATGAGCAGGACACTCAGGTCTTCCTTGAAATGCAGTATCTCGTCGATGTGCAGGCCACGTGTATTGGCCAGCCACACACCCATGATGGTAACGGCCAGCAGACCGGATTCGTGCTGCAAGGTCTCTGACAGGGTAAAGGCGCAGACGACCACCACGAGAACCAGCACATTGACCAGAAAATCGGGCACCAGGTAGCGTCGCAGTACCAGAGCCGTGGCCGCACCTGCGGCCAGACCGATACAGCCACCAATGACGATGAGCTTGAGCAGCAACCCGATCATGTAGGTGAAGCTCTTGTCGGGCGCATCGAGCATCACGAAGTTGAAGACCAGCAGCGACAGGAATACACCGATGGGATCGATTAGAATGCCTTCCCAATGCAGTATATGGCCGACCTTCTCCGACGGTCGCACGGTTCTCAACAGTGGTTTTACAACCGTGGGCCCGCTGACCACGGTGATGGCACCAAACACGAAGGCCAGTGGCCAGGGCATGCCGAACAGATAATGCACCGTGACGGCAATCAGCACACCGGTGAGAAGAACACCCCAGCTTATCAGTCGTCTCACCACCGTACCGTGGCCGCGTATATCCTTGAACTTGAGTGTCAGACCACCTTCAAACAGAATGATGGCCACAAAGATGGAGACGATGGGAAACAGCAGGTCTCCCAGCAGTTCATCGGGGTTGAGCAGTCCGAGTATCGGGCCGACCAGAATGCCGCCTGTCAGAAGAAAGAGTATGGACGGCAGCTTGAATCGCCAGGCCAGCCACTGACACAATCCGCCCAGGGCTCCAATGGCGGCGATGGCGATCATCGGGTTGTTCATCATCGAGAATTGCTCGGTTGACAGCATCGAAAACAGCTGCGCAAGGCAGCGGTTGAAATACTACCTTGCCTGTGAGCATGCAGCAGTGCAATACCGAATTTACCCGCTGATCAGCCTGTCTCCCACCCAGCTCAGTTCCCGGGCGATAGCCTGGCTCACCGGTTGCTGACGATGCTCTTCGGGCAGAACATCCCAGGTGTAGGTCTCTACTTCAAGATGGCGGCAGAAGCCGCTCTGCTTCTGCAACTGCAGCACCTGCGCGAGCGAAGACTGGGTAGTCTGGAAATGCTCTGTCTGCTCCACGAACACCGGCACATGATAGTGCACGCGCCAGTGTATATCGGGTTCGCTGATCGGGTCGAAGCGGGTCGCGGAAACCGGTACATGACTACCCTGGATAGCCATCTGCAGTGCCGGGTTGAGGGTGGAGCGCGATTCCAGCCGATAGCGGCAGGCAACCGTGGCGGCGTGTACATCGTTGTAGCGTGTGATGCGGTCTCCACATTTCTCGACGACCTGATGCAGGTAGACCGGTTCATCGAAACGTCCCAGCTGGCGCAATGATGCCTCATTGACCTGCGGAATCTCCAGCGCCGAACTCAGTTGCACCTTGATGATCTCGATGCCCGCGGACTGCAGTCGCGCAATGACATGAGAGGGGTTTTCGAATTCCACCGCCGAATGGCAGACGTCGTAACACACGCCGATATGCCGCCGCATGGCCGTGTCGGCAGCCGCAGTGTCAAGTCCACTCATGGTGGCCAGCTTCGCAATGGCGTCGCTGCTGAACAGGTGTTCCTTGAAGAATGCAACTGTCTCACCTGCTGTTTCAAGCATGCAGCAAGGTTCCGGTTCCAGCGCCAGCGCAATCGTCACGCCGGTACGCTGTTCGAGCCCGACACAATGCGCAACGGCCCGAATGAGGTTGTGACTGATGCGTTGTTCACTGCCCGGCATCATCCAGTCCTTGTAGGTGCCGGGCAGCGTGCTGATCGAACCATAGTTGTCCGGTGGCGACAGTTCGCACAGCAAGGATGCCAGGCGACAGGTGTACTCCAGGCGTGAGGTTTCGGTCCAGTCCGGCTTGTAGACATCCTCCTTGACACGTTCGCCATGGAAGGCACCATAGGGAAAGCCGTTGAGCGTGTAGATGTAGTGATCCTGATCGGCAAGCCAGCCCTTGAATGCTTCCAGCTCAGCGTCCTGTTGCAGGGAATCCAGGCTGTTGCGTGACAATCGCAGCCCGATACCCATGGGGCCTGTCCTGGCCAGACTCTCGCGCACGCGTGGCAGCTGGTGTTGCAACTGGGGCAGGACGTCGCTCCAGGCATCGCCGGGGTGAATGTTGGTGCAGTAGCTCAGATGCGTGGGAACGCCGGCACAGTCCAGAATCATTGGGCAAGACAATTACTTGGTCATCGGACTGCCGTTCAATGATAGTTTCGTGCCAGAACGGCGTCGTTGAGTGCATAAAGTGGCCGTTTCGAGCCGCGGCAGGCATGGAACGGCATCGATATCGTGATCTCGTAGACAAGAAGCGGTCAAAATAACGTCCGCTTGTCGCGCAGGATGGCCGGCAATAGCTGATAATGTCGGGTCCATTCGGTAACTGATCGTGGCAGGACACGAACTCTATGGATGAGCACGCGAGTAAACCGCGACCCAGACTGGGCATCATCATTTCGATGTTCCCGGAGCTGCATGAAACCTTCATCCTGCGAGAGCTGGTGGCGCTGGAGCGTCGCGGCGTCGAGTTCGATATCTACTCGCTGCAATATCCGCGCGATCCCATCACCATGGAAGACGCCATTCGGCTTTCCACGGAGCGCACGTTCTATTCACCGTTGCTGAGTCTGGGAAGCGTCGGCGCCTTTCTTCGTGCAGTACGCCATCACCCGGTCAAGCTGCTCAAGGCCATGGGGCAGGTGGTGCTCAAGGGGCGCGACAGACCAATGGATATAGTCAAGAATCTCGCCATTCTGCCGCTTGCCTTGTATATCGGAGAGCAGGGTAGACAGCGCGGCGTGAACCACTGGCATGGACATTGGGCGAATATCCCTACAACGGCCTGTTGGTATCTGCAACAGATCCATGCCGAACCGTGGTCTGCCGCCATACACGGCGAAGACATCTTTTCACCCAATCGTTTTCTGCGTTACAAGCTCGATGACGCTGCCTTCGCGGTGGTCTGCAGCGGGTATTTCTGCAATCACCTGAAGCAGGAGATGGGGCTGGACGACCCGGAGAAGATCCACCTGAACTACCATGGTCTCGACCCTCGGGTGCTGCAACATGTACCGGACAAGCAGTTTCGGGAAAGAACGGCCGATGAGCCGCTGCGCCTGATCAGTATCGGTCGTCTGGTACCCACCAAGGGGCACGATGTACTGATACGTGCCTGTGCAGCCCTGCTCCAAAGTGGTCGCGAGTTGCAATTGAGCATCATCGGATCGGGCCCCATCGAACAGGAACTCAAGGCACTGGCGGAGGCTGAAGGTGTCGCCGACAAGGTCGATTTCCGCGGTGCCCTGGCGTTTGCCGATGTCCTCGAGGCGCTGGATCAGTCCGATATCTTCTGTCTTGCGCCACGTCTGATACCGGGGCATCCGCCGGATGGCATTCCCAATGTCATCGCCGAGGCCATGGCGCTGCGGCTGCCGGTGGTGACCACCCGTGTGAGTGCCATACCTGAACTGGTCAGCGACGGCGAAACGGGAAAGCTGGTCGAGGTTGATGATGTGCAGGGTTTCGCTGCCGCCATCGAGGCGCTGGCCGCCGATCCGGCACTGGCGCAGCGTCTGAGTGAACAGGCCAATGAGCGTGTGGCCAGACTGTTCAATCAGAAGCAGAATATCGATGAATTGCTGGCCTTGTTCGAGCAACATGTGCCCGGTGGCGTGCCGATGACAGACAGGACCATCGCGCCAGCTCAATGAACAATCCAGTCACAACGACCAGTCAGAGCGATTCCACAGGGGGATCGGTCATGGCGTTTGTCATCGAAGAACTGACCGTCGGTGGCGCCGAACGGATGGTGGTGTCGATGGCCAATCAGCTGCTGCATCTGGGCTGGCAGGTACACGTCGTGTGTCTGCGAGAGGCCGGTGTACTGGCAAGCGATCTGGACGCCGGAGTCGTCGTGCATGTGCTGAACAAGAGGCCGGGGCTGGATCCGACTCTGCCCTGGCGCCTGAATCGCTGCCTGCGCAGGATCGGGCCGGTGGTGGTCAACAGCCATCTCTGGGTCGGTAATACCTGGACTCGCCTGGCCTTGCTGTGCAGCCGCATGCCAGTGGTGGTCACGGAACATTCTCGCGATGACTGGAAACCGTCCTACTATCTCTGGATAGATCGTTTCCTGTCCCTGAAGACCGCTGCCATGATCACGGTATCGGGTGACACGGCAGACTTCTATCGCGATGTGGTTGGTGTCAATCCTTCGCTGATCACGGTGGTCAACAACGGGGTTGATACACGGAACTATGCAGCAGGCAATGGTCGGGCGCTTCGCGAGCAGTGGCTCGATCTGGTGCCCGCAGATCCGGCCTTGCCGGGTGAGCGCCGGGTGCTGCTGGGCACGGTCGGGCGCCTGGTGCTGGCCAAGAACCATCGTCGCCTGATCGATGCCTTCAGTCTGATCCAGCAGGATCCCACGTTACACGAACACGATGTTCGCCTGGTCATGGTGGGCGACGGCGAGGATCGACAGGATATCGAGACCTACGTGGCAGAGAAACAGCTGGGCAATTCGGTGATCTTCACGGGTGCTCGCAGGGATATTCCCGATGTGCTGGCCGCGTTCGACGTCTTTGTTCTCTCATCCGACAGGGAGGGCCATCCGCTGACGGCTCTGGAAGCACAGGCCGCAGGCACGCCAGTGGTCCTGACCGACGCCGGTGGATCCGGTGAGGCCGTGGCGCGGAATGGGACGCGTTGTGGCGGTGTTCTGGTAGAACGTTCAACCGAATCCCTTGCCGCGGCGCTGCGTGAGATGATCCTGTATCCGGAACTGCGCAGCGAGCGGGCCGCCTTTGCACAGCAACACGCTCTGGCCAATTTCGATCAAACGGTCATGATCGAGCGCTATGTCGATATTTTCAGAGCGGTTGCGCGCGACTAGTACACTGGATGCGCACCACGCTGGTGCTTGCCGGCACGGTCGGTCAGGCTGCACAGTCGTCGTAGTCACCACTGAAGCACGAGCAAGACATGACGCAAACCATCGAATCCATTGCTGCACTGGCGCAGCGCATTCGCATCATGCAGGCCGAGCAGTTGCAGGGGCAGCGCCTGATCCTGGCCCTGGCAGGTGCTCCCGGGGCTGGTAAATCCACGGTTGCAGAACAGTTGTGCAGCCTGCTGAATCGCTCCGGTGAGCAGTCAGACAGGGGTGCCATCGTCGTGCCGATGGACGGTTTTCATCTCGACAACGCGCTGCTGCGCGAACGTGAGCTGATGGCGGTCAAGGGGTCTCCTCAGACCTTTGACGTGGATGGTTTCGCGGCGCTGCTGCACCGTCTGAGCGAGCAGGACGATGCCGATGTGTATATCCCCGTGTTCGACCGAGCAGCCGACCTGTCGAGGAATTCGGCCCGATGTGTGTCGGCCCGGCATTCAGTGATCATTGTGGAGGGCAATTACCTGCTGCTGCCTCGTCCGGGCTGGAAATCGCTCGCGCCCCTGTTCCACCTGAGCGTCATGCTCGATGTACCGCTGCAGACGCTGGAGAGTCGCCTGATCCAGCGCTGGGTGGATCATGGACTGTCACCGGAAGCGGCCAGGGAGCGGGCATTGAGCAATGACATACCCAATGCGCGGCTGGTGCTGGAAGAATCAACCGGGGCCCACCTGCACTTCAAGAGCGTGCGATAATAAGGCATCTCCATTGTCAGGTACGACATGATCGCCTCAAACCAACAAGAAGAACATCGGACGGCAGACGAAGCCCCACAGGATGAGCAGTCCGGCAGCCTGGTGATCGGCTGGCGTGAGTGGGTCAGCCTGCCGCAACTGGGTTTGCCTGCCGTCAAGGCCAAGATAGACACGGGGGCTCGAACCTCGGCCATCCATGCACGTGACATCAAGAGAATCAAGCGAGACGATGGCAGGGATTGGGTGGAATTCACGGTTCAGCCCATCCAGCGCGATACCAGTATCGAGCGACGCTGCGAAGCGCCGTTGCTGGATATACGCCGCGTTACCGATTCGGGCGGACATACCTCTGATCGCTTCTTCATCGCCACCGAACTGCAATTGGGTCCGGTCTCACGCACCATTGAAATGACCCTGTCACAACGCGATGACATGTTGTTCAGGATGTTATTGGGGCGTACAGCCATGGTGCCGGGCATCCAGGTCGATCCGTCGCTCTCGTTCACGCTCGGGCGGGTTTCTGCCCGTCTGCTGTACGCAGACGAAGTTGCAGGAGCAGAAAATTGAAAATTGCCATTCTTTCGCGTAACCGGCGCCTCTATTCCACCCGCAGACTCATCGAAGCGGCGGAAGAGCGCGGCCATGAAGTCCGTGTCATCGATGTGCTGCGCTGTTATATGAACATCGTGTCGCGCAAGCCCAGCATTCACCTGGAAGGCGAGGAGCTGGACAGCTTCGATGCCGTCATTCCTCGCATCGGTGCTTCGGTGACGGCCTACGGCACCTCGGTATTGCGCCAGTTCGAGATGATGGGAACCTACACATTGATCGAGTCCGTTGCGCTATCGCGCTCGCGGGACAAGTTGCGTTCATTGCAACTGTTGTCACGCAAGGGCATTGGTCTGCCGGTTACCGGTTTTGCCAACAAGCCCGGTGATAGCAAGGACATCATCAAGATGGTCGGTGGAGCACCGGTCGTCATCAAGCTGCTCGAAGGCACGCAGGGCATCGGTGTGGTCCTCGCGGAGACCAACAAGGCAGCCGAATCGGTCATCGAGGCCTTCATGGGCTTGCAGGCCAATATCCTGGTTCAGGAATTCATCAAGGAAGCCGGTGGCGCGGATATCCGATGTCTGGTTGTCGGCGGCAAGGTCGTGGCTGCCATGAAACGCCAGGCGGCCGACGGGGAGTTTCGCTCGAATCTGCACCGGGGTGGTTCAGCCAGTCTGGTCAAGATCACCCCCGAAGAGCGGGCGACTGCCGTAAGTGCGGCCAAGGTGCTTGGACTGTCTGTGGCCGGGGTTGACCTGCTGCGATCCTCGCGTGGCCCTCTGGTCATGGAAGTGAACTCTTCGCCAGGCCTCGAAGGCATCGAATCGGCCAGTGGCAAGGATGTGGCGGGCATCATCATCGGTGAACTGGAAAAGAACGCAAGACCGGGCAATACCAAGACACGGGGGGCCCGCGGTTGAACGATGATGATCCAGTCAGTGCAGCCGAGAATGACAGTGCCGAGCCGGTAGCAGATCAGAACAGCCGGTCAACTCGGGCAAACAGCCGGGCGGGCACTGTGGTACGCGAGCCCATTGTCATTGGTGGGATCAGCATCGAACCGGGGCAACGGCGTTACGTGGATCTGCCGTTGCCGCCACTCTATACCCACACATCGGTTGCCATGCCGGTGCACGTCATTCATGGCAAGCAGCATGGTCCGGTGCTGTTTGTCACGGCAGCCATTCACGGTGATGAGATCAATGGCATCGAAATCATCCGTCGTCTGCTGGCTACCAAGTCGCTGAGCCGGCTTGCCGGAACGCTCATTGCAGTGCCGGTCGTCAACGTCTACGGCTTTGTGTCACAGTCGCGCTACCTGCCTGACAGGCGGGATCTGAATCGATCGTTTCCCGGATCCGAAAAGGGCTCCATGGCAGCCAGATTGGCGGATACGCTGATGAGCGAGATCGTGGCGAAGTGCACGCATGGCATCGACCTGCACACCGCCGCAGAGGGGCGTGCCAATCTGCCGCAGATTCGTGTGGATCTGGACGCACATCCCGATCTACTGGCACTGGCCGAAGCATTTGCACCACCGATACTGCTCGATTCACATACGCGAGACGGTACGTTGCGCAGTGCGGCTGGTGAGCTTCCGTTATTGTTGTACGAGGCAGGTGAAGCGCTTCGATTCGATGAGCTGGCCATACGCGCCGGCCTCAAGGGCGTCTTGCGCGTCATGCGGCACCTGAACATGCTGCCGGCCAACAAGGGCGGTGACAAGAAAAGCAAACCCTGGCTGGCCAACAACAGCGTCTGGATGCGAGCGCCGCAAAGCGGCATTCTGCGTTCACGTATACCGCTGGGTGGCATCGTCGAGGAAGGCGTCATACTGGGCTATATCTCGGACCCCTTCGGTGAGGCCGAACAGGCAGTGGTCAGCGATGTCTCGGGCGTACTGATCGGCATAACCAAATTGCCACTGGTCCATGAGGGCGAAGCCCTGTATCACGTCGCGACAACTGCCTCCACCAAGTCAGCGGCACGTGCGGTCGATGAATTTCGTCTCGAATACGAACAACCTCTGATCAAGAGACTCAAATAATGAAATCGCGTTCTCTGGGAAAGCACGGTATGCAGGCCTCCGTGGTGGCTTTCGGGGCCTGGGCCATCGGTGGCTGGCGCTGGGGTGGCGCAGATGCGCAAAGCTCGGTCGAGGCCGTACAGGCATCACTGGATGCCGGCGTCAACCTGATCGACACGGCTGCTGTCTACGGTTTCGGGCTGTCAGAGCAGATCGTTGGCGAGGCCATCAAGGGGCGCAAGCGTGAAGAGATCGTGCTGGCCACCAAGTGCGGTCTGCGCTGGGATATCGAGACGCCCACGCTGCATGCCGAAAGCGAAGGCAAGCGCATCTTCCGCACATTGGACGAGGCGTCCATTCGCTGGGAGCTGGGGCAGAGCCTGGAGCGCCTGGGTACGGATTACATCGATCTGTACCAGACTCACTGGCCCGATCCGGAAACCGAACTGGAAGCGGTTGTCGCCACGCTGGAAAAGCTGCGAGAAGAAGGATTGATACGGAGCTGGGGATTGTGCAACGAGCAGCCGGTACGCATTGCAGAAGCCGCGCGTCTGGGTTCCCTCAGCACGGATCAGGAGAAGTATAGTCTGCTCGATCGTGAGCAGGACGAGGCCAACCTGCCGGTGTGCGAAGAGCTGGATGTGGGATTTCTCTGCTACTCGCCAATTGCTCAGGGTTTGCTGACGGGCAAGATCGATGGCAAACGGGAGTTTGCGGAGAACGATCTGCGCGCTGGCAATCCTCGTTTTGCGCCGGCGGTACTGGAAGCGGTACAGGCCGTGCTGGCGCCGGTCAAGTCACTGGCTCGCGATCGTGGCGTGTCCACCGAGCAGTTGGTGCTCGCCTGGACCTTGCAACAGCCGGGTGTCAGTCATGTATTGGTAGGAACGCGCGATGTGGCGCAGGCGACCTCCAATGCGGCGGCAGGTTCCATCGATCTGGACAAGGATGAACTGGCCACGATTTCCCAGGCTGCCGATGCCTGGCCAGGGTTCGACGCGTTCAGTAGTTGATCGCATTGACGATGGCAGGGTAGCTAGAAAGGCAGATAAAAGGGCAGATAAAAGGGCAGATGGAAGGGGGTGATCGATTCAGTCCACCTGTCCCAGCGCGTTGAAGGCCTGACTGATCAGCTCTCCTTGCCAGTAAGCGGTGCTGGCACTGGCTGAACCGCTCACTTGCCCGTTCTGTTCGTCTGAACGATAGACCAGACGAAACCACTCACCGTTGTCGCGAAAAGAGCGAATGTCCGCTGTGCGAGTCTCGTCGGCCAGCGGCAGGCTCATATGCCACCGCGGTGCCGAGAGGTCGATGGGTATCACCAGCGGCTCTCCGGGTGCCAGTGTCAGCGGCGCTTCACTCTGATCGCTGCAGATGCCTTCAGGCTCCCGGTACTCGGATATGATCCGGTTCATCGGTTCGAGGCGGAAGCCGCAGTTGTCACCCGGGTTGTTCAGCCCTATCGGTGCGTTCGACTGGTTGACGATCGTCAGGGTCAAGGGAACGGTGTTGTCCGTGTCCGTGTCCGTGTCCGTGTCCGTGTCCGTGTCCGTGTCCGTGTCCGTGTCCGTGTCCGTGTCCGTGTCCGTGGTGGCGCCCACCCCGTTATCAGCATCTGCACCCCGGTTCAGCGCAAAGTCACTGGCAATCTCGATACCGATGGCCAGTGCGTTCCAGTCATGCCCGGTCAGTACGGCCGTACCGTTGGCGTCGATGGACACACGAGCGTGCATGGCATTCTGCAGGCCACCGCGAACACCTTGTCGCTGCTCGATATCGATACCATGGCCCTGTTCGACAAACAGCTGTTCAATGCCATAACCGACATCCACTCGGTTGAAGGCGTTGCCCGGATTATCCGTGCGCAGTCGTCCGCGCAGGAATAGTTCATTAGTTGTATTGTCGGGTTTGACATTGGTGAAATAGGCGACATCGTGCAATCCACCGGGGCGCTCTTGCAGTACTGCGTAGATCCTGTCGCCCTTGCGCGGCTGTGCGTCGGCAGGTATCCAGTGTGTGGGCGCATGGCTCAGAGAGTTCAGTGCGTAGCGCAGGCGGACGAAGTCGCCGCGAAACGGGTCCCTCGGATCGAGCGGCGCGGTTGCAATGGACACGCTTGCACCATGGGCTATGACGGATTCCCGGCCGTATACCATCCAGGCCAGCGTGAAGGCTTGAGCGGCAATGCACAGAGCAAGCAGAGTGTTACGCATGTGTCTGCTCCTCCAGGGTTTGCTCTTGCAACTTGCGCCTGGAATATCGATGCCCCACGTAGAAGAGCAGGGCGCCGATGATCAGAAACGCGGCAGAGCGCATCAGCAGACTCTGGAACAGGTCGTCAAAACGCGCCATGATCAATACGCACAGTGTCATGCAGCCCAGAGCCACGGGGCGCCACTGGAGCGCATCGGTACCGCGAATGATCAGCAGAACGCAGTGCAGTGCGAGCACGACATTGCTCAGAAGATGCAGAAACGCCTGAAAAGCCGGGGAGGTGTTGAACTGGTAGGCCAGCAGTATCAGCAGGGAGATCAGAACAGCGATGCGTTGCAGGCTGAGCGTTCGATCCATGGGGCTTGCATTCTTGCCGGCTCTGCCGACGACCATCAGCAGAATCCATAGGGCGGTGGTGATGATCAGCATTCCCCAGTTCAGGTACAGATACCAGTGCACGTTGTCCGCAGCCGGGTTCGGCAGTGTCAGCATGGACAGAGAAAACTCGCTGATGAAGGTCATGTACAGCAGGCAGGCACCGTAGACGAATGCACCGATGGCCTTGAGCACCGAGGCGCTCTGGGGAAATTGTGTGCCTCGGCTCCAGTGGCTGATGGCGAGCAGTATCAGGGCACTGCAGAAGAGCAGTTTGAACACGATGACGGGAGTCCAGTGATAGGCGATGGTCAGCTGCAGGAGTCCGAACAGGGCAACGATTGTCAGAGCCAGCAGGGTACGCGAACGTTGTCGCCAGGCCAGAGGCAGCAGTGTCAGGCCGATGATGGCGATACTGGCCAGGTGAATGCGGTTGAAATCCAGGGTCTCGGAAATTCCCCAGACCGAAATCAATACCGTGGCCAGCAGTCCCTGGATAACCGAGGGTATGGCCCAGCCCAGGCTCAAGGCACCCAGTCCCCAGAGCAGCAAGGCCGTGGGGTAGTGTTCATCCATGTGATAGATCTGTGCAATCAGCCAGATACCGGCGCAGAACATCATCGTTCCCAGCAGGTGGAAACCCTCGACGAGGTTTGTCGTGTCCGCAGGTTTGCGGCGCAGCCACCAGCCGATACCGTGGCTCGACAGAAGCCCGGAGAATATCAGGGCAAGCTTTGCCTCTTTCGGCAGGGCTGCCCAGTTGTAGGCAAAGAACAGCATGATTCCCAGGCCGAATATCAGGGCGCCAATGGCCGTGAGTATGAACAGGCCCCAGGATCGTTGGGAGGAGAGCGGATAGCGGGCAGTGATGGCCGAGGCGGTTGTCTGGTCTATCAGACCCTCCTGCAGCCATTGACCCACCTCCTGTCTCAGCCAGGCAGCGTGCTTGCTCATGTGTCTACTCTGTCATGCCGGTTCATTCATGCCTGCTCATCGATTAGCCGAGTGTAGCGACGATTCTGCCCGCTCTGCTTGTTTACATCACGGATGCCTGACCGTGCCGATCTGTGCCCGGGATGCGATACGCGTGCCATCGGCGTCGAGCCGCGTGCGTTGGCTCCCGATGACCCGCTACCAAGTCTAGCTGCCTGAGTAGCTGTTCGGGCAGCTGTCCGGACGGGACTGTGTACGGCTTGAGGCGGGTGGGGATAGGGGGTGGCGGCACTTCATGCCGTTTTCGGACGTCTTCAGTGGAAATCGCGTGAGGACACGGTGAGTTCACCGAGCATCCAGGACAGATCCTCGATCTTGCGGGCCACCAGATGAGACACACCCTGCTCGCGCTGGGTCTGGCCATAGACCGACAGCAGCTGGCTGCCAAGCACCTCCTTGCGAAAGATCTCGGCTACCTGACTCCAGACGATGATGTTCATCGGTCCTCCTTCGTCTTCGATGGTCATGAAGATCACCCCACTGGCGGTGCCGGGACGCTGACGGACCTTGACCAGACCGGCCACCCGAGCCATGCGTCCATCGGGAACGGCGGCCCAGCTGGTCGAGTCCAGAATGCGGCGTTTCGTCAGTTGCTGCCGAAGCAGTGACAGCGGGTGGCGATTGAGCGTCAATCCTGTACTCATGTAATCGGCCGCGGTGTTCTGTCCTTCAGTGGGTGCTGGCAGCACCTGATGGGGTTCGACAGCAGAGGCATCGGCCAGCAGCTCAGGCAATGTCTCCACACCCAGCAGATCCCACTGTGCCTGATGACGATTGCCACTGATGTTCTGCAGAGCGCCGGCAATGGACAGCGCTTGCTGATCAGCCTGATTGATGCCAGTGCGACGCACCAGATCGGCAGCGCTGAGGAAGGGCCCCCTGGCTCTCGCGGCCAGCAGTCGATCGGCTCCCCGGGTGGAGAGCCTGGATACCAGTCGCAGGCCGAGACGCACCGCGGCCTGGGGCAGGGGGGTGGCGGTATTTTCAATGAAGGAGCCTGTCACCGGTGCCTCCGGCTCCATCAGTGTGTGATCCCAATCGCTTTCATTGACATCCACCGGCAGGACCGTGACGCCATGACGCCTGGCATCCTGAGTCAGGTCAGAAGGGTCATAGAAACCCAGTGGCTGACTGTTCAACATGGCGCACAGGAAAACGGCTGGCTCATGACATTTCAGCCAACAGGATACGTAGACGAGCAAGGCAAAGCTGGCTGCATGAGACTCGGGGAATCCGTATTCCCCGAAGCCTTCTATCTGACGAAAGATGGATTCGGCGAATTCGGGATCGTAGCCGTTCTTCAGCATCCCGCCAACCACGCGATCATGGAACTGCGCGACCTGTCCGCCACGACGCCAGGCGGCCATGGAGCGGCGCAGCTCATCGGCCTGGCCGGCCGAGAAACCGGCTGCCACCATGGCGATTTCCATGACCTGTTCCTGAAATACCGGCACTCCCAGGGTACGTTCCAGCACCCGCTCCAGATCCGCGCTGGGATAGGCTACCGGTTCGATCCCCTGACGCCGTTTCAGGTAGGGGTTGACCATGCCTCCCTGAATGGGGCCGGGGCGTACGATGGAGACTTCTATCACCAGGTCATAGTAGTTGCGGGGCCTGAGCCGTGGCAGCATCGACATCTGTGCACGTGACTCGATCTGAAACACGCCGATGGTGTCAGCCCTGCAGATCATGTCGTAGGTCGCCGTGTCGTCGGCAGGAATCTGCGCCATGGTGTGAGTGATGCCGCGGTAGCTTTCGATCAGCTTGAAGCATTTTGCAATGGCAGTGAGCATGCCCAGAGCCAGTACGTCCACTTTCAGCAGGCCCAGTTCTTCCAGATCATCCTTGTCCCATTGGATGATGGTGCGATCGGGCATGGCTGCATTTTCAACCGGCACCAGTGTGCACAGGTCCCTGTCGGAAATGACAAAGCCACCCACATGCTGGGACAGATGCCGCGGGAAACCGAGCAGTTGTTGCAGTAACCAGGTAAAGCGCTTGATCAGCGGACTCTCGGGATTGAAACCCATGGCTTCGAGCCGGTCGCCGATCACCTCGCTGCCATCCCACCAGGCCATGGACTTGGACAAGGCCTCTATCTGATCGTCAAGCAGGCCGATGGCCTTGCCCAGATCACGGATGGCGCTGCGTTTTCGATAGGTGATGACCGTGGCCGCCAGAGCTGCCCGGTGCCTACCATACTTGGCATATATATACTGGATGACCTCTTCACGTCGTTCATGTTCGAAGTCGATGTCGATATCGGGTGGTTCATCGCGCTCGCGGGAAATGAATCGCTCGAACAGCATGCGCGTGCGTGAGGGATCGACTTCGGTGACGCCCAGGCAATAGCAGACAGCCGAGTTGGCTGCCGAGCCGCGCCCCTGACACAGGATGTCCTGGTCGCGGGCAAACTTCACGATGTCATGCACGGTCAGGAAATAGGACTCGTATTGCATGTCGCTGATCAGTGTCAGCTCATGCTCCAGTTGAGCCTTCACATTCTCGCTGTAACCATCGGGCCAGCGCCAGGCAGCCCCTTCGTAGGTCAGTTTGCGCAGGTACTGAGCGGCCGAGAGTTCTGCCGGAACCACTTCGCGTGGATACCGGTAATCCAGATCTCCCAGATCGAAGCGGCACAGCGCTGCCACCTGTGTTGCATTCTCCAGAGTCTGCTGCGGGTAGATGGAATACAGTGCGCGAATATCTCTCAGATAGCGTTCACCATTCTGAAACAGCAATCGACCGGCAGTGTCGAGCGTGCAGTTGTGACGGATGCAGGTAACGATATCCTGCAAGGCGCGTCGCTTGCGCTCGTGCATGTGAACATCGCCACTGGCCACGATGGCCAGCTCGTGCCGTTCGGCAACCTCGAACAGCCAGTGACTGTGCTTCTGATCATAGCTGCCATAGTGCAGTTCCAGTGCGATGAAGGTCTGTGGGCCCAGTGTTCGCAACCAGCTGAACCAGTGCTCCATGTTCTGGCGATCATTGGGCAGGTAGGGGGGCACCAGCAACAGGCAACAGCCTTCAAGGCCTGCATTTTCGATCATGTCAAGGGTGATCTGGTAGCTGCCCTTGTCAGCGGCGCGGCGCGCTGCCGTGATCAGCTGGCAGACTCTGGCATAGCTTGCCAGATCCCGCACCAGCACCACGAGTCTGAAACCGTCATCCAGTGCGAACTCGCTGCCCACGATGAGCTTGAAATCGCTCTGTATCATGACCCGCTCCGCTGACTTACCCGGGGCCACGGTAGTCTGGCTCCGGCTGTGCAGCTCTTTCATGCGCCCATAGGCTCGCACCACGCCTGCCATGGAACATTCGTCAGTAATGGCCAGGGCCGAGTAGCCCAGTGCAACTGCCGTGTCAACCAGCTCTTCGGGGCGAGAGGCGCCTCTGAGAAAGCTGAAGTTGGACACGCAGTGCAGCTCGGCGTAAGGGCCCGGATAGTGGATGGGTAGCTGTATGTTCATACACTGGTAATTAATACAGCTAATGTGCCACAGGTCAAGTCGAAGGGGTATGCATGAGGGGGTCGAATGACGGGAATGAGGCCTGAGTAACAGTGTGGGGCGTTCGCAAGTACGCAGTGTTGCTGTAATCACTGACACTACCCGCCAGCGTGTCACTCGCGGTATGCTTTGCCTCCCTTCATCCCGGACGCCAGAACGGACCATGCTCAACCATCTGATTCTCGATATTGGCAATGTCATCTGTGACTGGAACCCGGATGCACTCATCGGTGCTGCATTCGACAATCAGGCAGAGCGTGACGAAGCCATGCAGGTAACCGTCGGTCATGCCGACTGGCTGGCGCTGGATCAGGGCACGCTGAGCCTGGAAGAGGGCATTGCCAGGGCACAATCCAGAACCGCACTGAACCCGGAGGGCATCGCTAGTATCTATCAGAATCTGGGCGCCTCCCTGCTGGCTCTGCCAGCCACCATGGCCGCCATGAAGCGGGCGAAGGCCGCTGGCGTACCGATCTACATACTTTCGAACATGCCCAGGCATGCCTGGGACTATCTGGCAGCCAACCACGATTGCTGGGAGGCTTGTGAAGGGGTTGTCGTGTCCTGTGAAGCCGGGTGCATCAAGCCGGATGCTGCGATATACCAACACCTGTGTGATCGCTTCTCGTTATCACCCGAAAGCTGTGTATTCGTCGATGACATGGAAAAGAACACAGCGGCGGCCATTGCATTCGGCATGCAGGCGGAGCAGCTCACTGACAAGCATGCCGGCGGTGAGATGGTGGATCGGCTGGTGGCCAGGATTCTTGCAGACCGCGGCTAGGTAAAACTGGCCTCGATCAGTGTGCAGGCCTTGCAGCGAAACCGGTCGATGGCTCGGGCATCACAGCGTCGATAACAGGTTCCATGACGAGCCACCTCGTTGCCGTTTGCGCGGCAGCGCGGGCATTCCGGGTTCATAGCCGTATAAACCATTGACTGACAGTAGCGTTTACAGATTACCCTGTTGTTCCGAACACAGTGAAGTGGGCCAGTTCAGTTTTTACGAACACAGTGAAGTGGGCGAGTTCAAGACACGAACCGGCTCGCCTTGCAGCCATGCGTCAATATCCTCCACCGCCTGCCCATAGACCAGAGGATAGAGTTCCTCGATGGTGTAACCGACATGGCCGGTGAGCAGTGCATTGTCCAGTTCACGGAAAGGGTGCTCGGCTGGCAGAGGCTCGACATCAAAGACATCCAGTGCCGCGCCGGCAATCCGTTTTTTCTGTAGTGCGCTGATCAACGCGCTTTCCTCGACGATGGGCCCGCGGGCCGTATTGACCAGGTAAGCGCTGCGCTTCATCAGGGACAGCTCTCTTGCGCCAACCATTCCTCGGGTGCGCTCACTGAGCAGCAGGTGGATGCTCAGCACATCCGAACGGGCAAACAACTCATCCTTCTCGACCCGGCTGACACCAACCTCGGCCGCGCGCTCGGCTGTCAGGTTCTGGCTCCAGGCAATGATTTCCATGCCAAAGAGTGTTGCAACTCCGGCGATTTCGGTTCCCAGTCTGCCCAGGCCCAGTATGCCAAGTGTCTTGCCCTTGAGACCGATGCCCACCGATTCATGCCAGCCGCCGTCATGCATGGCGGCGTTCTCTGCCGGAATCTTCCGGGTGATGGCCATGATCAGCGCCCAGGTCAGCTCGAAGGGGGCGTGTCGCATCATCTGGGTACCACAGACAGTCACGCCATTGTCACGTGCCGCCTCCATATCGACAGACAGGTTACGCATGCCGGCGGTAACCAGAAGTTCGAGCCGAGGCAGACGGTCAAGCAGTGATTTCGGGAAGGCCGTGCGTTCCCGCATGATCACGATTATCCGGAACGGCGCCAGTGCCTCCGCCAGCGCATCCTCGCCGACGACCGGCACGTTGAAGACCGTGATTTCAGATTCCGGCAGGCTTCCCCAATCGGCAGCTGATAGTGCGGCATTCTTGTAATCATCAAGAATCGCAATCCTGTTCATGACTTGTGCACCCGGTTTCAACAGATTGATGGCATCGGTATAGCACATTGTCTGCAGCCGCTGTCAAACCGGTTGATCGCGTGACATCACCGCTATCGGCTCGCGAAACCGATGCACATCCTGGCAGGCGTCCAGCTGGACGCTTGCATTACTCGATGATGATCTCGAGTGTCTGAGATTCTCGGTCGGGTACACCGAAGCTGTAGGTGCCAGGCTTGATCGCGAGGAAGCTGATCTCAACAGTACCTGCCTCGTCAAACTCGAGGCTGTCTATGCCCAGGGGACGGATTTCAATGCCTTCGATGACAATCTCATCGATCCATATCGCGCGCAGGAAATCCGCTCCAGCCAGTGCCAGCTCCTGACTACCGTCGGAGCTTATCTCCCACTCATAGTATTTACCGGATTGCAGAGTCAGGGTCTTCTGTTCAAGCAGAGGCATGCCCGAAGACAGGGTGGCTTCCGGGAGGTCTTCCGAATTCTTGCTGGACAGGACACCGGCCAGTCCGAAGCCGTTATCGTTGTCCGCCTGCAAGGTGAACGACAGCGTCGATAGCATAAGCAGTGTGATGATGTTTTTCACGGTCTGTCCTTTTTTGGGGGCAAAGGCAGATCCTGACTGAAGAGCCCTGCAGTATCCATGGCACTTTAGTCTCAAGGCTTGCTGTAGGGGTGAGGCTTGCCGCACAAGGGGCGTGGAGGGGCTGACCACTGCCATGAGCAGTACAAGCGCCTGACATGTTTGAGCAGCCATCATTGTCGAGTCTGGCAGCTGGGGGCAGAACATTGCGCAGTTTGCGAGCCCGGGAGTAAAGCCGTATATTGTCGCTATCCCTCCTGGCCTGCCAGCGATTCATCTCGTCTATCTTCCGATTGCCTGACACATGCCGAGCCTCTACGGATTTTCACTACTCGACCTCTTTGCGCTGGCATTGTTCTTCGTCATCTGGATCGGGCATTTCTATCTGGTCAATCACTCGCGTTTCAGTTCATTGACCATTACGTCTGCCATGGTGGACATGCGTGAACAGTGGATGCGCAATGTCATCAAGCGAGAAGGATCGCCCTTCGACGCACTGATCCAGAATGGCCTGCAACAGGGGGTGCTGTTTTTCGGTTCCACCTCGGTCTTGTTGATCGGCGGCCTGGTGGCAGGCCTGGGATCCGGGGATAGTGCGATAGCCGTCCTGCAGGAAATTCCCCTGTCGACCACGAGTTCAAGATTTCAGTGGGAGATCAAGATACTTCTTGTTGTCTTCATCTTCGTTTTCGCGTTCTTCAAGTTCGCCTGGAGCTATCGGCTCTACAACTATATCCTGATCATGATCGGTGCGGCCCCCGACAGCGAAGACGACGCCGCTGCACTGGATTTCTATGCCAGAAAGCTCTCCTTGCTGCATGCCTTGGCAGCCATGCATTTCACCACGGGGCTCAATTCCTATTTCTTCGCCCTGGCGGCCTTTACCTGGTTTCTCAATGCCTGGTTGTTCATGGCCGCAACCCTCTGGGTTGCCTTTGTCTTGTACCGTCGAGCATTCCGTTCCAACTTTCTGAAGATTCTCAGAATGAAGGAACACTGATGTTCAGTAGATCGATTCTCACCTGACCAAAGGTCATTGTTTGCCATGAAATACGTTCACATCGTTGCCATATTGGCCGTCATACAGTTCTTCTACTTCTGCTTCCTGGTCGGACGGGCCCGGGAAAAATACGGCATCAAGGCGCCTGCCATCAGTGGTCACGAAGGGTTCGAACGCGCCTTTCGCGTACAGATGAATACGCTCGAGCAATTGATCTGTTTTCTGCCGGCGCTGTTTATTGCTTCCCTGTACTGGTCGCCGGGCTTTGTCGCGGCCGTGGGATTCGTTTATCTGATAGGGCGCTTCCTGTACGGACGGGCATACATTGTCGATCCCGGCAAACGCGGACTCGGTTTCATGCTGAGCATGATCCCGACAGCCATCCTGCTGCTCGCGGCACTGGTCGGGGCCCTGTTCCGTACGGCAGTCTGAATCTGCAACGGTCAGCGGCTTGCAGGCAGGGGGGCGTTGCCAGTAGAGTTATCGCTAGTGTACCGTTTCATACAAGGCGTTCATTCAGACAGTACACTCGTCATCGGCCGGTGCCATCAGTGGTGCGGGGAATGAGACAGCTGCGCTGCTGAAAGGGCCGCTGTGACAGGAGTCGCGGTCGTCGCCCGGTGGGTCGTGGTATCGCGTCAGAATGTAACGTCTGACCAAGGTGGGAGAGACTCATGATTGCTGAAGAAGGCGAGCGTACAGGCAACTCCGGCAATGGCCCTGGTGAAGAACAGGCGCCGCCCGAGCCGGACGTATCTGTGTCTCTGACCCATGAAGCTCTGCTGACAGGCCCGGTGGCGCCTGATCAGGACGATGCCGAAAACCAGTTTCGCCAGACGTGCGAGAAGATCAGGGAGATCGAGAAGCGCGCTCGTCACAGCCTGCGAGGGCAGGATCACGAGCATCGCTGTTCCTTCTGCGATCAACCGAGTTCACAGGCCGGTGCCTTGTGTCAGGCAGATCAGCATGAGGTCTGCATCTGTCTGCAGTGTGCCGAAACGGCGCTGCAGCTTCTTCGCAAGCAGGGTACCTGAGCGGGCGTAATTTGGTATAGTCCGCCGCCTTGGCAAGCCCATTTAATCTTGCCGCCAATGTGGATTTTCCCGATATGACTCGATCACGTTTCGTGACTGCGGCTACTCGCTGCCTGTCTCTTTGCCGTCCTTCTGCCTCACGACGTCGTGGCTTACTGAGAGCCAGTCTGCTTCTGCTCGCCGGGCTGGGCATCCATTCCATGCAGGTACAGGCCGATGGCGAATTCCGCATCAGCGCCATTCCCGATGAAGCACCAACCGAGCTGATTCGCAAGTTCGAACCTCTGGCAGATTATCTGTCGGCAGCGCTCGAGATGGATGTCTCCTTCGTACCTGTGACAGATTATGCCGCCACCGTCGAAGCCCTCGTCAGTGAACAGATAGACATGGCATGGCTCGGTGGCTTTACCTACGTGCAGGCGGCTCAGCGCTCTGATGGCAAGGTCGAGCCCATCGTGCAACGTGCAGAAGACGAGCGTTTTCAGTCTGTTTTCATCACGCAGACAGACTCGCCCATTCAAAGCATCGCTGATCTGAAGGGCGTGAACTTCACCTTCGGTTCACCATCGTCTACCTCGGGGCACCTGATGCCGCGACATTATCTGACCCAGGAAGGCATCAATGTCGATGATGATCTGTCGGTGGCATTCTCCGGGGCGCATGACGCCACGGCCTTTGCTGTTGCAGGTGGTCGGGTGGATGCCGGTGCCCTGAACATCAAGGTCTGGGAAAAGCTGGTCAATGAACAGAAAGTGGATACCGGCAAATTGCGCGTGTTCTACACCACGCCCGAATATCATGACTACAACTGGACGATCCGCTCGGGCCTGTCTGAGGAATTGAGACAGAAACTGATCGATGCCTTCGTCTCGCTGGACATGGCGGATCCTGAGCAGAAAGCCATTCTGGATCTGCAACGAGCCACTCGCTTCGTGCCCAGCCAGGCCAGCTACTACGACGGCATCAGGAAGGCAGCCATCGAGGCGCAATTGCTGGCCAAGCCCTGAGTCTGACCCTTGAAGGTTCAGACCACCGGTGTCTGCGTCACCTTCGGTGAGGCGACACCGGCCTTGAATGATGTCAGTCTGAGTATCGGTGAGCAGGAGCAGGTCGCACTGATAGGTCCCAGCGGCTCTGGCAAGAGTACGCTGCTGCGAGTGTTGAGCATGGCTCTGGCACCCTCTGCAGGTAGTTTGCTGTGCGACGATGTGGATCCCTGGCAGCTGAGAACAGCACGGCTGCAACGCTTGCGCAGCCGCATGCATCTGTGCCCGCAAACCAGCTCACTGCCGGCCAGACAACGCGTGGCATTGGCAGTATTGTCGGGGCTGTTGCCCACGCGTTCTCTGCTGTTTGCACTGCGCTCACTGGTATCGCCCTCGCGTGCGGACGTCAATCTGGTGCACGGCTTGCTGACTCGGCTCGATGTCGATCAACATCTGTGGCGGCCGGTGGAAACGCTGTCCGGAGGTCAGCGCCAGCGCGTCGCCATCGCGCGGGCCATGGCGGCCGAGGTGGATACGCTCTTCGCCGATGAACCCCTGTCCGCACTGGATCCGTCGAATGCCGACGCCTGCCTGTCGACCCTGTGCCAGCATGCCTCGGCGCACCGGCAGACACTGGTCTGTTCTCTTCATCAGGTCGATCTGGCACGCAAGCATCTGCAGCGAGTGATTGGTCTGCGACAGGGTGCTGTGCTGTTTGATTGCGCGGCGGCCGAGCTCAGCGATGCGATGGTTGATGACTTGTACCGTGGCCATGAAGCCGAACTCGAAGCCGAACTCGAAGCCTGACACGCCGCCGGCGAGCGTGTCGCTGCGTGATCCGGACCGCGCCGGTCGCGTCTGGGTCAGCTCCGGTGTGCTGCTGCTTCTGCTGGTCTCACTGGCAGGTTCGCAGTTCAATCCGGCTGTGCTGTTCGCCCCGGATTCGTTGAGCTCTGCGGCTGATTTCTTCGATACCTTTTGGCCACCGCGAACCGACGTCGATTTTCTGCAACGGCTGTTCGAGGCATCGGTGGTGACGGTATCGATTGCCACCGTGGCAACCGTTCTCGCCATGATCGTGGCAACACCTCTGGCCATTGCCATCACCAGTCGCCTGTCTTTGTCGGCGCGCGGCAGAGCCATGAAGACACCCGCACGGTTGGCCAGAGGCTCCCTGCGCGGCGTGTTGCTGTTCCTGCGCAGTGTGCCGGAGCTGATCTGGGCGTTGTTGTTCGTCGGTGTGACCGGTCTGGGGGCTACTGCCGGCATCATGGGTTTGCTGATCACCAATATCGGCATTCTGGCAAAGAACTACGCCGAGATCATCGAATCCGGAGAAGCGGCCGTCACCGGACATTTGCTGGACAACGGCAATGGCCGTTGCAAGACCTTGCTGCATGCCACGGTGCCTCAATGTCTGCCGGAATTGTTGTCCTATTCCATCTATCGTTGGGAATGCACGTTGCGAACATCGGTGGTGCTGGGTTTTGTCGGCGCCGGTGGCCTGGGGCAGGAGTTGCTGATTTCCATCCGTCAGCTGGCCTCGCCCGAGGTCTTCAGTATCATTCTGGTGTTCGTGTTGCTGGTCTGCCTGGCGGATGCCATCAGCAATTCCCTGCGACGTCAGTTGAGGCCGGCAACGGCGGGAAGTGCGGCGGAATGGAATGTGGCCTTGCGCGCCGAAGGTGCGGATATCGCCGTTCACACCGAAGCCGCCGCTGGCAACCGCGGACGCGGCAAGCTGCGCACCGTGTTGCCACGCTGGGGCCAGCTTTGTCTTGTTCTGGTGGCGGTGCTTGCCTGCTTCCAGGCGGTGGACTGGCAGCTGGAACAGTGGTTGCGACCGAGCAGCTTTGCGCGAAGCCGGGAATTCATCCAGGGCTTTTTTCCGCCTGATCTGTCGGCAGGGTTATGGCGCAGATTACTCGGGGACGCACTGGAGACGCTCAGCATGGCCTTTGCCGGAACAGCCCTGGCCAGTCTTGTTGCAATCGCATTGAGCTATCTGCTGTTTACCGTCAATCTGCGGGGGGCCGGTCTGTTCATGAGATTCTTCGCCTCGACGCTGCATCTGCTGCAGATTGTCCTGCGATCGGTGCCGGAACTGGTCTGGGCCATGTTGTTGATCATCGTTGCCGGTATCGGCCCCTTCACCGGCACGCTGGCCTTGTTCCTGGCAAGCGTCGGGGTGTTGTCGAGGCTCTACAGCGAGTGTCTGGACAATCAGGACGAAGCGCCGCTGGAGAATCTGCTGGCCAATGGCAGCCCCTTGGCACTGGCACCGATGTGGAGCACGCTGATGCAGGCACGCAGTCAGTTGATCAGCTATTCACTGTATCGCTGGGAGCATAATCTGCGTGCCGCAACACTCATGGGCATCGTTGGGGCGGGGGGCGTCGGCCAGGAACTGTACCTGCGTCTGAGCGTCTTCCAGTTCGACAAGGTGGCCGCCTGCGTGGTGGTCATCGTGGTGCTGGTGGCATTGGCCGACAATATCAGTCACTTTCTCAGGCACCGTTACGCGCCCACCGTATAAGGGCGCAGCCACGTCCCATTCATGACTTCCGTGCATCAGTCAATGAACTGAACTGCATTGGATTGCTGTGTTTGCTGTCTTGACAATAACTGCCTAGGCAATCATATTGCCTGCAGATTTTCACCGAGGCGTCATGCCATGTCAAAGCAGGGTGAAGACGACAGACCTGTGCTGTTCAGTGCAGAGCAGTTCGATTCGGAACAATCGATCGGCTACCTGATGCGTCTTGTGCTCAATTCTATGAAGTCGCAGATCGATCAGGCCATGGAGCCGCATGATCTGACGGCCATGCAGTGGCAGCCGCTCTACATCATTGCCAACGGTCTAGCAACGACATCGGCAGAAGTTGCCAGGCGCATGCAGGTGGATACCGGTGCGGTGACGCGCATGGTGGACCGCATGGAGCAGAAGGGTCTGCTCGAGCGCGTTCGCTGCCTGGAGGATCGCCGCGTGGTGAATCTGCAAGTGACTGAAAGTGGCAGGCAGTCGGCTGCTGTCGTGCCCGAAGCGCTGTGCAAGGTGCTCAATGATCACTTGCGGGGTTTTACGGTCGAGGAAGCCGAGGCCCTGAAGGATTTTCTGCTGCGCATGCTCGAGAACGGTGCAGAGGCTGGATTCGCCAGCCCGCCGGCCTCCACAGGCCATCGATCCCAGACTCCTTCCACCAACACCAACACCAACACCACCAGCACCACCAGCAACAACAGCAACAACAGCAACAACAAGACCGGGAAGCGTTCATGAGTCAGTCAGAAACAACGCAGCATGAGCAGCACGACGGCGATCGTGCTCAGCAGGCCACACAGGAACGTCAGCGCAAGCGCCGGCGCGGTTTGGGATCCCTGGCAGTCGTGGTGCTGCTGGGTGGTGCGGGTTACCAGATCTGGCAATACCTCGGCGCACCGGCATCGCAGACGACCGACAATGCCTATGTGCAAGGTCCGATCGTTCAGGTCACACCCCAATTGCCGGGCACGGTGGTCGAGATTGCCGCGCAGGACACCGACCATGTCGAAGCGGGCCAGGTCGTGATTCGCCTGGATCCGGTGGATGCGCAGCTGGCACTGGATCAGGCCGAGGCCGAGCTTGCCCAGACCGTCAGAGAGGTGACGACGCTGTACGGGAATAATGCAACCCTGAGTGCGCAGATCCGTTCGCGGGAAGCCGATCTGGCTCGCGCGCAGGCTCAGGCGGATCAGTACCGGGGAGATCTGGAGCGACGGGTTCAGTTGGCGAAGTCCGGTGCAATCTCCAGCGAAGAACTCAAGCACAATCAGGCACAACTGGATGTGGCGGAGAGCACCACGAATGCCGCAGAGGCAGCCTTGTCTGCGGCGCGAGAGCAGCTGACGACCAGCCTTCTGCTGACGGCCAATACCGATCCGGCCCGACACCCTCGTGTGTTGCGAGCCGCCGCGCAGATGCGCAATGCCATGCTGGCGTTGCAGCGTACCGAAATCAGAGCGCCCGTGGATGGTTACGTGGCTCAGCGACATGTCCAGCTCGGGCAGCGTGTGCAGACCGGCAGTTCACTGATGTCCGTGATTCCACTGCGTGATGTCTGGGTCGATGCGAACTTCAAGGAAAGCCAGCTGGCCGACATGCGAATTGGTCAGCGTGTCGAGCTCGAAGCGGATATCTACGGTGAGGATGTGAGCTATTCGGGAACAGTCGAAGGGCTGGGTGCCGGCACCGGAGCGGCGTTCGCCTTGCTGCCCGCGCAGAATGCCACAGGCAACTGGATCAAGGTCGTGCAACGCGTGCCCGTCAGAATCAAGCTCGATCAGGGTGAGTTGGCCGAACATCCGCTGCGAATCGGACTCTCCATGACTGCCCGAGTGCATACCGACGATACCAGCGGTGCACGACTGTCAGACACGGTAGGTACCACAGAGCCGGAGATGCTGCACACGCCCGAGAGCACCTTGCAAGCCACTCGTCTTGCGGAGGAGGCCGTGCAGAGAATCATCAGTCGCAACATGGCAGCGCCACAGACATCGGCGAATCATGCAGACAGTGCGGCTGAAGCTGCGATGCAAGCGTCGTCATCAGGTTCTCTCAGCAATTGAGGACTGCCTGTCTGATGCATGTCAACACTCTGCCTGGTACAGCTGTCGGTAAGCGATCATGACTGCCACTCGAGAACGCCTGTCACCCTTGACCGGCCCGAAACTGGTCGTCGGCACCATTGTGCTGTCGCTGGCCACGTTCATGAATGTGCTGGATACATCCATTGCCAATGTCTCCATTCCTGCCATAGCCGGAGATCTGGGTGTCAGTTCGACCCAGGGGACCTGGGTCATCACCTCATTCGCGGTGGCCAATGCCATCTCGGTGCCATTGACAGGCTGGCTGACCCAGCGCTTCGGTCAGGTCAGATTGTTTGTCGGCAGCATACTCCTGTTCACCCTGGCATCGCTGCTCTGCGGTATGGCCTCGAGCATCGAAATGCTGATCGCGTTTCGTATTCTGCAAGGCGCCGTAGCCGGGCCCATGATTCCCTTGTCGCAGACACTGTTGCTGTCCAGCTACCCGGTGGCGAAGGCGGGGCTTGCGCTTGCCATGTGGAGTATTACAACTCTGGTGGCTCCGGTCTGTGGTCCACTGCTGGGAGGCTGGATAACGGACAATCTGTCATGGCCCTGGATCTTCTACATCAATGTGCCCATCGGTCTGCTGGCGGCTGCCATTACCTGGGGCATCTATCACAAGCGTGAAACGCCAACACGGCGTTTGCCGATCGACACGATCGGTCTGGCCCTGCTGGTGATCTGGGTGGGCTCCATGCAGATCATGCTGGATCTGGGCAAGGAACTGGACTGGTTCGCCTCATCACAGATCGTGATGCTGGCCATCATCGCCGTCATCGGTTTCATCGCCTTTGTCATCTGGGAACTGACCGATGAGCATCCGGTGGTCGACCTGCGCCTGTTTGCCGGTCGAAACTTCTGGGTGGGAACCCTGTTGATCTCGCTTGGCTACGGTGCCTTCTTCGGATCCATTGTGCTGCTGCCACTCTGGCTTCAGCAGTGGATGGGCTATACGGCCACCTGGGCCGGCCTGGTCACCGCGCCGGTGGGTATTTTCGCCATCATCGTCTCACCCATCGTGGGTGCCAATATCGCGCGGCTCGATGCGCGAAAGATCGTGACCTTCTCCTTCATGGTGTTCGCTCTGGTGATGTGGATGCGCTCGCAGTTCAGCACCGATTCCACACCTCAGGCCGTGTTGCTGCCGATTTTCATACAGGGGCTGGCGCTAGCGACATTCTTCATCCCGCTGGTCACCATCACGCTGTCAGGCTTGCCGCCGGAGAAACTGCCGGCGGCCTCGGGTCTGTCGAATTTCGCCCGTATCACGGCAGGCGCGATCGGTACATCGGTCAGCACCACGCTGTGGGAGTCTCGGGCCACACTTCATCACGCCGAGCTCTCGGAGCACCTGCATGGTGGCAATGAGGTATTCAACACGGCCATGAATTCCCTGTCGGAGAAAGGTTTGAGTCAGATGCAGAGCCTGTCGCTGCTTGACCGGCTGGTCAATCAACAGGCATTCACCATGAGCGCCGATGACATCTTTCTGGCGTCCGCCATTCTGTTCATCCTGATGATCCCCCTGGTGTGGCTGGCCCGTCAGGTCAAGCGCCCCGAGGGTGGCGACGATGGGGCGGCTGCCAGTGGAGCGCATTGATGAACCGCGATGAACCGCCGAGCAGTGCGGAGCCAGTTCCGCGCTGATCCTTGCCGAAGGGGGCTTGTGATCGAGCTCCCCCGGGATGCTCGCTGGCGCCGGTGGGGGCGGGCACGCTGGTCAGGATGACTCGTCCACCCGCTCGACCGGGCCGCCTTGCTTTTCCCAGGTAGAGAATCCTTCTTTCAGATGCGCAGCGTCGAAGCCCATGTCCTGCAGGGTTGCCACCGTCAGTGCGGAACGCCAGCCTGATGCGCAGTGGAACACGAACTTCTTGTCCTGCGCGAAGACGTCCTTGAAATAGGGGCTATCCGGGTCGACCCAGAATTCGATCATGCCCCGTGGTGCGTGAAAGCTGCCGGGAATGAAGCCGCCGCGTTGTCGCTCGCGGATATCGCGAATGTCCACGATCACCACGTTCGGATCATCCACCATCCCGATCAGATCGACAGTCTCGATCTCCTCGATACGCTGCCGCGCGTCGGCCACCATTTGCCGGGTATTGATCTTCAAGGTCCGCATGTGCCTGTTCCTGTCGGGGAAATCACTGAGGGCGATAGTGACAGTAATGAATTGACGCTGCAACTGCTGCGCTGGCGCGTCAGACGGTTCGCCTGCAAGTGATTCGGGCCCGGGCAATTGGGGATGCCTGTTACCGAATGCCGCCATGAACTGTACAAGCGCTCGCGGTTCAAGCAAGATTGAACGCTCGACCAAGCAACGAATGACAAGGTGACAAACATGACTGCAAAACCACTGGCACTGGTCACGGGTGCCGCCCAGGGTATCGGCTATGCCTGCGCCGAGGCGCTGGCGGAAAATGGCTATCAACTTGTCCTGTGTGACATCAATGCTGAAGGGGTTGCCGAGGCGGCCAGCACCCTCGGTGGCGATACCGTGTCCATGGTCTGCGACATGGGCGATACCGATGCAATCAGCGCCATGTTCGACGCCATAGAGCGCGATCATGGGCCGGTCACTGCACTGGTCAACAACGCCGGCATTGCAGCCCCCGGCGATTTTCTCGATACAACTCTGGAGCAGTTTCGCCAGGTGATCGATGTGAATCTGATCGGTACCTTTGCCGCCTTGCAGCGCGCGGCTCGCACCATGGTGGAAAACAAGATTCAGGGTTCGATCGTCAACATGTCGTCCATCAATGCCGTGGTGGCCATACCTTCCATCGCGGCCTATTGTTCCTCCAAGGGCGGTGTCATGCAGCTGACCAAGGCCTCGGCGCTGGCGCTGGCGCCGCACAACATACGCGTCAATGCCGTGGGCCCGGGATCCATCGACACCGCCATGATGGCTGGCGTCAATGCCAATCCGGAAGCGATGAAGATGGTGATGTCCAGAACACCCCTGAAGCGAGTCGGCAAGGCCCAGGAAATCGCCAATGTCGTGGCCTTCCTGACCAGTGACAAGGCCAGCTACGTGACCGGCGAGACCATCTATGTCGATGGTGGTCGTCTGGGCATGAACTACACTTGCTGAAGACGCAGTCGCACACAGAAGGAAACGGCATGACAAAGCTCGCAATCACGGTCAATCACTGGGGTGTCGGGCGGGCACGGGTGCTCGATGGCAAGCTGCTGGATGTCGGCTCGCATCCGGCAGATGCAGCGCCATCGCCGATCAACGGAAATATCGCCAGCAGTCTCAACGGCGATGCACGAGTCAGGTATCCGGCAGTACGAAAAAGCTGGCTGGAGCAGGGCCCCCTGGCAAGAGCAGGCGAGCGCGGTCGCGAACCCTTTGTCGAGGTCAGTTGGGACAAGGCGCTGGAATTGCTGGCGACAGAGCTTGACCGGGTTCGACAGCAGCACGGAAACGAGTCGATCTATGCCGGTTCCTATGGCTGGTCCAGTGCCGGACGTCTTCATCATGCACAGAGTCAACTGAAGCGCTTCCTGAACGTCTGCGGCGGCTTCGTGCGTTCGGAAGGCAACTACAGCTATAACGCGGCACTGGGTCTGATGCCTCATGTCATCAAGAACTACCGCGAGATGGTGGTCGAGGCGACGCGCTGGAAGGTGGTTGCCGAGCAGGTCGATCTGGTCGTCATGTTCGGTGGCATTCCGATGCGCAGCACGCAGGTATCGGATGGCGGCATCGGGCGGCATCGTGCCGCAGACGACATGCGAGCCTGTGCCGAGGCAGGAGTCAGGTTCATCAATCTGAGCCCCTTGCGAACCGATGCTGCCGATGAACTGGGTGCTGAATGGTTGCCGCCGCGACCCGGCAGCGATACCGCCGTGATGATGGGACTGGCGCATTACCTGATGGCAGAAGGGCTGCACGATCAGGGTTTTCTCGAGCGCTATACCGTCGGTCATGAACAGGTACGTGCCTACCTGTTCGGCGAGACAGACGGCATCGTCAAGGATCTGCATTGGGCTGCCGATCTGTCGGGGCTGGATGCATCTCGGCTGGCAGCGCTGGCGCGCGACATGGCCGCGAGTCGCACCCTGATCACCACCACAGCAGGCATTCAGAGGGCCGATTTCGGAGAACAGCCCTTGTGGATGACGGTGACACTTGCGGCCGTTCTGGGACAGATCGGGCAGGCCGGCGGATTTGGTATCGGTTATGCCGTCAATGGCAGTATCGGTTCCAGTGCTCGCCCGTACCGGGCCGGATCCTTCCCGCAAGGGTGCAATCCTGTCGAGAATTTCGTGCCGGTGGCGATGGTGGCAGATGCATTGCTGCATCCGAACGAGGAATATGACTACGCCGGTACCCGCATGCGCTTCCCCGACATACGCATGGTGTGGTGGGCCGGTGGCAACCCCTTTCACCACGCCCAGGACCTGAACCGACTCCGGCAGGCATTCCAGCGACCGGAGACCGTCATCGTCAATGAAATGAACTGGACCAGCACGGCGCGACACGCGGATATCGTGTTGCCGGTAGCGGCAGCCGAGGAGCGCATGGATTTTGCTGCCGGCAAGTATGACCCTGCCTTGTTGCCCATGCCCGCCATCGCCGAGCCACCGGGGGAGGCCATGAGCGAATACGATATCTTTGCAGCGCTCGAGCAGCACATGAACATGGGGAACCGGTTCAGTGAAGGTCTCAGTGCCCGGCAATGGCTGGATCGCCTGTGGGAAGAGACGCGAGACGAGGCACGCCGCCACGGTGACGAACTGCCACCCTGGGATGACTTCATCGCAGGCGATATCATCGAACTGAAAGACCCTGAGCCGCAGAGGATTTTTCTGAGTGAGTTCCGGGCCGATCCACAAGCGTCCCCTTTGCCAACCCCCAGCGGCCTGATAGAGCTGTATTCTCAGACCATTGCCGACTTCGGCTATGAGGATTGCCCCGGTCACGCCACCTGGATGGCGCCGCGAGGTATCAGCAACGGCGACGTCAAGCGATTTCCGCTGCAGATGCTCTCAGGCCAGCCTGCCACCCGTTTGCACAGCCAGCTGGATAATGGTGATTACAGTCGCAGCTGCAAGATACAGGGGCGAGAACCTGTGCTGATTCATCCCGAGGATGCGCGTCTTCGCAACATCCTGGACGGCGATGTCGTGGAACTGTTCAATGACAAGGGGCGTTGTCTGGCAGGTGCGCGACTGACCACGGATGTCATGCCGGGAGTTGTATTTCTGTGGACGGGGGCCTGGTATGATCCCGATTTCGATGCTCCGCAGCACCGCGACAGACACGGCAATCCGAATGTCCTGACGCACGATCTGCGCACCTCGAGACTGTCTCAGGGGCCCGCCTCACATTCGGCCTTCGTTGAACTGTCGCGCTTTGACGGGGAGCTGCCCGGCATCCGTGTGCATTCCCAGCCGGAATTCCTTGGCTGAATCAGGACAGTTCCACACCGGCGCACCGCGCCGTGTTGCTGATGTGCTGGCGCATCGCCTGGCAGGCCCGGTCGGCATCGCCTTGTCTGAGAGCGTCCAGGATCATGCGGTGTTCGCTGATCGATTGCGCCATGCGTGCCGGTTCGGTATTCGGAATGGGCTGGCGCTGGCTTTCGCTGAGAAGATCCTGCACGGACTGATACAGTCGGGTGAGCATGAGGTTATTGCACGCCTCTGCAATGGTGCGATGAAAGCGCAGGTCGGCTTCCACATGCGCCATCAGGTCACCCTTGTTCCACGCATCCTCGAATGCCTGGTTGGCCGATTCCAGAGCGTCGAGCGTGGCCTCCGACAGCGAGCCTGCTCCCAATCGGCAAAGCTCGCCCTCGATCAGTATGCGTGACTGAAAGACATCCTTGATGTCATAGGTGTCGCCGTAGCGCCAGGTGCGGGGAGTGCCGCTGTCCTCTTCCGGGTCGACGACGAAGGTACCGCGCGCCGGCAGAGTACGCACGAGTCCCAGCGTCTCGAGCGTCAGCAGTGCTTCGCGCAACGATGGCCGCGAAACTTTCAACTGTTCCGACAGCACACGCTGCGATGGAATCTTCTCGCCCGGTTGCAGTTCGCCAGAGCGGATCATGTCCTGGAGCTTGCGCGCGATGGCCTGACCCAGCGGTACCTTGTTGTCCATCAGATTCAATCTACATATCCTCTCGGCAGGCTGCTGTCATCGTCGATGACAGATCAGGCAAGCGCACGACAGCTTGCAATCGAAAAACACCCGTGCTTATATAGTGGTCAGACCGGTAAGACCGGTTAAGCCGCATAATTCATTGTAACAGGGGCACATTGTATGAACACACGTTTTTTGAAGAGCACTGCCATCGGCGCGTCATTGCTGGCAGCGACCAGCCTGACGGCGCTGGCGCAGGACACGCTCACCGTTGGCGCCAATATCGGTAATGTGCCTTGGGAGTTTCTTGACGATTCAGGGGATACCGTTGGCTTCGAAGTGGATCTGGTCAAGGCCGTCGCCGACAAGCTCGGTGCGGACGTCGATATTCAGAACATCCCGTTCAATGGACTGTTCTCGGCGGTGCAATCCGGCCGTATCGATATCGCAACATCATCCATCACCATCACGGACGAGCGTTTGCAGTCAGTGAGCTTTGCCCAGCCTTACTACGACAGCGATCAGTCTCTGACAACTGCCTCGGGCGGGCCGGAGTCACTGGAAGAGATGGAAGGCAAGGTCGTGGGTGTGGATACCGGGTCCACCGGCGACATGTGGGCCACGGCCAATGCCGAGAGCTATTCCTTTGGTGATATCAGACGCTATGAAGGTCTGGCCCCGGCCATGCTCGATCTGGCGGCAGGGCGCATTGACGGATACATATCCGATATCCCAGCGCTGTTGTATTACGTGAAGGACAAGCCGGGCCTGCAGGTTGTCGAACGTATCGAAACCGGCGAGAAGTATTCCATGATGTTCGCCAAGGATGCGGAACTGGCGGTTCAGGTCAATGATGTGCTGACTGAGCTCAAGGAAAGCGGTGTCGTGGCTCAATTGCATGAAAAGTGGTTCGGTGCGGCACCGGAGGAGACCACTTCCACGGTTCAGGTTCTGGACATGCCATCGGCTGAATAAGTCTTCGCGACAGGGCTGATCCGTCCTGCCGGACGGATCGCCTGCTGCTGACGAGAGCCATTCATGGATATAGTCGATACCTTCTTCAATACCGAGGTGCTGCTGCGCACCTGGCCCATGCTGATCAAGGGCCTGTGGATTACCCTGCAGCTGGGTGTCTTGAGCATCATTGCAGGTCTGGCACTGGGTTTGCTGCTGGCGCTGATGCGTCTCTACGCCGTGACGCCGGTACAGTGGCTGACACGCGTCTACATCGACATCTTTCGTTCGATTCCCTTGCTGGTCCTGTTGATCGTGGTGTACTACGCCTTGCCGTTTCTGGGTTTGCGGCTCTCGCCATTCGCCTCTGCCATGACCGCATTGACCATGGTGTCAGGTGCCTACGCGGCGGAGATCTTTCGCGCAGGTATTCAGGCAGTGCCTCAGGGGCAGTTCGAAGCCTCGGCGGCGCTGGGCATGAATTACCGCCGTACGATGGCGGATGTCATCCTGCCCCAGGCAGTCAAGATCGTCATACCGCCTTTGACCAACAATTCCATCAACGTGATCAAGGATACAGCCCTGGCATCGGTCGTTGCCATGCCGGACCTGCTCAAGCAGGCCACACAGGCGCAGGCTCTGGCTGCCAACCCCAGCCCACTGATCGGTGCTGCCATCATCTATGTGGCGATTCTGCGGCCGCTGGTGGCCTATGTTTCACGACTCGAGCGCCGTTTCGGTGGGGGGAGCGGGCGATGAGAGGCTTCATCAGCATTCGGGATCTCAGGAAGTACTACGGCAGTTTCCAGGCCTTGAAAGGCATTGATCTGGATATCGACAAGGGTGAGGTGGTGTGTGTGATCGGGCCTTCCGGTTCAGGCAAGTCAACGCTGATCCGCTGCATCAACCGCCTGGAGGATTTCTCCGCAGGTAGTGAAATCCGTGTCGACAACATACCGGTGAAAGCGGGCCGTTCACTGGCGAAGGTGCGTGCCGAGGTCGGCATGGTCTTCCAGAATTTCAATCTGTTTCCGCATCTTAGCGTGCGTGAAAACGTCATGCTGGCGCCGCGCCGGGTGCGTGGCACATCGCGCGCCGAGGCCGGTGTACAGGCCGATCGTCTGCTGGCCCGGGTGGGTATTTCAGAACAGGCTGACAAGCACCCCTCGCAACTCTCCGGTGGACAGCAGCAGCGTGTGGCCATCGCCCGAGCTCTGGCCATGGAACCACAGGTAATGCTGTTTGATGAGCCGACTTCCGCACTGGACCCGGAGATGGTCGGTGAAGTGCTGGACGTCATGCGTGATCTGGCCAGCACGGGTGTCACCATGGTGGTCGTGACGCACGAGATGGGTTTTGCCCGTCAGGTGGCGGATCGCGTGATCTTCATGGATGGCGGCGAGATCATCGAATCAGGTTCCCCCGAACAAGTGCTGAGTGCACCGCAGGAATTGCGCACCCAGAGTTTTCTCAGCGCCGTGCTGAATCATTGATGCAAGTACAGGATTGGATATGAGCAATACCCTAGACACACTGGATCTGGACTACGTGCAGAGTCAGTTTCCCGCCCTCAATGGTGACTGGGTGTTCTTTGACAACGCGGGAGGTTCGCAGATTCTACGTCCGGCAGTCGAGCGGATAATCGAGTTTCTGTACGAGAGAAATGTGCAGACCGGCGGCAGCTATGCGGTGTCACTGGCAGCGTCCGAAGGGTTGATGAAAGGACGGCAGGCAGCGCAGGATCTGGTCAATGCGGCTCGCCCCGAAGAGATCGTTTTCGGCCCCAGCACCACCGCCTTGCTGCAGACCCTGGCCAATGCCATTCGCAGCCAGTTCCAGCCCGGTGACGAGATCATCGTCAGCATGGCCGATCACGAAAGCAACATCGGTCCCTGGGAGCGTCTGCGCGAATACGGCGTGGTGGTAAAGACCTGGCCGATCGACAAGGAAAGCTACCAGCTTCGGCTGGAAGACCTGGAGCCACTGATGAGCGATCGCACCCGGTTGGTGTGCGTGACGCATTGTTCCAATATCCTCGGGCGGGTCAATCCGGTCGAAGACATTGCGCGTTTCGTGCACGCACATGGCGCACAGATCTGCGTTGACGCGGTAGCCTATGCGCCACATCGCGCAGTCGATGTGCAAGCCTGGGACGTGGATTATTATGTATTCAGTCTGTACAAGTGCTACGGACCCCACACAGCCCTGATGTACGGCAAGTACGATCTGCTGGCAGAACTCGATGGTCAATATCACTACTTCTACGGCAAGGACAAGGTGCCGGGAAAGCTTGAACCGGGCAATCCGAACTACGAGCTGGCCTACAGCACCGATGGCATCGTCGAGTATCTGGCCTCACTGGGTGCGAAGGAAGGCGTGGAAGGTAGTCGCCGCGAGCAGATCGTTGCCGGCTACGACGCCATCACCCGTCACGAAAATGTGCTGACCGAGCGCCTCATGAACTGGTTGACCGCGCGCAATGATTGCCGGGTGATCGGGGAGACCGCTGTGTCCGGTATTTATCGTGTGCCCACCATTGCCTTCAAGTTCTCGGATGTGGATTCCGGGGCGGTGGCCAGGGCCATGGATGACTACGGTATTGCCATCCGCTTCGGTGATTTTCATTCCCGGCGTCTGGTTGAAAATCTCGGGGAGCAGGGCAACAACGGGTGTGTACGGGTGTCGATGGTTCATTACAATACAGTCGAACAGGTGGATCGACTCACTGAAGCCCTGGCAAGTATCGTGACGGAGTTGCGTACATGAGCAAGACCTATGACCTGGCCGTTCGTGGCGGCACGATTGTCACCGCCGCTGATCGCTACAAGGCCGATATCGGTATTCGTGATGGCCGCATCGTGGCCATCGCTGATGAAATCACCGGGGCCACCGAAGAGATCGATGCCAGTGGTCTGTTGGTGTTGCCCGGTGGCATTGATGCGCATGTGCATCTGGCGCAGCCGACGTCCGACGGTACCCTCATGGCCGATGATTTCGAAAGCGGCACGCGCTCGGCGGCTGCTGGCGGTAATACAACGGTGCTGCCGTTTGCGTTGCAGGTCAAGGGCACCTCCTTGCGAGCGTGTGTCGACGAGTATCACGCAAAGGCGCAGGACAAGTGCTACACCGATGTCTCCTTTCACCTGATCATCTCCGACCCGACACCGCAGGTGCTGGGGCAGGAGCTGGTGGCACTGGTACGCGATGGCTACACCTCGTTCAAGGTCTTCATGACCTACGATGACCTGGTATTGAACGATGCCGAACTGCTGCAGGTATTCGAAGTGGCACGTCGCGAGCAGGCGCTGGTGATGGTGCATGCCGAAGGGCATGATGCCATCAAGCACATGACCCGTACGCTGGAGGATGAGGGCAAGACAGCACCTTACTACCATGCCGAAGCCCATGCGCAGATTGCCGAACGTGAAGCCACGCACCGGGCCATCAGTCATGCGCAATTGACCGATGTGCCGGTCATGATCGTGCATGTGTCCGGCCGCGACCCGATGGAACAGATTCAGTGGGCGCGCAAGCGCGGCATGAAGGTCTATGCCGAGACCTGCCCGCAGTACATTGCCCTGACCAAGGATGATCTCAAGGGGCTGAACATGGATTTCGAGGGCGCCAAGTATGTCTGCTCGCCACCGCCGCGTGATGAGGACAGTCAGAAGGCCATCTGGGAGGGTCTGCGCGATGGGACCTTCGATGTGTTCTCGTCCGATCACTGCCCGTTCTTCTTTGAAGCAGGAGGCGAGATCGGCAAGAACAACACGAAAGCGAAAACCTCTTTCAAATGGGTGCCCAACGGCATTCCCGGTGTCGAGACTCGTCTGCCGCTGCTGTTCTCCGAGGCGTTTCCAAGGGGCGCATATCACTGGAGAGGTTCGTGGCGCTGACATCGACCAATCCTGCCAGGCTATATGGACTCTACCCGCAGAAAGGCACGCTGGCGGTGGGCTCCGATGCCGATATCACGCTGTGGGATGCCGGGCGAGTGGATACCATCCGTCAGGAGAATCTGAATCACGGCGCCGACTACACGCCGTATGAAGGCATCGAGATTACCGGTTGGCCGGTGCGCACCATCCTGCGTGGCGAGACCATCGCCTTGGAGGGCAAGGTGGTGGCGACAGACGGTACGGGTCGTTATCAGCATCGCCAAGTCAGCGAGGTCTACGATGGTATTGCCAGAGAGGTGGATTGAGCAAGGTAGCCAGGTGCTGGTACAGGAAACGGTTCATTGCCGTTTTCTGTCAGCCGGTCAGGCAAGCAGAAGTCGTCGTTAAGTATCTCGAGGCATCAACTTCTAACCCGTCATGAAATCGTATTGATTTTGTTATATTTTCGTTAAAGCTTTATCTGCACTCCCGTTGTCCGACGGTTTGAACTTTTCAGTCTCTTCAAGCTGAAGATCTGATACCTCAAACAAAGGAGACAATGGAGTGCAGAAATGGCAAAGAATGTTGTAGCAGCCTCATGCCCGGAAGTCGAAGGTGCCATCGAGCAGCACACGCGGTTCGAGATCAGATCGGCTCGCCCCGCGTCAAAACGCGCAGAGTCGGTCGACAATGAAGATCAAGGTGGATTTTCAGGCTCTCTGGCTCACCTGCCATGGGAGCAAAGACGGTTATTCTGGTTATACGGCCTGGGACAACCGGAGCAGGTGTCGTACTCAGCCGTTCACCATGCCTTCGAGCATCAGGCTCGGCAGACTCCGGATGCCATCGCGGTGTCACATCTCACGCAGTCCATTTCCTATCGGCAGCTGGATGAACAGGCCAATCGCCTTGCAGGCTTGCTGATCGGGCTTGGTATCGTCCCAGGTGATTGTGTTCCCTTGTTTCTGGAACGCTCCATCGAAATGGTGGTGGGGATCATGGCCATTCTGAAAACGGGTGCCTCATACGTTCCACAGGATGCCGCTGTCGCGCCGGCAACACAGCTGGATTACATCGTCAGGACGACCGGGGCAAAGTTCGTGTTGACGCTTGGCAAATTCATGGACAAGATGCCGAAGATTCCCTCGGTGCTGTGTCTGGCAGTGGATGATCTGCAGAAATACAGCGATGATCTGACATGCAAGTGGGCAGAGCAGCCCAGGCCGATGTATGACTCGCGATCCAGTGCGGTGTGTATTGTCCTGTTCACGTCAGGAACCACGGGCAAGCCTAATGGCGTGCAAGTGACTCACAAGAATCTTTGCAATATCCTGTTGACGAGTCCCGGTAACTTGGGGATCCGGTCGGGTGACAGGGTTGCGCAATTGCTCAGCATTTCATTCGATATGGCAGCCTGGGAGATACTTGGTTGTCTTGTCAATGGTGGTTCGCTTCTCATCAGGGGCTCGAGTATTGCTGAAGCAGCGCAGAATGCCACGGTGCTGATTGCCACTCCCTCCATCCTGAGCCTGGTGGATCCTGTTGAAAGCAGGGATGTCCGAAAAGTGGCTGTGGCCGGCGAACCCTGTCCAAGGCACCTGGCCGACACCTGGGCTGAACAGGCTACCTTCTTCAATGCTTGTGGACCAACCGAGACGACCATCGTCAATACCATGTATCCGCATGACAAGACTGCGTCTGTCATGACGATCGGGAAGCCTACACCCAACAATACCGTCTACATTCTTGATGAGTCTGGTGAGGCTTGTCCAATAGGCGAAGTGGGGGAAATGTGGGCAGGGGGCGATTGTGTCACTGCCGGCTATCTGAACAATCAAACTCTGACACAAGAGCGCTACCGGCCCGATGCCTTTCTCGGAGGAGGGCGTGTCATGTTCAATACCAGAGATCTTGCACGGTGGACCGAGGATGGTTTACTGGAGCATCTGGGGCGTACGGATGATCAAGTCAAGGTCAGGGGGTTTCGTGTCGAGCTGGATTCCGTTTCTGCAATACTCGAGTCGGTTGAAGGTTGCCAACGTGCGGCTGCACTGAAATATGACAGCCGTCACCTTGTGGCATTCGTAGCGCCTGAAACAGTGGATACAGACAAGGCACGGCGGCGCATTGCGGAAGCCCTGCCTTATTACTGCGTCCCGGCATTCATCGAGGCACTGCCCGAGCTGCCCCTGACCGAGAGGGGGAAGATCGACAAGAGAGCTCTGGCCAGGCAGGCCAGAGCATCGGCAGCCGGCATGGAGACGGTTGAATCTGTCAGCAAGGATCGGCAAAAGGCGACTAACCGCCAGTCAGACCAGCGAAACACGATGGTGAGCAGGGATGCGACTGGTGTAGATGACGCCGCAAGAGCTGACGCTTATCTCGCGGCAACACTGCCTGCGCCGGGAAATCGTCTTGTTGCAAGGTTGGCGCACCATACCTTCTATCACTACTGGCGACTCGCCGCTGTCATGCTGGCCGCCAACATCATGGTGCTGATTCATGGCCTGACGGCGGGGCACTGGTGGTCCACTGGTGCCGTCAGCCTGTCACCCCTCATGCATATGGTTGTGGCCAATCTCACCATTGCCGTCGTGTTCCGACAGCAATACGTGATCAATCTGTTGTTCAAGGCGGCCACCAGTACTCCATTATGGATGCCGCTGCGCTTTCGACAGTTGATGGGCAAGGTGTATCATTTTGGTGGTTTGCATCTGGGTGGCGCCATTGCCGCGACAGCATGGATGCTGTTGGCTACCGCGACCCTGATCTGGCAGTTTCTGGCAGGCGGACAAGCAACATCAACGTCGGTTGCCACGTTGGTATTGAGTGTGCAGATCACGCTAGTGTTGCTTCTCATGCTGATCATGGCACGACCCTCCTTTCGTGCTCGATTTCATAACGGCTTCGAAATGATGCATCGCTTTGGCGGCTGGACGGCACTGCTGCTTTTCTGGGCCCTGACACTCTCGTTCATCCATGATTTTCGGGGCAATCAGAACATGCTCAGCGCATTGTCCGGTTCAGTGATCTTCTGGTGTCTGGTGCTCGTGACTGTCAGTATCGTGTTGCCCTGGTTGCGTCTGAGGAAAGTGCCGGTGCAAATCGATCGGCCGTCAAATCACGTGGCGATCGTTCGCTTCGATTATGGTGTCAAACCCTTTGCCGGTTCATCCACCACCATCAGCAGGAGTCCCCTGACGGAGTGGCATTCCTTCGCGAATGTGCCGTCGCCACGGGAAAGTGGATTTCGGCTGACCATTTCGCGAGCCGGTGACTGGACCGGCAAGCTCATTGACGAGAAGCCATCGCATGTGTGGGTAAAGGGTATCCCAACCGCCGGTGTGGGCAACGTGGATAAACTGTTCCGTCGTGTCGTCTGGGTTGCGACTGGCAGTGGTATTGGTCCCGCCTTGCCGCATTTGCTGGCGCAGGAAGTACCGGCACACCTGATCTGGTCTACTCGAAACGCCAGAACGACCTACGGGGATGCACTGGTCGACGAAATTCTCGATGTCGAGCCCGATGCATTGATCTGGGATACCGACTCTCGCGGGCGGCCGGACCTGGTCCATCTGGCTTACTCGGCCGTGCAGAGCTTCGATGCCGAAGCGGTCATCGTCATCGCCAACGAAAAGGTCACCAGATTGGTTGTCCACGGTATGGAATCGCGAGGCATACCTGCCTACGGCGCAATATGGGATTCTTGAAATGAGCTATCTGAAGATCGAGAAGATGGGTAGAGTCGTGGTGGTGGTCATTGATCGCCCCAAAGTGCTCAATGCCCTCGACAGCGATGTGATGCGAGAGCTGATCGATACCTTGACACCGCTGGACAGTCTCCAGGACACAGGGTGCTTCGTTATCACCGGTTCCAACAAGGCTTTCGCCGCTGGTGCCGATATCGGTGAGCTGGCGTCGAATGATTATTCCTCCATGCTGACGGGCGATGTGTTATCGGGCTGGCAGGCATTCAGTCAACTGCGAACACCGAAGATTGCAGCGGTGGCCGGTTATGCATTGGGAGGTGGATGTGAGTTGGCATTGATGTGCGACATGATCCTTGCTGCGGAAAATGCAAGGTTCGGTCAGCCCGAAATCAAGCTTGGCCTCATACCTGGCATGGGCGGTTCGCAGCGGCTGACCCGGTTGATCGGACGGGCCCGGGCGATGGATATGATACTGACCGGTCGCTTCATCGATGCCGATGAGGCGCTGCATTGCGGACTGGTATCGCGAGTCTATCCTGTCGACACGCTGTTGTCAGAGTCTGTCAAGGTGGCGGAAGAAATCTCCGGATTCGGCAAGATCGCCACCATGGTTGCCAGAGATGCCGTCAACAGGGCCGAGGAGACCGGCCTGCACGATGGACTCGTTTTCGAGCGTCGCACCTATCACGCCTTGTGGGCCACGAAGGATGCTCGAGAAGGAATGCAGGCCTTTCTGGAGAAACGCAAGCCGTCCTTCAACTCCGGGTAATGGCAATCGGGCAACAGCTGAAGTGCGACCGGCAGGCTCGATTGCCTGCCAGCCCAGGTCGCAAATGTTGCCCGGTCAATCAGTAGTTGGCAGCCTTCTTCGTCTGGTTCTGGCTGGCCAGATACTCGTCGTAGGTACCGGCAAAGTTCACCAGTTTCCTGTCCTTGATCTCGATGATCTGCGTGGCCAGTGAGGAGACGAACTCACGGTCATGACTGACGAAGATGATCGTGCCTTCATAATGCACCAGTGCCAGATTCAGCGCTTCGATCGCTTCCATGTCCATGTGGTTGGTGGGTTCATCCAGCACCATGACATTGGGTGAGCTCATCATCAGCTTGCCGAACAGCAGGCGATTCTTCTCGCCACCGGAACAGACCTGCACGGGCTTTTCGAAGTCGTCGGACGAGAACAACAGCTGGCCCAGTGTCGCTCGCACGATCTGATCGTTGTGCGAGGCCTTGCGCCACTGGCTCATCCAGTCGAACAGGCTCAGGTTGTTGCTGAAATCGCGCGTGTTGTCCTGCGGGCAATAACCGATGGAGGCATTCTCGGACATCTGGATCTTGCCGGTATCAGGCTTGATGTCCTCCAGCAGGCAGCGCAGCAGGGTGGTCTTGCCCACGCCGTTCTCGCCGATGATGGCCAGTCGTGAACCGGCTTCGAGCATCAGGTTTCCCTTTTCGAACAGGGGGCCTTCATCGAAGCCCTTGCTCAGATTCTCGAAGGTCAAGGCCTGGCGAAACAGTTTCTTCTCCTGCGAGAAGTGGATATACGGGCTGACGCGGCTGGAGCGCTTGATGTCGGCCAGCTGAATCTTGTCGATCTGCTTGGCACGTGAGGTGGCCTGCTTGGCCTTGGAGGCATTGGCCGAGAAGCGGCTGACGAATTGTTGCAAGTCGGCAATCTGCGCCTTCTTCTTGGCATTTTCGTTCTGCAGAAGTTCACGCGCGGCGGTAGAGGCGATCATGAAGTCGTCATAGTTGCCCGGGTAGACACGCAGCTCGCCATAATCGATATCGGCAATATGGGTGCAGACAGTATTCAGGAAATGCCTGTCGTGCGAAATGATGATGATGGTGCTTTTCTGGTTGCTCAGCACGCCTTCCAGCCAGCGGATGGCATTGATGTCCAGGTTGTTGGTGGGTTCGTCGAGCAGCAGGATATCGGGTGAGGCGAACAGTGCCTGCGCCAGCAATACCCGCAGTTTCCAGCCCGGGGCCACATCGCTCATGGGACCGAAATGCAGGGATTCCTCGATGCCGGCACCACTGAGAAACTCGCCGGCACGACTCTCGGCCGTGTAGCCGTCCATTTCTGCGAACTCCACTTCCAGTTCGGCAACCCGCATGCCTTCGGCTTCGGTCATCTCCGGCAGGGAGTAGATGCGGTCGCGCTCCTGCTTGACCTTCCACAGTTCGGCGTGACCCATGATGACGGTATCGATGACCGTGAATTCCTCGAAAGCGAACTGATCCTGATGCAACTTGCCGATACGCTCGTTGGGCGTCAGGGACACATTGCCGGCAGTCGGCTCAAGCGCGCCGGACAGGATGTTCATGAAGGTGGACTTGCCACAGCCATTGGCCCCGATGAGGCCATAGCGATTACCGTCGCCGAATTTGACGGAAATGTTCTCGAACAGCGGCTTCGAGCCGAACTGGATGGTGACGTTGGCGGCAGAAATCACGACAAATACCTGCGGTTGGGTACGCAGGCGCACCGATGAGAAAAGTAGCCGGTCATTCTATCACTGGATAGCCCGCCGAGCGCTGTCGCACAGGCACTGCTGCTGTGAGTCGTGTACCGGTGCACACGCTTCATGCGTCGGCCGTCGCAATTCACCATCGGCGAATCGTTCGCTCCGGGACGAGCCGCGTCTCGATGGGAAACAGGCGGTCGTACACCCAATTGAAGCAGAACGAGTACACGAGATAGAACATCGCCAGGGCCGCGTCCAGCATGAAGGCCTCCAGCAGTGAAACCTGCAGATACCAGGCAATGAAGGGCAGCAGGACCAGCAGCAGGCCGATTTCGAAAAGCAGCGAATTGAGCAGGCGCTGTGCAATCGATTTGCCCGCATGTCCCTGCAAGCGCATCAGTACCAGATCGAACAGGTAGTTGTACACATACACCCAGATCATGGCGATGATCGAACCGACCAGGGCAATGACACCGATATCCTGCGCCTGCATGTCGAACAGCACCATGCCTGCCGTGATCACGATCAGAAAGCCGATGAGTTCAAAGGACAGGGCGTGACGCATTCTGTCTGCCATATCGCGCATGAGATTCTCCCGAAAAAGGTCTTGCGGGTCGTCCCGATGAGTGATCGACGCAGTGACAGGTCGTCCTGTTGCGTGTGGCGGATGCTATGGCATTCGTCCTGCGTTTTCAAGGGATGTGCCGGGTTGCGGGTGTTTGTGCTCGATGATCGAAGCGGTAGTGAACCGGGTTCGAATCCCGACGCGATACCTTGGCAGTCGAATTTGTCACAGATTTGCATATCGGCGCACGATGATGAGCGGTGAAGCAGCCGAATGGTCTCTGGCCGTCTGTGCGCTCGCCTCGCATGTTGGTAATATCGATGAAGAGGAACCCATCCCGCGGGAGCACTGAAGACCATGGCCGAACCTGAACTGCGCTGTATCGATTCGCGGGTGGTTTACAAAAATCGATGGATGACCGTCAGAGAGGATCGTGTCAGACGACTCTCCGGTGAGGATGGCTTGTTCGGCATTGTGGACAAGCCCGATTTTTCACTGATCGTCCCGTTTGATGGTGAACGCTTTCATCTGGTGCAGCAGTATCGCTACCCGGTGAATGGCCGATTCTGGGAGTTTCCGCAAGGGTCTCTGGAAGGCGAGCCGGACGCTTCGGCAGAACAGGTAGCAACCGTTGAATTGCAGGAGGAGACCGGTGTCATCGCGGGTCGGCTCGAGCCGCTGGGTAGACTGTTTCAGGCATACGGCTATTGCAATCAGGGGGTTCATGTCTTTCTGGCTACGGGTCTGCAGGAGGGACCGGCGAACCCGGAGGCTGAAGAGCAGGGCATGATCAGCGGTGCCTTTACCCGTCAGGAGTGCGAAACCATGATCGACGATGGCTCCATTGCCGATCTGGCGACTCTGGCAGCATTTCACCTGTTTGACCGCCACGCTCGACGAAGTCGCGGTGAGAACGTTGCAGGAATGCAAACAAGCTTGTGAAGACTTTGTCACAGGCTTGTCAGTGAATACCCCTGTGGTAACTTGGTGATGGCAGCCAATCAGGCTGTCATTCCGATTCACTCAGCCTGAGAGCCATACACGATGGGATTATTCGATTTCGCCAAAGACATGGGCAAGAAACTGTTCGATTCCGAAGACGATGCGTCGGACAAGATCAAGCAGACACTGGAGAGTGATAATCCGGGTATCGAAGGTCTGGACGTATCCTTCGACGATGGCAAGGTATCACTCAGCGGCAAGGCAGCATCAGCCGAGGCAATGGAAAAAGCCGTACTGATGGCCGGTAACGTGCAAGGGGTCACCGATGTCGACGTGTCCGGTCTCGAAGCGCCTTCAGCCGATGCCGGGGTGTTGTACTACGTGGTTCAGTCAGGCGATTCGCTGTCGAAGATTGCCAAGACCTATCTCGGCGATGCCATGGCCTATCCCGCCATTTTCGAAGCCAATCGCGAAGTGATCAAGGATGCTGATCTGATTTACCCTGGCCAGAAAATCCGTATCCCGGGCGGCACCGCACCCGCAGCCTGATCGCTCTACGAAGGGGGCACCAAGAGGTGGCAGGTCGCAAGGATGACAAGGCGCTCAGTTCCCGCAACGAGGTCGATGCCTTTCTCGATGCGGTCAGACAGGCGCCGCCCGTCACCACTGGTGGTGGGCGAGGCCGGCTGATTTTCTCTCTTGACGCCACGGCGAGCCGGCAGCGCACCTGGGACAGAGCCATGGCGCTGCAGAGCGACATGTTCATCCATACCCGTGGTATCGGTTCGCTGGATGTACAGCTGGTCTATTACCGCGGCTACGATGAATGTCGCGCCTCGGGGTGGCTGAGCAATGCCGACACGCTGGTGGCCATGATGCGCAAGGTCAGCTGCCAGGCGGGAAGAACGCAGATAGCGCGAATACTGAAACATGCACTGGCCGAATGCCGCTCGGAGCCGGTGCAGGCGCTGGTTTTCATCGGCGATTGCGTTGAGGAAAATGTCGACGAACTGGGTGATCTCGCCGGTCAGGCGCGTTTGCTGGGCTTGCCGGTCTTCATCTTTCAGGAAGGGCAGGATCCCAGCGCCGGGTATGCGTTTACACAGATTGCGAAGCTATCCGGTGGTGCCCATTGCCGTTTCGATCAGTCCTCTGCCAGGCAACTGGGCGATCTGCTGAATGCAGTGGCCGTCTATGCCGCCGGTGGCAGGAAGGCTTTGCAGCAGTTGGAACGGCAAGGGTCGAGCCAGGCAAAGGCATTGCTGGAACAATTATCCTGAGTTTCGCCTTGCAGCAGGGGCACTAGCAGACTTTAGCGTTTAGCGTGAGTCGTGCTGCGTGCTGCGTGCTGCGTGCTGCGTGCTGCGTGCTGCGTGCTGCGTGCTGCGTGCTGCGTGCTGCGTGCTG
>CANLNQ010000042.1 GCA_947492525.1 uncultured Granulosicoccus sp.
TCACGCTTGCCTCACGCTTGCCTCACGCTTGCCTCACGCTTGCCTCACGCTTGCCTCACGCTTGCCTCACGCTTGCCTCACGCTTGCCACGAGGCTATCGGTAATCACGGCGCTCGTGCGTAGCTCAAGCCCCGCTGGCCGCTCGCTCATCCAGCTGGCGGCGAATATCCCGATGCACCGCTTCGGTGATCGGGTAATGACGCAGACTGGCAATGGCGGCCAGCTTGAACAGGATGCACGGCCCTCCGTAGAGAATGGCCAACCACAGCAGTGGCCCCTCGCCGTTGTTCTGCCGAGCGTCGAACCCGGTCAGGTCCAGCAGGGGGAAGGCAATGCCGATGGCCAGTGCATAGGAGAGCTTCGATGCGGTTCCCCACAGGGCAAAGAACAGGCCCGGGCGACGATAGCCGTTTTCCAGAGCGTCCCATTCAATGACATCGGCATTGATGGCGCTGGGCAGTGACAGGTCTGCACCGGTGGTGAAGCCGGTAGCGACCACGATGAGATAGAACCAGAGCACACTGTCGGTATCGAGAAACGGCGTCCAGATGAAGAACAGACAGGCCAGCACCATGGCAATGGACCAGGTGCGGTGCTTGCCCAGCCGCTTCGAGACAGCCAGCCAGAAAGGCACGGCAAGCGCTGCTGCGACGAAATACAGAAACAGAAAGGCACCCGCTTGCGCCGGCACCACCAATACGTGAGTGACATACAGCAGAAACAGGGTGGCCGGAATGGCATTGCCGACGGCATTGAACAGAAAACTCAGTAGCAACTGGCGAAACGGGTTGGGCGCAAGCATCAGTTGCCAGGCTGCGCGCACCGATTGACCGGGCAGCCGGGTCTGCGCCACATCAGGCACCCGCCAGGCGGCCCACAGCGTTGCCAGCAGCAATGTGATCATCACCAGCCAGGTGATTGCCTGCAGTGCACCACCCAGATTCTGCGAGTCAGCGCCACTGAACAGCGCCACGATCAATAGCGAGGCAAGCGTACCGCTCAGCCCGAAAGCCACGCGTGACCCCGCTATGATACTGCGCTGATTGTAGTCGTCGGACAGCTCAGCCGCCCAGGCACTGGTGGGTACGATGGACAGCGTTCCGGCCACATAGATGGCCACCGTCCAGCCCAGCAGGTAAAACCCGGACGCATCCGCAGGTGGCATGAACAGGAACCACACCGACAAGGCAACCAGGGGCGCAGCGGCGACCACGAACACCTTGCGTCTGCCAAATGAACTGTTGTTGCAATCAGACCAGTAACCCACCAACGGGTCGGTGACGGTATCAGCCAATCGGGCAAGCAGTAGCAAGCCTCCGATGGCGCTCAGGCTCAGTGCCGTGGACTCGGCGTAGAACGTCGGGATGATGACCTGCAGCGCAATGAAGGCCGCCGCCAGCGGAAAGGCCAGGCTTGCATAAGCAGCCAGAACACCCACAGGAAGCCGCGACGCCTTCAAGAGTGCTGACAATCGCTATCGAGCCTGTGGTTTGCCATCGTGGATCGCGGCTCAGGGAATCGCTTCGAGGCGAGCGGTGCCCATTCGCACCGGAAACCGCCAGGTATCGTCCTCTCCCGAATCATTGTGCCAGGCCCACTTTGCATCCCGTTCGCCACCATCCACATCGTTGTTCAGCTGGATATCCAGGCCGAAGGCTTCATCCACCGGGATACCGGCAGCCTGCAGATCCAGCTTCACTTCGTAGACCTGCTGCTGCCCAGGTGCATTGCACAGACAGACGGCAAACTCGATCATGTCCGCATCAACGGGCAGCCCGCGATCGCCGGATCCCAGGCGAGTGTCGCTGCGCCCCGAGGCATTGGCCTCACCCTGGGAAGTCATCAGGGGGATGATGGCGTGATAGTCGTCCACACCATCGTAGCTTGCACCCTTGCTGTTGTTGCCGTCCCAGAAGATATCGATGGCGTCATCGTCGTAGACCAGCTCGGAATCGCCAAAGGGTGTCTGCTCGCCGTATTCCTCGGCAAACACCATCAGGTACAGAAATTCACCATCGTGCATACCGCCCCAGCGGTATCGACGGTCCTCCCCCGGCTGCACGACGCCCTTGTCGATCAGTACCTGATTTATCAGCAGCTGGTTTTCTTCGGCGTCCACGAACTGGGCATTGTTCCAGACAGAATCGTAGCTGCCATCGATCCGCGGGGCTATGTCGTAGTAGACAATGACGACTTCAGGCGGTATTTCATCGTCATCGTTCGGATTGGTGCCCTCCAGCCGTTCGCGCAGATTGCCATAGCCGTCACCATCCAGATCGAGCTCGGGCCTGGGATCCTCATCCGTGGAGGCAATCGCATAATCGCTGATATCCACCGCCACGGCCTGATCGGCGCTGACACCCTCGATATCGACGCTGTAACTGGCCAGCAACAGCACACCGCTGAGTCCGGCCGGCAGATCCGGCACACCCATCTCGACCCAGTCGACCTTGAGTGTGGCATCGCTGCCCTCCGGTACATGCACCTCGCCACGCCAGCTGGTGTCACCAGCAGGAGGCGTCAGTTCCACAACCGGATAATCAACCGTGCCGACACTCACGCTGACGCGCACTTCCAGTTGGGTCTCGTCGATCTTGCGGCTTTGCAGGAAATCGGGTTTGTACAAGGCGAGCCCTGCCGGTTCATTCAACTGCAACTGTCCGCCCGTTGAGCCCGAATCGCAGGCAGTCAGCAGAAACAGCGGCAGCAACAGACTGCATCGACGGATCAGTGCGGCAGTTGCCGCTGCTGCCGGGCGTCCTTGCGCTGGCCGGCCGGAAGCATCGGCCATGCGTTGTCCGTTTGTCGTCATTGTCTGCCTGGTCTCCACGCGGCCCATTTCCGCACCCTCAGTACGGCTGGTCGATGGTGAGCGACAGGCGGCACCCTTCGCTACCACAACCACCGCTATCCGAGCCACCTCCCGAAGAGCCGGCAGCACTGGCGATCAACCCCAGCAGCAACACCCCACCCACGATATAAACCACTTTCGGCAGACCGGTGCTTTTCTCGGCTGATACGTCAGGGCTTTCTGCGCTCGCTGTCTGCACCACCGCTTCCTCCGGTGCCGGCATCACTATATTGCGCACCAGCGGGCTGAAGGTGTAACCCCTGACCGTGCGATTACCGCTGGTGTCACGCGCCTGAATGTAGTATTCGATGGCCCTGTCGTTATCAGGATTCGTCGGAATCTGCGCGATATAGGTCGATGAAAAGGATACCTGCATCATCACGTAGCGCGAAAAGCTGGTTTCGCCAGCGTAGCGATAGTAGAAGATCACACTATCCAGATCCTGATCATCCACAACTGTTGCCACGAAGGTCTGCCGGATATCGGCCTCTGCCTCGTCGATGACATCGTGCTCGATCAGTGGTGGCTCGAGATCCACCTCTTCCTGCGAATTGGCCACGGAACGGTCGTAGGCACCTGATTGGTACTGCGCCAACAGCAAGCCGGAAACGGCATCTTCGTGCTGCGCAGGCCCCAGCGCATCGGCCAGCGCAACGCGGCATGAGGGCAACACCTGGCTCACCGCAAACAAGGCGATGAACAATGTTTTCAGGCACCTAAGCATGTTTTCTCTGTGTTCGCCTGTGATCGTTCCCAATTGGACCAGATTCCGGCGCCGCAAACCACCGTGAGGTCGACTTGTTGACCTTTATAGACTAGCTTACCGACAAGCTCTCTGGACAAATTATCGTGAACAAGTACAAACGCTATATCCCGATCGCCGCCATCATACTACTGGCACTGGGTGTGAATCTGGACCAGTTCGGCATTGATCTACATGCATTGTCACGCGGCGGCAGTGCCACGACCCAAACCAGCTCCACGATCGACAATGCGGGTAACAGCAGCTCGGGCAGCAGCCACGACGGCGCTTTCAGTGAGCCGGACTACCCGAAATGGAGCGATACCGAACCGAATGTGAATCAATGGCACATCTTCGCCGGTGAAATCAATCGCAGTGGCAAACCGGTGGGTTTTCATTCTCGGCCGGGCGGTCAGGACCCCGCAGGTGCCAGAGTCAGATCCATTCGAGACAGCCCCAACCGCGCCGGGGTCTACACCGCCTCCATCGAGATTCGGGATGGCCAGCAATGGAAAGAGAAATTCTCCAGTTTCTTCCCCGACTCGCTGTCTCGCGATGAGGTGCTGCAGGCGGTTCTCAACGCGTACTCCAACAGCAGCAACCCGCAGGCACAGCCATTCGAGGGCCCATCCGGTCACGGCTTTTCCATTCAGGGTTACACGACCAGCCGCGGCGGCATCAATACCGCCTTTCCCATCTATGTGCGCGACTGAACTCTGATTGCCGATCGCAGCCTGAAGATCGAGGCTGCGGTTCGCCGCGTAGCCGCAGCCCCGCCCCCCTGTCGGGACACGCTGCTGGCGATGAGACGTGAAAAGAGGCGATCTGTCGCCAACGGCTCGCTATAATCGCCAGTACCTTGTCAAAATCATGCCAGTGCAATCATGGGCCGACGTAGCGACCACAGCCGCGAGCAATTGCAGGAAATGATCATCGAGGCGGCGCTGAATCTGGTCAGGCAGAGAGGCGCCGAGAAGGTCACCGCCCGGCAGATTGCGACAGCCGTGGGCTACACACCCGGCATGCTCTATTCGGTTTTCATCAACCTGCAGGATATCTTCCTGCACGTCAATCAGGTCGGCCTGCGTTCGCTGTACGAACGCTGCGCCACGGCGCAGCAGACCAGCGGCAGCCCCGACGGCGCCATCCGCGCCATGGGCCAGGCCTATCTGCAATTTGCCCGGGAACACACCCACCAGTTCGATCTCATGTTCAGCCGCAGCATACAGCACCCGGAAGTGCCGCCACCGGGCCTCGGCGATCAGATACGGACCCTGTTCGAACTGCTCGGCATGCAACTGCAGCGATTGCGCCCCGCTGCTGCCGAGGATGAAATTCGCCAGGGAGCTCTGGCGCTGTGGTCAGGCGTTCACGGCACGGCAGCACTGAGACTTTCCTCACAATTCGATAACGAAGCGGCCAATGCCGACAGCCAGATCGTGGACCTGCTCATCAGCAGCTTCATTCGCCACTGGCTGACCTCACAGGAGCCTCTCGCCAACTCATGACCACACAAGGCAGGCAGAGCGCCATGACTCCGGATCAGCTGTGGTTCGACCCCTCCCGATGCTTCATCGGCAATGAATGGCTGGCACCGATCGGTGCACAGACCCTGTCACTGACAGATCCTTCCACCGGCCTGCCCATTGCCGAGATTGCACGCGGTAGAAAAGCCGATATCGACCAGGCCGTCGCGCGGGCAGAAGTTGCCCTGGCGGGCCCCTGGGGGCGCATGAGCGCACCGGAACGGGGTCGTATCCTGCTGCGCATCGGGCAAGAGGTGCTGGCGAAAGGCGAGCAATTGGCAAGACTCGAATCGCTGGACGTGGGCAAGCCGCTGAGCCAGGCCAGAGCCGATGTACAGGCCCTGGCGCGCTATATGGAATTCTACGGCGGTGCGACCGACAAGATACACGGCAGCACCATTCCATACCTGGAGGGATACACGGTGTATACCCTGCGTGAACCGCACGGTGTGACCGGCCATATCATCCCGTGGAACTACCCCATGCAGATCATCGGACGCTCGGTTGGCGCGGCTCTGGCCATGGGCAATGCCACGGTACTCAAGCCGGCCGAGGAAGCCTGTCTGAGCGCGCTCGCCTTTGCCGATATTGCCCGCGAAGCCGGCCTGCCAGCCGGTGCGCTGAATGTCGTGCCCGGCCTCGGCGCCGAGGCCGGCGCAGCCCTGAGTGAGCATACCGGCGTCCAGCATCTGTCGTTCACCGGCTCTCTTGCCACCGGCAAGCAGGTGCAGGCAGCGGCAGCAAGGCATGTTGCCCCCGTGACGCTGGAGCTGGGAGGCAAGTCGGCGCAACTGGTGTTCGCCGATGCTGATCTGGATGCAGCCCTGCCCTTTCTGGTCAATGCCGGCATTCAGAACGCCGGTCAGACCTGTTCGGCCTCCTCGCGCATCCTGGTGCATCGTGACATCCACGACGAGTTGGTGGAGCGCATGGCAGGCGCCTATCGCCAGTTGCGTGTCGGTCCGGCTATCGACGATCTGTCGCTGGGTCCGCTGATATCAGCCCGACAGCACGGTATCGTCAGCGACTTTCTCGACAAGGGGCAGGATCTGGAGAGGGTCGCGAGCGGCGTGATAGTCGATGACGTGCCCGCCGGAGGCTTCTACCTGGCCCCGGTACTGCTCACCGGCGCCACGCCGGAGCATGTGCTGGCCCAACAGGAGATATTCGGTCCGGTACAACTGGTGCTGCCCTTTGATGACGAGGAGCATGCCGTGGCCATTGCCAATGGCACCCCCTATGGTCTGGTGGCCTCTGTCTGGAGCCGTGACGGTGCTCGACAGATGCGGCTGGCCAGGCGCCTTCGCGCAGGCCAGGTTTTCATCAACAATTACGGTGCCGGCGGTGGCGTGGAGCTTCCCTTTGGCGGCACCGGACTGTCCGGTCATGGCCGCGAGAAGGGATTCGAAGCGCTGTACGGATTCTCCACACTCAAGACCGTTGCCGCGCGTCATGACTGACATCGGGAGACACCCATGAGACTGCAGGATAAACGCGCCATCATCACCGGCGCAGCTTCGGGCTTTGGTGCCGGCATGGCCCGCAAGTTCATCGCTGAAGGAGCATCCGTGATGCTGGCCGATATCGATGGCGAGGCGGCGCGTGAACTGAGCGATGAGCTCGGCGCTGCGGCCTTCGCCTGTCAGGTCGATGTCAGCCAGGCGGCCGACATGCAGCGCCTCGGCAGCAGCGCCATGGAGGTGCTGGGTGGTATCGACATACTGATCAACAATGCAGGCGTGACCCATTTGCCACAGGCCATGGAAGACATCAGCGAAGACGACTTCGATCGCGTCATGGCAATCAATACAAAGTCTGTGTATCTGAGCGCGAGAACCATCATCCCGATCATGAAAGCGCAGGGTCAGGGAGTGGTACTCAACATCGCCTCTACTGCCGGAGTCAGCCCTCGACCTCGCCTGAGCTGGTACAACGCCTCCAAGGGCTGGGTGATTACCGCCACCCGCAGCATGGCCATCGAACTGGCCGCCGACGGTATCCGCGTCAATGCACTCAACCCGGTCGCCGGAGAAACCCCCTTGCTGAAATCCTTCATGGGAGAGGACACGCCGGAAGTCAGGGCCCGCTTCCTGTCCACCATTCCACTGGGACGTTTTTCCACGCCCGAGGACATGGCCAATGCGGCCTGTTATCTGTGTTCGGATGAAGCCAGCATGATCACCGGCGTGTGTCTGGAAGTGGATGGCGGTCGTTGCATCTGAGTCGCCTGCTCAGATCTCGTAGCGATCAGTCATTCTGACGTTGTCTTCGGCACTGTCGCGCAACTGCGTCGAGGATTGCCGCACTTGCAATGCGGTCTCCTGACTGCGCTGTTGCCGCTCGATCAGATCTGCCAGAATGGCGCGCACCGTCTTGTTGTCACCGGTGGCATCGCCCACCAGAGTGGTGATCCCCCTGGCAGTCTCGGATTGCACGCGTACTGATTCCGAGATACTGGTCTGCAGACCATCGATCTGCGATACGATCTGATTGATGCTGGCGATGGCATTGACGGCATCATCAGTGTCATTGCGAATAGCGGCGATGCGCGACTGGATCTCGTCCGTTGCCTTGTTGGTCTCCTTGGCCAGTTCCTTGACCTCGTTGGCCACCACGGCAAAGCCCTTGCCCGCATCGCCGGCTCGAGCCGCTTCGATGGTGGCATTCAAGGCCAGCAGATTCGTCTGCTCCGCCACCGAGGTGATCAGTTTGATGACATTGCCGATATCCTGAGAGGATTCTGACAAGGTGCGCATGGTACCGTCGGTGCTTCGGGCAAGCTCGACCGCCTGCGAGGCAACGGTCGATGCCTGGGAGGCACTGTCGGAAATACCGCGTATGCCCGCCTCCATGTGGTCGACGCGATCGGCCACCGTCAGCAGGACATCGCGCACGGTCTGAGCTCCGGTCAATACCTTCCGGGTCTGTTCACCGTTCAGATGTGCATCCTCATCGATGGACTGACCCAGTTCCTCGAGACGCAGCGCAGAATGGGTTACCTTCTGCGCATCGCATCTGATCGCACCGAAATCTCTGCCGAACTGCTCGAACAGATTCTCCAGCTCACGGGTCATGAGGGCCAGTGCATCGTTCAGATGCAGGTTTTCACACGGGTTCTGTGCCAGATAGCCGAGGTCCCCGGCAGCTGCCGCTCTCACGCCCGTCAGCAGACGATCGATACGGGCCTGCAACAAGCCTTCACTGGCGGCAGATTCCTCCGCCCGTTGCACAGCCTGCTGCCTCTCGCACTCACGCTGCTCCGTCTCAACGACGGAATGACGTTGTTCATTCTCCCTCTTGATCAGCGCTTCTTGTTCCAGCGTATCCTGCTCAGCCGCGCGAGCCAGCGCCAGCTCCGATTCTCGCCGACGTTTGAAGACCACCAGGGCACGGGCCAGCGCACCCAGTTCATCGGGCCGTTCGTCATCAGCGATGGTCACATTGTGCGCATCCTCGCTGAGCCCGAATGCGGCCTCCACCAGCCGTTGCAAGGGCTTGATCAACTGCCAGCGAAGGAACGCCCAGAACGCGATGGCAAGGCAAAGAACCATGACCAGTGTCGAGCCCGCCAGCAATCGATGTCGGGCTGTCGTGTCTTCCCACTGCTGCGCCTGAAGTTCATCCAAACGCGTCTTCTGCCTGCTGACGAGCAAGTCCATCAATGCAATTGTGTCACCCTCGTGTTCGAGCAGAGCGGCTTCCAGGGCAGTCGATGGCGTATTGCCCGAGTGCTTGTCGGCAATGGCGGTGTCATACGCTTCCATCAGCTCAGTGGACGAACTCAGGGCTGTCTGCAGATCGTCATCGTTCACCCGGTCACTCGACTGTTCACGTAGCGTGTTCGTGTTCGAGACGAGCGATTGCCTGTTCGTCTGAAACTGCGCGTGAAACATCCGGACATCGTGCTCGGTACTGCTCTGCAATGCCTGTCTTCCGGCTCGTATCATGCGCTCGGTATCAAGCTGGATATCACGCAGCAGGAGCTGCTCTGTCTGCAGCACAGTAATCTTTCCGGTGGATTCGAGGTCGGCCTTGCGCGCATTTTCAAGCTGTACGCCAACCAGCAACGCCACTGCCACACTGCACACCAGCAAGGCGATCTGTATTCGCAGGGCCAGTCCTGATCTCCTCATGTCATGTATTCCAGCAACCCATCTCCATCTGCCTGAAGAATCGGCCGTGACTCGGCTTACTACACCGTCCAGTACGGCATTACCGTTACAGATGAAACCCCCTTCGCAGTCGCGCTGCGCCACACGCAACACGCAACACGCAACACGCAACACCCAAACGCAAACGCAAACGCAAACGCAAACCCAAACCCAAACCCAAACCCAAACCCAAACCCAAACACAAACCCAAACCCAATACCCGATACCCGATACCCGATACCCGATACCCGATACCCGATACCCGATACCCGATACCCGGTACCCGACACCCGACACCCGACACCCGACACCCAAACCCGATACCCCATACCGCGCATCCATATATATACAACCCCGGGACTTCGCACGAAAACGCCACGTCCCCCACTTATCCCGCCACTGCTTTTCTGGCACTCACACGCGGCCATTGCTAACAGCAACAAATTTCATCAGATGCTATACATGAATGCAGGCAAGGGATCTTTACACCAGATCAAGTGTCTGGCATGAAGGTCGCTAGTATTGAAAGCAGTAGTTGAAAAGATCGAGGATACCGGCATGATTACGACGCCTGACGACTGTCTCATTCAACCCAGCAGCTCATTGCAGGATTTCTTCCGCGAGCGAATCGAAAGCGCGGTCGAGCGCAACAAGCTCGACGGCAATGACGATACCCTGTGGTATCTGACGCAGCTACTGTGCAACTATTCGAAAACCAGCTGCTTTCTCGATGACAACGGCACCCGAGCCACACTGACGCCGCTGGCTGAGTACTACCGCATGGCGCTGGAATCACCCACCAAACACGAACGGCGGCTGCAGCTGCAGCGTCTGGGCGATGTCGCCATCGTGGTCGCAGGCCTGTTCTCCGGTGCACTCGAGCGCAAGCCCATCGATGTACGCTACTACATGTCCATGGGCGAGGCCGCCTACGGAACCCTGGCGGATGAATCGAGCCAGTCCAGCCGAGATCGCGCACTGCAGGGTATCTTCGAATCACTGGCCAGCGATTTCAGTGACTATGTCGTTGTGATCTCGGAAGTGCCGACACGTGCCCGTTCGGAAAAGGACCTGTTGCAACTGGTGGATGAGTGGGAAACCAGCCATCACCCGGCACTGGCCCGGCAGCTTCGCCAACAGGGTGTCTTCCTGGAAGAGGACGCGAGCGAAAGCACATCAGCATTCCTGCATTGATCCATTTGCAGCCAATCATGGAGAGCGCCCCATGCTGGTAGAAAACCTTCAGACGAGCCTGCAGAGGCAGTACGATCTGGCCATTCCCTATCAGGTGCAACAGTTCGTCTCTCACGACGCCTTGCTGGCAAGAGAGCTGGCCGCAACGGCGCGTCAGGACAATCAGGATGAGTCACCCGATGATGCCGCGGCGATCGAGGAGACCGTGTTCATCTGCCAGAGCGGCGATACGCTGGAATTTACCGTCTATCTGGATCACGATGTACTCGACATCGCCAGTGAAAACACCCGAACCGATCGTCATGGCCGACTGCACACCTATGAGCAACATACCATCGACAGTCTCTGCACCATCGTCGAGGGTGTCAGCCATGCAGTATGCCTGTTATGGCATGCGCATCACGACCGCCAATTGAGAGCAGTCGACCTGGAACTGCAGGCAGAGGTGGACAAGTACATGCTGTTGATGGGCTGCAACCCCGATGACGACAGCCGAGGCCGACTGCGCAGGCAGCTGTTCGACAATGCGCGCTTCACTGCGCCTGCGGACACCGCCCTTCATCAGCGCTACAAGGTCGCCAGTGAGGGGGCGGCAAGCTACTGTGAATGGTTGTCGCAAGCCTTTCCCGGTCCGGCTGACCAGACCGGCCTGACGCAGGAACTGGCGCGCTTCTATCGACTCTCCGGCGCCGCGAAGTTCGAACACATTCGCCGCCTGCACTGAGCATCGACCGACAGCCTTCGTCCGCTGCATCAGCTGGCGGCTACTCTGGCATACTATCCGGCGATGGCCAGACAAGTATCAAGCAGACGGGTAGCAGCCGTGACGGTGGTCGCATGGCTGTTTGCCCTGCATGCTCAGGCAGATTCACAGACATTGTCCGAACAATTGCTGGGCGCCTATTTCGATATTGCCGGGGTCTGTACCACGTCTCAGGTCATCGAACTGCGCGATGACGGCGATATCGTCACGATCGAGATCGACATCGAGCCCAATACACGCAAGGGCCTGTCGAAAATGCACAAGGAGGATCGCGACGACTGGTTCAGCCTGCATTGCCCTCCCGAGATTCATGGCGTCTGGCGTCAACCAGAGCCACCCCGGGATATCCTCGTCACGGGTCTGATTGGCGACGAGGAGTACTACACACTCAGCTGCGTCACCTTCCAGCAGGATCAGTGGACGATGCGCGAATCCTCTCTTCGCGACAGGCTCCAGAGCTGGCTGGAAGAGAAGCTGGGCGATTAGGCCGTGACGGGGGTCTGCTGGACGGCATCGAAGATGTCGCTGTAGCGATCGATCATCAGCGTCTTGTCGAAGTGATTGGCCGCATGGGCCCGAGCGAATACAGACATCTGCGCCAGGCGCTGCGGGTCGGCGGCCAGTTCGGCGAGACAGTTCGCCAAGGCTTCCGCTGATCGTTCCACCAGAATGCCGCCGGCGCCGTGTTCATCCTGTGATACCGCATCGGCACTGCCACCGGCGTCTGTCAACACAGCCGGCGTGCCTGCCGCCTGCGCCTCGAGAGCGGACAGCGGATGCCCCTCACGGTCGCTGGACAGGACAAAGACATCAAAGGCTGCCAGCAGATCAGGAACATCGTCTCGCTCACCCAGCAGGGTGACGACATCGCCCAGACCGAGCTCGGCGATCCTGGCCTCGGTGACGTGTCGTTCAGGGCCTTCACCAGCAATCACCACACGCACCGGCACACCGGCGTCGCGCAACAGAGCGGCGGCTTCGACCAGTCTGGGATGATTTTTGGCGGTGGCCAATCGCCCCACCGTGCCGATCAGAAACTGTTCCGGGGATGCCAGTTCCCGACGTAGCTCACTGCCTTTCCCGCTGGCATAGACGGACGTATTCACCCCGTTGTTGACGACCTGGATCAATGATTCGTCGATACCGACATCGTGGGCGTAGAAATTGGCAGTGTCCTGCGATACGGCGATCATGCGAGCCGTCACCCGGCTCAGTGCCCGATCGACAATTCGATTGTGCAGGCGCTTCCAGACGTCACGATTGTGCTCGGTGACCACCACCGGAATGCCACTCTTGACGAGCGCAAGCCGCGTCCAGAGATTGGCTGTCCACAGATGGGAGTTGACCACCTGAATGCGATGCTTGAGCACCAATGCGCGCAGTCGTCCGGGGATTCTGTAGTCGACACCCCGTTTCTTGTGCAACAGGTGCAAGGTGATATCCGGGGAGAGTCGAGACGTGAGTTCTCCCAGCGCACTGAGACAGACCACATGCACTGAATCACCACGTTCGACGAATTCGTTGGCCAGATCGACAACCATCTGCTCGGCACCACCCACCGTCAGCGCTTCGATGACGAACATGAGGCGACGGGGCGTTGGCAGATACGACACATTGTGCGGCGTGTCAGACAGCTTCTGAGACCGGACAGGTCTGCGAACAACAGATCGCTTGCTGCTCTCGGACTGGACCGAGGCACGCGGAGTTACTGCGTCGCTGCTCTGAACGGGATGGGAAGAAGTCGACATGAAGTTTCTGCGCTTGAAATTGGTACATCTGGAGGCCGCAGCTTAGCACCGCATCGTCAATGCAGCCAACAACCGGGAACGTGGATTGCGGAGTCTTGAACGCAGGTCACGTGAGTCAGTGAACAATCAGACGGCAAGGAAATACCGACTGTGACGCAGTTCATTCAACGTGTGACTATGCGGCCGGCACCCAGTTCCAGCAACTTTTCTTGCAAGACTGTCATTTCCTGCGAAGGCACCTGCAAGGTCAGATGAACGCTGCTGTCGAACTGCCTGTCCTCGATCAGGATATCCGTGCCTCGCAGCCAATGTTCCAGCGTGTCCAGCAAGGCATAGGACAATTCTGCATGAACGCGCTCACGGATGAAACTATCCTGCACCTCGACAGCCATCAATGCCTGTGTTGCCGATTGACTGTAGGCGCGAACCAGCCCGCCTGCCCCCAACTTGATGCCACCGAAATAGCGCGTCACCACCACGATGACATGCCCCAGGCCGGAATGCTGCAGCACGTTGAGTATCGGTTTGCCAGCGGTACCTTTCGGCTCGCCATCATCGCTCTGATCCTGCAGCCAGATATCCTCCGGCACCCCTGCCACCATGGCCCAGCAGTGATGGCTGGCATCGGGCATGTCCAGACGACATTGCTCGACGAACTGACGCGCCGCATCCTTGCCCACCACATGACCCACTCGGGTAATGAAACGTGAGCGCTTGATGATGATTTCGAACTGCTGTGTACCCGTCGGGGTGGGAAACCGGTCCATGGCCTCACTCTAAACAACTTGCCTGAAAAATACCGCACCCCGGGGCCTTCTCCAGCACTGGTCAAGAAACACACCGCGCAGGTATGATGCCGATGACACAGACAGCCGCAGACGCACCACCACAGCTCTCATGAAAAAGCCCGATACCGCCAGGCTCGATCGCCTCGTTGCCAGCGCTCGCGCCGATTATGCCACCCGCGAAAACGGTTACCGCCAGCGGGCCCTGAAGCTCTACCCATGGATCTGTGGCCGTTGCATGCGCGAGTTCACGCAGGCCAATCTGCAGGAGCTGACGGTACACCACCGGGACCATGATCATGACAACAACCCCAGCGATGGCAGCAATTGGGAGCTGCTGTGCGTCTATTGTCACGACAATGAGCATCAACGCTATGTCGAACAGGTGACCTATGGGCGCGAGGACCAGGGTGAGACCGCCACGCACAACCCCTTCGCCGACCTGAAATCCCTGCTGAAGAAATAGTCCTTCGGCACCGCCCTGTTCCGGGCGTAGCTGCCGGAGGGTCTCCAGCAGACCAGTCTGACCTCACATCAGCGCGGCAAGCAGCATGGCCACCGTGGCGCCGAAGGACACACCCCAGATGATGGACCGTCCGGGCACCCAGCCATAGGCGTAGGCAGGCACGTACAGAATCCGTGCCCCCAGGTACAGCCAGGCACAGATACCCGTGAACGGCGTGGACTGACCGGACAGCGTGATGACGAGCACGGCGATGGTGAACAGTATCAATGCCTCGAAATGGTTGTTCAGTGCCCTGACAAGCCGCGCGGTTCGCGTGCTGACCTGATCCACCAGCGCGCCGCCCAGACGATCGGCATCACGGGGTGAGAGTGTCTTGGCGGTGCCCACCTCCAGATTCACCGGTATGGCCATCAGCATGAACTGCACAACCTGCAGCAGTGCGGCCAGCGCCAGTACCGTCAGCTCGGTGGTCATGTACGAGTCGTCCGCATCATCGATGGCCCCTAGTGTGCCGTCCAGCCGCCATCCACCGGCAGACTGGCACCGGTGATACCCGTGGCATCGTCGGAGCTCAGGTATACCGCCAGTGCGGCAATCTGTTCAATGGTTGCGAACTTCTTGTTGGGTTGAGCCGCCAGCATGACCTCGTTGATGACCTGCTCCTCGGTCATGCCACGTGCCTTGGCCGTGGCGGGCACCTGCTTCTCGACCAGCGGCGTCCAGACGTAGCCGGGGCAGATGGCGTTGGCCGTGACACCCTGCTCTGCCAGTTCCAGCGCCAGAGTCTTGGTCAGTCCGAGCAGACCGTGCTTGGCTGCCACATAGGCAGACTTGTAGGGTGATGCCACGAGGCCGTGAGCCGAGGCGATATTGATGATCCTGCCCCATTGCTGCTGCTTCATGTATGGCACGACCGCCTTGGCGGTGTAGAAAGCGGCTGAGAGATTCAATGACATGATGGCTTCCCATTTGTCATTCGGAAAATCCTCGACCGGGGAGACGAACTGCATTCCGGCGTTGTTGACCAGAATATCCACACCACCAAACGCCGAGGCCGCCTCATCCATCAACGACTGAATGGCGTCAGCGTCCATGAGGTTGGCCGAGCTGTAGAGGATCTTGCCACCCGAGATACCTTCCAGACGGGCACACAGGTCCTTGACCTCGTCTGCCGACTCCAGCCCGTTCAACACGATATTCATGCCCTTGGCAGCCAGCGCCTCGGCAATGCCGAGTCCGATGCCGCTGGTTGAACCGGTTACCAATGCGGTCTTTACATCACTCATGAAGTCATTCCTCGACGTAGATTGAAGTTTCACGGAACTGGCGTTGCATTCTACCGACAATCTGTCAGCGGGAAAGCGTCATGGCACCTTGTGCAGTGGCGGTTTACACTGAGAACGACTCTTGCGATGAAGAATCTCGACACACATGACCAGCCACACCCCCTCAGACTCTGACAGCGGTCTCGACGTCATTCTCGGCACGATGACCTTCAGTGGTCAGGTTGATGCGGCCTGTGCCACCGACATGATCAAGGCCTTTCGCAGCGCCGGACACACGGCACTGGACACCGCCTACGTCTACAACAAGGGCGGCACGGAAACCCTGCTTGGGGAGCTCAACGCTCAAGGCGTTCTGGCGGGCACCCATATGGCCGGCAAGGCCAATCCGGCCGAAGATGGCGGTCTCAGTGCCGCCTCCGTGCGGCGCCAGCTGGAGACCTCACTGCAGCGTCTGCGCATGGAGACGCTGGATCTGTTCTATCTGCATTCACCGGATCTGAACGTCCCCATCCGCGAGAGCCTGCAGGCGGTGGCCGACCTGCACGCCGAAGGTCGCTTTCAACGATTCGGGCTGAGCAACTACGCGGCCTGGCAAGTAGCCGAGATCAGCGAGATCTGTCGCGCCGAGGGCTGGATCATGCCCAGTGTCTACCAGGGCATGTACAACGCGCTGACACGCGACGTGGAGCGCGAGCTGTTTGCCTGTCTGCGCAACTACGGCATGGCCTTCTACGCCTACAACCCGCTGGCGGGCGGCCTGCTCTCGGGCAAGCACCAGTCGCTGGATGCCATGCCCTCGGGAGGTCGCTTTGCCGACTTTGCAGGTTACCAGAGCCGTTACTGGAAGCCGGCGTACTTCCAGGTGATCAATTCTCTCTCGGCACAGTGCCGGGCAGAAGGCATCGAACCGGCGGCGGCAGCCCTTCGCTGGCTGTGCCACCACTCGGCGCTGGTCGGCCCTGCACCGGATGGTGCGCCACTGGCCGACAGAACCACCCCTCACGCCCTGATCATCGGCGCCAGTTCCATGAAACATTTCGAGCAGAACCTGCAAGCGACCGCTGCAGGTGCGCTGCCTACCTTGCTCGTGGAAGCCTTCGACGAAGGCTGGGAGGCGGTAAGACCCGCCTGCATCAAGTACTTCCGGCCCTGATCAGGCCTGTCTTGCCGACAAGCGCTTCAACTGGTAACGCAAGCGCAGAGCCAGCAGCAGGGAGGCGACACTCAGCCCGGTGATCAAGCCATACCACAGGCCGTAGGCACCGAGATCCAGCACGTGTGCGCAGAACACGCCGAAGCCGAACGCCACGACCCAATAGGAAAAGGCGTTGATCATCATGGGCACGCGAGTATCCTGCAAGCCTCGCAATGCCCCGATGAGCATGATCTGCGCACCATCGGACAACTGGAAAATCGCACCCAGCAGCAACAGACTGGCAGCGAACTGCTGCAATTCGACATCTGCCGTGTAGATGCCCGCAATCTGGTAGCGAAACAGGATGAGCATCGATGCCGTGAACAAGGCCATGCCCAGGGTCAGAATGACGCCACTGGCCACGCGCAGTCGTACCGGCGCGGCATGACCCAGCACTGACACACGACCAATGCGCGCCGTCAATGCGAACGACATGCCCAGCGGCAGCATGAAACAGAAGGCCGAGGCACTCAGCGCAATTTGATGTGCGCCAGCTTCCAGCAAGCCGATGGTACCCATCTGCACCGACGTGGCAACGAACAGACCCGCCTCGAACAGCATGCCGAGAAAAATGGGAATGGATAGCGACAACATCGGACCGATCTGTTCCCAGCGAGGCCGATCGAATCGCGCGAACAGCTCGAATCGAGCAAAGCGCTTGCCACGCAGCAATTGCAGCAGCATCAGGGCCATGCAGACATTGACGAGCGTCGTGGCAATACCGATACCGAACACGCCCAGCTTTGGCAGACCGGCCAGACCCAGGCCCAGCCCCATGCTGGCAATCGCGTTGATCAGCAACCCCATGGCCGTGACCAGGAGCACCGGTCGTGTCACATTGGTGGCTTCGCAAACGTTGCGCGAGGCCATGACGACGGCAAAGAACGGCAGACTCCAGCACGCACCCAGCAGATAATCGCGTATCAGTGGGGGTAGCTCGGGTTCGAACGGAAATCGATGAACATGACCGGCAATCAACAGCAGCACTGCCAGCGCAATGGCTCCGGTTATCAAACCAAGCCACAAGCCTTGCCGGAAGACCGCGCCGACAAAGGCTCTGCGCCGCTCACCGATCAGGCGCGACAAGGTGGGTGACAGACCCGCCATCAAACCGATGCAGGACAGGGAAACAACGAACCACAGGCTGCCACCAATACCACCGGCTGCCAGTTCGCTACGCCCGATTCGTCCGGCCACGATCGCATCGATCAGACCGTTGCAGATCTGCAGCAACTGGGCTCCCATCAGCGGCAAGCCCAATCGAAGGGTTCGTCGCAGATCGGCGCGCAGCGCAGGGCTGGCCAGCCAGTAAGCGATTCCGGCAGCGGATGAATCCTTGGAGACTGGCAAGCTCAAGACGCTAGTCCTGGTCGGTGGTGTTCACAGGGAAACGGCACAGTATGGGCATGTAACCGTCGTGCAGATATGCCGCTGTAGTGTATAGGCAAATGCCTTGAAGAGGGTTGCATGACAGGCGATGATTACGCCCCGGACAGTAAGCTTGCGCCCGGCGCAGCTGACAGGAACTGCAATGGCGACACCGACTGCCGAGGGCCCGGAATCTGTCAGAAAAACGGGAAAAGCCCTTACAAAAGGTGCGACTTCGCTCAACCAAACACGGTTCGCTCGCAGCCAACGCAAGCGACACGGCTTCGACCGCTTCGTTTACCATGGCGTCTCATGAACTCACCGATCAACCAGACCGTGCCGCAGGACAAACAGGACACTTCCGTACGTCGAATTGCGCTGCGCACGGTATCGGCCGGTATCCTCCTCAATGTGATGCTGGCAGTGATCAAGGCAGCTGCCGGAATCGCCGGCAATTCCTACGCCCTGGTGGCTGATGCCATCGAGTCCGCCACCGACGCCATCTCATCCCTGTTGCTGTTGTTCGGGCTTCGTTTCGCGTTACGACCGGCAGATGACAACCACCCTTACGGGCATGGTCGTGCAGAGGCGCTGCTGACCTTCCTGATCGTTGCCTTGCTGGTCACAGCCGCCGCCGTCATTGCCGTCGAGAGCATCGACCATATCCGCACCCCACACGATCCGCCCGAGGCATGGACACTGATCGTGCTCGCAGGCGTCATCGTGATCAAGGAACTGGCCTTTCGGCATGTCTCTCATCAGAGCGACACGACACGCAGTACCACCCTGAAGGCCGACGCCTGGCACCATCGCAGCGATGCCATCACCTCACTGGCAGCATTCATCGGTATCTGCATTGCCATACTGCTCGGTGACGAGTGGGCGGCTGCCGATGACTGGGCGGCACTGGTGGCCGCGCTGGTGATCATCATCAACGCCTGGCTGATCTTCCGGCCCGCTCTGGGAGAGTTGATGGATGAACAGTTTCATCACGATCTGGTCGAGGAAATCCGCGAAATCGCCGCCCACCACAGCAGTGTGATAGACACGGAAAAATGCTTTGTGCGCAAGTGTGGTGTTGAACACTTCGTGGACCTGCATCTGGTCGTAGATGGAGAGCTGAGCGTGCGCAAGGGACATGATATTGCTCACCAGGTGAAGGAAGAGCTGATGGGACGCTTGCCGGAATTGTCCGATGTGCTGATTCATGTCGAGCCCTCGGAGCCGGTATAGAACGACGATACCGCCGGCCTTCAGCAAGCGCCCGTCCCCGCCCACATAGCTGTCATTTCGGAAATATCTTGCTTTTTCGCTTGACGATTTTTCTGACCGAGGTATGCTCGGCGGTCGCTTTGCCCAGTCGCATCATCTGATCCACATGCGCCCAGGCCTTCAAGGGATTACCGGCTTCGGTTGATGTTGCGCCGAACTCATAGCGGTCATGAGCAATACGATGAACAACACCCCCAGCACGAAGACCACGACGTCCTATTCGATCATTCTCGTCGTGGCCGGCGCGCATCTGATCAATGATCTGATCCAGTTTCTGGTACCTGCGCTGTACCCGCTTTTCAAGGACAATTTCGACCTCAGCTACCTGCAGCTGGGTCTGATCACGCTCGCGCAACAGATCACTGCCTGCGTTCTGCAGCCAGTCATGGGGCTCTACGGTGATGTGCGGCCAAAGCCGCTTACCCTTGCGGTCTCTCTGCTTATTGTTGCCCTGGGTGTCTTCATGCTGGCCACAGCCAGCTCCTTCGCCCTGTTGCTCGCGGCCGCCGCCGTTCTGGGCATAGGCTCGGCCCTGTTTCACCCCGAGGCCTCTCGCGTGTCTCGCATGGCATCGGGCGGCAAGCTGGGTTTCGCTCAATCCACCTTTCAGGTCGGTGGCAATACCGGCACAGCCCTGGGTCCTCTGGCGGTTGTCCTGCTCGTACTGCCGATGGGCCAGTCCAGCATTCTCTGGTTCGGCCTGCTGGCCGCTCTGGGCATCATCATGTTGGTCTGGGTGGCACGGTGGTATGCCAACCACCAGCGCATGCTCAAGGCCATGGGGCCGGTGAAAAAGCTTCGCTCGCCATTTCCACGCAAGACACTGCTCATTGCCTTCGCGGTCATTGGCGCCTTGCTGCTGAGTAAATTCGTCTACATAGAAACCTTCAAGAGCTACTACAACTTCTTCCTGATCGAGAAATTCGGGCTGGAAGTCGGCGAAGCGCAGACCTGTCTGTTCATCTTTCTCAGCGCCGTGGCCGTTGGTACCTTCTTCGGCGGCCCTGTCGGCGACCGACTGGGACATCTGAAAGTCATCTGGGTATCGATTCTGGGCGCCTTGCCGTTCGCGCTCCTGCTGCCTCACATGAACCTGTTCGGTACAGTGCTTCTGAGCGTGATGGTAGGACTGATTCTGTCCTCGGCGTTTTCGGCCATCGTGGTCTTCGCCCAGGAATTGCTGCCGCAGAAAGTCGGCATGGTTGCAGGATTCGTATTCGGCTTTGCCTTCGGCATAGGCGCACTGGGCGCCGCAGCACTCGGCGCACTGGCGGATCACATCGGCATACAGCAGGTCTTCAGCTACTTCTCCTTGCTGCTGCTGCTGGGTTTTCTGACCGTCTTCCTGCCAACGTCCGGACGACAATCGGACGAAGCAGATAACGAGTGTTGCCCGACAGCAGCGCAGCCAAGCCAGGCCTGAGAGCGGTACAGTAGGCGTAGGGTCCGCCCCGGACGACTCCGCCCAAGCCAGCCACGATGATGCTCATGACCAGCACCGACTTCCAGTTCCAGCAAACCAGTCACACCGGCGTCATCACCTTCAATCGTCCGCAGCAACGCAATGCCCTGACCTACGGCATGTATGAGTCACTGGCGCAGCTTTGCGGAAGAATCCACGACAACACCCTGCCCCTGAAATCCCTGATCATCACGGGCGCAGGCAACAAGGCCTTCGCCGCGGGCACCGACATCGCGCAATTCCGCCAGCTCGGCTCTGCCGATGATGCCCTGGAATACGAGCGCACCATGGATCGTGTCATGGGGGCTCTGGAGTCGCTCCCCATCCCCACGGTTGCTGCCATTCGAGGTGCCTGTACCGGCGGCGGTGCGGCCATCGCGGCCTGTTGCGATCTGCGTGTCGCCAGCAACGATATCCGCTATGGTTTTCCCATTGCCCGTACCCTGGGCAATTGTCTGTCCAGCGACAATCTGTCACGCCAGGTGGAGCTGCTGGGCGCTGCGCGTACCCGGGAACTGCTGTTGACCGCGCGCCTGATCGAACACGAAGAAGCCCTGTCCATCGGTCTGGTGAACGAGATCTCGGCTGATCCGCTCGCCCGCGCCCATGAACTGTGTGAGCGCATGAACGCACATGCTCCACTGACACTGGCGGCGTCCAAGGAAGGTCTGCGCCGCTTGCGCGAGCATGCGGCCAGCGTGGAAAGTGATGATCTGATTGTCGCCTGCTACACCAGCGATGACTTTCGTGAAGGCATCGAAGCCTTTCTGGGCAAGCGCAAGCCGGCATGGAGCGGACGCTGAAAATCGGCCTGGTACGGTGTGTTCGGCGCGTTGAACGCAACAGGCAACAGCCGAATCAAACCGACAACAACACCGGTCCACGCGCGCGGAAGTGAACACTCACCTCGGTACCCGCGGCATGCACCGTATCCACATCATCACTGGTGGCAAACCATTCACCCTGTGCCAGGCGCACCACATACTCCATATGGTTGCCCACGTAAGTGCACTTGACGACCTTCCCCGGCAAGCCGCCAGCCACACCCGGCGCTTTGAGCGCCAGACGATTGGGCCGTACGGCAATGCGTGCAGGCCCGGCCACCATGCCCCGGGACGGTAGCGCGATACTCACACCGGCAAGGTTGACCTGAGCGGTTGCACTGGCCGTATCCACCTGTTCGATGGTCACATCCATCAGGTTGGCCTCACCAATGAAGTCCGCAACAAAACTGTCGGCGGGTTGTTCATACAACTCCCGGGGCGTACCAGCCTGGGCGATACCGGCATTACGCATGACAATGATGCGGTCTGATACTGCCAGGGCTTCTTCCTGATCATGCGTCACGTACACCACGGTCAGTCCCAGCGATTGCTGCAGCTCCCGAATCTCCTCGCGCACCTGACGACGCAACTTGGCATCGAGATTCGACAGGGGTTCGTCGAACAGCAGCACCTGTGGCTCCAGCACGAGTGCGCGTGCCACGGCCACACGCTGCTGCTGCCCACCGGACAGCTCGCTGGGCAGGCGATCGCCATAGCCGGTCAGGCCGACCAGCTCCAGACCATTCAGGGAGCGTGTCCTTATCTCGGGTTTCTTCATGCCGGAGACCTTCAGGCCATAGGCCACGTTCTCCAGCACGCTCATGTGCGGGAACAGTGCATAGGACTGGAACACCATGGACACGTCGCGATCGGTGGCAGGCAGCAGGGTCACGTCGGCACCGCCGATCAGAATGCTGCCGGCACTGGCCATTTCCAGACCGGCAATCATGCGCAGCGTGGTCGTCTTGCCACAGCCTGACGGTCCCAGCAGGGTCACCAGCTCACCGGCCTCGACCTTCAGCGACACACCGTCCACGGCGGTCACCGTTTCACCATAGATCTTGCTGACGTTCCTGAACTCGACCGAGGCGGCCTTGCTGTGAATGGACGTGGTTTGCATGCAATGACCTGTCAACTGTAGTGGGCTGGCTTGCCGGGAAGCAAGAACTGAGACGTCTCTCGCCGTATCACTTAGCGCACCGCAACGGCATCGGGCGCGGCCTGCACCGCAACACCCGGTGTGGTTCGACGACTGGTTTTCGCCTTGCCCACCAGAATCTGCATGATGCCCACCACACTGAGCATCACCACGATCAGCACCGTGCTGTAGGCAATGGCAATACCGTAGTCGTTGTTCTCCACCCGACCAATGATGTAGCTGGTGGCCATGTTGTGCTCGGCGCTGACCAGAAAGATCACGGCACTGATGGCCGTCATGGCGCGCACGAAGCTGAACACCAGAGCCGCCAGAATAGCCGGTCGCATCAGCGGCAGAATGATCTGTCGGAACGTTCGCCAGGTATTGGCACCCAGTGTCAGCGACGCTTCATCCAGACTCTTGTCCAACTGGGACATGGAAGCGATGCCCGCGCGCACCCCGACAGGCATGTTGCGAAAGATGAAGCTGATGACCAGGATCACACCGGTACCGGTCAGTTCCAGTGGCGGGACATTGAAGGCCAGGATATACGCCACACCGATGACCGTGCCGGGTATGGCAAAGCTGAGCATGGTGCCGAATTCGAAGGCATTCTTTCCCCGGAAATTCTGTCTGACCAGCAGATACGCCGTGACCAGCCCCACCGCTGCGGTCAGCGGAGCGGCGGTGGCGGCAATCCGCAAGGTTGTCCAGAACGAATCCCAGGCCGATCCTCGCCAGTGAATGCCATGTTCGGTCATGGCCACATCGAAGGCCGTGATGTAATGCCGGAACGTGAGCGTGTGGTCCAGGCCCCACAGTTCCACGAAGCCGCCATAGACGATCATGCCGTACACCACCAGGGTAAACGTGCCCCAGACGGCAACCAGCACGTAGCAAGGGTAGAGTACCCGTCTGGGCATCTGCGCCGGTACGCCGCCATCACCCTTGCCGGTACGCGTGGTATAGGACTTCTTGCCCAACCAGCGCCGCTGTGCGTAGAAGGCGGTGAGCGTGAAGACCAGCAATACAATGGCCAGTACCGCCGCCTTGCCCTGATCGTTCTGGGCGCCCACGATGGCGAAGAAAATCTCCGTGGACAGCACATCGAAATTGCCACCGAGCACCAGCGGATTGCCGAAGTCTGCCATGCTTTCGATGAAACCCAGCAGGAAGGCATTGGCCAGCCCCGGGCGCATCAGCGGCAGAGAGACGGTGGTGAATGTCTGCCAGCGACTGGCTCGCAGGGTTTGCGACGCCTCTTCCATGGAAGGTGATACGCCTTCCACCACCCCGATCAGCACGAGGAAGGCAATCGGGGTAAAGGACAGCAGCTGAGCGATGAGAATGCCGGGCATGCCGTAGATCCAGCGACTGGGTTGCAGGCCGAACAGCTCGGCGACAAACTGCGTGACCGTACCGGACAATCCGAACAGCAGGATGATGGCAAGCCCGATGACGAAAGGTGGCGTGATGATCGGCAACACCGTCAGGGGACGCAGCAGATGAGCCTGGCGCAGTCCGGAACGGGTGGCCACCAGCGCGAACACCAGCCCCAGAAGCGTTGTCAGCGCCCCCACCAGCAAGGCCAGCGACAAGGAGTTCCAGGCAACACCGCAGCTACGCGATGAGACAAGACAATGCAGGCCCCATATCTTGTCATCGAAGAACTTGGAGAAAAACACCGGCAGGGAGTACTGCCCCTGATCGTTCTGCAAGGCGCTGGAGAGCATCTGCAGGACCGGCAGGAAAATGAACAGCCCCACCATCGCCATCACGAAGCCGATGGAGCCGACAACAAAGACATCGCCGTTGACGACACCACGCGCCGCTATGCCGGTGGTCAGGTAGAACAGGAAGCTGACGCCCAGCAGCATGGCGCCATAACCAAAACCGAACTGCCGGTCTCCCAGTTCACCGAACAGGGACGTCAGCAGTTCGCTGTTCCAGCCGCGAATACCAATGGCAAAACCCTGGCTCATCAGATAGAGCAGACCCAGGCCTCCGGCCAGGCACAGGACCTTGCTGAACACGGGGTCGCTCTTGTCCCGAAAGATCACCAGCATAGGCGCCAGCAGAAACAGCAACAATGGGCTCAGCCAGAGCTTTTCGCCCTGTAGCAAGAGGAACGCAGCCGGCGCGTAATCAGTGTCTGTCGGGTAGCCGTCGAACAGCCATTCGAAGCTCCACAGCCCCTCGTCCAGCACATACCAGGGCAGCAGGCAAAAGCCTGCCAACCCGACTGACAGCCACAGCAGGACAACTCGATTCACGTGCATCTGCCTCCGTCGAACTGCAACTCAGGGTATACAGAGATGCCGGATCACTGGGGCAGAACGGAGACCTCGTCATCCCATTTCTTCAACAGACGCTTGCGCTCATCGGATGAGCCGTACTTGGCAAAGTCGTAGTCGATCAGGGTCAGGCTATCCAGATCCGGTGCCAGAGGCGAGCTTTCGGCGGCCTTGTTGGACATCACCTGAAAGGCCTTGACTTCCAGCGAGCGCGACTGCACATCCGCCTGCAGCGCCCAGTCATAGAACTTCCTGGCACTTTCAGGGTTGCGCGCACCCTTGATGATGCTCATGGCGCCGATCTCGTAACCGGTACCTTCACATGGCGCTACCGCCTTGATGGGAAAACCCGATGCTGCCTGTGCCACCGCGTCGTGCATGAAGACAATGCCGATGGTGTTCTCGCCACGGGCCGCCGCCTTGATGGGAGCCGAACCGGACTTGGTATATTGATTGATGTTCTTGTGCAGGCCTTTCATGAACTCGAAGCCTTCCTCTTCCCCGAACAGCTGCACGATGGTGGCCAGCGTGGTGTAGGCCGTTCCGGATGAATTCGGGTTGGCCATCTGCACATGCCCCTTGTACTCGGGTTTGAGCAAGTCCTTCCAGCACGCGGGCACTGGCAGATTGTTGGCCGCCAGCACTTCTTCGTTGTAGCCATATCCGAGAGCGCCGGAATAGATGCCGATAGTGGCATTGCCACCGGACTCTGCCTGCTTGATGGCCCAGTCGTGCAGTTCGGCACGCATGGGGGACTCATAGGGTTCAGTCAGCCCTTCTTCGGCTGCCTGCAGATGCGGATCACCCGTACCGCCCCACCAGATATCGCCCTTGGGGTTGTCGGCTTCGGCCTTGATCTGTGCCATGGTCTCACCCGAGGACTTGCGTGTCATGTTGACCTTGATACCGGTGGCCTCTTCAAAGCCGTTAGCCATCAACTGGCACCAGTCCTCTTGTGCACTGCAATAATAGGTCAGTTTTTCCGCCGCGATGGCGCTGCCGGACAACGAGGCAAGCAATGCAATCGTGGTACTGCCCAATGCGGTAATCGTCGCTCTCATGTGGTGTATTCCTCCAGTGGTACCGAACCTTTTTCAGGTGGTACGCAGATCTTCAGTGTGGTGATGAACACCTGCGCCTGATCGCATCATGCCAGATCTGCCGGAGACTCACCACCTGAGAAATGTGGCAGGCTCGCTCACGACTCGCCGATCACCCGGCCGTCAGGGTTGTTGCCAGACGACCACTTCCACACGCCGATTACGCCGATGATCATCGGCACTCTGACCACTGTAGCGAAGCGCAGATTCTCCGCGCCCCTGATACTGCAGCTGTACCGCCTTCTTCGACCCGGTGTTCAGCATCTCGCCCAGCACCCTGGCCACGGCCTCTGCACGATTGCGGCTCAGCTTCATGTTGTAGGTCGAGCTACCCCGTGAGTCCGTGTGGCCGATCACCATGACCGTGTCGTCTCCGTCCAGCTCCAGACGCGACAGGGCCGTTGCCAACTGCTCTATCGTGGCACGACTCTCATCGGTCAATTCAGCACTATCGAACTTGAACAGCACGGGGATATTCAGTCTTGCCTCGCTCGGCGACTCTGAGCTGCCTGGCTGTACCAGGCCCGTGAGACTGTCTCCCTCGGCATCCGGCTCGACATCCGACCGGACGAAGTCGATTGGCAGTTGCTCTGGAGAAAGCGCCGGATCACCACTGTAATCGGACAGCAGGCCGAGCGTCTGCTCGACGGTCCCGGCAGACTCCACCGGCTCCTGCAATCGCGGATTGACGCCGATACCGCGAGTTGCCCTGTCCTGCTGCACTTCGATGGATCGCACCATGACATCGGCATCGGTCTGGCTGAGCGCATCATCGAGCCTGGCCTGCAGTTGCACCAGTCGCCGCGGAACGGGCAGACTCAGTACGCCAAAGGCATCCACGGCCTCCTCGGTTGCCACGAGCGCCATGGCCAGCTCGCCACTGGCATGATAGGCCTCCCCCAGACGGGCATTGCCGATGGCTCTGCGCAGCAATTGGTCCGGCGTGATGCCATCGCCGGAACCGGGCTGAAAATCGACCGCGTGTTCAAAGGCATAGACCGCATCAAAGGGGTTTTCCATCTTCATCTGCAACTCGCCCAAATCCAGCCAGACGGGGTAGACCGAACATTCATCAACGGAACGCTTGAGCAGCAGAAGCCGGACGGTATCGTTGTCGCTCTCGGCCGCCTTGTTCGCCAGATCGCGCGATATCAGCAGCGCTTCATCCGAGCAATCGGCGTGCACAGTAGCAGCGCCGGAACAGAGCAGCAAGCACATCAGACAACGCCCCGCTGCAGCGATCAGGCCTGCGGGTCTGTGCGGAGTTGCGATGGCAACCGCGGTATCGTTTGCGATGTTCTTTCCCGAGTCTGTCTTGGACATGTTCAACATGATTTTCCACTGATTGGCCGCTCTGAAGCGCCGACAGCCAATTGGCCGGATACTTCGGTTCCGAGCTGGCGCCATGTTACGGCGAACAGGCCAGGGGTGACAATGCCGCTACCCTGCGCACACCCGCTGCCGGTTCAGGCCAGCAACGCAGGCAGCTCGCGAAAGGAATCCAGCACCGCATCCGGCGACTCCGAGGCGTCCAGGCTGGCTATCTCACGCCCATGATTGTAACCGTAGCTCATGCCGACGCAGAGAAATCCGGCCGCCGTGGCGGCCTTGAAATCGGACACGGAGTCGCCGATGAGCAGACTGTGCTGCGGGTCGGCTGAACAGCGCTGAGCGGCCAGCAGCAAGCCTTCCGGTTCGGGCTTCTTCGCTTTCACATCATCGCCTCCGATCAAGTGCCTGAAATAGTGACGAATACCCATCTGCTGCAACAGTTCCTTGGCAAATGCCGAGTCCTTGTTGGTCACCACGACCAGAGGCACCCTCAGGCCCGTCATCCAGTCGAGCCCTTCCAGCACACCCGGATACAGACGCGAGTAATGCCCCACCAGATCCTTGTACGCCTGTCGAAAGATCTCGCTGGCCTGAGTGAATCGGGTGGAATCGGCATCGGCGTGCATCTCGCCGGTCAGGGCGCGGTGCACCAGTCGGTCGATGCCATTGCCCACCCAGGACAAGACATCCGCCTCGCTTGCCTGCGCCAGAGACAGACTGGATTGCATGCGGATCACGGCCTGATGCAGGTCCTTGACCGAATCCACCAGCGTGCCATCCAGATCGATGGCAATCAGCTGCAAGGAGGTCGAACTGCCGGTAACGCGTCGTCGCAGGCGTTCCACCGACGGCGATGCAACTCGTTCAGCCGACATGGGCAAGCTCGGCCCGCATTGCGTCGATGACCTGCCGGTAGTCCGGCTGGTTGAAGATTGCACTACCGGCCACAAAGGTATCGGCACCGGCCGATGCCACCTGCGCGATATTGTCGACCTTGATGCCACCGTCCACTTCCAGTCGGATATCCCGACCGCTGGCGTCGATCAGCTTGCGGGTCTGCTCGATCTTGCGCAGCGTATGGTCAATGAAACTCTGCCCACCAAAGCCCGGGTTGACACTCATCAACAGGATGATATCGAGCTTGTCGATGGTCCACTCCAGAATATCCAGCGGCACTGCCGGATTCAGTACCAGACCGGCCTTGCATCCTGCGTCGCTGATCAGCTGCAGCGTTCTGTCCACATGACGCTCGGCATCGGGATGAAAGGTGATCACATCGGCACCGGCTTCCACAAAGGCCTCGGCCAGGCTGTCCACCGGCTGCACCATCAGATGAACGTCCAGCGGAACGGGCTTGCCATCGGCGGTGACGCAGTGCGGCTTGATCGCGGCCGCGACTGCCGGGCCGATGGTCAGATTGGGCACATAGTGATTGTCCATGACATCGAAGTGAATCCAGTCTGCACCTGCCGCAATGACCTGGCGAACCTCCTCCCCCAGCGCAGCGAAATCGGCTGAAAGGATGGATGGCGCAATTGTGTACATGGGTAGATCCTCGGCGAGACAAGGCGCCTACTATATCGAAGTTGATGCGGCGCAGCAGTCACAGGGTTCATCCGGCCCCGACACACCGACACACCGACACACCGACACACCGACACACCGACACACCGGCACAACGACAACGACACCGAACACCGAACGACGAACGCCGAACGACGAACAACGAACGCCGAAACAACGAAACAACGAAACAACGAAACACCGAAACACCGAAACACCGAAACACCGAAACAACGCTACGACATTCAGCAATTCTGTCGCGCCCGCTTGTCGCGAGAACGCTGCCTGCCATGACGGCTGCCGGCTTTGCCGCTACACTGATCGCACCATTACGCATCATCTTTCCGGACATCACGCATGGCAAAGGCTATCCACTCCATGATCCGCGTGCTCGATGAGCAGCGATCGGTCGATTTCTATCAGCAGGCATTCGCCTTGTCCATCGCCGAGCGGGTGGACTTCGATGACTTCACGCTGGTGTACCTGAGTAATCCGGAAAACAGCTTCGAACTGGAACTGACCGTCAACAAGAGCACCAGCGAAGCCTACGACCTGGGCAATGGTTACGGTCATCTGGCCTTCTGCGTCGAGGACCTGGACGCCGAGCACGAACGATTCAAGAGCCTGGGTTACGAGCCACGCGACATCGTCGCGTTCGAGCGCGACGGGCAACTGTTTGCCCGATTCTTCTTCGTCAAGGATCCCGATGGCTATTCCATCGAAGTATTGCAGAAACACGGACGATTCCAATGAGCATCGACAAGCAGACCCGACTGGGTAAATCCGCGTTGAATGTGCCGGCCCTGTGTTTCGGCACCTCGGGGCTGGGCGACATGCCCGCTACCTACGGCTACAGCACACCGGAAGAGCGGGCCTTCGACACCATCCGGCATATTCTTGGCAGCGATTTCCCGTTTCTGGACACCTCTCGCAACTACGGCGACGGCCGCAGCGAAGAACGCATCGGCAAGGTCATCGCCCAGCTGGGGGGCCTGCCCGATGGTGCCCTGATCTCCACCAAGCTGGATCGTGACATGCAGACCGGCAAGTTCGATGCAGCCCGGGCGCGTGAGTCTCTGGAACAGAGCCTGAAGGCCATGAATGTCGACCGGGTGGACCTGCTGCACCTGCACGATCCGGAACATGCAGCTTCGATCGAGGAGGTGTCTGCCAAAGACGGCCCCATTGCCGAGCTGATGAAGATGAAGGAAGAAGGACTGTGCAAGGCAGTAGGGCTGGCAGCCGGCAAGGTGGATGTGATGATGCCCCTGCTCAGGAACTGGGACTTCGATGCGCTGATCACCCACAACCGCCATACCCTGGTCAATCGCAATGCCGAAGAGATGATCGAACTGGCTCGCTCTCGCGATATCAGTGTGCTCAATGCCGCTCCCTATGCCGGTGGTGTCCTGGCCAAGGGCAGCAGCGAACATCCTCGCTATGTGTATCAGGAAGCCAGTGACAGCATGCTCGACCCGGTACGGCATATCGAATCCCTGTGCGCACGCTTCCAGGTGCCGGTGGGCGCTGCTGCCCTGCAGTTCTCGATGCGCGACCCGCGCATTGCCGCCACCATCTGCGGGGTGACACGACCCGAACGCGTCGAACAGACGCTGGCCTGGGCCGCCACCGAGATTCCCGACGCCTTGTGGCAGGAGCTCGATGCCCTGAACCCGTCCTGCGATGACCCGGAAGCCAGTCGCGTATACAAACCGGGCTAGTGTACTGTTTCATACGAGCCGCTCCTGAAGGGCGAGCCGCCGCTGGCTGGCGTCCGCTATGAGCAGTACCGCCTGACTCGTTCCTGCCAGATGCATGAATACCATGATGACCAGCCTGATATCACCTACCATACCGTTCGACCTCGACGGTGTTCACCACGGCTTCCTCCGGCTTCCCTACAGTCGCGATGAGTCTGCCTGGGGAAATGTGATGATCCCCATCAGTGTCGTACGCAACGGCGAGGGCCCGGTGGCCTTGCTGACCGGCGCCAACCACGGCGACGAATACGAAGGCCCGATCGCACTTCACGAGCTGGCAGCATCGCTCGAGCCAACGCACATTCGCGGCACGATCATCATCGTACCCGCTTTCAACTACCCGGCCTTTCGGGCAGGTACGCGCACCTCGCCCATCGACAAGGGCAACATGAACCGTCTGTTTCCCGGCAAGCCGAACGGCACCGTCTCCGAAAAGATAGCGGACTACTTCCAGCGATACCTGATCCCTATGGCCGATGTGGTGCTGGATTTCCATTCCGGCGGCAAGACACTGGATTTCATCCCCTTCGCCTGCGCCCATGCACTGCCAGACGAGCAGCAGGAAGAGGCCTGCATGGCCGCCATGCGCGCCTTCAATGCCCCTTATTCCATGAAGTTGCTGGAAATCGACAACGTTGGCATGTACGACACGGCAGTCGAGCAATCAGGCAAGGTATTCGTCTCCACCGAACTCGGTGGTGGCGGCACATCCACGGCAAGATCCGTGGGCATCGCCAGACGAGGTGTTCGCAACTTCCTGAAGCATGCCGGCATCCTCGACGGCGAACCGGAACGGCACGATACCGTGCAACTGGACATGCCCGACGCCGATTGCTACGTTTTCAGCGAACACGACGGCTTGCTGGAACCGACGGTCGATCTGGGTGAGCCCGTGGATCAGGATCAGATCATTGCCAGAGTCTGGTCAACTCAGCGCAATGGCCAGCCCGCCGTTGAATACCGCGCCAGACGCAGCGGCATCCTGTGCGCTCGCCACTTTCCCGGGTTGATACACACGGGCGATTGCCTGGCAGTGGTAGCCGTTGTCGTGGAGGACTAGCAGGCGCCTGACTACACCTCGAGAGTGGCAGATCGCGCAATCTTGCGCTGGTACATATCATCGTCGGCAACCTTGATCAAGGTCTCGACGTCGTAACCGTCTTCAGGACACAGGGCCAAGCCGATGGTGCCACCCTGCTTCAACTCCCAGAATTCCTCGCCATCAGTCTCCGGCAACTGCAGAGGCAGCTTCAGGGCCACCTCGAGTCGCTGGCGTGTCTGCATCGCATCCTTTCTGCTGGACACCTCCTCCAGCAACACCATGAACTCATCCCCGCCGTAACGGGCCGCCATACCGGCCTGCTCCAGATTCTCGCTCAGCCGCCGAGCGTATTCGATCAGAACCCGGTCACCCAGCTCGTGACCCCAACGATCGTTGATGGCCTTGAAGCCGTTCAGATCAACGAACAATACGGCAAAGGGGTGACTGTCACCTCGGCGCCGGTGTTCGATGATCCTGTCCTCGATACGCCGCACGACGGCCTCACGGTTGGGGATGCCCGTCAGTCTGTCTGTCAGCAATCGCTTCTGCATTGTGTCGATGGCTCGGGCCAGTTCCCCGATCTCGTCCTTTCGACAAGAGGGCGTGCTCAGATCCATGATGCCATCCCCTACCGACCGCGTGACACGGGCCAGTCGTCTCAAGTCTCGGGTAATCAGGGAGAGCACGATGAAACCGATCAGGGCAATCAGCAGGCTGGCCAGCACGGCGAGCATGAAGGTACGTTTCACGTTGCGAGTGACCTGAAACATGAAATCGTTTCTCGGTACGGCCACCGCAATGATCCAGTCCAGACCCGCGGCATCCTGCAGACGATAATAGCCCGTCTGCACGATTTCTCCATCGGGGCCCTTGAAAGAGCTCGTCAAGGGGCCATTCACGTTGTCGGAATTCGAGGTCAGATCACGCACGGAGCGGTAGGTGGCAGCAATCAGCGGATCCGTACTCTGCATGACATTGAGACGAGTATTGTCATCACCCACCCCCTTGCGAATATGGGGCCCTCGCGAAGTGGCAATCATGTTGCCATCGGGTTCGACGATGAAGGCAAACCCGTTCTCGGTCAGCGACAAGCCCTTGAGAAATTCATTGAGAAGCTGCAGCGACAAGTCCGTGGCCACCACGCCCTCGAACTCGCCATCGGCATTGTTGACCCTGCGGGCACGTGTGCTGACCAGCTGCAACGTCTTGAAGTCGATGTAGATCGCCGTCCACGTCTGGTTGCTGGTTTCCTGACCCGCCTTGTACCAGGGGCGATCTCTGGGTTCGAAAACACGTTGTTCCAGCACCGCCTTGCCCAGGTCGCCATTGATGCGAGCGTACTGATAGATGGACCGAGGCGAGCTGTCATCGGTACGCAGGCGCAGTTCCGCTTCGGTCTCCGAGAAGCGGTAGATGCCGAAGAACTGGCCGTGCCGATCACCGTAGTAGGCGTAGTTGTTCGGATCCCGGTGTATGGAGGTGGCGAGCCAGAAACGCGTGCGCAATTCAGCCATGTCGTCCTGGACCGACGCTGGTGCCGGCACGTCGGCTGGAAACGCCGTCTCCAGCACTGCCTCGGAGCCCGCCACATGTTTGTCAACGGCTTGCGATATTCTGCTGACCGTTTCGCTCAGTACATGATTGGACAGCGTATCAACGGCATCTCGGCCGGCGGCATACGAGAGCAGGCCGATGACCGCAGCCGTGACCATGACCAGTATTACATAGGGCAGGGTCAGCATCTGCCGTAAAGAGGCGTCGGGGATCCGTAGCATAGTGGTCTGATCCGGCTGGGCGAGTAGCGGTGCTCTGTGCTGTGTGACGCATCAGTGCGTGCTGTCGCCTGTCGACAGTGACAGACGCTTTTCCATAGCTCCGAGACGCGTTTCGCGTCCACTTCATTCTAGTTCAGTGGCCGAAAAACGCCAACCACTTCATACGCAACACTCACACGGCCCTGCATTGCTGGTGTCCCGGCTTCCCGGCTCCATCCTGTTTTCTGATGAATTCGATGCCGATAGCGCCCGATCAACAGGGTTCAACTCTCTGCGTTGGCACTGATCTGCCTTTCGATACGCTGCCGAATGATGTCATCTTCCACGCTCGACAACAGCCTGTCGCGCTTCTCTTCCCAGCCAGCCCGGTCCAGCAGAAGGACAAGCGGTTGCAAGGCACTGGCCTTGAAAAAGGGGTCGGTAATGCTGCTGGCTGTCTTCATGCAGCTGTTGACGATGTGCTTGAACTGGCCGCGCTCGTAATCATCATCGAGCTGCTCCAGATAGAATTCGGCATAGTGGCAGCGTGCCATGACCAGTTGCACACGCTTGGCCTCTTCGATATTCGTCTCCGGCTCGACCCCCGGCATGTTCAGCAATTCGCCATCGAGGTCTGCCGCATCGCTGGCCACCGGGTTGACAGCGGTTCGGCTACCCACCGCCGCCTGCGCCTTCAACGCCGGGTTCGATGGCGTTGGCACCGCCGTGTCAGCCTGTGCCTGCAGCACATGCTCGAATTTCTGATACTGCTTCAGCTTACTGGCCAGCCAGATGATGGCGAAAGCCTCGACAACCACAATGAAAATCAGAAAACCGTTACCCATAGCCCAATCCAGTTCTAACCCATGACAAGCTGATCACGAGCTGCGTCAGCAGACCGCCACAGTGTACGTTCATTGAGGCCGGATCGCATCCCTGCAACGGTGCTTCATCGGAAAAATACTCAGCGTTCGCCGCGCGGTTTGCTGCAGCGCGGCTGCTCAGGCTGCCGACCCGCGCCAGGCGGGTCGACAGATGATCGCGTTGACGGGCTTCCGTCACTCACGCGATCAGCCTTTCAGACGCTCGTTCTGGGGGAACATGAAACGCAGCGACTCGGCATCCATCTCCTGCTTGAACTCATGCTGCTGACTCAGTGCCAGCACCTTCTCGACGGCCGGACGCGCATTGACCGCATCCAGTACACGCTTGATATTCGGGTACTGACCCCAGGGATCTTCAATACCCAGGACATAGGGCGCCATTCGTACCCAGCCCCACAGCGCCATGTCGACGATGCTGTAGTCGTCACCCAGCATCCAGGTATGACCGGCCAGGTGCTTGTCCAGCACTGCGTAATGACGATGCGCCTCGTAGTCGTAGCGATTCAGGGCATACTCCTTTGGCTCTGGCGCGGCATGGCGAAAGTGAACCGACTGGCCCGAGAATGGCCCCAGCCCACTGGCGATGAACATCAACCATGACAACATCTGCCCACGCGCTTCGTGTTCCTGCACGCCAGGCACGAAACTCCCCGTCTTGTCTGCCAGATATAGAAGAATGGCATTGCTGTCGAACACGGTGACATCGCCATCTTCGATGACCGGCACCTTGCCATTGGGGTTCAACGACAGGAACTCATCATTGAACTGCTCACCCTTGCGGGTATCCACGGGAATGGCTTCGAAATCCTGTCCGCTTTCGAACAGAAAGAGAGCGACCTTGAGTGGATTCGGAGCAGGGCTGTAATGAAACTTGATCATGAACGTAAGATAGCGCCGGTTGTTGGAGTAGTCGGTTGACTCCCATGATACCGGATGGTTCCCGCAAGTCTCCCAGGCAGCTCAGGCGGAGGGTCGGCGGCGGCGCAATTCGGTGACCAGACGCGCCAGCGCATCGCCCAGTAAACCGGGCGGCTGGGCGTAACACAGACGAAGATAGCCCTCACCCACGGCACCGAAGGCGATACCCGGCGCCAGGCCCACACGGGCCGTATGCAGTAGAGACGTCGCGTAGGCAAGGCTGTCGCGCATGCCATCAACTGCAAAGAAACAGTAGAACGCCCCGTCGGGCTGAATGAAACGGACCTCGTGCAGATCACCCAGCGCCTGCGCCACACGAGAATAACCCGCCTGCAGACGCTCCCTGAGCAGCGAGACTTCCGGCTCACCATTGATGATCATGCGTTCACCTGCCTGTTGCACAAACCCCGGCGGTCCGGCGATATTGAACTCGGTAAGCATGGCCAGCGTGGATTCGAGTTCCGCCGGCGCCGTGATCCAGCCAAGGCGCCAACCCGTCATCGACCAGGCCTTGGAAAAGCTGTTGACCGATACCAGACGATCCTCCGGTGTGCTCTGCGACAGAAACCCGGGCGCTACATCGCCGTGTCGATACAGCCGCGCATAGACATCATCGGCCACGATCCAGGTGCCCGTCCGTCGGCAGTGTTCCAGCAGCGCCCGCTGATCGGAGGCCGGCATCACCCAACCGGTGGGGTTGGAAGGCGAGTTGATGATGACCGCCTTGACCCTGGGTGACACAGCACCGAGCAGGCGATCCATATCCAGTGACCAGCGACCTTCCCTGACGTCCAGTGACAGCCTCTTCATGGACGCGCCGGCGATCTGGAAACACTCAGCCATATTGGGCCAGGCCGGATCGATACACACCACCTCGTCGCCGGGGTCGACCAGCGCCTGCGCCGTCAGTGCAAGCCCCTGCATGCCGGAGGCTGTGACCGTGATTCTGCGCCGGTCCACGGCCTGGCCGTAGCAGCGGTGGAGATAGTCGCACAGGGCGTCACGAAGACTGATTCGGCCGCTGTTGGGCTGGTAGAAGTGATCGCCCTGATGCAAGGCGTCGACGGCTGCCTCGACCGCAAGCGAGCTTGTCGGCCAGGCACTCTCGCCAAACCACAGGGGTGTGACATCCGGGAGCTTCATGCCCAGTTCCGACACCGCTCGAATCTGACTCGGTGCGAGCATGGCAGCGCGGGCGCTGCAAGGAGTTGATCGTGTCATGGGCAATAGCATGCCCGTGAAAGAATCGGTCAGCAAGCCCTGCCGGCCTGCATTCGGCTCAGCACATCGATGACAGCCCTATGTCAGCAATCGGTACACCAGCAGGGCCACAGCACCCAATAACAGAATATGAATCAGACCACCTACCGTGAACTTGACGACAACCGCCACCAACCAGAGCAACATCAATATCACGATCAGCGTCCACAACATCATCTTTCTCCACTTGCAGGTTTGATATCCGCGATGTTTGCACGGCTTGCATACAAAGTGGCCTACCTTGTAATTTGGGGTAGCTGCGAAACTCTCCAGGCGGGCGTCAGACGTTCCCGTCGTCCCTCAATCGATGGAAATGACCATGACCCCGGCCCGTATTCGACAGCCTTACATCCGGTGACTGGACTTGTTACAAATCCACCTGCAGCCATCGGGGCTGGTGAATACTCGACTCAGGCCGATGCACGCTTGCGCGGCCAGAACGACAACAGGTCGCTTCGCAGTCGAACGGCCATGACCACAACAGGTTGCTTCACAGTCGAACGGCCATGACGAAAACAGGTCGCTTCACAGTCGAGCGGCCGCAACAGAAACCGGAGAACACCATGAGCAAGCAATCCGACAAGCCGGTAGAAGGCGATACCTACCACTGCAAACAATGCGAGATGAGCATTCTGGTAACCACCAGTTGCAACTGCGACACCGACGACGGTGCATTCTTCAGTTGCTGTGGTGAGCAGATGGAGAAAAAAGGCAGCAAGCAGTAACAGCGCTGAAAAGGTTCAGGGCAGAGGCCAGTCGGCCACGGGGCTGTTCGCCAGGGATAGCTGTGCGTAGTCGTTGACCATGCGCCTCAGCGCCTTCTTGCGCGACATACCCGCGCCGCGATAGCGCCCGTAACTGTCAACCTGCCAGCTCGCCCCGGACTGCCTGGCGGCGACTCTCTGTTCGATGCAGTACAGAGAGCGGTATCGGTCCTTGTCGCTCACAGCGGCCTTCTGCAGGCCGCTGTCGGCAACCGGCAGCAGATCGCGAACGATGTCTGCCAAGGGGTAGGACTCCAGCCGCCCGGTCACGCGCGAAGGCCACAGCAGTTCGGCATTCAGACCGTGACAGGCGGCCTCCTTCAGGTTCCTCTCCAGAGAGGCATAAGGCATGCAGTGGAGCAGTTGTTCGATATCATCCACCAGGCCTTCCGCCAATCCCAGTGCAAACCCGGTGTTCGCCATCATGTCGATCGGGCTGGGCCCTGCGGGTAGTGCGCGCAATTCGATACGCACATGCCCCTGGTCATGAGGATCGAACACCCCTCTGTTCCACGGCCAGGTTGTCCCCATCTGCAAGGCCAGCTCGGATAGTGCAGGCACTTGCCCTTGCGCCAGAACCTTCATGGGGTATTCGTCGGAGCACACCGGCAGCAGAGGTTCGAACAGGTGCACGGATTCGGCGAACAGCTCCAGCGCACTGCGTCTCAGCCAACCATGACCGAAGTTCACACGCGCCGGCAGCCCCAGCCGGCGGCGGCGTCTGCTACGCCCATCAATGGACTGACGGAACAGCTCGATCCGCGATTCCTGCCAGATCTCTCGTCCCAGCACGAATGGCGAATTCACGGCCAGACCGAGTACCAATGGCGTGACCAGTTGGATGGCGTTGTACAGATCGACGAAGCGGTCGGGGTGGGCGCGATAATGAACCTGCAGAGACGTATTGGCACCTTCCGGGGTGACACTGTCGGTTCCGAAATCCAGCTGCTCTCGCCCCTTCAGTCTGATCCGGAATTTTTCGCCTCTGCGTTCTCTGAGCTCTTTACTCAGTGCCTGATAGCGCTTGTCCGGCGTCATCATGTCGCTGGTGATATCGCGGGGTCTCAAGGTGGGCAGAATGCCGATGGGTACAACGCGGGCCCCCTGCGTCGAGGCCAGTTTGTTCAATGAGGCCAGAATCGCCACCATCTCGTCCTCGATGCGCTGCAGAGGAGCGCCTTTCATCAAGCCGGGACTGAGGTTTGCCTCAAGGTTGTATTGATTGATCTCCAGTGTCAGCCGCTTATCGTCAGCCATATCGACCAGTGACTTGCTCACTGGCAGGGCTTTCCCCGACTCGTCGATGATGTACAGTTCCAGTTCGGCGCCGATGGATGGCTCCCCCTTGCCGAAACCGGGTGTCGCCAGCATCTGCTCCAGCGCCAACAGACTCTCATCGAGTCGGTCGTTGAACAAGCGGATATCTTTCTGTGTGAAACGAGTACTGCCGATACTCCTGCCCATGGCCACCTGTTCGCCGGTCTCGGACTGACATGCATCCAGCCCCATCGTCTCACACCAAAGCCGTTGTCTGCCAGCATTCACAAGGGCAGAAACAGGCGCTCAGTCTGGCGCGTTCAGCGTATCCGGTGCACGGCGATGCCACTCAACCGGATTTACGCTCACGATTGCATTTCTGCAGAATCCTGTCGAGTTTCTCCGGCCGGTTCTTGGCAACCTTCACGTAGGCATCCAGGGTGACATCCCAATTGGCACCGCCGTGTTCGCGCAAGCGTGCCAGTGCAACCATCAGCATCTTGGATGCCGCACGCACCTCCTTGTCATCCCCACCTTCGTAATGGCTGCACAGATCCAGATACAGCGCATTCGCTCTCTCGGTTGGACTCGATCGTCTGCTGGATGAGCTTCCCATTACCTTTCCTCGGCACCGTACTGACGACAGAATCTAGAAGACCGAGCTTGCAGATGAGTGGTGACAAACCGGCGACTCACACGGTCATGCCACGCAGTGTTTCCGTCATCCGCGACACCCGGACAAGCGCGTCGCAGCATAACGATTCAATGTGACAGACGGGTGTCACAGAACAAGGGGCAGGCTCGCGCTCAGCGTTGCCAGATACGCTTCAAGGCCTCGTAGAAACGCCGTCCCGTCTCGCGGCTTGCGGTGGCGCCGAAGTGGACACAGGAGCTGGATCCACAGGGATAGGCAGGCGGGACCAGATCGTCGTTGTTGACCCAGTCAGCGTAGGGCAACAGCGAATCGATGCTTCTGTGCACGGCATCTACCTGATACTTGGTGGAGGGCCACAGGGAAAAATCCCCCCGGTCATCAGCACCACGACTCTGCGTGGCGGCGATGAATGGAATCGGCGCCTGCGATCCGCGGGCAGCCTCACCACGCACGTCCTGTGCAGCCTCGCGGCGCAAGCGTTCGACCATCAACTTCAGATTCCCGGCATAGGCGTCAGCACAGGCTTGATCATTGGAGTCCGCACCGCCCTGATGCCACAGGATACCGCGCAGAATGCCGCCGGATTCGCGCAGAGTGATGCGCAACCGCGTCAAGGCTCGTTCGAGCAATCCGGTACCACCCAGCGACTCGTTGTTGGTCGCTCCGGCATTCCAGGCCAGTTCGTCACCGGCCACGCGACAGAATCCGCTGGCCCCCCAGGCAGCAGGCACCAGATAGATACGTTGTGTGGTATCAGCCAGCGCGGCTTTTGCGAAGGAGAGCCCGGGACCGATGGTGGTTCCCCCCTTGAACGTGACGATCGGATTGCGAGGATCGTGCAATGGGTCTTCCGCTTCGATGAAATGCGGCTCGATAAGCGTGTTGGACTCGTTCCGGAAATCATCCAGGCCGGCAAAGATCTGCGTGTTGTTCGGTGCCACATTCAGCTGCCAGATGCGTCCGTTGCGCTCATCCAGACCGCCGGCCCAGACCTGCTTGGCACCCTCCTCGCTGGAGCCGACCATATTGCTCTGCCCAATCAACAGATACACGTCGGGAGCGGGTACCGGACTGACATCGACGACAAGCTCGGCGATACGCACTTCCTCCCCACTGCTTGCGATGATGTTGAAGCGTCGTTCCTGGGGCTGGATGGGTCGCATGCCAACCGGCATGCGCAAGGTCAGAAAGGCATTCGGCTGGTCTGCCTGCAGCGTGTCCCGATCCAGCTCCATGATCATGTCCGCGCTATCGCCCGGACTTTGCCCCTGAACCTGTATGGCGACAGCCTCGTGACCCTTGGGCGCCACACTGATCATGACACGAAGACCCGAGTCGCTCCCCTCTTCCAGTCCGGCCCTGGTGTGTTCCAGAACAAGATCAAAATCGTAGATCGGGGGAGGAACATCAATCTGCTCGCTGATCCTGACACTCACGGGCAGACTGATCAAACCATCGCTGTTCACCGTCGAGACCGACATGGTGTACGCAACGCCCGTTTGCAGAGACTCGGTAAAGAAGCTCGATGTACTGACCCGGCCCAACTCACTGCCGTCCAGACTGACCAGATATTCAACGCTATCGCCAGACAGGCCTTCCGGCTGATCCCAGAAAATCTCTGCGGCTGTGGCCGAATAGCGGTTCGCCCGAAGGTTCAGCGGTGCTGGTGGCAGGCTCGCCGGCACATCATCGTTATCAGGCTGCGCCGGCTGTTCGATATCGGGCGATTCGCTATCGGCGTCCGTGGGCGCCGGACTCTCAGCGTCGCTGTCGTCACCTGCATCATCCTCAGGTGCGTCCAGGTCCACAGGCTGTTCGATCGGGTCCTCGGAATCGTCGACAATGACGCCGGAGCTGCCTCCGCAAGCGCTGAGGAACAGCAAGACACAAACGAGCAGCGGAATCGGGGTGTTTATCATGTGGTTGACAATGCGTGAACACATCAAGGGGTTTGGCCAGAAGAGAACATCTCTGTACGCAGCATCCACCTCATCCGCGAGCCCATCCAACAGGCGGCCAGTCTACCAAAAGAGCTCACGGGACAGGGCCCCGAATTCCGGTAGCGGGACTGATCATGCTCAAACGCTGTCCGGATGCGGCCTGTGCGAGAGCAGCTGCCTTGACTGGACTGCTCTGGAGTGAAACCATCACCTTGCTGCGCGAACCTGAACCCCTGACATGTCCTCCAGACCGACTCTCATCCTCGACGTACACTGGCGAAAAATTGACGAATTGTTTGCGGCCAGCGATCTGGAGCTGCTCAAGCAACACGTCGAGCTTGTGTGGGGACGGGATGAACCGATCCCCGCTGCCATCCTGTCAGAGGCCTTGCCGCGGGCATCGGTGCTCGTGGCCGCCTCGCCGCACGTTGACGCCAACACACTGGCACGGGCTCCGGAGTTGCACACGATCATCGAGGTCTCGGGCGCCTTCCCTGACACGATCGACTACACCGCCTGTGCACAGAAGGGCGTTCAGGTCCTGAGCTGCGCTCCGGGGTTTCGGGAATCCGTAGCCGAGATGGCACTGGCGATGACCCTGGCAGGTGGCAGAGGTCTGGTCAGGGAACACGAGAACTTTCGGGACGGATCGGAACACTGGCTGGCCGACAAGGCGGATACCGACTTCACCCTGTTCAATGCAAGTGTGGGGTTCATCGGCTACGGCTCGATTGCCCGCGCGACCAGAAGGCTTCTTCAGGCATTCGATGTCAGCGTGAAGGCATTCGATCCCTGGCTCGACCCGGATACCGCCGTGCGTGAGCATGTCGAGCTGATGGAGCTCGACTCGCTCATGAGCCAGTGCCGTGTTGTCTATGTCACCGCCGCCCCCACTCGATCCAATTTCCAAATGGTGAACGAGAAGGTCATCGCAGCCATGCAAAGGTCCTCGCTCCTAGTGGTCATCAGCCGCGCCCACCTGATCGACTTCGACGCCGTCGTCGATGCCGCCGCGACCGGTCATATCAGACTGGCCATCGATGTGTTCCCCGATGAGCCGCTGGATATCTCCCATCGCCTGCGAGGGCTGCCCGATGTCATTCTCTCTCCCCATCGTGCGGCTGCCGTGCACGGCGGCCGACAGCTCATCGGCAGGATGATCGTCAACGACGTGTTGAACAAGCTGCAAGGGAATCCCGAGCGCCAGCTGCAGATCGCACGACTGGAACATGTTGAAGAACTGTCCAGTGTCGATGACGCCCACAAGGTGGCTGCCATTGCTGCAGACAGGAAGTGACAATACAGTGACCACTATCGCCGTATTCAACGACTGCCAGGAATCACTGGTCGAATCACTTCGCTCGCTCGGCACTATCCGTGAAATCGGAGATCAATCCGAACTTCAGTCGAATCTGCACGATGTGCTGATCATCGACTGGCGTTCGCGTGATCTGCACGATGCCATCGACTCGTTGCCTTTCACCCGTAGCGTACCTGTACTGCTCATCATCCAGCCGCAGCAGTCGATACCGGACAGCCTGACCTGCCGGCAAGTCACCGAACTGATAACGGCCGACGAGATCGGCTCCAGCACGCTTGCCTGGCGACTGGCCCAGATCATCAAGCGATTCCGGGCCCCGATGGAAATCAACACACCGGAGACCCCTGAATTGCAACTCCTGCACCAGGTAGTCGACCTGTTGAACGATTGGGTTGTCATCAAGGATCGGGAACACCGGTATCTGGAGGTAAGCGAATCCTTTGCACAAACCGTGGGGATGTCCAGAGACAAGATCATCGGCAAGAACGACCTGGAGATCGGCATTGATCGCACCACGGTTCTGGGCGACCCAAGGGCCGGCAGGTATGGCACCTGGCATCAGGACAACCAGGCGATGCACAGTGGCGAGTCAACGACCAACGAGGAGCTGGACTGGCGCGCCTTCGCCGCCAATCGTCGCTACAAGCGTGTTGCCAGACGGCCACTACGCAACGCCAAGGGCGAAATCTACGCGTTGCTGGTCGTGACCACAGACATCACGGACAGGGTTCTGGCAGAGCGCAATCTGCAGGCAAGAAACCTGATGCTGCGCCAGGTCACCCAGGAGAAGCTCAATGCCGACAAGCACCGACAGGAAGCAGAGCAGGCAGTGCGTGCCAAGAACAAGTTCCTGGTCTCAGCCAGTCACGACCTCAGACAACCACTGCATGCACTCGGCCTCTTTCTGACGGTGCTCGAAGGTCGTCTGGAGGATGGCGACAACAAGGAAATCCTGCAGAAGATCCGACACTCCAGCGACTCCTTGAACGCCTTGTTCAACAGCCTGCTGGATATCTCCCGCCTCGATGCCGGGGTGGTGGAGGTCTCCTTCAAGAATTTCCCCATACGCACACTACTGCTCAGTATTCGCGACGAATTCATACAACTGGGCAAGTCGAAATCGATCGACGTCACAGTCGAACTGTCCGAGTCGATCATTCATACCGATCCGGTTCTGTTTGCGCGAATCATCAGAAACCTGCTGCAGAATGCCATCACGCACACCTCATCCGGCTCGGTATTGCTGCGCAGCCACGAACGCGGAGACAAGTTGCAGATCGACGTGATCGACACCGGTCCTGGCATTGCCCCGCAGTATCACGAAAAGATCTTCTCGGAATACTTCCAGCTGGAACACGAATCCACCAAGGCAACTCGCGGACTGGGCCTGGGCCTGGCCATCGTTCGAAAGATGGCCCAGCTGCTGGGCATCGATGTCTCACTGCAGAGCGCGCCTGGCGAAGGGAGCACGTTCACCGTGACCGTGCCGCTGGGCAGTCCCGCAGAATCAAGCGCGCCTGAAACAACTTCGCGCTTCTTCAAACTGGCAGGCACACGAATTCTGTTCATCGATGACGAACCGGATATCCGGGAAGGGCAGCAACTGATTCTGGAAGCCTTCGAATGCCAGACACTGGCAGCCGAGTCCGCCGCCCAGGCCGTGAGGCTCCTGCAGGAGCACCAGATGCAACCTGACATTCTCGTGGTGGACTATCAGCTCAAGAACGAATTGACAGGCACGGCAGCCATCAGCACGGTCAGAAGCCACTTTGCCAGGGAGATACCGGCCATCATCGTGACCGGTGACACCTCCAAGAAGCGCTTGCGTGAGGCTCGACAATCCGGTTGCCGCCTGCTCCACAAACCGGTGGACGCCAAGGACCTGGTAAAGACCATCGCTTCCGTGCTCGAAGAGACGTCGAAATCGGATTGAGCTGGAACACCAGCGGGCATCACCGGCTACGGCAAGACCGTTCGCGGCTGGCTGCCTGGCGAATCGTTGAATGAACGCTTTGTATGAAACAGTACACTAGCGCTTGCCATCGTTGACAGAGACGTCCTGACTGCCTGGATCACTGTCATCGCTCAGGATGGGTGCTCCGGACAAGCGTGCCAGCTGCTGTCTCAATTGCTCGGTCTGATCATGCCTGTGCTCGGTCTCATCGACTGTCTCGACCGTTTCGCGTGCCGATTCCAGCGCACGTTGCTGCGCCTGTACGCGAACCTGCAACTCGGCAATACGCGTCTTGGCACTGGCGCGATCTTCACAAACCGATTCCAGCTCGCCACGGATACGTCGCAACTCCAGTGAATTCTGTCTGGCCAGCTGAGCCTGTTTCTCCACTCTCAGAAGTTCGCGCGCCAGCTGTTTCTTGCTGACCTGATTCTTGCGTCTGACCACATCCGGTATGCCGGGCGTCATATCGTGCTCGGCTTCAATCACCGGGACTGCTTGCGAAGCCAACTTCTGCTGCTCCAGTGATTTTCGAGCTTCCGCCAGCTCCTGTTCCTTTCTGACTGTCTGTTCGCGTGCTTCCGCCAGCTGCTGCTCCAGCATCGCTGTACGCTGCGCGCGAGTGCGATAGTGAGCCAGAGCCGCATCGCTTCTGGCACAGGCCTGTTGCAGCATCTCCATTTCGCGGCCCTTGTCATACAGTTTCTTCTTGAGCTTCTCCACCTCCTCCATGGCGTGCTTGTTCCGAGCCAGTATGCGATCCCGTTGCTGCAGCAACTCACTCAGTCTGTCGACTTCGTTCTGCGTAGCCACATCATCTTCCTGCATTCGCCGATGTGCGGTACCGTCCCGCTCTGACAGTAAAGAGGTCGTTGCCCCCGAGCCCGCCATGACAGCGCCATCCGACGGGGCCGAGACGCGTTTCACGGCACCCGGCAGAAGTGTTTCATCCGCATCGGCGTCGTCATCGTCCAGAGTGCGTTCAGACCAGCGAGCCGAGAGCGTTCGATCCCCGGATCGTCGCAGTGGATGACCCGCGGCGCGCTCCTTGCCACCGGCCTGGGAATGAAGAAGGAACCTGTTGCGAACCAACCAGTAAATAACCACCAGGGCGACGACAACTATCAACCAACGTGAATCCATGAGATACCTCAGTGTCTTCTGGCCTGCCGGTCTGAGAATGACACCGCATGCGATGTCGTTGCCGTTGGCGACTGACGACGCAGAGTCCCAGTCCGTGCAAGCAGTATTCGAGGATTTTTACGCTACTGCATGAATCTGGGCGCGACAAGTAACCACGTAACCTGTGTTGTCAAGCGAAAACCATCAGACTTGCATTGACGCCGATTCCGGGAATACCGGTGGAGATGCCTCTTAATCGTTGCTTTTACAGGGGTTTTTCATCACTGTCCTTTTCCGGAACCAGCACAGGCGTAAAGAAAGAGCGAGATAAAGCGCAAAGCTGCAGTGTGTTATTCGCTCTGAAACCAGCCACCCTGCGAGGTGTGAGGTGTGAGGTGTGAGGTGTGAGGTGTGAGGTGTGAGGTGTGAGCTGTGAGCTGTGAGCTGTGAGCTGTGAGTTGCGTGATGCGTGATGCGTGATGCGTGATGCGTGGTGCGTGGTGCGTGGTGCGTGGTGCGTGGTGCGTGGTGCGTGGTGCGTGGTGCGTGGTGCGTGGTGCGTGG
>CANLNQ010000043.1 GCA_947492525.1 uncultured Granulosicoccus sp.
CGAGTGAGCCGAGTGAGCCGAGTGAGCCGAGTGAGCCGAGTGAGCCGAGTGAGCCGAGTGAGCCGAGTGAGCCGAGTGAGCCGAGTAAGCCGAGTAAGCCGAGTAAGCCGAGTAAGCCGAGTAAGCCGAGTAAGCCGAGTGAGCCGAGTGAGCGGTGCAGCTCTTCTCAGATCGCATTTCTGGCGTCAAAGCTCCTCGAGAACGTCCTCAAGTTGACGGCGGGCGTTCCCGACCCAATCGTCTCGTTCAATGCTGTCAGGGACGATCTGCAGAGCGCTGGCAATGGTCTCGATCTCGTGATGCTCGAGCCTGGCGAGCTGGGCGAAACTGCTGATGCCCATTTCGTTCAAGGCCTTTTCAGTCTCTGGACCGATCCCGACGATTTGTTGCAGATCATCCTGCTGCTCGACGGGTTCAAAGTTACTCACTTCGTCCTCGCTCTGTCTTTCGCGAGCCAGGGCATCGTCGAGGCTGTTAAGAAATTCATCGTCTTCCATATCGGAGTCGATGTCTTTCAGTAACTGTTCATCGATTTCGATGACTTGATCGAAGGGGTCGACGATGCTGTCGTCCTTGTTGTCGTTGACCGTTTCATTACCGCTCGAGCTGTCCGAGCGACTGTCATGACCGGGGAGCGGAGCATCGGCATTCAGGAAGATGACCGAGGACTTCGCTGGTGTTTGCTGATCATCGACGGCTGAGGAGGACACGGCATCCCCTGAATCCGCATCGAATGCGATGACCTGGTCGGCATCGGCCTCTCTTGCGTCGACACCTTCGTCGACGTCAATATTGATATTGGCATTGGCATTGGCATTGGCATTGGCCTTTGCATCCGAATCGGCGCTTGCTTTTGCATCCGAATCTGCATCCGCTAAAGTCTCAGAATCAGCTTCTGCTCCGGCGTTCGCTTCAGTCTCAGTCTCAGTCTCAGCTTCAGCTTCCACCAAGGGCGCAGAGGCCCAGCTACTGACATTGCGAGTGCTGGTGATGACAGGCTTTCGAGTAACGGATGGCTTGTTGGCGGTTGATGGTTGCCCCGCCTTCTTTGCCTTGTCTGCATCATCCTTGGCGTTGGTGCCCGTACTGGCACTGCCGTCAGAATCCGAGCCTGCCACTACGGTATGATCTTCTTCTGCATCCGCAGTCGTTTCAGCAGCATCGCTTGGCTCGGCCGCAACCGTGCTTGCAGTAGCCACTTTTTGTTCGCCTTGAACCTCGAAGTTGGACGCGCTGTCGGCATCAGCAGTCGCAGCCTCACCGGGTTCTGCATCAGCGGTTTTGCCGCCCTGATCATTACTGGTATTGACGTCGGTGGTTGCAGCCATACCGTCGGATGCCGTGTTCCCGGAGGCCTGTTCACCCACGCCATCGCTGCTTTCATCAGTCTTCCCCAGTACTGAATCAGCCACGCCCAGTTCCCGGCGAGCGCTATCAAGGTCGGCCTGCTGCCGCTTGATGACCTGTTCCCGTGCCTCCAGGTCCTTCAGTTTCTGTGTGAGGTTCTGGTTCTGACTGTTCAGATCACGAATCTCGGACTCGTGTCGCTTGATCATCTGGCTGACCAGCAACTGCGATTTTTCCAGATTGGAATTCAGCCGAGGGATCTGTTGATTGGCTTCGCGAAGCTCCTGGATCTCGTCGTGCGATTGACGCTGCAGTTCGTCGTAGTCATCCGTCAGCATGGCGATTTCGGAATTCAACTGAGCCACTTGCTGGCGTTGCCGTTGAATCGCGTTTCTCAATTGACCGGCTTCTCGATCCTGCGTGGTGCGGTGCAGCAGCCAGCCCAGGGCGCCGCCAACGAATGCCGCCAGAATCAGTGCCAGGACAATTTGCGACAATAGATAGATCACGATCGGTTCCGCATGGCTGGGTTGCTAGTCAACATAACTGATTTCGATTCGACGGTTGCGTGCGCGACCGGCTTCGGTCGAGTTATCGGCGATCGGTTGCGTCGCACCATAACCTTTGGCAATCAGTTGATTGGAAGAGACATTGCGTGCTTCCAGATATCGTACAACAGCCTGCGCGCGTTCCTGACTCAATCGCAGGTTGACTGCACTCGGCCCGGTGTTATCGGTGTGACCTTCGATACGCAGGCGTTTTTCCGGATTGTTTCGCAACAGTTCGGCAATCTGGTTCAGCGCAATATCGCTGCCCGGGGTAAACGAATTGCTGCCTTGCTGGAACGCCACTGCCGACGTGTCGATGCGAGCCAGTGCCTGCAGGAAAGACCGGGTTTGTTGCAGTTCGGTTTCCACCGGATCGAAGCGTGTCATGTTGTCACGCACGATGCGCACACCGTCGATGTTTTCGAGCTGGTCCAGCAATAGCGCGACCGACAGACGTTGATCGAGTGTGCCGGTCAGTTCCAGGTCGCGACCATTGATGGCGACGTTCATGTCATCGAAGCCGGCAGCGCTTACCTGTTCTCTGGCCTGGTGGAGCAGGGAGGCGGGGATGGTGGTCATTGAGCGCATGACCAATATGACCAGACAGCCGCAGCCGAGTAGCACGATCAGCCAAGGCCAGATACTGGGACGCTCGGCGTCAGGAAGGTTGAAATGTAGGGTATGCGCCGCCATGGCGCGGATAATAACATCCCGAGTGCTGCAACAGAATACGCGCGATACTCTATCGTGTAACGGTTTGTCGGTCTCGGTCTCGGTCTCGGTCTAGCGTGCAGGTCTAGCGTGCAGGTCTAGCGTGCAGGTCTAGCGTGCAGGTCTAGCGTGCAGGTCCAGGGTGCGGGTCCAGGGTGCGGGTCCAGGGTGCGGGTCCAGGGTGCGGGTCCAGGGTGCGGGTCCAGGGGCGGTCACGCCACCGAAGCGCCGATCTGGACGCTCGTCAGGCGAAGCAGGTCACGATTCAGAGGGTTGGTGCGTTGGCTTCGTTGCTGCTGCGCAATTTGGTCAATCTGGCAGAGTCGCGATTGGACACCGGAATGACGGTGTCGTCAGGCGTATCGGCGCGGGCCTGATCCACCACACTGACTGTGACCGGGTCGCCCGTGCCGTAGGACTTCGGCTCGGGTGCCTTGATGGTCTGCACACTCGGACACGCCTGTTCCAGACGTTGTAGATGGGCAGTGGCCTTGCGCGCGATGGCCGCAGCCTTGAGGGCCGCCTCGTGTGCATTGACCGCATCGAGGCGCAAGCGAGACGTTTCCGAGTAATGTCGCTTTTTCTGTGCGATCAGCAAATCGTCTGCTGCCTTGCAGCGAGCGTTGGCTTCCTGCAGCTTTCGCAGCGTCATCTTGAGCAGTTTGTCCTTTCGCCCCTGCTGCGAGGCATAATGCTCGAGTGAATGCAGTGAAGATCTGGCGTCAAGAAGCTCGAGGGCCTGTGCATTTCTGTCGCGCAAGGCACGACGCTTGATGGCACGAGCACGACGCGAGCCCAGCGCATAGCCGACCAGCAGACAGGCACATCCGACAAGCAAACTGGGTATCAAGTCGATCCACTCCATGGGATTAGGGTTCCGCGTCGCCTCGGGAGAACGTCGTTCATGCTTCTACAGCGTCAATGCATCATACAAAATCAAGTGTTACATGGTAGATATCGACGCAAAAAATATGAAGTGAGTCACTTAAATTCTGCCGTCTACGTTAGTCAGAATGCTCTGGAATTCGATAAAAGGATATTCAAAACAACTGGTTGCATTCAAAAAAGCATGTAGATTGTATTGGTCAGGTGATATCTGCGAGTTTGCCGAAACAGCGTTCTTACAGCCACTTTTTCCATCTCCCCATCCTCTCGATACACGTACCGGGACAGACAGACAAATGGACAATAACGAATTCAACCGACGCATCCGCTATGCCTTGCGCCTGGACGATGCGGAAACGCAGCGCCTGATGAAGCTGGGCGATTACCCGGTCAGCGAGGAGCAGGTGGCAGGCTTTCGCTGCAAGGATGATGAGGCGAATTATCTTGCCTGTCCGGATGACGCACTGCTGGCTTTGCTTGACGGCCTGATTCTGGACCGTCGCGGCCCACCGCCCGCCAAGGCTGCCGGCAGCCAGGCTGGTGCGAGTGACTCGGCACAGCCGTCGTCCAGTACAGCGGGCAAGGCCGGTGCCGATTCATCCGTCGTGAACAACAATCTGGTGTTGAAGCAGTTGCGTATCGCGCTGTCTTTGCGATCGGATGACATCCACGACTTGATCACGGCCGGGGGAGGCAAGATCGGCAAGACTGAAGTAGGCGCCTTTTTCAGAAATCCGCAGGCTCGAAATTATCGTCGCTGCGGTGACCAAGGTGTGCGCTGGTTCCTCAATGGGCTGGCCGCACGACGAGACATGTAGCAAGGTAGTACAGGAACGCTCGCATCTTGCTTGCGTCTCGTTTGCGTCTAGTTCGCATCTTGCTTGCGTCTGGCCAGCAGGTGGGACAATCGCCGCAGCAATTTGCTACATTAAACCAAGCCGTGTCAGGATTGACTGACGAACAGGCTTGATCATGCCGTTTCACGTAGTGCCAGGCGTTCACAGCCGCGTGAGACCAAATTCCAATGAACAGGATCCACTCATGAAAATTAGCGTAGCAATCAGCAGTTGCCTGCTGGCAGCTGGGCTGTTCGCTGGCGCCGCTCAGGCTCAGCAGCAGTTCATCTCCATCGGTACCGGCGGTGTCACCGGTGTCTATTACCCGACGGGCGGTGCCATTTGTCGTCTGGTGAACAAGGGTCGGAAGGATCACGGCATTCGTTGTTCAGCAGAATCCACAGGCGGTTCCATCTACAACATCAACACGGTACGTGCGGGTGAACTGGAATTCGGCGTGGCTCAGTCCGATTGGCAGTTTCACGCCTACAACGGTACGTCCAAATTCGAAGACCAGGGCAAGTTCGAAAATCTGCGAGCTGTATTCTCTGTACACCCTGAACCCTTTTCGGTGCTGGCCAAGGGCGGCAGTGGTATCGAATCCTTTGAAGATCTCAAGGGCAAGCGAGTCAACGTCGGTAATGCCGGTTCCGGTCTGCGAGCCACTGCAGAGGTTGTCATGGCGGCCTATGGCATGACCATGGACGATTTCGCGGTTGCCTCTGAGCTCAAGGGCGCAGAGATGTCACAGGCACTGTGTGATGACAAGATCGACGTCATGATCTATACCGTCGGTCATCCCGCTGCAGCCATTACCGAAGTCACCAACACCTGTGATGTCGATTTCGTCGACGTGACCGGTCCGGTCATCGACAAGCTGATCGAAGAGAACCCGTTCTATCGTAGCGCAACCATCCCGGCCGGCATGTACAAGGGCCTGACCGAAGACAACCAGACTTTCGGTGTGGGTGCGACCTTCATCTCTTCCGCCGATGTGCCTGAAGAGGTGGTCTATGTTGTCGTCAAGGCAGTATTCGACAACTTCGAAGACTTCAAGAAGCTCCATCCGGCATTCGCCAATCTGAAAGAAGAAGAAATGATCAGTGATGGTCTGTCCGCGCCATTGCACGACGGTGCGGTGAAGTACTTCAAGGAACGTGGCTGGATGTAAGCTGCATGACATGACCCTCGCCTGAGCGGGGGTGTCGGCAGGCAGGCTCGACTGTCTGCCGACATGCTTCACAGTTTCGTACCCCCTGAAACCCGTTGCCAGCAACAGACTCCTGCCGATGAATGCGACAACCACTCAAGATGGCGATTCGGGCGATACGCCGGATCTCGATTCCTTCACTGCCATCGACACGGGAGGCAGGAATCCTCACGGCGGAGTGGGTCTTTTCATCGCCATTGTGGCGTTCAGCTGGAGTCTGTTTCAGCTCTATGTTTCTTCCAATCTGCCATTCTGGCTGGCAGAAGAATTCAATATCAATCTGATCTTCAACGGCAGTGAAGTGCGGGTCATCCATCTGGCCTTTGCCATGGCGCTGGCCTGTCTGTCCTACCCATTTTTCAAGTCCAGCCCGGCGCACCGGGTACCTGCCTATGACTGGCTGCTGGCCGCTGGCAGCGTCAGCTGCTGCCTGTATCTGGTCGTCTTCAAGGACGATATCGCCTTGCGAGCCGGCTTGCCGACAGCGGGCGATCTGACAGCATCCACGTTCGGGCTGCTGCTCCTGGCAACCGCGGTCTATCGATCTCTGGGCCTGCCGATGCTGATCGTCGCGGGTGTCTTCGTACTCTACGTATTCTTTGGTGACGCCCAGTTCCTGCCCGATGTCGTGCAGTGGAAAGGTGCATCCTTCGGCAAGGCCATGTGGCATTACTGGATGCAGGGCGAGGGCGTGTTCGGTGTCGCTCTGGGTGTGGCCTCATCCATGATCTTTCTGTTCGTCCTGTTCGGTGCCTTGCTGGAGCAGGCCGGTGCTGGCAACTATTTCATCCAGCTTGCCTTTGGCGCGCTGGGGCATTTTCGCGGTGGTCCTGCCAAGGCGGCGGTTGTGGCGTCGGCACTGAGTGGCATCTACTCGGGCTCATCCATTGCCAATGTGGTCACCACCGGCACCTTCACCATTCCTCTGATGAAGCGCACCGGGTTCTCGGCCGAGAAGGCGGGGGCGGTGGAAGTGGCCTCATCAACCAATGGTCAGTTGACCCCTCCGGTCATGGGGGCCGCGGCCTTCCTGATCGCGGAATTCACCGGTATTTCCTATCCCGAGGTCATCAAGCACGCCTTGTTGCCGGCACTGATCTCCTACATCGCCCTGGTCTATATCGTCCATCTGGAAGCGCTGAAACTGGATCTGCAAGGTCTGGAAAAACCACCCAGTCATGTCACGGCCATGCAGAAGCTCATCGGCTTCCTGTTCGGCTTTCTGGCCTTTGTCGCGCTCGGTGGCCTTGTCTACTACGGCCTGGGCTGGATCAGTCGCGCCTTCCCTGGCATGACCTTCTTCGGTGCTGTCGGCATCTTCCTTCTGGCCTATCTGATTCTGATTGTCATCAGCGCGCGTCGCCAGGACCTGCATATGGATGATCCGTCCTCACCACTGATCACCTTGCCCAAAACCGGTGAGGTGGCTCTGACCGGTCTGTATTTTCTGCTGCCCATCATCATTCTGCTGTGGTGCATTCTCATCGAACGACTGTCGCCTTCGCTGTCGGCGTTCTGGGCGTCCATGGCCATGATCTTCATCGTGCTGACTCAGCATCCACTGAAATCGATGATTCGCGGGCGTTCGCACCCTGACAGAATCGGCATGGGCGAATCCGTGAAGCTCGGCTTCACCGACTTTGGTGCTGGCATGATCGGCGGTGCGCGCAGCATGGTGCCCATCGGTGTCGCAACCGGTGTTGCCGGAATCATCATCGGGACTGTCTCGCTCACTGGCGCGCATCAGGTGGTCGGCGAGTTCGTCGAGTTTCTCTCGGGCGGCAGCCTGATCGTCATGCTGCTGCTTGTCGCCGTCATGAGTCTGTTGCTGGGCATGGGGCTGCCAACCACGGCCAACTACATCGTGGTGTCTTCCCTGATGGCGCCGGTCATCGTGTCCGTGGGTGCGCAGCAGGGTCTGGTGGTGCCTCTGGTGGCGGTGCACATGTTCGTCTTCTATTTCGGGATTCTGGCCGACGATACGCCGCCGGTGGGGCTCGCCGCCTTCGCCGCCAGTGCCATCTCCGGCGGTGACCCGATCAAGACCGGTCTGCAGGGTTTTGCCTACGATATTCGTACGGCCCTGCTGCCTTTCCTGTTCATCTTCAACACCGAGTTGCTGCTTATCGATGTCTCCCTGGCCAAGGCCATATTCGTGTTCGTGGTCGGTGTCATTGCCATGATGCTGTTCGCGGCGGGCACGCAGGGCTATTTCATGGCGCGCAGCAGAATCTGGGAATCCGCGCTGCTGATGCTGGTGGCGTTCACCCTGTTTCGTCCCGGTTTCTGGCTGGACCAGGTGCAGCCTCCGTTCAATGATCTGCCCAGTAGCGAGCTGTTCGAGCTGGCTGCTGATCAGCCGGTTGATGAACCGCTGCGGTTGCGTATCGTCGGGCCGGATTTCGATTACCCCGACAAGATTGCCAGCCTGACGGTGCTGGCTGATATGGGGGAGGCCGGTGATGGAGAAACCCGGGTGGAGAATGCCGGGCTGGTTGTCGTCATGGATGAAGAAGGGGCAACCCTGGAAGAGCCTTTCCCGGGCACGCCGTTTTTCCAGACGCTGCAGATGTTCGACTTCTACGGCGACACTCTGGTGCGCATCGAGAAGGTACAAGTGCCTGCAGATCGCATGCACAAGGAAGTGTTCTACATTCCTGCCCTGTTGCTACTGGGTCTGGTGATCCTGCTGCAGCGACGACGGCAGACCAAACCTGCATTCTTCGGAAATTTCTGACGCTTCACTTCATGGCTGAATCTGATCTGATCATCGACGACCATCGTGTCGTCTCCATGCACTACCAGCTCACCAACGGGTTTGGCGAACTGATTGACAGCTCGCAAGGTGACTTGCCGCTGGTTTACATGCATAACACGAATGCCTTGCTGCCGGCCCTGGAGCGTGAGCTGACGGGTAAACGGGCGGGTGATCCCGTAGCGGTGACCATCTACCCCGAAGATGCCTACGGCTATCCGGACGAGTCGCTCATTGCAGAATGGCCGAAAGAGCCCATCGAGAAGGTGCAGGAACTGGTGGTCGGTATGCGCTTCAAGGCGCTGGGCAAGCAGGAGGGTGAATCGCAGCTCGTCACGGTCGTTGAAATCCGGGACGATACGGTGGTGCTCGATGCCAATCACCCGTTGGCCGGGCAGGTCCTGAATTTCACCGTGGCCATCGTGGATGTGCGCGAACCGACGCCAGAGGAGCTGGAGGCAGGTATTGCCACCAGCACCAATCCACCTCAGGGCAGTACGGCTGGCACGACCAAGCCATCCTCTTCATGATGCCTTGCGGAAGGGGATACTCGGTTCGCCAGTCGGTGCTGCTGCCAGGGTGCTGACTTCAGCGTCGTCCTCTTCGCGAACTTCCAGCTCATCCGCCAGCTGCGTCAGAGGCGTGGGCATGCGAAGGCCATAGCCCTGAGCGAAGTCCACCTTCATCTCTCTCAGGCACTGCAAGGCAACATCATCTTCGACAAACTCGGCAATGGTACGTGCCCCCACGGTATGGCCGATCTGATTGATCGCCGCCACCATGTCGCGATCGACCGTGTCGTCGGCAATATTGCGGACCAGTGAGCCATCGATCTTCAGATAATCGAAGGACAGCTCCTTGAGGTAGGTAAAGCTGGAAAAGCCGGCGCCAAAGTCATCCAGTGCCAGTTTGCAACCCAGAGCGCGAATGCGGTCGATGAACACTCTGACCTTTTCGAAGTTGCTGACCGTTGCGCTTTCGGAGACTTCAAAGGCAATATTGGACGGATCGATATCACCGCGACTGAGTCGCTCTACGATAAACCTGCTGAAGTCATCGTCGGTGAAGGACAGACCGGACAGATTGACCAGCAGGCAAGGGATGACATGCTTGTCCTGATGCTCGGCCAACCAATCGATCACCTGGGTGAATACCCATTGATCGATCTCGGTCATGATGTTGTATTTCTCGGCAATGGGGATGAAGCGCGCCGGTGAATACAGCTCACCGTTCTCGCTGCGTATTCGCAGCAGGATCTCGCAATGTGCCATCGTCATGGAGCGCTCTGCGATCTCGAAAACGGGCTGATAGAACAGCGACAGGCGATCATCGGCCAGGGCCTTGCGAATGGCCTGGATACCCGCCAGGTTGCTGCGGTACTTGACCATTTCGGCGTCATCGTCCTGTGTCACGTGTACCCGGTTGCGACCGGATTGCTTGGCCACATAACAGGCCGAGTCGACGTCCGCGAGCACCCGCTCCATGTTCTTGATCTGGCCATCGATGGGCGTCACGCCAACGCTCAGACTCACCTTGAAGCTCTGCTCCTCGTACATGAAAGTGAATTCGCTGACAATGACCCGCAGGTCTTCGGCCAGGCTCTGGATATCCGGGAAGGAGCGGCCCTGGGCGATGATCGCGAATTCGTCGCCACCGACTCGGGCAAACAGATCGCCACGACGCAATCGCTTCTGCATCATCTGCGTCAGCTGGATCAGCAACTGGTCGCCGGCGTGATGACCGCAGGTGTCATTGACGATCTTGAAGCGGTCCAGATCGATATACAGCAGGCCGTGGGCATTGTCGCTACGTTCGGCATTGTCGATGGTGTACTGCAGGTGCTGCTCGAACGATCGCCGGTTGTGGAGACCGGTCAGATCATCATGATTGGCCAGATGGGCAATACGCTTGTTGGCCCTGGCCACCCGCGCGATGACCGTGGCCGAGATGATCATCGACAGGGCGAAGGCGGCACTGACCAGGTAGATCATCAAACGCTGCGTGCGCTGGTAGGCCGCCTGATTGTTCTCCAGCGCCTCTTCGGCCAGAATCTTTTCCAGTTGCACCAGATCGTTGAGATGATTGAGCAGCACCAGTTCGTGCAGCTGAACCTCGTTGAGCACGCTTTTCTGCGCAGCGAGATTCTGTTCGCTGGAGTAGATTTCCGAGTTGGCACGCTCATAGGCGCTGGCGACTCGCCCATCAGCCTCGTTGATCTCCTTGAGTATTGCCTGCTCACGAGCGTTGGCCGAGAGCTCGGTCAATTCCTTGCGGGTCTGCTGGTAGCTTGCGGTGTGTTGAATCAGCTTGTCGAAGATGCGCTGGCGTTCCACCGTGTCTTCGGTCTGCACCAGTGAGCGCACGGCGGCAGAACGCATGCGGATGACATTGCGCATGTGATAGGCCCGGCTGGTCTTCTGCTCGGTATCCAGTATCACATTGGACATGCCGTCATTGACCCGCTGCAAGGTGCTCATGGACAGCCAGGTCGTCAGAATCATCAGCGAGAACACAAGCAGGAAGCCGGCACCAATCAATAGTTTGGTGTGATCCTTGTTGGAATTCTGTATCGACATCAGTGGTGTTTTCGTCCGTGAACTGCGGCCCATTTCACGGGGGCGCTCTGAGTCAACTGTCTGGCAACTGGCATTGGCATGGTGACTGGAAGAGTGGTCCTGTTGTCTGGGGGTAGGTGATGGAGCGCAGGGGTTTGTTCTATCGTCAGTGTGGTATCGGCATGTTCATGGCTCGGTTGACCATGGTTGAAAGGTTATTTCGGAACCACATCACGTAGAAACGAGTTTCAGACCCCGCTGCGGTTTAGCCGGTGTTCCGATGTCTGGTGTGCTTCACGAAAAGAGACCATGCAGCCAGAGTCGTTCGTCACTCGTACGCCGTTGGCGGTACACCCAGTAATAGGCTCCGTCGGCGGTGGTGGCGATGAAATAATCCCGGCGCACATCGGTGTCATCCCACCAGCCGTTCTCGATACGCTCTGGCAGCGTCTGCAATGTGACGCTCTGATTCAGCGGGATGGGCTCTCGCAGTAACCACAGCGGCCGGGCAGGCCAGTGACCCGGAGGCGTCTGCCTGTCGAGCAAGGCGGTCAGCCAGGCTTTCTCGGGGCGATGATCCTCTCCGGTGGCCGGTGTGTACAGCGCCTCTCTGCCCAGACGTGCCGAGAGCCTGTCCATCAGTTGTTCGATGGTGCTGCCGCCTGCCTGACTTTTCATGAACAGGTCCCGGCCTTCGCGCTGCAGGTCGGCCAGTTCGGTGGATTCGAGCCCGAGGCGGATGACCGGGGAATCCAGAACCAGGTTGCTCAGGCGTTCGCTGGCAATGCGAAACAGATGCCGCGTATTGGCCGTGGCATCGAGAAACTTCAGATCCACGCGGGTGGTCGGACCACGGTGGTGATCCAGCTGCAGCTGCAGATGGCGAACACCCAGATCGCGCGATCTCAGGTAGCCACCCAGGGCATTCATGAGGCGGTTCAGCGGAAAGCTCAGAGCCTGGGTGTCCGGTGCCTCCAGTGGCAGATCCAGCGCCGAGAAGAAGACTTCTGCCGGCTGGTAGGCGGTGCGCGGATCTGGCAGTCGTCCATCGAGCTTGTACAGCAGATCGGTGCAGGGACTGCCGAAGCGGCGTGTCAGAGCGGCAGCCGGCAGCGCGGTGAGCTCGGCCACGGTCTGCAGACCTGACTGACGAAGCCCCTTGAGGGTGAAGTCGTTCAAGGGCAGCCAGCCGACCGGCACGCTGGCCAGTGTCTCGGCCAGTGACTGACGGTCGAGCAATTGGCGATGCACACCGGCCCGGGCGAACAGCATGGCGGCTGCCGGGGTGGGGGCAATGGCCGTGGACAGCGCCAGCTGTTGCTGCCGGACATCGTCGTGAACGCGTTCGAGCAGGGCTTCGAGACCACCGAACAGCGTCAGACTCGCCTGGATTTCCAGCAGGATGGTATCGGGTGGCTCGGGGGAGACCAGTGAGGAGTAGTGCAGGGCCCAGAGCGTGAGTTGCTCCAGATGGGCCAGCTGCTGCTGTTCATCATGATCGCTGGTGATCAGTGCCGGGACCATGTCATAGGCGTTCTTCAGCGCCTGCCCGGGGCGGATACCATGGGCTGCGGCAACGGCATTGCAGGCAAGAATGCGACGTCTGCTGCCTTCATGCAGAACCACGGCCCGAGGTTCATCAGCGCCGCCCTGACCCTGTCGGTCGATTGGCAGCTGTGGAAAGTGCAGTGCCAGCCAGAGCATGGGTCAGACTGCCGGCTTGCTGGCGGGGCTGCTGACGGGGTGAGGGCGTGGCAGCTTGGCTGGAATGGGCCATTCGACACCCTGTGACGCATCGAACTCGGACGGTTCGATACAAACCGTGCATGGGTTGCCGCCACGCAGCTTGAAGATATCCAGTTGCAGCCGTGCCTCGACGAGGGACAGGCGCAGGCGAGCGGCGACGGGTGAATGTTCCTTGTCGGCATGCCAGGGTCTGTAGACAGTGGCCCAGGTTCTGCCGGTTTCAGCGGCCAGCTGAAGGCGGCGCTGTTGCTGGGCACTGCTGCGATTGACCCAGGCAACCACGCCGGCAAACAAGCCCGAGCGCAGCACCTGTTCGGTGGCCCACAGCGTATTGGCATCGTCGCCGCTGTCGATGATCAGCAACCGATCAAGCCGGACACAGGCGTTGCCCAGAGCCGGTGCATAAGGAATATAAGGCGGATTGATGAAGGCAGCCCATTGCCCTTCGCCAGTGATCCGGCGCAGCGCCGGCAGCAGCAGGCTGAGTTCCCCGATACCCTGATGCCTGCTCAGGAGTTCGGTGACGCCGCCAATGCACCAGCCCTGAGCGGGCAAGGCCTTGTCCAGTGCATCGAATCCGGTGGGTACGGATTCATCGTCATTGTATCGGTCGCTACCTCGCCACAGCGTTGGCTGGGATTTCAACAAGGCATCAAGAGCGGAGTCCATGGCGCACCAGCGGTTTCAACAAGGCAAGATTCATGGCGTACCGCATGTTGCGGGGTCGGGCGTGATGTCTGTCAAGCGTGCTGGCAGACATTCTGGCAGGGCCGTTCTTCGGGATCAGGAATCGCGGCGCAGCACGCCGACATAGACCCCTTCGATATGAAATTCCTGTTCGCGCAGGTCTATGCGTATGGGTTCGAATTCATCGTTCTCGGGCAGCAGGGTAACGATATTGCCGCGCCGACGGAAACGTTTGACGGTCACTTCATCGTTGACCCGGGCAACGACGATCTGGTTGTTCTGCACATGTTCGGTGGCATGGACTGCCAGCAGGTCGCCATTGAGAATGCCGACGTTCTGCATGCTGGTGCCGTTGACCCGCAGCAGGTAGTCGGCATGCGGGTAGAACAGGTCGGGATCGACGGGCAGGTATTCTTCGACATTCGAATCTGACATGATAGGCTCACCGGCAGCAACTCGGCCCACCAGCGGGATACCGTCTTCTTCCATTTCGCTGATCACCCGGATGCCGCGTGATGTTCCCGGAATGAGCTCGATGGCGCCCTTGCGCTCCAGAGCACGCAGATGATCATCGGCAGCCGTGGGAGAACGGAAACCGAAATGATCGCAGATGTCGGTACGGGTGGGCGGGAAGCCGGTTCGATCGATATGTGACTGGATCATCCGCAGAATTTCCTGTTGACGCTTGGTAAGGTCCTGCATGCTCAATCACTCGTTCATTGTCAGAGACCTGAGTATATTTACAGTTGTCGGTCAATGCAACAGAAAATGAACCGCCCCGCGACTTCCCCTGTCTTCATGCCGTGAGTAGGGGCTGGGCGCCCGGGCTGACAGATGCGCTCAAGAGCGGCACAATAGTGTGAAATTCATCACCACGGCCAGCCCTCATGAGCACACCCCGATCTCGCTTTCCGGTTCCGCCCGTTGATACCTTGCCGGACGATATCCGGTCGCGCATCGATGAGGTGGCTGAAAAGTCCGGATTCGTGCCGAATGTGTTTCGTGTGCTCGCTCATCGCCCGGACGAGTTTCGGGCATTCTTCGCCTATCACGACGCCCTGATGGAAAAGGAAAGCGGACTGAGCAAGGGCGAGCGCGAGATGATCGTGGTGGTGACCTCCGCCATGAACAGTTGCCTGTATTGCGTGGTGGCGCATGGTGCGATCGTACGCATACGCGAAAAGAACCCGCGCCTGGCCGAGCAGCTGGCTACCGACTACACGCGGGCCGATATCAGCGAACGGCAGATGGCGATGCTCGACTTTGCCTGTCTGGTGTGCGATCAGGCGGCGGAGGTGTCGGATGATGACCTGGAGGAACTGCGTGAGCATGGTTTCAGTACCGAAGACATCTGGGATATTGGTGCCATAGCTGCATTCTTTGCCTTGTCCAACCGCATGGCGGGCCTGACGGACATGATGCCCAATGACGAGTTCTATGCTCTGGGAAGGCAAGCTGCGCCAGGCCCTGAAAAGCCCAAGCCTCGACTGGTGAAGTAGAACCGGCGCGACAGCCGAAATCCTCAGCCACAGCCACAGCCACAGACGCAAGACGCAAGACGCAAGACGCAAGCCGAAAGCCGAAAGCCGAAAGCCGAAAGCCGAAAGCCGAAAGGCTGCCACCACCCCGTAACCGCCGCTCAGCAAGGGCCCTGCAACTGCACTGCTTCCACTTCCTCAAACGGATAAACCGACCATGGCGATCAACGACAAGCTGGACCAATGGGACCGACAGCACTTCTTTCATCCATCGACTCATCTGGCGCAGCATGCGCGTGGCGAGAGCCCCAATCGCATCATCACGACCGCCTCCGGTGTCCATATCGAGGATCGTGACGGCAATCGGCTGCTGGATGCCTTTGCCGGGCTGTACTGCGTCAATGTGGGCTATGGCCGTTCGGAGATCACCGATGCCATTGCCGAACAGGCGAAGGAGCTGGCCTACTACCATTCCTACGTCGGTCATGGCACCGAGGCGTCCATCACGCTGGCGAAGATGGTGCTCGACAGGGCCCCGGACAACATGTCCAAGGTGTATTTCGGTCTGGGAGGGTCGGACGCCAACGAGACCAATATCAAGCTGGTCTGGTATTACAACAATATACTGGGCAGGCCACGAAAAAAGAAGATCATCTCGCGCTGGCGCGGTTATCACGGCTCCGGCCTGATGACAGGTTCGCTGACCGGGCTGGAGCTGTTCCACCGAAAATTCGATCTGCCATTGGAGCAGGTTCTGCACACCGAAGCGCCTTACTATCTGCGCCGCAGCGACCCATCCATGAGCGAAGAGGCATTCTCGGCAGATTGCGCGAGCCGACTCGAACAGATGATCGAGGCGGAAGGCGCTGACACCATCGCCGCCTTCATTGCCGAGCCGATTCTGGGCACCGGTGGTATCGTGCCGCCGCCGAAAGGGTACTGGGAAGCGATTCAGCCGGTACTGAAAAAGCACGACATTCTGCTGATTGCCGATGAGGTGGTCACCGGCTTCGGGCGACTGGGTACCATGTTCGGGTCGGAGCACTACGGGCTGGAAAGCGACATCATCACGATCGCCAAGGGGCTGACATCCGCCTATGCGCCCTTGTCCGGCTCGATCGTGTCTCAGCGCGTATGGGAGGTGCTGGAGAAGGGCACCGATGAACTGGGACCGATCGGCCATGGCTGGACCTATTCGGCACACCCGATCGGTGCCGCGGCAGGTGTGGCCAATCTGCAGTTGATCGACAAGCTGGGGCTGGTCGAGAACGCGGGCAAGACGGGCGCCTATCTGGTCGAGCAGCTACGCGAACGCTTTGCCGATCACCCGAAGGTGGCAGAAGTGCGAGGCGAGGGTATGCTCGCTGCCATCGAATTTGCCGAGGCCAGCTCGCCTCTGACGCTGTTCGATCCGGGCAGGAAGATCGGACCGGCGGTCGCCACCGCATTGCTCAAGCACAACATCATCGCGCGCGCCATGCCTCAGGGCGATATTCTCGGATTTGCACCGCCGCTGAGTATCACGACCGACGAGGTGGATGTCGTGCTCGATGGCGTGGGCAATGCGATTGCGGAGGTGCTGGATTAGCCTGACTTGCGGAAGCCGCGTGACAACAGCTCACGCGGCTTCGGACAGATTGGCGATCAGGCATCAACCGTCGTCTTTCGCGACACATCGTTGATGCGCTGTTGAAGCTCGGCGAGGCTGTAGGGCTTCTGCAGCAGTACCAGCTTGCCGACGTCGATATCGCTGGCTATGGCCAACTGTTCATTGAAGCCTGACGTCAACAGGATCTTGCAACGTGGTAGATGTCTCTGAACCCATCGGGCCACATCGAATCCGGACATGCCACCTTCCATCACGATGTCGGTCAGAATCAGGTCAAAGGCAGTATCCTGCTTGAGTGTCTGTACGGCGCTGGCACCATCACTGGCCTGTTGCGTGTCGTAGCCCAGGGCGTGCAATCGTTCCACGGTGAGCTCGCGTACCATGTCGTTATCTTCAACGACCAGAATGCGGCTGACGCGCTTGTTCGCAGTGGCAATGGACGGTTTGTCAAAAGGACTGTCCAGGCCAGCGCTTTCAGAATAGCTCGGCAGATAGACATCGATGGTTGACCCCTCATCGACTTCCGAGCTTATCTGCACATCGCCTCCGGATTGCTGTGCGAAGCCATAGATGGATGCCAGGCCTAGTCCTGTGCTCGAATCCTTGGTGGAAAAGAACGGTTCGAATACTCGCGCCTTGACTTCATCGCTCATGCCGCAGCCGCTGTCCGATACCGACAGTTTGATGTAGTTTCCGGGGCGCAGGTCTGGTGAATCATCCGAACCGCTCGCGCTGACGCTTGCATTGCTCGTTTCGATGGTGATGGTTCCACCCCTGGGCATGGCATCGCGTGCATTGATGACCAGATTGACAACGGTATTCTCGATCTCGCTGGCGTCAGCCAGAATGCACCGCAGGTCTTCAGCCAGGTTCGATGACAAGGTGATATGTTCACCAATCGTGGATCGCAGCAGATTGATGGCAGCGAGAACGTGTCGATTGGCATCGAGAACCGTTGGTTCCAGTTGACCCTGTCTGGCGAAGCTCAGCAGTCTGCGAGTGAGCCGTGCGCCCATTTGTGCAGCACTGTCAGCCTTGTCGAGATAGCCTCGATGGAGCTTATCCGTGATATCCATGGATAGAAATTCCAGATTTCCGGTGATGACGCTGAGCAGGTTGTTGAAATCATGGGCAACGCCTCCCGCCAATTGACCGACGGCTTCGATCTTGCGAGATCGCTGTAATCGTTCTTCGGCTTCCAGCTTGGCTGTGACATCCCGGTTGATGCCGATGTAGTGAGTCAGCTTGCCGGTTCGATTGAAGACAGGGGAGAGAGAGAGATCATTCATGAAGTGCGAGCCGTCCTTGCGCGTACTCTTGAACAGCACGTGCACCGATTCTTCTCTGGCCTGAGCCTCCTTGACTTCAAGGTGTGGCAGGTTCTGATGATTGCCCTTCTGAAGTATCGCCGCGCTTTGCCCGATCAGTTCATCGGATGTATAACCGGTCATGGCGCACATAGCCTCGTTGACGTAGACCAGTGGCTGATTCTCCTGAACGGCATCGATGATGGTGACTCCCACATCGACCGCCTCGATGGCACGCTCGCGCAGCCGCACATTTTCTTCCTGATTATGGCGCTCGCTGATGTCCTGAACGATCGCCGTATACACAGGCGGCATCTGGCTATCCATGTACTGAAAGTGGGTGGAAACCGGGTAGGTGGTTCCGTCCTTTCGCCGGTGTACCGTTTCAAAGACCTGCGCGTCAACCGTGCCGGCCCTGAGCGGCGCAATCAACTCGTTCATGTTCTCTTGTGTCAGTCCTTCAACGAAATCCCAGGGCATGAGTCGTTGAGACTCGTCCATGCCATAACCGAGATTGTCTCGGGCAGCGCGATTGGCATTCAGCAGTTGAAAGCTGTCGGCATCGCACACGTAGATTTCGTTGGAAGAGTCTTCGACAATCTGTGCCAGTCGATTACGACTGGCCCTGGCCTGTTCTCGCTCTTCCGTGGTTCTGGACAGGCGTATGGAGCGATCTCTGGCGAGGACCCGGTCAGACGCGTCACGCATGACGCACACAAAACTGACGGTATTGCCTTGTGCATCCGCCAGGGGCGAGAGTGTCAGTTCGTTCCAGAACTCAGTGCCATTCTTGCGGTAATTCTTCACGGTGACCGTGCAGTTGCGCCTCTGTGCGATCGAATCACGGATTTCGGTCACGGTGGCAGGGTCGGTACCCGGACCCTGGAGCAGGCGACAATTCCTGCCCAGAACTTCATCCCGGGTATAACCCGTCATCAGTTCGAACGCACGGTTGACGTAGGTGATCGGTTGGTCAGTCTCAAGCGCATCGGTGATCATCACGCCATCCTGCGCGCTTTGCTCCACGATCTGGTCAATGGCCGTGATTCTTGATTCGAGTCGCTCGCGAAGCAGTTCGATAACGGCATTGCCCAATTGAGCCAGCCCATCGCGCTGGGAATCAGACAGGCGACGAGGTTTGCTGTCAATCACACACAGCGTTCCCAGGGCAAACCCGTCCCGCGTGACCAGTGGCTGGCCGGCATAGAAACGAATATGAGGTTCGCCGGTTACCAGCGCGTTGTGCCTGAACCGCTCATCCAGACTGGCATCCTCCACTTCCAGAAGACTGCCGGGGTTGAGAATGGCGTAGCTGCAGAATGCAAACTCTCGCGTGACTTCGCCTTGAGGAAAGCCGACACAGGACTTCAACCAGATTCGATTGGAGTCGACAAGGCTGATCAATGCGACTGGCACATCACACAGATTGGCCGCAGTCTGCGAGATACTGTCGAGCACTCCATCAGACGGCACATCGAGAATGCCGTAGCGCCGAAGAACCGCAATTCTCGCATCTTCATTGAGCGGAACCTGCGCCTTAGTCATGATTTTCCCTGCTGGCTATCCATCCGGGAGGTGTTGCCGACGTACGCTTTCTCAAAGGCTGAATACTGACTCGTTGGTATGTATATCAGATTCCCAGGCTAGCACGTCTGTTGTACTTCAGACGTTTACGATACCTGTATGCTGAATTTTCTGTATCCAAGATCGAGGAATGGACGAAATAAGTTGCATTGTATGCCGAGTGCCAACGCTCGCGCTTCCGCACGGGAATCAGCAGACTGGCTTGATCGATAATGCAGGCTACTACAGCTGTCCGGCTTAGTGGTGATTCAGCCGCTGCACGTGCCGTGAGAATTGCATGTTGCAGGAAAGTCGGTGCGGATCTCGTAGCAAGATCACGGTGCAACGTTCAGTGGGATGCCCCGGGATGGACAGGTTCGCCGGGTCAACCTGTCAGGCGCGATGTCATCATGAACGATGAGCCAAAGGGGGAGTGGCACGACAGGGCTGCACTGGTCAACCCGGCCGAGCCACGAATCTGATCAGAGTTGCTTGAGCAGGTTGGCCATCTCGATGGCTGCCATTGCGGCCTCGGCTCCCTTGTTGCCCGCCTTGCTGCCTGCGCGTTCGATGGCCTGTTCGATGGTTTCGGTGGTGATAACGCCGAATGTGGTTGGCACGCCGGTCTGCCAGGCCGTGTTGCTGATGCCCTTGCTGGCTTCCCCGGCTATCAGGTCGAAATGGATGGTGCCGCCGCGGATCAGCACACCCAGGCACACGATCGCATCATACTTGCCGCTCTCGGCCATCTTTTTCGCCGCCAACGGTATCTCGTAGCAACCAGGCACGATGGCGACGGTGATGTCATCGTCGGCCACATCATGACGCAACAGTGCATCCCTGGCGCCCTCGAGCATTCTATGCCCCATGAAATCATTCCAGCGTGTGCTGACGATACCGATCTTCATGCCGGTGCCAATGAGTTTTCCTTCTATCTGATTTGTCATGGAAAAAGAGCTGCTGATTGAAATGTGTGTGTAAGAGAGCGTCAGGAAAATTCGTGGCCCATGCGCTCGGCTTTGGTCTTCAGATAGGCTTCGTTGTGTGATTGCGCGCCCACCACATGAGGGACGCGCTCGCTTATCTCGATACCCAGGTTTTCCAGGGCCTGAAGCTTGTCGGGGTTGTTGCTGAGCAGACGGATGCTGTTGACGCCCAGAGCCTTGAGCATGGCGGCGGCGACATCATACGTACGCGCATCGGCAGGGAAGCCCAGCTGGTGATTCGCATCGACAGTGTCCATCCCCTGATCCTGCAGTTCGTAGGCGCGAATCTTGTTGCCAAGACCGATGCCCCGGCCTTCCTGCCGCAGATACAGAACGATGCCGTTGCCTTGCTGCTCGATGGTTTGCATGGCGGCCTGCAACTGAGCGCCGCAGTCGCAACGCAGGGAACCGAAACTGTCACCTGTCAGACATTCCGAGTGCACCCGGGTCAATGGTGATGTGGCTGACGGATTGCCTTTCAGCAGGGCACTGTGCTCCAGGCCCTGGCGATCGCGAAACACGACGATATCGAAATTTCCGTGTGCCGTTGGCAGGGCGCTGCGACCGATCTCGGTGACCAGCGGTTCCTGCTCATCGTCAACCGCAGCCATGTTGCTGCTGTCATCGCTGACATCGATACCTTCCAGTTCACGACGATACTGCGCCAGTTGCTCCACGGAAATGATCGGCAATTCGTGCTCTTTCGCAAACCGGCTCAATTCTTCCAGTCGCATCATGCTGCCATCCTCACGCATGACTTCGCAGATGATGCCAGCAGGCGTCAAGCCGGCCAGCATGGAAAGGTCCACACTGGCTTCGGTCTGACCTCGACGCTCCAGCACCCCGCCATCGCGTGCGCGCAGCGGGAACATATGGCCCGGCATGGCAATATCGGCTGGCGTGGTGTCAGGGTGGATCAGGGTGCGAATGGTTTGCGCCCGGTCCTCAGCCGATATACCGGTGGAGACCCCGTGCACCGCTTCCACTGACAAGGTGAAGCCCGTTCCGAAACCACTGCGATTCTGTGCCTGGGGCACCATCATGGGAACCTGCAGGCGATCCAGCAATGCGCCTCGCATGGCCAGACAGACAAGACCTCTGGCATGCGTGACCATGAAGTTGATGGCTTCGGGTGTGACGAAATCGGCGGCCAGGACCAGGTCTCCCTCGTTTTCGCGATCCTCATCGTCCACGACAATGACCATGCCACCCTGGCGATACAGCGCCAGAGCATCGTCAACCGACGACAGTAGTGAATCAGTCATAACCATTCTCTTTGAGAAATTCCGGGGTGATGGCCGAAGCGGGCGAGCCGCTGCCGGTATGGCTGTTACCGTGAGCCACGGCGACACCTTGCTGTATGAGACGTTCAACGTATTTGCCGAGCACATCCACTTCGATATTCACGCCTTCACCAACGCTCTTGCCGGGCATGACAATGTGCGCCTGGGTGTAGGCCACCAGCGTGACGCTGAACCAGTCATCACCCACATCCACCACGGTCAGGCTGGTACCGTCAAGCGTGATATAGCCCTTGGTGACGATGTAGCGCATCAGCTCCGTCGGCGCCTGGATGGTGACCCACAAGGCGTCTTCGTCGCGTCGGAACTGGCGAATGGTGCCCGTCGCATCCACATGGCCCTGTACGAAGTGCCCGCCCATTCGGGTTGTTGGCGTGACGGATCGTTCGAGATTGACCCTGGAGCCCTTGACCAGGGATTCCAGATTGGTGCGCAGGCGAGTCTCGGGTGCCAGTCCGGTCACGAAGCCCTTGCTGTCCAGCTCGGTGACCGTCAGGCAGACGCCATTGACTGCAATGCTGTCCCCGAGTGCCGTACCTTCGAGCACCGTTGAACAATCGATGGACAGGGCGTAGCCATCGCCTGATCGGCGACAGTCACGTACGCTGCCCAGTTCTTCCACAATACCGGTAAACATGTCTAGATCTTGTCCAGGTTGGTTGGTTGAGGCGACGAGGTCTGTGCCGCCTGTTCCGGATGAATGACGAGGCCACGCACCAGCAGATCCTTGCCAACGCTCTCCACCTGGATGTCGCCCAGTGTGGTGGCATCGTTGAGTGAATCGCTGCCAAGACCGGCAAAGGCCGGCCGGGCCTGCTGGCCACCGATCAATGTGGGTGCCATGAAGCACCAGACCTCATCGAGTAGCCCGGCATCTCGAAAGGTTCCGTGAATCGACGCACCGCCTTCGAGCAGCAGGCTCTGGATACCACGTTTGCCCAGTTCGTCCAGCACGGCTCGTGGCTCACAGCCCGGTCCCTGTTGGTTGGCGGGTAACTCCAGCACGTCATAGCCACGTTGCTCGAGCGTCCGACGATAGTCGGCAGGCATTCTGTGAGTGGTGAGGACCATCGTGCGCGGTGATTGCGACGGGTCGAGCAGACGGGCAGTGAGGGGGACACGACCTGTGCTATCAAGTATTACTGGTCGTGGATGGCGCACCTCGTCGGGATCGAGTTGCGTCTCGGGCAGCCGAACGGTCAGCGACGGGTCATCACAGATGACGGTATCCGCCCCCACCAGAATGGCATCCACGGCCTGACGCAACTGGTGCCCACGCTCGCGCGCCTCGGGTCCGGTAATCCACTGGCTATGACCGCTGCGAGTGGCGATGCGACCATCCAGGCTGCTGGCTGACTTGGCGATGACATAGGGGCGGCGGGTACTCAGGTGTGTCAGAAAGAACCGATTCTGGAATCGGGCCTTGTCGCCCAGTACGCCCAGAGTCACCTGGATACCGTGTTCCTCGAGCCGCTGCGCACCGCCGGCGGCGCGCGGGTTCGGGTCGGCCATGGCATAGACGACATGCGTGATGCCGGCGTCAATGATGGCCTGCGTGCAGGGTGGGGTGAGGCCGTGGTGGTTGCAGGGTTCGAGTGTCACATACAACGTTGCGCCGACCGTGAGCGGCTGCTCCAGATCGTCTCGCCAGGCAGGGTGCGAGGTGTTGCCGGCAGCAGACTGCAGCGCATTGACCTCGGCATGATGGTGTCCGTAGCGCTCATGCCAGCCTTCGCCCAGCACCACGCCGTCACGCACCACGACGCAGCCAACCAATGGATTGGGCGACGTACACCCAGCGCCTCTGGCGGCCAGATCGAGCGCACGTTGCATGAATTGTTCGTGAGACTGCACTGCTGTTCACAACCCCTGAAAGTATCGATGCAGGGGCGAAAGCAGGCACTGGCGCCATGCAGCTGCCTGACCGATGGTGGGCAGTGCAACCACAGGCGCACGTTGACCCCGCGGACATGCAAATCAATGCACAATTCCGCCGGCAACGACAGCGACCAACTTCTCTCATCCGGACTATAACCGTCGGCTCTGGAATCTGACCAGATCCACCGTCCGGCGACCTTTTTGCTGTTGGTCGCCTCGCGGGTCACGGGCTTGACAGCGTTCGAAAATCGAGTCTGTCCTACCGCCGGTGGGGAATTACACCCCGCCCCGAAGTTTGGTTCAGGAAGGAAATTACGCTATTGCCGAGTTGTTTGCAACGGGGCTGACGCAAAAATTTCCTGAACAGTCGGGAGGAATAGCGGCAGCATACGCTCATGGCTTCAGGGAATGATTACCACTTCCAACCGAATCCCGTATTGCTGCAGCAGGTCGGCTCTGGCCTGATCGACCTGTCGCCAGTGCTCATGGCTGGCCATGTTCTGACGAACGAGCAATTGCAGCGTGACATGTTGACCGGGCGTTTGCGTGATATGCGTGGTTCGACCGTTTTCGGTTCGGGTGACAGCGCCATCTCTGGCCAGAGGATCCAGAAACCGGGTTTGAATCTGCCCCCCGTCGCGCAGCAATCTGTCGTACAAGGCATCGGGATCCCCCGGGTTGTTGAACCCGGGGCTGGCCAGATCCCGGCTGCGCACCACGATCAGTTCCTCGCCGTTGATGAAGTCCACGATGGGGTAGGAACGGTTGGTGGGCAGCATGGTGTTGTATGGGGGCAGATCTGCCAGACCTGCTTCAATTTCTTCGCCGCGTACGGTGCCATAGAAGTCAACGAAGTAGCTCTGACAGGAGGCCGGTCTGGCATCCACTGTGGACACGCCGGGCGGTGTCGATACCTGGTCGAACCCCGGAACCGGATTGGCCTGTGTGTCGCACTGCTGCAATTCTTCGGGGGGCTCTGTCGAAGGGGATGATCGGCAGGGATCGGTACTTAACAGCAGGGTGCGGCCGTCCGGCAAGGTGACGGTTGATGGAGCGTCATTCCGGTGATCGAGCACGATCCGTTCTCCCTGCATGTCGCTGATCGTGTGCAGACGTCCACGCTGATAGTCCAGTCGCAGCGTTTGCCCGTCGGGGTATCGCTGCCCGACGGGCCATGACCCCTGAAATTCGGTTTCAACACCCGCGGGATTGGTCCATACCGGGTTGTCACCATCAAGGCTCAATGTACCGCTGTTGTTGTCTGCGGCCAGGTAGCTGCCATCACTCTGCTGCACAAAGCGGTGTGCTTGCCCATGGTGATCGAACAGTATCCGGTCGTCGCCATCACGAGTCAGGCGGGATTCGAAGCCATGGCGCCAGCGTGAACCGGTGCCGAAGTTGCCTTCGGATCCGCTGCTGCGGTTTCGAGTGAAGTGCAAGGCCGAGTGGTCGCTTTGATAGTCGTTGATCTCCACACAGGTCGTCGAGCAGTCGATAGGGGTGTCGATTTTCTCACTTCCATGAGCAACGTCTGTCACCAGGATTGGTAGTAGAAATAGTGCAAGGGCTGCACCTGTTTGTGCGGCTTCCTGTCCGGGGTCTCGCTTGTGCATCATTCCATCCTTGAACGTGTTAGATCGATGAGAGTACGAGCACGCTCATCGCTGTCATGGCAGGCGTCGTCCTGTCGCCTTGGCAATGCCAGCTTAGGCGCGTGCTGCCACTGTCGCAATAACCCCGTCACGCTTCTACCGTTCGGGTTTACAGTATCGTGGCACCGTTCACTGAAAATGCCGTTGACGTGCTGCAAGGCCTCGGTTACCTTTTTTCGCACCCTCACTGACACGGATTCGTCATGGTGAACCCCCGTCTCGTCCCCCACGTCTGTCTATGCTGCCTGCTGACATCACCTGCAGGCATGGCAACCTCCGTGGACACGGAACCCCCATCCTTTACAGCGCACTTTCGCCATTGGCACGAGCCGTCGAACACGGTGCTGGATGAAGCGCGAATCACCTACAGTCTTCACGGACTTCGCGTCGAGCAGCTGGGCGAGGCGGCCGGCAATGTGTTCATCGCAAACTATTCGGAAGACGCTTTCTGGTTTGTTGATCGGAACCGCCACCTGGTTCATGCGATACCGGTGATAGTCGGTGCCGAGACAGAGGCAGGCGAGGTAGCAGCCACTGAAGTGGCCGGCATGAGTGCCGGAGACTTGCCGGGCGACAGGCATGATTCTGCTCCTTCCATTCCCCAGAGATTCTCGGCAATACAATTCGAGCCCTGTGAGGGGCTGTCCAGGGTGTCGCTTGGTGAGCTACGGTTTCAAGGACGCGCTGTGCAGCGGTGGTCCTGTCTGTTCGGAGGGGAAGAAGTCGAAGAGCACTGGTTTTCAGATGAGGCGGGAGTTGTAGTAAGAACCGAAACACCAGACGGCTTTGTCAGTGAGTTGACTGATGTTCAAAGTCGACGGTTCGTCGCATCGGCCTCTTTTCGGCCTCCATCACATTATCGCTCTGTTGAAATTCAGGAGCTGATCAATCCTGCTGTGCCTATCAGTTCCTATCGTGAAGAAGAAAATGGCCAGCCTTGATGTAATAACCGAAAATTTCCATGACGGAGCCAACAAATATGGATATCGGCTATTGAACTGACACACCCATTCGGGTTGAAATCAGCCCGCTCTTCGACAGAGGGGCTATCTGGAAGTACTCATCACATTCAGCTGTTCGCTTGCAGGATCACAGGATGTTTCAAGCGCAGTTGTCTCGATCGTCAACTTTCATTTGCAAAAGGAGATAAGCAATGAAGTCAATCAATACAACAGCAGGTACCGCGGGAAAGTCGTTCAGGGCTCGCAGGATTCAGGGACAAGGCTTAACTGAATACATCATCATCGTGGCGCTGATCGCGATTGCATCGATCGTCGCCGTCAGCTTCTTCGGGTCCAGTGTCAAGGCCAGTTTCCTGTCTCTGGGGTCTGATCTTGTCGGTGGTACGGCAGTCAACCGGGCCGACCTGGTCCAGGATAATTTCAAGGCTGCGGAAGACAAGGCCAAGGCCAAGGTAACACTCAAGGACTACAACAACTGATACCGGTAGACGGAATCTGACCGGCACAGTGGCTGGCGTCCGTTCGATCCTGCATCACGCAGGACAGGTTGCCAGTCACTGTTCCTGAAACTTCATTGCAGCGGAGGCAATGACCATGAAACATCAGCAAGGACAGGTGTTGCCGCTGGGGCTGGCATTGCTGGTATTCGGCATGCTGGGAGCCTACGTTCTGTTCAATACAGGTCAGGTGGCCACCGACAAGATGAAGCTGGCCAATACGGCCGATGCTGCGGCCTATAGCGGCACGCTCTGGCAGGCACGGGCCCTCAACTTCCAGTCCTACACCAATCGCGCGATGGTCGCCAACCAGGTGTCCATTGCACAGGCTGTCTCACTGCAATCGTGGGTGGCCTACGGGGCGGTAGCCAGTGAGAACGTCGCTACTGTCATCAAACCCGTCCCGGTGTTCAATGTGGTTTCCGAAGGCTTGCACCGGGGTCTGCAAGCCGTCCAGAGCACGGTGTCGCCAATCACCAATGCCATGGTGGGCGTGGTGGATGCCGTCAACCGGGGATTGTCATTGTCACAGGAAGCGATGTTTGTCAGCACCTTTGTCGCCACACCCGATGTCATTCGGTCCGTGGTCAATGAGACGGATAGCCGCTTCGACATCAACACCGGTTTCAGCGGCGTCGGGCTTGCCGATAATCTGCAGAACTGGCGCTCTTTCACGGAAGGGTTTGCCGAAGATGATCTGGCGGCCATGGATGAACGTGTGCAGATGATCAACGATTCGCGCGACCGTTTCAGCCAGACACGCAATTGGAAGTTCTTCAATTTCTGGTTCTACTCCACACCGTTGACACGGCACCAGATTCGTCGTGAGGGAACCACCCGGCTCATTCGAGTGAACACTCCCGAGGGCATCCAGTGGGAGTGGAAAGCCAAGGACACCATGTCGATGCATACTCGCCTGTGGCACTGGAAGGGAACCAAGCGCTATGAGCTTCCCATCGGTTGGGCTGAAGCCTTTGCCAATACGGCCAATGCCAGTCGCACCATCGAGCCAGGCGCCTGTTCCACCGTACAGCAGATGCTTCACCGCGACTGCGCGCGTTTTCTCGGCATGAACCGACACAGCGAATACCTGGCAGATCTGGGCATGCGCTCAGCCCAGGGGCAGAAGACGCGCCTGCCGATGCGCAATTACACGGGTGTGCAAGCGTATCGGTCCCTGAGTCGGGCAACTATAAAGGAGGAAAGCCCGACGATCAGCCTCAAGGTTGAAGTGGCCTTGCCAAGCGATGCCATCAGTAGCACTGAGGCTCACGGTTCCCGCGGTCACTTCGAAGCGCCGGTACAGGCTCCGGGCTCCAGACTGAGTTCGGTCAGCGTTGCTGAAGTCTTCTACAAGCGGCCCGATGAAGACTTGCCGGGAAGAGACAAGCAGCCGTTGGAGTTTGCCAACGGCTACAACCCCTACTGGAGTTCGCGGCTGAGCCCGGTTTCGTCGGCCGATCGCTTGCTGGCTTTCTCCCTGCGAGAAGATGGCGGATCCAACAATGCGCCCGGCAACGGCAACGGCAACGGCAACGGCAACGGCAACGGTAGTGCAAGCCTGTCTGGCGATTCAGGTGGGCTGGCTGACTACAACGAGAATGCCGGGTCCGGGTCCAGTGCCGGCGCCGATGGTCAGATGGCTGGAGACCCTGCCGGTGGAGGCGCCAACGCTGATGCAACAGGTACAGCTGACACTCAAGCCGATTCTCTGATCGCGAGTGCCGCTGGCCAGGTACAGGATTTCGAGACCGTGGCAGCGGCTCAGGTGACCGGTGAGCTGAATCGGCTTAGAGAGAATATCGAAGATGAATTGTTGTCGGTGCTACGTGATCAGGTCGGTGACATGCTGGCGGGTGCTGTTTCGCGTCGTTACGGTGGTAACGCACAGTCTCTGGACGAGCTGGGCGATGAATTGGAGCAGATGGCCAACGATCAACTGGGTGAACTGATATCGACCGAGGCTGTGCAGCCCTTTGTCGATGCCGTCAATGAAGCGACAGACATGGCGACTGCGCTTGAGGATGAATTCCGGGCGATTCGCCAGACGATAGTGGATGGTTTCAGGCAGAGCTTTGAAGCATTGAGTGCGGATCTCGCGCAGGAGCTTGCATCAATCGAACAGCGTCTGGAAGAGCATCGTACCGAGCTTCTGGACAGTGATCTTGCGCAAGACGCGCGACAAGCAGCCGAGGATGCCATTGACTCGCTCAATACAGAGCTTGCCGACCTGCAAGAAGACTTCAGAGACACATTGGCGCAGGAGCTGATGGATATCGTCAATGGCTCTACGGATCTGTATGTCATGCATCTGGACGAAGCGGCGTATCTGGTCGACGAATTCCTGCGTGCTGATGTAGAGGAGATCGAATTGCCCTGGGCTGAGCACGTTGAAGAGGATGACACGGATGATTGATCCACAACGCAGAGAGAGTGGTAGTGCCATGGTCGAGACGGCCATACTGATGGTCGTCATGGTGCCGTTGGTGTTCGGTGTCGTGATGATCGGCAATCTGATCGACCTGAAGCAGACCAGCGAACAGGCGGGACGCTATGCGGCCTGGGAGGCAACCGTCTACCCGTCCGCAGAGCCTGGTGGCGCCCGACCTGCATCGGTCAGGGAGCGCTTCTTCGGCGAGCCCGATAGTGTCTTGTCATCGCAAACAACCGATACCGCAAGCCATCGACTCTGGGGTGAGTCAGAGGCTGTGGAGGATCGCAGCTGGGCGGCGAAAACCGCGGTGAGCATCGATGAATCAACCGTGCTGGCGGCTGCCCATCAGCAGGGAGTGGGTGATTCCACGATAGCCATGCAAGTCGGTGAGACGGCTGGCAAGGCAGGGACCATCCTGGAAGGTCTTGGCGGCAACAGCTGGGGTCTGACCGCCAACGGGCTGGTCAGATCCTCCATCGGTGTGCAGGTCAAGGCCAATGAGTGGTTGCATACAACCGACACAGAAGGATGTGGGGTAGCCGGCAACTTCGCCTGTCTGCAGAGCAGTTCGGTCATTCTGGTTGATGGCTGGAGCGCATCGAGCGATAACCAGGCTCGTCGACGCGTGCGCTCCCTGGTACCGGCGTCCGCCCTGCAGCCGCTGGGCGATATCGTCGCGAAGGTCGGGCATTTGCCCATGTTCAAGGAACTGAAGAACCTCGACGGGGCCTTCGGTCATGTCAACATGAACGCACTGCCGGAGTATGCCCAATGACTGTCCACCATGGCTTGCTCGCGTCGCTTATCTCGCTGTGCGCCTTGTTCAACATGGCGGGCCCGGCCTCGGCGGCGAATACCTCCGAACACTTGCTGCAGGTACCCGCACCGTTCGATGCCAGGATCCTGTCCGTCGGAAACGAGCTGCTGCACAACGGGCAACGGGTCTCACTGGCAACATTCGAATCGCCGTCACCCTTGAATGAGACGGCCTTGTTCTATCGGGAGCTGTGGTCGCAGGAGCCAGCCGATGACAGGCCGGGAATGATCGAAGAGCGTGCGGGTGGATGGTTGATCATCGCTCGCCTACAGGACGGATTTCAGACAGTGTTGCAGCTGGATGAAGAGTTTCCCGCACGCAGCAAGGGTTTGCTGTCGGTCATGCAGATGGGGTCAGGTGTGGGGACGGCGCCATCGAGCAGTCTCCTGCCCGGCATGCAGAGGCTGTCGAGTACCCGGTCTCAGGATGATGGACGCGCGTCGGTATTGTCTGTTCATCGAGCAACCGAGGCCGTGGAGCCGCTTGCCAGGCAGCTCGCTGATCTCTGGCAGGGCAAGGGCTGGAATCTGGTGTCCAGTGAGCTCTATCAGCAAAGTCGCGTACTGCTGCTCAACCGCAAGGATGCCCGGATGGAGGTGGTGATCAGCGATGTGCCTGGGCAAGGCACCCTGGTGGTCGTGAACGAGGTGGATGATCATGACTGATTGGCTTGCCGCACCCAGCTCGCGTCAGAGAGGCGCTGCCAGTGTCGAGTATGTCGTCTTGACATTGATGGTGGTCGCAACGTTGTTCCTGCCATTGCCCGGCCTGGACGAGTCCCTGGTCAATACGCTGGTGTCGGCACTGCGACAGTTCCAGGCCAATACCACCTATCTGCTTTCACTTCCCTGACTCGAACAGAACCCACTTCCCGGATGACTGCCAATGATTGATCAACATTCTCGAGGGGCTCGCGCCAAGGGGCGACCGGGTAAACAGATTCTGATGTTCGTGCTCTCCCTGGCATTGGGGGCGGGCGGTGTCTATTACTCCAGACAATACATCGAAGATCAGGTGTCCTATTACAAGGGCCAGCTGGACAAGACGGAACCCATGGTGGAAGTGGTCGTGCCGAACCGGGCGATGGTGCGCGGCGAGGTTCTTCTCTCCAGCGATCTTTCGGTACGTCAGATTCCCGAGAAATACGCTGATAGCAATGCCGTGAATGGCAACAATTACGAAGTCGCCATCGGGCAGCGTATCGACTTCGATATCGATGAAGGGCGTCCGCTACTGTGGGCCCATCTGGAAGGCGGTCTGACGCCGACGTTCAGCGGCAAGGTGGAGGATGGTCTGCGAGCCATGACGGTCAGAGTCGATGAGATCAATTCCATCTCCGGCTTCCTGCAACCCAAGGACAAGGTGGATCTGTTCCTGAGTTTCGGCACGGGTCCCGGCCAGCAGATCCTGCCACTGATACAACGCCTGAACGTCATTGCCACCGGTGTGCAGACGCTGGTAGACAAATCGTCAGGTGGTAGTACCCGCAATTTCTCCACGATTACCGTGCACGTCAGCCCAGAGGACGGTCAGCGGATCACGCTGGCCCAGCAAGTGGGCAAGCTGACCGCCATGTTGCGCAATCCGGACGATGAGTCGCCGGTTGATGAGTCGCCGATGACCGTCAGTCAACTATTGAATCAGGAAAAGCCAGCCGTGAAGACAACTCCCAAGGCTGCGTCTAAACCCCGTGCCGTCGCGCAGAAGAAGCCCGGTATCGAGTTCATCATTGGAGGCCGTTGATGAAAGCTTGTAGAACACCTTGTCGGCGGCAGGTGATGTGGATGGTGCCGCTGCTGATAGCGACGACCTTCCCGCAGTTGCATGCCGGCAGTGATGATGGCTGGTTCGAAGTCAGTCGTAGCGCCGCGCAGGCTAGTGTTGCGGCGTCCAGTGCCGCGGTGCCGGCGCACACCCGCTTGCTGGAAAACGGCTGGCAGGCGGTACCCGGTATTCGGCATGAACGCCAGCAGTTGCCGAGCTCCGTGAGTACTTCTGACTCATCACGGCAAACCCCTTTGGTGAAGCCTGATCATTCATCGAGTAGCCAAACTCTGTTATCGGTGAACGACGATTCCGGAAGCGAACCGTTGATCCTGTCGCGAGGCGAGATTCAGGAAATCGAACGCCGGCAACAGGCGCCTGCGCGTGGTGCTGGTGAACAGCCTGAAGTGGCGAGGCAAAGGCAGAGAAACCGGCTGCCTGCATCGGCAGTCAGTACCGTCAACATCGATATGTTTGCGGGTGAGGTCAAGGTGTTGGGAAAGGTGGACGTCACCCGAGTGGCCATTGGTAACGGCGACATTGTTCGTGCTGAAGTGCTCGATACGGGGGAGCTCCTGGTCATCGGAGAAGTCGAAGGCAGTACCTCGTTACGCTTGTGGCACAGCGACAAGACGCAGTCCGACTACAACATACGGGTCAGCGGCGCGGACCCTGAGACTCGCGTTCGCATGGAGACCATGGTGCGGATGCGTGTGCGCATGATCGAGTTTCGCAAGAGTGCGCTGGGCAAACTGGGAATCGACTGGAGTGACAGTGCCGCAGGGCCGGGCTTTGCCGTTGCCGGTGATGCGGTAGGCAACAACCTGTTTCGATTGCCGTCAGATGGCTTGGCTGCCAACTTGCCCAATACGGTCAAACCCTTCTCGACCTACTTTGGCGTGGCCTCCAGTATTACGTCGCGTATCAACTTCCTGGCGTCCACGGGCGATGCCACCACGCTCGCAGAGCCAGTGTTGAGCACCACCAATGGTGGTTCCGCGTCGTTTCTGGCCGGCGGCGAAGTCCCTTATCCGAGTGAGGGAGCAAACGGTCAGACTGTTGTCCAGTTCAAGGAGTACGGCATCAAGTTGAATGTGACCCCGCGCATCGATGCATCCGGCAATGTGCGAACCCTGGTGGAGACCGAAATCAGCCAGCTGGATCCGGCGGTGAGTATTCAAGGCACGCCCGGCTTGCTGACTCGGCGTGCGCAAACCCAGGTGAATGTGCGCTCAGGCGAAACCATTGTCATATCGGGATTACTGAGCTCGGAGAGCAGCAAGGATGTGGACAAGCTCCCCGGTATCGGCAATCTACCGGTGATCGGGAGCTTTTTTCGCTCGAAGAACGCCCGCAACTCGGTCAGCGAACTGGTGATCTTCGTTACCCCCGAGATCATTGAACCTGAAGGACGATTGTTGAGCGAGCGAGAGGGCCAGTTCCTGAGTCGTTCCGAGCAACAGTTCAGTCAGGCGCAGAGTCAGATACGACTACTGGACTAGACAGGCAGGGAGCAAGGGAATGTTCGATTTCTACTATCAGCACGGAAAAAGTCGCCGCAAGCTGCATCAGGCCAAGGGCAGTCACTGCTCGATCGGCAGTGCCAGAAGCAACGATCTGGTCATGGACACACGGATGCTCAGCAAGCGTCATGCAGAATTGCGGCTGGAACACGATGGTTTGTATCTACGCGACCTTGGCAGCCTCAGTGGTACCTGGGTCAACCGTGAACGAATCGTGGAACAGGGGCCTCTGTCAGATCTTGATGAGATCGAGATCGGTGATGTCAGTGTGTCCATCCGAGGGATACGGGGGGAGGCTCAGCCACTGGCGAGCAATGAATCAGGATTACGCGGTGGGGGCGCGAACTTCTTTGATGAAGTAAAAGGTTCAGCCTCGCGGAGTCTAGGCGGCAGCGATGCCAGTGCTGTTTCCGGAATGGGCAATCGCGCTGGACAGGCGTCGTTGCAAGGTCACCGAGATGAGCTTGTTGTTCGACATGCAGGCCATGGTAGTGCCGCCCAAACCGCCCAAACCGCCCAAACCGCCCAAACCGCCCAAACTTCTCAGATTTCCAGTGCAGATGCCGTGTCTGAGTTTTCCGATGGGGCTATTTCGGTTGCGACCGCTCATCCCGAGACCGAGGCTTCCGCACAGCCACAGCCACAGCCACAGCCACAGCCACAGCCACAGCCAGTGGCAGGTTTTGATGAAGCGCAGGCTTACTGGGGACGTGTTGTCCACGAGCAGCTGCTGTTCCAGATGGATCTGCGACGCAAGGATGTCAATCGCATGTCCGATGATCAGTTGCGCAAGGAATCCGGGCAGCTGATCGAGGAGATCATTGCCAGTCTGGCGTCCCAGTTGCCGGAGTCGCTGGACCGTGAGCAACTGCTTCGCAATGTCCTGAACGAGTCCGTCGGTCTTGGCCCGCTCGAGCAGTTTCTGGACGACGAATCGATAACGGAGATCATGGTGAACAACTATCAGGAGATCTTCGTCGAGCGAGGTGGAAAACTGCAACGCTCAGCGGCGCATTTCAGTAGTGATGCCACGGTGTCCGCTGTCATAGAACGAATAATCACACCGCTTGGCCGGCGTATCGACGAGAGCAGCCCCATTGTCGATGCACGACTCAAGGATGGTTCCCGCGTAAATGCAGTCATTCCGCCGCTGGCTCTCAAGGGCCCGAGTCTGACGATCAGGAAGTTCCCGAAACATCGTATGCAGTTCTCCGACCTGGTTGCCTGCAATTCGGTGAGTGCCGACATGGTTGAATTTCTGCGCGTCTGCGTGGAGATGCGCAAGAACATCATCGTGTCGGGAGGAACCGGCTCGGGCAAGACGACCTTGCTGAACGTACTGTCGAACTTCATACCGAACTCCGATCGCGTTGTCACGATCGAGGATGCGGCCGAGCTGAAGCTCGTGCAACCCAACCTTGTCTCGCTGGAATCGCGTCCTGCCAATCTGGAGGGCAAGGGTGAAGTGCCGATTCGTGATCTGGTCAGAAACTCGCTTCGAATGCGGCCCGATCGAATCGTGGTGGGTGAGTGTCGAGGGGGCGAGGCCATCGATATGCTGCAGGCCATGAACACAGGACACGATGGCTCGCTCACGACCATCCACGCCAACACGCCCCGCGATGTGCTGTCACGGCTGGAAGTGCTTGTTTTGATGGCCGGTATGGATCTGCCGGTGACCGCCATTCGCGAGCAAGTGGCCTCTGCGGTCGATCTGATCATTCAGCAGAGCCGGTTTCCCTGTGGTTCACGCAAGATCACGCGTATCACCGAAGTCGTGGGTGTAGAGAGCGGCACCGTGCAATTGCAGGACATCTTCCGGTTCGAGCAGCAGGGTGTGGACGAGGAGCGACGCGTTCGTGGCTACTTCTCGGCCACAGGTGCCATACCGGGTTTCTATGAGGAGCTGCGGGATATCGGCGTCGAGGTGGATCTATCGTTCTTCAGCCCTCGTGGGCAGGCAGGGCTGTGATGCTCTATACGATCCTGATCGTGCTCTTCGTCAGCTTCACGCTGCTGATCTATCACGGCATGAACACCACCACCGATGCGGTCGATCAGTTTTCGCAGAAGTTCTCGATGACTGCCGAGTCGAATATGCGCAAACTGTTTCTGTTTGCCGACACACGAAAGCTGTCGATGTTTTACATCGCCGCGTTCATCGTGGTACCACCACTTCTGTATTTCAGTGGCTTTGGCCTGGTCATCGCCTCGGCCTCGCTGCTGATTCTGTTCCTGGCACCTCGATGGCTGTTTGCCCGCTTGGCGACAAGACGTCGCGTCAGGATCAATCAGTCCTTGCCGGATGCACTGGCACAGATTTCCGGTGCCATGCGAGCCGGTTCCACGTTCTCCATGGCGATGCAAGCCTATGTAGATGAGGACACCGGACCGCTGGGGCAGGAGTTTTCACTGATGTTGCGTGAGCAACGGGTCGGCGCTCGCCTGGAAGATGCACTGGATAGTCTGGCCGAGCGCGTACAGAGTGAGGAGATGGATCTGGTGGTATCCGCAGCGCTCATTGCCAATGACATCGGCGGCAATCTGGCGGAAATACTGCAGAGCCTTGCCGAGACGATCCGGCGAAAGCTCGAGATGGAAGGCAAGGTGGCATCCCTGACAGCCCAGGGGCGTCTGCAAGGATTCGTGGTGTCAGCCTTGCCATTCGCCATCCTGGTACCGCTGACGTATTTCGAACCGGAAGCCACCTTGCCCATCTTCAATTCCTTGCTGGGTTGGCTGTTTCTGGCTGTCATCGTGATCATGGTCTGCATCGGTGGCCTGATCATTCGCAAGATCGTGAACGTCGATATATGAGCGTACTCATCATCAGTCTGCTGTTCGGTGGCTTCGTCGCGATGATTGTCTGGCAGGGCTATTCCATCTTCCATCATGTGCCCGTAGAAGACAGGCATTTCATGGACAGGCCCGCCCTGGGTTTTCGTCTGGTCTGGCCTTTGATCCTGGCGCTGGTTTTCTATGCCGGGCATCTGATGTCCGAGACACAGGTCCAGTTGACATTGGCGAGGCTGAAGCGTGCAGGGGTTGAATACAGCCTGTCACCCCAGCAGTTTCTCGCTTCAAAACTGGTAGCCGCAATGTTTTCCGGTTTGTTGGTGGCCTTGATGGGCATGCATATCGGCGGGGCAACCTACATCATGGGATTTCTGGCAGCTATTGGTGGCTTCTTTTATCCCGAGCTCTGGCTGAGGGAACTGACACAGACGCGCTCCACTGCCATCCTGCGCACCTTGCCATTCTATCTGGATGTCATAACACTGTCGGTGGAGGCTGGCACCAACCTTACCGGTGGCTTGACTCAGGCCGTACAGAAAACCGGCGATACACCGCTTCGGCGCGAATTCAGTCGAGTGTTGCGTGATATTCGCTCTGGAAAGACAAGAGCCGATGCCTTGCGCGATCTATCTGATCGAACGGGAAGTCCGGCGGTCAACAATGTGGTAGCGGGCTTGATCCAGGCGGAGAGAACCGGGTCGAGCCTGGGGCCGATACTTCGAGCCCAGGCGAATCAGTTGCGAAGCCAACGCTTCCAGCTGGCCGAGAAGAAGGCCATGGAAGCGCCGGTCAAACTGCTCGCGCCACTGGTCATGTTCATCTTTCCGACCACGGCGTTGGTTATCGGATTCATTCTGCTCAGCAAGGCCATTCAGGAAGGGCTGCTGACCTGGGGACCACTGGTCTGGGCCTACACATGGCCGGCTCAGTGATATGGACGCTCAAGGAAACTCATTCATGAACAAGAAATGCACCGACAGGTCTCGCGACAAGACCTGTGCAGACTGGTATCGCCTGCGTCGTTGTGCGGCATGTTTAAGCACCGCGCTTGCGTTGGGTGCGTGCAGCAACGATCTGGTACCAGTAGGGGCCACACTCACACTGTCACCGCAGGCTCACAGCACCGTCATTGAAGAGTGGCAGGACGAACAGGGAAATTGCCTGTTTCACCCGGACAATCACGTGGACATACCGGTAAACCTGCAACTCACAACAGTGGATGGATCGCCGATAGGTGAAGCCAGTCTCGATGTGTACGTGGATTTTGCCGCCAACACCTACGCCGGTCTGCCGGTTCTGGCGCTGTACGACGATCTGAACGGTAACGGCGTCGTGGATGCCGAGACAGAGCTCATCAGCGGGGTGGATGACGATATCGCGCGTGTGCGGACCGATCAATGGACGGGTGCGCGCATGTTGCTGCTACGTATCAATCTGTCCTGTGCATTCAAGGGCGAAATAGTGACACTGGCCGGTGGCAGTACTGCCAGGGCCAGCGTTGAAGTGATTGCCGGCGATATAAACCGAGCAGGACAGACCACCGGGAATTGAACCTGAACCAAGCTATCCGCGGAGGAAGATAGATGATGATAATCGGCAAGGTAATGGCGCAGCGTGCCAACACCTATCTCGAAAACAAGGTGACACTGCGACGACTCAGCGCACCGCTACTGTATGCCTATGATGCCTGCACATTCTTCCGGCGAATGCGTGGTCTGCATGGTGTTCCCCCACTGGGCCCGACCGATGCGTTGATCATTCGGCCGTGCATGGCCATACACACCTTCGGTCTGAAAGAGCGAATCGATGTCGTCTTCATGAATCGCTATGGCGTGATTCTCAAACTCAAGACCGTGGAACCACAGCGCATGAGTCTGTGCTGGAAGGCGTCTGTGGTAGTCGAGGTGGCGCATGGGACTGCCAGCCGAATCGGGTTGGGTGTCGGTCAGACATTCGTTCCCAGCCAAGGGCGCTGGCGTTGAAGATGTCAGATCGAGCCAGACAGCTGGCCGCAATCCTGTTGCTCGCATCGTCCATGCTCTCGCTGCAATCCTGTGGATCCATGGGAATGCTTGAGGCAGAGAGCATCGGCACTGCCGGTGACCAGAGAGCAGAAAGACTCGACGCCGCTCAAGCCCTTTTCGAACAGGTTGATCAGGCGGAATCCGCCTATCGACAGTCGAAGTGGCAGGAGGCGTCCGAGCTCTATCAAAGGGTGTTGATGGAAATGCCGGAGGATCCATACTTGTGGTTCCGGCTGGGAAACTCCCTGACTCAACAGGGAGATTATGATCGAGCCATTGATGCCTTTGAATCGTCTTTACAGCAGGATGCAAGGCAGGGGAAATCCTGGTTCAACCTGTCCACCGCTCATTTACTCGGTGCACAGCTTGCCAGCCTGAAGGCCTGGCAGGCAATGGACCCAACAGACCCGGCACGACAAGCCGCGCAGCTACGCCTCGACAGCGTGACGCAACTACTGCGCTGACAAGACAAGGAGACACAAGCAATGGAATGCAAACCCCGGGCAGGCAGGCCTTCAAACACTCAGCGAGGCGCTACTCTCGCCGAGTTCGTGATCGCTGCGCCACTGGTTCTGATCGTCGGCATGACCTCGGTGCAAGCCGGATTGATCTATCACGGCAAGACCACTCTTAATTACGCAACCTTCGAGGCGGCCAGAACCGGTGCCACCAATAACGCACAGCTCGACCTCATGCGTCAGGAACTGGGTCTGAGGCTGGCACCCTTGCAAGGAGGAGACGGTAGCGCCCAGAGTGCAGCTCAGGCCATTGCGAGATCTTCGGCGTCTGTCTTGGATGCCTCCAGTACCCGAGTGAAGATCCTCAACCCGACTACCGCAGCCTTTGATGACTGGGGAATCAATAGCCGGGAGTTTGATCGTCGTGTGCTGCCCAACAGTCATTTACGGCACCGTGAGCACAAGGTGGGAAATACATCGGGGCTGAGCCTTCGTGATGCCAATCTGCTGAAGATCGAAGTGACACACGGCGTGGATCTGAAAGTGCCTTTCGTCAATACATTGATCAGCCAGGCGATGGCGGTTGTTGATCCGGCGAACGCATTCTATTACCAGCGCAACAAGTTTCCGCTTAAATCGGTAGCGACGGTTCGCATGCAATCAGAAGCCTGGGAAGACGAAATCGTGCTGGCCAATTTGCCGCCAGAGACCGAGCCAGAGGCATCCGATGGCGCAATCGAGGCAGGCGGGGGCAGTGTGCCTGCGGGTGGCGTCGGCGATGGTAGCAACGGTGGGTCTGAAGGTGATTCAGCTACCGGGCAGTGTGACGGTGGTGAATTCGGTCTTGGCGAGAGTCCCGTGCTGATTGATGCATCCGATTACGCCGCAGAAGGCCAGTGTCCGGCCTCCGACCCGGCATATGGGGCGCCAGGGGGTACATCCAGCCGGTGTGGATGAGTATTTTGCATCTTTCACTTGTGCTGCTCAGGTTTTTGTAGGAAGATGTCGACATATAAACATATCCTTATATGTCTAAATCATGTCTCAGCCATCATTGTCGTTCGAATTCTTCCCGCCTCGCAGTGACGCCCAGCAGCGCCGCTTCTGGCAGACCCTTGGTTGCCTGCAGACGCTGAAACCGTCCTATATATCAATGACTTGGGGTGCGCTGGGGTCGACATCCCAAGCCAGTCTCGACGTGCTGGAGAACCTGGTCAAGGATGCTACGGTGCCCGTTACCGCTCATCTGAGCTGTTCCGGTCAGACTGAAGCGCAGATGTTGGTGATGATCGAAAAGCTTAAGGCACTGGGCATCAACCGCTTTCTCGCGCTTCGTGGTGATAACAGCGCAACGGAGACAGGTGCATCGACGACAAGTGCGACAGGGACGGATACCGCGAAAGGTGCAGCTGCGGTTTCGAAGGACAGTGCCGGCTCCGCAGCCGACAATCAGGCACCAGCAGAACCAACACTCGCGCACGCATCAGACCTCGTCAGACTGCTGGCCAGAGACACTTCACGGGATATCACTGTGGCGGCCTATCCGGAGGTCCACCCTGAAGCCCCGTCTGCAGATGCGGATCTGTTTCGATTGAAGGAAAAGCTGGATGCCGGAGCAACACGCGCGATCACACAGTTTTTCTTCGAAGCGGATACCTTCCTGCGATTTCGCGACCGAGCGAGCGGTATCGGTATTCAGCAGACTCTCGTTCCCGGTATTCTGCCCATCCACGATATTCAGAAAGTGGCTGATTTCAGCAGCCGCTGTGGTGCGACTGTGCCCGATCACCTGTTTACCCGATTTTCCACGGCTGATTCGGAAGAATCCCGCCGCAGTGCGGCTGTGGAACAGTGCGTTGAATTGTGTCAGCGACTGCGTCGCGAAGGTGTCAATGAATTCCATCTGTACACCCTGAATCAGGCCCCCCTGGCCTATGACGTCAGTCGCGAACTGATGGGCAGGTCGGTGAGGGAGACGGCTGCGGCCTGAAAGTGATCGCCTAGACTGCGTGACGTGACCTATGTGGCATGCGCGACGTGCCACGACTTACGCTACGTGCGTTCGTGCGTTCGTGCGTTCGTGCGTTCGTGCGTTCGTGCGTTCGTGCGTTCGTGCGTTCGTGCGTTCGTGCGTTCGTGC
>CANLNQ010000044.1 GCA_947492525.1 uncultured Granulosicoccus sp.
GCTCTATTGAAATGAGAGCGCAGCTTAACGACTAATAAAAACAATGCGTTAGATCTTATTCTGATCGATGGTGATCACTGATTCTGGCATCGTGATCAGTGATTCTGACAAGTTGATCAGCGATTCTGGTCAGAGACCAAAAGTGATCACCTTCGGAGCAGAATCGATGATCACCTTCAATCAGAACGGGTGATCATCATGGATCAGAATCAGTGATCAACAAGCCCCGGAATATGCATCTGATCCACCATTCCGAAATCCTGGTCATCAGTGGCGAGTCCTACCGCATGCATGAAGCCAAAAAACGATCGGCGCAGAAGAAACCGACTCGCACGGCGACAAAGAAGAACAAGCCGGTAGCTCAGTGAACAGTGTGAGTCAGCGGATCCGCACCGGCGCCGCTCAAGTGGCCATGGCCGGGGAAACTTGGTTGTGCCATCCGCTCAGACAGCGGCGAATAAGCGCGGAAATACGTCGTCGCTAACACATGTGCACAGACGATGCACCTTGTCCTATGGGGACAGCCATCTGGAACCGGAAAACACGGGTACGCCTGACTCCCTGGACTTGATACTCAGCGCACTTCATGCGGATTACTCCGGCGATGGAGAGATCGATAGAAAAGGCACTTCGTTACGATCATTATCGAGCAGATTGGTGAAACCGCAGGTGTGTGAACACGAATCTAGACTGTGTCGTAATCTTGACGACATCATCGAAGTGCAGGTACACGGAGATCTTGTCATCAACAGAGATGTCGCGTTCATTTCGGCAGACTCATCGCTCAAGGGAACAGAGGCCGGTAGAAAAATCGACCAACTGGCCGCCAACGCCCGAATCCGCGTGACTTGGCGACCAGCGCTTCGCTTGACGATACAAACGGTTCCATCAGATTTTCGGGGTGAGAACGTGCTCGGATTCATGGCGTATTGCTGGCAAGACGGCTACGTCGATGCGTGCCGACTGGGTGACGTAGCGAACGCGGTAACAAGCGATCCGGATAGTTGGTCTGAATTCGGTCGGCAACGTGATGTACTGCAATTGATAAAGCAAACATGGCACTGCATCGCGACGTACGGCGTGCCAGTGAATCCTGAGAAATAAACACTCTTCCTGCAGGATGCGCAAGATCCAGCGACAGCCTGCGTGCCGATATACCCTGCTTACGACGCGCTGCGTGCAGCGCTCAGTGATTGGTGAAGTCTTTTGGTGGATGCATCGGGCGCGTGGTTCAACTGCAGCAGGCAACGTTCGTACAGCAGTACACCTTCGTCAGGCAAGCCTGCGTCCAGACAGGCCTGCATACCCTTTCGGTACAGCACTTCAACCGACGGGGAGCATTCCAGTGCATGCTCATACAGGCTGACGGCATCGGCATGTCGGTCTTGGCTGGTCAAGGTCTCGGCGCGTCGGAACACGGCGCGGAGCCACAACTCGCGCACTCTCTGACGTGCCCTGCCAGCCCACACATCGTGGCTCTGTTCCAGCAAGTCTCCCCGGTAGAGCGCGATGACCTGGCTGTCCATTGACTCGCGATCATCCTCGCTGGAGGCTGTGCGGGTCCCTGCAGCGTTTTCGGGCTCTGTCCCGGTTCCGGACAGGGCAAGGACCGCCATCACGTCTACCCAAACCAGGTCGGCCGCGAAGGACAAGTTGCCTGCCGACAGGCGCAAAGCATCTTCCACGCGCAGTTTGCGCCGGGCCCGGTTTAAGGTGGTCTTGAACGAATCCATGGCAGCATCGCCCAGAGCATCGGGCCACAGCATGTCTGCCAGCTTCTCGGCAGGGACATCTCCCCCCAGTGCTGCCAGTGCGTATATCAGCTCCATGGGCTTGGATTGCCGGCGAGACTCGATCGTCAGCTCCTTCCCATCCACCACGATGGCGGGCTTGCCCAGCAACCTGATCCTGATCTGCCATGGCCAGTTTTCCACATGCCGAAAGGACGGACTCGGCGGCAGTTGATGCGCGGCTACGATATGGTGCACATGCCGAGTCTCGACGCCCATGCTCAGCGCAGTACCACACAGCTCCGACAGCATGGCGCGGCTCCACCAGGCGCTGGCAACCCGCGCGTCCCGGCTTGCCGCCGACAATGCCTGTTGCAGCAGTTCCTGCCGATTGGCGGTGTCTTCCGAGCGCAGGCTCATCCAGGCTTCACCCATCAGGATATCGACCCGGGTGCCACTCAGGTTCAGCCTGTCCACGTGTTCTTTGGCTCGCTTGAACCAGCTGCGTGCCTGGCCATGGTTACCCTGATCAATGCAGACAACACCCAGACCGCCGTACAACCAAGCAGCGGCAAAGACCATTCCTGCCTGCATCGCACGATCAGCGGCTTCCTGAAGATGGGAAAAGGCGTTGGTGTAACGGTGTTCATGCCAGGCAATCATGCCCTGCAACTGATGATGACAGACGACATTCATCATCTGTTCCGATTGCGTCGCAGCTGACACACGGTCTGCATGAGTGTGCGCGGCAGCGACATCACCCGCAATAAGACAGGCAATACCGGCATGGTAGGGCAGCAAGACATCGGAAAACCGAGCGCCACTTTCTTCTGCACAGCGCTGTCCGCGCAGTAACGCCGCTTCGGCACCCTCTCGGTCCGCCCCATACCAGCGCAGGGCAATCTCGAACGAGCGGAACCACAATTCAGACAGGGGGTCCGGGTGCCCCGGGTGCCCGTCGTTGAACAAGGTCTTCTCGATCTTGTCCAGCACCAGATCGGCACGTGCCACGTTGTCGCTCCAGGTGGGAGAAACCACCAGTGCTTGAGCGAGCATCATGTAGACCGTGGGGTCACTCGCCTGGTCCAGAAGCTCTGTACCACGATCGTACCAATGGTCTCTCACGGCCGCGTCGGTTCCACGAAACAGGCTTGCATTGAGCATGGCGCAGCAGACATGTGCCTGCAGGTCGGGAGGAAGATCTCCCTCGCCGATTGCAAGGCGGCCTTCAAGCCGTTCGATCCACACGTCCATGCCGTGGAAATCATCCCAGTGCAACAGCCATGTATCGATGGCCAGGCAACAGGCAAGGATGCCGTTCGCATTCTCGTCAGACCCCATTGTCTCGATACTGTGCGTCAACCATTGACGGGCAGCGACAGGGTCTGTCAGCATGCTCGCGGCCCCGGCCCACATCGATAACCGAGAGCATTGGCGCACCTGGTCTTGCGGCAGCTGTGCCATCCAGGATAGAAGCGTTGCATGTCTCTGCTCGAAGACGAGCCTGGGTGCCACTGCCTTGATGGCATCGGTGGCTGCTGCCAGGTTGCCGTACTGTAGATACAGAACGATTGCAGCTTCGAACTCACCTTGGTCTTCGAGAATCGTGGCTGCCTGCAGGTCGAGTCGTCTTCTTTCGTCCTCATCCAGGCCTTGATTACGGCGTTGCTGCAGAAAGGTTCTGAACAGGGCATGCATTCGATAACGTGCAGGTGCATCGCGAGTGTCGCTACGCTCCCGCCGCAAATAGACACGGTCAAGAAAGAAGTGTCTGTCAGCCAGATCAGCCAGACGGGAAACCGTGACCGGATCGCCTGTAAGGCAGGCAGCCACGCTTTCGCTGAGCTCGGGCAGCACGGCGATGGTCTTCAGGTCTCGTTGACTGTCCGGCGGCAAGGTCTCCAGGACCTCCTGAGCGAAGTAGTCGAACACCACGTCCGGTAGCCTGTCGCCAGGTAGTGTCGTGTTCTGCAAGCGCGGAGCTCGAGCCAACAGCACCACCAGGGCAGCCCAGCCGTCTGCCAGACTGACGATCGTCTGCAAGCTGTCCTCAGTCAGTGGCTTCAGGGCATGAGCAACAGCCACCTCTCTGGCTTCCAGCTCTGTCAGTCGCAGTTCGTGTTCATGCATCATGGCTATTCGCGCTGAGGCTTCCGCCCGGGCAAACACGGCGGGAGTCCCCTGGCGACTGGCGAATATCATCTTCCAGTGAGCCGGAAGCTCACTCAGCACCTGGGCCAGCAGGGCCATTGTCACGCTGTCATCGGGAAGACGTTCAAAATCATCGAAGAACAGAACACAACTGTCAGTGCAGGTGTCAAAGAGGCGTGAGAAAGCCCGCTTGCCGGCGGCCATGGGGTCGGGTGTCTGGGGTTCGGGATGGGTCGAGGCGCCCAGCGATGCGCTCAGGAGGTTGATGCGAACAAGGATGTTGAACGGATCGATGTCCTCATCGCGGATGCGAATACTGAACAGCGGCAGTTCCCTCGCCCTTGCATAGGTAGAAACCAGCATCGTCTTGCCGATACCGGCGCTGCCGGACAGGAATACAGCCCCCATGTTCAGCAAATCGTCCAGTTGCTCGTGAAGACGTGTTCGTTCTACTCGTCCGGTCGAGCGATTTTCATTGCGCTGAGATTCGGTAGCCAACTCACCAACCTCCTTGGGGACGCTTTTTGGCAACTGAAGTTCAAGACTATCAAACTCGTCTGTGCCTTCAAAATCGAGCCGCAGGAAATATAAAGCGCCTGCCTTTTTCTATCGGCGCCCAGCGCGGTTCAGGTAGACTATTCAGAGCACCGCTGGCGTGTCGTTTCGTCTTTGCGATATTCCATTCAGGGGTGTTCGCTTGCAATGCAGTCAGGTTCGTTACGCGTTCCATCAGAAATATTCTGATCAATGGAGAACTGGACAATGCCGCTTACTCTCACACACAAGCATGAATTTCAGCGAAGCGTTCTGGTGAACGAGGCGATAATCGGGCATGTGCGCGACGTCTTGAATACCTACGTCAACAAGCCGGGCTTCAGCAGGTTCTATATCGGAATTACCAGCGATCTGGAAACACGGCGCATTGAGCATGAGCGAAAGAAACCTGTGTTCAAGCTCATGTGCCCCATTTACGGCGAAGCCAATCCTAAATCCGATATTGCTTTTCATGCTCTGGAGCGAGACGTGATCAATGCGCTTCGCGCTGGTATCAGCCATCCCGATGATCCGTCGAGATCAATGGTCTGTGACAACGGCGCAGGCGGATCGATGCCCAAGAGCTGGCTTTATCTGCTTATCGGTTGATGTGAGCTGTACTGCTGGCTGCAATACCCAGCAGATTTTTTCCAATTCCTTCGGGCAGCACGATCATCTGTCAGCAACGACGAGCAGAACATGTCATTCATCAACGGTATCGTCATTCTGTTTTTCCTGTTTTCAATCTCGGCATGTAGCACGGTACCGAAAGCGAATTCTGCAGATTCGAGCAGCGCCGCTGTCAACGAAATATCCAGTGTGCAGGATTTCTTTGTTCATCTGCAGAATGGTGATGAAACGAAGGTCTATTTCATGTTCATTCCCGTGATAGGCGGCGCCGAAGGCAAGGCCAGGTTGAGTGAGTTCGTCGAGCAAAACGGCTTGTTGCAGCTTGAGTCCTGGAAGCTGTTGCAAGGCAGCGAGAGTAGCGAGGTAAACGTGGTCTATGATCGACACGCCAATTATGAGGTGATCAACGCGGATGGCGAAAAACGTATCATCGGCTTGAACTATGACAAGCCGGTAGTGACATTTCCAGCGAACTCCACCATCGTGAAACTCCGATCAGCCTATATACCGGGTGAAGCACCCGGCACGATATCTTCGGGAGGCAAGTATGTATACGCTCCTGTAGTGCCTACAGGCATAGAGCTACAGGAATTGCTCAAAAGCACAACCGTGTTGTTTGCCAGATCGGTGGAAGCCTTCTCCGATTCTCTGTTTGCGCGTGATTTCCAGGAATTCAAAGACTCCGTTTCCAGCAGATTCGTTCATCAAGGTTCTGTCCACACCATCGGATACAAATACCGGTACCTGTACGACAAGGCTGCGGATATGCATGAGCTGAGTAAAACCAGTGAGCTTGTTATTACCTCCGAACCCCGATTGCGGGACGATGGAACCTTTGATGTGCGATTCGCTTTCGCCGATAAGCCAGACTTTGGATCTGTTTACCAGCGATATATCCACGAGGGTCTGAATTGGAAAATCGTGGATATTGAATACGAGGAATTTGATGGTGAATGAATCCAGAGGCCATTTGCCGGTGTGCAGATCGCGTCAAGAACCATTCATCGGCACGCTGATCCATGACTCCCCAGCCAGATCGCAAGAGCGGATAGCACTCGCCTTTGCCTGCGGATGCCATCCGGTCTGTGCCTACAAGGCACCGCCCACCGGAAGGCCACTGGGTACACGGGCCGGGCGGCTCTGATCGAAATCGCCATCGTTCAAGGCACCGAGAAAGGCCTCGATCGCATTGCGACGATTGTTGTTGATATTGGGCAAGTCTCGAAAATCCTGATCCAGCTGGTTGTTGGCCACATTCGGATTTTCCGAGTTGTTCGGATTGTCGTAGAAGTCGACCACGTCATCCAGATCATTATCCTGCCCACCGTGAAAATAGGGACCCGTGAATTCAAGTTGTCGCAGTGTGGGAGTACGAAAGGCAAAGCTGCCGTCACCGCTATCGGGTGTGTCAAGACCGTTGGCCTCTCTGACACCCAGCACATGGGTATCGAAATCGGAAAACATCGGACCACTGTGACAGTCGGCGCAACCGGTTTGTGCAAACTGGGCCATCCCGTCGAGTTGCTGCTCGGACATGGCGTCGGCGTCTCCACGCATCCAGCGATCGAATGGCGCATTGTTGGCTACCAACGTGCTCTGATAGTCGGCCAGCGCCTGACCCACATGGGCCATGGTGATCTCGCTGGTACCGAATGCCGTATCGAACAGGCTCTGATACTCGGCATTGCCAGACAAGCGAGAGAGTATTTCAGCGTCGATGTTTTCCAGGCTGATGTTGTCTCCACGCATTTCCTCGCGAGAACGAATCGGCTCGAGCGCCTGGTTTGCCAGACCCTGCACGCGACTGTCCCAGAACATCGGCGCCGTCTCGGTATCAAACAGACCGAGCTCGTTGATGCCGTTCCAGACCGTATTGAGAATCGTCTGAGCGTTACGCTGGACCTGTCCGATCTGTCCCGGATTGCGCTCCGGCCCGGTACCGACGCCTCCGGTTCCTGCAGAACGTTGTCTGCCGTCGGAATAGCCGAACTCCGGCAAGTGACAGGTTGCGCAGGCGGTGTCCATGTCCGCTGACAGAACCGGATCCCAGAACAGCAGTCGGCCCAGTTGCGCCGTGGCGGTATCGGCGTTGACCTCGGCCTCGGGCAATGAAGCGAAGACCACACCATTCATCTCGATGGTTCTCACCGTCCCGAAGCTGATGGTCTGATCGGTGCTGATGGGCACCGTGTCGGTATCTGTCTCGCTTACCGGCTCCGTGGCAGACTCGAGGGCGGTGTCGTCCTCCCCCTCACTGCTGCAGGATACCAACAGATGGGAAATGGCGATCAATAACAAGGCTCTGGCAGGCTGACTTCCGGCGGAGTTCATGGCAATTCGAGGATGGTCCAATGGTTCAATACCTGCGTTAACGCCTGAGCCAGGAATCGGTTGACATCATTCCGGAAAAACTGGCATCCCCGAACTCGGTGGTGGATTGGTCAGGGGCATGAGCGAAGGCCGATCGCGAACCCGCCGCGGACACAGGTGTGCCGCTATCGGTCGGACGAGCCGTGGCCTCTCATGCACGGCTTCCAGGAATCACGTATCAAGGATGCACTGGCCACATTCGGCTGTTCTCTGCTGACTGTCAGTTCCCTGATAAGCGGATACACATGGCCAAGTGGCCTGACACCCGCAACGCCTTGCATCAGACATCGGTTTGCGGAAACGACATCGAGCGTTTGACCGTTCCGTAGGCAAAACTGGTGTCGATGGAAGAAATGCCCGGGATGCGATGCAGGCGCTCGCGAACAAATCGCTCGTAATCGGCCAGATCTCGGGTCAAGACCCGCAGGATGTAGTCGTCGCTGCCGGTAACGACGTAGCAATCCAGAATCTGGTCAAGTGAGCGGACCTGCTCTTCGAATGTCTGAACCGCCGCGCCCGTGTGTTCAGACAGGCGTATCCGGACAAAGACCGTGATAGGCAGTCCGAATGCCTGCTCGTCAACGATTGCAGTGTAACCCTTGATGACGCCAGACGCCTCGAGCGCGCGCGTTCTGCGTAAACACGGAGACGGTGACAAGTTGACCCGTTCAGCCAGGTCCTGGTTGGTCAGCCGGCCGTTTTCCTGCAAGGCTTTGATGATCAACCGGTCTTTTTTGTCCATATTCCGTCAATTTGTGGCAGATCCTGCCAGTAAACTAGTTCAACAGGCAATACATGGCAAGCTAATGCCGCCGAGAAACCCTTAATCTGCGCGCATTCTCAACTGGATCCTGATGGCATGGCCTACGCGAGCGCCGCTCTGAAGATGTCTTTTCCCGCGATGACGCGTTCTCGTGATGGGATCATCGGGTATATCGCCATGGGCATCACGCTTTCCATCTGGGCCGGATTCGCGTTGTCAACGAGAGCCACCGAGAGTGCCCGGTTGGAAGTGGCCGATGTTGCGTTCATCCGTGCCTGCGTGCCCGCGCTGGTCCTCTGGCCTTTTCTCTGGCTGCGTCGAGAGCAGTTGCGTGCGCTTGCGCTGTGCAATGCTCTGGCTCTCGTCGTTGGCGGTGGCGCGCCGTTTTTTATCCTGGCAGCTATCGGTGGCGGGTTCACTTCGGCGACCCATGTCGGTGCACTGATTGCGGGGACCGTACCGGTGTCGGTTGCACTACTGATGTGGCTCGTCTTCGGGCAAAAGCCTACCTATCGAGGGGCCCGTGCGCTGTTGATCATTTCCTGTGGTGCCTTGCTGTTGGTACTGTCTTCCAATGCCAGTGTCAGCCATATTGCATCGGGTGCAGCTTGCCTGCTGATGGCCAGCCTTGCCTGGGGCGCCTATACCATCGGCTTGCGCCGCAGTGGGCTGGACCCGATGGCGGCAGGTGCACTCGTCTCGGTCCCTTCCGCGCTGGTCCTCTTGCCCTTGATCTTCAGCGGTACGGTGCCGAGCAACCTTTTTACAAGTCCGGCCCGTGAATTGATCGTATTCATTCTTGTGCAGGGCGTCGGTGTTGGTCTTGTGGCGAGCCTCACCTACGCCGTGGCGATCCGATTGCTGGGAACGGATAGATCCGCTGCGATGGGGGCGGCTGCACCGGCATTGACGAGCATTCTGGCCTGGCCGATTCTGGGCGAGACGCTCAGCTTTCCCATTCTGGTTGCTGTCGTTGTCATCTGCGCAGGCATCTGGCACGCGAACAAATCCTAGGAGATACCGGTTTTGCTGCATCAACTACCCAAGCACCCTCCCGATCCCATCTGGGGGCTTACGGCTGAGTTTCAGGCCAACCCTCGCCCTGACAAGATGGACCTGATCGTGGGTGTCTATCGTGACGAGACCGGGCAGACGCCCACGCTCGATGTGGTGAAAGAGGCCGAACGACAGTTGGCGGCACAAGCCAGCTCGAAAGCCTACCGCGCTCTGGCAGGCAATACGGCCTTCAATGCGTCGATGGGACAGTTGCTGTTGGGCGAAGGGTCTGCAACGCTTGAGCGTGCGGCTGCCATTCAGACCGTGGGAGGCACGGGTGCGCTTCGTTTGCTGGGCGATCTCATCAAGCTGGCACAGCCCGGCGCGAGCGTGTGGACAACCGATCCCGGCTACATCAACCACCGTCCCATCTTCGAGGCGGCAGGACTGCAGGTGCGCGACTATAGTTGGCGGCAAGGTGGCGCAGGCCTCGATCTGGATCGGGCGGTGGTTAGCCTGACGGACGCCCGCGCCGGGGACATTCTGCTTATTCACGGATGCTGTCACAACCCGTCGGGGATTGATCCCAGTGCAGAGGATTGGGCAGAGATTGCCGTGTTCTGTGCACAGCGCAACCTCATTCCTCTGGTCGACATTGCGTATCAGGGTTTTGGTGATGGTCTGAACGAAGACGCCGCAGGGTTGCGGCATCTGGCAGAGAATCTGCCCCTGGTGCTCTGCGCAGCCAGCTGTTCCAAGAACATGGGCTTGTATTGTGATCGCCTGGGGGCTGCGATGATCGTGACACCTGACGCGGCCATGCTGCCGAACACCCTGCGCAATCTGGAAAACCTGGCCCGGACGAATTATTCCATGCCGCCAGAACACGCGGCTGCTGTGGCCAATGTCGTGTTCAACAACCAGGCGCAGTGGATCGCCGAACTCGATGCCATACGTCGCAGGGTGGCGTCGCTGCGCACCACCTTGTGTGACACGCTGGACGGCAAGGGTGCGCCTGAATCGTTCCAGGCATTGCGACAGCACAAGGGCATGTTTTCGATTCTGCCACTGAGCACGGAGCAGATGCAACGGCTGCGTGCCGAGCACGGCATTTACGGCAGCGACAGTGGTCGGGTGAACATTGCGGGTTTGCGATTCACGGATATTCCGCTTTTTTCCGATGCAATCATGGCGGTTGCGTCCAGCTAACGCGGCTTCACATTCAAGTGGTGTTGCGTGTGATTGCTTGCACCTTCGGCTGGAACTCAGATTGTCGCCGTCGCCAGATAGATCGTTTCAGCAGCGTTCAGGACAGGCCATTCGGGTGGCGTGTCATGCGCGTCAGTGCATGGTTTGATCGTATGCTAATGCAAGTGGAGCACCGTTTTGGTGCGTCGAAAAAACATGTGCAGAAGTGCGTCGACGTCACTCGGGCAAGGCTCCCTTTTCCATTTGTAGACTTCACCAAGCGACAAGGAATTCAGATAAACAACGAACACAAGCATGATTTGGGTAACCATGAATGCGGCCGGGCAGATCATGAGAGATGACTGGCTAAACATCGTACCTGGCGTATCGAGCACAGCAATCTTCTTGCTGCTTTGCGCCGCGTCGAGGCCGAGCTCTACCTGCACGAAGCGCATCTAGCTCGAGCATGAGCAGGTGATCGCCACGCATGAGGCCGAGATGGCCCGTCACGAGGAGCAGATTCGTGAGCATGAGCGTACGGGCCACGGCGAAGGACACGATGCGGCTCATGCCAAGCACGAGAAGCAGCATCGGGCCCACGACGAATTTGCTCGGAAGCATGAGCAGTTTCACGCGAGTCATGAAGCGATGTGTCGCAAGCTCTCCGGGGTTCTTTAGACTTTGAAAGAGGACTGACGATCATTCGGCGGTGCTGGCTCGTGTAATAGCTTGGGAGGGCTTGTTCATTCCACGAGGTCAGGCTGAGACAGGCCTGCCGAGGAAGATGATGTTCATGCTGAGAACGCCCTTTCTCAGGGACTCGCTTCTGCGATGACAGCTGCGCTGTATCTCATTTGTTCTGTCTTTGCCAGTGATCTCTCGTATATCAGTTGCATAGCCGGAGCAGGCACTGCACCAGTTAAACCTCTGTGTGCCTTACTATCATTGCAACTGCAGCTTCTCGCGCTCCGGGATCTTTCAATTCACTTGCATCAACATTGAATTCGCTCAATACCGCGTTAGCGATTTCAATCTGATGAGGGGGGAGTTTATCGCTGCAGCTTATTTGGATAAGTTTTCGCGCCGCAGATTGTGCATCAACCACACCTGCATTATTTCCTTTGCTGGCTCTATTCGCGTGACGAGACTTCCGTGTCCAGCGCCGATATACCTTGTATCCCAGCAAACCCATGCCGCCCACAGCTGCCCCTCCCAGCAAAGCCCAACCTACCGGACTCCATGCCGTTGCAGCTCCCACTGAAACCGCTGCGGCGATTGCTCCGCTCGCTCCTGCGACAAACGAGACTGATGCAACTGTTGCATTACCAACCTGCGTCTTGAAGCGCCTTCCCATTTTGTGAAATAGAAAACTGATGCATCGCTGTAACTGAACATCAACCTCCTGTCCGGATGCACTGATCATATGCTGCTCGATTTTTCTTCGACGTATTCTCGCGCGGTGTGCCTTCCTGGAATGCCTGGTAGCAGACACGAACGAGATAAGCGTACCCACCGGCCCAGCCGCTTTTTCGGTGGCCGATGCGAGTTGAGAGGCCAGGTTGGAGCTTGCCAGGCTCGACACGGTGTTCGTCAACTCCAACGCCTTTGAAATGGACTTGCTGGCACTGAGTATTCCCGATGCCGCTGCTTGATTGAGCTGTCCGTCAAACTGAGCTCTACCGGTTGTTGTGCCGGGTGCTGTATTTTCGGCCGTGTGGATTGCCCTGACCTGAATGACATAGTCGATGATAGAACCCAGGCCAGCAATGCCATTGTGGACCAGTCCGGACCCTGCAGACAAGCCTGAAACCGACGTGGGAAGTTCATATTCTCCCTGACCCTGCGGATAGTTTCTGGCTTCTGTATAAATATTCAATGCCAGTTGTGCCAGATCATTAGCCCCGGTGACGCCTGAGGTTGCCGGAGACGGCACAGCTTCAGCCAGAATCGCTCCCAATTCCTTCCTCAATGCTGTGGCCTTGCTATCGTCATGCTCCCAGCCTATGTACTCGTTGATAATGCGTTTTGCATCCTGACTTTTCAGTTTGTTCGCATAGAGATCCGCCTCTCTGGCCACTTGTTCCATTAACTCGTCTTCTCTGGAACGGCCTTGTGGCTCTGCGTTGAACACCGGTTCCTTATTGGCATCAACCTCGACGCGGACTTCAGTTTTCCATGTCTCAGTTTGGCCATCCAGTTTATAGACATTGACTTTAACATCACCGTTGCTGGTTTGATCCACCGCGATAGTGCCGTTGGGATAACCGGATATCGCTGAGAGAAGTTCTCTTGTGAATTTACGGTGCTCGGCCAGGCTATCAGAATGGTGAGCCTTGCCACGCAGCAAATGCCAGTCCCCATGTTTGTAATACACAGCCATTCGATCGGTAGACCTACGCTTGATAGAGACATCAGTACCTCTGGTACGCTTGACCAACCAGTCGCCTTTTTCTGCATTGCTGACCCCAGGGGGCGCCTTGTCCAGAACGTGTCTTGATCCCGAGTCAGTCATTCTTGACCATTGAGCATTCTTGAACTCGTACAATTTCAGTTCGCCGTTCATCACTTCGGTTTTCATTTACGCCTGGCATCCTGTGTTGAAATCAAAACTCCATCTGGTGAGGTATGAAGGGTTATCACCCGCCAATTTTGTCGGAGATCTGGTCGATGGCCTGACACGAACAATGAATGCTGGGCGTAAGCAGTACCTGTCTTGCTGATGTTGTGTGTTTATGGCGGCTTCCATATCATGTCGATTCATTTGTCATTGAATACAATTCTGCCGCAATCAGGTAAATGATGACACCTACCCGAAAGTTGTGTTTTCCGGCTATCTGGTTTGCTTCCTGCCGGGTGGTGACGAGCAGATCATCCAATAAGACGATACGACAAGCGCCCGACATGAATTCAGGAGCCCGCCAGCGGAGGGCCTGTTAAGCTGAATGGAACAGAACAGTTAGCCATTACCTTGGAGCTTGTTGCCTGCGAACGCAGTGCAGCAGGTTATCGGCTTGCCTATCGGGAGTTTCGGTACGCAATCGCACAGCGATGAGGGTACTTTATGTATCCTGATGGCACAAACCAGGCAAGAATTCGATGCGCGGTCATGCGATATTGGAAGTATGGGGCCTGCTGAGCATCGGCTGGCAGCCTATCATGCCGGGTGTCGGCAGGGCTCGACAGCTGCGCAAGTCAGCGCCGCAAAGCGTGCCTCCGTCGGGAGAATCGACCAAAACCGCTATTCTCATACTGCAGGGCGAGGTTGTTGTGGGGCTGATGGGCGTAGTTGCTTGTGACATGTAGCCGGGTACGTTCAGTTGGTTTTGCCAGCCTGAAAGGCGATAATGGATGCCGACGTTGGTCAAGTCCTGTCGATCAGTTGGCACGCATTCGGTAATCTCGCGGTGTGCACTGAAAGCGGCGCCGAAAACCGGTCTTGAAATACTGCAGATTTTCCATCCCGTATTTGATGGCGATTTCGCTAATGCACAGACGGGTAAAACGCAGGTCTCGCAATTCGCTGGCGATGGCGTCCAGGCGCAACTGGCGGACATGACTGCTCAGTGAGAGGCCTTCCCGGGCGAATATGGCATTGAGCCTGCGCACGGATAGTCCTGTGTGGCTGGCGACTCGGTGTCGGTCGAGTGAGTTGTCGTGCAGATGGTGGCGAATGAACGACTTGGTCCGCAACAGCGCCTGCTGTTCCGGCGCGGAGAGTATGACGGTACAGTCTAGTGTGATGCCAGGCCTGTGGCGAGCAAGTCGATAAGGGTGTACTGGATAAGGGCTCGGAGCGAGGGGATGTGCGTGTTGCAGTATTTGGAAAATGCAATGATGTTTCCGGTACCATTTGCCGATATCCGATTGTCCATTGATGACGCGCGCTGCCATCAACTCGGCATTGCGCTTGGCACCTTCTTTGCAACAATTGGTCCGTTGGACGTAGCGGCCATGTTCGCCGCTCTCGCTGCCGGATAGTCCGCCGCGCATCGTCGCGCCATGGCCATCCGGGGCACATTGATTGCCACAGGCATTCTGGTCGCCTTTGCCCTCATTGGCGAGGCCTTGCTGGGAAGCCTGGGCATTTCCATTGCCGCACTACGCACCGCCGGCGGCATCCTCTTGCTGCTGATCGGTATCGAAATGGTATTCGCTCGCAACACTGGTGGTACGTCCACCACTGACGGTGAGGAAGACGAAGCCAAGAGCAAGCTGGACATTACTGTCTTCCCCATTGCCATGCCTCTGATCGCAGACCCTGGTGCCATGAGTGCTGCCATCCTGTTGTTAGCGAACGCTGAAGGAAATCTGGTGCTGCAACTGACGGTAATGGTATCGTTGCTGGCTATCCTGTTGCTGACCTTCATGACGCTGCTGTTGACCGGCAAGTGTCAACAACTGTTTGGCGTCACTGGTATGCACGTCATTAACCGGGTCCTGGGTGTGCTGCTCTCGGCGCTAGCGGTTCAGTTAACTTTCGAGGGCATTGAGCAAAGCGGGCTTCTTGGGTGATTACCATTAGCGCAACCCTGGCTTCAGGCACGCTCACGCTGTTGCCCGACGCGCTGCAGTATCTCGTTCACACGTTTGACTACGGTGCGTTCTGCTCGGTCTGCTCTGGACAGGGCCACGACCCAGCGCTGTGTGGCAATATCGGCCAAGGGGCGCAGAGCGAGCCCCTGTCGCTGTCGCGTGGTGTAACGCGGCAGCAAGGCGATGCCGACGCCTGCGATCACCAGGCTTTCCACCACGCGGTTGTCGCGCACCCTCTGGGTGACGGTGGCGGGATTGCCTGTCATCTGTTCGATGGTTTGCAGAATGGTGTCGAAGGGAAAGCCCACCGGCACGCTGATCCATGATTCCCCGACCAGATCGCAAGAGCGGATAGCGCTCGCCTTTGCCAGAGGATGCGTGCCAGGCAGGGCTATGTCAATGGGTTCCTGGCAGATCACGGCGCAGTGGAGATCCTCGGCACCAACAGGGGTGGGGCTCACCAGGCTGTGTCCGATGACGATATCGTTGTTGCGTGCCAGCTCGGCGAACGTACGTTCCGCCACATCCTCATCCTGAAAGTCGATGTCGATGGGTTCATCTGCCAGCTCGACGATGGTTTTCGCCAGCAGGTATTCGGCTGCACTGGGCAGGGCTGCAATTCGTACCGTGCCTTCCGGAGAATGCAGCAGGGCTTCCACGCGCGAACGCGCCCGCTCCAGTGCAATATCCACTTCAATGGCAGCCTCGGCCATTAGTCTGCCGGCTTCCGTCAGTTGAATACCTCGGCCCTTGCGCTCCACCAGAGCTGTGCCGACATCCTGCGTGGCAGCACGTAGCTGCTGTGATATTGCAGATGGGGTGCGATGTGTTGCCGCCGCGACAGCGGTGATACTGCCGCGAGCCGATAGTTCGCGCAGCAGGGCGAGGTGACGAGGATCGAGTGCTATCGCCATGAGCCGTCCTTTAAGAAATACTTCATTGTAGCTAAAGAACAATTCAGTTGTGCTGAAGAGTCGACAGGATCATTCTGCGCACATGCCTATCAAACATCGCCTGCTGGCTCTGCTCGTCGCCGTACTCTGGGGCGTGAACTTCCTCGCCATTCACGCATCACTGGAGCACTATCCACCGTTCTTTCTGGTGGCATTGCGCTGGACGCTGGTGGCCATTCCCACATTGCTTTTCATCCCTCGACCGCAGGTGCCGATTCGCTATCTTGTGGGTTACGGCATGGGGTTCGGGCTGTTGCAGTTCCTGTTTCTATACTGGGGTATGGCCGAAGGCATGCCACCCGGTCTGGCCTCCCTGGTGCTGCAGAGCTCGGCACCTTTCACTGTGATTCTCGCGGTGCTGTTCACCGGTGAAAGGCTTGGCAGAATGCGCATCATCGGTGTCATCCTGGCGGCTGTCGGGCTCATGGTGGTTGGCAGTCAGCGAGCCGGCGTGGAAGAACTCTGGCCGTTTGTGCTGGTAGTCCTCGGTGGTCTGGGCTGGGCCTTCGGCAATCTGGCATCCCGAGCCGCGAAGCCTGAAAACCCACTGCATCTGGCGCTGTGGATGACGGTTGTGCCGCCGATTCCCATGCTGCTCGTGGCCATCAAGTGGGAAGGTCTGGAACGCATCAGCCAGAGTCTGACGACGTCTCTGGATGCACCGTGGGCCGTGACGGGGCTGCTGTATACCTGCGTGCTGGGTACTGTTGCCGGCAGTGGAATCTGGACGTGGCTCCTGTCTCGTCACCCGGCCAGTGCCGTGGCCCCGTTTTCCATGATGGTGCCGGTGTTCGGGCTCAGTGCTGCGGCACTGGTGTTGGGCGAACGCATCAACAGCATTGAATTCGCCGGCTGTGTGCTGGTGCTGATTGGCGTGGTCGTGGCGTCCCGAGTGGGGAGTGCTGGCAAGGCGGCCCCGGTGGCTGCGGCCTCGACAATCACGTGATGGTTTCTACGCTTGGCGGTGACTCTGCGTTCTGGTTCAGGGCTGGCTGAGAAGGCGCTGGTGCAGAGGCGCATCGGGACTGATGTCGCGGCATCGCTCTCACCTCGGAGCGAGATGCCGATGTTCCGCTGCTCGCTCTACAGGGCAATGCAGGGTCAGTCTGCATCCTCACTTCCGGTCATCCGGTGAATTCGGAAAAGCGCGATCAGTCCGATGGGTACGGCGGCAATGGTCACAACGACATACGGCAAGGTCTGAATGGCAAACGGGAATTGAAAGAAGGCCCAGTTGATGAAGTTGATGGCAGCGTGCGCGAGTATGCTGGGCAGCAGGGAACGTGAGCGCCAGTACAGCCAACCGAACAGCAGGCCGGACACAATTGACATGAGCGCGCTGGATGGGCCGATGTGCAGTACACCGAACAACAATGACGACAAAGCAATGGCCAGCCAGGCCGGGTTTCTCTGCAGGAGTCCGCGCAGCACGATGCCCCGAAACAGCAGCTCTTCGATCAAGGGTGTTGCGACGCACAGGGAAAGAAGAGTGAGTAGTGTGACGGTCAAACTCAATGTAGAGCCCGAGATAACGATGCCTCCCACCGCATCAGGACCGAACAGGGCGAACCGAAAGAGATACATGATCTCGACCAGGTACAGCGTGGCGGAGACAAGGATGATCGGTATCACCAGTTGGCGGAGTTTGGTCGGCTGCCGCGCGGTTGAGGGGTGGAAGAGATCTGCTACAGCCCTGCCAGTGACATGGCAGTAGCCGGCCAGAAAAATCGCTGTACCAATGGTTGTGGCCAACAAGTAGGCGGGCTCTGACTCCCCGGTGGACGGAATCCGTCTCATGGCGAACAGCATGAAGCCACACGTCACAGCCCAGATAGTCACGAGGACCAGTGAGCCTACGATATTGGGTTGATAGTCTGTCAGACGGTCTTTGCAGAACATGGTGAATGACAGGCTCAGCGGGTTTCGGCGGCGCTTTCAGCGGGACGCATTTCTGCTGCGTAACTGCCGCGTAACTGCAAGGGTGGCAGGATATCCTCGAAGCGCATGTCGTTCATCGGGTGCTGACTACCGGGCGAACAGGCTCTGCGGGCAAGGCCTGCGTAACCATGCAGCAGGGACCAGATCATGATCTCGACGCCCTTTGCGCCAGCGGGGCCGGGTTCGAAGGGGGCGCAGCCATCCACCAGTACCTGATAGGCTGCGGTTGATGCGTGGTCCAGATCGGCGTCGCTGAAGCTGACACTCTCGGAGGAGAACATCAGGTTATAGAGCGAGGCGTTTTCTCGTGCGAACTTCAGATAGCCGCGGCAGATGGCAAGCAGTCGTTCTCCGGGGTCGACACTGACAGCATCGCGTTCCTGAATCATCAGGTGGGTGAACTGCTGGAATCCGCGTGCAGCAATGGCAACGAGCAAGCCTTCCATGCCCTGAAAATGGTGGGCAGGCGCAGCGTGCGAGACGCCGGCACGCGCGGCGCAACCGCGCAGGGTCAAGCCGTTGGCCCCACTCTCCCGCAGTATGTCGATACCCGCTGCAATCAACGCCTCGCGCAGATCGCCGTGGTGGTGGCCGGTTTTCGTGGTCTTTCGAGTGCCTGTCTTGTCCATGAGACCGATTTTCGATTCTTTACCTTGACAGTGTCAACGTCAATCGTCGGCTTCTTGATGAAAGGGTGCTGTCAGATCCGTGCCGACGCCGTGGGAATATCAATCCATATGCCGGGTCTATCGGACCGTTCAGTCTCGATGAAGCAAGGCCTTCCTACGCTGCGTTTCGCTCGTGGCGCGGATTATCCGTGCACGGGGAGGTGACCGATGACGTGTTGCAACGGCAACCCGACAATGAACAGCAGACCCGTTTGTTCGGATAGTACGACAAGCAATTCAGGGCTTGATCTGTCAGAGATCAGGACACCAGCTTCAGCCGATCACGGGGCTTGACAATATCCAGGTCGATCGTGCGAGCACAGTTGCTGCCTGACTTCTTTGCCAGGTACAGATGCTCATCGGCCTTGTCCAGGTGAGTCGGTGGCAGGCAGTCGGACGCGTTGATGTAGCCGACCGCGGCACCGATACTGACCGTGACGTACGGCGCTACCAGCGAGGATTCATGCGGAATCCGTAGTGCGCGGACCGCCTCGCACACACGTTTGCACAACAAGTCCAGCGCTTCGATGCTCGAGTCTGCGGAAATGATCACGAATTCCTCGCCGCCATAGCGAAATGCCGTGTCGGTCGGTTCGACCAGGGTATGGCGCAAGGCATCTGACAGCTGTGCCAGGCACTGGTCGCCTGCAGAATGTCCATAGGTGTCGTTGTACTGTTTGAAGCAATCGATATCCAGAAACAGTACTCCCAGCCGGGCTTTGTCCTGTATGGCACGCGTGCACTCTTGATGATACAGGGTGTCGAAACGGCGTCGGTTGTAGAGTTTCGTGAGTTGATCCACTTCACTGAGCCTCTTGAAACGAACACGGTCTGCTTCCAGCAGATTCTTTTGTTCAACGAAGTCGCTGATATCCTCGACGATACCGAACAACAGTTCGATCTCGCCATCGTCATCGAACTTCAGGGCCTTGGCACGGCTCAGGAAATGGCGTGTCATACCTGACGCCGGATCGAGGTAGGGAAACTCGTTGGAATACTCGCTGATTTCCTTTTTCAGCAATCGCCGGTAGTCACTGAAGACACGCTCGGCATCGGCCGAACTTTCGCGTTCAACGTTCTTCAAGTAATCCCCGGCGATGGGGCAGGTGTCTCTGACCGAGTGCACCGCAAGCACCGGATCCAGAGAAAAAGCATCGCACATGTGTGAGTTGCAATAGTAGCTGCCCGGGTCATCCTTCAGATCGATGAGCCACCAGCAAACCCCGTTGAAGCCGAGTGCTATCTCCAGTATGTCTCGGTATTCCTTGGTCAATGATCGCATTGATCGCGCGGCCTCGTTCTGGTTCTCTAGCGATTGTCCGGATAGCGCTTGCATCCGTTAATCAAGGAGAGTGGGTTCCAGGGCGGGAATGCCAGAACCGATACAAGATTGATTCAACGGAGGCTAGCGGCGGATTCGGTCCCGAACTTGATATTCAGTTTGAACGAACACGCAAATTGCTTGCAAAGTACCCCGCCCATCGACTGTCCTCTCGCCGATTTCCCGTGCGATCGTCCTGCTTTTCGAGGAGGTTACATTGTCTTGGCGGAGATGTTCACATCGTGCTCACGCAACGGAGTTGCTTACAAGCGAGACTCCGACTGGAAAATAAAACTGTCAGACCACGTCGACCACGGTTGGGTAATGGTGCTGGTTGTCCCATCCGCAGTTACCGTGATTTCAACAGTATCAACATCTCCTGTCTCAGCATTCAAAGAAAGTACGTTGCCTGAGTCGAAACTCAACACGAGACTACCGGTATCCTCGCCTGGATTAATGACGCCATCGACATCGACACTCATTCGTAAGCCATCAGTCCAATCTGCTTGCACTACAAATTTTCCAGTCAAACCGCGACCGTAGTCGAAGCTCGTGTTCGAAGCCTCGATCATCAAGAAACTGTCTGGAGTTTCCCTGGAGAACTCTACGTCGTGCGTATTCCAGAAGCTGTAGATATCTCCGCCACTCCTCATGCCAAGCGCACCGGTAAGACGAACTACTTTCGATTGATCATCTCGCACGAAGTCAGTGGCAACGATATTCACGGATTCATAGATAGATGTTGCCAGCTGTCCATCGAAGAGAATTGCATCATATTGGCAACTATCAAAATCAAAGTGCCATGTCAGCAGGTTATCAGAATGAAACCCAGTAGTTTCTGGCGCAACGATCAACGTCCCTCCATTCTCGCAAACAATATCTGCTGGTTGAGAAATCAATTCGGCAGTGTCTCCATCGACTATCGGCCAGGTTCGATAATAGGTGGGGTCAGGGTAGTCAGGTGCTGTTATTACATCGTCCCCATACAATTTACCTGAGAATATAGCGAATACCTTATCAACGATATCGGCATGATTATCCAAGGTGAGCACTGAAACTACTGGCTCGGGCTCGGGCTCGGGCTCGGGTTCGAATTCAGATTCGGATTCGGATTCGGATTCAGATTCAGATTCGGACTCAGATTCGGACTCAGACTCAGTCTGTTGGTCAGTGCCATCATCCAACGGCGCATTACTGCTGCCACTACTGCCGCCACAGGCGGCAATGAAAACCAAGGGCACGAGAGATAGGTATTTCACAGCTGGTTTCCTTACAGTTTGAAGTCAAGCGATCGTCTCCGATAGTGATCGCCACCACTGATGATAGGGAGAAGCAGAGACGCCTGTCAATTGCTGATGCTACATCTCCTTGTTCTGGCAGCATGCTCATGCAATCGTCCATGAATCGAAGGTGATCGAGTCAGATAGGTTTGATCAATGTGTAATTGGTCTCTCTAATCAAATGACAGCAATTATTGATAGACCTTGGAAGGCCACATGAAATGATCGTTTCTCTTGAAAATCAATCGCATTGATGAACCACGGCTCTGGGTGAGATTGTTCCGTTTTTAATTGGCACTAGTTGTGAAGAGGTGGTTATAACAGTGGACGAACATCCTGGAAAGGATTGCTCGTCTCATACTTCTGCATGCCTGACTATGATCGCAACTGCCGCTTCTCGTGCTTTCGGATCAGTTAATTCTTTAGCGTCGACATTGAATTCACCCAGGACCGCTTTAGCGATTTCTATCTGATTAGCAGGAAGTTTTTCGCTGCAGCTTATCGCAATGAGTTTGCGCGCTGCAGATTCAGTATCAACAACGCCGGAGCCATTGCCTTTCTTCGCTCTGCTCTCGTGGCGAGAGCTCCGTCGCCAGCGTCTGAATACCTTGTATCCCAATAAACCCATGCCGCCCACAGCTGCGCCGCCCGGCAACACCCAACCTACAGGGCTCCATGCCGTTACAGTGCCTTTCAATTTTACTTCGACGTATTCTTGCGCGGTGGGCTTTTCTGGAATGTCTGACCGCTGATGCGAACGAGAGGACAGTACAGTACCTACCGGTCCGGCCAATTTTCCGCTATCTGATGTAATCTGCGACGCAAGATTGGAACTAGACAGGCTTGACACCGTGTTGGTCCTTGCCAGTGCTTTCGAAACGGATTAGCTTTTGCACGGAGCATTCCTGATGCAAGCGCCTGGGTTGAGCTCGCCATCGAATTGGGCTTTACCGGTGTTAGTGCCAGGTGCACTATTTTGGGCTGTATGGATATTTCTGACTTGCACAACTTAGTCGAAGATCGAGCCCAAGGCAGCAGCGCGACCATTGACCAGTCCGTACCCAACGGAAGAGCCGGAAACAGACGGGGACAGCTCAAACTGATCCTGACCTTCAAGATAGTTCTTGGCTTCTAAATGAATAAGTTGTGAGAGCTATGCCAGATCATTTGGCCCCGTAACGCCGGATGCCGCTGGGGATGGCACAGCTTCAGCCAGAAACGCACCAAATGTCTTTCTCAACGCTGTAGCTTTACCCTCGTCATGCTCCCAACCTATGTGTTCATTGATTATGCGTTTTGCATCCTGGCTCGTCAGTTTTTCCAGGTATGAATCTGCCTCTTTTGCCACCAGCTCAATCAATTCATCTTGACTGGACTGCCTTTTAGACTGTGCGTTGAAGACCGGGTCATCGTCAACATCAAATACGAGAGTGATTTCCTGGTCAAATGTTTCAATCGTGCCGTTCAGCTCATGGATTGTGACATCGACTTCACCGTTGTTTGTTGAATCGATAGCGGCAGTACCGTCAGGGTAGTTCGACTTTTTCTTGAGAAGCTCTCTCGTAGATTTGCGCTGCTCTGTCTAGTTGGCGTAGTGGTGGGCCTTGCCACGCATAAAATGGCAATCGCCATGCTTGTAAAATACAGCTTTTCGATCAGATTGACCGTGTTTGATGCGGAAGTCAGTGCCTTTGGTTCTTTTTACCAAGCAATCACCAATTCTTGCGCCTGTGGCAACAGCGGGCGCCTTGTCCAGAACATGTTTCGATTCCGAATCAGTCACTCTTGACCATTTGGAGTGTTTGAACTCGTACAGTTTGAGTTCGCCATTCATCACTTCGGTTTTCATGTCTGCTTGATATCCTGCGCTGATATCTACAAACTATCAGATGATTGATCAAGAGCTGTAATCAGCTAACACGCATAGTGTGAATATGAATCTTGGTGTTGCTGAGTAGCTATTTGATATAGTCGACGCTGCCAGCGGCTTACTGATGAGAAATACTGCAAGTAGCGATATAGTTGAACGAATAACTCTAGACCGGAAGTACAAGACATGAATCAATGGGAACTGGCTCAGCTGAATATCGCAACACTGATTGCTCCTCTGGACTCGCCTGTGCTCGCTGATTTTGTGGCTGAACTGGATCGCATCAATGGCATTGCCGAGCAGTCTCCCGGTTTTATCTGGCGTCTGCAGTCCGACAGCGGCAGTGCGATTGATCTCGAGCACGATTTCGGAAGCGATGTCATCGTCAATGCGTCGGTTTGGGAAACGGTGGAGCATCTACATGCGTACGTCTATCGCAGCGCTCACGCGGCAATCATGAGTCGACGAAAGGAATGGTTCTCCATGATGAAGGAATCCTACAGCGTTCTATGGTGGGTCCCTAGAGGCCACAGACCCACGTCGACGGAGGCAAGAATCAAGCTGAACCTGCTCAGGGAAAGAGGCCCGACGGCGGATGCCTTCACGTTCAAGAAGGCGTTCCCGAGTCCCGCAGCCCCTGATCAAGGTGATCCGCCGGGTGCCTGATGTTCCGTCCTGTTCCTATTGTATGAATAACACCAGATCGTGGAAGGCCGGTGGACGGCGCGGCGGTATGCCCGAGATTGACTCGCTGCGCTGCTTGTATGATCAGTTTTCCAACCGACCGATTGTGATGAAGCATGTCTCTGGAATATTTCCTGACCTCGATCGTGGTCATATTGCTCCCCGGCACCGGGGTTATCTACACCACCGCTGTCGGCCTGGGGCGGGGGTTTCGTGCCAGTGTCGCGGCGGCCTGTGGCTGTACCCTGGGTATCGTGCCAGCCGCACTGGCCAGTATCTTCGGCCTGGCGGCGGTTTTTCATGCAAGTGCCCTGGCGTTCATGGTCGTCAAGTACCTGGGCGTGGCCTACCTGTTCTACATGGCCTGGAGCATCCTCAGAAGTGACGGATTGATGCAGGTGGACGAGGACAGTAGAGCGGAATCCCTTAACCGAACGGCTATCAATGGCATGCTGCTCAATGTCCTGAATCCGAAGCTCTCTCTGTTCTTTCTGGCGTTCCTGCCCCAGTTCGTACCGGCAAGCCACAGTGCTTCCATTGCATTCATGGTGTATCTGGCGGCCATGTTCATGCTGATGACTTTTCTGGTGTTCGTGCTGTACGGCGCGTTTGCTTCCGCCGCCCGTCAATACGTTATCGAATCTGCGAAGACCATGACGTGGCTCAAGCGATGTTTCGCAGGTACGTTTGGCGTTCTCGGCCTGAGGTTGGCGTTGGCGGAACGCTGATTGCCATTGGCTTCAGGGCGCAGGCGCTATTGATGGCGACACTCTCATTATCAGCCTGATACGAGAGATGCATTGGTAGTCTTTTTACAATAGGTAGCAGGGCAATTTACTCGCCTACCCATAGCCGGATATCGGCTCGATCAGTGACTGGTGAAAGAGATCTGAACACTTTGCTGTAAGTCAATGACCAGACTTGATCCGTCTAAGGTATCGTTTGAGCAGCGATAACCTTCGACAACTGATTCCCTGATAAAGTACCTGTACTCCGGTTTTCATAATGCAATGGTGGGTATTCGCCATGATACCGCTTGTTCCATTCAAGCCTCGATGATGTTCCTTGAGGGCTGGTAGCGAGCCCTCGGAACGGGATGAAAGTAGAATCAAACTCTGATTTTGTTTTTCGCTTTTTCTTCGCTTACGTTTGTAGACTGAAAGTGCCGTTTCAACAATTCAAGAGGTTGTTTCGATGAAAAAGCAGTCACTACCGGTAGTGCCCGTAATTGCGTTCTGGATTGCGTTGACAAGTGGCCAGGCGGTCGCTCAGGAAGTATCAAGCAATCTCGATGCTAGTCTTCGTTTTGGTATTGGTCTGGATACCGAGCCCGATACTGAATTCACCTTCAACAACTACGGGTCACGTATCCGCTGGGGAGGGCGAGCAGATCTGGAGGATGGTACTGCAGCGCTGGGGTACCTCGAGTTCGGATTTGATCAGGATGAAGGGGTCAGCACTACACGTCAGGCATGGGTGGGTTATGAAGCCGATTTTGGTACCGTGAAAGGCGGAAAGCAATACTCTGCTCTGTATGACGCGATTGTCAGCCGCGTCGATATCGCCTGGTGGGGAAGTTGCTGGATCGAATATGGCTGTTCACGCACGAGCTCCACGGTGAAATACGAGAGCAAGGAAAACGATGGCATGAAGATACATGCTTCCGGCCAGTTGGTTGACGACGATCCAGGCAGTGATGTCATCGACGAGATCGAAGCTGGAGTCACGCTGCAACTCAATGAAAATCTTAGCGTCGGTTTCGGAGCTGCCTATGTATTTGAAGACCTGGTAACCGATCTGGATGGAACCGTCAGTGGTAACGATGATGGCTTCGGTTTACTTGCGGGTGCTACGATGATACGTGATGAATTGACTTTGGGAGGCATGCTTCAATTCATCGATGGTGATGCCATTGGTTCTGATGACGATGACATCGGGTTGACACTGTCTGCCGCTCAAGGCGATTACTACGGGGTTTTCGCACTTCAGGATGGTGACAATACGCCTTTCTATGCAACACTCGGATACAGCCGACCGCTCATTGGCGAGCATGCGCGATTCTATCTGGAAGCTCAGGTCGTGGAGCCGGATCTGCCCGATGTTGATACCGAGTTGCTGGCACGTGCCGTATTCATCTTCGACTTCGATGTATTCAACATGGAACGTCCGTTGTAGTAGACGTACGTTCAACAATTCGTGGTACCAGAGCCACGGGCATCGTCCAGTATCGGTCGGTGCCCGTGCTCACTGTTACCGCAAGGTTGGTCTGTTGTTACAAGCCCAGTTCAGACAAACCGGGGTGGTCGTCGGGTCGTCGGCCTTGCGGCCATCGGAACAGTCGTTCCTCCTCGCTGATGGCCAGGTCATTGATGCTGGCAATTCGCCGCTGCATCAGTCCCTCATCCGAGAACTCCCAGTTCTCGTTGCCGTATGAGCGGTACCACTGATCATCCTCGTCGTGCCACTCATAGGCGAAGCGGACGGCAATCCGGTTTCCCGCGGTGGCCCAGAGTTCCTTGATCAGTCGGTAGCCGTTCTCGGTCTGCCACTTTTTCTCGAGAAACTGGCGAATCTCCTCGCGCCCGCTCAGGAACTCCGACCGGTTACGCCATACGCTGTCTGCGGTATAGGCAAGCGACACCTTTTCGGGGTTGCGACTGTTCCAGCCATCTTCGGCCATTCTTACCTTCTGTGCGGCCGTCTGCTGCGTGAACGGTGGCAAGGGCGGTCTGCTTTCTGTCGCGGCTGACAGCGCATCCGACGAATTGTTCATGAGCGCTCTACCACTGGTTGTACGAGAGGAACTTGCCGCTCATCTTCACTTCGATGCGGTCGCCTTTCGGGTTGGGTATTTTCTCGACACTCATGTCGAAATCGATGGCGCTCATGATGCCGTCGCCACCTTTCTCATGGATCAGCTCCTTCAGGGTCTGCCCGTATACACCCACGATTTCGTAGAAGCGATAGATGCAGGGATCGGTGGGAACGGTCTGCGGAAAGACCTTGTTCGGGCACTCCGTCAGCACGTCGATACAGCTGGCTGGCAGTTCCAGCAACGCCACCAGGGCCTCGGCCTTGTCAACTGGAAAGGAGTTCATGCCCAGACAGGCCGATGTGGTGAAGACTTCAGACATGCCGATCATCTCGGCAATGCTTGCCCAGCTGAGTTTTTTTGCGCGTTTGCTCGCCATGATGGCGTTCGTTACTTCAGACATGGTCATCAGGGCAGGGAGGGTTTCCGGGGTATGCATGTGATTCATGGTTGGGTTCCTGTCAGCATGGTGAGAGAGGGTGGGTTGTTGTCCGCAGGGGGTTCGGGCTGCGTTGTGTGTGCCTCGTCCGACCCGGTAAGTCCCGGGTGAACCGTCAGGGGTTTCTGGTTGCGAGTGTTCTTCCGATTTTCGGCTTGCGAGAGCTCTCGAGAGCGGGTTGTCAGAAAATCAACCAGATGATTGCGTATCGGGTAGTACGCGGAATCGTGGATGATGTCGGCACGACGACGGGGCCGTGGTATGTCGATGACAACACTTTCCGCCACGGTGGCAAAAGGGCCGTTGCTCATCAGCAGAATTCGATCAGCGAGCAGAATGGCTTCATCGACATCGTGAGTGATCATGAAGACCGTCTGGTCCGAGCCTGACCAGACGCGGATCAACTCATCCTGAATGGTGCCTCGGGTCAGTGCATCCAGAGCGCCGAAAGGTTCGTCGAGCAGCAGCAGCTTGGGTTGGATCGCAAATGCCCGGGCGATGGAGACGCGTTGTCGCATGCCGCCGGACAGCTGCGACGGTTTGCGCTTTTCAGATCCCTGTCCGAGGCCGACCATTTCCAGATGCTTGTAGGAGTGATCACGTACCTGTTTGCGCGTCCAGTCGGGATAGCGCGCCTTGACGCCGAACATGACATTCTTCAAGGCGCTCATCCACGGCAGTAGGGAATAGTTCTGGAACACGACACCGCGTTCGAGCCCCGGACCACCGATCTCCCGTCCCTCCATCGAGACAACGCCACTGGTGGCTGTATCGAGGCCGGCCAGTACATTGAGAATCGTGGACTTTCCGCAGCCGGAGTGTCCGATGATGCACACGAACTCCCCACGATTGATGTCGAAGTTGGCGTTTTCGAAAACGGTCAGGGGCTCGCCGCCATCCGGAGACGGATAGCGCCGGGTGAGGTTCTGTATTTCCAGTAGTGGAGTGTTATCAGTCATTGTCATGGTCACTCTATTCCTGATACTGGACAGCGGATTGCACGCGGGCAAACAACGCATCCAGCAACATGCCGACAACCCCGATGACCAGTATCGAGAAGATCACGCTGGTGAGGTCCAGGTTGTTCCATTCGTTCCACACGTAGTAGCCGATGCCGGTGCCGCCAACAAGCATCTCGGCAGCAACGATGACCAGCCAGGCGATACCGATGGATATACGCATGCCAGTGAGTATCGTCGGCGCCGCGGCAGGCAGAATGACACTGAGCGCCGTGCGCAGATTGCCGAGTTCATGGGTTCTGGCCACGTTGATCCAGTCCTTGCGAACATTGGCAACACCAAAGGCGGTATTGATCAGCATCGGCCAGATGGAACAGATGAAGATGACGAAGATGGCTGACGCTTCACTGTCCTGAATGATGAACAAGGCCAGCGGCATCCATGCCAGAGGCGATATCGGTCTGAGTACCTGAATGAAGGGGTCCAGTGTCTTGTAGGCCAGCGGGGACATGCCAATCAGGAATCCGATGGGCAACGCCAGCAGTGCGGCCAGCAGATACCCGGTCAGAACGCGATACAGGGAGTAGGCGATCTGGATGCCGATACCCTTGTCATTGGGCCCATTGTCATAGACCGGATTGGACAGCTCTTCAAATGCCTTGACGATGATGGCTGACGGTGGCGGCACCCGAGCTTCCTCGGAGGCACCGCCCATCAACAGCTCATACTCGGTCATGTCCTCGGCGCTCTTCACTGCCGGCGTGAGTGCTTCCCAGATGCCCAACAGGCTTAAAAGCAGCAGCACCGACAGCAATGGAGCCTTGTAACGTGAAGCAATCATGGATCAGCTCTTGCCGATGGCAAAACTTTTCACGTATTCCTCAGGGGCGCTGGGATCGAAGGTCTTGCCCATGATGTCGTAGCTCATGTAAGTCTTCGTGGGTGGTTCCAGCCCAAGGCTCTTCATGATCGATGCGCAGTCCGCAGCGTTGTATACCTGTTCGGCGACACCCTTGTAATCAACGTCACCTTCGATATAGCCCCAGCGCTTCATCTGCGTGAGAATCCAGACGCCCATGGAATGCCAGGGGAAGGGGTCGAAGTCGATGCGATCCGGGATGTCCTTGATATTGCCCAGTCCGTCTGCATAGCGGCCGGTCAATACCTGGGAGATGACCGGCACGGGTTGGTTCAGGTAGTTCTTGGGCGCGATGGCTTCGGCAATCTCCTGCCGATTCTCTGCCGGGCTTGCATATTGCGTGGCATCGATCAGTGCTTTCAGCAGGTTGCCATAGGTATTGGGCAGCGTTTCTGCGAACTCGGCGCTGCAGGCAAAGGCGCAGCAGGGATGGCCATCCCAGATTTCCTTGGTGAGCTTGTGAATGAAGCCTACCTTCTCCCAGACGGCGCGCTGATTGAATGGATCCGGTGACAGATAGCCGTCCAGATTGCCGGCCTTGAGATTGGCCACCATTTCCGGCGGCGGCACCACCCGGATCTGAATATCCACATCGGGGTCCAGACCGAACTCGGCCACGTAGTAGCGCAGCAGGAAGTTGTGCATGGAGTATTCGAACGGTACGCCGAACTTGAAGCCCTTCCACTTGGAAGGATCATCGTTCTTGTCAGCGTGATCCACGTGCAGAACAATGGCCTGTCCGTTGATGTTTTCCACCGCCGGCATCAAGTAGGGTTCTGCCACAGAGCCTGCCCCCATCGTGATGGCCAGTGGCATGGGGGTGAGCATGTGGGCTGCGTCGTATTCCTTGTTCAGGGACTTGTCGCGGGCCACCGCCCAGCCGGCTGTCTTGATCACGTCAACGTCAAGCCCGTATTTTTCATAGAACCCCAGCGGCTTGGCCATGATGATGGGGGTGGCGCAGGTAATGGGCACAAAGCCAACAGCGAGGGAGGATTTTTCGGGCTTGCCGATGGACTCGGCAATGGCCGCTTTCGCGGCTTCGATCGGGAACACCGAACCCAGAGCGGCAGCCAGTGTACCGCCGCCCAGCAGCTTGGCGAAAGAACGTCTGCTGATGTCGTTATGGCCAAACACCGAGCGCACCACGGCGCTCTCGACCATGTGTGACAGTGCCTCATCGGAGCTGGCAAACCGTGGGCTGTCGTCGGTGGCGCTGGACCTTGCCTGAGTGTCGGAGCTACAGGTCGCGCAGGAGCAGTTTCTGCCGTGGCGCAGATCAATATCGCCGTCGTAAGGGTTGTCGAAGCTTTTCGAAGTCATCGGGTGCCAGTCTCCAGTCATCAGAAAGTGTGTGCAATTGGCGCTGACAGCTTCCTTGGTCGAGTCGAAGTAACGCCCTTGTGCCTTTGTCTATTTCATGCTTCATGCCATGCCGAAAGAAAATAAAATAAACAGTAAATACAACGAGATAGAGGAAATCGATACTGACTGAAAGCTACGATATTTCGTGTATTACGAATTTACATAGAAGTGAATTACGAAAATAAGTAATATCGGGGCATGGCAGACAGCACGCTTGATAACGAGTCCGATCATCGACAGAACCCGGTTCTCGACCGCTCAAGCGGTCAGCCGGGAGCCGATTCAGACAAGGCCTTGCCTGCATTCAGACAAGCCGCGGAATTGGGCGGTGTGCTCAGTCAGTATTTTCTGGAGTCTGATGAGCCGGCGTTCCTGCTAGACCCCTACAGCGGCCGAGTGCTGCGGGTCAACAAGGCCGCCGAGCAGTTCTTCCGACTGCCGGGAAAGGTGCTGAACGGGCTGTATATCGACAAGCTCTACCCGGATCTGCGTGCGGAGTTATACGTGTTTACCGAGGAAGCGCTGGCACAGGGTCACGCGCGTGCGCGCAACCTCACCCTGATGCGGCCGGATGGAAAGACCATCCAGATGGAGCACACTGCCATGTCCCTGTCCTACAGGGAGCAGACCATTCTGATGATACGGCTGGTCGATCTGGATGCCCTGCACCGACGCGATATCAACGATGCTGCCGAATCCTATCTGCGCCAGGGCTTGCACGAGTGGCTACGCGATGAGCAGTATTATCGGGATATCGAACGCGAGTATCGCCTGATTCTGGCAGCCGCCGGAGAAGGAATCTATGGCGTCAGCGCTCAAGGATGCACCACGTTCCTGAATCCGGCCGCCGAGCAGTTGCTCGGCTACAAGGCGGAGGAGCTGATCGGCAAGGACATGCACGAGATTATCCATCACCACCACGCCGATGGTTCGGTCTATCACACCAATGAATGTCCCATCTACAATGCATTCAAGGAAGGCAAGGTCAATTCTGTCGATAATGAAGTCTTCTGGCGCAAGGATGGCCAGGCCATTCCCGTGGAATACACCTCCACCCCGATCGTCGATTCCGGCAATGTCATCGGTGCCGTGATTGTATTCAGGGATGTCAGTGAGCGACGCAACAATGAGCGCACCTTGCGCAATGCGCTGATCGAGAATGCTGCATTACGGGAAAGGCTGGAAATGGAGAATGCCTATCTGAAGGAAGAAATCCGCAGTCGAGGGAATCATCACAACATCATCGGTAATTCGGATTCCCTGAATACCCTGCTGACGCAGATCGATCTGGTAGCGCCTACCGATGCCAACGTCATGATCAGTGGCGAAAGCGGTACCGGCAAGGAGCTGATTGCTCACGCCATACACCGAGCATCGACTCGGGCAGACCGCCCCCTGATTCGAGTCAACTGTGCCGCCATACCGCGAGAGCTGTTCGAAAGCGAATTCTTCGGTCATGTCAAAGGTGCGTTTTCAGGGGCCTTGCGTGATCGGGTGGGCCGCTTCGAACTGGCCGATGGCGGCACGCTGTTTCTGGACGAAGTGGGGGAACTGGAGATCACCTTGCAGGCCAAGCTGCTTCGGGTGGTGCAGGAGGGCAAGTTCGAGCGCGTGGGTGAGGAGCGTTCTCGCGAGGTGAACGTGCGTCTCATTGCGGCGACCAATCGGGATCTCAAGGCCGCCGTGGAGGCCGGTGACTTTCGAGAAGACCTGTACTTCCGGTTGAACGTCTTTCCCATCGAATGTACGCCGCTGAGACAGCGGGTGTCTGACATTCCCTTGCTGGCCGAGCATTACCTTGAAATCACCTGCCAGCGCCTGAACCTGCCATTGCCCCGGCTGACGCGGGCCAATGTGCAAGCGCTGATGGAATACCCGTGGCCGGGAAACATCCGCGAATTGCAGAACGTCATGGAACGCGCAGCTATCGTGATGCGGAACGGCAAGTTGACCATCGACCTGCCGAGCGCTGACGGCAGAGTCGAGGCGATGAAGCAGGATGCAGTGTCTGAGAGCGCACCCTTGCCGGATCGCATTCTGACCGCCGCTGAAATGCTGGAAGTCGAAAAGCAGAATCTCAAACGTGCCTTGGCATCCTGCGCTGGCAAGGTGGCCGGTGAGGATGGTGCAGCGATGCTGCTGGGCATGAAGCCCACCACCGTCTATTCACGCATCAAGAGCTGGAAGCTGGATGTGTCCTGACGCGAGGCCCATCACAGCCCGGCCGCAAACAATGCCTCCACCGAACCCAATGCCATGTACAACAGGCAAGCGGCACCAATGACATGCCGGATGGGCAGCGGACACCCAAAGGCAGCGTCGCGGTGCTCGTCTTCACCCTGCCCGCTGTTTCGCAGGAAATCGTTGATTGTTTCGTGACGGTTGTTTGCCGGGGTCATGATTCGCTCCTCTTGCGTGACGCTGTGTCAAAGCCTGTCATCAGAGTGCCTGCCCAGCCGTGACAGCGAGTGCGCTCATTCACGGACGGGAGGGGAATATTCACGGCGTGCAGAAGCCGGCACGTGTCGGCGTTCTCGGGTATGCGTTGTGGTACGTGAGTGCGGGTGCAATGCCGCGGGCCAGGTGCGTACAGGCTGACGGGTCACGATGACCGGGTGATGACGAGCAAGAGCCTGTTTGCGTCTTGCTCGCGCATTGACTTCAGGCGTTGTCGTCTCGTGGGCATTCCAGATCGAGAAAGGCCGTTGCACCCTCACTGTCTCCCGGTCGCACCATGACGCCGTGAATACCGGCATTGGCGCCACTGACAGCCGCGCCAGCCTCTTCTGCCAGCCCCGCTACCATTTTCTGAAGCAAGGCCACACTTGCATCAACCGGAGACTGGCGGGTAATCACGTTGGTGTTCAGATCCACCCGGTCGCCGGGGCCCAGCAGGGTCAGCCGGACGCCGTTGGCCACGAAACTGTCATTCTGCAGTACGAGTTTCAAGGGATCGATCTCGATCAGCAGGAAACCGTGTTTGCCCGTCGCCTCAAGCTGGCAACCCGCGTGGGTGGCAATCACCGCGCTGTCCTCCAGTACACCGATGCCGAAACGTTCGTTTTCCTCGGCACAGGCCACCACCAGCCGGCCCATGCGGTCTGATCGCAGCAGATTCTGATCGACGATACCGCTGGCAAACAGGCCGATACCTTCCTGAATTGCCAGTCCTCGATGGCCCACATCCGACGACACGCCGAAGCGCAGCGCCTCGTAGGTCGAGCCACCTGCGATCATCACACCCGACAGTGCCGAGGCGGCACCGCTGGCTGCGATCAACGGTACGCCGTTGGCGTGAGCCTTGGCAATGGCGCGCAGCACGGCGCTCTCCTCGCCCCGGTGCAGCAAGGTATCCACCAGTCTGATCTGATTGCCGCCGCACAGAAAGATGGCGGACATCCTCTCGATGCTTTCCAGCAGATCGGTGTCGCGGGCAACATAGTCGACATTGCGAACGGTGACACCGAGATCCACCGCTTCGACGCCCAACTTGCCCAGTGCCGTTATGTGTTCCTCTGCGGTTCGACGCGGCTCGGATGAGGCGCAGGCGAGCACGCCCACGGTACCCGGCGTCAGTTGCCCCAGTGCATCGCTCAACATCTCTGGCGCACTGCTCAGGGGAGAGGAGCCGAGCAGGATGATCCGCGACTCGGGTTTCGGCGGCATGGCGTAGGTGCGAGCCCGGCGACCCATGCGGTCAGCCAGGCGTGTTGCATTGAGTTGTTCCGAGGTGATGGACACGTCGAAATCCAGCGCTGTCATGCGAAGCCCATTATCGGGTGTGGAAATGAAGCAGCGGGTCTTTCTCGCCACGCGCGCAAGCGTCACTTCCACGTTGTATCCCGATTTGGCATCGAAGGCTTCAACCACATCGTGGCGGTAGAGTTTGGAATCACTCAATACCAGACGTGCCATGAGATCGTACAGGGTATAGGCGCCAAAAGCGTTGCGTCTGGAACGTACGGGCGCCCGGTAGGCGGTATCGGCCTTGCCCACCTTGCGTTTGCCTTCACCCGCATAGGGCTTGAATTTGCGCAGATCTATGGTGTCTCCATCGTCGAGATAGCTGAGGGTGACATTCGCGTAGTGCCGCCTGTCGTGCTCGATTTCTGCACCGTCCAGGTTCAGCATCATCACGCCATACTCACCGCAGATCCTGCCTGCGGCACCCTCCACGATCAGTGCCGTGTTCTCGTCGATGCCGAAGCCGCGGGTTTGCCCGGCCTCTGCCATGGCCACAACCATTCGTCCCAGTCGGCCCCGTTTGATGAAGTGCTGATCCACCATGCCGAACGGAAAGAAGCTCAGGCCGCGTCCGAGCAGAAGCCCCGGCTGATCCGGATCCTGCGTGACGCCGTGAATCACGGATTCCAGAGACGTGCCGCCCCGCAGCATCGGCTGAGACATGATGGCGGCTCCCGCGCTGGATCCGGCAACCAGGCCTCCCGCCTGCTGCGCAGCGCGAATGGCGTTCAGCGCCGGGGTCTCCACACCTTCGGGTGAGAGCGCCTTGAGAATCTTGGCCTGATCGCCGCCGGTGAAATAGACGCTGCCGTAATCAGCGATCTTCTGCAGCAGCCCTGCATCGCTCGCCACGCTCGGCGCCCGTCTGCCGTACAGAGGTGCCACCTCCACCTCGAAACCGTGCGATTGGAAGGCCTCAAGGCTCTCCTTGCCCACTTCGACCGGTTCGGAAGAGGCGGTAGGGAACACCAGTATCCGGCCACCGGACAGACGATGCATCTCTGCATACACCGAGGCGTTGTTGTCCTCCAGTCGTCCACCGATCACCGCCAGCTTCCGGCCACCCTCCGCCTTGAAGGCGGCAGGCGAAGGAGAAGGCGAGCCTTTCATGTCCTGATGCTTGTTGGTCACCTGTCTGGAACAATCCGCACACCGCGTTCATCACTGAGAATCCTGTGGCCCTCAGGCACTTCGAACCCTGCTGCCGCAACCAGCTCCTCGGCCGGCATGGGGCGAGGCGCTTCTGCGGGCTTGAAATACACGATACGTTTCCAGGAACGAACGATGCCGTCGCAGAAGATCAGCACCAGGTCATTTGCCCTTGCCAGTTGCAGCGCAGTCTCGACCGACTTCTCCTCTTCGGGAACCACCTGTATCGTCTCTTCCGAGACACCGTTTTCCATCAGCACGGCCTTGATGATCTCCGGCACTTCTTCAGGGGTGCGTCCGCGCGGATTATCGTCCGAATGACAGATGTAGTGGTCGAACTTGCCGACCACGGCCAGCGCGATGGCCCGTACATCCTCGTCACGTCGGTCTCCCGGGCAGGTCACGCAGACGATGCGTTTGCCCACCGGATTCAGGCGCTGTACCAGATCCACCATGGCGGTAACGGCGGCCTCATTGTGACCGTAGTCGAGGATCACCCGGAAGCCATGTTCGTCAAACACGTTCATGCGGCCCGGTGACTGGAAAAAGGAATTGTCGAATGTGCGTAAACCGGTGCGAATCTGGTCGAGACTGAGGCCAAGCGAGAAGGCCATGGCAGCCGTGAACATCGCGTTCTCGACATTGTGCAGCGCCTTGCCTTCGAGCGTTGCCGGGATGAGATGCGTCCAGATCAGCGGGATCTGCGCGCCATTGTCGTAGATGACGATCTGTTCGCCGTTAAGGCCCTGTTCGAGCACGACGGCGCGCTTGCCCAGCTTGATGTGCTCGCGCACCAGCGCATTGTCGGGTCTGCGCGTCACATAGCAGATGTGCCTGGCATTGGTGTGTGCGGCCATCTTCAGCGTGTGGATGTTGTCGGCGTTGAGCACGGCGCAATCCTTGGCGACTTCGACCACCAGTCGCTTCACCTCGGCCAGCTCTTCGACTGTCTCGACACCGCCCAGGCCCAGATGATCGGAGGTGACATTCAGAACGGCGCCGACATCGCAATAGCGATAGCCCAGCCCGGCCCTGACAATGCCACCACGAGCGGTCTCCAGGACAGCCATGTCGACGGTGGGGTCGCGCAGCACCATGCTTGCCGAGGCGGGGCCTGTCATGTCGCCTTTCACCGTCATGTTGCCGTCGATGTAGATCGCATCCGTGGAGGTCTGCCCCACCGTGTGGCCGGCCATCTTCAGCACATGCGCCAGCATGCGTGCGGTCGTGGTCTTGCCATTGGTACCTGTCAGTGCGGCCACCGGAATCCGGCTGGGAGCACCTTCCGGAAACAGCATGTCCATGACGGCGCCGCCAACATCACGCCCCTGACCCTCGGAAGGGGCGATATGCATGCGCATGCCGGGGCCGGCGTTGATCTCGCAGATGGCGCCGCCGGTGTCGCGGTAGCTCTGAGTGATGTCCGTGGTCAGAAAGTCGACCGCGCCCACATCCAGGCCCACTGCCCGAATCGCACGCTCTGCCATCAGACGGTTCTCCGGGTGAATGATGTCGGTTACATCGATCGCGGTGCCGCCGGTGGAAATGTTGGCAGTCTTGCGCAGATAGACGATCTCACCGGCTTCCGGCACCGTGTCATGGGTGTATCCGGATTCCTTCAGGATGCGATCAGCCACCTCGTCCAGCTCGAGTCGTGTCAGCATGTTGTCATGGCCGACGCCTCGACGTGGATCTTCATTGACCTGGTCAACCAGTGCGGTGATACTGAGTTGGCCATCGCCCACGACGTGACCGGGCATTCGCTTGGCGGCAGCCACCAGCACGCCATTCACCACCAGCAGACGGTGGTCATCGCCGGCAATCATGCTCTCGACCACGACGCCACTACCTTCGGCATCCGCAATCGCGAAGGCCTCTTCGGCCTCGGCATCGTTCATGACATTGACCACGACACCTCGGCCGTGATTGCCGTCTATCGGTTTGAGGACGACCGGATAGCCGATATCCGCCGCCACTTCCGCCGCTTCCTGTGGGTCTCTGACCAGCTCCTGAACGGGCACGGGCAAGCCGAGATCGGACAGCAGACGCGTGCACATTTCCTTGTCCGAGGCGATCTCGACGGCAATGTGCGACGTTTCGCTGGTCAGTGCCGCCTCGATGCGCTTCTGGTATTTGCCCTGGCCTACCTGGATGAGGCTTGCATTGTTGAGTCTCACCCAGGGAATATCGCGCGCATCGGCCGCCTGCACGAGCGCCTGTCCCGATGGGCCGAGTGACCGGCGCGAGGCAAAGTACATGAAGTCTTCAAGCTTCTCCTCGATCGCGGCGTCACTGGCATCCTCCTCGTTTTCCGGGGCAATCAGATCCAGGATCAGATCACGTGCCACGTCACCGGCCTCGATGCCGATATCGCGTGACTCGTAGCCGTAGAGCACTTCGACTTCATCCGGGTGCAGTGTTGAGGGTCTGGTGAAAGCTGTGCTGGCCGGTGCACCGGCCTGGTTCTGCAAGGCCAGCGCCAGGTGCGCCATCAGTTCTCCGAGATGGCAGTCCGCTGCAGTGCGGGCACGGTCCATCAGCAATTCACCGTTTTCGGTGCGTGCTTCAGCCAGCCCGGGCACGAATCGGAGCAACGGGTCGAGCAGAATATCCGCATAGTCGGACACCGGCGTGCCGGCTCGTCGATGCAAGTCGACAGAGAGCCTGATCAGCGGTTGATGCGAGTATATGTTGGGGCCAACATAGCACGAGGTAGATTCAATCCGCATTCTGGCTCCGGGCAGTTTGGTGAAACAGGGTTTTTTCAGACAAGCAACGCATCAAGGACTGTTTAGACGACCAGAACCCTGAGGTAAAGAGGTATCGCGCTAAAGAGCTGTTTCCATTATTGCATGATTGATTGGCTGGTCTCGGCTATCCTGCACTGAGCATTCATGCGCCAGAAATAGTCCAGCTCAACCCGAACAAGGAACGCGACTGATGAATACCATGGATCCTGCGACCGACACGGCCGATACGGCCGATACGGCCGATACGGCTGATACGGCTGATACGGCTGATACGGCTGATACGGCTGATACGGCTGATACGGCTGATACGGCTGATAC
>CANLNQ010000045.1 GCA_947492525.1 uncultured Granulosicoccus sp.
GGTCAGGTCAGGTCAGGTCAGGTCAGGTCAGGTCAGGTCAGGTCAGGTCAGGTCAGGTCAGGTCAGGTCAGGTCAGGCCAGGTCAGGCCAGGCCAGGCCAGGCCAGGCCAGGTGCAGGTGCAGGTGCAGGTGCAGGTGCAGGTGCAGGTGCAGGTCAGGGCATCTGCCATTGATCGGGGGCCAGCGTGTCTTTTTCCGGGCATGGGTAGCGGAGCCGACTGTGCGCCCGATGGCGACGGTGCGGATGGCGAGTCGCCCGCCGGGCGCGGCACACTGCCCGAGGCGCCTTGTATCTGTCTGATTATATTGAAAAGGCGAATTATGATTACCGTTTTGCCTTCTTATCTTCGCCGGCGGAACACACTATGGTTGTGCTCGTGGTGCAGTCGATTCACCGTTGACTGCATGCCTTTCCTGACACAAGGACACTGACTCATGCAGAAAACCATTCTGATTACAGGCGCTACCGATGGTATCGGTCTGGAAACAGCGAAACGTCTGGTGGGCGACGGGCATCATGTTTTGCTGCACGGACGCAACAGCGCAAAACTCGATGCTGTTCGCGAACAACTCGCCAGTCTGCCAGGAGCCGGGCCTGTCGAGACTTTGGTCGCTGACCTGTCACACCTGGACGAGGTGGATGCCCTGGCAGATGCCGTCCTGGAGCGACACCAGAGCCTGGATGTATTGATCAACAATGCCGGCGTGCTGAAGACTGAGAAGCCGATGACCAGAGACGGGCTGGATATCCGTTTCATGGTGAATACGATCGCGCCGTATCATCTGACTCGGCGCCTGTTGCCGCTGATCGGCACTGCCGGTCGTGTGGTGAATCTCTCGTCAGCGGCTCAGGCGCCAGTGAACATCGATGCGCTGAAGGGGCAGGTGAATCTGGATGCCATGAGCGCCTACGCGCAGAGCAAGCTGGCCATCGCCATGTGGTCGATCTCGCTGGCCAGTGAAGCCGATGCGCCAGTGGTCATCGCTGTCAATCCGGGATCCTTGCTGGCGAGCAAGATGGTGAAGGACGGCTTCGGCGTTGCCGGAAAGGACATCGGCATCGGCGCTGAAATCCTTTGCCGCGCTTCACTGGACGATGCCTTTGCGGACAAGTCCGGCCAGTATTTCGATAACGATTCAGGGCGCTTCACGGCCCCGCAAGCCGATGCGCTGAACCCGGCCAAGGTAGCCGAGACCGTTCAGGCCATCGAGGCTGTTCTGTCCCGTCTGTAGGGGTCAGAACCTGTTGACGGTGTTCGCCGGCATCGCAGCCTGCGGATCCGAGTCCGGATCCGCCTGCGATAGCTGTTGCGCTTCAGGCAGGCTTGCATCCAGTTGTGTGATCACCCGGGAGAACATCTCCTCGGCGAAGTTGTCCCATTCCTTGTTGCCGCGGTTGCTGTCATTGTCGGGCATCGTGATGCGAATCTTGACCAGGGTGCCCTGATGTTCTGTCTGGTAGAGCAGGGTGTATGAGGCCAGATTCTGACGAAGATAGGTGGCCTGCACGCGCGCCACGGTCCGCATGCCATAGGCCTGGGTTCCGGCGTTGATCACATTGAAATTGGCGTAGTGGCCCTGGCGCGCTGCCTCGCCGATGGCCTGAATGGTTGCCTTGGTTGAACCCAGCACCAGCTGATTGTGAGCCAGTTCGCTGTTCTCCTCGGCGACGGGATAGATATAGACATCGGCGATACGGCGCTTGTGGGTATTGGCGTATCGCACCGAGTAGCCGCCAGAGCCGTCATCAAAGAACTTGTAGCCCTGCAACTCGAAACTCTGCAGCGTGTCCGGCAAGGTGCCGATCAGCATGGGTTCTTCCAGTGGCATCACCTCATCGGCCGGGGTGACGGTGGCGCAGGCACTGGTGAACAGCAGCGGCAGCAGCAAGGCTGCGAGTCGAGCGATTGGCATGGCAATGAATCTTCCAACAAGATTGCAAGGCCATTTCGCAAGATCCGAGCCGATGCTCGATCAATAGGTCGATAAGACAGGTTTCGCTGTCTGCGTTCTGTTAACCAGTTTTCATTGCAGCTGACAAGCTGCGTTCGTTGGTCTCGAGTAGTGTGAAGCGCTCAGTCACGGCGGCATCTCCGGCCGTACTGTCAGCCGGGTCAGCGTTGTTGACGGGCTCCAGCCACAGGGACAGCGGGCGCAGCCAGAATCCTCGCTCGGCATACAAGGCCTGATAGACCACCAGCCATTCTTCGGTCTCGGAATGCCTGGCCATCCCCAGGACCTGGTACTCGGATCCCTTGTAATGGCGGTACAGGCCGGGTAACGGTGAATTGGCCGGTTCCTGCGATGTTGCCTCAGTCTTTATCATTACCAAACTTTCGCTGTGCGGAATTGCTCACTACACTATCACCATGAATCGTCTTGCTGCACTCGGGCCATTGCCGAGAACCCTGATATTGATCGTCATGCTGGCACTGTTGCAGGGCTGTGCTACGGCTCGGCCGAGTAACCCCGGTGATGTCTGCTCGATCTTCAAGGAGAAGCGAGGCTGGCACAAGACGGCACTGAAAGCACAGAAGAAGTGGGGTACGTCCATGCACATCCCGATGGCTTTCATGTATCAGGAGTCCGGCTTCAACGCCAAGGCGAAGCCTGCCAGACGCCGACTGCTGGGTTTCATTCCCTGGCGTCGGCCCAGCTCCGCCTATGGTTATGCGCAGGTCATCGACGGCACCTGGCGAGAATACCTTCGTGCCACCGGCGATTACTGGCGGGTTCGACACGACTTTGCCGATGCCACCGATTTCGTTCACTGGTATGTGCGACAGGCGGCCCGTCGCAACGGCATCTCCACCAGCGATGTTGCCAATCTGTATCTGAACTACCACGAAGGGCCGGGTGGCTTTGCCCGGAACACGCACAGACAGAAGCCCTGGCTGATCAAGGTGGCGACGGGTGTGCAGACACGCTCACAGCGATACCATGCGCAGTATCAGCAATGCCGAGAGTCGCTCAAGCCCGGATTTCTGGGTCGTCTGCTTGGATGGTAGCTTCAAAGCCGAACAGCTGACCTTCACCGCGCTCATGGCTCAACAGCCATTGCTTGGTCAGCAGGCCACCACCGAAACCGGTGAGTCTGCCACTGGCCGCGATGACGCGGTGACAGGGAATGATGATAGGCAGGGGATTGGCGCCATTGGCTGCGCCGACCGCACGGCTCGCCCGCGGTTTGCCCAGGCGTTTTGCCAGATCGCCGTAACTGCAGGTGCTGGCGTAATCGATGGTATTCAGAGCCTGCCACACGGCATTCTGGAATTCGGTGCCGTTGGGTGCCAGAGGCAGTGAAAAATGCTGTCGGCTGCCTTCGAAGTATTCATCGAGCTGCTGACGCACCTCATCGAAGCGCGACGGGTTCGGCAGCCAGTGTTCCGGGGCGGCAAAGGCTCGGCTACCCTGTGGGAAGATGATGTGGCGCAGTCCGACTTCATCCGCTGCCAGGGTCAGGGTACCGATTGGAGTGTCGTGAGTAGTGATATGCATGGTCGGGTTATGATGCCTCAAACAGGTAACGGAGACACTCATGGGATTAGGTAAGTTGTTCGGCAAACTTCTCGGTGGTGGTGCTGGCGATTCGGCTCCCGCGGCACAGGCCGAAGAGCCGGTCGATTACAAGGGCTTCATGATAACGGCTGCGCCGATCAATGAGGGCGGTCAATTTCGTACAGCGGGAAGCATAGCCAAGATTTTCGATGGTGAAGAGAAATCGGTGCAGTTCATCCGTGCCGATAACCACAGTGATCGAGCATCGGCGGTCACCCATTCCGAGCGCAAGGCCCAGCAGATTGTAGACGAACAGGGAGACGCCATCTTTCAGCGCGAAAACGTGTGATGTCGGCAGGGCCCGCGAGGTGCTTGTCGATTGCCGCCTTGCTATTGCAGGCCGGTACCTTGCTGGCAGCAGATCCACCGCTGCCGGCAGTGTCGATGACCATGATCGACGACGTGGCTTCACTGCGCGTGGCATTGGTGGATTCCGGCGTCGATTACCGGCAGAGCTTCATCAATGAAAGACTGGCCCGTCAGGCAGACGGCTCGTTGCTGGGGCATGATTTCTGGGATCTTGATCCTCTGCCATTCGATGCCCATCCGGATGATCGTGGCTTTGTTCAACGGCACGGTACGGCCACCGCATCCGTGCTGTTGCGCGAAGCACCTGAAGTCTTGCTGGTGCCGTATCGCTATCCGCGTCCCGACATGCAACGCATGCAGGCTCTGGTTGAACATGCCGCCGAGAACGCCGTGCGCGTCGTCGGTCTGCCGCTGGGAGGCAACAGACGCGACCAGTGGGTGGCATTCGAAGCCGCTGCCCGCAAGCACCCGGAGATCCTCTTCGTGGCCTCCGCAGGCAACAACGGACGAGATATCGATCAGCAACCCGTGTATCCGGCCGCCCTGGACCTGCCCAATCTACTGGTCGTAACCTCCGCTGATGACTTTGCCAGGCCGGCCGAAGGGGTCAACTGGGGGCGTGGCAGTGTCGACTACATGGTCCCGGCCGAACATGTTGCGGTCACCCATTTCGGTGGCAGGTCGGCTTATGCGGCCGGCAGCAGCTATGCGGTTCCGCGGGTGGTGGCACTGGCTGCGCGCTGGCTACAGGCCAATCCGGACTGGACCGTTGAACAGCTGCTTTCAGCCTTGCGTCGCCAGTTCGCCAACGGTGCCTTTGCCCGCCAGATCGCTCATGGCTATCTGCACGACCCTCTGTACGACCCCTGGCAATCGGTTCGGATCATGGACAGCCGTGACTGGTCATCCCCGTTGACCATTGACGGGCCGGTACGTGTGGTACCGCTGGACGCGCTGATTCTCGATGAGCGCTGGTCCCTGGAGCAGGTTGAGAGCATTCTGAACGAGGCGCAGTCCATACTGGCGCAATGCGATGTGCAATTCAGTGAGGTGAAATTGCGGCGTGTGCAGGCACCTGACTATCTGCGTGATCTGGAGACCGGACGTGCCAGAACCCTGTTCGATGCCGTGCGTTTGAGTGGTCCGCAGCGGCGGGTGACGGCTGTCTTCGCGCGCGACACTCGCATGAGCCAGCCCTACGATGCCGAAGCCTTCGGGCGGGGTAATACGCGCACACGTGCCTGGATGAGCGATACGGTCTGGTTGACGCTGGCCTTGCAGGATCAGGGCATCGCGCTGGCCCATGAACTGTTTCATGTACTGGCCAATTCCGGGGTTCACTCGGATAACGACGGAAACCTGATGCTGCGCAGAACCACTGGCAGCAATCGCACCCTGAGCGCGGAACAATGTGAGCAACTGGGTAGCCATGGCGCAGACACTGGCGAGGGCGGCATGAGCCGGGATTGAAAAATCTGCCTGACACGGTCAACTATTGGCAACTTCTGCCGCTAGAGGAGGGATGCAAGACCCTATCTCGACCCCTATACGTGTTCAGGAAGATACATGAGCTCATTTCATATCGCCCGTCAGCCCATACTGGACACCCACGGAAAGACGTTCGGATACGAATTGTTGTTTCGTTCATCCGAGAAGAACGCCTACGATCCAACCGTGGATGGCAACACGGCAACCTCCACGGTACTGTTCAATTCCGTCGCCGAGATAGGGCTGGACAAACTGGTCGGCAATTCGCTGGCATTCATCAATCTGACCAATCTGTTTTTCGAGCAACCCGAAACGCTCGATCTGATGCCCGTGGGACGTTGCGTGCTGGAAGTACTGGAAACCGTCGAAGTCAACGATGAGGTCGTGGCGGGGGTGCAGCAGCTGCGCAAGAAAGGACATCTGATTGCTCTGGATGATTTCGTGGACCCGGAACGCTTCGAGCGCTTGTTGCCGCTGGCGGATATCGTCAAATACGATATCACCCAGCATTCCATGGAGTCACTGGCCGCACACTGCGAGCAGGACCACGCCGCCGGCAGGCGCTCACTGGCGGAGCGTGTGGAAACGCATGAAAAACTCGAGGCCTTGAAAGCCTGTGGTTTCGATTATTTCCAGGGCTATTACTTTGCCAAGCCTCTGATCATCAGTGGCTCCAAGATGCCCGAGAATCGCGTCGCGCTGATGCAGCTGATTGCCGAGATCAACAATCCGGACTCCACGATTGATGATCTGGCAGAAATCGTCGGGCGTGATGTCTCGTTGGCGGTCCGTACCATCAAGTACGTGAATTCCCCGATGAATGGTCTGACAACCGAAGTGGAATCGATACGACAGGCCGCTGTTCTGCTGGGGCGAAGCATCATCAGTAACTGGGTCACATTACTGGTCATGAGTCGTGTGGATGATCAGCCATCGGAGTTGATCAAACTGGCGCTCGTACGGGCGCGGTTCTGTCAGCTGGTTGCCCAGGAAGAGCAGGGTGATGATGCTCGGTCCTTCACATTGGGCCTGTTGTCGCTGCTCGATGTGTTCATGGGCAGCACGATGGAAGAGGCACTGGCTGAAGTCACGATCAATGAGGAACTGCGTTGTGAACTGATGACCCGACAGGGCGATGGCGGTCGCATGCTGGGCTGGGTGGAGTGTCTGGAGCAGGGCAATGCCGACCATATCGACGATGAGGCTGTCGAGATGGCCGGCAGACATTATCAGAGTGCAACCGTCTGGGCCGAGGAAATCGCAGGTCAGTTGCTCTGAAGCCCTCGTTCATCGTCAGTTGCATCCAGGTCCAGAGGGGCCAGACTGGCAAAAAGATCGCCGGGGCCGGGGTTGGCAGGAGCCGTTTTTCCGCCCAGGTGACGAGTGATTCCCCAGACCGCGTTCAGTGCTGTCTGTACGGCCCCTTCGGCCCATCCCGGTGTCCATGACACATCGTCGCCGGCGATGAAGATGCCACGCTGTTCATCCGGCATGCCCTCCTGCATGAAATGCGAGAACATGCGGCGATTGTAGCGATAGTGGCCGGGCAGGGCGCCCTTGAAGGCGCCGAGGAAGTTCGGATCAGCCTCCCATGAAATCGTGATCGGCTTGCCGATGACATGGCTGCGGATATCCAGATCCGGATAGATCTTCTGCAAGGCATCCAGAGCCAGACGCGCCCTGTCTTCAGCGGGCAGTGGCAGCATTTTCAGGGCATCGGCCATCCAGGTATAGCTCAGGCAGATCACCGCGGGTTGATCGTCACCGTTGTCGAACAGATAGGTGCCCCGTGTCAGTCGATCCGTCAGGGTCATGCCCATGCAGGGCAGACCGTTTTCCTCGTTCCTGTCCTTCCAGAACGGTCTGTCCACCATCACGAAGGTCTTGGATGATTGCATGTAGCTGGTTCTGTCCAGCGCCATCCAGTTATCCTGAGAGAAGAGCTGCTCGTCGGTTTCGATGCTGGTGGTCAGCAGCCAGCTCTGGCAGGTTGCCAGTACCGCCGGGAAATCACGTTCATTACCGAATTCATCGGTAACGCGTATCGTCTGCGCATCCACTCGATCGATCTTGCGCGCACCCGAGCGGGTCGCGCCCTTGTTCAGGCTGCACAGTGATGTACCGGCCGGCCAATGCTGACAATCGGGCGTGGCTGTCCACAGCCCGCGCGGCAGTTGCTCGGCGCCGCCGACGATGTAGTGCTGGTGATCATCGCACTCGGTCAGCACCACGCGCAGTATCTCGAGCATGGTATTGCGAAAATCCGAATCCCAGCCTCCGGTGCCGAAGCCGACCTGGCCAAAGACCTCGCGGTGACGGAAAGTCAGGTTCTGGAACGATCGTGACGTGGCGATGAAATCATAGAAGGTGCGGTCGTCCCATTCGTGTACCAGCTGGTTCCAGTAGTGCTTGATGGTGACGACGTCCCGTTCGGCTATGGCTTTCTGCAGTTCGGAGAACCAGGCCTCTTCATCGAGTGCCGTGGCCCAGGCGGTGGCCACTTCGCGGTACAGCGGAGGCAGATCATCCATGTCACGTGCATACAAGGCTTCACCGGCAAGATCGATGACGGTCACCCCGGCGGCCTCGGTCAAGGGGTTCGGAAACGGTCTTCGCTCCAGTTGCAGCAGGTCGGCGTAGTGGTTGAAGGTGGTGGCAGACTCCGGGAATCGCATGCCGCCCAGCTCGGCAATGCTGGTCGGTGAATTCAGGAAGGGCTCTGAACGCAGTCGCCCACCCATGCGACCGCTTTCGAAGATCAGCGGACGCAAACCAAGCTTCATCAATTCGAAGGCGGCAACCATGCCGGATACACCGGCGCCGATCACCGCGATGCTCTGTCCATGCCGATCCGCCGGCAGACTGCCCAGGCCGGCACCACTGGAAACCCAGTTATCGTAGGCGAATGGAAAATCCGGTCCGAAGACCGAAACACGCTGGCGTTCACTCATGTCAGTGACTGGTAGATGCTCGGACGACGGTCCGTGTGATAGGGCAGGCTCTGACGAATATCGCTGATGGCCTGTTTGTTCAGTACTGCCGACAGTATCCGAGGCTTGTCGTCGGCTCGGGCGAGCTCTTCGCCATCGGGCCCGACAATGCAGCTTCTGCCGACATACTCCAGATCGCCTTCGGGGCCGCAATAATTGGCGTAGGCGAAATAGACCTGATTCTCGGCCGCGCGTGCACGCGTCATGACGTCGGCCACAAGGGTCCAGGGAGCCATCAGAGCCGTGGGTGCGATGATCAGATCAGCTCCCTGCAGGGCCAGGTGCCGCGACGACTCGGGAAACTCGATGTCGTAGCAGATCAGAATGCCCACCTTCCAGCCATTGAGCTCGAACAATGGGGCAAAGTCATCGCCGGCCGAGAACAGGGTACGGTCCAGCTCGTCCCAGAGATGCGTCTTGCGGTAATGCGAGATCAGCTCGCCCGTCGCATCGATCACATTGACGGCGTTGAACAGCTGTTCACCGTCGCGCTCGATATAGCCATAGGCCAGTGCGATCTCATGCTGCTGGCAAAGCGTCCTGATCCTGTCGGTCACCGTGCCTTGGCAGTCGACGGCGACCTTGCGAGCGATACTCAAGGGTATGTTGTAGCCAGTCAGGCTGGCTTCCGGACACACCAGCAATTGTGCGCCACCGGCAGCGGCACTGGCAGTGGCGTCTTCCAGGCGCGACAGACTCTGTTCGATGGCGTCAGGCGTCGGCCGATGCTGGAGTACGGCCAGCGTCAAATCATCGCGGCCGTTCACGAGCGTGTCTCGTAGGACAAGGCGGCACCTGTCAATGAACGCTCCGTTCGCATCAACAGGGACAGCAGGGGACCGATACGTTGTTCAGGTGGTTCGGTTTCCGCTTCGAGCTCTCCGGGAAAGGCGTTGCGCCGAAGTTGCGTCCGCATCGGGCCCGGATCGAAGCCGTTGATTGCCAGCAGCGGGTGTTGTCCCTGTTCATCCAGCTGCGTGTCGTTCTCGTCCGCCAGCATCTGCATGAAACCCTGCAAGGCCTGCTTGGATACGCCGTAGGCGCCCCAGTAGGCAGTGGGTTTGTAGTCGAGAGTGAATGTCATGCTGCCCAGGCTTGATTGCGACAGGAGTGGCAGGCAATACAGCGACAGCAAGCGTGCGCTGGTCAGGTTGACGTTCATGACACGTGCCCACTCGGCTTGCTCGATATTCATCTGGTGCGTGGGGGTGCCAAGATCGGCGCTGGCGTGTACCAGTGCATCGACACGACCGAACTCGCTCTGCAGCATGTCGGCTATCTGTGCGTATTCGGCCGGACCGGCCTTGTCCTGTTCCAGTACGACCATGGCAGGTTGTGCCGGGCCCATGTCATCGAGCACGTCGTAGAGTTTTTCAAGTTTCTTGAGCTTGCGAGCTGCCAGCACAACCGTGGCGCCCGCACTGGCGCAGGCCTTGCTCAGGCAGGTTCCCAGGCCACCGGTGGCTCCGCTGATCAGAACGACTCGATCGGTCAGGGATCCTGCTGGCAGGGTGTAGCTGATTTGCGCGTCGGTGACGGCCTGATAATTCGGATTTAGCATGGCGCAAGTGTACGCCATGCATTGCCTTGACTGAAGGGGACTTGTCGTTACGTCTGCTGGGCAGTCATCGTGCCGCTAGCACGTACGGTGATCATTCCCGAGGCCAGCTCATCGCAAAACTGCGCATCGTCATAGCTGCATCCAGCGATGACCATGGCAGGTTGAAACTCTCCTCTCCTGCCTCGTTCACGATCGTGATGCGAGTGCTTGAAGCATCGTCATTGTCAGCCTCGAGCTGCAGGGTACTGCCATCATCTGCAGTCAATAACAGCTCACCGGTGCTGAATCTTGGTAGTGGAGGCGTGACGTAGGGCGGGGTGTCGGTATAGGTGTCCAGTCGCTGCTCACTGAATTCAGTGGGTGTGTCGACATGAATGGTCGATTCGGGTTGAAACGTGGGGTTCATGTCGAACTCACCGTTCATGTGAGCGCCATAATTCCAGAATCTTTCATCATCCACATAGGTGGAGCCGACATAGCCATACCACCCCAGCGTCGTCGCATTCTCGATGACCAGCGTGCCTTCGGCATAGCTCAAACGGTAATCCAGATCTTCGGTACGCCAATGCTGCGTGTAATCGTAGGGATTGCCGCCGTAGCCGTAGAAGCCGGCAAACAGACGATAGGCGCCGTCAGCCAGCAGTTCTCCCTGCGATGCAAATTCAATGGAAAAATCAGTCAGCTCGATGTTCGCATGAGACGTGGAACGATAACCGGTCAGGCTCCAGATGCCGGATACAACTTCACCCTGATACTGGCACTCATTGATTGTGTACACGTTGCTGATGATGGGAGAGATGCCGATGTAGTTCGTCCGGTTCACTGTACCGCCGTTGTGGCAGGTATAGAGTCGGTCGATGGTTTCGTAGTCAACGCCCTCGCCAGGCGTGCGAGTCTCGGTAAACCCGCCCGTGATCAGGCGCGTCATGTCATTGGTGGGCAAGCGTTCATCGTATGCCGTGCCCATGTAGATCTCGAACACCTGCGTCAGCATCTCGAGGTAGTTGTCCCGGTTGATCTCTGCAGGCTCGGTTTGCGGGTTGTCGGAATCCGCGACAAGGATGCCGGTGTGCCGTTCTCCGGTGGTGTGATTGATGACGATGTACTCGCCTGGGGGGACGACACAGGAGCGATTGCCCTGACAGAGTGACTCGTAGCTTCGCGCATCCTGAACCTGATACCAGCCGTCATCGGGCCAGCTGATGGTGTTGCCGGAGACCGCGACCGATTCCTGTCCTGGATCGGTAGACTCTGTGGGAACCGTAACGAATTCGAGTCGTGTCCCCGTTGTGTGGTTGATGATGTGGTAAACACCGGGTTCGACAGTGCAACTCGTGCCACCGCCGCAGACAGTGGTGTAATCCGTGCTGTCCTGCACCTGATACCAGCCTTCATCGGACCAGGAAATGGTGTTTCCCGTCACGCTGACATTGTCGCTCAAGGGGGCGGCGACCAAAGCGGCGGGGAGCAGCGCTGCGAGTAGCAGGGCGGGAGGGGCAATGGCGCATCGCCGGTGAATCCTGCAACGATACGTGAAATTTGCGGTGGATTGGGTACGGTCCACTTGCGGGGCAGTGGTCATCGAGGCTGGCATGCTGCTCATCATTCCTGACTCTCTCGTGAGAATGGTATGAAGAACAGTAGTCCGAAAGCTGCAGAAAAATACAGGTAAAAAGACCGGTGTAACCCTGCCCGGAACTGCTGCCTCCGGCTGCGATGGTCAATCGCTACCAGCAAGGGGTCTCACCGTCTGTCGAGCCAGCACAGACTTGACAGACAGTGGGGCAATCTTCAAGTCGCCGCGTTTGAACTATCGTTTCCAGCCGTGTTACCGGCATCGCTCAGCAAACGCTGTTCATGCCAGTTGTTGTCGTCCTGAACTTCAAGCCACATGGCATTGACCACGGCAAACAGCACAGCAACCGCAAGACCCAGTATCCAGGTGAAGTACCACATAGTGTTAGTCCTGTTGTATCAATAGAGAGTGTGGCCGGAATTCTTGACATCATCTTCGCTGACCTTGCCCCACAGCACCTTGTAGACCCAGCTGGTATAGACAAGAATCATGGGCATGAAGATCACGGCAGAGACCAGCATCACGAACAGTGTCAGGTGTGACGATGAACTGTCCCAGACGGTGAGTGATGAGCGGGGGTCCAGTGTCGATGGCAGGATGAACGGAAACATCGTGAAACCGACGGAGGCGATGATGCCCACGATCGACAACTTCGAATACATCAGCGTACGAATTTCCTGCCCTGCTGCAAGCCCCCTTCGCGCCATCTCCGCACCGGCAAAGCCGAGCAGGGGGGCGATGAGAATCCAGGGGCGCTCTGCGTAGGCAGACAGCCAGCTGGATGTTCTGACAACTTCCGAGGTCAGCGGGTTGGATGGCCCATTGGCAACCGGCTCGCTGACAAAGGCGAAGCCGTCTATCATCAGCGCCATCCACAGGCCGTTGATGGCGTAGAGTCCCATGACGACCACGGCGGCCCTGGCACCGTATTCGCGTGCTCGAACCGCAACCTGTCCTTCGGCTTTCAGGCTCAGCCAGGCGGCGCCATGCATGATCATCATGGCCAGTGACAGCACACCGGCTGACAGGGCAAAGGGGTTCAGCAGGCCGAGGAAACTGCCCTCGTAGATCGTGTGCAGATCATCGGTCAGGCGAAAAGGCACGCCTTGCAGTACGTTGCCCATGGCGACACCGAACACGGTTGCGGGAATGGAACTGCCGACGAACAGTCCCCAGTCCCAGCAGCTGCGCCAGGTCGCTGATTCGCGCTTCGAGCGGTACTTGAATGCAACCGGACGAATGATCATGGCCACCAGGATCAGGTACATGGCCAGGTAGAAGCCTGAAAAGCTGACCGCGTAGAGCGGAGGCCAGGCTGCGAAGATGGCGCCACCGCCGAGGATGAACCAGACCTGATTGCCTTCCCAGACTGGTCCGATGGTATTGATGGTGACGCGTCGTTCGACATCATTACGCCCCACGAAAGGCAGGAGTGTGCCGACGCCCATGTCAAAGCCGTCGGTCACCGCAAAGCCGATCAGCAGAAAGCCGAGCAAGCCCCACCAGATGATGCGCAGGAGGTCGAATTGAATCAGTTCATGGAGAATCATGAGAAATTGTTTTTCCGCGTTGTTGGCAGAGAGGATCCGTTGACGAGAATCAGGAGGCTGCCGGCTGAGTGAGGCCGGCTGTCGGCTGGTTCGACTTGCGGCTCTCTTGCCAGGCCAGGGTCAATTCGACATCCTCGGTAGGCCCCTTGGCGATGTACTTGAGCATCAGACCCATCTCGATGATGAACAGGATCGAATAGAAGATCACGAAGCCGATCAGGGTAAACAGCACGCTGGAGACGCTCAGATGGCTCACGGACAAGGCTGTGGGGAGTACGCCATCGACCGTCCAGGGTTGCCGTCCTACCTCGGCCACGATCCAGCCGAGTTCTGCCGCTATCCATGGGGTGGGAATGATCAATACGGCCAGCCACAGGGCCGGCCTGGGATAGGTCATTCGCTTGAAGGAGGTGCGGTAAAAGAAATACAGCATGACGGCTATGAAGGTGAAGCCCAGAGCAACCATGATGCGAAAAGACCAGAAAAGAGGGCCAACGGCCGGGATGGTGTCCTCTGCAGCCTGAATGATGTCCGCCTCGGTGGCATCTCGGGGGTCCTCGACATAGCGCTTGAGCAGATAGGCAAAACCCAGATCATTGCCGTGTTGTTCGAAGACCGCCTTTGCCTCCGCTGATGCCTGTTCACGATCCTGACGTATCTCCATCAGTGCGTCATAGGCGATGATGCCGGACCGTACACGGGTCTCGGCTATCGCCTCCAGTTCACTGATGCCGGGAATGCTCTGGTTGAACGAACGCGTGCCGATCAGTCCCATGGCGTAGGGGATGTGAAAGGCATACTGGGTTTCACGTGCCTCGGCATCCGGGATGCCGAACAGTGTGAAGGATGCCGGTGCCTGTTCTGTTTCCCACATGGCTTCAATGGCCGCGAGTTTCATCTTCTGTGAATGCGTGGCGTTGTAGCCCGATTCATCACCGAGGACGACGACCGACAGGGCCGAGGCCAGACCAAAGCTGGCGGCGATGGCAATCGAGCGCCGGGCAAGTTCGGTGTGCTTGTTGCGCAGCAGATAGAACGCCGAGACGCCGAGCACGAATACCGATGCGGTGACGTAGCCAGCCGATACGGTATGGACGAATTTCGCCTGAGCCACTTCATTGAAGACCACCTCGAAGAAGCTGGTGAGTTCCATGCGCATGGTCATCGGGTTGAATTCGCTGCCCACCGGATTCTGCATCCAGCCGTTGGCGATCAGTATCCACAGCGCGGAGAAGTTGGAACCGAGCGCCACCAGCCAGGCAACGACCAGATGCTGTATGCGTGTGAGTTTGTCCCAACCGAAGAAGAACAGACCGACGAAGGTGGCTTCGAGGAAGAATGCCATGAGGCCTTCGATGGCCAGCGGTGCGCCGAAGATATCGCCCACATAGTGGCTGTAGTAACTCCAGTTCATGCCGAACTGGAATTCCATGGTGATGCCGGTGGCAACGCCGATGGCAAAGTTGATGCCGAACAGCATCCCCCAGAACTTGGTCATCTGCCGCCAGATGGGACGGTTGGTCATGACATAGACCGTCTCCATGATGGCAACGATGATGGACAGACCGATCGTCAGCGGTACGAAAAGAAAGTGAAACATGGCGGTCGAGGCAAACTGCAACCGCGACAGGTCTACGATATCAAGTTCCATAAAGACGTTTTCTTCAGCTGGAGGTGTTGATCACCCGGATGAAATCAGCCGCTGGATTCCTTGTCGTATGATGAATCCGCTAGCTGACCGTCATGCTGAACCTCGTCAGGAATACTGTCTGTGATTTCGTCACATTCGACTTGTCACAGCTGTTGTGCGTACGGATCTAGTCAAGCGTCTCGGTGCGATCGGCCCAGGCTCTTTCGGCCTCTCGATGGGCTGCCACGAGTATCGTCGCTGCGGGGGCATGGCGTCTGATACCGTCGAGCACTGTGTGAGCCGTTGCTGCATCGAGCCCTTCCGTGGGCTCGTCCAGTAACAGAATGGGCGCCTGTCTGACCAGGTTGCGTGCAAGCGCCAGTCGGCGACGTTCTCCGCCGGAGAGTCCGCTACCGGCTTCCAGCAACCTGGCACTCAAACCCCCCGCGTTGCGAATGACCGCGCTCATGGCAACCGCATCAAGCACGCGCCAGGCAGCCTCTTCATCCAGTTGTTGATCGGCCAGGCGTAGACTCTCCAGCACGGTGCCACCGAGCAGCACGCTGCGCTGTGGCAGTAGCGTCAGTAGCTGGCGAAACTCACCCTCGGGCAAGTGCTGCAAGGACTGTCCATTGATGCGGATCAGGCCCTGCGTCGGGTGGAGCAGTCGAGCCGCCAACTGCAGCAGGGTACTCTTGCCGCGCCCACTGGCCCCGGTCAGGGCAACGGTCTCTCTTGTGGCAAGGGAACAGGAGAAATCCTCGAGAATGAGCTGCGTTCTGTCCGGTGCTGCATAGCTGATGCGGTCGAACTGCAGCGCAGGCGGCGTGCGAATTTCCGCGAACGATCGCGTCTGTGATGCGTGTGCAGAGCGTGCGGGTGCAGAGCGTGCGGGTGCAGTCGCCACGGCCACTGATTCTGCAGGAGGATCTGCCGCTGGCTTGTCATCGGGCGTTGCATCAGGGGTTAAATCGGGCGTTGAATCGAGCGATTTATCAGCCGATTTATCAGCCGATTTATCAGGCGATTTATCAGGCGATTTATCAGGCGATTTATCAGGCGATTTATCAGGCGATTCATCAGGCGATTCATCAGGCGATTCATCAGGCGATTCATCAGGCGTTTGGCCGAGCAGGGCGCTGACACGGCTTGCCGCATCCATGATGCGGCCCAGCTCGGCAGCGCAACGTCGAAGCGGCGCGACCACCTCGGTGATGGCCAGCGTGGCAAAGAAGCCGAGCGCTGCCTGCGCTGCCGTCATGCGCTCACTCTGAACCAGGTATATACCAACCAGAAGCGCGAGGGTGGAACAGCTTGTCACCAGCAGCGCCAGGGCCAGGCCGGATCGACGTTCCAGTTGGTCGACGGTTGCCAGCGCCTGGCGTGCCTGCCGGTCCTTGCCGATCAGTGCCCGCAGATGTCGTTGCATGGCGCCGTACATGAGCAGATCGGTACTGGCCCGCAGCAGATCGATCGTGCCGGATCGCAACTGCTGCGCCAGCTGCTCGGCTTCGCTGGCCGCTGCACGACTGCGTCTTGCCGGTAACAGGAGAATAGCGGCGCAGCCTGCGCCCAGAGGCAGCAAGACCATCAATGCCATGAGAGGGTGAGTCAGCCAGGCCAGTAATGCGCCGGCGATCAGCAGGCAGCAGATGGCCGCGGCTATCGGTGTCATCAATCGCAGGGTCAAGCCATCCAGTGCATCGACATCGGCCGTCAAACGGTTGAGTGTCTGCGAGCCTCGAGTCTGCGCCAGTTTCTGCACGGGTTGGCGCATCATGGCGGCCAGAAGCTGCACACGCAGTAGTGCCAGGGTGCGCAGGGTTGCATCGTGGTTCAGCACACGTTCGCCGTAGCGGGTAACCGTGCGGCCCAGGGCCAGAAAACGAACCCCCGCACTGGGTCTGAAGAAATCGAAAGTAGCCCCCACCCCGAGAAGACCTGCGACTCCTGCGGCGGTAATGAACCAGCCGGACAGACCGAGCAGGGCGATGCCGAACAGCAGTACCACTGTGGCCAGCAACCAGCCGCGCAGCAAGGGGCCGCGTTCATGCTGCCAGAAGAGCTGTGCGATCAACATCAGACCCTTCATGCCTCGTCTCCGATGGTCACGATGCGGTTCATACGTGACATGAGCTGTGGATCATGAGTTGCCACGATCAGGGTGCTGCCCTTGTCGGCAAGGCTGAGCAAGCCGTCCATGACCGCCGCTGCTGTGTCGGCATCCAGATCACTGGTGGGTTCATCGGCAAGAATGAGCGGACGCCCCGTCAACGCCAGTCTGGCCAGTGTCAAACGGCGTGCCTCGCCGCCCGAGACACCGTTACCGGATTCGCCCAGCTGGGTATCAAGACCTCGGGGGAGGTTGTCCACCAGCGGCTTGATCGAGGCCAGCGACAGGGCATGCGTCAGATCCTGCGCATTGTCATTGCTGCCGCCGAGTGTCAGATTGTCGCGCAGACTGGCGTTGATGAACCAGGGCGATTGTGACATCCACGCGATATGGGCGCGCCAGTGGTCCGCATTGTCCTCGCCAAGCGCGTGGCCTGCCAGCTCAAGCTCCCCTGATTGAGGCCGCAATTGACCGGCAAGCAGAGCCAGCAAGGTGGACTTGCCTGCACCGCTGACGCCCCGGATGGCGATGCGCTCGCCGGGGTAGGCCAGAATGTCGGGAAAGAACAGCGTCTTTCCGGCTGGCGTCGTCCATGTCAGGTCTGTGCTGCGCAGCAGGGCCTGGTGTGGCTGAGGCACGAATGAGGGGGCGGCCACGCCACCAAGGCCCGGTATGCGCAGGGTGGCGTTTTCGGCCAATATCTCCAGCTCCTCGGCGACTGCCTGAGCCGCAGCCCTGTCATGCCAGGCACTGGCCAGATCGCGCAGTGGCTGGAAGAACTCGGGGGCCAGCATCAGTACAAAAACCGCTTCGCCAATGCCGAATGGACGCGACCAGTAACCGAAGCCGATTTCACCGAGCAGGACAAAGCCTGTGTACAAGGCAACCATGGCAACACCGATGGCAGAAAAGAGCTCGAGTACGGTCGATGACAGAAAGGCGATACGCAGGACGCCCATGGTGCGTGTGTGGAGCTCAGAGGCGGATTCACGGAAGTCCTTGAGCGTCTGCGCAGCGGCGTCGAGGATGCGGATGTCCGTCATGGCGTTCAGTCGTTCCAGCAGGCCGGCATTGAGTGTGCCGATCTGCTTCATGTGTTTCTCACTGGCCTCTTTGGCGGCCATGCCCACCAGCGCCATGAACACGGGTATCAAGGGTCCGACCACCAGCAGAATGGCGCTGACCACCCACGAGACCGGCAGGCAGACCAGCAAGATGACGACGGGAACGCTCATCACCCGGGCCCTGGCCGGTGCATAACGCATCAGATAAGGGTGCAGTACGGCAATCTTCTCGGTAAGCAGTGCTGCCACCTCGGCAGAGGCGGGTCGTTCCGGGTCCAATGGCGAGCGCCTGGATTCTGCGTCAAGCAGAGTCTGTCGAGCCGTCGCGATGACAGCATCTGCCGCCTGAAAGCAAAGCCCGGCACTGTGGTGTTCAAGCAGGGCGCGCGCGAGCCCTGTGAGCGCAAACAGGGCGGCGGCAATCCAGGGCGAGGCGCTGTGCTCCGATGAGCCGGTCAGCTGGCTGATGAGTACGCCGACACAGCCAGCCTGCACGATCCAGAGCAGGCTGGCGACAACAGAGAGGCTACTGGCCTTGCGCAGGCGGGCCGTGGCGCCGGCAGTCAGCCGCACCAGAGGGTCGTCGGTTCTGTCGGCGCGCCTGCTCATGTGCCGAGTCCGGTGTTCAACGACGGTGGCGCCAGGCCCAGAAAAGCTTGCGCAGAGGCGTCAGTGTGCTGCGTTCACGAAGCAGGTCCGGAGGGTGTTTTGTCCACAAGGCCAGTTGCCTTTCTCTCAGGATGCTCAGTCGCCACAATGGCAGCAATGCGCCATGCCGGTAGTGCTGACGGCAGTCGTTGTCCTTCAGTGCAAGAGAGATATCGCGGTGCGCATCGGCCATGGCGGTATTCAGCAGCGACTGGCGTTGCGGCTTGTCCACTACTACCGCGATACCATCAAGGGCACTGAGCGGCGCCGGACTTGTGTTTTCACTGTCTTCAGGCGGCGTTGCCTTGTGTGGCAAAGTGCCTTTCTGTGTCCGGATGCGCTTGGCCAGATCACCGGGCTGCAGGTCGAATCGCTGATACAACTCCTGACTGAATACCGGCTGCCCTCGATGCAAGAGTATCGGCAAGCGAGACAACTGCTCGTGCTTGCCCAGCGCTCTGGCAAGCAGTGTCGACTGATTCTGCGGGTCCAGCTCGACACTGTCATCGGACAAGGCGTGCGCCAGCAACGCAAGTCGAGCACTGAAGCCCTGTTCGAGCAGGGTGTCCGCATCGGCCTCGGTAGCCGGTGGCGTGAATCTGATTGTGGAGGCCGCAGTCAGCACTGCCAGACAGGCATCGAATGCCGCTTGCCGGCCAGACATGGCTTGTTGAACAGCCTGTGTCGCGGGATGCCGGGCTGTGCCTTCGACCATGCGCTGCAGTTCCTCATGCCACCAGTGGATCTTGCGCTCCGCTACCTGGGGTTCCTGGACTTCCTCCAGCGTCGTGCCCAGCGTCTGGACGAGGTGCAGCCGTTCGATGAATCGCTGCCGTACAGCAGGCGCTGTCCACAGCAGGCTGTAGTAGAGCGACGAGCCTTCTCGAATATCAAGCATGGAATGGGAATCTGCAGCAGGCGGCTTCAATCGTTCTGCGTGTTCGGTTCGATGCGTGTCGTGGCAATCATGTAGTTGACGTCAACATCCTGCTCCAGCTTGTAGTGGCGGGTCAGCGGGTTGTACGTCAGGCCGATGATCTCATCCACGCGAAGTCCGGCCTCTCTGCAGTAGGTGGCAAGCTCCGAGGGCTTGATGAATTTCTTCCACTCATGCGTGCCACGCGGCAACAGGCGCAGAATGTACTCGGCCCCGGCAATGGCGAATACCCATGACTTCGGGTTGCGGTTGATGGTAGAGAAGAACACGCGTCCACCAAGTTTTACCAGCTCGGCGCAGGCGTTCACGGTGGAGGCAGGGTCGGGAACATGCTCGAGCATTTCCAGACAGGTTACACAGTCGAAACTGCTCGGCATCTCGGCTGCACAATCCTCCGCCGCAATCTCACGATAGTCCAGTTCTGCCCCCGACTCCCGGGCATGTAGCCTGGCCACGGCCAGCGGCGCTTCCGCCAGGTCGATGCCCAGCACATCGGCGCCGGCCAGGGCCATGGATTCGGCCAGAATGCCGCCGCCGCAGCCGACATCCAGCACTCTTGACTCGGACAGGTTGACGCGTTCGGCCACCCAGTCCAGACGCAGAGGGTTGATCTGGTGAAGTGGCTTGAATTCGCTGTTGGCATCCCACCAGCGGCTGGCCAGATCCTGGAATTTGGCCAGTTCTGCCGGATCTGCATTGTGTATCTTGCTGCTCATGACTCGCCTTGTCTGCCTGATGTGGAAAGCCCGGCATAGGCAGCCGGGCGCGCAACCCGGATCGCGCAGACCCGAGGCTGTGTGGGGAGTTTACGTGATCGGGGCGCTACCGGTTTGCCGAGGATTCGCGTAACTGATGAATCTGCCAGGGCTGACCCCCGCAGGCGGCTTGCCGCTTGGGTTTCACAGTCTTCGATGTGATAGAATCAACCGGTTGATCTGACTCGATCGCCACCTCGTTTGGCCCTTCGCTCCATGTCTGATTTCGCTAAAGAAATTCTGCCCATCAATCTCGAAGACGAGATGCGGCAATCGTTCCTCGATTACGCCATGAGCGTAATCGTGTCGCGTGCCCTGCCGGATGTTCGTGATGGGCTCAAACCGGTGCATCGTCGCATCCTGTACGCCATGCACGAGCAGGGCTATGAGTTCAACCGGCCCTATCGCAAGTCAGCCCGTGTCGTCGGTGAGGTCATGGGTAAATACCATCCGCACGGCGATTCCGCCATCTACGACTCCATGGTGCGCATGGCCCAACCGTTCAGCATGCGTTACATGCTGATCGATGGTCAGGGCAATTTCGGCTCGGTCGATGGTGATCCGCCGGCAGCCATGCGTTACACCGAAGTTCGCATGGAGAAGATGACGCAGGATCTGCTCGCCGATATCGATCAGGAAACCGTCGACTTCATTCCCAACTACGATGGATCGGAGAGTGAGCCGGCGGTACTGCCATCGCGCATACCCAATCTGCTGGTCAATGGCGGCACCGGAATCGCGGTGGGGATGGCAACCAATATACCGCCACACAATATCTCGGAAGTCATCAACGCCACCATCGCCATGCTCGACGATCCGGACATCACGGTCGAGCAGCTGATGGAGCATCTTCCCGGGCCTGACTTCCCGACACGCGGCATCATCAACGGCGCGCGTGGCATCAAGGAAGCGTACAGAACCGGCCGCGGCAAGTTGTATATCCGTGCAAAGGCCGATGTCGAGCATAACGAGAAGACCGGCAAGGACACCATCATCGTTCACGAGTTGCCGTATCAGGTGAACAAGGCGCGATTGCTGGAAAAGATCGCCGAGCTGGTCAAGGACAAGAAGATCGAAGGTATCACCGAGCTGCGAGACGAGTCCGACAAGGACGGCATGCGCATGGTGATCGAGCTGCGTCGTGGCGAATCCGGCGACATCATGCTCAATCAGCTCTACAAGCAGACGCAGCTGCAAGTCGTGTTCGGTATCAACATGGTGGCGCTGGACGAAGGGCAGCCCAAGCTGCTGAACCTGGTGCAGGTGCTCAATGCCTTCATCCGGCATAGGCGCGAAGTGGTGACACGTCGCACGGTCTTCCTGTTGCGCAAGGCGCGAGACCGCGCGCATGTGCTGGAAGGTCTGGCGGTGGCGCTGGCCAATATCGACCCGATCATTCAGCTCATCAAGGAATCGCAGAACTCGGGCGAGGCCCGTGAAAAACTGGTTGGACAGACCTGGGAGCCGGGTATTGTCAGCGGCATGCTCGAGCGCGCCGGTGCTGCGGCATCCAAGCCGGAGAACCTGGGCGAGCAGTATGGTTTGCACGACGGACGTTACCAGCTCACGGAAGTCCAGGCTCAGGCCATTCTCGACCTGCGCCTGCATCGCCTCACCGGGCTGGAACAGGACAAGATCATCGCCGAGTACCGGGAAATTCTCGAGAAGATCGAAGATTATCTGGACATTCTGACAGACCCTGAACGACTGCGTCTGGTGATTCGCGAGGAGCTGGTCGCCATCATCGAGAAGTACGGCGATCAGCGTCGTACCGCCATTCAGGTGGACCACTCCGAGATGACGGTCGAGGATCTGATTGCCGATGAGTCAGTGGTGGTTACCCTGTCTCACGGTGGTTACGTCAAGGCTCAGCCTTTGTCCGATTACCGTGCCCAGAGACGTGGTGGCAGGGGCAAGTCCGCGACTGCCATGAAGGATGAAGACTTTGTCGACAAGCTCTTCATTGCCAGCATGCACGATACGGTGCTGTTCTTCACCAGCGTGGGCAAGGTCTACTGGAAGCGCGTTTACGAACTGCCCGTGGCCAGTCGTGGATCTCGCGGCCGTCCCATCGTCAACCTGTTGCCGCTGGAAGATGACGAGCGCGTCAATGCCGTACTCACGGTGCGTGAATACAGCGAAACGCAATTCATCATGTTCGCCACCAGCAAGGGTGTGGTCAAGAAGACAGCGCTGGCAGATTTCTCGCGCCCACGCACCAACGGTATCATCGCCATCGATCTGCGCATCGACGATTACCTGATCGATGTCGGACTGACCACCGGCGACAGCGACATCATGCTGTTCTCCAGTGGCGGTCGTGCCATGCGTTTTCATGAGTCGGCCGTACGCAAGATGGGACGAACGGCAGCCGGCGTACGTGGTATTCGCATGCCGGAGGAAGACAGCCTGATCGGGCTGATTGTCGTGGGTGAGGGCACCATTCTCAGCGCCACCAGGAACGGTTATGGCAAGCGCACGAATCCGGAGGATTACCCCACCAAGGGGCGCGGCGGCATGGGTGTCATCGACATCAAGACAACCGAACGCAACGGTCCGGTCATCGGTGCGGTGCAGGTTGGTGAAGATGACGAGATCATGCTGATAACCGACGCAGGAACGCTGGTACGTACCGCTGTTGAAGGTGTCACGACGGTCGGCCGCAATACGCAGGGCGTCAGACTGATCCGTTTGAACGACGGTGAATCTCTGGTCGAGCTGACGCCAATCGATGAGTCTGATGTGGTCAATGCCGACGACGACTCGCTGGGCGAGAAAGAAGGTGAAGAGGGCGCTGTTGCCTCGGAAGACGGAACGGCATCAGGAGATTCGATACAGGCTGGTGCCGAATCAGCCGAATCAGCCGAATCCGGTGACGATGTCGATGCCGATGCCGATGCCGATGCCGATGCCGATGCCGATGCGCAAGAGCCTGCACAGGATGATGACGCGTCATCCGATGCGGAAGATGAAGACAACTGATTCATCGCGGAGTCTGGCCACCCTTGACTGATTCAACCCATGCGCGGATAGCGAATTTCAACGCGGGGCCAGCGGCCATGCCGCGCTCTGTACTCGAACGGATGCAGAGCGAACTTCTGGATTTCAGAGGGCGTGGCCTGTCGGTGCTCGAGATGAGCCACCGCAGCGCAGACTTTGCAGATATTGCGTCCCAGGCCGAAGCCGACTTGCGTCAGCTCATGGCGATACCTGATGACTACTCCGTTCTGTTCATGCAGGGCGGAGCCAGTGCGCAGTTCAGCCTGTGCGTACAGAATCTCGATGTGGAAGGGCGTGTGGCCTATATGGACAGCGGCTACTGGGCGCGCAAGGCCATGGCATCGGCTGAGGCGTTGACGCAGGTAGACACCGTGGCTCATTGTCAGGATGACAAGCTGATCGTGGTGCCCGACAGCTCGCAGTGGGCCGATGCCGGCAATGCGGGCTTCCTGCACCTGACCGATAACGAGACCATCGACGGGATCGTGCTGCATGAGCTGCCCGACACAACGGTACCGATCGTCTGCGATATGTCTTCGTCAATCCTGTCGAAACCCGTGGATGTTCAGCGCTACGGGATGATTTACGCCGGAGCTCAGAAGAACATCGGACCTGCCGGTATCACGGTGGTCATCGTACGCAACGATCTGCTGGAGCGCAGTGCGAAACAGTCCCTGCCGCCTGTGTTCAGCTATGCCGCCATGGCCAAGGCCGGGTCCATGTTGAATACACCGCCGACGTTTGCCTGGTATGCCGCCGGCCTGGTATTCCAGTGGTTGCTGGGCGAAGGTGGCTTGACGGCAATCGCCGAGCGCAATGAGCGGCAGGCTCAGTGTGTGTATGCCGCCATCGACAGCCATGATCTGTACATCAACCGTGTGCATCCACGGAATCGGTCACGCATGAACATCCCGTTCCAGCTCGAGACAGAATCACTGACCAGTGAGTTCCTGCAAGGCGCCGCCGGTCGCGGGCTCATCGGTCTCAAGGGGCACAAGTCGATTGGAGGACTGCGTGCCAGTCTCTACAATGCCGCCACGGATCAGTCGGTTGACGAGCTGGTCGATTACCTTCATTTCTTTGCTGAACAGCACGCATGAGCACTGAGCTTCCAGATGGAGAAAACCAGACAGGCGCCGACAAGGTCAGTCCTCTGGCTCTGACGGATATACGTCAGGAAATCGATTCCCTGGATCTGCAGATTCAGGCCTTGCTCAACCGACGTGCCGAAGCGGCTCTCAAGGTGGCCGCTGTCAAGCTGGCAGAAGCCGAGGGCAAGGTCGTCGATTTCTATCGACCTGAGCGCGAAGCGCAGATTCTCAAGGAAGTGGCCAGACGCAATGAAGGGCCGATGAGCGATCAGGCCGTGCAGCGTATCTTTCGCGAAATCATTTCGGCCAGTCTGGCGCTTGAAGAGCCCATGCGGGTCGCCTATCTGGGGCCCGAAGGCACCTACAGTCATGCCGCAGCCGACCGCCATTTCGGTCATGCCGTGCAGACTGTGCCGGAGGCGGGTATCGCCGATATCTTCCAGGCTGTCGAGACAGGTCGCGCTCGTTTCGGCGTGGTGCCCGTGGAGAATTCGACGGAAGGCACCATCAATCTGACGCTGGATCTGCTTACGCGGACTTCACTGCGAGTGTGTGGCGAACTGAGCATGCGTATCCAGCATTGCCTGCTCAGCCGGAGCGACTCTCTGGACGCTATCCAGACCGTTCACGCTCATCCACAGGCCCTGGCGCAATGCTGGCACTGGCTTAATGCCAATCTGCCGAATGCAGAGCGCATCAGCGAGAGCAGCAATGCCGAGGCGGCGCGTCTGGCCATCGAGCACCCCGAGTACGCCGCCATTGCCGGCGAGATTGCCGGCGAACTCTACGGGCTCAACAGTCTGGTCAGCGGTATCGAGGATGAGCGAAACAATACAACCCGTTTTCTGATCATCGGTGATCAGGATGTACCGCCCAGTGGTGATGATGCAACGCTACTGATGATGGCGGCACCGCACAAGCCGGGCGGCCTGCGGCGCATGCTGCAGCCACTGGAAGAGGCGGGTGTCAGCATGACACGTATCGAGTCACGTCCCTCGCGCTCGGCCTTGTGGGAGTACCATTTCTTCATCGACGTCAATGGTCATCAGAACGATGCAAACCTGGCGCCTGTGCTTGAGGAATTACGAGAGCTGACGCCCTTCCTGAAAGTGCTGGGTTCCTATCCCCGAGCGCTCTGACATGATGTTTCACGAACTGGGCAGAGGCTGATGGGTACAGTGTGTATTGCGGGCCTGGGCATGATCGGTGGATCACTGGCAGCCGCCTTGAAGCAGTCAGGGTATGACGCTCGCATCACGGCTCTGGTTCGATCGACCGAGACAGGAAAGCGCGGGCAGGAGCTGGGGTTCATCGATGACTTCAGTACCGATGCTGCGGATGTCATTGCCGATGCCGATATCGTCATGCTGGCCGTGCCGATGCTGAGCATGCGTGAGCAATTGACCGCCATCAAGCCGTATCTGCAACCCTCGGCCATCATCACCGATGCCGGCAGTGTCAAGGCGCCATTCATCGAAGATGCGCGTGCGGTCCTTGATGATCTTTCTCGAGTGGTTCCCGGTCATCCGATAGCCGGTCGTGAGAAAACCGGTGTGGATGCTGCTGATGCCGAGTTGTATCAGGGCAAGCGAGTGCTGCTGACCCCCTTGCCCGAAACCGACGAAGCCGCAACGAGGACCATCGGTACATTGTGGGAAAGCGCGGGTGCCCACGTCGAGACACTGGATCCGGAACATCATGACCGGGTTCTGGCAGCTACCAGTCATCTGCCCCATGTGCTGGCTTTTTCTCTGGTGGATCTGCTGGCAAGGCTGCAGGAATCCGAAGAGATCTTTCGTTATTCGGCCGGTGGTTTGAAGGATTTCACGCGTATCGCCTCCAGTGATCCGATCATGTGGCGGGACGTCTGCCTGACGAACAGGGAAGCCTTGCTGCAGGCCATGGACAAACTGGATGAACACCTGAAGGCACTGCGACACGCTATCGACGTTCAGGATGGCGATACGCTGGAGGATTCGTTCCGTCGCGCCAGGGATGCACGCGACAAGCACGTCTGCTGACCGGCCTCGGGATTGAGAGCCTGCACACGGTTTCGCACGTCTTTCACAAGAGTTGTGAATATGGGTATTCACGACAAACATAATATGTTTAAATTCGATGCATGGAAGAAGCGTCGTATTACAACCTCAAGGCAGCAGCGGCGCTGACTCCGAGTCTGAGCTCGGAAGTGGCTGCTCAGGTTGGGCGCAGTATTGTCACTGGCAGTCATGCGCCCGGCAGCCTGATCGAAGACGAATCCGCCTTGTCGTTGCGTTTCGGCGTCAGTCGAACGGTCATTCGGGATGCCATGAAGGTCCTGGTCGGCAAAGGCCTGCTTGAAGTTCGCCGAGGCATCGGTACGCGAGTCAAGCCGCGTGAAGAGTGGGGCCTGCTGGACGATGATGTGCTGGCCTGGCAGCTGTCCGCACCGGCGCGATCAAGCACGCTGTTGCAGCTCGCCGAGACCAGGCAGTTGTTCGAACCGGAAGCGGCGGCGTGGGCGGCAGAACGAGCCACTCGTGCTGAGCGTGAAGAGATAGCCTGTGCCATTCAGGCGATGAGAGACGAGGTGAGCAATCCACAGAAATTCGTGGTTGCCGATGCCCGGTTTCACCGTGCGGTCTTGCGGGGTGCACACAATGATTTCCTGCTGGCCCTGGCGGGGATCATCTATTCGGCATTGTTGTCCAGTATCCGATTGACCAACCCGGATCATGAAACCAATCGGAAGATATTGCCTTTTCACGAGGCAGTCAGTGATGCCATCATGCGTGGCGATAGTGATGGGGCCAGAGAAAGGATGGGTTATCTCATCGAGGATGCTGTTTGTCGTATCAATGCCGTGATGGCGGTGGAGTGACGTTTCCGGAACTGTCCAGATACGTCACGTTTCGTTGCGAGCATTTGTTTTATTGCTTTAGTCGAAAGACTATCACCTGTCAGACTCAAGCCAGCAGAGCTTTGTCTGATGTTTCATAGTAAATAGAGAAGAGGAATTGCATGAACAAGTCATTCAAGAGCGTAGGCTCTATTGCGGCCACCAGTGTTGCCACACTGGCACTGGCCATGGCGTCGGCAACAGCCAGCGCAGAAGACACGAAGTTGCGTATTCAGACGCATTTTTCGCCAGAGACTCTGTCCGGAGAACTGGCCAAGGAATTCGTCGACGACGTCACGGCCATGTCCAACGGTGAAATCCAGATCGAAATGTTCTATTCATCTGCCGTGGTCAAGTCCACCGAGACATTCGATGCTGCCGCTACCGGCATCCTCGACTGCGACATGACCGGTGGTGCCTATCAGACAGGCAAGAACCCGGCCTTCCAGTTTGCCGGCGATCTCATGGGCGGCTACGGCAACCCGTATCAGCAGCTTGCCTGGTTGCTGCATGCAGACGGCTATGCCAGCATCAATGAGCTGTACAACGCCTACGACATGGAGTTTGTTGGCTGGTGGATACCCGGCCCTGAATCACTGGCTTCGACCAAGCCCATTCGCGGTGTGGAAGATCTGAAGAACTGGAAGTTCCGTTCGCCTCCCGGCATGGAAACCCTGGTATTCAAGAATCTGGGGGCTTCGCCGGTTGTCATGGACTTCAACGAAGTCTTCACCGCGCTCGAATCCGGCATCATCGACGGCGCGGATGCAGCCAACCTGACCAACAACATGGGCATGGGTCTGTATGACATCGCTGAACACGCCAACTATCCTGGCTTTCACTCCATGCCAGCGGATCACCTTGCCTGCCGCAAGGACATCTGGGACGAGATGCCTGAACATCACAAGGCCATCATGAAAGTGGGCATGCAGGCCCTGGCGTTGAAAAACGCGACGGTCAATGAAGTGAAGAATGCTCAGACCAAGAAGGAACTGGATGAAAAAGGTGTGAACATCTATGAGTGGGCGCCAGAGGATCTGGCACAATACCGCGATGCCGTTCAGGCTGCCTGGGTCGAATTCGCGACGACGCCTGAAGCCAAGAAACTGCTGGAAAGCCACGTGGCCTTCCTGAAGGGCCTGGGCGCAATGCAGTAAGCATTCGACGTTCAGTCGAATACTGATCCGAGTGGCAGCGCCCCTTGCGGGGCCTGCCATTTTTCTATCCCTACTGTTTCAAGTCGACCTGATTTCACATGAATCTGGATGTAGCTAATGGATGATGACAGCGGCAGCTTTATCGAATGGTTGGTACCCTTCGCATTTGTCCTCTGTTCGGGGTGGGCGACCTGGCATACGCCGGCTTTTCTGCTGGATCTCTTGCCGCCAGCCAGCGAAAGCCTGACACAGCAACTGGCGGAACTGCATTATCGCAAGGATGTCACGCCCGACATGGCAGGTCTGTTCGGCGGCTACGCCGATCCACTGGACTGGGCCGCAGTCGTGATGATTCCCGTGTTGCTCATCATCGGCATGCGCACCGTGCGTCGCGCTCACATGGAGTACGAGTACTGGCGGCCAATTGACCGATTCGCCCTGTTCATCGGCCGGGTCACCATGCTGCTCATACTGTCGCTGACCTGCATCATGCTCTATGAGGTGTTCCTGCGCTATGTGTTCGAAGCGCCGACTCTCTGGGCCAATGAGCTGACCTTGTGGATTGCCGGCTATGTCTTCCTGCTCTCCGGCCTGTATGCCATGCAGCAGCGTTGCCATATCAGGATCTTCCTGTTGTATGACGTGGTGCCGCGCTGGCTGCAGCACGTGTTCGACATCATCTCGGTGGCTTTCATCTGGTTCTTTGCCTTCTTCATGGTCTTTGGCAGCTACAAGCAGATCTTCGTTACCAAATTCTACAAATGGGAGATGTTCGGTACGGCGTTCGATCCTCCCATCCCGGCCACCATTCAACCGATGATTCTCATCATGGTAGTGCTCATTGCCGTTCAGGCTGCCGCCAATCTGATCGCCGACTGGAATCTCACCGCAGAGGAGCGCGGTGGACTGGTCGACATCGATGAAGAGGAGCTCGAAGCAATCAAACGCAGCGTAGGTAAAGTCTGATGGACGTAGGAACGATTTCTCTCGTACTGGTTGTCGGGATGCTGCTGTTCCTGGCGATCGGTATGCCTCTGGGCCTGGCGTCGGCAGTTCTTGCGCTGGTGGTCATGATCATGAAGTTCGAGCCCGCGCTGCTCACCGATCCCATGAGTTTTGGTGAAGGTCTGCTGACGGGCAGACCGGGTACCGGGCCCTTGTATATCCTGGCGCAGAAGATATTCGACCTGCTGACCGAATACGTGCTGATCTCCGTGCCCTTGTTCATTTTCATGGCGTCACTGCTGGAGCGCTCCGGGGTTGCAAAATCCATGTACGACTCACTGGACTTCTGGCTCAGTCGGGTGCGTGGTGGTATTGCCATCGTCACGTCAGTCATGGCGGTATTGCTGGCAGCCATGTCAGGCATCATCGGCGGCGAGATCGTTCTGCTGGGTCTTATTGCATTGCCGCAGATGCTGCGTCTGGGATACGACCAGAACCTGGCCATCGGTACCATCTGTGCCTCCGGTTCTCTGGGCACCATGATTCCGCCATCGATCGTCCTGATCATCTACGGCCTGATCACCGAGACTTCCATCAAGTCCCTGTTCACCGGCGCCTTTCTGCCAGGCTTCATGCTGGCCAGTTTCATCATCATCTACATCGTCATTCGTACCCGCATGAACCCGTCTCTGGCACCACTGCCGGATCCCGGCCCCGAGGATCCGGAAGGCGCAGAGAAGCGCAGCATGTTCCTCGGCTTTCTGGCCATCGTGGTGACGGGGCTGGCCACACTGCTGTTCGCGCGCGCGGCCATCTACACACTGACGGGCATCAATGCCGATCTGTCAGAAGACGAAGGACCTCTGTGGCTGGGGATGAGTTCACACCTGCCGTACCTTGCTGGCGTCATGGTGCTCGGCCTGGCCGTGATATTTCTGGTCATCGGACGAGAGCGTTCGCTCAGAGGGTGGGCACATGGCAAGGGACTGCTGGCGCCCGTGACCATCATCGGCATCGTACTCGGTTCGATCTACGGTGGCGTTACCGGCATCACCGAGGCTGCCGGTATGGGAGCGCTGGCTGTATTCGTCATTGCCCTGTTGCGTGGTGAGGCCTCAATCGGGCTTCTCTGGGATAGCCTGATGCGTACCCTGCGTTCAACCGGCACCATCATCTGGGTAACGATCGGCGCTGCGGCATTGTCGGGAGCCTATACACTGGCGGGTGGGCCTACCTATATTGCCGGGCTTATCGTGGATGCCAATATGCCGACCTTCCTGGTGTTGCTCACCATGATGCTCATACTGTTGTTCATGGGGGCCTTCATGGATTGGGTCGGTATCGTGTTGCTGATCATTCCGGTGTTCCTGCCTATCGTCAAGGCCATGCCAGTGGAAGAGATCGGCTTCATCGGTCAGCTTGATCCACAGCATGTGTCCGTGTGGTTCGGTGTGCTGTTCTGCATGAACATGCAAGTGAGTTTCCTGTCACCGCCCTTTGGTGGCGCAGCGTTCTACCTGAAGTCGGTAGCACCTCCGCACATATCTCTGACCGATATCTTCCGGGGTTTCCTGCCGTTCATCGGGCTGCAATTGCTGGCATTGAGCGTGCTGCTGGTCTGGCCGTCAATCATCACGATTTTCCTGTAGAAGCCATGTGCGATGTGCAGTCTGCTCTTCGGAAAGGGCAGGCTGGCATCGCCTTGAAAGGCAAGTCGATGTCTGAACGCGTATCGACATTCGGTACAGGGCGGTCAGACTTTGTAGTTGAGCGAACCCTGACCCCAGCTCACCCATCCCCGTAGCGTCTGCACCGGCCACCGACGACTGCCGACAGTCGCTTGTGCCGGCCTCATCGCTGCCTGTGCTCGCCCTTGCCACGTACGCGTGCGCGTGAGAGCGATCGTATCCAATCGCTCATAGCCGCCACCTCCAGGGTCCCCGGACGGATTTGGCCCGTCTTTCCCAATGAATTCTTGTGCAGGCCTTGACAGTCGGTAATGTCCGTAATTAGAATGCGAACGATTATCATTAGTGCTATCAAGAGAACTACGTTTTTGAATCCAGACGAAATTGCAGAAACCGTCGAAGCTGGCGCACTGGCAACTGCGCCAGTGCCTCGGGGCGTTGTCGAAGATCTGTTCGGCATGTTGGTCACCGGTGGCCCCGTGGTGTGGCTTCTGCTGGGTTTCTCACTGCTGGCGCTGACGGTCATCCTGCTGAAGCTGGGGCAGTTGATTGCAACGCGACAACGCCCCGGAAAAGCGGTCGACAAGGCCATGGCGCTGTTGCAGACTGGGCAGCCGCTGGAAGCCCAGATGCTGGTCAACGGACAATCCAACCCACGAGCCAGCGTGTTGAGCCACGCGCTGAAGATGCTCGGTAGCGATCAGTATTCCGCGACAGAGATTCGGGAAGAAGCCTTGCGCAGGGCGCGACTGGGTCTGGCAAGGCAGGAATCGCATTTGCGCGTTCTCGAAGTCATCGCCATGCTGGCGCCGCTTCTCGGCCTGTTCGGCACGGTGCTGGGGATGATCGAGGCCTTCCGCGCCATGGAAAGTGCTGGCGCTCAGGTCAATCCCGCCATCCTGTCCGGTGGAATCTGGCAGGCGCTGCTGACCACGGCCGTTGGTCTCGCCGTCGCCATTCCCGTCTCCATCGCACATAGCTGGTTCGAACGAAAGCTGGAAGTGCAGGCAGGCAGTCTGCAGAACGATGTAGATGTGCTGGCGTCGATTGTCGCGCATGCACGCAAACAGGAATCGCTCGTCGTGGCGCGCCAGCCAATGCAACGGGCCGTGTCGTGAGTGCTGCTGCTCTGACAGTCCGGCGCAAGTCGCGCAGGATCAGTTTGACCGCTCTGATCGATGTCGTATTCATCCTGCTCATGTTCTTCATGCTGACCTCATCATTCAGCCAGTTCGGTTTTCTTGAATTCCAGACTAAGGGTGCCAGCCAGGGAGGCGGTTCCGGCGACGCTCAGGTGCTGTTGTTGCAGGCCGACGGATCATTGCAGAATCGGACCGCAAGCAATCGACTGCCCATTACTGACGCGCAGCTGCTGGCACAGCTGGACCTGTCACGGCCGCTGTCGGTTCTCCCGGTGGGAGATGCCGATGTGCAGACGATGGTGCAGGCGATCGAGCGATTGAACCGGATTGGCTTGTCCCAGGTCACGCTGGGTCAAGTCATTCCAGCGGACATGGACTGAAGATCGTGTCCGACTATCTGCAATCACAGAATCAGCTTCGAGCGGTTTCCCGGCGCAAATCATCCAGCGACGAAAACATGATTCCGTTGATCAACATCGTGTTCCTGTTGTTGATCTTTTTCATGGTGGCCGGACAGATACAGGCTCAGGATGGCAGTGATATACGGCCACCCGTGACCAGCGATCTGGAGACTGACACGCCGCCCATGGTCGATGTCCAGATCAACCGACAGAACGAAATACAGCTCGATGGTTCGAGTATGAGCCTGGAACAACTGCAGGCGGTAATGGCAACGGAGCGCTATGCCGATGCTGAACATCTGCTGATCAAGGCCGATCGAGATGTCAAGGCGGCCGACCTGGGTGTGCTGCTCGACGGTTTGCGAGAGTCAGGTATCGACAGTATTCGCCTGCTGACAGAAAAATCCGGAAGCTGATCCCGTGAGTGCAATCAAATGGCTGGCTGCGGCCGCGCTTGCGCTGCTGGTACACCTGGCACTGGCTTTCGGACTGCTGGCATACAAGCCGGAATCCGACTACGGCGCTGAAGGGCCGGGGGATGTGGGAGTCAGTGTCGGACTTGGCATGATCGGCAGCTATCAGGAGACCGTGGCAGCAGCCGAATTGAACGAGGAGGTGGAGCCTGAATCGGTTTCTGATAGCGAAAGGCTTCCCGAGGACGTGGAAGACAAGCCCGCACCGATAACGCCAGAACCAGAACCAGAACCAGAACCAGAACCAGAACCAGAACCAGAACCAGAGCCAGAGCCAGAGCCAGAGCCAGAGCCAGAGCCAGAGCCAGAGCCAGAGCCAGAGCCAGAGCCAGAGCCAGA
>CANLNQ010000046.1 GCA_947492525.1 uncultured Granulosicoccus sp.
GTCAGTGCGTGGGTCAGTGCGTGGGTCAGTGCGTGGGTCAGTGCGTGGGTCAGTGCGTGGGTCAGTGCGTGGGTCAGGGCCGGGAGGACCAAGCGATTCTGGCTCGCAAGGTCATATACCACCATTGCTGCGGGGTACCGTGAGCGGCACAAGAGGGCTGGGTTCCGGGCGTCCTGATAGCAGTGCTATACCACCATTGCAGAGGCGTCTACACAACTTTACCATCTGATTTACGAGGTAAAATATACCACCATTGCAAGTGTGCGCCACAAATGCGCAGACCTGACATGGCTATACCTTCAGCATTCTACAAACCTGACTGAAAGTCATCAGAAGGGAGGGAGTACGGAGTCAGCGAAAGGAAGTCGAGGCAATGTCGACAGGTTAACCTCAGTCCATCACGCTGCGCGTGATGAATCCGATGATGTCAGCTGCTCAAGCGCCTTGTAGGCATCCAGCCAGTTCTCGACAACAGGCTCGGGGGTGAATTCGCAAAGATACTCCCTGCAAGCCTGTTCTTTCTGCTTGTCACTGGAGTCAGCAAGGTGCGTCTGAAGATACCGAATGCTGTGCAGGATAACGAGCGGCGTAATGATATCGATGCTGCGGGGAGGGGACTCATTCTGCAGTGCCACGGCCTCGACCACGGCATCGGGCATGAACCAGCTATGCAGAATGCTGGCACCGACCAGGTCGGGTGTCAGAGATCCGCCGCTCAAGGTGTTCTGCGCTTGTACCGATGTAACCAGCTCTCCGACGTTGGACATCATGCCTGCAATCTGGCAGTGGTCGACGGAGCTTCTTGGCAACTTCGCGTAACGCGCGAACTGATTGCACAAGGCACCGATTTTCATGGCCTCTGTATTGAGCTGAGTCAGCCGCTTCGCACTGAGGGAGTTTCCATCAAAGCGCGCGAAGACCTTGGTGGTCAAGGTGATGTTCTTGATCAGATGAACGCCAAGGAGCGTGACGGCCTGGCCAACGGATTCAACCCGTTTGTTGATGCCATAGAACGCTGAATTGACCACCTTCAATACCGTGAGGGTCAGACCGGTATCACTTTCGACAATCTCGCCAACCTTCAACAGGGAACTGTGCGGTGAGGACAGTTCCTTCATCATTTCATCATAGATGGCGGGTATGGCCGGTATCGATGACACCGAACTCATGTACTTCTTCAGTTCCTCGGCCTGCATCTGCTTGCGAAGTCTGACCGAGCGCTCGATGGTGGTGGCCAGATGTGCCGGGCAGAAGGGCTTGAGCAGGAATCGCTGATTGGCCCGTGCATTGCCGAGAACGGTTTCAGAATCGGCATTGGCAGTCAACGTCAACCTGATGGTCTGTTCGTTCTCCACGCGAATCTGTTCGAGCAGATCGAAACTGGCCATATCAGTCAGGTTGGACTCACAGACGATGACATCAATGGCTTTGCTACCGACAGAGCTGGCAATCAGCTGCAGTGCCTTGGTACCGGAATCCACCCCCTGGACTGACCACTCTGGCCGCTCGGCACCCAGAGTCCGACAGGCATCCTGGCCAGCGTTGTTGTCATTGTCTACGATCAGAATATTGCTCATTCTTCCACTCGAGCCTCCATGAGGGGTACCAGACACCATCGGCATGTCGCTTCTCTGACAGTGAGTCTGTCGAGAATCATCGCCAGCGGTGTGGTTGGCTGGTGGAGCAATCACCTACAAGTTCTCTGCCAGAATGGTCGCCGGTATAACATCCATCAACGATTTGCTCGACCAGTAGTGGTTTCACATCCCTGCCATGGCACCCGTGGCGATTGCGTAACAGGCAGGCGTCGATGCGATGTTCAGCGACCGTATCCGGTACCGGGACTCAGCTGTTCTGTTCCAGCAATGCCTTGTACCAGTGCGCGCTCTTCTTGAACGTTCGTTCCTGCGTGGCGTAGTCAACATGGATCAGGCCGAAGCGCATCGTGTAGCCTTCAGCCCATTCGAAGTTATCCATGGCGCTCCACGCAAAGTAACCTCGCACGTCCACTCCTGCTTGCAGCGCATCGCGAACCGCTTCCAGGTGCTGCTGCATGTAATCGATGCGTGGCAGATCATCAACCTGTCCCTTTTGCACCTCGTGATTGTAGGCAGCACCGTTTTCCGTGATGTAGCAGGGAGGCAGGGTATAGCGTTCGTTGATGCCGACCAGTAGATCGTAGAAACTGCGCCCATCGACTTCCCAACCGATGTCTGTTCTGACCACGTCGGGCTTGTCGATCTGAATGGTCGCGGGGTAGTCCGCATCCGGGGCTGCATCATTTGCGATATGGAAGGGCGTGTAGTAGTTCAGTCCCCAGTAGTCCAGCGGTTGGGCGATGGTTGACATCTCGTCCTGCCAGCCGGCGGGCATCCGATCGCCCAGGCTGGCCATGGCCTCAGCCGGGTATTCGCCCTTGAACAGCGGATCCAGAAACATGCCGTTGTGAAAGGTTTCGTGCCGTTCACAGGCCGCGATATCCTCATCCTTGTCGCTGGCCGGGTACAGCGACTGCAGATTGAGTACGATGCCCAGGGGGACATCTGAACGACTGGCGCGCATCGCCTGAATGGCGAGCCCGTGAGCCACATGTTGTCCGTGCAGCACGGCCAGGGCGGCGTCCAGATTCTTCTCTCCCGGTGCGTGGACTCCGTAGAGATGACTGAGAATGGACGAACACCAGGGTTCGTTGAAGGTGGTGACTGCACTGACTCGATCACCGAAATGATCCATGACCTTGGCGGCATAGTGTGCGAAGGCGTCTGCGCTTGCACGATTCTTCCAGCCACCCTTGTCTGCCAGAGCCTGCGGCAGATCCCAGTGGTAGAGCGTGGGGTAGGCCTGCATGCCACGTTCCAGGCAACCGTCAATGAGGCGATCATAGAAGGCCAGGCCGCGCTCATTGAGCTGACCGTTGCCACGTGGGTACAGGCGGGGCCAGGCAATGGAAAACCGGTAGGCATCAACGCCCAGCGAGGCCATCAGATCCAGATCCGACGCCCAGCGATGGTAGTGATCACAGGCTACATCGCCCGTGTCGCCGTTGTGTACCCGACCCGGTGTATGTGAGAAGGTATCCCAGATCGAAGCACCCCGGCCATCCTCAAGCACAGCCCCTTCTATCTGATAGGCCGCAGTGGCGACGCCAAACAGGAAGTCGGCGGGGAATTGCAGAGCGCCCATGGCGCTGTCCGATTCGTGAGTCATGGTGGAGTATCAGGATAGTGGCAGGGCCGAAAGAGCCCTGCCGAATTCTGCCACATTCATGCACTCATGTGAGGCATGCTGCCTATGCTCCGGATTCAGAAGAGGCCTTCGATTTCACCCGATTCGTTGAGCCTGATGACTTCGGCTGATGGCACGCGTGGCAGGCCGGGCATGGTCATGATCTCTCCGCAGACAACCACCACGAAACCTGCACCGGCCGAGAGGCGAACCTCTCTGACAGGCACCGAATGACCCGTTGGCGCCCCGCGCAGATTCTGATCCGTCGAAAAGCTGTATTGCGTTTTCGCCATGCAGATGGGGAGGTTGCCATAACCGGCCTTTTCCCACTGGCGAAGCTGTTCGCGAATCTTCTTGTCCGCCAGGACTTCATCTGCACGGTAGATTCGTTTTGCAATGGTTTCGATCTTCTCGAACAACGACATCTCATCAGGGTAGAGCGGGCTGAACTGTGATGTGCCGGAGTCGGCTATTGCCGCTATCCGGGTGGCCAGCTCCCGTGTTCCTTCTGATCCCTGAGCCCAGTGCCTGCAGACTATGGCTTCCGAGCCGAGTGTCTTGACATAGTCCTTGACGGCATCGATTTCCTCGTCGCTATCGGTGACGAAGTGGTTGATCGCCACCACCACCGGTACACCGAAGGACTTGACGTTCTCGACGTGCCTGCCCAGGTTGGCACAACCCTGTCGTACTGCCTTCACATCTTCCACTCCCAGGTCTTCACGTGCGACACCACCGTTCATCTTCATGGCTCTGACCGTTGCCACGATCACCACGGCATCGGGTGACAGGCCTGCCTTGCGGCACTTGATGTTCATGAATTTCTCTGCGCCCAGATCGGCTCCGAACCCGGCCTCTGTCACCACGTAATCGGCAAGCTTCAACGCAGTTTGCGTGGCCACGACCGAATTGCAACCATGGGCAATGTTGGCGAAGGGGCCACCGTGTACGAATGCCGGATTGTTCTCGAGTGTCTGCACCAGATTGGGTTGCATGGCATCCTTGAGGAGAACGGTCATGGCGCCATCAGCCTTCAGATCACGGCAGTAAACGGGTGTCAAGTCGCGCCGGTAGGCAACGATGATGTTGCCCAGGCGTCGTTCGAGATCCTCCAGGTTCGTGGCAAGACAGAGAATGGCCATGACTTCGGAGGCTACCGTGATGTCGAAACCCGCCTCGCGTGGAAAGCCATTGGTGGCCCCACCCAGGCTGGTTGTCACCTGCCTCAAGGCTCGATCATTCATATCGACAACACGACGCCAGACGACGCGTCTGGAATCGATTTCCAGAGAGTTTCCCCAGTAGATATGATTGTCGATCATGGCGGCGAGCAGATTGTGCGCCGAGGTGATCGCGTGAAAATCACCGGTGAAATGCAAGTTCATTTCCTCCATCGGGATAACCTGCGCATAGCCTCCACCGGCCGCACCCCCTTTCATGCCGAAACACGGACCCAGAGAGGCCTCTCGAATGCAGATGGCGGTCTTCTTGCCGATGGCATTCAGACCGTCGCCCAATCCCACCGTGGTCGTGGTCTTGCCTTCGCCTGCGGGTGTGGGATTGATGGCGGTCACCAGTATCAGCTTGCCATCGGGCTTGTCGGCCAGGGAGGCAATGAACTCGGCCGACACCTTGGCCTTGTCGTGGCCATAGGGGAGCAGGTGTTCCTTGCCGATGCCCAGTTTTTCTCCGATTGTCTGAATCGGTTCCCGGGTTGCAGCACGTGCAATCTCGATGTCGCTCAGGTGCGTCATGGGTGTGGTGATCCTCATGGTGGTGACTGTGCGTCCAGAATGACCGAAACGAGGAATCACATGTATTCACCGAAGGTCGTAAACATGTCTGGCAGGGACACTGCACCCGATGGTCGGGGTGGCAAGCTAGTGCAGATCCACCCCAGCAAAACGTGTCATGTGCGCGAACTCGCGCTGGGCGCGGGATCAGCATCGGAACGATCCGATCCGCCCCAGTGCACGGATCCGGTGGTAATCTGTCCCGATGTCACTCCTCAGGCATTACGGCAGCATGCATCACATCAAGACAGGTACTGTGACCGGTTCGATCGGCACAGATGTTCTCGTTCGCCCGGTTCTCACAGCTTCGGGATCGAATGCCAGCCGCCTGGGCGTCATGGGTGTTGCCGTCCAATGACTCAGTCAGCTGACATGAAAGACAGTGCGCTGGAGGTCCTGGAGCAGGCTGTTGCCTGGCTGGAGGGCGGTCACGGCGTGGAGCTTGTCACCGTCGTGCGTACCTGGGGTTCATCACCTCGCCCGGTCGGTTCCATCGCCGCGGTACGTGATGATGGCGTGCTGGTCGGCTCTGTGTCGGGTGGTTGTGTCGAGAAGCAGCTGTCAGAGAGTTTTCGAGGGCAGGAAGCATCTCGCACCCACACCCACAAGGTGGATGATGAGGAAGCCAGGCGCTTCGGACTGGCCTGTGGCGGAGAGCTTGAGCTGGTGTTCGAAACGCTGGACAACCCGGCCTCGCTGAGGGAGCTGCTGGAGCGACTTGGCAGGCGAGAACGCGTTCGCCGCGAAGTCAGTATCGGCAACAGCGAAGCGACTCTGGCGACGGCCACCCGCAGTGATCGCTTTGCTTGGGATGGACAACTGATGCGCCAGGTCTTCGGGCCTTCCTGGCGTTTGTTGATCGTCGGGGCCGGGCAACTCTCGCGATTCGCGGCTGAATTCGGGCAGGCCATCGATTTCGAGGTGCTGGTCGTCGAGCCGCGCGAGCATTTCAGGGAAGCCTGGAGTATCCCGTCTATTCCTGTTCTGTCCGACAGCCCGGACGATGCAGTTCTTCAATTCGCCAATGACCCGCATAGCGCTGTACTGGCACTGACGCACGACCCGAATATCGACGATCTCGCGCTGCTTGAAGCCTTGCCGGGCAAGGCTTTCTATGTCGGCGCCCTGGGTTCGGTACGAAACTATGAAAAGCGGGTCAAGCGTCTGGCAGGACTGGATGTGCCCGCGGACGCCATTGCCCGTCTGCGCGGACCAATCGGTCTGTCCATCGGCAGCCGCACGTCTGCCGAGATTGCCATCTCCATCATGGCCGAGCTCATCCAGGTCAGACATTCACTGAGCTGATAACACATCCGAAGCCGCCAGATGACGGCCGTTGACGCGGCTGTCACCTGCTGGCTGATGCGCTGTCGGGCCCGTACCAATATACTTCCACTCTTTGACATCCTGCATACCTGTCGTTTTCCGACAGGCACGACCAACAGACCAATCACGAAATTGACATGAGCGAAATTGCAAGCCACGCGAGTAGTCGGATCACATCGCTGATCGCACAGGCTGTGGAAGCCGGTGAGCATCAGGTGCGCGCGGCCATTGAACTGCTGGACGGTGGTGCAACGGTACCCTTCATCTCTCGATATCGAAAGGAGCTTACTGGCGGCCTTACCGATAGCCAGTTGCGAACGCTGGAAGAGCGTCTGGGTTATTTGCGTGAACTCGATGACAGACGGTCCTCGATCATGGCCTCCATCGAAGAGCAGGGCAAACTCGACGATTCACTGCGCAAGAAGATTCAGGACGCTGCCACCAAGGCCGAACTGGAGGACCTGTACCTGCCCTACAAGAAAAAGCGCCGGACCAAGGGACAGATAGCCATTGAAGCCGGCCTGTTGCCACTGGCCGAAACGCTCTGGCAAGAGGACAATGTGGACCCGGCCAGTGAGGCTGAGAAATATCTGACTCCCTCACCGGAGGCCGATGACAAGGAAGCCATCAGAGATGCCAAGGCCGCGCTGGACGGCGCTCGCGCCATTCTCATGGAACGCTTTGCCGAAGATGCCTCGCTGATTTCCAGGCTTCGCGAGCTGCTGCAGAATCAGGGTTTTCTGTGTTCGAGTCTGGTCAAGGGGCAGGAGCAGGAAGGGGCCAAGTTTCGTGATTATTTCGATCATCAGGAGCCACTGGCCCGCGTGCCCGGCCATCGTGCACTGGCCATGTTTCGGGGGCGAACGGAAGGTGCGCTGTCGCTGAGTCTGCTGCTGAAGCAGGGTGACGAATTCGGTGATGACGGCTGCGTCGGTCTGGTCGGTTCGCATCTGGGTTTTCGTCATCAGAATCGCCCGGCGGATGACTGGCGGCAGCAGGTCGTTGCCTGGACCTGGAAGATCAAGCTGTCGCTGCATCTGGAAACCGAATTGCTGGGTGCCTTGCGCGCCCGGGCAGACGCAGAAGCAATCAGTGTGTTCGCCGCCAATCTGCAGGACCTGCTGCTGGCCGCACCCGCCGGTCCTCGCCCCACACTGGGCCTGGATCCGGGCTATCGTTCCGGTGTCAAGGTGACCGTCATCGATGCCACTGGCAAGGTGGTTGACCACACGGCGATCTATCCGCACAAGCCACAACAGCAGTGGGCACAGTCCATGGCCACACTGGGCAATCTGTGCCTGAAACACGACGTCGAGCTTATCGCCGTGGGTAATGGTACCGCCAGCAGGGAAACCGAGAAACTGGCCGATGAACTCATTGCGGGCATGCGCAAGGGCGCAGATGGCCAGTCAAGGCTGATGACCAAGGTGGTTGTGTCCGAGGCCGGTGCATCAGTCTATTCTGCATCGAAGCAGGCCGAGGAGGAGTTTCCGGATCTGGACGTCACCATTCGCGGGGCGATCTCCATCGCCAGACGCCTGCAGGATCCGTTGGCGGAGCTGGTCAAGATCGACCCCAAGGCCATCGGTGTGGGGCAGTATCAGCATGATGTCTCGCAGACGGCTCTGGCAAAGAGCCTCGATGCCACCGTGGAGGATTGCGTGAATTCGGTTGGTGTCGATCTGGACACGGCCTCCGCGGCGTTGCTCTCGCGGGTGGCAGGTCTGACTCCCACGCTGGCCAATAATATCGTGGCTTATCGTGATGAGCAGGGCAAGTTCAATAGTCGCAAGGAGCTGAAGAAGGTGCCACGTCTCGGGCCCAAGGCGTTCGAGCAGGCGGCCGGATTCCTGCGCATTCCCAACGGGCGCGATCCGCTGGACGCCTCTGGTGTCCATCCGGAGGCCTATCCGGTTGTCGAACGCATCATCAAGCACACGGGCAAATCGCTCGAGCAGCTGATCGGCGACAGCTCTCTACTCAGATCGCTGGATGCGGCCAGTTTCACGGATGAGCAATTCGGCTTGCCTACCGTTCAGGATATCCTCAAGGAACTGGAAAAACCGGGGCGGGATCCCCGACCGGAATTTCGCGCCGTGCAATTTGCCGATGGCGTCGAAAAGGTCAGTGACCTGGTGCCGAACCAGGTGCTCGAAGGCAAGGTCACCAACGTGACGGCGTTTGGCGCTTTTGTCGATGTTGGCGTGCATCAGGATGGTCTGGTACACATCTCGGCGCTCAGTGATACCTACGTCAAGGACCCGCGGGATGTGGTCAAGGCAGGTGACATCGTCAAGGTCAAGGTCATGGCTGTCGACGTCGAGAGGCAGCGAATCGGTCTTTCCATGCGTCTGACCGACGACGCCGAGAATGCCGGTGGACGTCAGAACTCTCGCGATTCTGGCGCACGCTCTGGTGACCGAGGTCAACGTGGCAGTCGCCAGGGGCCGCGCCCGGATTCACAGCAGCGTGAACGTCAAGGTGGCAGATCTTCCCAAGGCCGAAGCAAGCAGGCGGGCAAGTCGTTCAGCGGTGAGGCCGAGCAACCCTCTGCGCTGGCCCTGTCACTGAAAGCCGCGCTGGAAGGCAACAAATAGAGTCATCGTTCGCCTCATCGGATCAGCAGCTGAGTCTGGTAACGACACCTGCCAGGCTCGGTTCTGTGATCGAGGTTACATTCTGACGTCAGTAAGCACTCGGTTTCCTCTGGCTGGCTCAACCCTTGGAGGAAGTAGCCGATCTCTCTCAACAGACATTTGCTGATGAAAGAACCCTTCCGATGACCGACTTCTATCGACTTGTGACCCGCAGTGACTTTGATGGACTTGTCTGTGCTGTCTTGCTCAAGCACCTGAACATGATCGATGACATCGCGTTCGTTCATCCCAAGGATATGCAGGATGGCAAGATAGAGATCGGCCCGCGGGATATCACCACCAATCTGCCCTATGTGAAAGGGGCTCATATGGTGTTCGATCATCATGAATCGGAAACCCGGCGAAATGACACCAGTGTCGATAACTACGTCATCGATGCTGATGCGCCATCTGCGGCGCGCGTCGTCTGGAAACATTTCGGCGGGCATGCAACCTTCCCGAAAAGCTGGGATGAGATGATGGTCGCGGTCGACAAGGCCGATTCTGCCCAGTTCAGCATGCAGGAAGTGCTGGAACCGACCGGTTGGGAGCTGCTGAACATGCTGATGGATTCTCGTACCGGTCTGGGCCGCTTTCACGAATTCCGTATTTCCAACTATGCGCTGATGATGTCGCTGATCGACTACTGCAAGGATTCAACGATCGAGGAAATACTCGAGCTGCCTGATGTGCGGGAACGAATCGATCTGTATGAAGAGCACCAGGAAGCCTTCAAGGAGCAGATAATGCGTTGCAGCACCGTGCACGGCAATCTGGTCGTGCTGGATCTGCGCCATGAGGAGACCATTCATCCGGGCAGTCGCTTCAGTATCTATGCCTTGTTTCCCCAATGTAATATCTCGATTCACCAGCTGTGGGGCTTTCGTCAGCAGAACACGGTTTTCGCCACTGGCAAGTCCATATTCGACCGCAGTTGCAAGACTCATGTTGGTGAATTGATGCTGCAGTACGGTGGCGGCGGGCATGCAGCTGCCGGTACGTGCCAGATCGACAACGACAAGGCTGATGAAGTATTGCAGGAGCTGATCACAGCGATCAATGCCAATGAGGCGGTGGATCTGGCCAAGGCCAGCTAGAGCACGAGATCCGGCGCTTTCTGATTCCACCGGGAAGCAGGGTTGGGTCATGGCGCGTCAGTTGAAACCTGACGCGATGGCTTCTGTGTCGGTTGGAGAATCTGTCCCTGAATCCGGTTTCCTTGTTACATTCAGACACAGAATGGTCACGTGTTTTAACCTTTGAAACTGCCTTTAAGTCTAGGCTGTGGGTATCGCTGCGCAGTGCACACGGTGTACTCTGAGCGCGGATAAGAAATTGTGGAAAAGGTTGCATGCCCGCAGAAAAATCGGCGCCTACGTCTGGCAGCACTGAAGAATACGCTACCGTCTTTCTTCGCAGCGAGCCCGTCGAGCTCTACAAGATACTGAAGTTCGAAGGGCTCGCCGGAAGCGGTGCTGAAGCCAAGATGCTGATCGACGATGGTCTGGTGCAGGTCAATGGTGAAGATGAATTCCGGCGTCGCCGCAAGATCGTGAACGACGATCGAATCCGTTTTGATGGTCAGCTGTATCGAATCGTCACCGATGTCACCGACTGACGAAAAGCTCCTTCTCGCCAGAGAGCGCCGGCCGGTTCACCAACAGCGTGAGCAGGGTAACCAGATCGACAAGTTTGTCCTTCTGTGCAGTAACCTTGTGTGGATCATTTCAGGATCCGTACTGGCCGCTCTGGCCTTGTTCACCGCCTTGCAGGAACAGCTGCCACTGCAATTCAGATTGACCTGGCTGGTCACGGTGCTGGCGATCAGCGTGGTCAGGTTCAGATTCCTGCGCCACTGGAACCAGGTGCCAACCACGTCGGCGAATGTGCAAAGGCGCATCCTGCTGGCCACCGTGCTGTCTTGCTCCTTTGCCTGTTGCTTCGGCATCATCTCCTATTTCGCGGTGTCGGAGAATGATCCACTGGGCAATCTGCTGGTGGTCATGATGGTTACCGGATTGGTCGCCAGCGCAACTGCAGCCGTGGTACATCTGTTGCCGATGTATCTGTTGTACATCTTTCCGATCATGCTGCCGGTAGCCTACCGTTTCTACACATTCGAACAGGTGGGCTATCACTGGATCGCCGGGCTGATCGTACTGTATCTGTTCATCACTCTGGGTATCTCGCGGAGTATTCGCGGATCGATCATGCACTCGATCAACATGCGATACCAGAATCAGAATCTGCTGAACAGTCTGCGTGAGGAGAAGCAACGCGCGGAGGACGCTCTGGAGTTGGCCGAGCAGGCCAATCGCGCAAAATCCAAGTTTCTGGCGGCGGCCAGCCATGATCTGCGACAGCCTCTGCACTCGTTGCGTCTGTTCACCGCGACACTGGAACTGCAGACGCGCAATACGCAGCACAAGACACTGGTGTCTCAGATCGATTCCTCCGTGAAATCGCTGGAAGATCTGTTCAACGCCTTGCTGGACATCTCCAAGCTCGATGCCGGTACATTGTCGGTGGAGAAGAGACACTTCTACCTTGACAGTCTGCTTGCGCAGATCGAAGGTGAGTTCAAGCCGCTCGCCGGGGAGAAGCAGCTGTATCTCGATGTGGAACTGGCTGATCACGTGATCTTCACGGATGCGCTGTTGCTGGAGCGTCTGATACGCAATCTGGCCAGCAATGCCATCCGCTACACGGAAAACGGCGGTGTCACATTGAGTACGAGCGTGGAGGATGGGCGGGTCTGGCTGTCCATCGAAGATACCGGCGTTGGCATACCCGAGGCCGACAGGCAGCGCATCTTCGAAGAATTCGTGCAACTGGGAAATGTGGAACGCGACCGAAACCAGGGAATCGGCCTGGGTCTGTCGATCGTGAAACGATTGGCCTTGCTGCTGGGGGTGGAAGTCAGGGCAGACGCTGCGCCGAGTGGAGGTGCCCGATTTCTGGTTGGCCTGCCCCTTGGCGATCGATCGAAATGTCAGTATCTGCCGGTAGGTTTCGTGGAAACTCCCGGAGAGCACGTTGACTCGCTGTTTGTCCTGGTTATCGATGATGAAGAAGAGGTCTGCCTGGCCATCGAGGGCCTGCTCGAGACCTGGGGCTGTATCGTGATGACAGCCACCTCTGGTTCCGCTGCCTTGCAACAGCTGGATGAAATCGGTGAAATGCCCGATGTCATCGTCAGTGACTATCGCCTTCGGCACGGCGAAACCGGTGGCGATGTCATCCACCGAATACGAGAACACCTCCAGACAGACGTCCCGGCCATCATTCTCACGGGAGACATTGCACCTGATCGGTTGAAGGATATCAAGCTGTTGGGCTACCCGATGCTGCACAAACCCTGCGAACCGGCTGTGTTGAGAAAGCTGTTGGCCAATGCCGCAGCCTCCCGGGCACTGCCGGCTTCAAACGACTCCGGAGAACGGCCACCCGGACATGATGGGATGGAAGAGGGTGGCTCGATGCGCGTTGGTGAGCGCTAGGTCAGCGGCCTTGCCGGCAGTATCACTGCACGGTCGTACGCAGGATGACCAGATTGTCCAGTACAAGATTGGACGTCCAGATGAAATCGGCATCGGCGCCATCGGCATCGAAGATATCCCGGAAATTGGTGAAGGCCTTGACGTTGCCAACGTCGACGCGGGTATTCGAATAGGCTGACGCCGAAGGCCAGACCCTGTCGTCGAACGAGGGGCTCATCCAGTCCGTGGGCAAAGCCCAGTGAGCGCCAGAAAAGCCGGCAGCGTAGTTTTCTCCGCGGGTATCGCACGGCGTACTTCGCCGAATCTGGCGAGAAGCAACCAGACAGTTCCGATTTTTCAGTGGGGAGGTATAGAAGGTCTGAGCACGCCAGCGTCTGTTCGTGACAGCCACCGTTTCACCGGATGCGTCCTGAAGGTGCGCGATGAAGCCACCCCGGCCCGGGTTGTAGGTCAGACCGCCGTGGCTTTCAGACCCCAGTCCCAGATGCTCTTCCCAATCAACTGCCATGACAGCAATCGTCAGCGGGCGGGTGGCCTTGAATCGCACCACGCTGGAATTCAGCGGTGTGTAGGGGACAGGATCAACCGCGAGCAATCGGCCATTGACGTGAAGTTCGTAGTAGTTGTCCGCAAACACGTACATCACGAACTCTTCCTCTCCCCCGGCGTCAAGCAAGGGAATGTCCTGCAACACCAGCTGGGAGCTGGATTCCAGTTGACGACCACCACACTCGTTGAAGAGATCCGACGCCTTGGGAGCAGAGTCGAAGTGAGTTATGGCCGGTACCGTTCGCAGAGTGCCGTCGTTTGATTTGATTTCGCCCACCGCGCTGGCACGTGATTCAGGGCCGCAATCGATCAGGCTGGGTATGGTCTGTTTCGCACTACCCGTCGTGTACGCGGCTTCCTGAGCGTACAGTCCGGAGATACTGCTGCAGAGCACGATGAGGCTTAGGATACGAACGATCAAGTACATACTCCCGATACGAGGTTGAAGCGGCTGACACGAGCTCCTTCAAAGGTACAGCAAAGCAGGGCTCACCGACGGCGAAAGAACGTTCGTCACCCTGCTTATCCGTACCGACCTCATACCTGGATCATCAATCGACTGTCGTACGCACGATTACCAGATTGTCGAGCACGAGATTCGATGACCAGATGAATTCTGCGTCGGCCCCTTCGGTGTCGAATACGTCCCGAAAATTGGTATACGCTTTCTTGTTATCCACACCCACAGTCTCATTGCTGTAGACGGAGGCGGAGGGCCAGCCGCTGTCGTCGAATGAGGGCGACATCCAGTCCTCGGGCAGGGGCCAGTGAGCTGCTGAAAACCCACTCGCATCCGATACGTCATTCTGCTCGCAAGCCGAACTGTCTCGCTGCTGGCCATCGACAACGAGACAATCACGTGTCGGCAGGGGACCGGTGTAGAAGGTCTGTGCACGCCAGCTGTCGTCAGTGATGGCAACAGTCTTGCCGTCTGCATCCTGAATATGGGCAACGAAACCGCCATCGCCAGGGTGATAGGCCGATCCGCGGTTGCTTTCGGAACCGAGTCCCAGATTTTCTTCCCAATCGACCAGTTTGACGGCAACGGTGAACGGTCGTTCTGCCTTGAACCGGATGACGTTGGAGTTGAACGGTGTGAAGGGCACCGGATCGATCGCCATGATTTCGCCATTGACATGGAATTCGAAGTAATTGTCGGCGAAGATGTAGGCTGCGAACTCTTCGTCACCACCGGCGTCCAGCAACGGTACCTGCTCCAGATCGAGCTGCGACAGGGACGATAGTTGCTCACCACCACATTCGTTGAACAGATCGGTTGCCTTCAGAGCGGTGTCGAACCGGGTTGCCGCCGGTACTGTCCAGATGGTTCCATCGTCGGATGCGATTTCCCCAACGGCACTGGGTCGCGAGCCCCGCCCACAGTCGAGAAGACCGGCGTTGATCTCCTTGGCAGGACCTGTCGTGAACACAGCCTCCTGGGCCTGAAGGCTGGGCAGCGTGGCAATCGCCAGGGCGCCGGCGAGAATACGGCTAAGCATGAATTCTACTCCTGCTGGGAATCATGCCCGGACAAGCAGGTGTCCGGGCAATGGAGCCATTGAGGATAGCGCGACAATTTGCAGAGAATATGGTTTTCGCCCATCCGAGTAGCTTCTACAGATTGCGTATATCGACCTCGACAGTCTCACCTTGTGGCTCGAAACCGAAGACCCGGCCGTAGAAGCTCAGCTCCGAGCGTATCGCCGTCATGACGGTGGAGGCCTGCCGGAAACCGTGCTGCTCGCCCTCGAATTCGAGGTAGGCCACCGGCAGCTTACGGCCATCCAGCGCATCCACGATCATGCGTGACTGGTTGGGCGGCACGATCTTGTCCTCAGAGCCTTGCATGACGATCATCGGCGCATTGAAGCCTTCGAGATGGTTGATAGGCGATCGCTGCGCGTAGATATCGGCGTCCTCTGGCCAGGCGCCGATCAGGCTGTCAAGGTAGCGCGATTCGAACTTGTGTGTGTCGTTCGCCAGTGCCTCAAGGTCGGCAACACCGTACAGGCTGGTGCCGGCGGTGAATGTGTCGTGAAAGGCGAGGGCCGATAGCACAGTGAACCCGCCGGCACTGCCGCCACGGATGATGAGTCTGTCGGCATCGACGTCGCCACGTGCTACCAGATAATCGGTGACGGCGACGCAGTCCTGTACATCGGCAATACCCCACTCTCCGTTGAGTTTCTTTCTATAGGCTCGCCCGAACCCGCTGCTGCCTCTGTAGTTGACATCCACGACAGCGAAGCCGCGGCTGGTCCAGAAACGCTGTGCCAGTGAAATCTGGGAACGCGCAGCGGATGTCGGACCACCATGTGCCAGCACGATCAATGGCGGCTTTTCTTCAGCCGGTGCCTGATAGTCGGGGTTGGCGGGGGCGTAGTACAAGGCGTGAGCGGTATCGTTGCGGTCCTCACCCGTGGGAAAGCTGATGACCTCGGGTGCTGGCAGAAAGTCTTCCGAGAAGGGAAAGCTTCGCGGCGTGCTCACCCACTGTCCGTCGAAATACACTGCCGATTCGCGCGTCCAGGAGGCACAGGAAAACGCAAGCCTGTCTCCGGAAAAGCGGACAGAGTGAAAGGCGGTGCAGTCGGGAAAGCCTTGCAGATGATCGATACCACCCTTGAACCAGGCCGCCAACGCATGTCCCCGGGAATCAAAGCCGTAGCGCATGAGGCCATGGACCCAGGGTGGGTAACCGATTTCCCCATCCACCTGCAACACGGGTTCGTCCTGGCCGTGAGCATACAACTGCCAGGTGTCGGAACGATCGGACAGATAGTGAAGCCTGCCATCAGGGGACCAGGATGGTTCGACAATGGACTCATCCTGCCCACCGGCAACACATTCTGCCTGGCCGATGGAAATGTCACTGGCAGATGACTCGAGAGAGGCCAGCATCAGGGTGCTGTCGTCCCAAGGCATGTTCGGGTGCTGCCATTGCACCCAGGCCAGGGATCTGCCATCGTCGGAAATGCAGGGCGAACCGTAGAAGTCGCTGCCACTGGCCAGCTCGATACAGTTGCCTGATCCATCGCTGGCAATGGCCATGATCAGATTCTCCGGCATCCCGGGCGTATCGTCGTTGTCCGATCTGGTGTGTCTTTCGACAACCGCAATCAACCAGTGGCCGTCAGGTGTCGGGCGCATGTCGGCGTATCTGATGGCGCGAGCGAAGGGCGGTGCGGGCGCCAGAAGACGTGGCTGCTGTCCCGGCGTGAGTGATCTGAGACGCTGATCTTCGTAATCGACATACCACAGCGTGCCATTGGCGGCCCACCAGGCACCGCCACCATACTCGTGCATCAAGGTGCGTACATTGGCGCTCTCGGGTGTGATTTCCCGAGATTCACCTCCCTGCCACCGCATGATGGCAATACGCCCCCCTTCCGAGGGGCGTGACTCTGCCCACCAGACACTGTCACCGTCAGGTACGACTTCGGTGATGCTGGAGCCGCCGCTGATCAGCATTTCAGCCGTTATCGGTGATTTCCATGTGCCGTAAGGCGCTACTTGTCTCTGGTGGTGTCGAGTCATTTATTCCACGGTTCCGCGAGTCGGGCGATCGTTCTTGATATTGAAATTCATGCCATCGAGCAGTTCTTCCAGATCGGGTCTGGCAGCAGGCCCGTTGGACAGGCAGACAATCTGGATCGTGCCATCGGGCTTCAGGCAGAAGATGCCGGGTTCGGCAAATCGGCTGGGTGCTTCATCCGGGCTGAGCGGCTCTGTGATGTACAGCCCCAGGCGGCGCATATCTTCTTCCGACAGGCCGTAGCCGACCGGAAAATTCCAACCGAACTCCGCAAGGTCGGCTTCCGCCCTTTCCCTGGTATCGGCTGACAGAGCAATGACTCTCACGCCCGCTGCCTTCCAGTCCGGCAACATGGAGTCCAGCTTGTTCAGATAGCGCTTGCAGCGCGGGCAGTGCTTGCCTCGATAGACCACCAGCAGCGTGTATTCCTCACTGGGTGTTCCCACCGTAACCGAGGTGCCGTCGAGCAAGGCAATGGTCAGCTCGGGCAGTGCCTGGCCAACAGCGGGTTTGTTTGCAAATAGAGTCATGTCAGGAATTTATTGCCTGGTTGGTAAAGGTGTCGGGTGTTCAGTTTACTACTCGCAGCCACGCAAACGTGGATCGAGTGTATGTCGCAAGGCATGGCCCAGGAGATTGAAGCCGAAAGACAGTCACAGCATGGCCAGACCGGAGAAAACTGCCGGCCAGGGAGAGAGCATCAGGAAGTTGCGTCCTTCGGACAAGGCCAGGCCGATTGAAGGTAGCGGGGTTTGCGCAGCGAGTCCGCGAACAGTGGTCATCCGGATGCCGGCCTTTACCGCAGGGAGCTGGCATCGAGAAGCAGAGCCGGCACAATTGCGAAAGCGGGCTGATTCATGATGCGGAGCCGGCATGGCGGCGCAGAGCCGGCACAGGTGCGAAAGCGGGCTGTTTCATGATCTGCGGCCTGTGGTGCAGTCGGAAGGATCATCGAGCTTATGATAATGTGCTGCGAGTGACAACACGGGGCGTTAGATCAACATGCCGACGGAGCCATTGCTGGCCATCGAAGGGCCGGGCGTGAATCCGGGGAGTTTGGCTGTGGTGCGATGCCTGAGCGCTCGTCCCGAAGTCCGTCCGCTTGACGAGTGTAAGGACGCCAATCAATCCCGGTGCCCCATCAAAGCGCCTGCTACCTGAACGAAGTCGTTGCATGAAGTCAGATATGAGTGCCATCAGCGAGGATGCCTTCAATCGCGCAGTCACGCTACTGGATGAACACGTCGCCAGCGGTCGGGTTCCCGGCGCCGTACTGGGCATCGTTGACAGCAGTGGGCTTCGTCGTCTGCATCACTGTGGGCTGGCTGAAGTCACACCGCAGCGGCGAGAAATGACCGTCGATACCTGGTTCGACCTGGCTTCCCTGACCAAGGTCATCTATACCGCACCGCGAATTCTGCAATTGCTGCATGAGCAAGACATTGACCTCAATGAGCCTCTGATTCGCCTGCTACCTGATCTACGCCAGTATGATGCGGCGGCCTGGGAGCGCAAGGTGAGCTTTGCGCAGTGTCTCGCCCATCAAAGCCCATTTCCCGCCGTCGAGCCCATTTATACCTATGGTCGGGATGCCGAGTTGCTGCGAGCGTTCGTGCTGCAGCGAGAGTGGCAGGCACGGCGGGATGCCCCAGTGTACTCGGATATCAACTTCATTCTTCTGGGCCTGGCGCTGGAGCGCTTCCATGGCGCCAGATTATGGTCCATGCCGGCGGGGCCGGGGTTTGCATTCAGTGCGCCAGCCGAACGCTGTGCTGCTACAGAATTCTGTACCTGGCGTCAGCGATTGATCTGTGGTGAAGTCCATGACGATAACTGCAGCGCGCTGCAGGGTGCCGGACATGCCGGGCTCTTCGGCACGGCCGATGCCGTACTGGATCACGCCCTGGGCCTGTTGCAGGGGACAGGGGCGTCGCAGGAGGTCATCAGCGCCATGAGAACACCGATTTCCGACACTCGCACCCTCGGTTGGGAGCGAGCGCATGCGGGTTGGTCGGGCGGCGAGCATTGCAGCCCCGAGACCATTGGCCACACCGGGTTTACCGGTACAGGCTTGTGGATAGATTTCGACGCTGGATATGCCTGGACGCTTCTGAGCAACAGAATTCACCCGACAAGGCACGCTGACAGCGGAATCGCGGGCTTGCGCAGGGCCGTATCCCATGCATTGACCTGTCTGGAGGACGTATAGCATGCGGGCCAGATGGGCCGTTGGCCTGATGACCGGAACCGTTCTGGATGGCAATATCGATGTGGCCTTGTTGCGTACCGATGGCATCTGCGTTGAATCCTTCGGTCACTACGCGCTGAAGCCTTATGATCAGATGACTCGACAACTGCTGGTCGACGCACTGGAACAGGCGCAACAGTGGCAATTTGCCGCGGAGGAACCCGCAGTCTTTGCCGAGGCTGAATCAAGATTGACTCTGGCTCAGGCTGTGGCTGTTCAGGAACTGGTCGATGAGGCCGGGCTGAGCATGGAGGATATCGGCGTGATCGGCTTCCATGGTCAGACGGTATTGCACCGGGCACCCACGGCGCAGACCCGCGGCGCCACCCGGCAGCTGGGGGACGGTGCGCTGATGGCGAGGACACTCGGTTGCACCGTGGTACACGATTTTCGCACCGCGGATGTGCTGGCTGGCGGGCAGGGGGCGCCCCTCTCGGCCATCTATCATCAGGCGCTATTGGCAAGCCTCGGCGCTGATGCATCCGCTGCCGTGCTCAATCTGGGTGGCGTCGCCAACCTGACCTGGACTGATCATGCCGGTGCCCTGGTGGCCTTCGATACCGGTCCTGCCAATGCACCGTTGAATGATTTCATCGCTCGCTCAGGTCTGGGAGAGATGGATCGCGACGGCCGCCTGGCTGCCGCGGGCACGGTGGATGAGGCGCGCTTGCAGCAATTGCTGCAGCACCCCTACCTTGTACAGGACTGGCCAAAATCGCTGGACCGAAACGATTTTACCGCCAGCATGGCCGACGGCATGAATGCCGAAGATGGCGCGGCACTGCTGACCGCATTCACGGCGGCAGCCGTGGGCAAGGCTCTGGACCTTCTGCCGGTACGACCTTCACGATTGATTGTCTGCGGAGGTGGCCGGCACAATCCGACCCTGATGCAGGCACTGCGCGACCGGGCCGTGGCGGTATGCGAGACATCTGAAATGCAAGGGTGGCGTGGAGATGCCATCGAGGCGGAGTGCTTCGGATTTCTGGCCATGCGAGCCTTGCAGGGGCTACCGTTGAGCTTTCCGACAACAACCGGAGTTCCCGAGCCATTGACCGGCGGTATCATCTCGGCAGGCAGATCATGAGCATCCTTGCATGAATAGCGATAGTGATCGTGATGTGAAGCTGGAGTCAAGGGTTGCCGCGTTCATTCACGATGCCCTGGGTGCGCGACTTGCCGAGCCCAGTCATCAACTGCAGCTCCTGTGGGGTGGTCAAGGAAGCCTGTATCGATGGAACACGGATATTGCGGGCCACGAAACAGTGGTCGTCAAGCACATAGCCCCTGATCGCCATGCGGATCATCCTCGCGGTTGGAATACACAGCGTTCATTCGAACGCAAGGCGCGTTCCTATGAGATCGAATGTCACTGGTATGAGCATTTTGCTCACCGATGCTCCGTGAACTGTAAAGTGCCGTCGTTGCTCGGGATCCATCGGGATGCGCACTTCAATCTGTTGTTGCTTGAGGACCTGAAGCCAGCGTACCCACGTTTGCGTTATCAACTGAGTATCGACGAGGTCTTGCCGGGTCTGCATTGGTTGGCGAACTTCCATGCGCAGTTCATGCATGAGGCGGGCGAAGGTCTCTGGCCAAGAGGCTGTTACTGGCATCTGGATACCCGGCCCGATGAATGGCAGGCCATGAGTGAGGGACCGGTGAAGGAGGCTGCTGGCTGGCTGGATGCCTGCCTGAAAAATGCACGCTTTCAGACGCTTGTGCACGGTGATGCCAAGTTGGCGAACTTCTGTTTCAGTCAGGACATGTCACACGCATCGGCTGTTGATTTTCAGTACACAGGCCGAGGCTGTGGCATGAGCGACCTGGCCTATTTTCTGGGCAGCTGTCTGGACGAAGAGGCCTGCCGCGAGCATGAGCAATACTGTCTGTCGCACTATTTTCGCTATCTGCAGGCAGCCTTGCAGCGACGTACGGAATGCTCGGAACAGCCGGGGCGAATCAACGAGCAGGCGTTTCGCTGGACAACCGATATGGCGCAGCAGCTGGAACATGAATGGCGGTCTCTGTACGCGGTGGCGTGGACCGATTTTCACCGCTTTCTTCTGGGCTGGATGCCGCAACATGCGAAGGTCAACCGTTACGGGGGTGAGCTGGCCAACCGTGCGTTGCAGCATTGGCCTGGCGAGCATTGGGGTAGTGCCTTCGAGGAGAGTCTGGAGGAGTGTCTGGAGGAGAGTCTGGAGGAGAGTCTGGAGGAGAGTCTGGATTCGGAAATATCGAGTCGTTAGTGCTGGCGATCCTGCTTTAATTGATGGTTGTGCGCCCCTATATTACGCTCGATTCCAATATGAACAGAGGACATGAACATGGACGCAAAGGCAATTCTTGATGGTCTGCTCGACAAGACGCAGAGAGCGACACAGGCGGGCATCAGCATGGCGGAGGAGCGTTCGGTGATTCCGCCGGCAGGAGATGAGCGCAGTGCGATGATCAAGGGGGTAGGCACCGGCGCTCTGGCTGCAGGTGCGGTTGCCCTGCTGTTTGGCAGCAAGGGAACCCGTAAATTCGTCAAGAAGGCTGCCAAGCTGGGAGGCACTGCCGCTATCGGTGGTCTGGCCTACAAGGCGTTCAACGATTGGCAGGCACAGCAGGCTGGCAATGGCGGGACGCAGGCTCAATCGTTTTCCGGCAAGCTGGATCTGGATCAATTTGCGCAGACCGGCACACCGATCGCCAACCTGGTCGACGATGAGGCGACGGCTCGCAGCGAGTCCATCATTCAGGCGATGATCAGTGCAGCTCGTGCCGACGGGCATGTGGATGACGAGGAGATGGCTCTGATCACGCGTCAGATTGCCAGCTTCGAGCTCGAAAGAGACGTGACCTCCTTCCTGTTGAACGAGCTGAACAAGCCGGTGAGCGTCGAGGCCATCGCGGCACTGGCCGACACACCGGAAACCGCAGCCGAGTTGTACATTGCATCGGCATTGGTCGTTGATATGGAGAGCCCGGCAGAACGCGCTTATCTGGATCAACTGGCGGCCGCCATGAAGATCGATGCGGGCATGATTCCTCATCTCGAGGCACCGCTCAAGGCCTGAAAACCACCTTCGATCAGTGTGTTCAACGCCTCATACTGAACACCCCGAGTAGCATTACCGATTGATCTGCCGCATAGCTGTCGTCACGCGGCTGAACCTTGTCTGGCCAGCGTCTGCTGGACCATCCGGTGATGGGGGGCTAAATGGATCCACAGATGGTGCACCGATGCCTCGGGTTTCCTGGTGGTGCACCAGGTGCGGCGCACCAGGCGGTTGATGTTGGCCCGGAGCATGGCCAGGGTGTGGTCGATTGAGAGCAGAGGATCGAATCCGATCCTCTTCGGCTCCTCCTGACCCGACACGTAACCGCGCTTGCCCGGGTGCAGCGCCTGTGAAATTTCCGGGAAATGACGCTTGATCAACGTGGCGTACTGATCATGACCATCGCTGCTGAAAAAGGCTTCCGCATGGATCCGGTGCTGCACCTCGGCAAACAGCTCCTCGCGCATCTTTCGGCTCTCATCGAGTCGTTTTCCGTAATGTTTGGGGGAGATCACCGCCAGATTGCCACCGGCCGGACTACGCGCAACCCCGAACCCCTGTATCAACCGGCGCTGACTGTCGACCACCACACAGACGCTCAATAGTCAATCGAACAGCGTTGTTCATCAGTTTTGAAAAAAACTGGTATGGTAGACTTGATTATGGCCTGCGAATCAGCCTACCATTGCACCACGTTCACAGGAGCACGTAAATGCGTCTCGAATTGCTCACAGACTTGATGCCGTCAGTCACCGCCTGGTGTCATGACCTGTCAGCAGTTGGCGTCCTCGGCGTCAGCACAGGCGCAGGTTCCTAGGTTCTTGAATGGAAGTGGTGGAGCAGCGTCATTCTTGCTCCATCGATGGTTGCTACCGAGTCAGTAACAATCGTTGATCCCGATGGGTTTCGACATGCCCATTGGTGCGCGATTGAATGGATCATCAGCCCTGCAAACCGGCCGTGACAACGCGGCCACCCTACTACTGGAGAAGAAACAGCAATGACTTTGACAATGACCAACACGGTCCGAAAAGTGGCCGGCACTCTGCCTGCACTGGCCTTGACCGCAGCAGCAATGGTTGCCGGCACCGCTCAGGCAGCCGATATGCGAGCCTGGAACATCCATCCGGAAGGCTATCCGAACTCGGATGCCATCGATCAGTTCGCCGCAGAACTGGCTGAAAAGACCGACGGTGAGCTGACCGTCAAGGTCTATCACGGTGGTGTACTCGGTTCTCAGCCAGATGCCATCGAACAGATCCGACTGGGTGCCATCGACTTCGGACAATTCAGCCTCGGGCCAATGGGTCAATCGATCCCTGAAACCAATGTCGTATCACTGCCGTTCATCTTCAAGAGCATTCCTCAGATGTACGAGCTGATGGATGGAGAAGTCGGTGAGGCTATCGGCGCAGGCATGGAAAAGAAAGGCATCGTTGCACTGGGTTGGTACGACGCAGGCGCCCGATCTTTCTACAACTCACAGAAGGCAATCAACACCCCGGCTGATGTGGAAGGCCTGAAGATTCGTGTCATGAACAACGATCTGTTCGTCGGCATGGTTGAATCAATGGGTGGTAACGCAACACCAATGGCATTTGCAGAGGTGTATCAATCGCTGAAAACCGGTGTTGTGGATGGCGCCGAGAACAACCCGCCTTCCTATGAGTCGGTCAATCACTACGAAGTCGCTCAGTTCTACTCACTGACCGAGCACCTGATCATTCCTGAGTGCCTGTGCATGAGCAAGGTTTCCTGGGACAGGCTGTCAGACGAGCAGAAGGAAATCGTGAAGGCAGCGGGCAAGGCCAGTGCCGAGACACAACGTGAGCTGTGGAAGGCACGTGAAACCGAAAGCCTCGAGAAAGTGCAGGCTGCCGGTGTTGTGGTCAACACCATCGACGACAAAGGTCCTTTCCAGGAAGCCATGGCGCCAGTCTATGATCAGTTTCTGGAAGCAAACCCGGACCTGGTTGAGCTGGTTGACATGATGCGCTCTGCCGACTGATTCTTCGGGTAAACGCGACGCGGCTTCCGAGCGCTGACGCTTCGGAAGCCGCGTTTTTCGATTCACTTCCTGATAATGCAGGTGCAAGAGCCTCATGATTGAAAACAAGTCGCTGATAGTCAAGGTGCTGCAGAAGCTGCGCGACCTTTGTGTGTTCATCAGCAGTGTGTCACTGGTTGTCCTTATCCTCACGTTTGCCTGGCTGGTGTTTGGCCGCTACGTTCTCAATCAGACACCTACCTGGGTAGAACAACTGGCTCTGGTTCTGGTTGTATGGATCACTTTCCTGGGCGCAGGCGCGGGCGTCCACGACGATACGCACCTGGGAGTAAGCTTCATCCGCGAATCCATGCCCCCCAGGATTCGTCATGTACTGCGAATCATCTGTGAGGTAACCATGGCCATCTTCGGTCTGGTCATGCTTGTTGCCTGTACCGAACTTGTCAAATTCGGCTGGTCGACCAAACTGCCCATGCTGAATATTCCAGAGGGTATTCGTACCCTGCCGGCGGCGATTGCCGGCGGACTCATCTTTCTCTTTGCCACCGAACGCGCTGTTCGAATGATCCTGGGTGGAGTCTCGCCCGAGGAGCCTGTGGTACCAATATCCGACGAACGGAGCGCTTGATTCATGGGACTCGCCCTGCTGCTAGGCCTATTCTTTGGTGGTGTACTGATCGGTATTCCTGTGGCTTTTTCCATGGCCATATCGGCCATTGCCGCATTCATGTACGAAGGTTTTCCGCTGTTGATCGGATTTCAGAGGATCACATCGGGCGTCAGTATCTTCTCTCTGCTGGCAATTCCCTTTTTCATCTTTGCCGGTGAATTGATGTTGCATGGCGGCATCGCCAAGCGCCTGGTACGGTTTGCCTCAACGCTGGTAGGGCATGTGAGAGGCGGCCTGGCCTCTGTCAACATCTTCTCCAGCATGTTGTTCGGCGGCATCTCCGGTTCGGCGGTTGCCGATATCTCGGCGCTGGGATCATTGATGATTCCCGTCATGAAGGAAAAGGGGTATCGGGGTGATTACGCCGTCAATGTCACGGTCACTTCCTCGATTGCCGGCGTGGTCATACCTCCGAGCCACAACATGATCATCTACTCGGTCGCCGCAGGTGGTGGCCTGTCCATCTCGTCGCTGTTTCTGGCAGGGGTGGTGCCGGGCTTTCTGATGTGTGTCTGCCTGGCCATTGCCGCATATATCATCGCGCTCAAGCACAACTACGCTGCCGAGCCGTTTCCGGGAATGAGAGAAGTGGCCTTGTCAGCCGTGGCGGCTCTACCGGGATTCGTCACCGCAGTCATCATCGTGGGCGGTGTCTTGTCCGGCGTTTTCACGGTCACGGAATCCGGCGCATTCGGTGCCATCTATGCGCTGGTGCTCACTGCGGTGGTCTATCGATCATTGAGCTGGGAGAGCTTTCGCATCGCGGTTGTGACCTCGGTACGAACGACCGCCATGGTGATGATCCTGATCGGGTGTGCCAATGCCTTCGGATACATGCTGGCCTTGTACAACGTGCCGGAATTGCTGGCAGGCGCCCTTACCGCCATTTCAGACAATCCATTGATCATCATCCTGATGATCAACATCATCTTGCTGGCCTTGGGCATGATCATGGACATGGCGGCGCTGATTCTGATCTGCACACCCATATTCCTGCCCATTGCGGCAGGTCTGGGTATGGATCCCATCCAGTTCGGCATCATGATGTTGATGAATCTGGGGCTGGGCTTGTGCACGCCGCCTGTCGGTGTCTGCCTGTTCGTGGGTTGCGCTGTAGGGCAGGTTCCCATTGAGCAGGCGATTCGCAGCATCTGGCCGTTCTACCTAGCCATGCTGGCCGCCTTGTTGCTGGTGGCCTATATACCAGCCGTATCGCTCTGGCTACCGGGTTTGCTTGCCGGGTAGCGTGCCTTGGTCTGGTCTTCGACATGACGGTGTAAACCGTCATGTCGGATCTACATCTGTCAAATTCGGAATACGATGAAAAACAAGCTCGTTGGAAAGAATGTCCTGATCACGGCAGGCGCCCAGGGAATCGGGGAATCGATTACCCGGCATTTCATTGATAGCGGTGCCAACGTTGCCATTCACTATTTCTCCAGTGCCGATGTTGCCGATGAACTGGTTGAGTACGCCACAGGGCTGGGGCAGAAAGCGGTGGCCATCAGTGGCGACCTGACCAAGGAAGCCGATGCCAATGCGCTGGTTGAAAAGAGCGTTGAAGCGCTTGGTGGCCTGGATATCCTGATCAACAACGCAGGCTCGCTGGTTGCGCGCAGATTGTTGAACGAGATGGACATCGAGTTCTGGAACAAGGTCATGGACATCAACCTGACATCCATGATGTTCGTGACCAGAGCCGCTTCGCCGCATCTCGCCGCCAACACGGACAGCAGTATCGTTAACCTTGCGTCTCTGGCAGGTAGAAAAGGGGGTCATCCGGGATCCCTGGTCTACTCGACCAGCAAAGGTGCAATCCTGACGATGACCAGAGCGCTCTCATCAGAGCTCGGACCCCAGGGTATCCGTGTCAACGCTGTGGCTCCCGGGCTTATCCTCGGTACCTCCTTTCACAATACGCATACTTCCAAGGAATCGGCTGATGCCACGACGGCCAGCATTCCCATTCAACGCGCAGGCAATGCGGCTGATGTGGCGCGCGCCGTCGTGTATCTGGCCTCTGAGTACGATGGCTTCATTACAGGCGCTACACTGGACATCAATGGTGGTGTCTACAACATGTAGTCTCTGCTGCATTGCAGCTGATCGAAGACCAATGCCACCTGACCATGAAGGATGATCCGTGCTGAAGACCCCGGTAATACACCCGACCATCCTGGAAGCCCTGGCTCGTTCGGGTCATCTGGCTCAGGTGGTGATTGCAGACGGTAATCTGGCCGTCGGTGCCATGAGCGGTCCCAACTCCACGACCGTACACCTGAACTTCCGGCCGGGGCTGCTGGATGCGCTGACCGTGCTGGAAGGCATCCTCGAGGTCTGTCCCGTGCAGGGGGCCATCGTCATGGAAAAACCGGCTGATGCCAATGCGGAAATACACGACGCCTACAAGGCCTTGCTCGGTGATGTCACATGGGATGAGTTGGAGCGCTGGGCCTTCTACGAAAAGATCCGGGAACCTGCCACAACCTTGATCATCCAGACAGGGGAGCAGCGTCGCTTTGCCAATGTGATACTCACCGTTGGTGTCGTCAAGATGGCAGAAGAGAGTGGATTCTAGTTGTCATTAGGCGGAGCCTGTCTGCCTGTCTGCCTGTCTGCCTGTCTGCCTGTCTGCCTGTCTCCATGAATTTCCGGGTTCCCGGATTTTCGGATTTTCGGATTTTCGGATTTTCGGATTTTCGGATTTTCGGATTTTCGGATTTTCGGATTTTCGGATTTTCGGAT
>CANLNQ010000047.1 GCA_947492525.1 uncultured Granulosicoccus sp.
TCTCACCTCTCACCTCTCACCTCTCACCTCTCACCTCTCACCTCTCACCTCTCACCTCTCACCTCTCACCTCTCACCAGTTACCAATTACCAATTACCAATTACCACCCTTGCATTTTTACTGAAAAATGCTCACCATGAATCGAGGAGAAAGCCCCTGTCGCCAGCTGAGTGACAGGCTTCCCTGAAAACCTCCCTGAAGCATGGCTGCAAACCCATCCGTCACGGCTTGACGAACCACCACTGGACGTGGACGAAGCAACGCTCAAGCGCTACCCGAATCCATCCCCCGTCCTGCATTTGCCCCAATGCAGAGCAGATGCACCGATAGCGACGGTCAGCAGTTGCCCCGCTCGAACCTTCTGAGGCACAGTGCTCGGCGGACACGCGGTTCAAATCACAGAAGCACAACATTGTTTTCTGGGTTAACTTATCATCAGGTAGGCATTACTATTTCGACGCCTTTTCCCATGACGAACGAGCCGGGCTACTTCGGCTCCTTACCAATCAGGAGAGACAGACAATGATGACAATGAAGACCCTGCTGGCCACCAGCGTTGCCACGCTTGCCCTCAGCGGCGTAGCCTCTGCCGAGAATTGGGACATGCCGGTAGCCTACCCGGCCAACAACTATCACACTGAAAACGCCCAGATGTTCGTCGACGCCGTGCGCGAATGCACGAACGGCGAACTGGACATCACGATTCATGCAGGCGGCTCACTGTTCAAGGGAAATGAAATAAAACGCGCAGTGCAGGTCGGCGAAGCCCAGATAGGCGAGCGTCTCCTGTCGGCCCACGCCAATGAAAATGCGGTCTTCGGCTACGATTCAGTACCGTTTCTGGCGACCTCCTTCGAAGCCTCCGATGCCCTGCGTGATGCCGCCCGACCCACGCTCGATGCCCTGTTGAACGACCAGAACATGACCCTGCTGTATTCCGTGCCGTGGCCTCCACAAGGCCTGTACTTCGGAAAGGAAATCGAAAGCCTGGCTGATGCCGAGGGGCTGAAGTTCCGTGCCTATAATGCAGCCACTGCCCGAGTCGCCGAGTTGGCTGGCATGGTGCCCACCCAGATCGAAGCCGCTGAGTTGAAGCAGGCTCTGGCAACCGGCGTTGTTGAAGCGTTCATTTCCTCTGGCTCCACGGGCGTGGACGAAAAAGTCTGGGAAGATCTGACGCACTTCTACGATGCCAAGGCCTGGTTGCCACGCAACACCGTGTTCGTCAACAGCGGCGCCTATGAGTCTCTGCCCGCGGCCTCACAGGAATGCCTGATGAGCGCAGCCGCCGACGCTGAAACTCGGGGATCTGCCAAGGCGGCAGAACTGTCAGGCGAGTTTGTCAACACACTGGCAGAGAACGGTCTGGTGATATCCGAGCCGGGTGAAGCCCTGTCAGCCGATCTGAGTGCCATCGGCGAGACCATGACGGCAGAGTGGCTGGAACAGGCCGGCGATGACGGACAGGCCATCGTGGATGCCTACAAGCAGTAATTGATCCCTGGCGCTGGCCTTGAACGGGCCAGCGCTACCGTCTTGAATCCCGATCACACCCTGGAGCTTCGCATGCGCCGCCTGTTGGACGGTCTGTACCACGCATCCGGCATGGCCGCTGCCGTTGCCCTGATTACCATCCTCGTACTGGTCATTACCCAGATGGTTGCTCGATGGAGCGGCCTGCTGTTCCCCGGAGGTGCCCAGTACGCAGGCTACGCCATGGCCGCCACCTCGTTTCTGGCCATGGCCTATACCTTCAACAGCAATGCTCATATCCGGGTAGCGCTGTTTGTGAACAAGGCCGGGCGCTTCCAGCGAGCACTGGAAATATGGTGCTATACCCTTGCCAGTCTGGCAGCGTTGTTTCTGGCCTGGTATGCGGTGAAGGCAACACTGCTGTCGGCCCGCATCAACGACATCTCGCAAGGCCAGGACGCCACGCCGCTGTGGATACCGCAGACATTCATGGCCATTGGCGCTGTCATTTTCGCCGTTGCCGTGATCGATAATCTGGCTCGCATCCTTCTGAGCGAGTATCAGGGAGTGGACGCCGCCGAACACGACAAGAACTGGACCCATGCACTGCTGCATTCCCGGGCCAGTCGAGCCATCATGGTGGCCGCAGTGCTGGCAGCCGTTTATCTCTCGTTTCAGGCCATGACAGGTTTTGATCGCGATGCCGTGGCCCTGAAGATAGGCATATTCCTGTTCGTGATGTTCTTCCTGCTTGGCTCCGGAATCTGGGTAGGACTTGCATTGATGGGGGTTGCCTATATCGGCATGATCGGCTTCACCTCGCGCGATCCCGGCAATGCCATGATCATCACGGTATGGACCAGTTCGAGCAGCTGGACCCTGACGGCCTTGCCACTGTTCATCTGGATGGGCGAGATTCTGTATCGAACACGCTTGTCCGAGGACATGTTCAAAGGCCTTGCCCCCTGGATGGCGCGGATCCCGGGTGGCCTGCTGCATACCAACGTGGTTGGCTGTACGGTATTCGCCGCAGTATCCGGCTCGTCAGCTGCCACACTGACCACCGTTGGCAAGATGTCGATACCGGAGTTGCAGAAGCGCGGTTACCCGGAATTCATGACCATCGGCACATTGGCCGGTGCGGCCACCCTGGGCTTGATGATCCCGCCATCGCTGACCCTGATCGTCTATGGCGTGACGGTGAAGGAGAGCATCACCAAACTCTTCATGGCCGGCGTGCTACCCGGACTGGTACTGGCAGCCATGTTCATGCTCTACATTGTGGCCTGGTACTTCCTGCGGCCCTCGCAACGCCCCGCCCCGGAAGCCCCAGTCGGTTTCCTCGACGCACTGAAGAATTCCACATTGCTGATTCCGGTCATCGCCCTTGTCGTGGTGGTTATCGGATCGATGTACGCAGGCTTCGCCACCCCGACAGAGGCTGCGGCCTTTGGCGTTGTCGGTGCGCTGGTACTGGCAGCGTTTCAGGGATCACTGAACTGGAGTACCTTTCGGGAAAGTCTGCTGGGTGCCACCCGCACCAGTGCCATGATTGCCTTGATATTGATGGGTGCAGCCTTTCTCTCACTCTCGATGGGATTTACCGGCTTGCCACGCGCTCTGGCGGAATGGATTGCCGAGTTCGACCTGTCGCCGATCGCCCTGATTGCAGCGCTGACGGTGTTCTACATCATCATCGGCATGTTTCTCGACGGCATCTCGGCGGTGGTACTGACCATGGCCATCATCGAACCGATGATTCGTGCGGCAGGCATCGACCTGATCTGGTTCGGCATCTTCATCGTCGTGGTCGTCGAGATGGCACAGATCACACCGCCCATCGGCTTCAATCTGTTCGTATTGCAGTCCATGACGCGGCACGACATCACCTATATCGCCAAGACGGCTCTGCCGATGTTTGCCATCATGGTCGTGATGGTGGCTATCATGGTGGCCTTCCCATCACTGGCCACCTGGCTTCCTGAACGATTGCTGGAGCAATGACCGCTTTCATTGGCGTCCTGATGCTGGACACGCGGTTCGAGCGCATCCAGGGGGACGCCGGTAATCCTGAGAGCTACCATCGTGCAGCCCGAACCCGGACCATAGAAAACGCAGACAGCACGCTCATCGTCCACAATGGACAGCCAGCACCAGCCTTGCTGGCAGCCTTCTGCGATGCCGCTCGCTCATTGGAGAGCGAGGGTGCCGTGGCCCTGACCTCTACCTGCGGCTTTCTGATCACTGCGCAGCAGGCAATCGCCAGCAGCGTTCGCATCCCGGTCATGGTGTCAGCGCTGACCTTGTTTCCGCTTGTTCGAGCCATCCACGGGGAAAAACCGATCGGGATACTGACTGCATCCAGTGAACAGCTGGGCAGCAAGGTACTGGACGCGGCGGGCATTGTGCCGGGACAGGCGCGGATTGCCGGACTGCAGGACGTGGAGGCCTTCGCCGCCTGCTTCCTGGCACCCAAGCAACAACAGTGTATCAGCCTCGACCGGCAGGCCATCGAAGAGGCAGTCGTGGCCAAGGCTACAGCGCTGTGCCACGACAACCCGGAGCTCTCCGCCATTCTGCTCGAATGCGGCAACCTGCCACCCTATGCAGAGTCCATCAGGACGGCGACGGGAAAGCCTGTCTATTCGATACTCGACGGTGCCAGGTTGATTGCCGCCTGATCGAACCACAGCGCGCTCCGTGCGCCAATCGGCCTTCCCTGAAACCGATGCTTCAGCCGTTTACCTGTGTCAACGCGTCAGCGACTGCTTTTCTTCTGATCCTGCCCCGCCTTGCCCTGAGCACCACCGCCATGATGATGATTCCGGCAATGATGCAACTCAGGAACAGGGAAATGGGTCGACTGATGAAGATGGACAGACTGCCGTCCCCGATGATCAGCGATTGCAGGAACGTGTTCTCCGCCATCGCCCCCAGAACCAGGGCCAGAACGGTAGCTGCTGGCGAGTAGCCGAACTTCTTCATGCCGAAGCCCACGACGCCCGTGATAGCCAGTAGCCAGGTTTCAATCATGCTCGAATGCAATGCGAACGTCCCGATGACACACAGAATGACGATCACGGGAACGACCAGGCGATAAGGGACATCGAGAAACTTGACGAACAGAGGTATGGCCACAATGCTGATGATCACCAGCATGACATTGCCAAGATACATGCTGGCTATCAGACCCCAGACAAAATCAGGCTTGTTGACGATCAACATGGGGCCCGGCTGCAAGCCCCACATCAGCAATGCGCCCAGCAGCACCGCTGTTGCACCGGAACCCGGAATACCCAGCGAGATCAGCGGAACCATGGCGCCGGCCGAAGCGGCGTTATTGGCCGTCTCCGGGGCGACCAGTCCACGCATTTCGCCCTGACCGAACTTCTCCGGATCCTTTGCTACCTTCTTCTCGATGGAATACGCGAGTATCGATCCGATAGTCGCCCCGGAACCCGGTAGAACGCCGGCAATGAATCCGATGACAGAACCTCTGATGAAGGTGAATTTCGATTCGGTGTAATCCTTGATCGTCGGCCAGAAATCCTTCGACATGAAGGAGAAACTCAATTTCTGCACTTCCTGTCGGTGTTGCCCGATATGGATGCAATGCAGAAGCTCGCCGATACCAAACAGTCCGATGGCAACCGGAACAAAGTAGATGCCACCAATCAACTCCGGCGAGCCGAACGTGAATCTCTGTGCACCGCTGACGGCATCCACACCCACCATCGCAATGGCAAAACCGAACAATGCCGATATGACTCCCTTGAGCAGATTATCTCCCATCATCGTTGTCAGCAGGAGCAAGCCGAGAACCACGATCAGAAAGTACTCCGACGGCCCGAAGGAGGCTGCAAAACCTGCCAATGCCGGCGTGAAGGCGCAGATCAGGATAACACCCACGGTGCCACCAAAGAACGATGCGACGGCTTGCATTACCAGTGCCGGCCCCGCGCGCCCGTTTCTGGCCAGAGGATAGCCATCGAGTGTCGAGGCAACCGTAGCCGACTCTCCCGGCGTATTGATCAGAATCGAGGTAATCGTTCCGCCGTACATGGCGCCATAGTAGATCCCGGACAACATGATGATGGCGGTGGTCGGGTCCAGCCCGAAAGTCATCGGGATGAGTATGGCGATACCGGCAGCTGGTCCGAATCCGGGGAACAGACCAACCACCATGCCCACCGAGACGCCGATGATGAGAAATACAAGATTGCCTGGCGATACCGCTACCGACAATCCCAAACCCAGATTTGCAAATATGTCACCCATTATCCTGACCTGTTTGATACTCGAAAAACACGATTGGCAACTGCGTCATGCGCACCCTGGCCCGCACTCGACTCAATGGAAGTCCAGAATTCCTGCTGGCAGGCCAGCGCGCAGAACGACGGCAAACAGCAGATAGACACCCGCCGGTAGCAGCAGGCTGTAGAGCAGATTGAAGACCAGCTTCTGCCGATTGAACCAGGACAGGAACAACAGACAGAACAGCACCATCGACAGAAAACTGCCCAGCACCTTGAAGCTCAGCAGAAAGACAACAATCAGGGTCGCCACCACCAGGGTATCCAGACCATGCACCTCATCCTGGCTATCGGAACCGAGCTGCTCGTCAGTGTTCACCAGCGCGCGCCTCGTCGCCAATTCCTTGATGCAGTTCCACCCGGTAGTCAGTATCAGCAGTACACCGATAAGAACAGGGAAAAAACCTGCTCCCGGCCTGCCCAGGGAGTCCAGAACATCAAGCGTGGTCCAGCCATGGAGCGTGAATGCCAGTGACGCCACGAGAAAGGAGATGGAAAACAGTAGTTGCATGACAGCCTCGAAATTAATGGGGCCCGTAATGGACTTCAACCATCACGGGCCGTATGACAATCAGATTGCGCCCACCTCGGGAGCTACTTGATGACACCGATCTCGGTCAGCACGCCGCGAAAATCTGCGTCGGTCTTCTCCAGGTAGTGACCGAACTCATCACCCCAGATGGTGTTGCCCGAAAGCCCCTTGGTCGTCAGGTACTCCTGCCATTCCGGCGTATCGACAACCTGCTTCAGTGTCTCGACCCACCAGTCCCGTACTTCGACCGGTATGTCGGCAGGCATGACCACGCCACGAGGCAGGGAGAACTCGAAGTCATAACCTTGTTCCGTGAATGTGGGAACATCGGGAAACACGGTACTTCTCTCACGCTCTGAATACCCCAGCAACCTGAAATTGCCGGCAGATACCTGACCGATGACTTCGGACGGGTTGGCGACGATCGCATCAATACTACTGGAGGTCAGTGACGTCACCAGCCCGCCCTCATCCTGTGATGGTACATAGGTGAAGTCGATATCCGCCGCCTTGGCAAACAGCCCCGCCACCACTCGTTCAGGTCCCGCTGCACCGGTTCCGCCAATCTTCATGTTCTTTTCGGCGGCAGCATCAACGAATGCCTGCAATGTTTCGTAGCCTGAATCACTGCGAACGGCCAGCACCATGGCATCACGTGCAAGCAAACCTATCGGCGTGAAATCCCGGTAAGTCCAACCGGTGTTGGACACAATGGGTGTTCCGAGGAAGTTGCCACTGGTTGATGTAGCGTGATAGGGATTGCCGCGTTGCTGAGCAACGTAGTTGAATCCGATCGCGCCGCTGCCACCATCTCGGTTTTCCACGCGAATGTTCTGACCATTGAACAGTTCATGCGTCTTGAGAATATCGACGACCGTGCGCGACATCAGATCATTGCCGCCACCGGGACCGAAGGCAACTGTGTAGTTGAGCTCTTCAGCAGGATAGCTGTCTGCCTGAACCTGCGCCAGCGGAAACCCCAGCGAACACGCCAGCACCGAACCGTATAGATAGCTTCTTATCGTTGTAGTCACAAACTGCTCCTCTCCGTTTTGATTGATGAAGGTTCAGCCGACGCCCCGAAAGAAATCATCTCCGGGGCCTCCGGCTGCATTGCTTCATGACATGACTGCCGACCTCCCCGAATTCGCCCTGACTCATCGGTGACAGTGACCGCTCATGGCGGCATGTCCGGGATAGATCAACTGTTAGCCATAGTGTCTTTTTTGGTGTATAAATGCAATCTAGGATCTGGATATTTTTAGAAATAAATATTTGGATCACTAATATCAGTAACTTATAAAACCAATCGAAAAAAGATATTGCACCTAGGTGTGATTTAAATTCAATAATGGATTCTTTTTTCTCCCATTGATATCGATACTTCAAGGTGAAAAACATGAAACTGCTGGTGTTGCCGTGTGACGGCATTGGCCCCGAGATCGTCGAGGCGTCGATGAAAGTGCTCGCTGAAGCCAACAAGCGCTTCGAGCTAGACTTGTCATTCGATTACGACGATGTCGGCTTCGACAGTCTGAAAAAGCATGGCACCACGCTGCGAGAAGACGTCCTGATACGCGCCAGAGACTATGACGGCGTCATTCTGGGAACGCAGTCGCACGCAGACTACCCATCCCCCGAAGAGGGCGGACGCAATGTGTCAGCAGGTTTTCGCATCGGTCTGGATCTCTACGCCAACGTTCGTCCGGCCCGAACCCGCCCCTTTCTCGAATCCAACATGAAACAGGGCAAGACCATGGACCTGGTCATCATGCGAGAGGCTACCGAAGGCTTCTACCCTGACCGCAACATGAGCCGTGGCTGGGGAGAGGTGATGCCCAACCCGGACATGGCGTTATCGACCCGCAAGATCACCCGTCATTGCTCGGAGCGCATCGCACGACGCGCCTTCGAGCTGGCGATGACCCGAAACAAGAAGGTGACCGCCATCCACAAGGCCAACAGTTTCCACATGACTGATGGCCTGTTTCTGGAATGCGTCAAGCATGTCAGCCAGGACTTTCCCGAGGTCGAACTGGATGACCTGCTGGTTGATGCGGCCACTGCTCATATGGTGCGCACCCCAGAACGATTCGATGTGCTGGTAGCCACCAATTTCTATGGCGATATCATCAGCGATCTGGCCAGCGAACTGTCCGGAAGTCTTGGACTGGCGGGTTCCATCATGGCCAGCGACACGCATTGCTGCGCTCAGGCACAGCACGGGTCAGCACCGGATATCGCCGGCAAGGGCCTGGCCAACCCGGTCTCGATGATTCTCTCGGTATCAATGCTGCTTTCCTGGCTTGGTGACAAACACTCCGCCAGCAATTACAACGAAGCAGGCGCAGCACTATCTACCGCAGTGGATACCGTACTGAGCAACCCCAGCCACCACACGTCGGATCTGGGAGGCAAGACCTCCACCAGCGAATTCGCCGCCTTGGTGGCTGCTGCAATCTGAACAAGGCACTGGTATCGGCAGGACGGTATCAGGCAGCGGATGCCTGCCTGCCGGTGGCCAGACAAGATAAATACAAGCCAGCCCCATACCACGGCATACGAACTGGACCTGTTTTCATGAACACGATACTCGGATGCATCGCCGATGACTTCACCGGCGCTACCGACCTGGCAAGCATTCTTGCCCGCTCGGGTGCTCCCATCAACATCAGACTGGGTACTCCATCCCCGGAGGTCGAAGCCGGTGATGAATCGATCACTGCGCCCGCGGCCGCACCATTCGAGATCATCGCCCTGAAATGCCGCACATCTCCGGTCGAGGAAGCGGTGAGCGAAACGCGAAACGCCCTGCACTGGTTACAAGCCCGGGGCGCTCGTCAGTTCTACTGGAAATACTGTTCCACGTTCGACTCTACCGACCAGGGCAATATCGGACCAGTCGCCGAATCTCTGCTCCAGCAACTTGCCGCGGATGCGGCTGGAAAGCGACAGACCGTCTATTGCCCTGCATTTCCTGAAAATGGTCGCTCTGTCTACCAGTCCCACCTGTTCGTAGGCACCCGCTTGCTCAGCGACAGTCCCATGAAAGACCACCCACTGACCCCCATGCGAAACAGCAATCTGCTCGAATTGCTGGAGCCACAGACAAGAATGTCTGTTGGTGCCATCACCCGAAATACCATTCGAGAAGGCAGTGACGCCATTCGCCGTCAACTGCACAGACTTGCCGAGCAGGGCATTGCACATGTTGTCGTGGATGCCATCGACATGAGCGACCTGCGTGCCATCGCAGAGGCGACCATCGACATGCCACTGATCACCGGTGGCAGCGCATTGGCCCTGCATCTTCCCGAACTCTATCGACAACGCGGCTGGCTGAACCGTTCTGAATCGATACCGTCCCTGCCGAAGACTCGTCGCGCCAGCATCGTTCTGAGTGGTAGCTGCTCTGCCATGACTCGCAACCAAGTGACGCGCTATTGTCAGCAGGCCCCATCGTTTCAACTGGACCCGCTCAAGCTGGCCATGGAAAACCAGCTTGAGCAGGCAATGCAATGGCTGGATGCCCAGAACGAGCATGACAGTGTCATGATCTACTCGACAGCCGCCCCGGAGCGTGTCTGCGCTGCCCAGGAGCAACTGGGGCGAGAGCGTGGCGGAGAGCTTGTCGAGACTGCACTCGCCACTCTGGCAGTTCACGCCTGCAACAACGGCGTGCAACGCGTGGTGACTGCTGGCGGCGAAACATCAGGTGCGGTAGTCAAGGCTCTTGGCGTGTCGACACTGCAAGTCAGCCGGGAGATCGCACCCGGTGTTCCCTGGACGTTTTCACGCAGACAAGGCGAGAATCTGGCGCTGGCGCTGAAATCCGGAAACTTCGGTGAAGAGGATTTCTTTGAAAAGGCCTTGGCAATTCTCGACGAAACGCCTGAACCGTAAGCGGAGCTTCAGGCCGTACCCGAGCAGGCAGCGTCACCGCAACCTCTGGAATAATACAACTACTGGCGAGCGTTCGACAACCTTGCGAACAGCTGAGAACCGTCTCCCGGCAGACTTGCCGACGGCTCAGCGCTCGATCGACAACATCTCTTCGCCGCCAGCGACATGCTTTCCGCTGGAATCCTGCCAGGCCACGGGTGACTTGCTGGAGAGGGCTCCACCCAGATGTCGGCGCATCAGGAAGGACGCCTCGGTAACGTCACCCTTTTCCAGAATACGGATGATTTCCAGATGCTCCTCGCACTGGCCAACAAAACGCTTGCGGTTCAGCGTGGCCCGATACTCGAGCAGACGACGCATTCGGTTGACCCGAATCAGTGACATATGAAAAAAGGGATTACCCGACATTCTCATGAGTTCTTCATGAAATCTGGCGCCGCAATCGAGCAGGTACTCCGCCGGTAGTGAATCGATATCAGACGCCAACACATGCTCCTGCTCACGCCGAAGCTCGCTCAACACGTCATGATCGATACGGAATCCGGGCTCCAGCATGCCGGCAGGTTCGATCAGTATGCGAAACCGATAGATCTGTTCAAAAGCCTCCGGAGTCTTCGCGACGGGCAGAAAACGCCAACCATAGCCCTGCTTTCGTTCTGCCCAACCTTCACGCACCGCTCGCACCAGTACATCATTGAGTTGGGACTTGGTCAGTTCGTAGCGTTCACGTATGAACTGCTCGGTAACCTCTGACGGGATACGGTCATGCAACCAGTCATCGGCCAGTTGATGGTAGTGATTCGGATGGACCGCCGCCTGGGCAATCTCGCCAACGAGTTCCGATTTCGCCGATACACTGAGCTCGTTGGCGAAGAAGCCTCGATTGGCGCGTTGCTCGAGCAAACCCCGTTCAGCCAGAAGGACCAATGCCTGCCTGACCGGCGAACGAGATACGCCGAACTTGTCAGCAAGCTGCTGCGTACTGAGGTGCGCACCCACTTCGATGGTTCCTGAGGCAATCTGACTGGAGATGTCATGCGCTATCTCCATCGCCAGCGCACCCGTTCTTGTTTTCATGCAAGCATTCCCGAAGTTGTAAAGTTCAAGGATCAGCCCACCACTATCAAGATTGGGGAACGTCGCATCCACGATCCGTCACGAACCTGTGTTTCAGTATATCACTGCTCTTGCCAACGCAACAAATGCAGTTTCTCAGGAAAAAAGTATCGCTCTTGCGGTTTTTATCACCTTTCAAAGCAGTTACCAGGGGAGGGCAGCAGACCTCCCCTTTCAAGATGAATCATTGTCCAGGCCAGCGCATCGCTTGGGCGTTCCCGGCAGAGCCCTCTGCAACAGCAGTTCACATTGGCCGTACAAGAGCCGAACTTTCCATGCGCCAGTTACGCGGGAGCTCACGCACCTCGCCCGTGACCTCGAATTCGGTTCGCAGACGGATGTCGTTGCTCGATGCCCCGATCATGAACTCGAAGTTACCGGGCTCGACAATACGCCGCCCAGCGAGTCCCGTGAAACCAAGCATGTCCACAGGCAGCGTGATCGCGACTCTGGCGGCGTCCCCAGCAGCGAGCGCCACGCGAGCGAAGCCCTTGAGTTCCTTGACGGGTCGCACCACCGAGGCAACCGAGTCGCGAATGTAGAGCTGAGCCAGCTCTGACCCCGATCGCTCTCCGACGTTTCTGACCGTGAACGACAGCGTGACATCGGCGGCGTCACTGTTGGCCACCGAGTCGGTGTCGAGCTCGAGATCCGCATACTCGAAGCGGGTGTAGGAGAGTCCGTGACCGAAGGGGTAGTCACTGCCGAAGTGACGCGCTATGGGCGTACCCGAGCTCTTGAGCTTGTGATTGTAGAAATACGGACAGGCACCGGCGCTGCGCGGTATTGACAGTGGCAAACGACCAGTCGGTTCAACGGCACCGGTCAGCACATCTGCCAGTGCGTATCCTCCCTGCTCGCCACCGAACCAGGCCATGACCTGGGCGGCGAGCCGCGATTCCAGTCCACCGAGATTGTAGGGACGCCCGCTCGTGATCACCGCCACCACCGGTTTGCCGGTATTCACCAGCGCTTCGAGCAGTTCGCGCTGCACCCCCGGTAGTTCCAGCGTGTCAACGTCCGACCCTTCACCGACCGTGCCGGTCAGGAATATGCCGGAAAGATCCCCGAGACAGGCCACAACCACGTCGGCCGAGTTCGCAGCAGCAACCGCCTCGTCAAACAGATCCGTGCGGGTCGATACATTTGACCGCATGTCGAGCCCGACGCTGTCATCCATATCGCCGGGGAAGACAGCACCACCCTCTCCACGCTCCTCCAACACGAAACAGCCCTGGGCAAAGCAGACTTGCGCTTTGCCGAACGCCGCCTCGAATCCTGCCAATGGTGTGACAACGCTTGCAACGTCTTCCTTGCCACCGTGCCCGATCAGATGAACCGGAAAGCTGTAATCGCTGAGCATCGCGAGTGGATCGTCAGCAGTCGGACCGACGACCGCAATACGCGCAGAAGTGGCGAGCGGCAGCGTACCATCGTTATCGAGAATCGTGACGGAGCGGGCTGCGACCTCGCGCGCCAGATCCAGCGTTGCCGGGGACCTGAAAGACACCGCCGCATCATCCGTGTACGGGTGCTCGAACAGACCGAGCCGGAACTTCTCGCGCAGTATTCGCGACACGGCCAGATCGATCTCGTCAACCGTTATCAGTCCGCGATCAAGCGCACTCTTCAATTGCACGGCACAGTCACTGCCGGGCAACTCGATATCGAGACCAGCCCGTACGGCCAGCGCTATCGATTCGGCTTCGCTGGCAGAGATACCGTGATGCTTGTGCAGCAGGCTGACCCCGATGTAGTCGGCAACCACGATTCCGTCGAAACCCCACTCATCTCTCAATACGTCGGTCAGCAGGCGCCTGGACGCGTGCACAGGTTCGCCGTCGATGTCATGGTAGGCCGGCATGATCGAACCCGCATCGGCAAGTTTCACGGCCATTTCGAACGGCAGCATGAAGTCGTCAGCGAGCTCTCGAGGCCCGAGATGAACGGGGGCATGGTTCCTGCCACCCTCGCTGGCCGAATGTCCGACATAGTGTTTGAGCGTGGCAAGCAGGCGCCGGTCCGGACCCTGAAGGCCGCGCACATAGCGGGTGGCGAGCACACCCGTAAGCCAGGGGTCCTCACTGAACGCCTCTTCGGTACGCCCCCAACGAGCGTCGCGTATCACATCGAGTACCGGAGCCAACCCCTGATGCGCTCCGATCGACACCGATTCATCGCCAATTGCAACCCCGACCCGTTCGATCAGTTCAGGATCCCAGCTTGCGCCGAACGCGAGCGCCGAGGGGAACAGCGTTGCATCACGTGCCATGAGTCCGGTCAGACACTCCTCGTGGGAGAGCACCGGAATGCCGAGCCGGGTCTGCTCGACCAGAAATTTCTGCAGCCGGTTCAGCGCACGCACACCTGCCCGAGGATCCACACTTGCGGTTCCAAGGGGGCGAGTAATCTGACCAAGTCCGTGCTCGAGCATGCGCTCGACGGTATCCGAACCACCCGCTCCGGTAAACTGATCCGTACGTATCTCATGGCGCCCCTCCTCGGAAAGGAACAGCCACAGAGCATGCATCTGAGCAATCTTCTCATCGATCGTCATGCGTGCGAGTAGATCCTCCACACGCGCGTCGATTGGTTGCGCGGAGTCAAGATAGGGGTAGGTCGTCATGTCTGTCGGAAGCTCTTCGGATAGGTTATGGAAGGCGGACGCCATCGGCGTCAAACAGGTGCACGTGCTCGGGCTCCGGCGTAAGCCAGACGCGAGCGCGAGACGCCAGGCTCTGGTGGCCCGCAACCCGCACGGTCAGTGGCCCGAAGTCCTCGGACTCCAGGTAGACGACGGTATCGCTGCCGAGATTTTCCACGACGACAACCTCGGCAAGCCAGTCACCGCCATTCTTGTCGAGGCGGATGTGCTCGGGTCGCACGCCTGCGTTCCTGGCATCGCTCCGGCCCACAGCCCTTGCCGGCAGGAGGTTCATCTTCGGCGAACCGATGAAGGTTGCGACGAACTCGGTACGGGGTCGTTCGTAGAGCTCCATCGGCGCGCCAACCTGCTCGATGCTGCCGCCATTCATGACGACGATCTGATCGGCGAGCGTCATGGCCTCGACCTGATCATGCGTCACGTAGACCATCGTTGCGTCGAAACGCTCATGAAGCTGCGCAAGCTCGATACGCATCTGCGTTCGAAGTGCTGCGTCAAGGTTCGATAGCGGCTCGTCGAACAGGAATACGCCGGGTTCTCTCACGATGGAGCGGCCGATAGCCACACGTTGACGCTGACCGCCGGACAACTCGGCAGGCTTCCTGTCGAGCAACGATTCAAGATGCAGAATCCGGGCTGCCTCGGCCACACGTCGTTCTCGCTCGTCGGCAGGAGTCTTTGCCAAGCGGAGCCCGAAGTCGATGTTCTGGGCGACGGTCATGTGCGGGTACAAGGCGTAGGATTGAAATACCATCGATATACCGCGTTTCGACGGTTCATCACGCGTCACGTCGCGTCCGCCGATGCTGACGTTTCCGCCCGTCGGACGCTCAAGGCCCGAGATGATGCGCAACAGCGTCGACTTGCCGCAGCCCGAAGGCCCGACAAGGACGGTGAAGGAGCCGTCGGGGATATCAAGATCGAGCCCGGGGATTACCTCGACAGAGCCAAAGCTCTTGGCAATCTGCCTCAGTTGTACGTCAGCCATGGAATGCGACTCCGATGATGTGGAAGAAAAGGCGTGACCCGAGCCCGGGCAGACGCACACGTGCAAAACAGTCCATGCCTGTCACCCTTTCACCGCGCCACCGGTCAAGCCCGCGACGATGTACTTCTGCGCCGCCAGGAAGAACACGATCGCGGGCAGGATAGTGAGCGTCACGAAGGCGAGCACGAGGTTCCAGGCAGTCATATACTCACCGCGGAACTGCATCATGCCCAGTGGCCAGGTAAAGGCCTCGCGCGAATTGAGCACCACAAGCGGCAGCAGGAAGTTGTTCCAGCTTTGCACGAAGACGAAGGTGCCGACCGTTGCCAGAATCGGTGTGGACAGTGGCAGTGTAAATCTGAAGAAGAAGCGCACGTAGCCGCAGCCATCCACATAGGCGGCCTCGAACAGTTCTCTGGGCAGTTGCTCGAAGAAGGTACGGAACAACAGGATCGCAAGACTCAGACCGAAGGCGGTCTGAGGCAGAATGACTGCCCAGTAGGTGTCGAGAATGCCCAGATCGCGCACCTTCAGAAACAGTGGCAGTATCGCTGTCGCGAATGGGAACATGAGCCCCAGCAGGAGGTAGGAGAACAGCAGGCGGGAGCCAAAGAATCGAATCTGCGCGAAAACATAGGCAGCCGCAGCACCCACCAGTAACGTCAAGAACACGGTCAACAGCGAGATCACGAGCGAGTTGCCCAGGTAGCTCCAGAAGCTCGGATCGCGAATGATGCCGAGGTAATGCGTCAGCTCCCAGGAGGCAGGCAGCCCCATCGGGTTGGTTCGTATTTCCAGGTTGCTCTTGAAACCGCCCAGTGCAGTGGCCACCAGAGGGCCCAGCACAAAGGCCGCCACGATGCACAACACCGACAGGCGCAGGAGCTCTCGCGCTAATCCGCCTTTCATCATCTCGACACCGCCCGGTTGGAGAAACGCTGATAGAACACGGCAATCAGTACCGCTGCCAGAAACAAGACAATGCCGACGGCACTGCCGAAGCCGATCTTCAGGCGAGACAAACCGAAGGTATAGAGGTAGGTGACCACGGTCTGCGTGCTGTTCGATGGCCCGCCGTTGGTCAGCGGGATGATCACATCGAACACCTGAAGTGCGCCGATGATGGCAAAGAAGGCGCTGACCATGATCGCCGGCTTGATCAGCGGAATCTGTACGTGGCGCACGACGTCGAGCGTTTTCGCACCCTCGATCTTCGCCGCTTCCACCAGATCCTGCGGCACCCCTTGCAAGGCGGCGATGTAGATCATCATGTGGAAACCGAAATACTTCCACACGATTACCGTCATGATCGCAACGAATGCCCAGGTGCGATCCCCCAGAACGAAGTAGGGCTCGCCGCCGAAGGCGTGTGTGATTCCCGCTGCGACTCCGTAGTTGCCATCGAACACGAAGCTCCAGATCAGGCCTGCCGCAATCTCGGCAAGGATGAAGGGCAGGAAGAAAATCAACCGAAATACAGCATTGGTCGGTGTTTTTCTGTAGATCATGAGCGCCAACGCCAGGGCGAGTGGCATCTGCACCAATAAGGATACCAGCACCAGTTTGATGGTATTCCAGATGGCCTGGTGGAACACCGAATGGCCGAACATGCGCTCGAAATTCTCGAATCCTACCCAGTCTGCCGGCTCACCGTAGCCGTTCCAGTCGAAGAAGGCATAGCGACCGGACTCGGCAAGCGGCACGATGACAAACAGACTGAACAAGACAAGCGCGGGCGGAAGCAACAGAATGACGGCCGTGAATCGACCGTCGCGCAGTGTGCGCCCCACTCGCTCGGGGAATGACTCCGGTATTGTTGACATGTCTGGCTCTCTTGAGTCGAAGGGGGCTCGATGCGTTCGACGCCGGGCCGAACGCATCGGTTACACCGTTAGCGGAAGTCCCAGGCTTCCTGAATGCGATCCGCTGCCTCCTCCGGCGTGGTTGCACCGGCGGCAAGGTCCGCCGAGATGTCATTGACCGTGGCGCCTACCGACGCGCCCAGGTACTGGTCGAGGTAGATCTGGTGATGCGATGCGGCCGCGACATCATCTGCCTGTTTACGAAAGAAGGGGTTCTCGATGGCGTCCTGAGATCCTTCGACGATGGGCAGCCAGAAGCCACTGGCGCCACCCCTTCTCTGATTGTCGACGCTGAGCATGTACTCGAGGTAGGCGACCGTCTCGTCAGGCGCACCCGGCGTCACGACATAGCCGTTGACACCACCGAGCGTCACATCGCCACCGGCACCACCCTCGACCACGGGAAAGCTGATCACATCCAGCGTTTCGTCCGTCAGAGGAGCACCCGCTTCAGCTTGCTTGATGATGCCGGGGTAGGTGAATCCGCCCATGAGATGGAATGCACCCTCGTCATTGCTGAACAGCGTACCGGCGGTATCGAAGTTCGCGGACATGAAGCCCGGCTGAAACGGCTCGAGCTCGATCAGCTCCACGAATTTCTTGCCCGCCTCGACAAAGGGCTCGCTGGTGAAGTCCTCGCCCTCACCGGACACCGCCATCGGCAGCGCATCACCACCGCCCATTCGCAACGCCAGGTAGCTCCAGTAGAAGTGCAAGGGCCATTTATCCTGCCCTCCCACGATGATCGGAGTGATCTCGGCGGCCTTGAGTGTCTTCACCGCTTCCAGCAAATCATCCCAGGTCTTGATTGCCTTGTGATCAACCCCGGCCTTCTCCGTAAGCCTGGTGTTGACCCAGAAAAGCACGTCCGAGACGTACAGTGGCAGACCAACGAGTTTACCGTCGACCCGGAAGGCATCAAGCGTACCGTCTGGGATCGCTGCCTTCAGCTCCTCGCTCACCAGGGAAGAAATATCCTTGGTGAAGCCGGCCTCGGCCTGCTCACTCAGCGTCAGACCTCCCCAGCTGTAGAAGGCGTCCGGGCGAGCATCAGACTGCAGCAGTGTCGGTAATTTGGTCTTGTAGGCTTCATTGGCGATGTATTCGAGATTGACGCTCACCCCGGGGTTCGCCTCTTCATAGCCCTTCGCAATGTCAGCGTAATACTGTTTCTGTGCCTGATCATCGAGCTCGACGGTGAGAATCGTGATTTCGGTATCGGCCATGACCGGGGTACCGATCAGAGCGGTAAGAGCGATGGCTATCGCGCAGTTGCATTTCTTCATGCGAGTTGGTTCTCCTCTGTGGAATGGTTCGGGCTTGTGGTGTACAAATGACCGGGGTATCCAGCCCCGCCGGTGTCAGGTCACGACGTTCATGTTCAAGGCAGGTTGTCCGCAAAGTAGACGTCGATACGAATGTGTTCCTGAGAATCAACGATATCTGCGTTGGTGGAACACGCTCGCAACACACGCACGGCGCTTCGGGCGATGTGGTCCACACTCTGGGCAAGCACCGCATCAACGCGTCCATCGAGCAGCCCGGCACGCATTGCCGGCGACAGCTCGTGCGCGATGAACAGCGGCTGCCTGCGCCCGGCACCCGAAGCTGCCATACCTTCGTCCAGACCTTCGAGCAGGCTTGCATTACCGGCAGCCAGCGAATAGATGCCTACCAGATCCTCATGATGTTCGAGCAACTTGATCGCAAGCTCACGGTTCACATCGCCGCGCGCGTCACCCTGCACGACAGGCAGCACCTCAAGCCCCGGAAAGCGCTCTTCGATGACCTGCTCGAAACCAAGCTGGCGCTCAAGCTGGTCGCGCTGGCGACGCGGGCCGGTGACCAGTGCGACTGGCCCGCGCCTCTCTCCGGCGAAACGTCCAAGCAAGGTTCCTGCGACGCGACCTGCGGACAGGTTGTCGACGCCAACGTAGCGCTGGCGGCGCGAGCCCTGGATGTCGGTGACCAGCGTGACAACCGGGATGCCGCGATCGACGGCAGCATTGATGGCCTGACGAACGCCTGGCGTGTCCACGGCAAACACGGCTGCACCGTCCACCTCACGTGGATCGAGCGAATCGAGCACCGCTGCAACCGCATGGCCGTCTCCGGTGGGCAGCTCATGCACCTCTGGCAGCACATCCACATCCAGAACCGACGCTGGAGAACCCTCAACGGCCGCGTGCATGGCCTTCGCGAATCCCGAGCCCGTGGCGAACTCCGGCAGCAGAAACGCAAAGCGCAATGAGTCGCGCTCTTTGCTGACCTCGATACCATCAAGACGGCCGAAGCCGAGTGCACGAACGGCCTCCGCGACATTACGCCGTGATCGCTCACTGACGCCGTCGCGTGCGTGCAGCACACGGTCCACGGTGGCCATGCTGACACCGGCGCGAGCTGCGACGTCCTGGAGGGTGGGCTTCGACATCTGGATGCCTTGTTGCAGAGAATGAGCTGAACATAACACACCATATGATGGATTCAAATCTTTTTTTGATTGATACGAATCATTCACTGAACTCGGATATACGCGTAATCCCTACCTAAATGATGATTTAACGCCTACAAGACAGGCATTCCGCGCTCTAGCCTCGGATTTCTCACGAACACTCCAATCAAATGAGGTGATCCAATCATTTCAGATAGAAGCCGAACTGATGTTCATGGCGATTCGATTCGTCACGATGTGTCGACTGTTGACCCGATCTCGATCAAGAGGAACCGCACCAGGCGCCTCACCAGACGCCTTCACCACAATCGAAGGGACATCACTCAACCCGCTTCAAAGGCATTTCCGCCAAGGCCTGAAACACGAGTCAACCTTCCAGGACAGAGACTCCGACTGATTGCCATCGAACCATCACGCGTGCTCATCGAACGACTTCTGATGAATCTGATGACCCGCGCTGCCATCACATCAACCGGACTTGCATTGATCTGTTCTGATGGTGAAATATTTTCCGCTTCGGATCGACAAAGGCATCGCTGTACGACACCAGCCCCACACCTTGCCAATGCGCTGGAGCCTCGAACCGAGCGGCACCAGAGGAACCCACAAGCGGATAATCCGTTGCCCTGGCTCACCACCCTGAACGAGCTGCAGCAGTGCCGGGCTACAGCCAGCTTGAGCCCGTCGGAGCGAGGTGTTGTCACGCTGACCGGCTCTCCACGCACTTCCCACCCTGTTTCAACCATGACCAGCAACATCTGAGCGATAATAGCCACCGAATGATCGCCACGAACCGTCGCGCTCACACCCTACGAATACTCTCTCCTCTACGGCACGAACATGGATCTCAACCAACGCCTGCAAAGCATCGCTCAGAACCGTCTGTTCGAATGGACTGCGGTAAGCGTCATCATCGCGTCGGCATTGATGCTCGGTGCCAAGACGTTCGAGCTCAGCCCCAGAACCCAGGGACTGCTGGAGGTCGCAGACTGGGCCATCACCATCTTCTTTGTCTTCGAGATCGGCTTGCGATTTCTGGCGACACCCGAGAAAAAGCGCTTTTTCACCAACGGCTGGAACGTTTTCGACACCATCGTGGTCGCCGTCAGCCTGATTCCGGGAGGAGGAGGCGACCAGGTGCTCGTGGCGCGCCTGGTCCGGGTGTTTCGCGTACTGCGGATGGTATCCATCATCCCCGAGCTCAGAATTCTGCTGAATTCACTGATCAAGGCCCTGCCCCAACTCGCCTACGTATTGTTGCTGATGTTCATCATCTTCTACATCTATGCCGCTATCGGCACCACGCTGTTCGAGACCATCAATCCGGTATTGTGGGGCGATATCGCCGTATCACTGTTGACACTTTTCCGTGTCATGACGTTTGAAGACTGGACCGATGTGATGTACGAGACCCAGGAAATATACCCGTTGAGCTGGATCTATTACCTGAGCTTCATCTTCTTCACCGCCTTCGCCTTCCTGAACATGGTGATCGGCATCGTCGTCAACGTACTGGACGAGGAACATGCGCGAGCCAAAGCCGAGGATGATCGGTTAGCCGGTGTGGAAGCGCCGGTAGACAACCGCGCTCTGCTCGAGGAGATACGCGCCTTGCGCGAAGATGTGGCACGGCTACGTGAAAGGTGAAAGGTGAACGGTGAACGGTGAACGGTGAACGGTGAACGGCGACCAGCCTGGTGATGTGACTTGCGGCATATGAGTCAGGCGCGGTCGACCACGTGGTTGTTCCTCACGCTTTTGGCACATAGCGTCCAAGAACCCTTTCCAGAAACTGACCATCATGAGCGGTGTACATGGGACGAATGCTCGCATTGACAAGATCCGGTTCGGTATCCGCTAGCGAGGCCGCTTTCGTAGCAGCGCTGTAAGCATCCAGCACATCCTTGCCAGTGATGTCGTAACCGTACCCTGCCGATATCCAGTGCAATGCGAGCAACCCTGCCTCGCAGGCAAACAAGGGTTGTTTTTCACTGAAATCCCGGGCAGCGCGCGTCAATGTACGAGGATCGCAGGGGCTGCTTCTGGCGACCTGGATAGCCATCTCATAGAGACCGGCATCCTTGGCCGCCGCAAACCAGCGCCCCTCATCTCCCGGCGTACTGGCAATCAGATCATTCAATACGCTTTCTGCGCTCTTGTCCGGGTATTTCCGAACGAGAGCACGAAATGTCGCCAGGTGTGTCGTTTTCGTATTGGCCTGCAGAGCAAAGCGCGAATAAGCTTCTTCGTGTTGACCCATCGACAGCAGAATGGCTTCACAGCGTTCGGAAATCTGCCCATCGGGTTCATTTCGACCGCGTGAATCCTCGGCATAACGAATCGCTTCTTCAAGCTTGCCCTGGGTGACAAGCGCCTGCACACCCCATTGCCGGTAAGCCCACCACTGGTAGGGAGACTGATTGAGCAGCGCCAGCAATTCATCATGACGGCCAGCTGCAGACAGAGAGGCCAGACACGCACTGGTTCCCTTGAAATAGGAAAACCCCGCCCCCTTCCCGTTCCACACGGTTTTCAATGTCGGCAAGAATTCATCAGCCCAATACGAGGCGATCTCTGGTGACGCACATAACTCGCCCCAATGGTCACCGAGCAATTCGATATACGGAATATCATCGTCCTGCAGTGCCTGCCAAAGACGCTCCATCCACCGCTGCCTGGTCTTCGAATCCACGTCGGCTTTCGCAATGATCGGTACCAGCGATTCGATCGCCTTGTTGACTGCCGACCCAATGGCTCCCGAGGAACTGTCGACCTGCTCCAATGCCGGCGACAGCTTCTCCAACAGAATGACCGCACCTTCTGCTGCCACCGCCGGTTCCTTGCGAGCGACCTGTTTGATCTCCTTCACCGCTTCCTTTACCCGTTGCACGGGTGTCGCCGAACGCCAACCGAATGCGCGCCGCCGGAATCGGGGAGTGAACTGCCAGGAGTGGGCGGTCATGTCGACATGTCATACGTGAACGGAGGAATCATGTGAGGTGGTTTTTCCTGATCAAGTAATTGACTCGCAAATCGATGGCAAGAACCAGCATGCGTACTATCTCATAGTCGCACGTCGCTGGAAAACGCAGGTGCGTTCACGAACTTGCAACGCGAGTTGAGGGAGCGTCTTCCTGCAACACGCGCGTCTGTCATTTTTCAAGCAGTCGGTAACAGGCCATTCGTCAACAATACAATGACCGACATAATTCGTGGCATTCTTCCTGGAACCCATGACCGCAACGGGTGCCTGCGTTGCCATGGCACGGAAACTTCCCTACATACTTCTGCAAGCAGCGTTGACGCACACTCGCTGTGATGCGAGCATGGACGGATGGATAGACGACTTTTTGGTGCCGCCTCGATCACGGCACTGGGCACCCTGCTTGCGCCGACTGTGTTCAGCGCATCAGAGGAGCGTGCAGCGCGTCCAAGCCTGCCGCCCGGCAGCGCTAAACTGCCACCCGTCGGTATGGGCACCTGGATCACCTTCGATCTTCCGCCAGGGCATCCTGCGCGTGCCACTCGCGTGTCTGTATTGCAGGCATTCTTCGATGCGGGTGGTGGCATGGTCGATTCCTCACCCATGTATGGCCATGCCGAGGAATTGATAGGCTACGCCCTCGAGCGCACCCAGCGTGATCCCGGTACGTTGTTCACGGCCAGCAAGATCTGGACACCGGCACTCTTTCAAGGCGAGCGCCAGATGGTCAATACCGAGCGCCTATGGAACGCAAGGCCGATGGACCTGATGCAGGTCCACAACCTCGTAGACTGGGAGACGCACCTGCCGAAGATGCGCGAATGGCGCGAAGCTGGGCGCATCGGTCATGTCGGCGTGACGACATCCCATGGTAGGCGACACGCGGAGCTGGAGTCGATCCTGCGTCACGAGTCACTGGATTTCGTGCAATTGACCTACAACGTGCTGGATCGCGAGGCGGAGTCACGCTTGCTGCCACTTGCGGCCGAGCGAGGTGTCGCCGTGATCGTCAATCGTCCTTATCGACGCGGGGCAATTCTGCGGCGCATGGCCGGACGAGCCCTGCCGGGTATCGCTCGTGAACTCAATTGCCAGAGCTGGGCACAGCTGGCGCTGTTGTTCGTCATCTCGCACCCGGCGGTGACTTGCGCCATTCCCGCAACGAGTGTGGTCGCACACCTGCGCGAAAACATGGCCGTCAGCCACTTGCCGATGCCCGATGCCGATACGCGTAACAAGATTGCGGCGGCATTTATCTGACCACCCGATAAGTCCTGAATAAAGCCTTTCATGAGCAAGCAGGAGCCCGCTAATGGGGTAGAGCCAGAAAGCAGGATCCGACAAAGATGCGGGAGTGCCCAGGGGCAGAATCGATCCGGCAACCGCGTTGGTGCCCCACGCAGGGGGCCGACATCTATCGGTGACTTGCCCCCTCATTCGAGAGGCGCCTAGCCTGAATGTTGCGTTATGCAGGTATATATTGACAATTACCGACAATACACAACACACTAGAGGCATGGGAAATTCGCATCAACGTATTCTTGAACTAGCTGCCAAACGTGGATTTATACGCCCACGTGATCTCGCTGAATACGGATTGCCCAGTGTCGCCCTGACCAGGCTGGTACGCCAAGGCCTGCTCAACCGAGTAGGTCGAGGACTATACGCCATTCCTGAACGCCTGATCTCAGAACATAGCTCGTTGGCAGAAGTAGCGCATAGGCATCCTCAGGCCATTATCTGCCTGCTCTCTGCACTGCGTCTACATAATCTCACCACACAATCACCTTTCGAAGTTTGGCTAGCAATACCCAACAAGGCTCGCGCACCGAAAATAGAATATCCACCACTGAAAATCGTTCGCTTCTCTGGAGCGGCGCTTACCGATGGAATCGAAAATCGTCACATTGACGGAGTATCAGTCCGCGTGACCACTGTTGCTCGTACAGTGGCTGACTGCTTCAAATTCCGTAACAAGATAGGTCTTGACGTGGCTATGGAGGCATTGCACGAGGCTTGGCGGGAGAAACGTCTCAATATGGATGAGCTTTGGCACTACGCTACTCTGTGCCGGGTCACTAATGTGATGCGCCCGTACATGGAAAGTCTGCCATGAGCGATCGTAATGTAGCAGCGTCAGTTCGTGCTCGTCTACTTACCCGTGCTCGGGAATCCAAACAGGATTTCAACCTTGTGCTGACGCGCTATTCCATGGAGCGTTTCTTGTATCGGGTCAGCGTATCAGCCTACGCGGATCAATTCTTGCTCAAGGGCGCACTGCTGTTTGACCTGTGGTTTGACGTTCCGCACCGGCCAACAAGAGACATTGATTTTCTTGGATTCGGATCGACAGAACTTCCAGCAATCACGGAGGTTTTCAAAAACATCTGCGCTCACGAAACAAATGATGGCGTGGTGTTTCTCCCGGAAAGTGTGCGTACCACTGAGATCCGCGCCGACGCCAACTATGCTGGTGTACGCGTTTCATTCCTGGGAGTGATCGACGGTGCGCGCTGTCAGATCCAGATTGACATTGGATTTGGTGATGCGATTACGCCCGGACCAGAAGATGTCGATTATCCTGTCATGCTTGCTGAATTTGAAACACCAAAGCTTAGGGCCTATCCACGCTACACAGTAGTAGCCGAGAAATTCGAGGCATTGACTACACTTGGCATCGCCAACAGTCGAATGAAGGATTATTTCGATTTGTGGATACTTGCATGCCATACCGATTTTGATGGTGACATTCTTCGTCAGGCAGTTCAGAAAACATTCAGTCGGCGCCAAACTGCTCTGACTCGACAGGCGCCTTTTGGACTCACGGAAGCATTTGCGCAAGACGCACAAAAGCAGCTCCAGTGGAAAGCATTTCTTCGAAAGAATCAACTCGAAGCGTTGGCATTGAATGACGTCGTAAATGCGCTTGCAATGTTCCTGAAACCTGTCTGTAAAGCAGTCAGCACTAATTCGAAGTTGCATGCAAGTTGGCAAGCCGGTGGACCTTGGTCGACGGTAGACCGGCAGTGATTACCCTGAGGCAAAGGCAAGTCTCATTATGTGGATTAATGCCTTTAATCGAGCCGGGATAGTGAATTTCCGCTGCCACGATCTCTGGAACACATGGGTCTCATGGCATGTGCAATAGGCACGAGCTTGCAGGAATTGATGGAGCTAGGAGGATGGTCGTCTTATCAGACAGTATTGAGGTACGCACATCTGGCTGGTGATCATCTTCGAGAGGTCGCAAACCTATCGGATGACACAAATCTGTCACAACCTGCAAATTCAGAAACCGAAGATTAGCGACTAAAACATTGAAACAAATGGTGCCCAAGTACAGAATCGACCGGGGTGGTTCGGCATCCCGACGCCTGGTCCGGCGATCGCGTTGGCGCCCCCCGCGCAGGGTGCCGACGTATCTCGGCAGTTCGGCGAGACCTCAGCCAGAACAAAGTACTCAACAGCAAGAAAATTTTTAATGGTGCCCAGGGACAGAATCGAACTGCCGACACGGGGATTTTCAGTCCCTTCCACTTTCATGGCAATCGTCAAACTCGACAATCTAGTTAGCCGGCTGCCTGATTACCACAATAGTTTGCACGACCGCACGCAACTGATTCACGCGCACTATCCAAGCCCTTACTGACTGCTGGTGACTGTTGCTTATGAAATGCGTATTCCGGCGAAGCTGATCACCCATTCTGGCCCATGGTGATCACCGCGTAGAGCTAACGCGCGAGGTCAGAGAATATCACCGTTAGTGATCAGCTTGGGGT
>CANLNQ010000048.1 GCA_947492525.1 uncultured Granulosicoccus sp.
ACTCACCCGACTCACCCGACTCACCCGACTCACCCGACTCACCCGACTCACCCGACTCACCCGACTCACCCGACTCATCCGACTCATCCGACTCATCCGACTCATCCGACTCATCCGACTCATCCGACTCGTCCGACTCATCCGACTCATCCTCATGTTCGGCCTCCGTTCGCAGACTGCGCCGCCAGAGCTGCCAGGCTACCCAGGGTATGCCACCACTGTCGTCGGCAAGCTGCGCCATGAAGTCATCAGAGAAAGTCCCATCCTCGGCTCGGCAGAGTATCTGCTTCCCATTCTCATGGTCACGAAATACCACCGATTCCTCCGGGCGTTGTGCAACAAGCCCCAGCAGCCAGTCTCCCAGATTCTCGGCATCTATCGGCATCAGAGAATCGGGCACCGGCAACACCAGGTCTGCATTGACGGCCTTTCTCAGATATATCCATGTCCAGCTGCTGCATGACAGGAGGCAACAGCGCGACGTCTGTTGCAACAGACTCAGCAGGGCACGCACATGTCTCAGGCCGTGGCGGTGACGAACAAACCAGTCCTCCAGTCGCGGAATGACCAATGGTCCGTCACCCGATGGAAGAACACGTTCCACCTCCCCCTGAGACAAGAGCGCTGTGCGATCCGGTGCCTGCAGTAGCTCGATGCCATGCTTTTCGGCCCATCGAGATACTCTGTTCGAGCGATCACACGGTGGAAATACCAGCAGGCGAAGATTGCCTTCGATGGGTTCTCTTCCCATCCAATCGAGATAGGTGTCATCAAGCGCCTGAAAAACGAATTCACAGTCTGGTTCCGCCGAGAACTCCCGGATACTCTCGATACTGGCCCTCGACAGCTGGTCTTCGGTCACAGTGACTTCCGAATCGCGATCCACGATCTTCTTGCGAAGCGACTGATACCAGTCATCGAGTTGACTGACCGCCGGGCCAGCGGGTCTCTCGTACTGATCGAGTGGTATTATTCCTGGATATTGCAACTGCGCTACCCTCTGTCTCGAACGACACCGCTCATGGCCATCAGCCATTGCAGGTGCCAGAACATCCTGTTTGAAAATCGCTCATCACAGCGTAACGACAACGCAGATTCACGGAAGCCAGTCAACAGTAGCAGGAAGCGTCTGGCGATGCAGGTTGAATTCTGCGCTCTGAACAGTCTGGCCACGCCGAGACTGCAACGGACATGATACAGGTTCACCCTGCCACTCAAGTAAACCCCAGATGGAAGTGCCCCAGAGCCGAGGTCGCTGGTGCAGGTGAACGCGATCACGCTTCCCTGTATTTGCCGGCTCCCGGAACAGAGCTCACGACCTCAAGACGCCTATCAGGCACCCCGATACCCTACAATGTCACACGCGTTCCAACGCAGGGGAAAGCAGTAATCGTGAAATCCGACGCCGACAAGCTACTGAAAAAACATGGGCAGCTCGATCAACTGGATTCAGCGAAGGTCATCAGCCATGTGCAGCGTGAAAAAGGCGACTGGGTTGTCAACACCTTGATGCTCGAAGGCTACGACGTCCCGTTCAGGTACAACCGGAAGGAAAGATACAAAAGCCTCCAGGGTGCCCCGGTCAATCTCACCTATTATCCGCACATGGAATCGGTTGCCGGTATGGAATTCGAGATAATGAAGGTTGTCCGGATTCGCAGAAGCTGAGCAATCCGGACGACAGATAAAACAAGCAATTGCAGGCTGATGCCCTGCACCTTGCAGCAAAGGACAGAGCAACCCTCATGGCGCTGGCAGATCGCATTTCCTGCGCCACAACGGCCTGATTTTCAGGAATCCACCGTACACCGGCTCCAGCACCAACAAGGCCGGAGGGGTGGCCGCCAGGCGCCCCAACCACCGAGTCTTCGGGAAAGCCTGCCACATGAGAGCGAATGCACCAGCCCCGTGCACCAGCTTGCCGTCTGCCGTACGCACATGCATGCGAGCCAAGGCATCCGATCTGAGCAGATCCGGAGCAATCTGCTCATCGGCCCGCGAAACGTCCTGCCAGTTCAGGCGCTCGGCACCATTCATTGACTGGTAGGTCGCAATCTCGCGACGGCACAGCGGACAGCCGCCGTCGTAATACACGGTCAGGTCACAGGACGCCTCGGAAGCGGATGATTCAAATGTCGTTGAGTCTGTCATGCACACTCTTACGATTCCGGTGCAGCACTGGGTCACCAGCGCTACTCGAAGCATCTGTTCGGTGGCTGCTCTGCCCCGGACCACTCATGCACGCCTCATATCTGCCTGAATCCCGTCAAGGCCTGTGAGCGGCGCTACATAACCGTGAATACTTCTGAAAACAATGGTGTAGTTGCCGAGAACACTATGAGGCATTCTTGCCTGCTGAGGCAGGCAAGAAGCCTGGCACAACACTCATCAAACGGGATTACCTGCCTATGAACAACGTCACTTCAATCACCCCTACGCATCCTCGGCTTCAGGAGATCAACGCCATACGCGCTGCTCGCGGTCTCGCCACTCTGGAAGAGTTGCACGATAAATGGGTGCTTGAACTCTCTCCATTGCTGACTCTGCAGGATTTTGCGGCAGGTTCGAAGGAGACCCAACAGATAGCACGTGAGCAGATGAAGACACTGGAAGCGATGTCTGCACCTGACCGACAAGCCGCGTAGATGTGCTGACGATCAGCGCCGACAGGGAGCAGGACCAGACATCCGGCCGGTAGTGCTCGTCATCCAGACGAGCACCCCTGCTCAATCGAACGACAGGCTCTCATGCGATGAGCTTTCCCTGGACCCACCCCGCGTGGTAGCCCCGGCGACCACGTGTATGCCATCGTCGAGGCGCACTGCACCGCCACTGTGACGTCCCTGCTTCAGCGGCATCAGGGCACGCCATTTCTCGGTATCCACATCGTAGGCCTCCACCGTGTCGTGAGCTGCAGACCTGTCGGCGGATTCTCCCCCGATGACCAGCACTTCCCGGCCTACCACCACGGCCATCGTGCCTGCTCGAGTCGTCGGAATTTCCGTCCCGCGGCGCCATTTGGCAGTAGCGAAGTCATACACATCGACATCCGCAATCGTGTTGGCAAAGACACTGGGTTGCGTCGATCGACGCCCGGCGGCGACCACCAGCCAATCATCAATCAGGGCCCCTTGCGCATGATCCCTCGCTGACAGCGCATTCGGCAGAATACGCCAGGCGCCCGTTGAGGGGTCGAATTCATCGAACCAGTTGACCGCGCCACCGTCATGACCACGGGTATTGCCGCCAACCAGATAGATCTTCCCGTTACGCACAATGGTTGAAGCAGAGCCTCGGCGTCTTGCCTCCGGAATCGCGGCACCTTGTTCCCAGCGATCCGTGGCCGGTGTGTAGGTCCACACGTGTGAAACGTTTTCCTCTCTGGGGTAGCAACAGCTCATTGCACCCACAACCCAGATCCTGTCATCCAGCACAACCGGCTGGAAATGGTGGATCTCGAACGGCGCCGCTGCTCCCTGGCGCCAGCGCTTCGTATCCGGATTGTAGATATCCACCGGTCGATCGCCACGCCCACCCAGCAAGTACAGTTCACCATCAAACTCCACGGCTCCTGCTTCGTGCCGTTTCGTGGCACTGCTGCCGTTGCTGGCGGTACGCTCGACCCAATCCAGTGTCTCCGACGCTCGCACCAAGCTCTCGTCATCACCGGCAGCCGGGTCTTCCGAGTCATCGTTCGAGTCTGATCCGCCAGCGCTGGAGTCAGGCGCACCGCCCGGTACATAACCGCCATCCCTTGTCAGTAGCAGAGCATCGATCTCAAGACCGTCTTCACGCATCCAGACTTCGATCGTATGCCGTCCGGGTGAATCGACTTGCAACGTGGCGCTGCCATCATTCCGAGTGGCGTTCGACCAGGCCCATCCGCCCGAGGGAAAACCCTGCATGGCCGCAGCACCGTCGAGAACACCATCGACGCCGACATGCAGACTGTCACTCTTGCCTTCTCCCGCGTCAGCATCTCCCCAGCCCCGCACCCACACGCGGTACTGTCCCGCCGTCGGAAAATCGACCTCATAACGCAACACTGGAGATCCGTTCATGCCCTTCTTCAGGGTACCGCTGTCGGGCGTTGTCACCATGGAGCTTCCGCTGGCACCCGCCCGGCTCCCCATCGTCCATTCGTGACTGGCGGTCTTCTTGCTGGACTGGAATGCCTCGGCCTCGATGAAGATCGTGTCGTCACCGTACGCAACCTCGTTGTCATCAACCGGATCTCCGCCTTCGTCGCCCGCAGCATCAGCATCAGCATCAGCATCAGCATCAGCATCAGCGACAGTATCGCCTTCACCCGTTGCATCAGTGTCATCGGCGCCGCCATCGCCCGCAACATCATTGCCACCCGACGCGGATTGATCACTCGACCCCGAGCCCTCCGGTACGTAGTCACTGTCCTTGCTCAATACCAGCGTGTCGAATTCGAAGCCATCTTCCCGCATCCACACATCGATCGTGTGCGGTCCCGGAGAATCGATACGCACGGTGGCAGCGCCGCCGTTGCGGGTTGCATTGGACCAGCTCCAGCCACCCGATGGAAAACCCTGCAGGGCAGCAGCCCCGGCAAGCGTACCGTCGACCCCCACATGCACGCTGTCGCTCTTGCCTTCACCATCAACTGCGTCGCCCCAACCACGCACCCATACGCGATAGTCACCCGCGTCCGGAAAAGTCACCTGATAACGCAGCGAAGGAGAGTTCTTGTTGCTCTGACGAATCTGCCCGGCATCCGGACTGGTCACCATCGACGCATTGCCTCTGGCACCACCACGACTTCCAGATACCCAGCTGACACCGGCGGTGCCTAGCGATTCCACGGCATCTTCTGCCTCGATCACGATCACGCCATCAACCGTTGTCTGATCCTCATCGGCGGCCTCGTCGTTCTCGTCATCTCCCGCATCGGCATTGCCGGAATTCTCATCACCCATGGCAGCGTCCGACCGATCGCTATCCGGAAGAACGATGACGCGGGTATCACGCGTCGGCTTTCTCACGCTAGGCCCACCACCGCCAATGACAAAGAGTCGTCCATCGGCAATTGCCGCACTGGGTGCAAGCAGCTTCTGAGGCAGCACTAGATCCTGACGTTCTTCCCACGTATCGGTTGCAGGGTCGTATATCACGACACGATCACCCTCCACCAGGCCACCAATCATCCAGATGCGACCGCCGTGTACGAAAGTCGATGGCTCCGCATGTGATTGCGGCGTCGGCATATCTGCCAGACGTGTCCAACTGTCTTCAGCCGGATCATAGACATGCAGGTAGGACGTCTGGGGACGGTCTGGAACAGAGGCACACGGGTCATGACCATGCTGGCCACCCATGGCATAGATCTTGTCATCGATCACGACTGTGGAAAAATGATTACGCGCCAGCGGCATCGGTGAACTTGCCCCATGGTCTTGCCAGCCCGCACCCGGGTTGTCAGGATCCAGCGACCAGTGATAATCGACATCACACTGGGCCTTGGCATCGATCCCACCAAAGACATGCAGTCGCCCACCGGCAAGACCGGCTCCACCAGCTGCAAACGGTTCAGGCAAGTCTGGCCCCCGTCGCCAATTATCCGCATCGAAATCGTAGATCATGACCTGGTCCACCACTGCACCAGGATGATCTCCCAGTCGACCACCAATCAGCCAGAGCTCATCGTCGATCATCACGGAACCGGCATGAGTCAGCGCAGCACCTCCACCGGGCGACGTCAGCGTACTGCCAATCGTACTCCAGCGGTTTTCAGCCAGACTGTACCGTTCGATACTGGGTCGAATATCGATCTTGTCATCGAAGCCGTTGAACAGCCAGAAGGAGTCTTCTCGCTGCACTCGGATAGCTTCGGTTCGATCATCGAGTGTCTGTGCAACCGTCGTCCACGAACCCGTCTGGCCAACCGTACTACCTGCGCCATCCGTACCTTCATCATCACTCGAACCACCTGACGTACCGCTTCCTGAATCACCGCCTGAATCACCGCCTGAATCACCGCCTGAATCACCGCCTGAATCAGCACCCGTATCAGCACCCGAGTCAACACCCGAGTCAACACCCGAATCGTCTACCTGATCGCTGCCCCCATCAACATCTGCGTCACCTCCCGACTCACCGTCACTGGATGACTGCTGTCCTGAAGGACCTGTCCCGACCGGCACGAAATCATTGTCCATACTCAGTATCAGCGCGTCGATCTCAAAACCGTCCTCGCGCATCCAGACATCAACCGCATGCTGACCGGCAGTACCCACCTGTATGCTGGCAATGCCATTGCCACGAGTGGCATTCGACCAGGACCAGCCGCCAGAAGGAAACCCCTGCATGGCCGCCGCATCGGACAACATGCCATCCAGCCCGACATGCAGACTGTCACTCTTGCCTTCCCCTCCCACTGCATCACCCCAGCCGCGTACCCAGACTCGCCAGAGACCGGCTTCGGGAAACTCCACCTGATAACGCATATGAGGCGTATCAGCATTGTCCTTGCGGATCAGGCCAGTATCCGGCGTGGCAATCATTGACGCGCTGTTGCGGGCACCACCACGATTACCCGGCACCCAGCTGCGACCAGCCGCCGCCGTATTCTCCACCGCGTCCTCGGCCTCTATCACGATCATTTCATCGCTTGCCGTTGGCTCATCGACGACAGGCTCTTCGGGCTCCGGAGTGAGATCGTCCTCAGTGACTGACGCCTCCATAGCACCTTCGGTGACGCGAATGAAATCCCAGGTAGCACCGAAGGAGGGCCCTCGAAGCGATGTAGCAATGATGCCCACAGCAAGTCCACTGTCCGCTTCCAGCCAGGCACGAGGCAAACCGGTCGCCGAGCCGACCTCGACAATCTCCCCATCGGATCCGCTTCGGTAGAACGCTCGGACGGTGCCCTTGCCTGGCTCAACGGACAGATAAAGATCCACTTCTGCCTGCCCGAAGATCGGAGCCGAATCGCTTCCCACTTCCGAGAATGCCCCCTGGCGCTCGGCAGCGAACTGCACTCCCCCCGTGGCCCCGACTGAATTCATCACGAGCTTGATGTAGTTGTCCTGATCACCCGTGCCGATATAGAAGCCCATTGACTGCAGCCCGCCGATATCGGCACCGGAGAAAGGCGCCAGCAAGCGGGTCTGCACCGTAAACGGCGCCGTATCGGCGTTGACATCGATACCGAACTGAAACGCGTATTGCTGATTGTTCTTGCCCGATACCGGATCACCGGCGGGGATATCATCGATGGTCAGTACCCCCGCGGCTCCGCTCGTGGTCAGATTATCCAGAGAGAACAGATCCAGATACTCACTCGTACCATTGTTCATCAGACCGCTGAAGCCGAGATTGAACAGAAACCCGGCTGACGCACTGTCGTTTTCCCACTCATGATGGACCGGCAAGCCGGTTGCTCTGCCGTTATCCGGATCACGGGGAAAGGGGTCATCCAGATCCGCAAGGCCGTCACCGTCATCATCCGTATCGACGCGATCCGAGAGAAAGTCCCCATCCAGATCGGCAGGCAGATCGGCTGGCGAACAGGGGTCAGTACCGTTGGCCAGTTCGTCCTCGTTCGAGAAGCCATCATTGTCGTCATCGGTCGACGGGCTGCCGCCGCATACGCCAATGGCTGCCCCATCGTAGTCAACGGGTTCGAAGACGACGATCTGCTTGTCCACGAAGTCTGCCACCCAGATGGTGCCGGGGAAATACTGAGCATCACCCTGAGCCGTCACATCCAGCGGCAAGCCCCCCACATTGGCGAACAGCTTGTCCTTGTCCAGCAGCTTGGTGCCGGCACCGTTGAGTACCAGTCGCTGTATGGAGTTGTTCCAGCCGGCTGCCAGCAGGTCACCCTGCATGGCCCCACCGAAGTTGGACGCTCGGTACTCCGCCAGTCCGTTGGTCGAGAAACTGAAAGTCGTCAAGGCCTTGCTGGCGCTGCTTCCTGCGCCTATCAGGTCGCACTCGATCGGATTCGCATCGCTCACTGGCGACTGAGGCTTGGAGTCGTTGAAGGTGTTCGACAGGCTGGCTCGGGTCGGATTCGGATGCCCACCGTAGTAGCCCCGCTCGCTGATGTAGTGCAAGGAGTCCGGAAGGGTCTTGCCCGGTTCACTCTGCTGGTTGCTGCATTGGCCATTCGCGCTTTCGCCTATCGGCGGCCCACCCCAGCCAGAGTTGGACCCGTTGTCTATCGTGTACATCCGTCCGGCATCTGTCAGCACGATGTCGTAGGCATTGCGGAAACCGGGTGCATAGACCTGTACAGGACCACCTGATACCAGCATTGCCTGGTTGAGACCATCATTCCCGCCAAAGGGGTCATTCTTGTCTTGCTTGCCGGCCCGGGTCTCATCATCCAGCGTGGGAAGATCGTAGGTCGTCTCACCAATGGCGTTGAGATCGATCTCCAGAATGGCAGCACTGAGTGCATATTCCGGTAACTTCGCAAAATTGTTCGAAGGCCCGCCCTGATTGGTGTTCCCGCCAGCCGCGACGTACAGCAGTTGATTGCCTTCATCCAGCACCATGCCGTTGGCATGGTGATTTTCCTCGGAGCGAGACAGGCCACGCACCAGATCCAGTTTCTGCCATTGGCCGTTTGACGAACGAGTCAGGCGAGATATCACGCCGGAGTTGGTGTCCAGACCGGTTTCGGTATGCGACGGTCCACCGCCTATGCGAGGGTCGCTGGAGGCCACATAGATGATTGGGCTGGCCGCCGTACCTGTCACCAGCAGCCCCGTGACCAGACGCTTGTTGATGGCCGTATTCGGATTGCCATCATCATCGTGGTTCGGTATGTCCCTGATCAGACTGATGCTCTCTTCGGACAACACATGGTAATCATTGGCGTCATTTCGCTCGATCTCGAACACCTTGATGAGACCGAGCATGTCGGCCACATACAACCGCCCGTCTGGCCCGAACTGCAGCGATGTCGGCTTGATGTTGGAAATACCAGCCAGCTCGCTCTTGCCGAAGGCCGGTTCAATGACCGGATTGGCTCCACCCAGTGACGGAATGGACGCCTCCGAGTAGGCACCGTTGCCGCTGAGTGTGAAGATGTCGAGATTCGAATCACCGTCATGCGATACATACAAGGCGCCGATCCGATGCCCGGCTTCCTCGGGGGTGTAACGCAACTCAATGATCAGAGAGTCACCGGCAGCCAGCACCCGTGGTCCTCTGAAGTCACTCGAGAACACCAGAGCATCAGGCTCGCTGAGCCAGTTCGAACTGACGGTGATCTCGGTATCGTCCAGCGAACTGTTTGTCAGGACCAGCCGTTCCGTGGCGCTCTCGCCCAGCTCGACGGTACCGAAATCGACCTCGGTCACACTGCTGACAAGGCGCGGTCGCGTATGCTCAGGATTCGCAGGTCCCAGCCGAGGGCTGCCTGGTGGCGCGTAATCACCGGTCATGGTCGCGACAATCCATAGCAGGGAAACGCAGACGGCAGTCGCCACGAGAATGGCATACCGGGGCAGCGGCCTGGCCACGGGGGAGATCGATCGATGGTTCATCAGCGAAGCGCCCGAACAGGTTGACAACTCGTCCTCTTAACATCGCCCGCCGCCCCACAGTCTTTAGGCAAGCTCCCATCGGACGTGACCACGATCACCCTGACTCTCGTGATGGCATCCGGTTCGCGCCTGCCTGGGGTAAGATGGCGTCAGATCACTCGTTCATCGCCACCTTCGGGATACCTGCCCATCGTGCTCACGATACACAGCCAGCATCTGGACGCGACCATCAACCCCACTGGCGCGGAACTCAGCAGCCTGAAAGTCAACGGCATCGAGTATCTGTGGCAGGGCGACGAAAAGTACTGGAGTGGCAGAGCCCCCATCCTCTTCCCGATTGTCGGCGCCTTGAAGAACGGTCGTATGTTCTATCAGGGAAAAAGCCATGAAATGGACAAGCACGGCATTGCCCGACGTGCCTTGTTCGAGTGCGTGTCCAGCAGTCCGAATTCGGTATCGCTGCGCTTGCAATCAGACAGCGCATCCTTGCAGCGTTATCCCTGGCAGTTCGAATTGCTCGTGCACTTCACGTTGAAAGACTCGGGACTGAGCATCGTGTACGAAGTCACGAACATGGATGAGAAACCGATGTTGTTCACGATCGGGTCGCATCCTGCATTTGCCCTGGATATCGACAGCCCGTCCGAATTGTCGAACTATACCGTCACGGTCAATCAGGACGAGCCTCTGCAATGCCATGCACTCAACCAAGCAGGGCTTCTGGCGACAGAATCAACAGCACATGACACTATCATTCCCTTGAGCGAAACCGTGTTCGCTGATGACGCACTGGTCTTCAGGGATGTCTCTGCCCGCTCCGTCACGCTCAGTCGCAATGGACAGACACTGCTGACGGTCACCACCGGCGGCGCACCGCATCTGGGTATCTGGGCAAAACCCGCCGCACCGTTCGTCTGCATCGAACCGTGGCTCGGCACTTGTGACTTCATCGATTCGGATGAGCAGTTCGAGAACAAACCGGACCTGGCCACTCTGGCTCCCGGTGACACAGCCGAACACGGTATCGACATCGTCTTTCCCGACGAGAGCATCCGCGGCTGAAACAGTACACTAACGGGTGGCGGATGTTCCTTCGGCATCCGTCCGAAAATCCAGCACGGTGGGGGAATGATTCCAGGCCTCGAGTGCTCGGATCAGATCGGCGGTTCGCAAGCGTGTACTGTGGGTGTTGCGGCACGGGTGCAGGTAGATCCATTCGTGTTCCAGCAGACTGGCTTCGAAGAAAACAGCCACCTTGCCTTGCGTGTCATTGATCAGTGCCAACGGGGAAACCGATCCGGGGACCACGCCCAGATAGAGACCCAGGCGCTCGGTGCTGGCGAATGCGAACTGTCCACCGCTGACCTGTATACGGTCACGCAAGCCTCGCAAGTCAACGACATGATCCTGTTCAACCACCAGAAGAAACATGCGGCCCTTCTTGTTACGAAGGAACAGGTTCTTGGTGTGCGCGCCCGGGTCGTCATAGACCACGGTCCTGGCCTCCTCGACCGTATACAACGGCTGGTGGCTGAACGTCTGCTGCTCGATGTTCAGCTCACGCAAGGCGTCAAGCACCTGCTCCACACTGGCGGCCGGCTCTCCATTGGCCAGCACGACGCTTTCAGGGTCTGGTCTGTCTGAATGGCTCATGTTGTCTTCAAGGGACGGTCTTGTCTGCGCTCAGTCGTCGCGATTCTACAGGATCTCGGAAAATCAGCGGTTGATCCTTGAGCGGCAATGCAGGCGTGAGCTGTGCCTTTTCGATGGCCTGATCCACCACACCGCGATCGGGTGACTTGTCACAGACCGGATCGGCCACCGCTGGATCACCGGCCAGCAGGAATGCCTGGCATCGGCATCCACCAAGATCATCATCACTCTCCGGGCAGGAACGGCAGGGTTCCTTCATCCAGCCCTTGCCGCGGTAACGATTGAAGCCTTCCGAGTCGTACCAGATGTGCTCGATGGAATGCTCGGCAACATTCGGAAAGTCGGCGCCGGGTAGCATGCGTGCCGTATGGCAAGGCAGCGCAGTGCCATCGGGTGTGATGGTCAGAAACACGTTGCCCCATCCGTTCATGCACTTCTTGGGGCGGTTCTCGTAATAGTCCGGTATCACGAACACGATCTGCAAGCGGTCGCCGTATCGTTCGCGGTACTCATTGGTCACTCGCTCGGCCTTCTCCAGCTGAGCCCGCGACGGCAGAAGATGATCACGATTGACCACTGCCCAGGAGTAGTACTGCGTATTCGCCAGCTCGAGCGTCTCGGCCCCCAGCTCGAGCGCCATCTCGATGATCTTGTCGACATGATCGATGTTCATGCGGTGAATGACGCAATTGAGCACCATGGGCCAATCGTGTTTCTTGATCAGGGCTGCCACCTTGTTCTTCAGATCGAAGGTGCGCGTGTTGGACAGAAAATCGTTCATCTCACGTGTGGAGTCCTGAAACGACAGCTGTATGTGATCCAGACCGGCTTCTTTCAGAGCCTCGGCACGCTTCTCGGTCAAGCCGACCCCGGTGGTCAGCAGATTGGTGTAGTAGCCCAGAGAATGCGCTTCAGCCACCAGAATCTCCAGATCATCACGCAGCATGGGCTCTCCCCCGGAAAACCCGCATTGCACACTGCCCAGGGCGCGCGCCTGGCGCAGAGTCTCTATCCAGCCCTGTGTGTCCAGTTCGGCTTCATGCGTGGCGAAATCCACCGGATTGAAACAGAAAGCACAATGCAAGGGGCAGCGATACGTCAGCTCTGCCAGTAACCACAGGGGTGGCCCTGGCCGTGTTGCCGAGGGATCGTGTTTCAGGCCGTGCTCCAGCATTGTCGAGGACATGTCAGCGCAGTGTTATCCAGTGTTGCTCATGGGCAATGGCCAGAAAGCCCAGCACATCCTCGCTCAGACCACTGGTCTCGAATGCTTCTTCGAGCTGAGCCACGATTTCCTGCACGCTGGCCTTGTTGTCGCAACGTTGCAGAATCTGTGAAGCCGTAGGATTCAACTTGACCATACCTTCAGGGTACAGCAGCACCCAGATATCCTGAGCCTTCTCGAATTGCAGGCGGTAGCCATTGGCAATGCCGGGTATCTGGTTTGGCGCTATCTGTGTCATCGCGTGTGTCCGTAAGCCTTTCCGTCAGCGAAAAGGCGCATGTCTTGTTCATCGTGCCGCTGCCGGCCGATCAGGAATGGGGGGCTGGTTCGGCAATCCGTATCGAACGGCCATCGCATCGTTCATCTGCCACAACACATCGAGTTTGAAGTTGAGAATATCCAGTGCACGCTGCTGTTGTTCGCACGTCGTGAAATAGTCCAGGGTAATCGCCAGACCGTGTTCCACGTCCCGACGAGCCTGCGTGACCCGGTTGCGGAAGTACATCAGACCTTCGCTATCAATCCACGGATAATGCTCCGGCCAGGTCGCCAGGCGCTGCTTGTGTATTGCAGGCGCGAACAACTCCGTCAGGGATGCACAGACCGATTCCTGCCAGGGACGGGTCCGAGCAAAATTCACGTAGGCCTCAACGGCAAATCTGACGCCGGGCGTGACGTGCCTCAGATCCGTGATCTCCTCTCGGCTCAATCCCACCGCCAGACCCAGGCGTATCCAGGCTTCGATGCCGCCCTCGTCACGCACACCATTGATCTCATGACCATCATGATCGAGTATCCGCTGAATCCATTCACGCCTGACCTCCCTGTCTGTGCAGTTGGACATGACCGCAGCATCCTTGATCGGGATGGCAACCTGGTAGCAGAAACGGTTGGCAACCCAGCCCCGAATCTGCTCGGGCGTGGCCTCGCCTGCATTCAGCATCACATTGAACGGGTGATGAATATGATAGGCCTGACCCTGTTCACGCAGGCGACGCTCGAACTCCTCTCTGGGCCATGGCCCCGTGTCGTCAGTCATGACCTCTGCCCTCTCCCGGCTATCGCCTTCTGTCGATTGACACTACAGTTCCAGTTCAAGACCATCGTAGGCCACTTCCACGCCGTGCTTCTCCAGTATCGCGCGCTCCCTGCTGTCTTCATCGAGTATCGGATTGGTGTTGTTGATATGAATGAGCACCTTGCGCGTGGTTGCCGGGAGTCTGTCCAGCCATTCGAGCATCCCCCCATCGCCACTCTGGGGAAGATGCCCCATCGAACGCGCCGTCTTGGCTGATGCCCCACGCTGGATCATTTCGTCATCGGTCCACATCGTGCCATCAACCAGAACGACATCAGCGTGCTGCATCGCCTCCCACACAGGCGGTTCCATTTCCCCCAGGCCCGGCGCGTAGAAGACCGACTTGCCCGTCGTTGCATCCTTCATGAGCATACCCACGGTATCACCGTCCACGGGACGATCACGATGTGGTGAATACGGTGGCGCATTGCTGGTCAGGGACAAGGCCTCGAACGTCACGGAGGCGGCTCCCGGGATGCGGCACTCACTCCCCGTTGTCTCCAGCTCATGCCACTCGATGCCACTGTAGTGATCAAGAACCCGAAACAGCGGATTGCCCTCACTCAGATCCTCCTTCACGGCGGCAGTACACCAGATCGGCAAGGCCTGCCTGTGCTCGCGCAGCATCAGCAAACCTGTCGTATGGTCGATCTGTGCATCCATGAGAACGATCGAACGAATGCCGGTATCGCGCAGCTGCCTGGCAGGCTGCAATACACCGCATTGCTGTATCTGCGTGAGGATATCCGGTGATGCGTTGAACAACACCCACTCGCGGCGATCACTGCTGACGATGATGGAGGATTGGGTACGAGCGCGAGCATTGATCGAACCTTCACGTACACCGGTACACATCGGACAGTTGCAATTCCATTGCGGGAACCCCCCTCCTGCAGCCGATCCAAGAACTCTGATGAACACTGTTGCTATACCCGTAAAAAAGCCGGGAAACAGACCCGGCTTCGACTTCAGACAATGCGTTCGGCAACCTCTTTGCAAGCAAGGCCACCGACAAGAACGCGACAGGCTTCAGCGGTTCGCGAAATACATGGTGATCTCGAAACCGAATCGTACGTCTATCGCTTTAGGTGTTTCCCATTTCATGGTGACACAGTCTCCTGGAGTGGCTTGCGGATGGTCTACCGCCAGATTCGAAATGGTGGCCTGACGAATCAGACTGTTCCATCACGAATTACCGAGCGGACTTTCATCTTATAGTGGCCGGGCTCGACAGTCACTCGGTGTGTGCACCTCATGCCCGTCATCCGGCCGTGCTCTATTATTCACACAGCCACATACCTTCGTAAAAACAATCTCTTAGCGTGCCATTGACTTGCGATGAGTCGTTCCCGATGGTACCAATTGCCCAGCGCTTCACGCTTCCCGACGACGTCAATCAGCAGCACGAAACAGGTGTGGGCACTGACGGTCCCGCCAATGCGAACACGACCAGAGGCCAGGATAGAGCACCTTCAGGGGACGTCAGGAAGCCTGGCTGGGCGCCGTCAACGCCGCTTCGAAGTTGGCGAAGAACTTCTTTGCCAGGCGCTTGGTCGTGCCTTCCATCAATCGACTGCCAACCTGGGCAAGCTTGCCCGTGACATCGATGGTCACCTCGTAGGCCAGCAGGGTATCACTGCCCTGCTCGGTCAGTGTCACCAGGGCTCCGCCATTGGCAAAGCCCGCCATCCCCGCATCTCCCTTGCCTGACAGGGTAAAGCGGTCCGGGCCTTCACTCGGATCCAGCGTTACCTCGCTGTCAAACCCCGCTTTTACCGGTCCGAACTTGACCACGACCCTGGCTGTCATTTCGGTATCGCTATGCTTGACCAGCTCATCACAGCCGGGAATGCTGGCCTGGAGTATGTCGGGGTCATTCAATGCATTGAATACCGTAACCTTGTCCAGAGGAATCAGGACTTCTTCATTCAGTTGCATACTGTGACTCTCTTGATTGCTGCGTTGGAATCGAGTTGTATTATCTGCTTCGTCCTGCGAACGGCGTCTTGACTCATGTCGGGTCAAGAGAGCCGGTCCGGCGCACCTGCACCACTTCGGCCAGGATCGACAAGGCAATCTCCAGCGGTGTCACGGCCCCGATATCCAGCCCTGCCGGTGCCTTTATCCGTTGCAAGGAGGCACCATCGAATCCCTCGGCCAGCAGCTTGTCTCGCAGGAAACTCATCTTTCGACGGCTGCCGACGAATCCGATGTGCCTGAACTGCCAACCCAGCGCCGCTCTCAAGGCATCGACATCACCATTGCCCTGAGTGGCGATCACGACGTAGCGATGAGCATGCTCAGGCGTGACATCGGCATGGTTGTCATAGAGGACCTGCGGCGAAGAACCGGATCGTGTTGCCAGGCTGTCGCGCATGGCTGCAACCGAGAATCCGAAGCCCTCTGCCAGCTGCACAACCATGGCAGCGACAGGACTGCTTCCGAGCACCAGCAACTCAGGGTTCGCCAGAACAGGTTCGACGAAGATGTCCATGGTGCCCTTGCTGGGGCACATGTTGCTGGCCATCACGCGGCCCTCATGTTCATCGCCCGACGCCAGGCCTTGCTCAGCCAACAGCTCTCCCGGCTGCAAGGACACCAGGCGCGGCTGACCATCGTCTATCGCCTTTTTTGCAGCCTTGATCACCGCGTGTCGGGCACAACCACCGCCTATCCAGCCTTCCAGAACCTGACCATCTGCGTCGATCACGGCCTTTGCGCCCGGTTTGGCAGCGGTCACGGAAACGGTACGAATGACGGTGGCAACAGCAAAGCTCTCGCCTCCCGCCTTGAGCCGGGACAGCAATTCGGTCATATCACTGATGGGTGTCATGTTTCTACCTCGCTAGAGTGCGTGCAGATGAGGTTCAAGCGCCGCCAGGTTCTCCAGCGTGTTCGCGGCTGCGAACAGATCCAGATGCGGCAGTGCCGCCGCCATGCCGGCCGCCACCGGCTCGTAGTCTTTCCAGCCTTTCAAGGGGTTCAGCCACAGAATCCGGCAACCCCGACGCCGAAGTCTGTGTAGCGCCATGGCCATCTGCTCCGGTGGATCCGTGTCATAGCCATCGGAGAAGATGATCACGACCGAGCGTCCGTTGACGCACTGTGCCGCGTATTGCCGGTTGAATTGCTGCAAATTTGCGGCAATGCGAGTACCCCCACCGAAACCCTGCGCCATCAGCGACAATCGGTTCACGGCACGCAAGGTGTCGCTGTCGCGCATGACATCGCTGACACGAACCAGCGAGGTATGAAACAGATAGGCATCGGTTCTTCGGTCATGACTGACCAGGCCTTTCAGAAAAGCCAGAAATACTCTGGAATACACCAACATCGATCCGGAAACATCCAGCAGGGCCACAATGTTCACAGGGCGGTCGGGACGCCTGGTTCTGTACAGTTGCAGGGGCTCGCCCCCCGTGCTCAGGCTGGCTCGCAAGACCTTTCTCAGATCGAGCCTGCTACCCCGCGAGGCACGTCGCTGTCTGCGCGAATGCCGGTCCCGCATGGCCGCTGCCAGTTGGCTGGCAATGCGTTCGGCCCTCTCGACGGACTCCGGTGTCATCAACTCGCGCAAATCGATCTTCTCGATGTTACGACTTCCGGAGGCAATCAGCTTGCCCTCTCCCGTTTGCGCCGCATCGCCTTCCCGTCCATCATCGACATCGTCCACGCGAGCTGAACCATCGCTACCGGGCAGTTCACCAGCATTCGGCAGCTGCGCCTGCCGTGTGTTGCGAGAGAATTGCCGCGATTCGACAGAATACAAGCCCGGCCTTTCACGCCCGGCATTCAACCAGTATGCCTCGAACAGCTCATCGAACTGATCGTACTGATCCGCCGATCGGGCGCAGATCGCCTTGCAGGCCAGCCGCACCTCATCGTGACTGGAAGGGTCGACCCGTGTCAGTGCATGCAACACGCGAACGGTCTCATTCACCCCCACGGGCAGGCCATTGTCTCTCAAATGAGCCATGAAGCCGGCCATGCGTTCGCTAGCACCACTGGCCCGTGCGACAAATCGCGTGACTTTCACGTTACGTGCTCCATCAAGCTCATGCCAGGCTACCGCTCAGTCGCTGGGCAACCTCGGTGGGTATGGCTGCCCTGTCAGCCTGCGTTTTCAACAGGCAGACCAGGGAGGCCTGCAATACCTGTGGATCAGCCGCAAGATCCACCACCCCCAGTCCCATCAGCGCCGCGGCCCAGTCCAGGGTTTCGGCAATACCGGGGTTCTTCTCCAGTTCTTCACGCCGCAAGGCTTGCACGAAACCGACGACCTGCGTGGCCAGGCGCTGTTCGATAGCAGGCACACGATGCTGCAGTATGGCCATCTCGGTGCGCGTATCCGGGTAATCGACGAAACTGTAGAGACAGCGGCGACGCAGGGCATCGGACAGATCACGCGACCCGTTCGACGTCAGCACAACCAGCGGACGGCTGAGCGCCTGCACGGTGCCCATCTCGGGAATCGATATCTGAAAGTCGGACAGCAGCTCCAGCAGATAGGCCTCGAATTCCTCATCGGCACGATCCACCTCGTCGATCAGCAACACCGGAGGCTCGACCTGGGAGATCGCTTCCAGCAAGGGGCGCCGCAACAGGTATTTCTCCGAGAACAGATGCTCTTCCAGCTCGTCGACTGACAGAGAGCTGTCCTGATTGGCGCGCACACTGAGCAGCTGTCTCTGATAATTCCACTCATAGATCGCGCTACTGGCATCCAGGCCTTCATAGCATTGCAGACGAATCAGCTGGCATTGCCTGAGCTGCGCCAGCATCTTGGCCACTTCCGTCTTGCCGACACCTGCTGCCCCTTCGAGCAGCAGAGGTCGACCCAATTCGACGGATAAATGCAAGGCCATGGACAGTTCGTCCGAAGCAACATAGCCCTGAGCCAGCAATTGCTCCTGCAGCATGTTCCAGCTCATGTCACAACGATCTGTATGGCATCGGCTTCCATTCAGCGCGGCTCAGCCGTGCAGCCCCAGCTTGTTGGCTGTCTGCCAGATGCGCCAGTGATCATGCGGCATACGTGTCTGCGTGAGACCAAAGGGGCGGAAGGCATCATTGATGGCGTTGGAAAAACACGGCACCCCACCCACGTTCGGACTCTCACCCACACCCTTGGCACCGATGGGGTGATGAGGGCTTGGCGTTTCCGTGTAGTCCGTGGTGTAGTTGGGTGTCTCCCAGGCTGTGGGTATGAAGAAATCCATCAAGGTGCCAGTCTTGACGTTACCCAACTCGTCATAGGCTATTTCCTGCCCCAGAGCGATAGCCAATGCCTCGGTCAGACCGCCGTGCACCTGCCCCTCGATGATCATGGGGTTGATGCGTGTGCCGCAGTCATCCAGAGCGTAGAACTGGCGAATGCTTGACGTACCGGTATCCACGTCGATATCCATGACGCAGATGTAGGCGCCGAAGGGATAGGTCATGTTCGGCGGGTCGTAGTAGCTGACCGCTTCCAGGCCCGGTTCCACACCCGGAATAGCCTGGTTGTAGGAGGCATAGGCGATCTCCTGCATGGTCTTGAAACGCTCCGGCGCCCCCTTGACGACAAAGCGATCCACTTCCCACTCCACATCGTTGTCATGCACTTCCAGCAGGTAGGCGGCAATCATCTGTGCCTTGGCGCGGATCTTTCTGCCCGCCATCGCGGTGGCCGCTCCTGCCACGGGGGTCGAACGCGAGCCGTAGGTGCCCAGACCATAGGGGGCCGTATCGGTATCGCCCTCCTCGATGGTGATGTCGTCGGCAGAGATACCGATCTCGCTGGCCAGAATCTGCGCAAAGGTAGTCGCATGGCCTTGCCCTTGCGAGATCGTACCCAGCCTTGCAATGGCAGAGCCTGTGGGGTGTATGCGTATCTCGCAACTGTCGAACATGCCCATGCCGAGAATATCGCAGTTCTTGACGGGACCCGCCCCGACAATCTCGGTGAAGTGACACAGCCCGATACCCATCAATTGCCGTGTTTCTCCGGCCTTGAAGGCTTCGACCTTTGCCGCCTGCTCTGTGCGCAGTTCCTTGTAGTTCACTGCCTCCAGAGCCTTGTTCCAGGCGGTGTGATAGTCACCGGAGTCGTATTCCCACCCCAGAGCCGAGTGATAGGGGAACTGATCCTTGCGGATGAAATTCTTCAGGCGAAGCTCCGCTGCGTCCATGTTCAACTTGATGGCCAGCACTTCGATCATGCGCTCGATGAAATAGGCCGCTTCGGTGACCCGGAACGAACAGCGATAGGCAACGCCTCCCGGCGCCTTGTTGGTATAGATGCCATCCACCGCCAGATAGGCCGTGCCGATATCGTAGGAACCCGTGCAGATATTCATGAAGCCCGCCGGGAACTTGGTGGGGTCTGCGCAGGCATCGAAGGCACCGTGGTCAGCGGTAGTATGGCACCACAACCCCAGTATCTTGCCATCCTCGGTTGCTGCGATCTTGCCCTGCATCCAGTAATCGCGTGCAAACGCGGTCGACATCAGGTTCTCCATGCGGTCCTCTACCCACTTGACAGGCAGGCCGGTGACAATCGATGCCACGATGGAGCAGACGTAGCCGGGGTAGACGCCCACCTTGTTGCCAAAGCCCCCGCCGATATCCGGTGATACCACGCGAATGTTGTGTTCGGCAATGCCGGACAGCAGTGACGCCACGGTACGCACAACGTGCGGTGCCTGAAAGGTGCCATACAAGGTCAGCTTGCCGTTCACCTTGTCCATTGACGCCACGCTGCCACAGGTCTCAAGCGGACAGGGGTGCGTGCGGTGGTAGTACACCATCTCCTCGGCTACCACAGGTGCACTGGCGAGAATGGATTCAGTGGCCTCTTTCTCCCCCATCTCCCAGGTAAAGATATGGTTCGGATGGCGACGCGGACCGTGAGCCCCTTCCTTGGCATCGGCGATATCCTCGCGCAACACCGGCGCATCAGGCAGCTCCGCCTTGAACGGATCCACCAGAACCGGCAGTTCTTCATACTCCACTTGCACCAGGTCGATGGCATCGGCAGCGATGTAGCGACTTTCGGCCACGACAAAGGCAACCTCCTGCCCCTGAAACAGCACCTTGCCATCAGCCAGCACCATCTGCTTGTCACCGGCCAGCGTGGGCATCCAGTGCAGATTCAAGGGTTCCAGATCCTTGGCCGTGAGCACGGCAACGACTCCCGGCAAGGCCAGCGCTGCAGAGGTGTCGATGGATTTCACATAGGCGTGCGCATGCTGGGAACGGACGAAGTCGCCGTACAGCATGCCCGGCAGCTTGATGTCATCGACATAGTTGCCCTTGCCCTGCGTGAAGCGTGCATCCTCGACGCGCTTGCGTGAGGTACCCAGCCCCTTCAAGGCGGCCTGACGTTCTTTCATGCTGGGTGCCGAGGCGCTCATGCTGCAGTCTCCCGTGTGGCGTCCTTGTCCGTCGCGCCATTGATCTCGCGGGCAGCGGCCAGAACGGCCTTGACGATGTTCTGATAACCCGTGCAGCGACACAGATTGCCGGCGATGCCAAAGCGCACATCTTCTTCGCTCGGGTTCGGATTCTCCTGCAGTAAACGATGCGCTCGCGTGATCATGCCCGGGGTACAGAATCCGCACTGCAAGCCGTGGTGCTCCTTGAACTGCTCCTGCAGCACGTGCAGCTTGTCCGGATCTCCAAGACCTTCGATTGTCGTGATCTCGCTGCCCTGCGCCTGCACGGCGAACAAGGTGCAGGCCTTGACGGAACGACCGTCGATATCGACCGTACAGGCGCCGCAGTGTGAGGTTTCGCAGCCGATATGCGGCCCGGTGATGTCGAGCCGATCTCGCAATACATGAATCAGCAGTTCGCGCGGCTCGATCGTGGTCTCAACGGACTTGCCGTTGACGTTCAGATTGATGGTGGTGGTCGTCATTATCAGCTCCGATGATGGGTTCAGGTACGAGACCAGGCGCTCTTGATGGCGCGTCTTGTTATTTGCGCTGCAGCATGTTTCTTGAAGTCAACCGGCCCCCGGTTATCGTCAACAGGCTCTATGGATGCAATGCAAGAAGCCACGGCGGCCTCTATCGAAGCATCGTTGACACCCTGATCCTGCAGCAGCTGCGATGCGGCTTCACAGTGGATCGGGGTGTCGGCCAGATTGGTCATGGCAATGGAGGCGAAACTGCAAGCGACACCGTCACCGGCCTTGCGCAGCAGTACGGCCGCGGCTGCGGTAGCGTAGTCGCCGATCTTGCGCTTCTGCTTCTCGTAGGCATACCCACCGGGGCTGACGGCAAAGCTGATCGAGGTCAGAATCTCGAGGTCGTCTCTCGCCGTGAAATAGGCCGCCTCATAGAATTCCCGGGCGGCCACCTTGCGCTCCCCATCGGGGCCCAGCAGGGTGAAGGTGGCATCCAGACACTGCATCAGACCGGGCATGTCATTGCCCGGATCTCCATTGGCCACATTCCCGCCGATGGTGCCCTGATAGCGGATCTGCGGATCGCCGATCTGCAGTGACGTCTCGCGAATGATGGGCACCTGTTGCGCCAGTTCCGCGTGATTGATCAGCTCGTGCTGCGTGGTCATCGCCCCCACATGCACCACGCCCGACTCAATGCGGATGAACTTCAGGTCGTCGATACGGCGCAGATCAATCAGATGCTCCGGCATGGCCAGTCGCAGCTTCATCATGGGGATAAGGCTGTGCCCGCCAGCGAGTACGCGAGCGTCGTCGCCGAGCTCGTCCAGCAGCGCTACCGCTGCCTGCACGGAATCCGGTTGGTGGTATTCAAACGTACCTGGAATCATCAGTTGCCCCTCCGCAAGTGTGTCCGGAAAATTCTTGTTTTCCCAACCCTAGCCAGAGGAAGCCGCAGCGTCTTCTCCTACGACACGAACAGCGCGGCGTTTGTCACGAATGGCGATATACAGGGACGAGTGGCGAATGACGGTGAGGTGCGCTGCGATGCCTGTTCAGCCAGGTAACGGACAGATACTGCAGGCTCGTTATGGCGTCACAACCCCAGAAGCTGCTGCAATCTGGCGACGCGGGCGCGGCTGACCGGCACGCTGCTCAATTGCGGATAGCTATCGAAACGGCACACACCCGCGTCTCGATTTTTCTCGAACACATGCACCTTCTGCAGATTGACCAGATAGCTGCGATGCGACCGATAGAATGGCTCCCGGGCCAGACGCTTCTCGGCCTCGGCGATGGACCAGGGGCAGAATCGCACCCCATCCTGAGTGTAGAGATGCGTATAACGCCCATCAGCCCGTATGGCTGCCAACTCTGAGGCGAAGACAAACTCGATATGCTTGTTCCTCTCGAACGGGATACGCACATGCCCGTCGCTGTCGTCACTGTCCAGTGGCGGGTCAGTATCCTCAGCTTCAATGATCGATGAATGACTGGCTGCCGGCGGTGTCGAATCCGCCGACAATGCTGCACTGCATTCAAGCGCGTCACCCGATCTGCCGCCTTGTTCGTCTGCAACAGAATCGATGACTGCCGGCGGCCCGATGGTCGTTTCCGGTATTGGTTCTCTGTGTTCAACTTCGTCTGTTGCAGGTGTCGTATGCGCTGGAGTTGCTGGAGTTGCTGGAGTTGCTGGAGTTGCTGGAGTTGCTGGGGGATCATTCACGATCTCAGAAGGCGCCGGTATCGCCGGGTCCCGTCGACTGCCGGCCCCCGCGCTAGCACCTGGATCGGTCAGGAATGTGGCGGCGGCCAACAGGAATGAGCCACAGATGATGAACGCCGTGACCGTCACCACGATGGCCAGCGCATCAGGTTCAAGCACCATGCTGACCGGCGAATAGGCGGTATCCAGCGTGAACCGGGTCCCGGCCATGGCCGTGAAGTGCACGAACACCACCGAGAAGCCGAACCACAAACCACCCACGACGATGCTCTTGTGCGTACGGGTGCCATAGGAGACGCGAATGGCCATGATACCCATGACGGCCGCTACCAGCGCGGCGGCAATCACGGACCAGTAGCTGAACGATAGAATGACCCCTCGCATTCCCAGCATGCCGATGAAGTGCATGACAACGATTCCCGCGCCCAGCAGCAGCCCTGCACCGGTCAGCACTCGGGGGGTTCGCTGAGCAAAATGCAGAATCAGCAACGCCAGCCCTACGACAAGCACCGCCACCAGTGCCGAGACGAGCGTCTGCAGCAGATCGTAGTGGACCGGCACGTCGAATCGATGAGCAAGCATGGCCACAAAATGCATCGACCAGATGCCGCCACCCAGCACAAAGGCTGCCATGACAATGAGGGCCTTGCGCTGCGGCACCGGCAGGGAGCCTATCCGGTTGGTCAAGGCAAGACCGGTAAAGGCTGCCACCAGCGACACCAGAATAGACACCAGTATGATGGTTGAATCATGCGAATACGTGATCAACCGCAGTCACCCCTCACGTGCCAGACCTTCCCCGTTCATCCAGTTCATTCGGCGACAAGCATCCGGTGTCGCAGCTACAGGACACCGGTCAGCGCACTAAATTATCACAGTATTGACGCCATCGACAAACACCTTTGAGCATGAGGCCCATTTGTCCTTGAGGTAGTCCCGACGAATGACTGCCCAGCCATCAGCTCATCATCGATGGTCCAACATGTGTGCGAGAAAGCGTGATCTTCTTCACTTCGGCTCGCATCCAAATGTGGAGATTCTGGGGAATTCGCCTGGGAGGGCGTGCAAGTACCAGTAAGCCTTGTACCGTAGCGGATGCCACTGTATCGGGGTTCATGGAGAAGCCCTGATTCATGTCGATCACGCTGCAACAAGAGACAAAGACCCCGTGCATGCCGCCATTCAACTGTGTAGAGCGAAGCTGAAGGACATTCGTGGCTTCTCCAACGGCTACCCCTACCGGGCCTATGCCAACAGGCATCGACTTGTCTTCGTACACATACCCAAAACCGGCGGCACCAGCATTCTCGATGCGCTGGGTGCCAGCCTGAATGACAGAATGCACATCAATTGGCGCATCTACCGACACGCCAACAAATACCGTTTCAATCAATACTACAAGTTCGCTGTCGTCCGAAACCCGTATGAGCGTACACTATCCACTTACAACTACCTCTTCCGCGGAGGGTGTGGAACCAGCGATCGCGTACTGAGCGAGGACATCAGACGCAGAGCGCCAACGTTCGAACATTTCGTCATGGAGTACCTCTCCAGCAGTTCCCTTGTCCTGCACAACCACTTCATGCCCCAGGCGTGGTTCGTCTGCGACGAGCTTGGCAGCATCATGGTTAACCGTATCATCCGCTTCGAGAACCTGGATGAGGAATTCAGTGCGCTGGCTCGCGAGCAGGGGTGGCGTACCCGAACTCTGCCAAAACGCAACATCGGTGCTGGCGAGGCCGCCCCCTTGCGGATGAGCGCCGACTGTGAAAACAGGATTCATGAACTATACCGGGTAGATTTTGATGGCTTTGGCTATGCCCGCGAAGACCCAGTAGACTTTGATCATCGAAAGGCCGATATGCCTGAGCGATCAGCTGCTTTCCACCCTCTCTGACGACATGCTCGAGCTGGTTCAGTACGACTACTCTGTAGAGGAAGCGCAAGTATGGAGCAATCTGCCTGCAGGCGCGGTGCCGGGCAGACCCGACGCTTTCACTATTGCAGACAGACGAACTGGATCAGAGACTTCCTGCGGATTCCATGGACGGTTTGAATCGCTATTTCAGCGATCACATGGTACTGAAACGTGACAGCGCGATCATCCCATGGTCAATCGAAGACGCCACCCTGCAGCTCGCCAGCAATGAACATGTCGGTATCTATGCCCAGCTGAAGCTGCTCATGAAAGTCGGGGCTGCGGTCTCTGGCACCGGACCGAGAATGATGTTGAACTACGAGGCTGTCGTGCACGAGATCAGAAACCATCGCGCGACAGTACTATGGCATGCAGCTGACAACGAAATCGTGACAGTTGCGCACTTTGGTTTTCGACCTACCGACGGTGTGAAATGGGACATTCAGCTCCACATGCCGACACGGCAACCCTTAGCAGGTGAATCTGCCTGACTGGGCAGATTGCTGCCCAACCATGAGGAGTCCTTTGACCATTGGCTTCTGGCAGGTTCTCATGTGCAGGACGTTCCTGAACATCATGGGTGCTGATTCTCGGAACATCCTGTGCCTGACCTTCCTGAACTCGAGATTCACCACTCACCACTCACCACTCACCACTCACCGCTCACCGCTCACCTCTCACCGCTCACCTCTCACCTCTCACCTCTCACCTCTCACCTCTCACCTCTCACCTCTCACCTCTCACCTCTCACCTCTCACCTCTCACCT
>CANLNQ010000049.1 GCA_947492525.1 uncultured Granulosicoccus sp.
CACGCAGCACGCAGCACGCAGCACGCAGCACGCAGCACGCAGCACGCAGCACGCAGCACGCAGCACGCAGCACGCAGTCATGATCTGCATGCACTCCTCCCTTTGTGCAAATCCCGGCGTCACGTCAGTGTCCGAACATGCCAGATATGGCGCTGCGTGCTATCGCGCCGCCAGGCGACTCCGTATGCAATGACGGGTGTTGGACCACCACCACCACACAGTCTGGAGGAAGACATGTACGCCGATACCGACAAACCGTTATTGCGATGGAAACCGATTGCCGTGCTGGCCACGGCAGCGCTACTGGCCAGTGCCTGCAGCGACGATGATGATGACGATACCGCCGCACCACCGGCCGAAGAGGACTCACTGCTGCGCTCAGCGGACTTTCCCGGTATCACCTGCCAGACACTGGACTCCGTTGCCCGAGACGGTACGGTGCTGACGGCAGTGCTCTACCTGCCCGAGGACGTCCCGACCGGAGGCTTGCCAACCATCGTACACCGCACCCCCTACGCCATGACAGGCTTTGGCACCGGCTGCTTCACCAACAGCGGCATCGATCTGGATGCCTATTCCTATGCACGAGAAGATTACGCCTACCTGTATCAGCACGCGCGCGGTACCTGGACATCTGAAGGCGATTTCGACATCTTCCGGCAGGAACGCAACGATGGCTACGACGCCGTCGAATGGGCTGCAACGCAAGCCTGGTCCAACGGTGACGTTGGCATCCGAGGTCCCTCTTACATGGGGGCAACGGCCTGGCAGGCAACGATAGCGAACCCACCCAGCCTGAAAGCGGCGTCGATTTCCATTTCGTCCGAAGACTATCACCGCGAATGGGTGTACGAGAACGGCATTCCCCATCACAGCATGAATGTCAGCTGGCCCGAGCTGGCTTTCGTGGCGGATCAGATCACACGGCAGGAAACTGCCCGCGGCACGTCCGAGGAGGACATCGCTGATCTGATCACGCAACGTCAGGCGCTGGCGAACGAAGGCCTGTGGAGCGACTGGGTCTGGCGTCTGCCACTGACATCGCTCGACGTTTTCGACGGCCTGGTCGACTCCTATGACGACTGGATGCAGCACCCGAGCTACGATACTTTCTGGCAGGAACTGGATGTGGCCGAGGATATTCCCGATGTACAGATCCCGGTCATGATCCATGGCGCCTGGTATGACATCTTCGGCAATGGTTCACTGACCTCCTTCCAGTCCATGCGCGAACAGGCCGGCTCCGAGATCGCCAGAACACAGACGCATCTGTTGATGACCCCCTATGGGCACGCCACCGATCACGGCACACCTTCGTTCGGGCCGGAGCCCGATGGAGCCCTGGCAGCACCCACCGGCGAGCTGCAGACACACAAGCCCTATGATCTGGACTATTTCGACCGTTATCTGAAGCAGATTGACAGCGACTACGACAATCAGGCCGTCGCCAGACTGCATGTCATGGTACCGCCGGATGAAGGCAACGAAGGCTCGACCTTTCTGCTGGAAGCCGACGACTACCCACCAAAGGATATGGTTCAGCAGGCTTACTATCTGAGCAGCAACGGGGACGCCAACAACCGTGACGGCTCAGGCGCCTTGTCGACAACACCCACGACGCAGGACGCGGGCATCAGCGCAGACGCTGCCATCGAGACAGCTGGACCAGCGGCTGATCTGTTTCAGTACGATCCGGCCAATCCGGTGCCGACCGCCGGTGGCAACCTGTGCTGTGGCACTGACTTTCACCCACAGGGTCCGAAGTCCGGTGCCGTCGAGCAGGCCGACATCGAGGTCCGTGACGATGTGCTGGTCTACACCAGCGAGCCGCTGACTGAAGACCTGCTGCTGGTGGGGCCGGTATCGGTTCAGTTGTTTGCCAAGTCCAGTGCAACTGACACCGACTTCACGGCCAAACTGGTGGATGTGCGTCCGGACGGACAGACGCACAACATACTCGATGCGGCAGTTCGCGCCAGTCTGCGCGAAGGCTCGAAATCCCAGCCATCATTGATCGAACCGGATCGCACCTATGAATACACGATTCCGTTGGGTCATACGGCCGTGGTCTTCCCAGCCGGGCACCGCATCAGGCTGCAGATTTCTTCGTCCAATTTCCCGAAGCTGGCCAGAAATCTGAACACGGGTCTGTCCAATACGGACAGCGCGGAGATGATGGTGGCCGATCAGGCGATTCTGCATGATGCCAGCCATCCGTCACGGTTGATTCTGCCCGTGCTCGACGCAAGCGTGACCCGATAGATCGGCTGCCATCGGGATTTCTACGGTCGCCGTGCGGCGAATCAATCGCCGCCGGCGCCCCCTTTCAGCTTACTGCGCAGCCTGGACTGTCAGATAGTCCGCAGGACAATCGAGCCTGCCAGTCTCTTCAGAGCGAAATTCAAAACAGCTGCGTGAACCGTACTCGAACGGAAAGGAATAGCTTTCCTGTTGCAATTGCGTCTGCTCACCATTGGCCGCCGTGTACTCAAAGTCGGCAAAGAGCGCCCAGAAATTGTCCGGGTCGACCGCCGGGTTGGCATGCTGGTACAGAAAACTACCGTCTTCTGCCGTCATCTCGATGGAACCGTTGAAGGGCATGAAAGGATCAGACCCCCAGCTCAATACCGGTTCGGTTTCAATGGTCACTTCCTGATTGCCGGTCAGTGCGTTGCGAACAACACCATTTACATTCAGTGTCTTCCACGGGGCTGCCAATACCGTTGTATTGTTCAGGGTTTCGAAATTGAACGTGATATCGGAAATCGATTCACCTTCATCACCCCCAGGCAAAGTTTCGCGGTACTCGGCGATGCTGGCGCTGCGCAGGTAATTGAAGTCATAGCCGTCAATATCCTCTGTCTGTCCGTTGGCTCGGTACTCCACACCATTGTCACCGATGATCGAGAACGCATCAAAGATGTAATTGCTTTGCGAATCACCGTAGCTGTAGATGAGGTTGGTTTGCAGAGTGCCGTTCAGTTCGTAGTTGCCGTCCGGTAGCAGACCATTACGCAAACTCATTGAACATTGGTCGAACACATAGCCGTTCTTGTCACCGACGCCACCGACCAGGTTTCCGGAGGCATCGAAAAACTCGCCCTCATTCTTGTTGCCTTTTTCCACGATAAGGCTGCCACCGTTGTCGCAATTGTAGTAGCTTCGTTTGATGGTCAGCTCGGTACTGATGTTGTCGGGGTCTTCGCGCAACGGAAAGGTGATGAAGGTGTCTTCCAGCTGGGTTGCCTCCGCTTGATCGGCCGGGTTGATATAAGGCACAACCAGCGGACTGCGCTCACCAGTGGAGTGATTGATGACCATGTAGCTGCCGGGAAGAATATGGCATTCGGTCCCACCGTTACATACGGATGTGTAGGTCTCGGTATCCTGCACCTGATACCAAGCTGCATCCGGCCACTGAATCGTGGTCTCCTGCCCGATGATGAACGCGAAGTCGTCTACCACCACGGCAAGGCGGTCCAACTGGTATCCGGCAGCCGCGACGATCAGGTCCTGCGACACATCGAGCAGATCAACACTGGATGGGGCCGGAGGCTCAACACCACCCGATCCACCGCTGACGGTAATGCCGGTAAATCGTTGGCCAGTGGTGTGGTTGATCACGATGTAGCTGCCGTCATCCACCGTACAGGACAGCCCACCCTCACAGAACGACTCATAGGTGCTTGCTGACTGAACCTGATACCAGCCATCGTCCGGCCAGGAAATCGTGTTGCCATCTACCGAGACGACCTCCGCCACCGGTGCGTCGGGCACCAGCACGTTTTCGTAGCGCTGACCTTTCGTGTGGTTGATGACGATGTAGCGGCCGGGCTCGACCTCGCAGGAACGCGTGCCCTCACAGATATTGGTCAGACCATCGGAGCTCTGAACCTGATACCAACCATCGTCCGGCCAGGATATCTGCGACCCTGTAACCACCGGTTGTGCCTGTGCCTGCGGAAAGGCCATTGCAGCGGCAACGACGCTCGCTACACGAATGACAGAATGACCGCTCGGGCATCGGTCCGCCTTTTTACGAAAGATCATGATTAAACTATTCCTGGACAACAAGTCCGCTGGTACCGTCAAGGCAGAACGGCATGCATGAAGAGTTCGGTCCATCCGTCTCGTCATTGGCGTGACTTATACGCTCTTCGATGTGTCAATACCATCCCGGATTGGGGTAATTTTCCATATTTTCAGGCGAGGGAAATTCAGGGTGAATTGCCCACCTTTGAGCACCTTGATCGGACCCGTTTTCGCATGAAATCGGCAGCCTTCGGATCATGAGTCAGGGGTACTTTGCAACGTACTCAGTTGATAAGCGATACAATCCAACAGCAGACAGAATAGTGGTGTGGCAAAGGGAGGCGCCCGATCAGCTGTGCCGTTATGGGGTCCACTTCTGACATCGATCAGTACAAAGGAAACGGCAAGACCATGGCGAATATCGGTATCGATCTGGGGACCACCCACTCGCTGATCTCTGTCTTCGAGCAAGGAGCCCCCCGGCTGATCGAGAATGTATTCGGCTCTCCGATGACAGCATCCGTGGTTGCATTGGACAGCGATGACAGACTGGTCGTCGGCGCGCCTGCCAAGGCGATGCTGGTTTCCGACCCAACACGTGCCGTCGCCGTGTTCAAGCGTCATTTGGGCACACAAGCCCGATTTGATCTCGGGCCTGGATATCAGCTGACCGCCTTCGAACTCTGCGCACTCATCCTGCGTGATCTTTGCAGCAGCGCGGAGCAGGCACTGGGGGAACCCGTCGACAGCGCAGTCATCTCGGTGCCGGCGTACTTCAATCAGAACCAGCGCAAGGATGTGATCACGGCCGCGCAGATGATCGGTTTGTCGGTGACGCGGCTGATAAACGAACCGACAGCAGCGGCGCTGGCGTATGGCTTGCAGGAACGCGACGATGAAAGCACCTTCATGGTTCTCGATCTTGGCGGTGGCACCTTCGATGTGTCGATTCTCGAAATGTTCGAAGGGGTCATGGAAGTGCGGGCAACCGCGGGCAATGCCTTTCTGGGCGGGGAAGATTTCACGCGCACTCTCGCGCAATGGATTGCAGCCCGGAATGATCACAGTTTCACCGATCTCGATCATTCAACGGCATCGCTGTTCATGGAACTGGCGGAGAACAGTAAACGCGCCTTGACCCAGCAACCATCGGTCAGCCTTGATCGGGATATGCAGGGTCTGCGCGTCCGTTTCGACCTATCAAGAGAGGTGTTCGAGGACATCAACCAGACCCATATCAGGCACCTGCGTGCACCTATCGAACGCGCTCTGCATGACGCCGGTATTGCTCGCGCCGAGCTGGACAGGATCATTCTGGTCGGCGGCGCATCACGCATGCCGCTGATCCGGCCGTTTGTCGTCAAGCATCTGCGCCAGCTGCCGGAGAGCACACTGAATCCTGATCACGTCGTGGCCCTGGGAGCGGCGATCCAGGCAGCTCTGGTTGCCAACGATGCGGCACTGGAAGACATGGTCATGACCGATGTCAGTGCATTCAGCCTGGGCATGGAGATTTCCAGACAGATTGATCGCAAACGCCGTGCGAACGGCTTTTTCAAACCGGTCATCGAGCGTAATTCCATCGTGCCCATCAGTCGGCTGGAAGAAGTGCAAACGGTTGAGCCGGGACAGCAGCGCGTCACGGTCCAGGTATTCCAGGGCGAATCGCCCATGGTCGAAGACAATGTGTCACTGGGCGAGTTGCAGGTGAAGGTGCCCTACAACCGGGACGAGTGCGAACAGATCGACATCCGGTTCTCGTACGACGTCAGCGGATTGCTGGAAGTAGAGGCCAGAACCAGCGATGGCAGGACGAGCAGGCTGGTGATAACCGCACTTTCCGGCGAGCTGACTCCACAGGAGTTGAAGCAGCGCATTGCCGAGCTCGAGAAACTCAAGGTTCACCCGCGAGATCAGTTGCCGAACATCGACATCCTTGCGCGCCTCAAGAAATGCTACGCCATGAGCCTGGCCAATGACAGGGAATTGATCATGGACTGGATTACCGAGTTCGATGCGGCCCTGGCTCGTCAGAACCCGCGCGAGATAAGCATGGCCCGAATGGACATCGCGGCCCGAATCGACGAATACGAAAACCACTATGGCAACTGATCACGACAACTGGGCAACGCTGGGACTCGAACCGCCGGGCGATGGCATCGCGCATGACGCGCGAGCGATCAGAAAAGCCTATGCAAGAAGCCTCAAAAGCATCGACCCATCCGCCGACCCGGCAGGCTTCCAGAGACTGCGGCAAAGCTACGAGCGCGCACTTGAGCTTGCCGCCACTCCGCCGGATGAAGGGACCTGGCGACGATTTGCCGCCGATATAGGCACATCGCCGTCCGAAATTGCGCAGATTGATGAAGCGATCCGCCAGCAAGGAACGGCTCTCCACCCCGAGAGCCAGATTGCGTTGAATGCGCTGTGCGACATGGAGCGAGTAGCCGTGCTGGATCAGGCTGCGGACAGTGCTGACGCCTGCCATGTGCTGAATCAACTCCTGAAGCGCAGCGGAGCAGACGCGCTGACAGAAGAGACCCTGCAGGCGATCGAATTCGAAGCCGATGCGGTATGGGACAAGCCCCTTGGCATTATCGAAACACCCGTGGAATATGTGGCAGCGCGGCTCTCGGTGATTGCCGACAGGCAAAGTCTGGCCCTGTTGGCGATCCATGATGAAGGGGAAAACAGGCTGTTCGCCATCGCCACACGGAATGCAGCAGTTGCCTGGGCAGGCAACAAACTGGCTCCCCATATTCACGTGGCTGGAGTCGCTCACCTGCCCGAAGACCTCGCTGGCGACCGACGCCAATCCACGCCAAGGCACAATTACACGACGGAAGCAGCGGACGAGACGCCGGAGATGGCTGGCCTTTTTGCCAGTGAGCGACCAACTCCGACTGCCGAGGCTGATGAGCACTACGCAGACTATGTGCGATGGCTCGATGTCGCCATGACCGAGGGTAGTGATGAAAATGACTGGTTCGGCCTGTTCGACCAGTTGGATGAGGAAACGCCGGAGCTTCGCGACGAGGTCGAGTTGCTGATATTCCGTACCCTGCTTGCCACTCAGCGATCGACCAGCGACGCTGAGCGTTTGCCGGCATCGTTCACGGCAGGTGTCGTCGAGGCGCTGGATGAACAGTTTCAATGGCTCAGCGACGGTGTGGGATTTCAGCGAAAGTTCGAACAGAACAGTGATGTCATGGTCGTTGCCCTGAATACCGTACGGGGGCGACAGACCCGCTTCAGCAAGGTTCTCCTGCAACCCAATTTTCTGGTGGTCAGCCTGTTCTGCGTGGTGGCGTACGCACTCATGCGAGCGCTCTTCGATTGGCTGACGACTCTCGGAGTGATCTCCTGATGATGAAGCGATTGTCTGCATGGTATGGATCCCTGCGTCGGGTTGAAGATCTTATTGCGCCTGGCCTCTCGAAAAAGGCTCGCAACAGAGTGCGCGCAACCGTTATCGTCATCGCTGCACTGCCTGGAATAGCGCTGGTCGAAAGCTATTTCATCAACCGCCCTTGGCGTGATTTCGATCATGTGAGCATCCCCCTGCCCGAACCCAACGCCATGCTGCAGGTCGGGCAAGCCTGGCCCGACAGTGTTCCCAGCACACCACTCTCGGAGCTCTTGCCGCAGAATCTCTCCACGCTTCTGCCTGAGGATGCCGCGGTTCCGGAAGGACAGAAGTACTTGTCAGTCTTGTCGGTGGTGGAAAGGGTTCAGTCATTGAATACACCGGTGTCGCAGAGCTGGTTGTCCAGCCTGACAAGGCCTACCGGTGATACCGTCACCACCGAGGTGGTCCTGTGGTGTGGATTCGACCTGCAGCAATCTCCCGCCGAGCGTGTGTGTATCGCGACGGTGCCGGTACCGATATTCGGGCGAGTGGTTTCGGCAGCCTGTCTGACCGGAAACGGCTTTGCCTTGCATCACACACTACAGCGTAGTGATATGTGCGAGACCGATGAATCAGACGAGCAAGACGTATCCGGCGCGTCGGGCGCGTCGGGCGCGTCGGGCGCGTCGGGCGCGTCGGCAAGTCTATGCAATCGTCTGCCAGACTGGAACAACAAGCCACCCGAGCAAGGAGAGCGGGTCGATGTTGGCAATCTGCAATGCGCCGCCTCCATCATACTGCCGTACCTGACGCTGACCATGACCCATGATGGAGTCCATATCAGCAGTGAGACCATCTCACCGCTGGCAGGAGGTTTCGAGCCTGATGCCGAGCATGGACCTGGCTTTACCCGCTCGCTGACAAACCTGGCACATCAGACCGCTGATGAGGGAGACATAGCCTGGCGCAATCTGCTCGATGAAGCGGGAGCCATTCCTGTTTCCATCTCGCCGCAAACGCGCGCTGCCGGTCTGGTGTGGACGGCATACCGATCACGATACGACATCAGGCGCGGCAATAATGCGAAAGCTCCGAAACTGAAAGGATCAGCCTCCTTTCATGAACTGGACATAGCGCTTCAGACGCCGTCGTCGCTACAGGTGGCCGCGCAGTTTCTTGGCACCGAATTGTCGATACCGATCGATGCCGCCAAGCTGCCTTCCGGTTTACAGTCCCCGGAACTGCCAGAGGCTTGCCGAATCGGCCCCGGAGATTCACCGGCGCCGCTGAATGACCTCATCACCGAAGAGGACACCGGGTATGTGATTCGCTTGTCAGAGACAGCTTGCCCAGAAAGCGCACTGAGATCCATATTGATGGAAGCCCTGCTCAATAATCAGGCCGCTCCTGACCCTGCAAACTTGTGATATTGGATTCGCGACCAATCTTGATTATCCACTGATGTACTACCTGAAGCAGTTCTCCGTCTATCGGCTCTTTCATCAGATCGGGGTAATTTAAGAATGAGGGCTCCTGATCGTCACGTCTCAACAGGTGAGTCATATCCGCCATCTCGTGCACGTCTGTGCTTTTTTTATCCAACCATGTCTGAATCTGATAGACATCCTCGGGATCGCACTGAATGTCTTTCTGCCCCGCGACAAGCAACGCCGGGCAGACGCAGTTCGTGTAAACCTCTTTCATGTTCAACGCAAACAATTCCCTGAACCATTTGGCATTCAAGGTCTTGAACCGGTATCGGATGCAGGGTTTCGTTGAACTCTCCAGCGTCTGAACCAGTTTCCGATGCGATGACATCGGATCTCCCTGTATTTTCATCACCAGACGGATAAAGCCCCCCTTGAAACCGCTCAGACGCGAGACGTCTTCTTGCACTTTCATGGCCTGAGCCTGCAGCACCTGCTTCAAGGGTTTGGCGAAGGGGCAGAGCAATATCACGCTGGCAATCATGCGGTCCACGGTGGCAAGCTGAGGAGCAATCAGGCAGCCCTCGCTATGCCCCAGCACATGCACTTCGGCTTTTCCACCGAAGTCTTCCTTCAGCAAAAAGGCTACGGCTGCTTGCGCATCGCTGACGAAGTCCAGATGCCCTGCCGCGAGATAATCCCCGCTACTCTTTCCGCACCCGCGCTTGTCGTACCGAAGACTGCCGATGCCACGTTCCGCCAGATAATGCGCAATCTGATTGAATACGTTCAGCTGCCCACGACGAGTGTTCTCGTCCCTGTCCAGCGGACCAGACCCGTGCACGAACAGAATCATCGGCACGGGACCATCACCGTCTGGCAGGCAAACCGTTCCAGCCAGCAAATTTTCCCCAGCCGGGAATGACACCTCAAGTTCGTTCAATTCAAGCACTCACACGAAAGGGCAATCGGCCGTGCCTTGGCTGGCGAAGGCTTCAACTTCCAGTGCACCACGCCTTCACCCTGCGTTGACAATTCTGGCCTAAAGAATCTGACTGGTATTCACCGCTTCGGCTTCTTGTCAATCAGCACGGCTTGCTGCCACTTGCTCGGTTTCTTGTCGGTGCGATGTATGCACCCTGCCCAGCAGCAGGGTCGCTTCTTGCCTTCAAGGAGTTCCTCCACCGTACGATGAATTCGCCGGTGCCTTGTCTTCTCCTGCTTCGCATCTTCAACCCAGCAAATGAATTCGTTTCTGCCGATGGGTGTGAGATTCTCCCAGAGATCAGTGAGCTCAGGCGTCTCGGTGATCGCCTTGATCAGATCAGCAGGCAGTTCGTGTACCAGACCACCGGATAGTTTCTGTGTCATCGATTCAATCCCTCCAACGTCGAGCGAATATTTCGTTTCCCGATTGGCCAGATACACGGCCATGCGCCAAGGGGACTTCGACATCTCGCTGCAGCTATCGTGTCATTCACTTCGCAGCAAATCAACAGCCCAGTTGTGCAGGGCGTCATGACTTGAGTGAGCATGCCAGGCGCACATCACATCGACACTCAGGGGGTTCTCTTCCAGGGGCACTGGAATCACACGTCCCCCGCATAGGCAACCCAACCGCGAAACGACAATCCGGCGTAGAACATGGCAGGATCACAGAATCCGGCTTCTCGCAGAATAGCCTCCTCCTCATCAGCGGATAACAGAGTGAGGCTCTTGGCCATTTCCGATACGGATGCAGCCACCTGCTCGGATTCCGGCATCGTACCTGCCGCAAACGCAATTGACCGTGCCAGCCATAGCTCGGCGTTTCCCGCCGGCACCCTGCCATGGTGTGCAACGACAAGGGGCGCATCGGGCTTCAATCTCAGCCGCAGTGCTTGCAAAACATGCAGCCTCTCCTCTACTGACAGGAAGTGGAGCGTCAGCAGACAGGTGGCCCCATCGAACAGACCCGACGGAGCATCGTCAACATAGCCGTTCACCCATTGCACTCGCGAGCCGAGCGGTCCGAGCACGTCCAATGCGAGGTCAATCATCGGCCTTGACGGGTCAACGCCAACAAAAGACCAGTCCGGGCGTGCTTCAGCAAAGGCTTTCAGCTCCAGCCCGCCGCCCGCGCCCAGAACGAGCACGTTGGCGTTCTCGGATGCTCGCTCCGAGAGCAGGATCAGCACCATTCGGTGAAGGTCCGTAAAGCCGGGAACACGCTCCGGTGTGTCCTCAGCGTAGCGCTTGATCATGGCAGGGTTGACGAACGGTGTGACGGAAGGTGTCAGGCTTTTCATCCGAACACCATGGAGCGGTGTGCGGATACACCTGCGGTGACTCCGTCGGCGACAGCCCAACTGACACTATGGCGAGATCGAGCGATATCTCCGGCGGCATAGACCCCTTTGATCGAGCTCATCTGATTCTCATCCGTACGGACGGCCGGCCCGAGCATCTCGTCTCCAACCTCCAGGCCCAACTGTTCAGGCAAGGGACTGGAAAACCGCGATTGTGGCGCAAGATACAGGGCCGCGATGTCGCGACTGCCTCCATTGGCGAGCACGACGCGCGATAGCTCGACACCCTCACCTTCCAGACTTACCACCGGCTCTGGTTCGATGGATACGCCACGCTGCTCGAGAAGTTCGGCTTGATCCGCCGTTAGCAGCTCCCCATTCAGTAAGAGTGTCGTCGGCCCCCACTCGGTGATCAACAGCGCTTGATGGATGGAGGCCTCGTTGCGATACAGCACCCCGAGCGAGCGATCACTGAACTCGAATCCATGACAGTAAGGGCAATGCAACACTGTCGCTCCCCAGCGCTCTTTCAGCCCGGGGATGGTGGGCAGAATGTCGCGCAGACCGAATGCCAGGATCAGCGTACTGGCTTCAAAGTGATCGTCATGGGCCACACCCACGCGGAAGCCACTGCCAAACGCATGCGCCTCGCTGACCTCTGCCTCCGCGACAATCCTGACCGTTGGATAGCTCTGAAGCTGCTTCCGTGCTGTGGCCAGAATTCGCGCTGGTGCTACCCCATCCTGACCGAGAAAGCCATGCGAAGCAGCAGAGAATCGGTTACGCGGCCTTCCCGTGTCCAGAACGATAACCCGTCGGCGAGCGCGGCCCAGATAGGTGGCTGCAGCCAGCCCGGCAAACCCACCACCCACGATGATCGTGTCATTTTCCATGCGAAGTTCCCCTGATATTTTCAGCGAATGCTCTTCAAATAACGAACATTCAAGTGCCAAGGCCTATATCGTATCTTTTGATGATACATATAGGTTTTTGTCCTGTCAATTCAAGGATTGGGGTAACCTCAGTCAGCAAAATCCACAACGTTGAACGCTGACCATGAACAGGGACACACGCTTATCGGATGTTCTGCATGTACTTCTGCATCTCGATCAGGCGAGCGATCCAGTCACGTCACAGGTGCTTTCCCAGAGCATGGGGACCAACCCCGCCGTGTTCAGGCGAACCATGGCAGGCCTCAGAGAAGCCGGTTACGTGACGTCGGGAAAAGGGCCTGGGGGTGGCTGGACTCTGGCCGTGCCTCTCGACCAGATCAGCCTTCTGGATGTGTACACAGCCCTTGGCTGCCCAAACCTGTTTGCCATCGGGAGCCGGTCGGACAACCCGGACTGCCTTATCGAGCGCAATGTCAACGAGGCTCTGGCCGAGACAATGCGTCAGGCTGAATCCTTGTTCACTGAGCGATTCGGCGCTGTCACTCTGGACACGCTTGTACCGGACAGGCCTCTTCCCAACTGACTAGTGGGTAAGAGACCAGCTCTCAATTGGGCTGTCCAGTCTTGAGCCATGTCGGCTTGCGTGCTCAATCATGCTGTATCTCATGGGCCTCTTCCGCCCCGTTCGATAACCAGGCATGCAACTGCGCAGGAGGCTCACGATCAGGAACGCACGGCCCACACCTGATACGCCGACTTCTCATCGGAGCAGCTTTCCAACGTCAGTGTCTTGATCTGGTTGGTGTCACTTCGACCACTTCTGGTATCTTCACCCGCGGTAAAACACAGTTCAGGCGATGAAACGGGCGCAATGGTGCCCTCGCCGGAGAACTTGAACGACTGCTCATCACTATCATCACAAGGCGCAAGTGCAAGCGTTGCACCCGGCTCGGAGGCGGTGAGTTGTACGCACACATCGAACTCAGGCATGTACAGGATGTCATCGGCAAATTTATCCGTATCAAATGTCTGATCGACCAGGATTCCACCCAATGGGCTATAGCAGGTGTGAGATTGAAGGCCGTCATCAGGGTTCGCATCAGCGCCCTTGCCTTTGGCTATGTCAACGCAATACCCACTCTGCGTACTATCGAGCATATCGGTGAGATAGATCTCGACGCTCTCGGCGTGAAGCTGGCCTGTCGCCAGCACTGAGAGCAATGACATTATCGGGGTAGCTATCATGCGCATGGTTACGGTCCTTTCTGGCTTCAGTGAGTGCGTGTGGTTCTTCTGAGTATACCGCCCTACACTGTTGCTTTGCCGTATCAACCCCACGCCACTCCCCCACCGACTTACCAACACCCACCCATACAAAGACTCAACGTATCAAACACCCCACGCCATTCCGCCAGAGAAAAAACAACCGTTTCCAGTATCACCCACCGTTCATCCTGCAAAAAAAGTTCAGCGCTTCAAGACCTGCTAATACAGCGGCGTTGTGATAGTCACGCTGTTACTCTGTCGCTGCACCAGAGGAAATGCTGACAGGCTTGTACTGTCCAGCGATTTGTCCATCACATAATCCGGCGTGATGTGATAACTATAGGTGGTATTCAATGCCAGATCCGAATCGAAATAGTGGAGGGCTCCAACCACCGCTCGCCCAATGGGCACACCATTGCGCCAGATCAGGTAGTTGAGAAGCCGGGGTGGCTCGGTGCCTGCGTTGAAGGTGAGCTTTACCTGGCGCGGCTCTGTGAGTACGGCGGTCAGGTTTTCCGTACTCGGATAAGCTGGCACCAGGCGACGGTGTGTCGTCAGAGCTTCACCCTCTGCTGTCAGGCCAGTCACCACAATGCTGGCTTCTTCACCGTCAGTCATATCATCCACAATCAGCGGATATTCGCTGCCTGCCTGTTCCGCCGCAGGCAGATCATTGATCGTCACCTGGTATCGGTTTGCAGATTCATCAGCAGCACCAGCAGGATAGATGATAAAGGCATCAGGTGTTCTCCGAACCACGGGGCTGTCAATGGAGCTTATGTCGCGCGGATAGCCGGTGTATGCCTTGCCGCTGGGGAATACCATATCATCGAAACCATCATCATCGATGTCCTGCAAATCCAGCGTGCCCTCTTCGGTAATCACCACTCCACGTTGGCCATCAAGTTCATCGATGGAGACAAAGCCTCGGCGCCTGTCGGCCATACCGAAGATCAGAAACTGCTCCTCATGTGCCGTCGATTTCAGAATGAGATCGGAAGCACCGTCGCCATCCACATCGCCGCTGGCGACAATCCGTGCATACGATGCTGGAAAACAGTTTCCGCCGTTTTCCCCCACCACGCGCGTGATTTCACCCTCTGAATAGCGGGTGTACGGTACCGTTTTCGCAATCCCGTCGGCTCCGCCATAAACCACACCGGTGAAGCTGGCAAAACCGCAATTGCCGACCCCGAAACGCGAAACGTACAGGTCATCGTAGCCATCCCCGTCAAAATCGCCAGCCCTGCCGAACGAACAGGAGTACGTGGCCCCACAGCCTCCGAACAATGAAAACTCATACAACTCATCGACATCGTCATACGTGACATTCAGTGCCGCATCTCCGTAAATGACACCCCCGGTTGCACCGGAAGGCGCCGTAATCAGCAGATCCTCCAGACCATCGCCGTTGATATCACCTGCGATGGAGAACGAGCCCAGGTTTGGCAAGCGCACCAGAACCTGCGAGTCAGGCAACGATGTCGCGTCAAGGCGATCCGGGAAACTTGCTGCGCCTGCCAACAGACTCGTCCGTGCCAAGCTGAAGAACCCACTGTCACGCACACGCAGATCATCCAGCCCATCCCCATTGACATCCCCCATACCACTGACCGGGTAGGCGACATCCTCGATCAGAAAACCGTGGGTCAGCGTCAGATCAATTCCGGCATCCGGACTGGTATCCAAGGGATAATCCGGATAGCTGTCGGCAGCATCGGCAAACAGAATGGCCGCGGTATTGTTGAACACCTCTCTACCAGGCAGGAATACAGAGATATCTCTCAGGCCATCGCCATTGATATCACCCACGAATCGGCTATCTGGCGGCGCCACGTCCTCGTAGAAGTCATCTGGCAGCGGTACTTCAGCATCCGCCGACGACAACTGCGCTGGGTAGCTACCGAGCGGCGGTTCACCCGGATCGACCGGGGGTACGTCGATCTCCGTGACGACGATGTTCTCGTAACGCTTACCGGTGGTGTGATTGATGACATGGTAGCTGCCTGGTTCAACCGCACAGGAGCGCCCACCTTCACAGATGGACTGGTAATTCGTACTGGACTGCACCTGATACCAGCCATCGTCGGCCCAGTGAATGGTGTTACCGACGACCGTCGGTGGCATGCCTTCAGGCTGCTCTACCGCCCCCAGTTGTACGGACTCGTAACGCCTGCCTGTCGAATGATTGATGACGATGAAGCGACCCGGATACAGCTCGCATGTCGTCAGGCCATTGCAGAGTGATACATAGCTGGTTGCATCCTGCACTTGATACCAGTCACCGGGTGGAAACGACACGGTGATGCCATCAATCTGAAACTCATCAGGCTCCTCTGACACCGACGGTACCACCACGCCTTCAAATCGCTCTCCGGTGGTGTGATTGATAACGATATATTCGCCATCCGTAACGGTGCAACTTGTCGTGCCCTCACAAAGGCTTGCATAGTCCGAAGATCGTTGCACCTGATAGTAGTCATCACCCTCCCAATGGATGCGATTGCCCTCGACAATCGGTTGCGCCAGCAGGCCGGCGCTGCTCAATGACAACACGGCGAGGATGATTGAATCTGTCCTCATGAACCCCTCCTGTGGTTACTGCACCACTGACACATGCGCCGTGCATGGTACAGGTCTGACCATGAATGCTGCAGCCAGAATCCCGACGGCAACGGTGAGTCACCATCAGGAACGCTGCCTTGATGGTGCGCAGTTCGACTATCACACAGCGAGGTCACATCTGCAATGACGTGCAGAGCGTGAATGTTACCCGGCTCCGGTATTACACGAGTTCGACATAAACAAGGTGTGACATCGAATACAAATGTCAGGATCGAAATCAATCAGCGGCTTGAACGGTATTACTACCACCGAGCGCATATCTCACCCATGCAAGGTGTACTTGCCATTTCAGTTGAAGAATAATACCGACTCGAAAGTGCAACCCGGAAAGGATTATCAGGTGTCTACCCACACAAGACTACTCTCAGCAGGATCTCTGCTACTTTGCAGCACGGCCTTGTCTGCAGCCCCCACTGTCAATGGCAATACCATCAGCTGGCCTGACGATGGTTGGTATCAGGTACAGGACTCGTCAGACTATTCACAGGTTTGTGCAGGTGTCGAGTCCTGCACCGTGGATCCAGGCACTTATATTGTCATCAACCACACAAGCGGCCAACGTTTCGAGAACATCGAAGTTGGCGGTGAAACGCAGGCCGACGATTCAGGCATCAACGTATCAGGCAACGTCATCTCATGGCCAGACGATGGCTGGTACCAGGTTCAACATTCCGATACCTATGAGAGCATCTGCAATGGTGGCAGCTCATGTGAAGTTGAGGACGGTAGCTATATTGTCATCAACCATACAACAGGCCAGCGCTATCCCCGGATACAGGTGGGTAGCTCCAGTGAACCTTCCGCCGATTATATTCGTGTTGAAGGCAATACCATCTCCTGGTCGGATGAAGGCTGGCATCAGGTTCAGTCAGTGCCGGATTACGAATCCATTTGCAATGGCGGATCCAGTTGCATCGTAGAACCAGGAGACTACGTGGTTATCAACCACGTCAATGGTACTCGCACCGATGTTCTGGTAGAGAGCAATGACCCGGTGATACCGTCAACTGTCACGATCAACCCAGGAAACTACAAGGAGATCATCTCAACGGTTCTGCAAGTATTCACCGGTAGCCCCGAGTACACGGATGATCTCTACGCCCTGCCCAATTTCATCGAGTTTGATGCCGATACAGCTCCCGGAGAATACAATTGCCGGGCAGGTGGGACGTACACGATCGATAGCTACGACACAAGCCGTGGCAACGGTAACAGCCTGGTGTTTGATGAATGCCTTGTCAACGCCAGCCTTATGGAAGGCTCCCTTGCCACCTATGATTTTCTGGGATCGGAAATCGTGGAAGGTGAATCCTTCAGCGAACTCTTAGCTGGCAAATACGGACCCAACCTGTCATATGCCATGTCCGGCACCGCATCACGCGCAGAAGGTCAGTGGTCCGCACAAGCGCTGGACTACTACTCACATGAATTTGCTGAAATAGAGAACGGTGACTATTCATGGAGTAGAGTCATCAGTAGCGGTGGGGCCTTTTCTACCACCATTGAAGGCAGCTTTTCCTATCTGGGAATCTACACCGAAGCTGGCGTCGAACTGAGCGTCGAAGCAGTCGACATGTTCGTTCAGCTGTCCCCGACAGAGACCTCGACAAGTCAGGGCAACTACGACTATCTGGATGCGACCCCATTCATGAACGTATTCCCGGATCAAGGCACTATCGAGATCACTGCCAGTGATGGCAGCCGTCTATTGATGAACGCAGCTACCGGAGATATGAGCACGGTAAGCGTAAGCCTTGAAAATGACGACGTCAGCATCTCCACGCTGGAAAACTGGACGGAGTGGAGTAGCGAATTGCGTACCGACGTGATGGGAGCAACGCGCTAGTTCATAACGGCAAAGCAGCGCTGGATGCCGTTGTCGCCGACTGGGGTGAGACGGCATTCAATCGTACTTTCTCAAATCAGCCGCTACCGGATAGCACTTACCGGCTCTTTTGCCATGTCAACTTCCGAAACTATCCCAGAATCTGGTTAATGCTCTCGAGTAGCAACTCAGCGCCAACAGGTATCAGGGTATCGGGGAAGTCATAGTCAGGATTGTGCAGCTGAGGTTGAGACTCACCCGCCCCTAGAAATATCATGGTTGACTTGACGCCATCCAGACCGAAGCGACCAAAATCTTCTGACCAACGCATCGGCTGATCCATATCGTAAGGCTCAAGCCCTAGCTGCTTTGCAGCTTGACGCGCAATGTCAGTGGCTTCGGCATTGTTCTCAGCTCCCAAAAATATGTCATGCCATTCGATACTGATCTCCAAAGGGTCACTGATGTCATCGAGCATGGCTTGCAATTGCTGAATCAGTTCCCTCATGCGCGAATCAGTTCGGCAACGCAATGTCAGACGCATTTCACCCTCACCGGGTGCCACTCCAAAAGTGGGCTCACCCAGTCGAACGTGAGTCAGCGTGCACAACGAGAAATCAGCATCTGACACATCGCCTGTACACAAGCCAGGAATCTGTTGAATGATGTTGGCCATTGCCGCACCCGGTGATACACCGTCTTCAGGTGCCGCGGCGTGTGAGCTCTTTCCGCGAAACCGGATCTGCATACCACGTGATGCGCAATTGGCGGAGCCTTCCCGCAAGCCTATTTCGGCAAGCGGCCTGCCGGGCACATTGTGATAAGCGAATGCATAGTCAGGTCGCAACTGCGGCCATCGCGCATCATCAATGACCGCTTGCGCTCCAAAGCCGGTCTCCTCTGCTGGTTGGAACAACAACACGACTCGCCCACGGGCAGGCCTCTTCGCCAGGCCCAGTGCCACACCAACAACCATACACATGTGGCCGTCATGCCCACACAGATGTGCCTTGCCGGCAATTTCTGAACGGTATGCAAGGGTTGATTCTTCGATGATGGGCAATGCGTCCAGTTCGCAACGGATCATCACTGTTGGCCCATCCTCCAAGCCGACGAATTCTGCAGCAACACCATGCCCGCCTAGATTCTCCCAGATGCGGTCAGCACCTAGTGATGTCAGCTCCTTTACAATTCTGGCAGCCGTCTTCTGTTCTTCACCTGAAATCTCAGGTTGACGATGGAAGTCGTGCCGAAGCGCGGTCAGATAGGACGCATGGGTGGCGGTAAGCGTTGCCATATCAGTTGTGTACTCAGTTTGCTGAGCGAGTGAAAGGCGCCTATTATAACGTACGACTACCTACGTACTGGTGACTCCCTGACGCTCGGGCAAGCGACTTCTAATGGCTCATTGGCGAGCACCGCAGACGGATCAGCCAGTAACTCATGGTCAGAAGAATCAAGGGCTCAGGGACTGACAGCCACCCGGATGTCTGCAACCAGGCGGGAAGAGCTGTTGCCCCCGGCCCAGTAAACAAAGACCCTGCAGCGATAAACAAGGCGATGCTCATTCGCCAGATATGGCGGCAACGTCGCGCGGCAATCGTCGGATCTGCGTTCAATCGGTACCTGAGATCCAGTGCTGCGACCATCAACATCAATGCGCCGAAGACGCCATACGGCGTCGCCGTGAAACCATCCTTGAGCCCATCGGTGTTCCACCACGCCTCGCTGGCATACGCGAGACTGATCAGACCGATAGCCAGAGATATCAAGGGGGCGGCTGTGTCCATCACTTGCAAAGCACCCGACCTGGCGCGCGCAGCCAGCGAGCCCGTGATCACCAGATGAATGATCACAGCGCCAGCTACTGCAGAGATTGCCATGGGCACCTGCTGCGCCAGCACAATGCCGGTAGCACCCAACAGAATCATCGTGCAGGTGAAGATGCGGCCGGCAATGCGATGGATACCTGATCCCTTGCTCACAAAGAGGCCGAGTAGCCCCGATGAGACGGCAAGCGTACCAGTGACCATATGCAGGAACGTAAGCATGTGAGTTTCCGACGACCCGGCTGAGGTGAATTTCCAGTGTCTGCCATGAAGGCAAGCGGCGATAGCAGCCAATAAGGCAGGGCTGCCATCGGGAACCGGCTGACTAGAACTGCCAACGCAAACCGATACCGGCATAGGCCGTATCCAGCTTACTGGCTGCCTTGCCGCGCGACTCGGCCTCGACAAAGATCGAGGCCGCCTCGTTGACCTGATAGTTGATTTCCAAGCCCGGCGCAACAACTTGAGTGGAATTGCCGCTCAGGTTCGGAAACTGTGCAGGATCGCCTGTCACCGCAGTCTGTTTGCTCCTGTTGTGGGTCAAGGTCAATTTTCCGATCAGACTCCAGCGATCAGTGATGGCCACCCTACCGAGTAGCCCGAGTCCGAGCGAGCGAACGTCCCCACTAAAACTTCCGCTGGTATAGGTTTGGGTAAACTCTCCCATGTCGATATAGGAAGCGGCTACGCCCCAATGTGGTGAGAACCAATAGCCAGCGGTGAGCTTGCCGACACCGTTGTCATGTTCGGTCTCGCCGGTTTCGGCCAGACCCATCGATCGAGGCATCAAGCCGGCGCCGCCGAGCGAGAGCCCAACGAACGGGCCTGTGGCAGAGGGCGACTCGGCACGAACGGATGTGGAGGCAACGGCCACCGTAGCGGCACATAAAAGAGCAATGGGCAGGTGTTTCAATCTACTGGTCCTGAATCTGAGGTGAATGAACTCGTCTGGCGGTGCTTGCTTGTTGGTTCAGCAAGACCTCGTCAAGCGATGAAGTGACTTTAAAATCCCTCCCGATCGCTCACCATGACCCCTCGTAACAGGCTATTGGCTTTTGGTAACAACCTCGGTATAAACGCTAAACGGCTTTGGATAGATTCATGAAAGACGCAACCGTATCAGCGGGCCTGGCCTGCAGCTTCCTGCAATTTGCTGTCGATAAAGGTGCATCCAGGGGCACGCTGTTAGCGCGTAGCCAGCTGACGGAGGCGGCGCTCGAAGATCAGGATGCACGGGTCTCGATGCTGGCTTACCAATCCTTGATTGAAGCAGCCGTTGATCTGACCGGCGATCAGGCCATCGCAGTTCGGTTCAGCGTTGAAACTCGCATAGAGAAAATTTCAATTGTCGGGCTGATCGTTCACTCATCGCGTTCCATGCCAGACGCGATGACTCAATTGAATCGTTACGCAAAGCTGGTGGTCGAAGTGGACGTGATGGCGGCCGGTGAGCGGTTCTCGGTGCAGCCTGCCAACGAGCAGATCTGGATCGTTGATAACCGACCCAACCCGAATGATTTCCCCGCGCTTGGCGAAATGGCGTTTGGACGATTCATCGGTGAATTTCGACGGCATTTCCCCGATATGGTGTTCGCGCTGGCGGTCGAGTTGACCCATCCCGCGCCACCATACGCGGCTACCCTGGCAGAAATCCTGCGCGTGCCCGTGTCCTTCGATTGCCGACGCAATGCCATGCAGATTGCCCCGCAAGCGCTGCATGTTGAATTCGATGAGCCCAATGCCTACGTCTTCGGGCTGTTCGCTGAGCGGGCCGATGCGCTGCTTGCCGAACTGGAGCGAAACCCTACGCTGCGAAGCCGCATCGAGGCCTACCTCATCAAGCACCTGCACCGTGGCGAGGTCACGATGGAGACGGTGGCCGCGGAATTGGCCATGAGTCGTCAAACCTTGTACCGACGCCTGCGCGACGAGAATGTGACCTTCGCCGAGATTCACGATGAACTGAGGCGACAGATGGCGCTGGATTACCTCGGCGCGAAGAAGGCTTCCGTCAATGAGACAGCTTACCTGGTGGGGTTCTCGGAAGCATCAGCTTTTGTCAGGGCTTTTCGGCGCTGGACCGGCATGACGCCCCTCGCCTTTCGCAGCGAGGCGTAGACAACGCTGGTGGCTGACGACTTCAGATCCGGTGTTTGGGTCGAAATGTCATCCTTGCCAGGTCTGTTCAGTCATCTGTCTGCTCTCGTTTCGTTTCCGCCATCACAGGCAACATGGCTGAGAAGTCACGCCCCAACCCTCCATTGTCGACAAATTGCTTGTAGAGTCGAGTGGCGTGATGTCCCATGGGGGTATTGGCATCAACTTGCTCGGCAGCGCTCTGACTGAGGCGCAAGTCCTTGAGCATCAGTTCTGCGGCAAATCCGGGTAAATAGCCATTATCTGCAGGGCTCTCCGGGCCAACGCCCGGTACCGGGCAATAAGTGTTGACTGACCAGCATGACCCGGATGAGGTAGACATGACCTCGAACAGGCGGCCAGCATCCAGGCCGAGCTTTTCTCCCAGGGCAAATGCCTCGCAGGTTCCAATCATCGATATACCCAGCAACATGTTGTTGCAGATCTTCGCTGCCTGGCCTGCCCCGCCGTCCCCACAATGCACGATTCGTTTGCCCATGATATCGAGCAGGGGAGTGGCTTTTTCAAAGGCTTCTGACGATCCACCTACCATGAATGTCAGCGTTCCGGCCGTAGCGCCACCGATACCTCCCGAGACGGGCGCATCCACAGACAACAGTCCTCCTTCGGCAGCTCTCTCATGTGCCGATCGAGCACTCACAATGTCTACGGTCGAGCAATCCAGAAACAGAGCGCCGGGTTCGCCCAACGGTAGAATTTCGGCATAGACCTTCTCCAGCACGCCGCCATCGGGCAGCATGGTAATGACAGCATCCATACCTCTGCTTGCATCGGCGACAACAGATACCGAGGTAACACCGTCAACATGAATACCGGCAGTGTCAAAACCCGAAACGTCATGGCCTGCCCTGGCTAGATTGGCGGCCATTGGGGCGCCCATATTACCCAAGCCAATGAATCCGATTTTCATTTGACGCTCCCTTTGCTGCAACTTGATATCTGGTTCACCGAGATCTTTGTCATCCTTGAGCTGTCTAATGAATGGGGTCCACCTCTATATGTCGAGTTAACGGCTCCGCCAGCTGCTAATCTACTATTTTAAGCTCTAGGATTTCTTATGAATCCATGTGGGTCGCCGTTTCTACTATGCTCTGCATATGCCGCATATCCGTTCCGCAACAACCGCCTAACACAGAAATATGTGGATATATCCTTCGCAAACTGGCTAGCTGATTGCCTAGCTCGAAGGGGCTACCGTCATCCAGCGTTACGGCATTGTCGAGTTCTGCATGACTGCATCTTGAAGCATTTGCGATAACACCCTTGATTCTATGAACCCATGGTTCGTCTTCTAAAACACCCATAAAATGATCGGGATGTGCACAGTTGATCATGAAATAACAGGCCGCAAACTCTGTCGCTTCATCAACAGCATTTATTGCCTGTTTTAACGTGTAGCCTGTAGGTAAACAACCATCAGTTTCGACTGTAAAGGAGATAACAGAAGGCTTACCAAACTTAGTACAACTGTGGACAATTCCAATAGCCTCTTCTGGATAGCAAAGTGTTGCGCCACAAATAAAGTCTGCGTCTGTATCAGACAATATCTGTATTTGTTCGCTATGGTAGTTTTCGGCCTCCTCGATAGTCATTTGGGATTCTGGAGCATAGCCATCATCGCGCGGTCCAGCTTGAGCACATAGAACTATGTCCACGGTCTTGTATTCGTTGCGTATATCAACTATTAATTCTATCGCTTGCCTATTCAACTGCGCTAGTTCCTCGGGGTTGATACCAATCTTTGCTCCTCGGTCTCGACTTGCGATCCATGTTGTGCTATCCAGAATTACACCGACGTCGTGCTTCTGGGCTAATTCAATAATGGCTGTAGAGCACCCTCGCAAGGATAATCTTCCGTGCTCAGTGTTAAGCAACGGGTAGGCGGCGAACCCCGGAAGATCCACGCCGCGATTGAATATTAGATCGGTTTCCGTTCCGAGATAACTAATGTATAGATTTCGACCCATTTGAGGCATTGAAAAACTGTTTGCCATCGAATATTCCTTCCGGAAGCTCGTTTAGGGACAGTACTAAGCACTTTGGATATAGTCAAGGATTACTAATTTGGCCTAGCCTAAAAGGTGATCAATTGATACGGCTCCGCGGTAGGGACGCTCGCTACCGGACGCCCACGCACAGTCCCAGACGCGCGGTTTTCCCGCATCAGGTTCCTCGGTTATACTCGTATTCGCAACAGGCTAATCTTCATTTTAATGATAGCTCGTTCCCATTGTCTATCCGCGATGACCGGTCTGGCAACACCCGACCTCTTCAGTGCATCCTTGCGGACCACGACTATACTGATTTCGGGACTCTATACACGGCCTGCGAGTTTGCTACCCCTGCCTCAGACACCTCCTGTTAGTGATCGCCCTCGGGTTCACTACTTACCTCCCGAGTTCGACAGCAAACGACGTAAGTTATTGAATGCAAACGATATGCAATTTCAGATTGCCACTACAACAGCGAC
>CANLNQ010000050.1 GCA_947492525.1 uncultured Granulosicoccus sp.
CTGCAGCCCGCATTCCTTCTAGGAAATACTACCAAAAACGGCCATTTTCAGCTCGCAACTGTCGAACTCGGGAGCGCCGAGTTCTCGAATCCGCACCGCAGCAGTTCATGAAACTCGACGACGAATTCCATCGCACGCTGGCAGAGGCTGCCGGCAAGCCCTACGCCTGGCATGTCATAGAAGGCATGAAGACGCAGATGGACCGGGTGCGCTTTCTGTCATTCAATCACTTTCGTGTGGAGCGTTTGATCGAGCAGCATACGCAGGTGGTGGAGGCGATTGCCGCTGGCAACTCTGTAGAGGCGATAGAGACCATGCGGGTGCACTTGCGGGGAATTCTGGATTCCATTCATCAGATAGCGGGGGAGTATCCGGCGTACTTTAACGGTGCAGGTGAGCGATGAATCGGTGTGTTCAGGACATCCGTTGACGGTAATTCGGAAGCTGAAAAACGTTCGATATCCATGAGCTTAGAAATTTCCTATACTTTTTGTTAGGGCAGTTAACATTGGTATTGATGGTTTTTTGGAATTAGTGATGATCAATTTTTTAGTAGATAGGTCTGGTTGCCATCACGCAAATATAGCGATTCAGAGACTTGGCTTTCACGGCGTCAGGCGATCAATCACACGTGGCGTCAGTGGTAAATCTATTTGAGCAAAGACCGGTTTGAGTTTGCAGACTTGAAGCGGAATATAGTCGTCTCTTTGCCTTACATGTACATCTCCTTAGCCTAATCCTGGTAAACGAGTTTTCGATCTTACCAAGTCGTGTTGTCAAAGTCGGTTTGACGGTTCAGACATATAAACATGGCAGTCTGATTCAAAACGTATTCGATCCCCTAGCTGTGAAATGGGCATAGACTTCGTCATGAAGAAGGGTGCCTATTTTGATAGATCCTTCCTAACTGATTAGCTCGATTTGTGTGAGTATTCGAAATGCGTGCTGATAGAATCGCCTCAAAGTAATGCGGGCTCAGATGGTTTTCTTGTCTTTCATCTGCCCGAGACAAGGTCTGGACAGTGATATCAGATTCTGAAATTCTTATCTCTTCGCTTCAGGCGCACACGCCATTTGCCGTTGTAACTTTCACTGAAAGCGACGGGCGAAACCTCCAAGTATTACTTAATACCCTACGTATGCACTTGTACATGCTTAGCATGTGCAACCGCCCACTTGCTGCGAGAAACTCAGTCCCTGTCGCGAGTAGGTTTGTCGTATCTTCAATTCACTCCTTTTCATGGCCATGGAAAAGCTTTATCGACAGGACAAAGAGATATCATGAAATGTCTTGAGGATATTGCCGAGAAATTGCGTATTAAAGTTGAAAATATGAAATGTGCACCCTACAGGGCGTTGTTCATAATTTAATATTTTGAGAAAAAATTATTCTAAAATATTTCGCAAAATCTCTCTTATTTTAATCGCACCGAAACCAGAAAGGTGGGAGCTATCGTGAAAAAGTAATCGGCCTTTAGCGTCAGTGAAATTGATACTGCCTTCACTGTTTAGAAAAATCGATGAAACATCTACAATTTCTATTTTTTCAGAAGAAAACTCCGAAAGGTACAAGTTGATGGATAAACGTTCTTTGGCTGTATCGTTGTTTTCGTAGAATGGTGGTCTGGTTCCACTGCGAATGCTTGATCGGTTTGCGCTTTCGGGCAATGTAGGTGGCTGGTTCAGTATTATTATGCGTTCCGTATGTGGCGATATGTGCTCAATAGCCATCTCTAGTTTTGATCTATCATTTTTGAGCTTCTTAGCCCACGCGTTTGCCAAAATTACGATATCTGGCTCAAGTTGCTCAACGATAGCCACGCTTTCTGACCATAGCTGACTGTCCACACCACTCGGGTTAGGAAGTGCATCTCCTGCTGCGACAGTGGCCACATGCAATGTGTAATTCATATCCTGGCTGAGTTCAACAAGCATTTTTGAATACATGGACCCGTTGCTGTCGCCAAGAAGAACTATCTTTGGTGCATTTTTCGTCCCGGAGAATACGAGCCCTCCATTGGCAACCTGTTTAACGGATGCATTGACATAGTTTGCTTGCCGAACATATATGCCCAGTGATACGACGAGAGCCAAAGATACTGTGAAGCCAAAAAATACCATGCTTTTACGTGATATTTTATTCAGCGTTTTTCTTGCAGGATTTTCAATAAGTGTGTAGGTAGCCATAGTCAGGCCGATGGAAAATGCCAGCTTAAGCACAACACGAATCGTTTCAGGTGATGCAAACAGTGAATAGTCAATAAAGCTGAAAACTGGCCAATGCCAAAGATAGAGCGTATAAGACAGTGCTCCTATTATTTTCATTGGTCTTGAAGATAATAGTCCACGGCCAGGATAATTGCCGTTCTGACCTGCTAGCATTAAAAGAGCTGTGCCAAATACGGGAAGGGCAGCTGCGTAGCCGGGAAATAATGTGTTTTCAGTAAATGTAAAAAGACTAGTAAATATTGCAGCAAAGCCTGCAATTGCAAATGGTGCTCTGAATCTTTCTATTGGGAGGTTCCAAACTCCTTGCGCTGCAAATGCCGCTGCTCCCCCGAGTCCAAGTTCCCAAGCGCGAAACGGTGTCAGATAGAAAGCAGCTTTAGGGTTTATGAATGTGAAGATTATACAAGCGACAAAGCTTATAATTGACATCACAACTAGTGCGAGTCCGATTTTTGGAAGCCTGAATCTTGCAAGCCACGCTAGCAAAAAAGGGTAAAATATGTAGTATTGCTCTTCTACAGAAAGAGACCAGAAGTGTAGCAACGGTTGTGCATCGGGCGACATGTCGAAATAATTTCCCTGAAAGTAAAATTTCAGGTTGGCTATAGAAAGTACTGCCGAGGCGGAATTTATTCCGGTTGACGCGAAATCTTGAGGGGTGTAAATCAGCCACGCCGATATAAAAATTGCAGCAATTACAGTCAGCATTGTGGGGAATAATCTTGATATTCTGCGTAAGTAAAAGTGCGAGAATCTAATGCCGCCTTCCTGTATATCTCTTATCAGAATATTTGTTATCAGATATCCAGATATGACGAAAAATATGTCAACTCCAACAAAGCCGCCAGTCAACCACTCTGGATTGAGGTGGAAGATGAATACCGATACCACTGCGATAGCACGCAGCCCATCGATATCGCCTCGGTAATTTAAAATCCAAGGCGCTGCATTTTTTGTTTTTTCGTCGATCAATGAGGCAGAATGCACAGTGATAATATTTAGTATTTGGTGAATAGGGCTCGGTTTTTATTCAATCGTGCTGGTGTATCAAGGTGTCTATATTTTTGTTTGATGGCGGCGATAAAGTTAATTGGGTTGGGTTGTGCCGGTGAGTTATTATTTAGATATTTATCCAATTCTGGAGCATTATATAAAGTAGGTGTAATATGCAATTATTCAGGTAGCTTGTTGATTTCTCTCGGGCTGGCTCTTGTTACTTCCTCCGCCTCCTTCGAGCGGATTTGGACAAGAATCGCATGCCGAGTTGTTTTCTCTGCCAGTGCTTCAATATAGGAGGCGTTGGCAGCACCTTCGGTCAAGTCGCTTTCCCAGTGCTCTGTGATCGTACGATCACCTACCTCTGCAGGGCGATTTTTGATAGATAGCGGATTGGAGATGTATTCATGCCTCCTGCGGGTGTCGTGGCACGACTGTGGAAATCGGCTTTTGGTGCGCAGGTAATCTCGTAACTCTTCTCTGTGAGTGCCTTTGGCCTGGGTGAGCTGGGTTGTGTAGGTCGTTTGGTGTGACACCTGCAGGTCCTTTTATCAGGGTATTCTTGTTTGAGCCAAAGCGCTATCTGCTCGGGCGACCATCTTTCACGCGGCTCCTTAGAGGCGAAGCCGCTAAGCATTCCATATGTTGACTAGCTTACTAGTTTTCGGAAGAACGGATGGCTTGCAAGTTAGCTCGTCTGCAACACCAGCGCGACATGTATCGTACCTGCCAGCCTCGCGACTGATCGTTAACTGGTTGCAATTCAAGTCTGGAGCGGTTTGCTTGAAAGTCAGAACAGCTCCTAATTGATGTGAAACAGTCTTTCGTTTATCCAGGCAGAGCGATAACGCTGTGTGTCAATCTTCAATAGATTCCATACCGTTACGCTTTTGATATATGAATAGCAATGGCAGCTGGTACCCACCAGTCTGGCGATATCCTGTATGTAACCTTCCCTGTTGCCATGGTGCCTACAGCTCGGGTCGCTGCTTCTTACCTAGTCGAATCTCTGTTGACTCGCCCAATTGTGAACCCGCTAATTGTTGAAACCAGCAGGTGTTGCACTCATCACTTGGATCCACTCTGACCTTTGTTTGCACCGATTTTGCGAGAGATTGAAGGTGACAGAATCACATATTTGATCAGAGTGGCGACGATGACTTGATGAGATGCCTGGTGCTGCAGTTGGTGGTCCAGCGCAGGGTTCTCGAATCCGCACCGTAGCAGTTCATGAAACTCGACGATGAATTCCATCGCACGCTGGCAGAGGCTGCCGGCAAGCCCTACGCTTGGCATGTCATAGAAGGCATGAAGACGCAAATGGACCGGGTGCGCTTTCTGTCGTTCAATCACTTCCGCGTGGAGCGTCTGATCGAGCAGCATACTCAGGTGGTGCAGGCGATTGCCGCTGGCAACTCCGTCGAGGGGATAGAAACCATGCGGGTGCACCTGCGCGGAATTCTGGATTCCATTCATCAGATAGCGGGGGATTATCCGGCGTACTTTAACGGTGCGTATTCCGGCCCAATCTGGCCACCCATTCTGGAACAAAGTGGTCACTGTCTCTGGTTTTATCTGATCAGTGATTCTGGTTTTAAGTGGTCACTTCGGCTGGCCGGCCAGAATCACTGACCACTTTCCAGAATCACTGATCAGTTAATTCCAGAATCAATCCCAACGCATTGTTTTTTAACCCTTATTGGTACGCTGTCCGGCTTGTCTCAATCCACCGGAGCACGGCGTGTCACGATCGAGGTTACCAATGCGGAAAATTCACACCGTTCTTCGTCTCTACCATCAGGCCGGCCTTAGCCAGCGGGAGATCTCCCGTTCACTGAAAATCGGTTACGGGACCGTCGGCAACTACCTGACCCGGGCACGCAACGCGGGGCTGAGCTGGCCCCTTTCACCGGACATGGACGAACGCATGCTGGAACTGGCACTGTTTCCAGGTCAGCGTCCTGATGCTCCGCAGCGTCGATTCGCCGAGCCGGACTTCGCCCAAATTCATATCGAGCTGAAGTCTCCGGGCATGACCAAGCAACTGGCTTGGGAAGAGTACCGGCAGATTCATGTTGATCACGGCTACAGCTACTCACAGTTCTGCCATCGATACTTGACTTGGCAAGGGCGGCAGAAACGCTCGATGCGTCAGAACCATGTAGCTGGCGAGAAAGTCTTCGTCGACTACTGTGGTCCGACGATTCCCATTGTCGATGCCCGTACCGGTGAGTACCTCAGTGCCCAGATTTTTGTAGCTGTGCTGGGTGCCTCGAATTACACCTTTGCCTGCGCATCCCTGTCGCAAAAGGAATCTGACTGGATTGATGCCCACAGCAAGGCGGCAGAGTTCTTCGGCGGCTGGGCGACACTGACGGTTCCGGATAACTTGAAGAGCGCGGTCACCAAGACTCATCGCTACGTGCCGGTGCTCAATGCCTCTTATCAGCAATGGAGTGATCACTACATGACAGCCATCATTCCTGCCAGGCCCTATCGCCCGAAAGATAAATCAAAGGCGGAAAATGGCGTGCTGGTTGTCGAACGCTGGATTTTGGCACGCCTGCGCAAGATCACGTTCTTCTCGCTGGGTCAGCTCAACGATGCTATCAATGAATTGCTCGTCCAGCTCAACGACCGTGCGTTCAAGAAATTGCCCGGCAGTCGACGCTCGCTGTTTGAACAAATCGAGAAGAGTCGACTATTGCCGTTGCCCTCACAACGCTATGAATACCAGCACGTACGCAATGCCCGTGTTCATGTTGACTATCACATCGAGTATGACAAACACTACTACTCGGTACCTCACATACTCGTTGGCGCGCAAGTCGAGGTGCGTGCCAGCAACCGAATTGTGAATGTCTATGCTGGCGGAAAGCGAGTGGCCTGCCATGGCCGTTCGCACTCGCAGGCAGGGCATACGACGCTCGATGAGCATATGCCACAGGCGCACCGTCATCAAGCTGACTGGACACCGGAACGCTTTGAAGAGTGGTCATCGGACATCGGCCCCTCGACGCACCATATCGTACAGTTACAGCTCAAGGCGAAACGCCATCCTCAGCAGTCCTTCCGATCCGTGATGGCCTTGCTGTCACTGACAAAGCAGTACGACCGTGTTCGCCTGGAGCGCGCGTGTACGCGAGCACTGCAGATCGGATCCCCCACGCGCACAAGCGTGCAATCCATCCTGAAGAAGGGGATGGATCATCTTTCCACCGAAGTCCAACAGAAGATGCTTGATGACGATGATCACCTGAACGATCACGACAATATCCGTGGCCCTGAGTACTACCACTGACACCGACCGGCAATACCAAGCAACCAACAGGAAACTATTCATGCAACATTCACAACTGCTCCAGCAACTTCGAACCCTTCGTGTCCCCGGCATGGTCGAAGCCCTGGAGCAACAATTTACGCAACCCGGTACACACAGCGATTTGAGTTTTGAAGAACGACTGGGTCTGATGATTGATCGGGAAACGACCCATCGCAGCAACAACAAGGTTGACAGGCTACTGAAGGCTGCGAAACTAAAGTTGCAAGCTCACCCGGAGGACATCGATTACACGCACCCCAGAGGACTGGACAAGGGTGTCTTCGCCTCCTTGCTGTCAGGGCAATGGATCGAGCAGCATCAAAACGTGTTGTTGACCGGTCCAACCGGATGCGGGAAGACGTACCTTGGATGCGTTCTGGCGACTCAGGCTTGCAGGCAGGGATACAGCGTCCGCTACTTCCGTTCATCTCGACTGTTGGATATGTTGGCCATTGCACACGGCGATGGACGCTTTGCCAAGATCATCAATCAGATCGCCAAGACAGATCTGTTGGTGCTGGACGATTGGGGTCTTGAGAAGCTATCACTCGGCCAGAGAAACGATGTACTGGAGCTGATGGAGGATAGACATGGCAGTCGCTCTACGCTGATCACCAGTCAGGTACCGATTGCCCAATGGCATGACGCCATCGGAGATGCCACCCTGGCGGATGCGATCCTGGATCGGCTCATTCACAACGCCCACCGCCTTACTCTCAAGGGCGAATCGATGCGGCGGGCGCGCTCGGCCATTGCAGAAGCAAAGTGATCACCACCGGTGCTAAGATCGGCACTCAGGCGTTGGGGTAATCCAGTGACCATTTAGTTCCGGAATGACTGACCACTTTGACCGGAATACGCAAACGGTGCAGGTGGGCGATAAATCGGTGTGTTCAGGACATCCGTTGAGGGTAATGCAAAGGCTGAAAAACGTTCGATATCCATGAGCTCAGAAATTTCCTATACCTTTTGCTAGGACAGCTAACGTTGGTAATGATGAGGTTTTGGAATTAGTCATGATCAATTTTGTATCAAATAGATCCGGTTGTTATCACGCGATTACAGTGATTCAAAGACTTGGCTTTCACGCCGTTAGGCGATCAATGACGCGCTAGATCTAACCAGATATCTTTGCGCGAGGGTCCGGCATTGTCGGGAGAAATCTGAGAGACTGGACTCACCTGGTTCCTGTGGTACTGGAGTTGAGATCGTGACAAACGAGATGATTTACCTGTCAACGCTGGTCGTATTACCGTATGCAGCGTTTGTTTTCTTCGGTGAAAAGCTGATCCCATTCCTCAAACCCACTGGTGTGCCCCAACGCATTCGTTGGCGCTATGGCAAGAAAATGGCCATGGTCATGTTCATTGGGATGGCCTGCGCGAATGTGCTCGTATTTTTTCTGAATGTCTCTCCGGTTCTGGCATTTGCCGTTGGTGGGGCGATATTCCTGTTTGCAGGCATGTATCTGCACAAAAAGCGCATGGAATTCGTTGAATCCATCACTTGACCTGTGCCTGACAAAGAACTGGGTGGTCAGTTCTGAGTGGTTCGAAGTCGACTGACACGCCAGATTGAGGTCGTTTTCGGGTGTTTGCAAGGCCAGGGTTTTCATGATTCCGCGCGAACGATGAGCGCCTGCCTTGCACCTGGCTCTCGGTGCATGAAGCAGCACGTTTCACATTGTCGATGCAAGCGAAGTTCGAGTCGGCAGTCGATTGGCTCGTCGTCCATCTCTATGTTTCTTGTATCTGACTGAGTACGCGAGAACTGAACCCAAACGGCTGTTTCCGGCAGTCTCGTTTGCGTTCGATCGTGCTCGTTAGAGCGTCCTCTGGCATGGAGAAGCCCGAGAACTGCAAGCAGAAAAATGGGGATTTTTACCACTCGAGTCGCATATTTTCGCACCAGCAAGTTGATGCATAGGAATCCTTACCTTGATGAGCCATGAACAGCTCGATAATCTGCGCCCGCACACTCGTTAAATTTGGTAACAAAGTTACCTGCGTTTGCTAAGAGTTTGATTGAGTTGGCAATTTCATGACAACTTTTCATAAAAGTTATCCGGCAAAAGGAGCTTAGAGCTACAGAAATGGCAGTTCAATTTCTGGCTCGTTTGTGGTTTTCTTTAGTGACGCTTTATTGATGAAGTTGTTGTGCAAGAGAAAGAGTTCAAAGTGCTGTTGAATGATCGTTGAGTGATGACGGGTTCAGCGACTGCATTTTGGTTGACCAAGGAAGTCTTACTGATGCGGGTGTTTGCATGCTGACAGTCATATTCGCGACGCTACTCTGTGCCGCTGTTATCCCCGTGCTGGGCAAACTGGCCATTGCTTACGGGTTGACCGACAAACCTGATAATCGCAAGAAGCATATTGGTGAAATTCCTTTGACGGGAGGGCTTGCCATTTTTTTGGCTCTTGTGTTTGCTGAGTTGGCGGCTCCGGGTGAGCTGATGCCGCCCATGCTGTTCGGTCTCTGTTTCGTGCTGGTTATCCTCGGTCTGGTCGATGATTACAAGAACCTCTCTGCTCGCTGCCGTCTGTACTTTCAGGTTGCAGTGGCAACGTTGATGGTGGTGCTCGCCGATGTGAGAATAGAGTCGCTAGGTGCCTTGTTTGGTGGTAGCGATGTGCAATTCGGCTATGTGGCTTCTTTGCTGTTTACCGTGATGTGCACTGTTGGTGTCATCAACGCCATCAATATGATTGATGGACTGGATGGTTTGTCCGGCTCTCTGTTGGCGGTGACCTTGTCGTCAATGGGTGTGCTGGCCATGGCCAATGGCAATACAGATACGGCGCTGACTCTGTTCTCCATATCCGGTTGTTTACTGGCATTCCTTTTTTACAACAGCCGAGTAATCAGAGAGCGGGCGACAGTTTTCCTGGGCGATTCCGGAAGCATGATGCTGGGCCTTGTGTTGGTCTGGTACCTGGTTGATATGACGCAGGGAACAGACCCTGCCATATCAACGGTTGCTGCCGGCTGGTTATTCGGGCTACCTCTGATGGATACTGTTGCTGTCATGATGGGGCGGGTGATCGAGAAGCGATCGCCATTCGAGGCGGGTAGGGATCATCTGCATCATCGGCTGCGCAGTCGAAATCTGTCTGTTGGCTCTGTGGTGCTGACCATGTTGGCCATGCATTGTGCGCTGGTACTGGTAGGCACCGTCAATGCGGCTACAACAGAGAACGACACTTGGTTGTTTTGGGCTTTTGTCATCTTGGTAATAGTGCACTTTGCAATAAGCAAGCGGTACTTCAAGGTTGCGGGAGCAGGAGTAATCGAGGTCAAGTGATTCCAGTTTGGTCAGCGGTATCAGTCGTGTGGCAGTGTCAGCGAGATTTCGAGACCGCTCCGGTATGTGGCGCCTCCGTTTCCTCAACCGAGCTTGGTTCCTTTTGGTAGTAATTGCTTGTTGTGTGGTAGTTGCTATGCGCAAGTGAAATCACAAGCCATTTTCATCAGATGATTCAAGGAAGGTATTGATGTCACAATGGTACGTATTGCAAACCAAGGTCAGGAACGAGGCTGTCGCTGTACAGAATCTTGGCAATCAGGGTTTCGAGACCTTCTTGCCCATGCTTCGTGTGCAGCAACTTCGACGAGGGCGTTGGCAGTCGGTTTGCGAGCCGTTGTTTCCTGGATACCTGTTTATAGAACTGGACCTGGAACGGCAGAACACTGCGCCTATTCGCTCTACACGAGGAGTTATTGGGCTTGTTCGTTTGGGAGCTACGCTTCAGGCATTTCCCCAGCCGCTGCTGAGCTCTCTCAAGCAGGCACAAGCGTTGACCGGTGGTGTAATAGAACCAGCTAAAGTCTTCGAATCTGGGGATGAAGTGCAGCTTGTCAGTGGTCCACTGGCAGGCATGAAAGCGATATTCAAGGCACGCAATAGCCAGGAACGTGTGGTTTTGCTGCTTAATGTATTGGGCAATGAGACACAGATCAGTGTATCGACAAATCTGATCAGAAAAGTCAGTTAATGTACTTGTTTTTACCACTTGAAGCGTGGCTTAATACCTATTGCGTTCAATTGTTGAACGCAATGTTGTTGTGGCCGGGAATATATTCCCCCAAACGAATTCATCAGTGACTGACGATCTATCAAGAGCCTGTCCGGTTAGCGAATGCAACGGAAGGGCGGTAGCGTGTTTTCCTCTGGCCTGTCGCGTTTCGCCTGAATATTCGCCTCGCGTTGAGTTTGCGAATGAGGCTAAGAGAATATTTCATGGCAGGCAAGGAAACAGGAATTTAATCAAGCGCTGCGATTGAACATTCAATCATTGAGCAATACCTGCTGCGAGGTGCTGTATCCGTATGGTCAATCGACAGTCATATCTCACTTCTGCCCAGCGAGAGGCTCACTTCAAGGTGTTGAGGGCGATACATGCCAACCCATCCTTAAGTCAGCGTGAGCTATCGAGACAGTTGGGCATCAGTTTGGGCAAGGCAAACTACTGCGTACAAGCTTTACTGAGACAGGGTTTGATAAAGACTCGGCAGTACAAGAATGACAGTAACAAGCTGGCTTTCAGGTACATTGTGACGCCACGCGGCGTTGATGAAAAATTGCGTCTGACTCTGGCCTTTTTGAAGGAAAAGCAACAGGAATACGATCTACTCCGCAGCGAGATTCAGCAACTCGAGCAGGAAACCTTGCAAAAATAATGAGTGAATGTGAAGCAACCTAAAATGAATAAAGTCGCTCTTATCACAGGTGTGACCGGGCAGGATGGCTCCTACCTCGCTGAGCTATTGTTGGAAAAGGGGTACGAAGTCCACGGTATCAAGAGGCGTGCCTCATCCCTGAATACACAACGGGTAGATCATATCTACGAGGACCCCCACACCAGTAATCAGCGATTTCAGTTGCATTATGGTGACCTGTCTGACTCATCCAACCTGACGCGTATCGTGAGTGAAGTTCAGCCAGACGAAATCTACAATCTGGGAGCGCAGAGCCATGTGGCTGTCAGTTTTGAAGCACCGGAATACACGGCGGATGTCGATGCGTTGGGAACACTCAGATTGCTGGAGGCCATTCGCTTTCTAGGTTTGGAGAAGAAAACACGTTTTTATCAAGCTTCCACGTCAGAGCTTTACGGCTTGGTGCAGGAAACGCCGCAGAAAGAAACAACGCCTTTCTACCCCAGAAGCCCCTACGCTGTTGCGAAATTGTACGCTTACTGGATTACAGTCAACTATCGAGAGGCGTACGGTATGTACGCGTGCAACGGGATTTTGTTCAATCACGAATCCCCGCGGCGAGGTGAAACGTTCGTCACTCGAAAGATCACTCGGGGGATATCCAATATCGCACAAGGGCTGGAGAAGTGCTTGTTCATGGGCAATATTGACGCATTGCGTGATTGGGGGCATGCAAAAGATTACGTAAGAATGCAATGGATGATGTTGCAACAGGATGTTGCCGACGATTTCGTGATCGCGACAGGATTGCAGTATTCCGTGAGAGAGTTCATCCAGTGGTCTGCTGCAGAACTTGGCATTACGCTGGAATTCGTGGGTAAAGGAGTCAACGAACAGGCGATAGTGGCTAATGTGGAAGGCGATAAGTCCCCTGCTCTAAAAGAGGGCGATGTGATCATGCAGGTCGATCCACGTTATTTCAGGGCGGCTGAAGTAGAAACGTTGTTAGGTGATCCGAGCGAGGCGAAAAAGAAGCTAGGATGGGTGCCTGAGATAACTGCTCAGGATATGTGTGCGGAGATGATTGCAGAGGACTTCAAGGTAGCGCAGCGTCATGCGTTTCTGAAAAAAAATGGTCTCGATGTGCCGTTGTCTGTTGAAAATTGAGAAATCACATGAACAACGAAAAAGTAATCTTTGTTGCTGGTCACAAGGGGATGGTTGGATCGGCGATCGTCAGGCGTTTGAAAGACCTGGGTTGCACAAACATCATAACGGCGACACGAGATGAGCTTGATTTGCAGGATGCTAGCGCTGTGCAATCTTTTTTTGAAATGAAGCAGATTCAAGAGGTCTATCTGGCTGCAGCGAAGGTCGGTGGTATACAAGCTAACGATACTTATCCGGCAGAATTCATCTACGAGAATTTGATGATAGAAGCCAACGTCATACATGCGGCTCATCTTTTCGATGTAGAGAAATTGCTTTTTCTTGGCTCCAGTTGTATTTACCCCCAAAATGCTGAACAACCGATGCGCGAAGACGCGCTATTGACGGGTATCCTGGAGGCAACCAACGAGCCATACGCGATCGCGAAGATAGCAGGTATCAAGTTGTGTGAAAGTTACAACCGTCAGTACGGGCACGACTATCGAAGTGTCATGCCAACTAATCTATACGGCCCGAATGACAACTTTCATCCTGAGAACAGTCACGTTATTCCCGGTATGTTGAGACGCTTTCACGAGGCTGTACAGAACAACTCGAGTGAAGTGGTGATCTGGGGGAGTGGAGAGCCCATGCGCGAATTTCTGCATGTGGATGATATGGCCGCAGCTTGTGTTCATGTGATGGAGCTGCCTTCGCATACCTATCAAGATACTACAGAGCCCATGCTTAGCCATGTCAATGTGGGTACGGGAGTAGATTGCACTATTCGTGAGCTAGCAGAAACAATTGCGCGAGTGACAGGTTTTGAGGGATCGTTGGTGTTCGATACATCTAAACCTGACGGTACAAAAAGAAAGCTCTTGGATGTAGGCCGCCTGAATACTTTGGGATGGCGAGCACAATTAGAACTGGAGCAAGGACTGACAGATGCCTATGCGTGGTATTTACGGAATCTAGATCATGCAAGAAATTGAAAAGTCAGTCAAAAAGAAAGTCATATTTGTCAACCGATTCTTCTATCCCGACCACTCAGCCACAAGTCAACTTTTGAGTGATCTTGCATTTGATCTGGTTGAGGAGGGTTATCGCGTTGAAATAGTGACGAGCCGACTGAGATATGATGACTCCTCTGCACGACTCCTTTGTAAAGAGACGGTAAACGGTGTGTTGGTGCACCGAGTATGGACGAGTCGTTTTGGCAGGGGTAATTTGGCAGGTAGGGCCTTGGACTATATAACGTTTTATGTAACGGCCGCCTGGAGTTTATTAGCTCGAACCGACTCTAATACGATTGTTATTGCGAAAACAGACCCGCCACTGATATCCGTTATCGCTGCGGTGGTAACTAAGCTACGAAAAGCAGTACTTATCAATTGGCTGCAAGACGTGTTCCCCGAGGTGGCTGAAGAACTGGGTGTGAAGTTAGTTCGAGGTAAAACATTACGTGTACTAAAAACAGTACGTAATGCGACCCTGAGAAATGCTCATACGAATATTGTATTAGGTAAAAGCATGGAGCAGTTTGTACGCAAAGAGGTGGGTGGCAATATAGGAATTCATATTATCCCTAACTGGGCTGATGGAAGAGCTATTAAGCCGATATCAAGAGAAGAGAATCCACTACGATCAGAATGGGGATTGCAAGGAAAGTTTGTTGTCGGTTATTCTGGAAATCTAGGACGAGCGCATGAATTCGAGACTATTCTTTATGCGGCAGAAATACTATCTAAGCATAAAGACGTTGTCTTTCTTTTCATTGGGGGAGGAGCGCAGCGTGAATTATTGGAATTTGAAGCGAGAAGGCGTTGTCTAGATTCGATAGGATTTCAACCTTACCAGCCACGTGAGCGCCTAAGTGAAAGTCTTAGTGCAGCAGATGTACATTTAGTGTCGTTGAGTCCAAGGCTTGAAGGGCTGATTGTTCCCAGTAAAATATATGGAATACTCGCGGTCGGAAGGCCCACAATATTTGTCGGAGATGCGAATGGCGAAGTTGCTGACCTGCTTCGTCAAAATAACTGTGGTAGTTCCGTGAATGTTAGCGATGGTGATAAATTGGCGTATCTGATTATGAAACTCTCAGAAAGCCCAGATCTAGCGAAAAAACAAGAAATTAATGCACGCGCTCTTTTTGATAAAGAGTACAGCCGCAGAATAGTTAGAAACAAGTGGTTGGAAATTTTATCCGTATAAGAATAATAGAAATAGTAGTTCTCATTTGGATATATTAGCCTTGGTGAAGTCTGGGTACCCCGAAGCTGTAGAAGTCTCGACGTGATCTGTTAGCTCAACCTAGTTGTCCTTCACTCCAGTCACGTTATCCATTGAATAGTATCCTGAGCAGAGTCTTGCTAAGGTACTTCTTTCTTTGACGTTCGCGTTATGTTCTTTAACCGATAATCCGGTAGGCAAGATCTGACTGTAGCTGATCGTAAGTAGAGAATATATTTCTTGGGGAGTTGATCTTATAGAGATTTTTCAGATTGGTCTCGTGGAATCGCTTAACAATGCCCTTGGTCTGCGAGTGTTTGGTCTTGGCCGTCATCTGAACGGTGTCATTAAGTACGAAGTAAAGCTGATAATCATGTTGCTCTGACTCAGAGAGAGAATGCTTGCGAAAAGCATTCTTCACGTGAATGTCGATTCTGCATTTAGGATTGTGTTTTCTTCTATTCTTCTCTAAAAATAGCAACTACTATGACTTTGTCTACAGATTCCTTTTCATGATAGAAGGTGTATCTGGTGAAATACATTACTCCGAAGGCTAGAGAGGACGTTCTGACGCTGCTCTGCCAGAATGATCAGCTCTACCTTACAATAGAAGACTTTTTCGGTGCTATGAAAAATGAAAGTTGGCTTTGATTTAAGATTAATTTTGCAATTCCAATTGGAATTAAAAATTCTCAAATTTTCCGAGTCAATTGAAAATTTTCGGATCTTAAACTTAGTGTCAGATCACGTCTGAACTTCTATATTTACCAGGTTAATATGTGCATATCATATGAGAATGGGATTGAACCCTCCAAAAATGCTTTTTTAAAAGTGGCTATAATCGCTTCTCACCCAGTGCAATACTACGCGCCAATCTTTCGCTATCTATCTAAGATGGTAGATCTAACTGTTTACTACACGCAGTCTGCAAGTCAGAAGCATCAAGCAGATGCTGGCTTTGGTGTGCCTTTTTCCTGGGATATTGATCTTTTAAGTGGATATAAATATATATTTTTAAACAATGTGTCATCTGCACCAAATCCATCCAGCTTTAAAGGTGCAGACACGCCAGATATAGGGCCTATATTGCGTAAGGGGCAGTACGATTCTATTATAGTTATGGGTTGGTATCTTAAATCATTCATTCAAGCAATAATTGCTGCGAAACTCATTGGAGTTCCTGTGATAATTCGTGGAGACAATCAATTAGGCATGTCCGCTGGTAAGTTTAAGCGTTTGGTTAGAGTGCTCGGCCTGCCTATCTTTTTAAGGCTATTTGATGCGGTTTGCTACGTAGGCATTAAAAATTATAATTACTATCGAAATTATAAATATCCCGTGAGCAGACTTTTTCATTCTCCTCATTGTGTTGATGTGAAGCGATTTCGTGCTGCAGCAAAAACTGAAGTACGCACGAAGATGAGGAATGAGTTAGGTATTAAAAATGAATCAATCGTACTTTTTTCAGGAAAGTTAGTAGATTTTAAGAGACCTTTGGATGCCGTAGAGGCCGTAGCTCATCTATGTAAAAGAGGAATGCAGGTATCGTTGATGATTGCTGGCTCTGGAAAATGTGAAGATTTGGTTTTGAATAGGGCGCAGGAATTGAATGTCTCCATTTACAATCTTGGTTTTCAGAATCAAACTAAGATGCCAGCTGTATACGCAGCTGCAGACATACTACTATTACCATCAAATTCTCGCGAAACTTGGGGGCTCGTTGTTAATGAAGCTATTGCATGTGGTACGCCTGTCGTACTATCCGAATCAGTAGGATCTTCACCTGATCTAGGTGCTGATGGTTACGTAGGTAGATTATATAAGACTGGAGATCCATTCGCGGCTGCAATAGCTATAGAAGCCACTATTAATAATATCCCAACTGAAAAAGAGATTAGATATGTTTCTGATAAATTTTCTATCGAAAAAGCATGTGAAGGTATTATTTCAGCAGTGAAATATACGTATTATTCTAGGTAAAATGTCTTCTATATGTTGTTTTAAATTGTTTTGGTGTTTTTGAATCCTACTCTAATGGTGTAGTGCGTCAGATGCTCCTTGTATTATAATTTCGAAGGTAAGGTTCTAATGTAGGTATGGTGGCCATTTGCGCTGAGATTGTTTATTTGCTATGCATGATGCGGCGCCTTATTGTGCAAGCCGCCTGGTAGTTCTAGGCAAGGATTTTTAGAATACTATGGATGGTTCTTCTGTGCAGATCGATGGCCTGTATGAATCCGATACGAAGAACACTATTGAGTAAGCGCCATAATGCAAACTAAAGATCGTGGATCAAATAGCAGGCCGAGAAAAGATGTAAAGTTATTGGCAACCGGTGTAAGGTGGTTGGCGATCATGCTTATTATTCTAGGTTTTGCTTTTAGTAAAAGCCCGATGACAGTTTTAGCATCATCTACCTCTCTGATCATCGTTGTTTTACTTTTATGGCGCAACGATTTTCCACCAATTCTGCTTCTCCCTGTGCTTTTTCAATGGTCAGAAGTAGCTATAATGCCAATATCTACTATTTGGAATGGGCTCAGCATTGATGAAATATCAAATTTCAACGCTAACATGGAACCAGCAGCGTACTTAGGTTTGGCTGGTATTGTTTCATTGGCGTTTGGTATGTATTTTGGATGTAAACTAAAGTATAGAAGTTATTTTAATAGAAAACTAAAAGAAAGTGTACGTAGATGGGGGGTGAGAAAAGTACGAAGACTTTCTATATTTGCAATAATTTTTGGATATACCCTTTCCACAATTGTGTCTATAGTTCCTCCTTCTCTTCATCAGCCAGTATTGGCGGCGGCAAGCATAAAATATTTAGGTTTGTTTGCCCTGACATATTCTAGCTTGCTTAGTAGAAGTAATTACAAATTGTTGGCGCTGATAGTTTTGGGCGACATCATATTTGGTATGACAGGTTTTTTCGCAGAATTTAAATTTACTGTTTTAACTGTATTTGTTGCCGCTATATCAGCTCGTTCGAATTTTAGAAGAGAAGATATATTTGTGTTTTTTGGCACTTCAATCGCAGTCTTGATCGTTGCGATTTTCTGGTCAGCTATGAAAGCTGATTACAGAACCTTCGTCAATCACGGAACAGGGTATCAAGTTGTAGATGTTTCGATGGGACAACGCCTTTCGTATATAGGGGGGTTTGCCTCTGCAATGGACCTCAGTACTGTTAGTGATGGATTTGAAAGGCTAGTTCGCCGGCACGGTTATATAGAATTTTTAGCACTTACCATGGAAAACGTTCCTAATAGACAGGCGCATGAGTATGGTAATATGACCTGGCAGGCTATTAAGCATGTAACGATGCCGAGAATACTGTTTCCTAATAAGCCATCTCTGCCTTCGGACACCGCTGTTATGCTCGAATACACCGGTTTGCCTCCGCTGTGGGACCTTTCTAAGGTGTCTATTAGCTTGGGTAATTTGACTGAAATGTATATTGATTTCGGGGTGTTTGGTGCGCTAGTTATTGAATTCATTTTAGGTTTTGGAGTCGGGCGGCTTGTGTATGAGTTGTCCTCGTATAAAAAGCTTTCTCCTTTATTAAACGCAGGTTTTTGCGTTATGATTGTTTTGCCAATTTGTTATTTTGGAACTTCGCTACCAAAGCTGGTAGGGTCATTTATTTATATATCAGCCATAGTATTTTTCTTGCAGCGTTATTTTTTATTAAGATTGTTCAAGAAATTGAATATTGCAGCTATATGAATTATTAGCAATTTAATATTGGTATATCATTGTTATTAGCGATGTTAAAAGAATTGGTGCAGATAAGCGGCGTATCTATTGATTTATGAATTAATTTATTTGAAGTATTTTTTGTAATATTTAGAATTAATTAATTATTGTTGATTATTTTGTTTTTCCTGAAATGTTGCTAATGTCAAGTATGGCTGGAATATTATCGAGTACTTTTGTAGATAGGTTTTCTAGGCAAGCCTTAGGAATTGAGTGCGGCTTTGTGGCTAAGGTTATTGGGTTGCTTGCGAATATATGACCGGTAACGTTTTTGAAAATTTTGATTTATTTAAAGTTACGGAGTGAAATTTTGCAGGAAAAACTTGTATTAGAGCCAGGAAGAGCGAACAAAAATTATTGGAAAGATATATGGCATTATAGAGAGCTTTTTCAAGTACTGGCTTGGCGAGACGTCTCGGTGCGTTATAAGCAGACCGTGATTGGAGTCGCATGGGCGCTGATACGCCCCTTCCTGACAATGATTGTTTTTACAGTTATTTTTGGTAAGGTTGCTAAATTGCCTAGCGAGGGTGAAGCACCTTATGCTTTATTAGTGTTTGCAGGAATGCTTCCATGGACATTCTTTTCAACTGCGTTGTCGGAAGCATCTAATAGTTTGGTATCTAATGCAAATTTAATTAGCAAAGTGTATTTTCCAAGAATTATAGTGCCGACGTCCACTATGGTTGTAGTTCTCTTGGACTTTGTAATTAGTTTTATAATTCTATTGTTCATGATGCTCTGGTATCAATGGGTGCCTGGTTTGCAGTTCTTATTGCTTCCTTTATTTCTACTTTTAGCAGTGTTGGCTAGTATCGGCCCCGCATTGTGGATTACATCTCTTAATGTGAAATATCGCGATTTTCGCTATATTATTCCTTTTGTTGTGCAGTTCGGACTATACGTATCCCCAGTTGGATTTAGTAGCAACGTAATACCGGATAACTGGCGGTTGTTGTATTCCCTTAATCCTGTTGTGGGTGTTATCGATGGGTTTCGTTGGTGTATTATTGGTGAAAGTAATATATATATACCAGGATTTATATTAAGTGTTGTTGTTACATTGTTTTTTTTGTGGTTTGGGATTAACCAATTCCGCAAAATGGAAAAAACGTTTGCGGATTTGATTTAGATTATGTCGGAACCTATCATAGAGATTAAAGGGCTTGGGAAGACTTATTTAATTGGACATAAATCAGATACAGGTAGCTATACAGCGCTTCGAGACGTAGTCGGGAGAACTGTCGCTGGATTTGGTCGTAAAGTAATGGATATGGCCGCAGGACGGCAAATAATACAGGGAGATGAGGTTGAGCTCTTCTCTGCACTGAAAAGTTTGGATATAGAGGTTGATCAAGGCGAAGTTGTAGGCATTATTGGTCGCAATGGAGCTGGAAAAAGTACTCTATTAAAGATACTGTCTCGTATCACCGAGCCATCTGAAGGTAAAGTGATTTTACGTGGTCGTGTAGCCAGTCTTCTAGAGGTTGGTACAGGGTTTCATCCGGAGCTCTCAGGTCGAGAAAATATTTATTTAAACGGTGCCATACTCGGTATGACTCGTAATGAAATAAAATTAAAATTTGATGAAATAGTTGATTTTTCCGGAGTTGAGAGATTTTTAGATACGCCGGTGAAAAGATATAGTAGTGGAATGTACGTAAGATTGGCTTTTTCAGTGGCTGCCCATTTGGAGCCAGAGATCTTAGTAGTAGATGAAGTTTTAGCCGTGGGTGATGTTGAGTTTCAAAAGAAATGTTTATCAAAAATGAAAGATGTTGCTGTAGGCGGCAGGACGGTTCTATTCGTAAGTCATAATATTGCAGCGGTGCAGTCTTTGTGTAATCGTGGAATAGTGCTGCACTCTGGCAATAAGGTATTTGATGGTGCCGTCGAAGATGCTGTTTATGCATACACGAATAAAATTTCTAAAAATAATGATAGAGCCTTAAGGGGTGGAGATGGACCCCATATTGTGCATGCTTCTATCTGTGATGATTCATTAAGGCACGGCGACTTGGTGGTGCGATTAGAATTCGAGTCACCTTATGCACTGGAAAAGCCGTTCGCTGGTTTGGTGGTAAAAGACATCCTCGGTAATCCAGTATTCGGCCACAATACTATGATGGATGAAACCTTTGTATCCAAAAGAGGTACATCGGGGATTTTGAATTTTTCAGTAACTGATATTCCTTTGCATGCTGGTGAATACGTGGTTTCGCTTTATTTTGGTGATAGAAGTCAAAATTATCATATAGAGGAGGATTATATTAATTTCCTGTTCGTTGCTCCTCCTATTCCAATGGGTATTTCTACTTCACAAATAGGCAATATGAGGGTGAAGGGTGTTTGGGTGCAAAGCTAAGACCTATCGATATTGATTTTCCGTTGTTAATTTTAATGCTTTACAGATTGGCCATATTATTTTAAGTGAGCGTGCATGAGTATGTATAAAAATATAGTTATTTGAGTATTGAAGATTTTATTTAGTGCGATTTTTGGTGGATTTTAATTGATGTTTTATTTGTTAAGCTTGAGTTTTCGAGAAAGGTATGTTTCTGCGAATCTTTAGAAGGCGATATTTCTCTCGTGTCATGCAATTGTGGCGTCATTTTTATTATATTCTGTTTAATGGCAGCTGCAGAATACATAATACAGTTAAAATTAGTAGTGGTGTTTACCTAGAAACACACTTGTCTTCCTTGAATAGTTTTATTGAGGTTGGTAGTGGCAGTAAGCTGGAATCAGGTGTAAGGCTGGAGTGTTGGAGGGGTGATATTACAGTTGGTCGACGAACTTACTTGGGGCCTGGAGTTATAGTTTATGGGCATGGCGGTGTTTGTATCGGTGATGATTCTTTAATTGCGATGGGCTGTACTATATTGTCGTCAGATCATGCTATACCCGATGCAGGAGTTTTGATTCGTTCTTGTGAGAATGTTAAAAAAAAAACGCGTATTGGCAACGATGTTTGGTTGGGAGCTAGAGTTGTTGTCACTGGTGGTGTAGAAATCGGCGATGGATGTGTTGTAGGTGCCGGAGCTGTAGTTACCAAAAGTCTTCCTTGTAATGCTGTTGCATACGGAGTTCCTGCAGAGATAGTGAGATATCGTAAAAGTGGTAGTGGCAAGCTATGAATATTACAGTGGTAATACCGACATATAACCCAGACTTGAACCGACTCTATCAAACACTTTTGAGTCTTCAAAAGCAGTCATTAGATAGTGAGAAGTTTTGTGTTATTTTGGTAGATAATAACTCTGAATCACCTGTGGACGAGGTTTGGTGTCGCGATATATTTAAGGGTGATTTCAATATTGTTTTTGAGCCGGAATTGGGGCTTACAAAGGCGAGGTTGGCCGGAGTGAAAAATACGAATACAGATTTAATCGTATTTTGCGATGATGATAATGTTCTATGTCCACATTATCTTGCGAATGCCTATAGCTTAAGTAAAAAATACCCTCGTGTAGGCGCTGCTGGTGGAAAAAATAAGCCTGTATTTGATGTTATTCCACCAAGCTGGTTTAGTCTCGGTATTGCTCCCTTAGGTTGCCGGGATCTAGGTGATGAATCACTTATATTTACGGCCGAAAAATATAAAGTAGAAAAACGATATGATGAATGTTCTCCCATAGGTGCTGGTATGGTTATGAGAAAGGAAGCTATCTCCCACTGGATTGCCGGTGCAGGTAGTAGTCCGATATCTGATAGGAAAGGTGATGAATTAAGTTCTGCAGGTGATTGCGATCTAGTGCTATATGTATTGGATTCTGGGTGGGATGTGGCTTACTGGCCAGAGTTAGAGTTGGATCATCTTATATCAGAAAGTAGGATGACAAAAGAGTATCTTGGGAAAGTCAGTAGATGCGCATATCGTGATTTTATAAAAGTACTTGATTCACACAGTATCCGACCTTGGTCATCTATTAATGTTAAATCTATGTTTTTATATAAAATTAAAAGTTGGTGTAAATACAGTCCATGGAAAAGCCCGATTTCATATATAAAGTACCAAAGCAGTCTAGGGCACTATGAAGGTAGGGCTGCATTGTCTAGAGAAATCCAATAATTGTATAGATATTTTATAAATATTGTTGTGTGTCTTTTGATTCTCGGAGAAGAGCCAGTAATTAGATAATGTTGATAGATATATTGTATGCCTTGGTAGGTCATGGGTAGTGGGTGATATTCTGATGGTGGAAGAACTGATAACAGTGAAGAATTCCGCGTGAAAGAATATATAAAGGACTATTTTTATGAAAAGATACTACCTACTCTGCATCAGAATTTCATGAGATTCAGTTTGCATCCTGATCTATCATTCAAGGATGTTGAATAGGTAGAAAAAATATAATAATGATAAATATAATACCACAGCTGTAAAACTCAGTTAGATGGAAGGCGCTGTCTTTGTCGACGATGCCGATTCATCTAATAGTGCTTTCACGATAGATATGGCAAGTGCGAGACGGACTGATCAACATTAAGATATATAAAATATTTCTCTATAGAGGACTAATATGAAACCGGGGAAGGGGCCGTCGCGGAATGGTCGATAAGCAGAAACCTGGGAGTAACACATTCTGAATGCTTTGCTTGTACGGCCATTGTGCAAAGTGAACTCAAAGAATAAGACGTTCATTGGCGAGCAAAGATTGCGCGTACGCACAAGGCTGGAGTGCGTTCCTTGTATCACACCATATTAGATGTTAGTTTTCCCTCTATTAACGCAGAACACAAGATGGTTGGAATTGACACACTGCCGAGCGAATAGTCTGAAGATTGTGCGATTCGGACCAGTCCAGTGTTGCCGATGCAGCCAAGATGGAGTCTGTTATGGAGCAATTCATCTGCAGATGACGGAGGCTCTACTGTAAGCTTCCCCATCAATAGGACAGTTCGTAATTAGAGTTTGCTACTGCTTTTTGTCGGACTTCGAGGGGTGTGTAGTCATTCAGAGAGTCATGTGGTCTCTCTTCGTTGTATTCGAGTCGTCACCAGTAGGTCGCTTCTCTGACATCTTTCAAATTGCTGAACAAGTGTTGATCGAGAACCTCTTCCCGGTAGGTTCGATTGAATCGTTCGATAAAGGCGTTCTGGTTGGGTTTCCCAGGTTGGATATACTGGATGGCCATCCCAGCCTGCTTGGCCCAGGAAACAAAAACCTCACCTAAAAGCTCTGGGCCGTTGTCTGTCCGCAGAACTTGCGGCAGCCCATACTCCTTTTGAAGTTATTCGAACACCCGTATCAGTCTATGAGAATTGATGCTGGTATCGATTTCGATATGTATGGCTTCGCGGTTGAAGTCGTCCAGCGGTAGCGTACGATAAGTTTCGTACTTTTGAGGCGGTGGCCTCAGGTTGATAAGATTTAGTTACCAAGCTTCATCTCA
>CANLNQ010000051.1 GCA_947492525.1 uncultured Granulosicoccus sp.
GAGTGACAGGGAGTGACAGGGAGTGACAGGGAGTGACAGGGAGTGACAGGGAGTGACAGGGAGTGACAGGGAGTGACAGGGAGTGACGAGGGAGTGACGAGGGAGTGACGAGGGTGACGAGGGTGACGAGGGTGGTTGGGGACGACACAACCATTTCCGGGGCACTTGAGGCGGACCTGTCGGTCAGGGCCTGGCGCTTGTCTTGACTGGCGTGGTCTCAGTCTGACCGGATGAAATCATCATTGCCTTGTCACAAAGCCTCGGGAGGGACGCTCCCGAGGCTGAGAGGGCAGCTCATCCTGTGAGCTGCCAGTACATCATCAGCCGAGCAGCTGCAAAACGCTCTGCGGGGAAGAGTTGGCTTGCGAGACCATGGCATTACCCGCCTGCTGCAATATCTGAGAGCGCGTCATGTTGGCGGTTTCCACCGCGAAGTCCGCATCCACGATGCGGCCGCGAGCAGCAGCCTGATTTTCCATGCCTACCTGCAGGTTGTTGATGGCGCTTTCAAAACGGCTCTGCATGGCGCCGAAGGCGGCACGGGATGCGGTGACGTCATCGATCATCCCGTCAATGGCGGAAATGGCGTTCGATGCACCGGTAACCGAAGAGACTGTGGCACCGGCGATGGAGGCCACTTCAGTCAGGGCGATGGTCAGCGAGTTGGCCGCACCATTATTGGCCCCGACCTGGAAACTGACACTGCCGCCAGCACTGTTGATGACCGATTGGCCGTTGTACACCGTGGTTTCCGCAATTCGGCCGATCTCCTCATTCAAGGCTGCGAATTCTGCATCCAGGTTGGATCGGTCGCTGTCGGAGTTGGTGCCATTCTTGGATTGTACGGCCAGTTCACGCATGCGTTGCAGCATGTTGTTCACTTCCTGCAAGCCGCCTTCAGCCGTCTGTGCGAGGGATATACCGTCGTTTGCATTGCGGATAGCAACGTTCATTCCCCTGACCTGAGTATTCATGCGCTCGGCTATGGCCAGACCAGCGGCATCATCCTTGGCGCTGTTGACTCGCAAGCCGGAGCTGAGCCGCTCCATCGAAGTGGACAATGCTGACTGGGACTGCGTGAGGTTTCTCTGCGCAGTCAGTGACATGACATTTGTATTTATTGTTTGTGCCATTGTTTTTTATAATCTCGCTATTCGGGAAATCCTTTACATTGGTTGATGTGGCGTCTTGTCGTGAAGAGGTCCTGAAGTCAGAACCATGCACACATAGGTTATGTATCGGATGTTTTCATGCCCTGATAAACGGGATCGCAGCAAAAAACGGAAAAAACACGAGTGAACTTTGTAAATTTGTGATGTGAGGGGCTCAGTCGGGTGATCTTGTAGAGGTTTGTATCAGCTGATGTAGTTGAACAATGAGAGACTTTCCACCCTGCTATAGGTCTGTTGAAGGACCTGCAAGGAAGTCATCTGCGTCTGCAGGTTCGTGATTGCCTCAGCAATGTCGATATCTTCAACATCAGCACGTGTACGTTCTATCTGCAACTTGACGTCCGCATTCTCTTCGCGACTGCTGTCGATATTGGTCAATCGCGTACCGACCTGAGCTCGCACCGAGTTGATGTGGTCGAGACTCTGGTCAATGTCGCCGATCAGCTGATCGATACTCTGTTGCATGCCGGCTCTGTCAGCAGCGGAACTCGGTGATCGTCCCAGCACCTCGACAAAGTTCGACACCGTGGTGAAGACGTCCTGATTGCTGCTGGGTGATACATGGAATACATCTCCGGTAGCCGGCTGGCCCGATATGCCAGTCGTGATGCCATTGAACTCGATCGCTGTTCCCGATTCGTAGCTACCCGATTGCAGAATCGATCCATCAGCAGCATCCACGATGTCGTAGGCATCGTCAGCGGTGAACGTGATTTCGAATGCCTTGTTCTGGTATTCACCCCTGTTCATGACAGAGCCTTGAGCAATGGTGCCGCTTCCCGTATTGACCGGGTCAGTGCCTACCTGAAACGTACCGTTACCATTGCGAATGCGCATGAAGGCATCAGCACCGGAATCGCCGGTCTGGATGGTTCTTCCCAGTCCGATGGTTGTCAGTTGCGCATCGTCACTGCCATTGTACGAGACACCAGCGGGGTCTCGCGTGAAGGGCTGTGTTTGTGTATTGGAGCCGCTGAACAGATAGTTCCCCAATGTGTCCTGGGCGTTGGCCAGGTCGTAGAGCTCATCCAGGCGCAGTTCGACTTCGGCAGCATGAGCGGCTCGCGTCGTATCGTCCACGGTACCGCTGTTGGCTGTCAACGCCAGTTCACGGATACGCATCAGGGTATTGGCTGTGCCGGTCAGTGCCGTCTCCTCCAGAGAGAGCTGGGATTCGGCGATCGATGAATTGCGCTGGTACTGATCCAGCTGGCTTTCGGCCTGCTGCATCTTGACGATGTGGGCCGCCTGGGCAGGGTCATCCGATGGCGTGTTGATTCTCTTGCCCGTGCTGATCTGCGTTTGAGCGCGCGCCAGTTCACTCTGTTTCTGGATCAGATCGGTTGCGATTCTCGATGCCAGAACATTGGATGACATTCGTGTCGTGATCATCGGACTACTCCCAGTATTGTCTGAAACATCTCGTCAGCTGCGGTAATGATCTGTGCGGAAGCCTGATAGGCCTGCTGGAAACGTGTCAGGTTGATCGCTTCTTCGTCGAGGCTCACCGCCTGCGTCGACTGCTGTCGTTCCACCGCGTCGTCACGAAGTGACTCCAGCGCCGTAGCACGGGTTTCTGCCGAATTGGTCTGCGCACCGATGCGCGAGACCATCGAGCCATAGGCTTCGTTGAATGTCTGGTTTCCGCCAATGGTCAGTGAGTTCTGCAGATCGGCCAGAGACATTCCGTTACTGTTGTTGCCGATCCCGGAGACATTGGCCTCCACACGGTGTGTGTCACCTTCCTGGATATCGCCACTGATCGACACCTGCCACCCGTTGAACTCGATCACATCGCCTTCCGCATAGCCTGTTGCGCTGGTCAGGGTGTTGCCCGAGCTCGAATCGACGATGTTGTAGCTGTCTTCGGATGTGAACACGATGTCGACAGAATCTGTCAATGCGGCATTCTCGGTATCCAGTACACTGGCACTGCTGATCCGGGAGTCACCGAGATTGTCCAGTTCGCTGCGGGTAGTCAAGGGACCCGACAGGGCAATGTTTTCGGCGCTGCCCAGAACCGCGTTCATGGTCGATGCAATCCGGCCTGTTGCCGAAAGCACAAAGGTATCGCCTGCATCGGGCGTACCGGACAGGCTCAGGGAGATACCATCGAGTTCAAGCGGCATCGGACCGCTGGTTTCCCTGCCGTCGGAATTGCGTGTGGCGGTGAAGTTCGCGCCATCGAAACGAAGCAGGTAATCAGAGGCCTCCAGTGCACTGGCATCGCTGATCTCGGCACTGAGCGTTCCCGAGCCGGAGTTGTTGCTGCTGGAATAGATCTGCGGGGCGGCCAGTTCGAATACAGGGCCGCCGGCTTCGCCATTCATATCGATGCCGCTGGCGTGAGTCTCGTTCACGGCATCGGCAACGCTCAAGGCCAGTCTTCCCAGCTCTGCCATGGCAGGCTGCAGTGTCTGATTGAGGAATTCGCTCAATCCACCGATTTCACCACCCTGCAAGCGTGCCGAGATGTTCTGCTCATTGCCATCGCTACCGACCTGTATCTGCAGTCTTTCCGGGTAGGTGTCGTCGGGCACAGCCTTGACTTCACGGGCCACATCATCGATGACCAGGCTGATGCCTTTGCCCATGAAGACGTTCAGAGCGCCGTTTTCCTGCAAGGAGGTGTCGATGTCGATATAGCCGGAGAGCTCCTTGAGCAGCTGATCGCGCTGATCGAGCAGGTCGTTGGCAGCTTCGGTGTTCTTGGCGTCGGAAACGCTCGTGATTCGTCTGTTGACCTCGGCAATGGATTGAGCCAGGTCACTGACGGTTTCAGTGGCCGCCTGAATGCGACCGTTGACTTCACTATTGGTGTCGTTGAACTGTCCCTGCAGGCTCTGGAAGCGCTGTGCCAGCTGGTCGGCGCTATCGAGGACGACTTCTCGCGTTGCCAGAGAGGAGGGGTCCGCATTGGCATCCTGCAGTGCGTTGAAGAAGTCGCTCATGGCCGGTGCAACACTGGCGCTGTCCGAAGCCATCAGATTGTCCAGCCGGCTTGCCATTGTATGGTAGGTATCCTGCTCCGTGAACTCGCTGGTACTCGAGTTGACGCGAGCCGTGGCAAATTGATCGTGCAGGCGTTCAATGCCGACCACCCGTACACCGCCGCCGGGCTGATTGAGCAGGGTGCTCGTCGCAGGAATGGCATCCATGTCCACCCGTTGACGGGTGTAGCCTTCGGTGTTGACGTTGGCAATGTTGTGAGAGGTGGTTGCCAGAGCCCGTTGAAAGGCGAACAGGGCGGATTTTCCGGTATTCAGTAAGTCATTCATGGCTGTAATCTGTGCTGTTCAACCTGCCGCATGACCGTGATGGCCTTGTCAGCGTAACGAGGGTCAGTGGCGTAACCTGCGTCATGCAATTCCCGAAGAAACCGTTCGGGATTGCTCGCGTGTTGCAGGGCAGTCGAATAACGGGGATTTTCCAACAGAAAATCTGCGAACCCACTGACTGAATCGGCAGTACTGTCATAAGACTTGAATCGTGCTTCCACGTTTCGTGACTTGCCTTCGATGTACTCGGTTGTCGTGTTACTGGTGAAGTCGGGATCATCTGCACCGGCCTTGATGCCGAAGTAGTTGTTCGACGACTCACCGGATGCATGCGTCAGCATGGATTGCCCCCAACCGGTCTCCAGAGCGGCAATTGCCAGAATGGCGCTGGGGCTTGTGCCCAGACGTTGCGCGCTGCGCTGTGCATGCGGGGCCAGAGTCTGTAGAAAGGCCGTCTTGCCGGAATCGGAACCGGACCGGGAATCCTCGGCGTCTCCCCACAAGCGGGACAGCAGCTTGAGGCGTGCCAGGCCCTTCTCGGGCGCGCTCATCGATGAGCTTGCCGTGCTGTCGGCCTTCCTGTTCGTATCAGGCTTGTCTTGTGTCCTGTTCAGGGAATGGGCCAGTTCACGCAGTTTCAGGCGGTCCTGTGTCAGCGTGCCCTGGTTTTGCGTGTGAATGCCACCTTGTGCCGGTGTCGATCCAGACTTCGCACCCAACTGTCCCATCAGCTGGTCTGCTATGCCCAGGCCTCCTGCCTTGATCATCGAGTCGGCCAGGTTCTTGTCGAGCATATCGTCGTACAAGGCCCGCTGATTCGACGTGTTCTCCGCCATGGTCGTCTTTCGCATGCTTTTCAACATGCTGTGAATCAACAGGGATTCGAATTGGTTGGCAACGTCTCGAGCCTTGGCCTGATCGGCGTTGTCATCCGATCGTGCGTCTAGCCCCTGCAGCCGACCCTTGTCGGCGGAGCTGCGCTGAATCTGTATCAACGCACTCAGATTTGCCGGAGTCGCGTCAGTCATCAGATGATGATCAGCTGCGCACGCAACGCACCTGCCTGTTTCAGAGCTTCGAGTATGGCTACCAGGTCACCGGGAGCCGCACCGACGCTGTTGATGGCCTGAACGATATCCGACAGGGTGGTGCCGCGTGGTAGTTCGAACATTCGTGATTGCTCTTCGACGACATCGATCTCGGTTTCCGGAACGGCTGCGGTGACACCATCCGTGAAGGGTTCCGGCTGGGCAATCTGCGTGTCTTCCCGGATCGTGACGGTAAGGCTGCCATGGGTTACTGCGGCCGGACCGACGGTGACATGACTACCGATCACGATCGTGCCAGTACGAGAGTTGACGATGATCTTGCCGGCACTTTCGCCCGGGTCGATGTTCAGCTCTTCCAGGTAGCCGATGAAGGCTACACGCTTGGAGGCTTCCATCGGGGCATTGACGGCAATGGAGACGGCATCGAGTGCTTCGGCCTCAGGTGTACCAAGTGCGGCGTTGATCGCCTCGACAGCGCGGCGAGCCGTCGTGAAGTCCGGGTCGTGCAGATTGAAGACGATCCGCCTGGTGTCTGCGAAGGGGTTGGGGACAGCTCTTTCCACCGTGGCTCCACCGGGAATCCTTCCTACGCTGGGCACATTGATGGCGATGGAAGAGCCGTCGGCACCCGAGACACCCAGACCGCCAACTGCCAGGTTGCCCTGAGCGATGGCATAGACTTCACCGTTGGCGCCTCGAAGCGGAGACATCAGCAGCGTGCCACCGCGTAAAGATTTCGAGTTTCCCAATGATGATGCCGTGATGTCGATCTTCTGACCCGGCTTGGAAAAGGGAGGGAGCACTGCGTGGATCGACACGGCCGCCACGTTCTTCGACGACAGATTGACCGATGGCGGGACGGTGACGCCATACTGAACCAGCATGCTGCGCAGACTCTGCTCGGTGAATGCCGATGAGGTATCACCTGTGCCATCGAGCCCGACGACCAGACCGTAGCCCAGCAAGGCGTTGTCGCGAACGCCTGCAACGCTGGCCAGATCCTTGATGCGCTCAGCATGCACGGGGGCAAGGAGAAGCGACAGGACAAATGCCAGCAGGGCAGATCTCAGGTAGTGTCGCGAGCGTAGCAAGTGGTGCATGGTATTGTCTGGCGAGTCCATCGTTAGGTTTCCTTGTCTTCGTCGGCTTTCAAGCCTTTTCCCCGGTCAGCCCCGGGGAGGAGGGCGCTGCTGATCGCTCTAGAAAGGCCAGAACGGACTGTTGAAGACGCGAGTCATCCAACCGGGCCGGTTGCTGTCTGCCAGCAGTCCTCGGCCACCATAGGTGATGTTTGCATCGGCGATCTGATTCGATTGAATGGTGTTTTCCGGCGTGATGTCCATGGGACGGATAAGGCCGGACACCTGCACCACTTCACTACCCTGATTCAGCGTGAGCTGCTTCTGTCCTCGAATCCACAGATTGCCGTTGGAGAGCACCTTGTCGACGACCACAGCGATGCTGCCGGTGAGTTTGTTGCTCTGACTGCTGTCGGCACTGCCGGCGAAATCAGAGCTGGCGGTAACCTCATTGGATAGCAGGTCGCGCCCCATGGCGGTTACGGTGCCGCCAAACAGGGTCGGCGTGGGAAAACCGACGGAGCTTCCCTTCGCCGCATTGGTGGATGCGGTCTTGCTGGCATTGGTCTGTTCATCGAGAATCACATTGATGACATCGCCAACGCGACGTGCACGAATGTCCTCGAAGAAGAAGCGGTTGGTAGCGGCCTGATAGATGGCCCCACCCGCCTTCTCCTCATGAACGACCACCGGCGGATCGGCCGGTGTGAAGTCCTTGTCCTTCACCGGTGCCAGCGAGCAGGCCGACAGGCTCACCAGTGAGCCTGTTACCAGTGCCAGGCAGATGTTATTCATGGGCAGGTGCATGATCAGCCCTACAGGTTGTTGTTGATGTATTGCAGCATTCCATCGGTGGTCGAGATTGCCTTGGAACTGATTTCGTAGGCACGCTGTGTTTCTATCATGCTGACCAATTCCTCAACGATGTTGACGTTCGATGTTTCCACTGAACCCTGAATCAGGCTGCCCAGACCGCCGATTCCGGCAGTACCCTGTAATGGGGCGCCGCTGGACGCCGTTTCCTGATAGAGATTGCCACCCTTGGCTTGCAATCCCGCGGGGTTGATGAAATCGGTGAGTCCGATGACACCCAGTTGAGTCGGGGCTGCGTTACCAGGCATTGATGCTGTTACCGTGCCATCCTGACCAATGGTGAGACCGGTGGCGAACTCGGGGATGGTAATACCTGGCTGAAGTGTGAAGCCGGTCGCAGTCACCATCTGACCTTCCGAGTCGATCTGGAAAGAGCCATCCCGGGTGTAGGCCAGAGTACCGTCCGGTGTCAGGACTTCGAAGAAGCCTCGTCCCTGAATGGCCAGATCCAGAGGATCTTCGGTTTGCGAGAGATTGCCTTGTGAATGCAGTTTTTCGGTGCTGACGACTCGCACGCCCGTTCCCGTGCTCAGGCCCGAGGGTAACTGCGTGTCCTGGGATGATTGTGCGCCGGGTTGTCTGACTGTCTGATAAAGCAAGTCCTGAAAGACGGCACGGTCTCGCTTGAATCCGGTGGTATTGGTATTGGCCAGGTTGTTCGAAATGACCTGCATGCGTGTCTGCTGTGCATCCAGGCCGGTCTTGGCTGTCCAGAGGGCTCCGTTCATCGTTGTCTGTCCTTTCCTGTATTGGGGGTTTCAGCTGATGGTGATCAGCTGATCTTCAGTAACTGGGCGGCCGTGACATCGTTCTCCTTGGCCGTGCTCATCATCTGCACCTGCGTTTCATACTGCCGTGACAATTCGATCATCGTCACCAGTGCCTCTATCGAGTTCACATTGCTGGTTTCCAGTGATTCGGTGGCCAGCTTCACATCGGCGTCTGCAGGTTCTTCCTCGTTGGGTGTCGTGAACAGGCCGCGCTCGTTGCGTTTGATCTCGGCACGGTCCGGGTTGACGAGCTTGATGCGATCAAGTACTGCAAGTTCGCCACCATCCTGACCCAGGGGCTGGATGGTTATGGTTCCATCGCGCGCTATGCTCACATCGTCGTAGGGGGAGAGGGTGATGGGACCACCTTCACCCAGAACCGGCTGTCCGCTGGAGGTCACCAGCAGACCTTGTTCGGTAATCTTCAGACTTCCGTTACGGGTATAGGCCTCCGTGCCATCGGTGTCCTGGACGGCGATGAAACCATCGCCGTCCAGTGCCACATCCAGTGGTACGCCTGTGCTGATGAGTTGCCCGGGTGCATGATCGATACCCGCGCGATGATTCTCGCCATAGACTCGACCAGGCATACCGGGACCGTATACCGGTAGCGCCTCGAAACTGTCGACATCTGCCTTGAACCCATTCGTGTTCAGGTTGGCAAGATTGTGGCTGTTGCTGGCTTGCTTGAGCATCACTTGACGCGCGCCCGACATAGCCACATACATCATTCTATCCATCAGCGTCTACTCGATTAACGGCGTATGTTGATGACCGTCTGGGTCAGCGTGTCACCGGTACTGATGACCTGTGCGTTGGCCTGGAAGCTTCTCTGCGCGCCGATCATGGAAACAAGTTCCTGCGTGATATCGACGTTACTGCCTTCCAGAGCACCGGATTGAACCGATCCCAGGCTGGCGCTGCCCGGCGCTCCCGTGGCGGGTTCACCTGAATTGTATGTTTCTGTCCAGCTGGTTGAGCCAACCTGTCGCAGTCCGGATTCGTTGGCGAAATTGGACAGGGTTACCTGACCCATGGTTTTCGCCTGACCGTTGGAGAAGCGGCCGAAAATGATGCCGGTCTCGTTGATATCGAAGTCTTCGAGACGACCGGCAGAGAATCCGTCCTGCGAGATACGGTTGACACCGAAGGCATCATCGAACTGCGTGATTTCCGCGAAATCGAACAGCAGGGACATATTGGACGCGCCACCTGAAGCAGGTGCATATTCGTTGGACTGGAACGTGGTTGATCCGCCGTTGATATCGGTCAGCAAGCCCGAGCTGTCGAAGTTCAATTGAACACCACCATCATCGCTGATTTCCTGATCACCAACGTAGACATAGGCAGTCCAGCTGGTGTCGGTGCCTTTCTGGAAGTAGATGTTGGCAACCTCGGAGGAACCCAGCGAGTCGTACACCAGGGTTGATGTCGAGAAGTTGTAGGTACTGGAGTAGGCAGGACTGAAAGTCACGGTTTCCTGCGTACCATCTGCCGCAGTGACAGTGATGGGCGTAGTCGCCTCGGCCTTGGAATCGAGGTTTGCTGTCAACTCGACGGTTGTCGAGCGGTTGGGTTGCAGGTCGCTATAGTCGATCTGCAGATCAGTGACGATGGGCACGATCTCGGCCTTGGTGTCAACACCGTAGCCTTGTAGCTTGTTGCCTGTATTGTCGACGATATACCCTTCATCATTCAGACCGAAATTGCCTGATCGGGTGTAGTTTGCCGTGCCATCATCATCTACCTGGAAGAAACCCAGGCCTTCAACGGCAAGGTCCAGGTTGCGATCGGTGAACAGCATGTCCCCCTGGGTGTGTTCCTGGCGAATATTCGCCACTCGCACACCTTGGCCTACGGTAGAGCCGCTGGAGCTGGATGCACTGGTTGCGTAAACGTCCGCGAATTCTGCACGAGAGCGCTTGAAACCAGTTGTTGCATTGTTCGCGATATTGTTGGATATCGTGTCGAGTTCGGTCGATGCGGCGTTGATGCCGGTCAGTGCTATCTGGAAAGTCATGTCATTATCTCAACGTTTATAGTTCTGTCTCGCTGCTCGCAGTGGAAGCTGCGTCGCGAATCTGTCTGATATCTGCCAATGTCAGGGCTTCTCCTTGTCTTGTATTCAATGTTGCGTCACCGCCTGCGCTGAATTCGACCGAATCGATGATCCTTGCAGACAGTACGGGTGCAGATTCGAATTCTTCTCCTTGTTGAGCATTTACTACTGCGTAATAGCTTCCTGCCGGTACACGATCTCCATTGTCATCAAGTCCATTCCACGAAAAGTCGTGTCTGCCAGAAACGTAGTCACCCAACTTCATCTGTCGAACGACAACACCACTGGCATCGGCAATATCGAGTCTGACGTCGCCGGAACTTGCATCGAGTTCAAATGAGCCACCGGTGGCCCCTGTGTCGGCAAGTTCGATGTAACCACTTTCAATCAGTACTTCCTGGCCAACCAGTTGAACCGATTGCAGTGTCTGGCCGGTAGCGTATGTGGAGCTCAATCTGTCGATGGACTCCTGCATGGCCTCGATACCGGATACGGTACTGAACTGTGCCATCTGCCCGAGGAACTCCCCGTTGTCCATGGGTTCCATCGGGTCCTGATTCTTCAGTTGAGCAGTCATCAGCTCGAGAAACTCATCCTGACCGAGCTCCTTGTTGTACTTGGACTCGGTCTGCTCGGGGATGGCGTACTGGCTGTTCAGGGCTGACGCTGAGATGTCTACCATCAGGAGTCTCCCATCTTCAATGTCTGGAGCATGAGTTGGCGTACCGTGGAGATCATGTCAACGTTGCTCTGATAGCTGCGAGAGGCCGACATCATGTTCGCCATCTCCTCTACATTGTCCACATTCGAACCGAAGATATAGCCTTCATCATTGGCCAGAGGGTGCCCGGGTTCGTAACGCATGTCGGGCTCTCGGGTGGATTCGACAACGCCGCGACTCATGACGCCACCTATCTCGTTTTCCAGAACAGCGGCGAACACCGGGTGGCGGGCACGATAGGCTTCCTCGGCGGTACCCGCCACGGAACTCGCATTGGCCAGGTTACTGGCGGTGGTGTTCAAACGCAGGTTCTGAGCGCGCATGGCGCTGCCTGCAATGTCAAAGATGCTTTGAGCCATGATCATTCACTCCTGAGTGCGCGAATCAGTCCACTGACCCGGCTTTTGATGAATTCCAGACTGGCCTGGTATCGAACATTGTTTTCCGCAAACCTGGCCTGCTCGAGATCCTTGTCCACCGTATTGCCATCCAGTGATGCTTCCTGCGGCTGGCGATAGAGAAGGGGAGCGGATGTACTGCCCGATTGGCGGGTAGAGAGGTGACGAGAGTTGGTGACAGCCAATGAGCCGTTGCTACCTTTGACACCTTTCAGAGCGAGTCGTGTACTGGAAAAACGTTGCGTACCACCGACATCCTGCAGAACTTCGGCAAACGCCATGTCGCGCGCCTTGTAGTTGGGTGTGTCGGCATTGGCGATATTGCTGGCCAGAACCTTGGTTCTTTGCGAGCGCAACTTCAAAGAGTTGGCATGAGTCGACAGATAATCATCAATCATGAGTACATCGAATCCTTTTTTTCTGTTGCCTGATACAGCTCTCGGCCTGCCATCTGGAATCGTGAGGCCGAGTGCTGCTTGTTACCGTTAACTGGCATCGTGGTGTCATGGTTGCACTGGAACGTTGATAAATTTCGGATTCCAGCGAGGCACTGGACTATCCTGGTAAAGAACCAGTGACAGCTCGTTGAGCATCTCCGGTGCGAGTCCGTTCTTGGCGAAAATGACGGAGCCATTCAACCCATAGCCACCATAGGCCTCGGCAACCAGCTTCTGGTAGTCGCTGCTGCCGCCAAGTGTGTGGGTACGGCCAGTGAATCGCTGGCCAGCGCTACTCATGGCAATGGTTCCAGCGTCTATCGCCACGGAGATGTCTGATGTCGGCAGTACGGAGAATGTTGAACTCAGTTGACCGTTACTGGCATAGCCGCCGGTTGTGGTCAGCGTGATACTCACCTTGCCGTCCGGCGTATTCCAGATACAGGGCAGTACACCTTCACAATCGGCATAGTCTGTGGTCAAGGTGCCGACCGGGATGTTGGAGAACATCGGCAGGCGGACCAGCCCTCCATCGAGCAGAGTCAGAGACCAGTTGTCCAGGGTCTTGCTCTCCGCTTTCCGGTTGAACAGGATGGAGCCGTCAACCGAGGAACCTGCCAGCAGGCCTCGACTCGTGCCAACTGCGCCAAGCAGCCTTTTTATGGGTTGATAGGGATTGCCTTCATCGTCGCTGGCATTGCCACCTCCGCTGATGGACACCTGAGTGTCGTGCAGGACTTCGATGGTGAAGTTGAGTTGCAGTCGGTCGAGGGTTCCGATGTTGTCGGCATTGGTCACGATGACGGAGAACTGTGAATCCTCGCTGACCCAGGTGCACGGTACCGTGTTGTCGCAATCCACCGACCCGTCTGACACTTCGCTCTCGGTATCTTCGTCTGTATCGAGAGGATCCTCCAGCAGGTCTGACTCGTCCTCGGCCTCGGCTTCAGCTTCAGCTTCGGCTTCGGCTTCGGCTTCGGCTTCGGCTTCTGCTTCTGCTTCTGCTTCGGCTTCGGCTTCGGCTTCTGCTTCGGCTTCGGCTTCGGCTTCGGCTTCGGCTTCGGCTTCGGCTTCGGCTTCGGCTTCGGCTTCGGCTTCGGCTTCAGCTTCGGCTTCAGCTTCAGCTTCGGCTTCAGCTTCAGCTTCAGCTTCGGCTTCAGCTTCAGCTTCAGCTTCAGCTTCAGCTTCAGCTTCGGCTTCGGCTTCAGCGTCCGGATCGCCCGTCACCATGTTGGATCCGTCGTCAGTGTCGGCATCCTCGTCCGTATCACCGGTCACCATGTCTGATCCGTCGTCGGTGTCGCCGTTTGTGGCGCCGGAGTCCACCTGCTCATCGACATCAGTCTCTGGATCGCTGCCAGTTTCAGGGTCGGCGATATTGCCGTCGTCCAGCTCGCCATCGGCGACTCCCGACTCGGGTGAAGCTGCCGGGACTTCTCTGATAATGGTCTTTTCCGTACATCCACTGATGGCCAGGCAGCCAGCCAGCAGGATCCAGCGTCGCTTGATGCGTATAGACATGGTGTCTCTCCTTTCCGAAATATGTCCCTCTTTTCGACCGCTGGCGGGTTTAGTGAAGCACCTCTCAAACTTGTTACCGTTAACTTCAGTCTAGAGTTCCGCGATACGGCCGTATGGACCGATGCTTGCGCAACTGAAGTCATGAAAATACGAAACAAGAGGTGTCGCAACTGGTATGAAGGCGTTCTGTGCAGCCTTCTGCTGGTGGGCACCCCCGTTGCCGGCATTGCCGCGGAACGCCAGTCGCTGGACGCGATTGCTCAGGCAGTGAGGGAATTCGTCATTTCCGAACAACCTTCAGATAGCGACATTCAGGTCGATGTAAACCCTTTGGACAGTCGACTTCGGCTTGCTCCGTGTGAGAGCCCTCTGAACGCCTTCTGGTCACCCGGCAGTCGCAGCATCGGCAGAGTGACGGTGCAAGTGGAATGTCCGGGCCCGAAACCGTGGCGACTGCATGTGCAGTCCACGGTGACCTTGCAAGGCGAGGTCTGGGTCTTGTCACGTAGCGTGCAACGTGGAGATCTGCTGGATGAAGACGTCCTGGTCAGGCAGGCGGTGACGCTGGGTGCGAACAACGCCGCATTCACATCCCTGGGCGTGCCGGTGACGGATCTGGCGCCTTGGATCGGGTACTCGTTCTCTCAACGCGTATCCGCGGGCAAGGTGCTCAATGAGCGAATGCTCAAACCGGCCAGGCTCGTGCGCAAGGGGGAAGCGGTTCTCATTCGGCTGGAAAGCGCGGGTCTGAGATTGCAGACCAAGGGAGTGGCCTTGAAGGATGCTGCGGCTGGCAAGCCCGTACAGGTCAGGAACAGCAGATCAGGCAAGGTCGTGGACGCGGTAGTGGTAGGGAAGGGCGTTGTTGCCGTACTGAACTGAAAAAGAAGATATCGACTTTCGGCTAACCTGAGTCTCAGGAATCATGAACAATAAAAATTCGATCGTTGCGGTACGTGAATTCGACAAGCCGCATGTCCAGTCTCACTTGGCACAGGTGCGAGAGCAGATCAAGCATTTCGAGAAGCTGCTGAATGACGAAGCCGCCTTGATGAAGGTGCGCAATGCCGATGATCTGCCGGGATTGGTGCAGAAGAAGAACGAGGCGATTGCAGCCTTGGCGAAAAACGATGCATTCCTGATCCACCTCTTTTCGGACTACGGCGGTGAACCTTCCGTGATTGAGCTTCGCGAGCAGTTGGAAGCCTGTCGTGAATTGAACCGCGTCAACAAGGCCGTGGCCATGTCCGAGTTGAAGATCACGCGCAAGAGCCTGGATCTGCTGCGCTCGCTGCAGAGGATGGATGACTTGCCACTGTATGGGTCAGCGGGAAAGATCAGTGTCGTACGGGAAAAACGCAGGCTGGGAGAAGCCTGATACTGCCCGATCAGTGAAGACTGCCTGCCAACCTGTGACCTTTCTCCTCGCCAGAACCCTGTCCGTCTGACAGAGGCGATCCGAGTAGTCAGCAGGTTGGCAGTTTCACAGGCAATCGAATCAGCCTCAGGCTACCTTGGAAGCAGTCTTGTATGCCTGCCAGAGTTGGTTGATACCCGTCTCTCTTTCTGTCTGTTCTTCGTTGATGGCGTTGTCGTTGTCGACAGGGGTATCGTTGTTCAGGTTCGGCGCCAGGCTGGGTGAAGCGGTGTTCTGATAGCTTGGCATCTGCCGTGCGGGGCTGGCGTCCTTCATTTCGCTGCGCAACAGGAACTTGGGCACGTAGGATCCCGGCTTCATTTCGATGAAAACGGTGGTGTCCGGATTCTGGAGGTAATAGGTTTCCAGAGAGGAACGCAGACGCTTGGCGAGTACGCGCACCGATGGGTCAGTCTGAGGATCGAAGCTGGCAGGCTTGCCCAGTGCTTCGATACCGACCGTGAAGGCTTTGATACGACGGGTATTGCCAAGAAGAGTCTGCTCGACGACGTACTTGAGAAACGCCGACATCTGCGGGGACGCCGCGAACTTGTCCGTCGTCAGAATCCCATTGAGTGCGAGAGTCACTTCTTCGGCGCTGAGTTGAGATGCTGCTTGTTCGCTGTCTTGGATCATCATGGTTTCGCTCTGCTCCCTGGTAAATTTGCCGAAATTGGCACGGGTGTTAAACAGGGAGCAAGAATGGGACGCAATCGGCATGTTATGTAACGTTGGATGCGCATTGGATGGTGCTTTCACTTCCATGAAACCCCGTTAAATGGGGCTTTCAGCAGGATGAAACGTAACGGTTACATTCTGGAGAAAATTGTGGGTCACCGCTCAATGTAACGTAGAGAAACGTGATTTGTCTCAAATTTTCAGCTATCCGACAAAACCCTGACGCTTGCATGTCTGACGCGTGCTGAAAATTTGACGTTTGTGCGGAATGACGGTGTCGTGTGCGCTGCGTGTCAAACGTATAACACTGTCCCCGGAGCATCGGCTTCAGTCCGGGGGCTCTTCAGCCGTCAACGTGGGTTAGGCAAGAGCATGCAAAAACCCACAAAGAGAACAAGCAGATGCTGATTTTGACAAGAAGGGTAGATGAAAGGATATTCATAGGCGACGACATCACACTGTGTGTGCTGGATATCGAAGGAAACCGCGTCCGCCTCGGGCTGGAAGCGCCCAGGGATGTAGCTATCCTGCGCGAAGAAGTGCAGCAACGCTATGATGTGGAAGCATCCAATGATGCACATCACTCGGTAGAGTCCGATTCCAAGCGATCTGCCTGACATTGAAAGTCTCCGGAGCCGCACCGTTCAAGCTATCCGGATTGTCAGATCAAGACTTTTCTGTATACTCTTCCTGCAGCAGTCATTGATGAAAAAGGCGCATTCGTGATGAAAAAAGTCCGATTGCATGCCATCAGATGCGAAAATCTCTCGCATAGCTGTTGACACCCCAGCTCACCGACCTTACAATTCCGGAGCTCGATAGCAGGCCAACCACTTCGTTGGTCTGTCTTTCGTTCAGGCCCTCGGTTTTATCCACGGATCAGATCAGGGCTCTGACCAGTTTCTAACGGAATTCCCCGACCCATATCCGGGTGCAGGGCTGTGCTGAAAGGCGCGCCTGACCAGACCGGACCAACGACAGCATTGTATGGCGACGATCAATCAACTTGTCCGCAAGCCGCGTAAGCGCAAGGCGGAGAAATCCAATGTACCGGCTCTGCAAGCCTGCCCGCAGAAGCGTGGGGTTTGCACTCGTGTGTATACCACTACACCGAAGAAGCCGAACTCGGCGATGCGTAAGGTCGCCCGTGTACGCCTGACCAACGGTTACGAAGTCACTTCGTACATCGGTGGTGAAGGCCATAACCTTCAGGAACACTCAGTTGTGCTGATTCGTGGCGGTCGTGTCAAGGATTTGCCGGGTGTTCGTTATCACACCGTTCGCGGCAGTCTTGATACCCAAGGTGTTGATTCACGCCGTCAGGGTCGTTCCAAGTACGGCGCCAAGCGTCCCAAGGGTTAAGCCAGTATGTCAAGAAGAGTTCAAGCACCCAAGCGAGATATCCTGCCCGATCCCAAGTACGGCAGTGTTCGATTGGCGAAGTTCATCAACATCATGATGCTGGACGGCAAGAAAGCCGTTGCCGAGCGAGTCATTTATGGCGCGCTGGATGTCATCAAGGAAAAGGGTGCTGCAGAGCCAGTTGAAGTGCTCGAGCAGGCGTTGGAAAACGTCAGCCCCGCGGTCGAGGTCAAATCTCGCCGAGTCGGTGGTGCTACCTATCAGGTGCCTGTGGAAGTTCGTCCGGTTCGTCGCAGTGCTCTGGCCATGCGCTGGATCATCGATGCAGCTCGCAAGCGTGGTGAGAAATCCATGATGCTGAAGCTGGCTGGTGAGCTGAGCGATGCAGCTGAAAAGCGCGGAACTGCTGTCAAGAAGCGCGATGACGTGCACCGCATGGCGGAAGCCAACAAGGCGTTTTCTCACTACCGCTGGTAAGCGGATCTGGTGTGAAGCTTAATTAGTCTCTGGACCCGAGTTTGTCTGTGGCACGCATCACGCCTATAAGTCTGTATCGTAACGTCGGCATCATGGCTCATATTGATGCCGGCAAGACGACCACGACCGAACGCATCCTGTTCTATACAGGTGTGTCTCACAAGATTGGTGAGGTGCACCACGGTTCCGCCACCATGGATTGGATGGCGCAGGAGCAGGAACGCGGCATCACCATCACCTCTGCAGCGACGACCTGTTTCTGGAAGGGGATGGATGGTACGCGTCAGCAACACCGCATCAATATCATCGACACGCCAGGACACGTTGACTTCACCATTGAGGTTGAACGTAGCCTGCGGGTACTCGATGGTGCCGTGGCCGTGTTCGATTCCGTGGGCGGCGTGGAGCCTCAGTCGGAAACCGTCTGGCGTCAGGCGAACAAGTATTCGGTGCCCCGGGTTGCATTTGTCAACAAGATGGATCGTGTGGGTGCGGATTTCGACCGAGTCGTGGCTCAGATCAGGGATCGATTGGGTGCCAACCCGGTAGCGATCCAGATTCCCATCGGTTCGGAAGAAACCTTTGCCGGCGTCGTCGATCTGGTCACCATGAAATCGGTTCTGTGGAACGAGGCCGATCAGGGCCTGACGTTCACGGTAGGCGAAATTCCGGATGAACTGCTCGACAGAGCGCAGGCGGCGAGAGAGTTTCTGGTCGAGGCCGCTGCTGAGGCAGATGAGGCCTTGATGGATGAGTATCTCGAATCCGGCGAATTGTCCGAGTCCGATATTCGACGTGGCTTGCGCCAGCGAACCCTGTCCAACGATGTGGTCCCGGTGTTGTGTGGGTCCGCGTTCAAGAACAAGGGTGTTCAGTCACTGCTCGATGCCATCATCGACTTCATGCCGGCGCCGGATGATGTGGCTGCCGTGCAGGGTGTCTTGCCTGATGAGTCCATCGGTGAGCGTCCAGCCAATGATGATGCCCCGTTCTCGGCTCTGGTGTTCAAGATTGCCAACGACAGCTACGTAGGTTCTCTGGCGTTTCTGCGAGTGTATTCAGGCGTCGTGAAAACCGGAGACATGGTTTTCAATCCGCTGCGCGGCAAGCGAGAGCGTATCGGGCGACTGCTGCAGATGCACGCCAACAACCGTGAAGAGATCAAGGAAGTGCGCGCGGGCGATATCGCCGCTGCGGTAGGGTTGAAGGAAGTGGGTACGGGCGACACGCTGTGTGAACAGAAGCATTCGATTGCGTTGGAAAGAATGGAGTTTCCAGAGCCTGTCATTGCTGTCGCGGTGGAGCCGAAGACGCTGGCAGATCAGGAAAAGATGGCGTCAGCGCTGGGCCGTCTTGCCAAGGAAGACCCATCGTTTCGTGTTCGAACCGATGACGATTCAGGTCAGACAATCATCAGTGGTATGGGTGAGCTGCATCTGGATATCATCGTTGATCGCATGAAGCGTGAGTTCAACGTGGAGGCCAATGTCGGTAAGCCCCAGGTCTCCTATCGTGAAACCATTCGCAAGGCGGTCGAGGCAGAAGGCAAATTTGTCAGACAGACGGGCGGAACCGGGCAGTACGGTCACGTGCTGCTGCGTATGGAGCCGCTGGAGCGCGGTGCCGGATTCGAGTTTGTCAGCGAGATCGTTGGCGGAACCGTTCCCAAGGAGTACATCCCGGCTGTGCAGAAGGGTGTCGAGGATGCGCTTGCCAATGGCGTACTGGGCGGCTTTCCGATGGTTGACCTGAAAGTGACGTTGTATGATGGTTCGTATCACGACGTGGATTCGAACGAGATTGCTTTCAAGATTGCGGGATCCATGGGATTTCGCAATGGTGCGAACGATGCCGATCCGGCGTTGCTCGAACCGGTCATGAAAGTGGAAGTGGTGACTCCCGAAGAGTACATGGGAGACGTCATGGGAGATCTGAACCGGCGTCGAGGTGTAGTCGTCGGTATGGACGAGCAACCGGGCGGCAAAGTCATTCGGGCTCAGGTACCATTGGCAGAAATGTTCGGTTATTCAACCGACTTGCGTTCTGCCACGCAGGGCAGAGCAGTGTATTCAATGGAATTCGAGAGTTATGAAGTACCACCTCAGGCGGTGGTTGATGCAGTACTGCATCGTTAGCCTTACTAAATGTAGTCATTAATACTGTATCATCCGCAGCCCAGACCCGATTCAAGACCTGACGTCGGTCTGTGAAACCAGGGATCGCATGGGCGATCAATCGAAAACGAGGCCAGAACTTAAGTGTCTAAGGAAAAATTCGAACGTAACAAACCGCATGTCAACGTAGGCACCATTGGCCACGTTGATCACGGCAAGACCACATTGACCGCAGCGCTGACTATCTGCCAGGCAGAGAAGTTCGGTGGAGCGGCTCGTGCATACGACCAGATCGACAACGCGCCGGAAGAAAAGGCTCGTGGTATCACGATCGCGACAGCCCACGTTGAGTATGAGTCCGACTCACGTCACTACGCGCACGTTGATTGCCCCGGTCACGCTGACTATGTCAAGAACATGATCACGGGTGCGGCTCAGATGGACGGCGCGATTCTGGTCTGTTCAGCAGCTGATGGCCCGATGCCTCAGACGCGTGAGCACATCCTGCTGGCTCGCCAGGTGGGTGTACCTTACATCGTTGTCTACCTGAACAAGGCAGACATGGTTGACGATGCCGAGCTGCTCGAGCTGGTTGAAATGGAAGTTCGTGAGCTGCTGGACAGCTACGATTTCCCTGGCGACGATACGCCGATCATCACCGGTTCTGCACTGAAGGCCATCGAAGGCGATACGTCCGACATCGGTCGTCCGTCCATCGACAAGCTGATCGAAGCACTGGATACCTACATTCCAATGCCAGAGCGTCCAGTGGACCAGCCGTTCCTGATGCCAGTGGAAGACGTGTTCTCGATCTCTGGTCGTGGAACTGTTGCCACCGGTCGAGTCGAGCGTGGCATCATCAAGGTGGGTGAGGAAATCGAGATCGTCGGTATCCGTGACACCACCAAGACCACCGTTACCGGTGTGGAGATGTTCCGCAAGCTGCTGGACCAGGGTGAAGCAGGCGACAACGTCGGTATTCTGCTGCGTGGTACCAAGCGCGACGATATCGAGCGCGGTCAGGTACTGTGCAAGCCAGGTTCGATCACACCTCACAAGAAGTTCGAGGCCGAGATCTATGTACTGGGCAAGGACGAAGGTGGCCGTCACACGCCATTCTTCAACAACTACCGTCCTCAGTTCTACTTCCGTACCACGGATGTAACAGGCGCGGTTGAGCTGCCTTCAGGCACCGAGATGGTCATGCCTGGCGACAATGTGAAAATCACTGTTGCCCTGATCAACCCGATTGCGATGGAAGACGGCTTGCGTTTTGCGATTCGTGAAGGTGGCCGCACAGTTGGTGCGGGCGTTGTAGCGAAAATCATCGAGTAATACATTATGGCAGCCAGTCAAACAATCCGAATTCGTCTGAAAGCATTCGATCACCGTCTGATCGACCGTTCTGCGAAAGAAATTCTTGAAACCGCCAAGCGTACCGGTGCCCGAGTTCTGGGACCGATTCCTTTGCCTACCAAGAAAGAGCGTTTCACTATCCTGGTTTCTCCTCACGTCAACAAGGACGCGCGAGACCAGTATGAGTTGCGTACTCACAAGCGCCTGATGGATATCGTTGATCCAACAGAAAAGACGGTAGATGCCCTGATGAAGCTGGACCTGGCCGCCGGTGTGGACGTTCAGATCAAGTTGAACTAATCAGTCGGTAGTAAGGTAGTACCTCCTGGAAAGGCTCGCTCATGCGGGCCTTTCCTGTATCAGGAGCACTCGTTTTTCCATAATGCAAGGACACTGAAACATGTTGATGCTGGCGGCGTTGCTGTTGGACGTGCTCCTGGGTTGGCCGAACTGGCTCTTCATGCGAATCCGGCACCCGGTCGTCTGGATCGGTGCGCTGATCGAGCTTCTTGAGCGGCGTTTCAACAAGCCTTCTGCAAGCAACCGACAGCGCTTTGCAGCCGGTGTCCTGTCCTCACTGCTTGTGATCGGTGTCAGTTGCACGTTGGCCATACTGGTGGTGCTGCTATTGCCGGATGGATTGACCGGTTTTCTGATCGAGGCTGTGTTGATCTCCAGCCTTCTGGCGGCCAGAAGTCTGTATGAGCATGTTGCGGCGGTAGAACGGCCACTGCGGCAAAAGAATCTGCAGGCGGCACGCCATGCCCTGTCGATGATCGTGGGGCGGGATACTCGGAAACTGGACGAGAGTGGCATCAGCGCCGCTGCCCTCGAGAGCCTTGCGGAGAACGCGTCAGACGGTGTCTTCGCACCACTGTTCTGGGGCATTCTCCTGGGTTTGCCTGGCGTGGCGGCGTACAAGGCCATCAACACACTGGATTCGATGATTGGCCACAGGAGTCCGCGTTATCTGCACTACGGTCGATTTGCGGCACGTCTGGATGATCTGGTCAATTTCCTGCCGGCCAGACTATCGGCAGTTCTTGTCTGGCTTGCGGATGCGGGGCGTGTCTCCATGGCCAGTATCGCCCGACAAGCGGTTCATCACCGGTCACCCAATGCCGGCTGGCCGGAATCGGCGATGGCGTTTGCCTTGGGCGTACGCCTGTCCGGCCCACGTGTGTATCACCATGAGATCAGTCATGAGCCGTGGCTCAATCCTGAGGGCAGGTCACCCGGGGTGGATGAATTGCAGCAGGGGCTGTTGCTTTACGCGCAGGCCATAGCGCTGTGCTCCACCGTGATGCTGATCGTCGTGGCCACAGGCTGGTTGCTTGGCTGAGGTGCCGATGCAGTGCGCCTGGATAGATGGGCACGAATGACTCGAAGTACACGAAGTACACGAAGTACACGAAGTACACGAAGTACACGAAGTACACGAAGTACACGAAGTACACGAAGTACACGAAG
>CANLNQ010000052.1 GCA_947492525.1 uncultured Granulosicoccus sp.
GCTGCGTGCTGCGTGCTGCGTGCTGCGTGCTGCGTGCTGCGTGCTGCGTGCTGCGTGCTGCGTGCTGCGTGCTGCGTACTGCGTACTGCGTACCGAGACTTGGGTGCACTCTTGCGAATGCCGGCAAGAAACCTGAAATACAAGCCCCAGCCCGAAACGCAGAAGGGCCGGCATGCTATCTGCCAGCCCTTCAACTTCACAACACCATGAGAACTCGATGACTACTGCGGATACAGTCCGTTGCTGTCATAGGCATCCCGCTGCCAGGCACGGATATAATCGATTTCGTACTGCAGTGGGAATGTGTCGGCTTCGACATCCGGTGTCGGAGCCCAGCCACTTCCCGCCACCAGATAGGTCACGATGTTCATGCCTTGGCGAGACACCTGAGGGCCACTGAGGCGTTTGATCTCCACGCCATCGATGTACCAGATGACCAGTTGTGGCTCCCACAGAACGCCGTAGGTGTGAAACTCATCGGAGAAGAGCTCACCGGTGGGATTCTTGTAGTTCATGGTGGGTGCCGAGCGGGTCTCACCGGTATTCACATCGGCGAAGTGATACGTCTGGAAGGCATCTTCATCGCCGAAGGGGTTTTCGCCGAGATATTCGACGATATCGATTTCAGGCGCGTGCAGATTGACACCGTTGCCCGGATAGCGGTGATACAGATAGAAGCTGGACAGTGCACCATAGGCACCGCTGGTTTTCATGCGGCCTTCAACATAACCGTAGGTCATGTTGAACTTGTCATGACTGGACAGTGCGCCGGAGAGAAACAGGCAACGTTCCTTGCCCGATTCGTCGGTCGTGTTGCAGATGTCCGGCAGTTTGCCCTGTAGCTCATCCGGTACCGGTGTGGCTTCGATGGTCAGGATGGAATCGGAGATCTTGAACGGGTCATAGCCGAAGTCCGGTTGATCCTGCGTATTGACGAAGTACTGCTGCTCGCCGTTGATGATGGTTTCATCGCCCCATACCAACTGCGTATTCCAGCGAGCTGTATCAATGCTGTCACCGTTGAAGTCATCTTCGAAGACCAGAGAGAACTTGTCCATGAAGTAGGCGGTGTTGGTCAGATCATGATTCTGTGCAAAGCGACTCTCATCCAGATAGGGGTCGGCATACAGAGGAACGGCAGCGCCTCGGTTCGCGTGATAGTTGATGGTAATCGGATCAGAGGGGATGGATTCCTGGCCCTGCTCATCAACTGCTGTCACTTCATAGCTGAAGATGTCACCGGGCTTGGGGCCAAAGCTTGCACATTCGTGCAATCGGCTGGCAAAGCGGGTGTAGTTGCAGTCGATAAAGGACGTGGTACTCCAGAACTTGTCGATTTCCGCCTGTGCCAGAGCATTGGCATCGGTCTGATCGCGCCCAACGGTGTAGATATGTCCGTCGCTGCGATAGATGTTGTAGGCAACCACTTCACCGTCATCATTGGCCGGGGCCCAGCTGAATTCGGCCCAGTCGTTCGAGACCAGATCGACCCGCAGGTTCTTTGGCTGGGTGGGTGCACCACCTGCTACTGGCGTCTCGTTATCGATCTCCAGCAAGGAGCCGAACGGGTCGTCCAGCGTCGGGCCGGGGATGGGCGCAGCCAGCAGATCGACCGCCGGAATCGTGGGGGGCGGCAGATCACCGTAGTCAGGCGTGTTGTCAGCACCGGTATCACCGGTGTCGACTCCGTCATCGCTGCCGGCAGGCGTGTCTGTCGTATCGCCGTTGCCGTCATTGGCAGGCGTATCGGTATCGACCGCTGGTGTATCGTCAACCGGCGTGGAAGCTGTCGGATTACTGTCACCGGAAGAGCAGGCGGCAAGGCTGGCGACTGCCAGAGACAGGAAGGTATGGCGGAGCAATGGATTCATGCGCAATTCAGCCGTCATCTGTGTTCATAAAAAGTGGTGACGAGAATAAACAGCAATGGCAGGCAAGCTGCGGAACTACGTCGTAAGTTCACCGTGAACGTGCGCACAGATCGCTCATAAGTATCCGCTCTGTTAGAATCGAGGGATCGGCAGAGTGGCTGCTTTGCCAACATACTGGCCTGTAAACAACTGGATAAATTATGAGTGTCAAGACCGCTGGCGGCTTGTCCGTCGCTTCATCCCTGCACGATTTCATTGTCAATGAAGCCCTTCCGGGCACCGGTATCGAGGCAGATGCACTGTTTTCCTCGCTCGCCAGCATCATTGCCGAGTTGGCACCGCAGAATCAGGCGGCCATGGAGCGTCGTGATGCCCTGCAGTCAAAGCTGGACGAATGGCACAAGGCCAATCCCGGTCCGATCGACCAGTCGGTCTACAAGGCATTTCTGCAGGAAATCGGCTATCTGGAGCCGCCAGTGGAAGATTTCAGTGTCGATGTAAGCCGCGTGGACGACGAGATTGCAACAACGGCTGGCCCGCAGCTGGTGGTGCCGGTCAATAATGCCCGCTACGCGCTGAATGCTGCCAATGCACGCTGGGGCAGCCTCTACGATGCGCTTTACGGAACCGACGCCATCAGTGAGGCGGACGGTGCCGAGCGGGGTCGTGAGTACAACGCCGTGCGTGGACAACGTGTGGTGGCCTACGCCAATCAGCTACTGGATGAGGCCGTGCCGCTGGTACAGGGCAGTCATGCCGACATCACCGCCTATGCCATCGTTGACGGTGCCTTGAAATTGACACTCGGCTCCGGCAGTGAAGTCGGCCTGAAGCACCCCGATCAATGTGCCGGTTATACCGGCAGCCCGGAAGCTCCGGCGTCGGTTCTGCTGAAGAACAATGGTCTGCACATGGAGGTCGTGTTTGACAAGAGCAGTCCCGTGGGTAAGGCCAGCGCTGCCGGTGTGTCCGATATCGTCATGGAATCGGCGCTGAGCACCATCCAGGATTGCGAAGATTCGGTGACCGCCGTCGATGCCGAAGACAAGGTGCTGGTCTACCGCAACTGGCTGGGCCTGATGAAAGGCGATTTGAGTGAACAGGTCGAGAAAAACGGCAAGCAGATCGAACGCAAGCTGAACCCGGACCGCGGGTTCATCGATCTGACCGGCAATGCCTTCAACCTGCCCGGCCGCAGCGTACTGCTGGTGCGCAACGTCGGTACACACATGATGACAGACGCCGTGCTCGATGCAGAGGGCAAGCAGGTTCCGGAAACCTATCTGGACGCCATGTTCACCAGCCTGATCGCCATGCACGACTTGAAGAAGGGCGACGGTGAGGCGCGCAACTCACGCACCGGCAGTGTCTACATCGTCAAGCCCAAGCTGCACGGCACCGCAGAAGTGGCCTTGTCGGTGAAGCTCTTCTCGATGGTCGAAGAGGCACTTGGCCTTGCGCCCAACACGCTGAAGATGGGCATCATGGACGAAGAACGTCGCACCTCGGTCAACCTGAAGAACTGCATCGCTGCCGCTCGTGAACGCGTCATCTTCATCAACACCGGTTTTCTGGATCGCACCGGCGACGAGATGCATACCAGCATGCATGCCGGCGTCATGATTCCCAAGGGGGAGATGAAGAACGCTACGTGGCTGGCAGCCTATGAAAACAACAACGTCGATGTCGGCCTGGCCAGCGGCCTGCAGGGTAACGGACAGATCGGCAAGGGCATGTGGGCCATTCCGGACCAGATGGCGGCCATGATCGAAGCCAAGCAGGGTCATCCCGAGGCGGGTGCCAATACCGCCTGGGTACCGTCTCCAACAGCTGCCACGCTGCATGCCATGCATTATCACAAGGTCAGCGTGCAGGCCGTTCAGGATGCACTGAAGACGCGTCAGAAAGCCAGCGTCGATGACATCCTGACCATTCCATTGAGCGAGCCCGGTCGAAACTATTCTGCAGAAGAGATCCAGCACGAACTGGATAACAACGCGCAGAGTATTCTTGGCTACGTCGTACGCTGGGTGAATCAGGGCGTTGGTTGTTCCAAGGTGCCTGATATCAACAATGTCGGCCTCATGGAAGATCGTGCGACATTGCGCATTTCCAGTCAGTTCCTGGCCAACTGGTTGCTGCACGAGATCATCACTGTCGATCAGGTACGTGATGCCATGGAGCGCATGGCTCTGGTGGTCGATGGCCAGAATGCGGGCGATGCCGATTATGTTGCCATGGCCCCGGCCTTTGATGACAGCATTGCATTTCAGGCGGCGCTTGATCTGGTGCTCAAGGGACAGGAACAGCCCAATGGTTACACGGAGTTTGTATTGACTACCCGTCGCCGTGAGGTCAAGGCAGCCAGGGCCTGATTTTTTCCGAAGGCTTTGAACGGTGTCACCTGTTTCATTCGTGAAACGGAGCAGGTGGCACCGTACCTGCTCGTTTAACGGCTACGTTTTTCTTGCGTCTCGGGAATTTTTACGCAAAACCACAGTCCACCCATTGAGCCGTTTGTTCCGGCTTTGCCAACCAACACCAACCTAAGCAGGGGATGAAAGTGAAAAACGCCGTTTTCGGAAAAGTCGGGACCATGGTTGTAACAAGTACGCTGCTCGCCAGTTGCAGTACGCTGACCGCACCGTTCAAGGATGCCGATCCACGCTGGGCAGATTTCAAATCGTGGACTCGACTCACTGACACACATGTCAGTACAGGCAATCCCACCGGCTTCCTGGGTGGTGTACACCAGGGCCTGGATGGTTATCGCGAAGTCTATGTCAACGATATCGGTCGCGACGCACTGCTGGGCAGTGCCCCCTACAATCTTCCTGCCGGTACGGTTGTCGTCAAGGAGCAGTTTGCCAGCAAGGAAGACTGGGAAGCGGGGCGCAAACCGGCACATACCATCAGCGTCAAGGTGTCCGACAGTGATGAACTGAGCAAGGACAACTGGATCTGGGCAGACAGCTACAAGGGAACCGCCGGCGAAAGCGCTTTCTGCTCGGGTTGTCACTCCATTGCTGCCAAGACCGACTATGTCTTCACCACAGGTGATTTCCAGCGAAGCCTGGACTGATCCGTCACCCCAAATCAGAACATCTGCAGCTGTGCATCGGTGATAGCTGCAAAGCTGGTACCCAGAAACTGCAAGATACCGTCAGCTGCCGGAGCCATCTGCTTATCCAGATAGTGCTGGTAATCCGGCGTTGACTGCAGCAGTTCAACGGGCTCCGGTCCGTTACGGGTGATCAGATAGCTGATTGTTCTGCCGCTGTGCTCCAGTTTGCGTGCCGCCTGAATATGCGGTGGCACGTTTCGTTGATAGTCGTCCAGCGCCCGGCGAATTCGCTTGCGATACACCAGCTGTTCATCGAGCTGTCCGGCTTGCAGACGTTCGGCCATCTCGCGCACATACTCCTCGAACGGCTCTTCGTGAAAGACACGCTGAAACAGCTCGCGCTGGAAGTTTCTGGCAAGCGGTGTCCAGTCGGTGCGTGCCGCTTCCAGCCCCTTGACCACCAGCCGTGAATCGGGCGCTATCAAGCCGGCATAACGCTTCTTGCTGCCGGTAGGCATGCCCCGAACCGTGGGCATGAAGAAACGAGCGTAGTGGGTCTCGTACTCGACTTCCAGATGCGACTCGATATTCATACTCTGTCTGAGCTCATCCTGCCACCAGGTGTTGAGCTGGCGCATCAGCCGGTTGCCGATGTCAGCGGAGCGTTTTTCGTCTGCCTCATCGCCGATATGCACGAATACCGAATCCGTATCACCGTAGATCACCGGATAGCCCTGTTGTTCGATCCAGTCGCGTGAACGTGTGATGATCTCGTGACCACGCCGAGTGATGCTGGAGGCCAGTTGCTGGGAGTAGAAGCGGCAGCCGGTGGTGCCCAGCACACCGTAGAAGGAATTCATGATGATCTTGATGGCCTGGGACAGCGGCGCATTCTTTTCCGATTTCGCCTTGTCTCGCGCTGCCCAGAGCTCTTCGATCAGCCCGGGCAGTATGTGTTGCTCGCGTGAGAAGGTCGCCTCCACGAATCCGGGGAGCGGATTGTCACCGGGTACCGCAAGGCCAAGCGGGTCAATGAAGAATGTGCGAATGATGCTTGGGTACAGACTCTTGAAATCCAGTACCAGTACGTTCTTGTACAAGCCCGGTATCGAATCCATGACATAGCCGCCGGGGCTTCCCGGTCCGTCGCTGTGGTTGTCGACATCGGGGGCCACAAATCCTGCCCGGTGCAGTCTCGGCAAATAGAGATTGTCGAAGGCGGCGACAGATCCGCCCAAGCGGTCCAGCGCCAGGCCGGTGAGGTTGGCACGCTGCACCGCAAAGGCGAGCAGATCTGCCTTCTCGAAGATCTCGTTGACCAGGGTGCAGTCACGAATGTTGTAATCGGCCAGTTGTGGTTTGTCATCCCGGAACAGGCGATTGATTTCCGCCACCTTGTCCTGTTCGGAGCTGATGAGCTTGCCGGTGCCGAGCAGTTCATGAGAGACATTGTCGAGTGAGAAGCTCTCGAAGTTCCAGAACCCGGCCTTGAGCAGGTCGATACCGTCGAACACGGCGCGGCCCGGGACCCTGGCGATCCTCGGTGAGCCAGGCTGGCCGGGTTGCAGAACCGTGGCGGTTTCACCACCGCGGCCCAGGCGGCATGGCATGCCCAGCGACTGGCATTTGTTCACGATGAAGTTCAGATCGAAATTGACGATCGCCCAACCCGTCAATGCATCAGGGTCGATCTCGAGAGTCCAATCGAAAAAGGCATTGAGCAGGGCCTTCTCGGTGGCCTGGTAGATGAGCCGGTAATGCCCGCGCTGCTCGTCTTCGCCACTACCGATCATGAACACGACATCGCTGGGCCGAGTGGCGGCATCACCTTCCCGCGGCATGATGGCAGCGGCGATCGAGTACAGTTGGCGGCTGTGGCCTCGCGTTTCGATATCGATGGCCAGGGTGCGCAGTTCTGGCTGAAAGTCGCCCGGTTGCAATCGCGGTTGCTGTACGCGCCAATGGTTGCCCACGCGCTGCAATTGCCCGTCGATGCGAATCGGCGCCCGTATGAATCGCTCCATCAGATAGCGATCGACGGGCTTGACATCCGATTCGCACAAGAATGCGCTACTTTGACGCAGCTGCTGCAAGTCTCGTTGCTGGCGAAAATAGAGGCCATCCACCGCTTCACCGTGCAGCAGTGTCAGCTCCAGCGGTTTGCGAACCGTGCCAGGCGGCAGCATGAGCTCCTGAGAGCGCTCGACGAAGCATACCGATTGCTGGTTTCTGATCAGCAGATTTACCGGCCCCTGCGCGGAGCAGGCCCACAGCGACAGCTCCACGCCTTGCGGCGTATCGCGCCAATGGCGGGTCAGCAGGTAGGCATCGAGACTCATGGATGATAGTGTACCCATCTTGTCGTCGATCTTGCCGTCTGAGCGTGCAGGAAACACTCGTGGCTCGTTTGCCAAGCACGCAGCGGCCCCATCGTGCGGCTCTTCTACCCTGAAGGCAGGCTCATCGCATGGCTTTTCTACCCTGAAGGCAGGCCCACCGTACGGCTCTTCTACCCTGAAAGCAGGCTCATCTCATGGCTCGTGTACCATGCAGGCAAGTCCATCGCACCGTGAGCTTCACTGCTTGTCCATGTTTCGTTATCTACCGGGAATTCTGCTCGTGCAACTGGTGACACTGGCTCTGTTCTGGGTCAACCGGGATGCAACGCTCGAGGATCTGTTACTGCGAGCCGGCCTGCCGGCATTGATCATCGCCATCGTGACAGCGCTGTGGTTATCAACGCTGGGGCGCATGGAGGCAGAACGCCGCAACGCCGAACTGCGCGAGAGCCACGCCAGTGAGCGTGAGAAGCTGCATCGCAAGATCGAACGCACTCGCTCGGAGGTGATGCAGCAGGCCAGTGCCGACAAGGCGCAGATGCAGGAGCGCGCTCACGCGGAAAGAGAGAGTCTGGTCCGCCAGACGCACAAACAGCTGATGCAACGGGAACGCAGTATCAGTCGACGTGCCAACATCAAGGTGGGGCTGGCCTTCATGGGCGTGACCGGTCTGGGTGTGCTGATGCTGATCACCGAGTTGATGACACTGGGCCTGCTGACCATCACCACCGCCGGCGGTGCGCTGGGCGGCTATGTCTTTCGCTGGCGTCAATCCAGAAACGCACTGGATCGCCTGTCAGGGGCTGTGGCCGAGCAGGGTGACGATCCCAGCGTCGTACCGAGTGAGGTCGGCTCCAGCAGCGCCGACTTGCACGATAGCGGTGCGCTCGCCGTTATTGAAGGCGAGGTGGTGGGAAAGACCGCTAAGCGAAAGCCGTGAGTTCTGCTTGCAGTGCTCAGGTCGTGGATCACGTGTTCAATGCTCAGGTCGAAGATTGCGTGTTAAACGCTTGAGTTGAATATCGCGTGTTCCATGCTCAGGTCCAAGATCGCGTGTTAAACGCTTGAGACGAAGATCGCGTGTTTCATGCTCGAGTAGTCGATTGCGTTTTTACAGGGCCTGAAGTGTCTTTACGGCGCGTTCCTGTTTCACTGACACCTGTTGTGTGCCAATCAGGCCCGTTTCTCGCAAGTTCAGAGCACTGAATGTCGCGTTTTTCGAGGTACCTAATGGGGAAGCACTGTCTGCCACTGGCACTGGTTGCCCTCTCGGCGCTGCTGAGTACGACAGCCAGTCTGGCTGCAGAATATCCGGAACAGCCCATTTCCCTGATGGTGCCCTATGGGGCCGGTGGTGCAACCGACTATCAGGCGCGCATCGTGACCATGCCCTCGGTCGAAAAGCAGCACCTGGGGCAGCCCATGATCATTGTCAACAAGCCCGGTGCCGGCGGCAGGGTTGGCTGGAACTGGTTCGCCAACGATGCCGTGGCCGATGGCTATGAGCTTGCCACCTATAATATCCCTCATTTTCTGGCGCAGGCACTGGAAGGCGGTGTGGAATACGATCTGGATTCGTTCGAACCGATTGCCAACTGGGGGGCGGATCCAGCCGTCGTGGTCGTCGCGGCCAACAGTGAATACCAGAACATCGAGCAGTTACTGGAATTTGCACGACAGAATCCGGGCAGGGTCACGTTCTCTGGAGCCGGGCTGTATGTCGGGCATCATATTGCGGCTCTGCAGATCGAAAAGGCGCTCGACTCGGAACTCGCCTACATCGCGACAAAAGGCGGTGGCGTGGCCGCAATGGCTGCTGTCGTGGCTGGAGATGTCATGGCCGGCATCAACAATCTCTCGGATGCCTACCGTGCCCGGGAACAGGGCCTGGTCAGAATCCTCGCTGTCGCTGACACCGAGCGCAACAAGGCGCTGTTGCCCGATGTGCCGACCTTGCAAGAAGCGGGATACGATATCGACGACGCCTCGGTCAACTATCGAGGCGTCATGGTGCCCGCCAATACGCCCGACGCTGTTATCGATACACTGGCAGCCAAAATGCCCGCCATGTTCTACGACGCACAAGTTGTCAGCCTCATGGCAGAAGGCGGCGCGCCCATGGAGATCATGGAGCGTGAACAGGTGAAGGCGATGTGGGGGAAGCGTCGTGAGATGTTGGGGAGGTTGTTGGAGGAACTCAAATAACCCAAACTGGCCTCGATCAGTGTGTTCATCGCCTCATGATGGATGTCCTGAGTTGCATTACCGATTTATCAGCTAAGTCGCTCTCGTTACGTAGCTGAACATTGCCTGGCCAGAGTCTGCCGAATCATCCGGTTATGGGTGGCAACATAGATCCATAGATGGTGCACCAGAGCCTCGGGTTTCTTGGTGGTGCACCAGGCGGTTGATGTTGGCCCGAAGCATAGCCAGGGAGTGGTTGATCGAGAACAGAGGATCGAAGCCGACCTTCTTCAACTCACCTTGGCCGGTCACGCAGCCGCGTTTGCCGGGGTGCACCGTATGTGAGGTTTCCGGGAAATGGCGTTTGATCAACGTGGTGTACTGATCATGCCCGTCGGTGCTGAAACAGGCCTCCGCATGGATCCGGTGCTGCACCTCGGCAAACAGCGCCTCGCGCATCTTTTGGCTCTCATCGGGGCGTGTTTCGTACTTCTTGCGGGAGATCGCCGCCAGGGTGAAGCTGAAAAAGACTCACAAGTCGGGTCTTCGATTCGATATTGTTCACGCCAGGCTGCTCGTGAGTTCACCGGCGAGCTATTGCCGTGGATTCACGCAGGATCAGTTCACTGGGCAGTTGTACATCGGGCAAGGTAGCAACGTTCTTCAGGTGTGTCTTGTCAATCAGAGTTTCAGCCGCCAGCTGACCGATACGGATGGCTGGTAGGCGTATGGTCGTCAACGGTGGTTCAATGGCCGATGATCCGCGAAAGTCGCCAATGCCGACCACCGACAGCTCGTCCGGTATTCTGATGCCAAGCCGAGATGCTGCATGGATGACCCCATGCGCAATGATGTCGTTGCCGCAGATGAACGCTGTGGGTGGATCGCCTTGCAGCAGGCTCATGGCAACGGCCTTTGCCCTGTCGGTATCGTAGGGACAGGGCTGGTTCCACTTGTCTGGTACTACAATACCTGCACTGAGCAGAGACTCCATGACACCGCTGAGTCGATCACGTGCCCGGTCATTGAATTGCGTATCCGGGAACAGCAGTGCGATCTTTCGATGCTGTAGGTTCAAAAGATGCTGCGTGACTTCCATGGCGCTCTTGCGATTGTCAGTACCGATACTGGGAATGCCCTCTACACCGACAGCGTTCCACAGCATCACCACGGGAATGCCGCGCACGCGCAGCATCTCCAGAGCTGCCTCGGGGTGATCTCTACCTACCAGGGCAATGGCATCTATACGGCGTTCCAGCAGTGAGCGCACGATACCGGTTTCCCGATCCAGCTCGTAATTGTGACTGGCAATCAGCATGGTGCGATCATGCTGATGCAGCCGGGCAGAGAAAGCTTCGATGAGCTCGGCGAATATGGCGTGGTCCACGGTGGGTACAATCAGTCCCACGCTTCCGCTCATCATGCCATGCATGGCCCCGGCCACCCGGTCTCGGATATAGCCCAGTTCGCGAGCAGCCTTTTCGATTCTCGCTCGTGTAGGGGGCCTGACGATATCGGGATTGTTGAAGTATCGCGAGACGGTGGCACTTGACACCTGGGCGCGTAATGCAACATCGAGAATACCGGGTGCCCCCTTGCGTGATCGGCTGCGCTTCTTTCCTGCTTGATCCTTGGTGTGGCTCATTGTTACAGCTTGACTGTTTCTCTTTAGTTTTTAAACCCGAGTTCGCCGACTATTGTGCCGAGAAATCGCGAAAATGAAAACGTTTGCATTTTTATTTTCATTGATTACAGTGAAATCAGGTCCGCACAGGAACAAGTTCTATGGAGTTTTTGCAACATTTCGGTGGAGTGTTTGAACCCCTGTCCTTCATGCTGCTGCTCGGAGGCACGATCGGTGGGCTGATACTGGGGGCAACGCCCGGCCTGTCACCAACCATGGCAGTGGCTCTGTTGATTCCGTTTACTTTTCAACTACCGGCAACCCAGGGGCTCATACTCTTGGGAGCGGCCTACACCGCAACGGTTGCCGGTGGCGCAGTCAGTGCCATTCTACTGAAGATCCCCGGGGCGCCAGCCAACATCGCCACCTCGCTGGATGGGCATGCCATGGCCAGCACAGGGCGGGGAACTCAGGCATTGCATGTGTCCTTTCTCGCCTCAGGCGTAGGCGGAGTGGTTGGTGTATTGCTGCTGATCTTCCTGACACCGGTGCTATCCCGATGGGCGCTGGCGTTCGGGCCTTCACATCTGTTCTGGATGGCCATCCTGGGTGTGACCGTCATCGGCTCGCTGGACTCCCGATCCTTCGTCAAGGGCTTGTTGTCAGGGTGCCTGGGCCTGTGGTTGTCAATGATCGGCTATGACGACATTCAAGGGGCCCAGAGATTCATCTTCCACGACTCTCTGACTGGCGGGGTCAATATCATCACGGCGTTGATAGGCATCTTTGCGATACCACAAGTCATTGAAATGCTGGCGCGAGGAAGATGCGAGCACAAGGTGTCCACGGTCAGCGTACACAGGCAATCGCTACTGGAATCCCTGAAGCTGTTGTTGGCCAATGGGCGAGCCCTGTCCATCGGTACGTTCGTGGGTTCGATCATCGGCCTGATTCCGGGGGTAGGAGGGCAGATTGCCGGGCTGTTGGCCTATGACCAGACCCGCAAGTTTTCCAACGATCCCGATTCCTTCGGCAAGGGCAATCCGGCCGGTGTCATAGCGGCAGAATCCGCCAACAATGCCATGGTAGGACCTTCATTGGTGCCATTGCTGACCTTGTCCATCCCGGGCAGTCCGACCGCGGCTGTTTTGCTGGGAGGTCTGCTCATACACGGCATCTTTCCCGGTTCGGATCTGTTCGACAACTACCCTGACGTAGCATGGACGTTCATCAATTCCATGCTCATCGGCCAGATCCTGATGGTGATCTTCGGCATCTGGGTGGCCAGCCATGCTGCCAGGGTGGCGCATGTGCCACCGCCCATCATGGCTGCAGCGGTCACCATCCTGGCGCTGTTCGGCAGCTATTCGGTGCAGCAATCCATGGGCGATGTTTACATCATGCTCGCTCTGGGCGTGGGGATGTACTTGCTGGAGAAAGTCGGCTTCTCGGCAGCCCCGCTGGTTCTGGGTCTGATACTTGGACCCATTGCCGAAGCCAATTTCATACAAGGCAGCATGATCGCCAATGCCATGAATGGCCCCGCGGAGTATTTCCTCAGCGGCACTCTCAATCTGTTGCTGCTGATCCTGGTGCTGGCTTCCATCGGCTGGAGCTTCTTCAGTACCCATCTTGCCAATCGCCGGGCCCGAAACCTGTCCAACACTGCAGAGGTGTCCCTTGAATCCTGATACCGCCGAAAGCATGCCCCTGTCGCGTGTACAACACTTGGTGCCCGCCGCTGCCGTACTAGCGCTGGCCTTGATCGTTGCCTGGGTAAGTTTCACACGAGAGCCATCCGAGGCCTTTCTGTTTCCTCGCATGATCGCCAGCGTGATGTTGTTGTTGGCGCTATGGAATTTCATTCGAGCCTCTTTGGGTCTGGCCAGAGTCGGAGACGGTCTGACCCGTAAAGGGGTTGGCGCCATCACTCCTGGTCTGTGCGTCATTGTTCTACTGGTGTACGTCGCAGCCAGGTATCTGGGCTTCTACTCGGCCTCCTGGCTGGCTTTTCTGAGTATCTACAGTCTGTACGATCCCGCATCTCATACATTGTTTGCAGTCTGGGTAAAACGGGTGCTAATCACCACGGCCTTCCTGTCAGTCATTTACGCCCTGTTTTCACTGCTGTTGCAAGTGCAGACACCTCGCGGCCTGTTTATCTAGCCTTGATGAAACAGCGACTCACGAGCATATATGGCCCCGGGTGCAACGGCTTGTCGCTCGCGCACTGTCGGTCCTTCAGCCGCGCATTCGGCACCCTGGCGATGCATAGAAAATCAAAGCTGGTACGCAAAGACGTGTTGGACACGCATCACCATTCATTCAATCAGCATCATTTCGGAGAAGAATCATGAGGAAGCGTTATATCGGAACTGCATTGTTGGCCGTATCCACATTGCTGGGCACGACTCAAACCATGGCCGACGACTATCCCGAAAGACCTGTGTCGCTGATGGTGTCCTACGGCGCCGGTGGCGCGACGGATTTTCAGGCGCGCCTGGTATCGATGATGGCGAACAACGAGAATTACCTGGGTGAGCCGATCGTGGTCATCAATAAACCCGGTGCCGGAGGACGAGTCGGCTGGAACTGGTTTGCCTCTGATGCCGAAGCCGATGGTTATACCCTGGCGGCCTACAATGTTCCACACTTCATTGCACAATCCATTGAAGGCGGAGTCCGGTATGACGCCGACTCATTCGAACCGATTGCCAACTGGGGGGCTGACCCTGCGGTCGTTGTCGTGGCAGCCGACAGTGAGTTCAACAGCATTCAGGAGTTACTGGCGTATGCAGTAGAGAACCCCGGCAAGGTCACCGTCTCCGGGGCAGGTCTGTATGTCGGACACCACATCGCGGCTCTGCAGATACAGAAGGCCATTGGTGGAAAACTGGCGTATATCCCTACCAAGGGAGGTGGTGCAGCGGCCATGAAGGCCGTCATTGCCGGCAATGTCGTGGCTGGAATCAACAATCTGTCAGATGCCTATCGCGCTCGTGAAGCTGGCAATGTGAAGATCCTGGCAGTAGCGGATACCCAGCGCTCCGAGCAATTTCTGCCCGATGTGCCGACTCTGATGGAAGCAGGCTATGAGGTAGACAACGCGTCGGTGAACTATCGCGGTTTCATGGTGCCTGCAGGCACGCCAACGTCGGTGATCGATTTTCTGGCCTCCCGAGTGCCAGAGATGTTTTCCGACCCCAAGGTGGCCGAGCAGATGGCTGCAGGTGGTTCAGGAGTACAAGTCATGAGCCGGGAAGAGGTGCATGCCATGTGGGCGGCTCGGCAGGAGACCCTGAACGACCTGTTGGCAAATCTTTGATCGGGAGACACGACTATGGCCGCTGATTCGACACAAACCATGACCACCATCGCCAACGAGCAGGCGCAGGTCGACGCGCAGATTGCAAGAGCTCGTATTGCACAGCAGCGATATGCATTTGGGGCCGATCAGGCCCGCTTCGACATAGCAGCGCTGGCCGCTGCCTGGGCGCTGATGGAACCATCACGCAATGAGGCGCTGTCCCGGCAGGCGGTTGAACAGACCGGGCTGGGCAATGTACAGGACAAGATGACAAAGAACCATCGAAAGACGTTGGGGCTGTTGCGTGATATCGCGGATGTGCCCACGGTTGGTGTAATTCGCGAGCAACCGGAGTTGGGTCTGACGGAAATTGCGCGTCCCATTGGCGTGGTGGGTGCGGTTGTGCCGTCTACCAATCCTGCTGCCACCCCGGCGAACAATGTCATCAATGCGCTCAAGTGCGGAAATGCCATCATCCTTTCACCCTCGCCCAAGGGTGTGGATGTCTGTGCTGTCTTGCTTGACCACATTCATGCAGAGTTCGACAAACTGGGTATCGATCATGACCTGGTACAGATGGTTCCTGCACCCTCGTCGAAGGTCAAGACGCAGCGATTGATGGAGGCCGTCGACCTGATCATCGTGACGGGAAGTCAGGATAACGTGCGTCGTGCCTACGAATCCGGTACCCCTGCCATCGGGGTCGGAGCCGGTAATGCCACGGTCATTGTAGATGAGACGGCGGATCTGGCCACGGCCGCGAGCAGGATCGCAGCGTCAAAGACATTCGACAACGCCACGTCCTGCAGTTCCGAGAATGGCGTCATCGTTGTACGTAGCGTGCTGGAGGGCTTTCTCAAGGAGATGCATGCGGTGGGTGGCAGGTGCCTGAATGAGCGGCAAGCCGAGGCTGTCAAGAACGCTCTGTTCGATCAGGGTCACCTCAATCGCCACATGATTGCCAAGGATATCGACGTTTTTCTCAAGGTTGCCGGCGTCGTCGTTGCCGAGCCGGAAACTGCAAGGTTTGTCGTCTTGCCAGGTGATGTGGTGGGGGCGGCAGCGCCGGAGTCCGGAGAAAAGCTGTCACTGGCACTAACGCTGTATGTCGTGGACGACTTCGAAGCTGCGCTCGAGAAAGCCGCTGAGGTCTTGCATTTTCAGGGGGCGGGTCACTCGGTGGGGTTGCACAGCCGGGATGATGCGCGGGCTCGGCACCTGGGCGAGACGCTGCCTACCTGCCGAGTCATCGTCAATCAGGCGCATTGCTTTGCCACGGGTGGTTCGTTTGAAAATGGTCTGCCATTCTCGCTGTCCATGGGCTGTGGCAGTTGGGGAGGTAACTCCATCGACAGCAATCTGCACTACCGACATTTCATGAACATAACGCGCATCGTGCGACCCATAGCCGCCCGGGAGCCCACGGTGGACGAGGTGTTCGACCAGTACTGGGCGGTGGCGGGTCGCTGATTCTCGCTGACACCTGACGGCGACACCTACAACGCCTGCTGTTCTCACGAATCGCCACGCAGTTTCCTGCGGACAGATCCTCGGCAATCGATTGCCTGCATGGCGTTTTGTCGGTGTCCTATCTTCTTTCAAAAAAATCTGTCTGATTCTGCTGTCGCTATGAAAAATCATGGATCGGTTCGTGACCTTGTCGAAGCCCGTGCGGCCACCGATGGCGAGGCGACTTATCTGCTCGACATGGAAAATGGAAAGCAACTCGACTTCAGGGATTTGCTGCGCGAGGTGCGCGCAGTGGCCCATTTCGTGGCCGCCAGAGGCATAGCCCCTGGAGAGAGTGTGGCCTATGCCATGCAGAATGGTCGCTGCTGCGTTGTCACCTTGCTTGGCTTGTTGTACGGTGGCTATCGCGCAGTGGCGGTCAATCTGGTGGCTGGCCGGGATATTATCGGCTATGTATTATCGCATTCCGAAAGCCGTTTGATTCTGACGCAAGCCGAGCATGAGCCTCTGATTGCTGACGCTCTGCAATGCGAGGCTTATCGCGAGCAGTGTGTGGGTCAAGGCCATGGTGGCCAGCCAGATATCGTCATTGCCAGTGATGCCTGGCTGGATGAGTGCGCGCTTATCGATTCGACAAGCGATGACTCTGTTGCTTCTGATGTCGCTGCACAGGCTACGATCGCCATCGACAGAAAATACGCAGAGGCGAACGTTGGACCCACGAGTGACGGGATTCTCATGTACACCAGTGGTACGACGGGGCGTCCCAAGGGGGTGGTCTTGAGCCACAGCAATCTGCTTGCCGGAGGCTACAACGTCAGTCTGGGTCATCAGCTGAATGCTGGCGATCGGGCGCTGTGTGTTCTGCCCCTGTACCACATAAACGGCTTATGCGTGACGCTCTTCGGACCACTGGTCAGCGGTGGCTCGGTGGTGATGCCTCAGCGGTTCTCTACCCGTGGGTTCTGGGAGTGGGTGGATCATTACCAGTGCACCTGGTTCAGCGTGGTGCCCACGCAAATTGCCTATCTTTTGCGCGATGCTGGAGCGCCCAGGGAACGCCCCTTCCTGCGCTTCGGCCGATCAGCGTCAGCTCCCTTGTCACCCGACGTACATGAAAGCTTCGAAAGGCACTTTGGTGTTCCATTGATCGAGACCATGGGGCTGACTGAAACAGCCGCACAGATCTGCAGCAATCCCATGCCGCCCGCAAAGCGCAAGTTGGGTTCACCGGGCGTTGCCGTTGGCGATGAGCTGCGTATCGTTAATGCCGATTTGCAGGAGCTGGAAGCCGGTGAAGAGGGGGAACTGCTGATTCGGGGAAGCAATGTGATGCAGCGCTATTTCAAGAATGAAGAAGCCACCAGTGAGGCATTGCTGTCAGGTGGTTGGTTTCGCAGTGGCGACCTGGGCAAGCTGGATGACGAGGGATTTCTGTTCATCACTGGCCGTCTGAAGGAGCTGATCATCAAGGGGGGAGAAAACATCGCGCCGCGGGAAATCGATGACGCTCTGTATCAACATGCCGATGTGGTGGAGGCCGCCGCCTTTGCCAGAACGTGCAGTGATTTCGGGCAGCGAGTGGAAGCAGCCGTCAGTCTGAAGTCATCGTCTCAGGTGAATGAAGAACAGTTGCTGGCCTTGTGTTGCGATAGTGTCGGCAAGTTCAAGTGCCCGGACCGTATCCACTTTCTCGATGAGCTGCCTAAGGGGCCCTCCGGTAAGATCCAGCGCAAGAAGCTGGCGGAGTTGTTCGATTCGATCTGAAGCTTGCACAGTGTGAGGTGCCGATTGACGTGTTATACGAACGATGAAAGAAGACGGCTCGAGGGTCTCAGTCGAGCAGGCCTTCTCGCTGATAAAGCCGACTGGCGAGCATCAGCAGCAAACCCGCCGCTGCCAGTGTGCCTGTCGCCGACAAGGCGATATGCATCAGCGGAATGCTGTCACCGAGAACGGCACTTTCAAGTAATTGATACTGGCTGAGCATCGGGATGGGCATGGTCAGCGTGGTCGATTTGACCGACAGGAACTGCAACAGGAAGAACGGCGCCATCGGAAACATCATCATCAGGCCCAGATAGGTCTGTGCCTCTTTCGTGCTACGGGTCACTGCCGAGACCGTTATCAGCAAGGCCGAGATGAAGGGCAGCAATGGGCTGGCGAGCAGGAAGGCGCGAACCAGGGTGCGACCATCGAACCGGATCTGTCCGCCCATCAGTTCGACGGGAAACAGGTGAAACAGGGTGTAGATGCTGATCGCTGTCAGCAGGCAGGACAGTGTCACGAAGCACAGTGTTGCCCCGTATTTGCCGAACACGACTGCGCTGCGCTTCAATGGCAGACTCAGCAGAGGTTCCAGAGACTGACGCTCTCGTTCACCGGCGGTGGTGTCGATGGCCAGATAAAAGCCACCCATGACCATGGACATGATGAACAGAAACGGCAGGATGGATGCCAGTAACTGCCCGTTGCTGCCGTCGCTGGACACATCGTTCTCCACCAGATTCAGGCTGTCGAAGATGGTGGGGTCTATCCCGCGATGTTGCAGGCGAAGATTGTTCAGGGTGCGCTCGTAGACCGACAAAATGGCCTGTACTCGTCTCGCCGCCTTGCTGGATTCCTTGTCGGCGCTGTTGACATGCAGTGTCAGCGGCGCAGGTCTGCCTTGCCTGAGCTGTTCGGCGAAATCTTCGGGAATTTCCAATACGGCAAGCACGTCCCCACGTCTTACACTGTTCTGGACATCCTCGGGGGCATCAATCACATCGATATTCTGGCTATGCAGGAACTCCATGAGTCGAGGAGCCCGTTGTGCATGCTGCACGCTCAGCGTAGTGACCTCGTCGAAGTCGATGGATAGTTGCTTGAAGCTGGCAACCAGAGAGCCACCCAGTAGCAGCGGCAACAGGATCGGTCCGAACAGCAATGCATAGAAAACTGTCTGGCGATCACGCAGGTTGTCGACGATCTCCTTGATCATGACGATGAACAGACTCATCGATCGGTCTCCGTACTCAATTCACGGGTAGCCTTGACGAAGGCATCTTCAAGATCCTCTTCACCGGTGCGTTGCAGGATGCCTTGCAGGGAATCCTGCATGGCAATGCAGCCGTCGGAAATGATGGCAATGTGATCGCACAAGGCCGCAACCTCTTGCATGATGTGGCTGGAAAAAACGATACAGTGCCCATCAGAGGCGAGCTGTCGTATTATTTCGCGCAAACCGCGCGTGGCCATCACATCCAGACCATTGGTCGGTTCGTCGAGCATGATGGTTTGCGGTTGATGAGCCAGCGCTCTTGCCAGGGCCACCTTGGTTTTCTGGCCCTGGGAAAAACCGGTGGCTCGGCGATCGGCAAACTTGCCCATGTCCAGCTGTTCGATCAGTTGTCCGACACGTTGTTCGGCGCGTCGCTTGTCCAGACCACAGAGGCGTGCGTAGTAATGGATGTTTTCGCGAGCACTCAATCGTGGGTAGATTCCGGCATTGTGAGGCATGAAGCCCAGGTGTTGTCGAACCGCCAGTACATCCTGCGTCACGTCATGCCCGTCCACACGAGCACTGCCTCGTTCAGGCCTGATCAGGGTTGCCAGCATGCGAAGCGTAGTGGACTTGCCGGCCCCATTGGGGCCAAGCAGGCCGGTGATTCGTCCATCGTCAGCGGTGAAGCTGACAGAGTTGACGGCGATGACTCGTTCATCGGCTACCGATGAGGCAGGCTTGCCAATCCCGAAGGGAAGTCTGAATGAGCGAGCGCCGGGACGTTTGAAACTCTTGTGCAACTCTTCGACGACGATCATGGCAGAGGCCCATTGGCATCAACGAAGAAAGGCAGCACTCGCTGGCGTTCCAGACAGGCGGTATCCAGTACCTGCGCATCAGCCGTATTGATGAACTGCGCGAGCAGAATCGGCATGCAGCCGAAGGGTGCCTGCATATGGCCCTGTTGGGCATTCACGATATGTCGTGAGCGACTCAGTGACTTGGCAACCTTGTCACCATAGGCAGGTGGTGTGATCGGGTCAGCCTCACCAGAGAGAATCAGCGCAGGAATAGCGGATTCGACGGCTTGCCTGAAGTCGTCATCGATCATACCGACTGGCCAGCTGGCGCAGGTAGCGAGCAGTGAGGGCACCACCGAGTCACCCATGTAGCTCGCAGTACTGGGTGGCGGCTCATCAGAGTCGGCGGACATGAAGGGGGCGTCCTCCGTGCAGATGACTGAATGGTGCATGCCGGTCGCCAGGGAATCGCCCAGAGAGCGAGTCTGTAGCATGGCCTGGCGAGCCAGGGGGGCAAAGTTGTCGTTGGCAATGGCTTCATGCAGCATGGATGGCAGTATCGAGGCTGTCTGCGAGCTGTAGGAAAGCAGTCGCAAGGTCACGGCGAGGTGCTGCCAGGTAAATTCCATGCTCGTCAGTCTGCCGCTGGCGATATCCTCATAGGTGATGGTGCGAGGTCGGGCTTTCAGGGAATCCAGCAATTCTCTGGTGGCGGTTTCCAGGTTGCCGAATGCGTCGAAACAGCCGGGTGAGTCTGCGCAGCGCTGAAAGATGATATCCAGCGAACGTTGCGCCAGAGCCGCGATATCCGGGCCCAGGGGGACGGTTGGCGGAACGACGGCATCGAGTATCAGAGTGCGGACTCTGTCTGGATAGCGCCGCAGATAGTGCAGGGCGACACGGGTGCCATAGGAAATTCCATAAAGGTTCCACCGGGACACCCCCAGTGCTTCACGAACATGTTCCAGGTCCCTGACCGCGACGCTGGTTGTGAAGTAGCGAGGATCATGTTCCAGCTCGTTCAGGCAGGCCTCTGCGGATTCGCGGATAGCGCTCGTGTCATCGTCGAATTCGACGCCAAGCGAATCTGCTGGCTGAGGGCAGGACAGGCGCGCCGAACCGCCGGTTCCCCGCTGGTCGACGAGGATCACATCATGATCCTTCATGATATGGCGGAACGCGAAGGCGACGGCCGGAAAGGACTCGATGGCGGACTGCCCCGGGCCTCCTGCCAGCAGAGTGAAGGCGTCGTTCGAGGCTGACTGTCTGCGAGCCGGTATGCGCGCAATGGACAGCTCCAACATATCGGAATCGGCAGCATCCGGGTTCAATGGGACGGAAAGCGTGGTGCATCGGGCGACCAGCTTTGCCGCACCTGCGCCAATGGAGCAATCAGTGAAACCCAGAGCCGGGTCCAGAGCCTTTTCGCCGGCTGCAGATGCATCAGGACTAATGAAGAACAGGGAGGCCGTCAGGCAGCTCAGTGCGAGAACGCTTTGTCGGACCATTCCAGGCGTCTTTCTGCACCGGGTGAGGCACGTTGTGAATGCGGTTATCCGGTTCAATGGGCTGATTCTTGAATTGGCAGGTAATCTGAGTCACGAGCATGATAGGCCTGCGCAACACCAGAGTCTTCGAAAAGATGACTAGACCTGCAAGGCACAAGCCAATACGTCGTCATCTGGCAGAACCGGGCCACGAATCAGTCGGATCGAGAGCAAATGCTGGCTTCAGCCCTGTCTCGAGGGCTGATGATGCACCCTGTGTGAGCCGAGTGAGCCGAGTGAGCCGAGTGAGCCGAGTGAGCCGAGTGAGCCGAGTGAGCCGAGTGAGCCGAGTGAG
>CANLNQ010000053.1 GCA_947492525.1 uncultured Granulosicoccus sp.
CTCTGCATGGCCGACGCTGCGACCTTAGCCAATTCGTCGTCAATTACACCCAACCCCGCATCGCGTACGATCTGAATGCTCGTGGCGGGATAGTAGTTTGAGGGTGTACTGAGTTCGATGCGCTGGTTACGCTTCAACGGTGTCAATGACAGTACCCACTGTGGCTTTGACGGTACCAGTACCACAAGGCCCGCCTCTTCCAGACTTGTTTTCTGGAAAGGGCGCAGATCGCGAGTGTCTGCAGTTGCTGTTAGTGGTAGCTGAAGCGCAAGTACAACAGTCCCGCGCCACAATGCACCCAACGCCAGCCTTAACCCTTTCATCCGTACACCCTTCTGATACGACGGCTATTTCATCGCTTCGTGGTGAAGTGCTTCCTTGACCGCTCAGTTGCTTGAATCGACTGAACAATCCTGACAGTTCATTCCCACCGTGCCCACTGATCATCACGCATCAGTTTCATCACTAATAAAGAATAGTTGCATGCACTCGAACGGGTCACCGCCGTCCTCAAACGGAGTTCCGATCCAGCCGGTCGGCAGGCCGCCGGTTGTCAGTCCTTGATAAAGCCTTTTTGCTACCGGCCATCGATCAAGGCCACCCATGTAAATGGCCTCCAGTACTTTCAATAGATAAGCATCAAGTTCATTAGGAATGATGCTATTGACAAAAAAGTGCATTTGATCCCTGTCAACCGTGCTAGGCGAACGATTCATGAAGTAATCAAAGAGCGATATCTCCTCTACCTTTCTTTTGTAATATTCAAAAAAAACTTGCGAAGCTACCCTTGGAGGCTCTTCATAACGTTCCATACCCGGAGCAAAAGATTTAACGCCAGCACTTACTGCATACGGAAAGTAGTCAAATCGATCTGTATATTCACCCTCCTCGTCCTCCCCTAGATCCACAACCATCATTTCCGCTGCAACCATGGGACATTCGACAACGGGAAAATCAAGCCCCTCAAGTATCGAAACTGGGCGCTTTCCCACCAGTCCCATCAACATCACGTCATCGCGAAGCAGATACTCGATTCGAGCAAGATCATCTTCCGTCACGAATTCATTGCTTTGGTAAGGCTTCATGTATTCTTCAGGCCACATGATCACTTCTCCTCCGCGTATTCTTCCAATACATCATTGAATATTTCATTCCATGTCTCACGAGTTGCGCCATCACTATTTCTCAGAGGTGGATTATTTTTCGCCAACCCCTCTCTTGCTTCCTCGATTCCTCGGATGAGTATATCTTTCTTGACAGAATCACTGACATCCATGTTTTCTACATCATTGAGGAAATCATTGACCGCGCGATTATAATACTGATGAGAACCATTGTGAATCGCGCTACAAGTTCCTGATGAACATGGTAGCGGTATTCCATTATCAATCGAATTCAGATCAATCCCCAATCTATTGAGCATGGAGTTATCTACAAAATCAAACGGTATAACGTGGTGCGCCTGCCACCTTGCTCCGACTGGAAGATTCCTGTTATTCTGCAGGCCATAGCTCGTTTCCAAGTTTGCCCGCAGACGACTTCGGCCCCCAACCGTTCCTCCGGTGAACAAGTTCGTGCGCACGATCCCACGCAATGTCACATTAGGAAAATTCGGCAGTGGTTGTGTCCAAGGAACTCGACACGGCCCTGCATTGTGCACCCACAGTCCCATCTCCCCCGCAAAGTAATTCGGCGTTGACTCAACCGAGAAGTTGAAAACCGGTGTTGCTGCTTCGTAGTAGGTATTGCTGTAGGCAATGGCATCACCTGTCGCCGTGGCTATCGGGTCTTCCCAGGCGATTTCCTTCGCTTCGACCCAGCCCTTGCCCTGCACCCAGAACGGGTGTTCGGCCGTTGCCTCGATCACCCCGAGTTCAGTCTCGATACGGTGGTAGCCTTCGGCTACGCGCCCATGGGTGGCCGTGATGCGCTGGGGTGCGTTGAGCAGCGTCTGCTCATCGCGCGCATCGACTACGTCACCCGTTTCCAGTACTTCAATGCTTACCAACCCGTTCGGGGTCCAGACTGGTGTGCCGGCGGGAAAACTTGCACACACATCACGCACTTCCAGATCGTCGGCATAGCGTGTAAGACGAGTGCTCCCTGCCAGACGACCCACGATTCGAATCGCCTGCGCGGGGTTCAGGTTCTGACCGACAAGCCGTCCAATATCTCCCGGCCCGCATTTCATCAGCTTCTCGACATCCGCCCCGAGCTCTGCCAGCATTCCCTCAATTACCCCTCTTGGGTCATCGATGAACGCCCTGGCAATATCCAGCATCACGCTCGGGTCCTGGATCAGTGTTAGCAGGTCATTGACCTGGTCTCCCAGTCCTGCTACCAGCCCCGAAAAGAAATCCCAAACTACCGCTGCCGCGGCCTTGATCTCATCTCCCCAATCCATTGGATTCCACCAGTTGCCATCATCTGAGCTCTGGTAGCGCTCGTCTTCCCAGCTCGACTCGCACTGAATCTCTTCTTCAGCCTCTTCCTCCTCTTCTTCGTCGCCGTCGCTCTGATCCGAACCGTCGATCAGCTCGTCGACATCATCTTCGTCGCCTGTGTCGTCTGTCTGCTCGTCGGAGGTGTCTCCACCGCTCTCCTCCCCGCCTGCCGTATCACTCCCCTCGCCCGCCCCATCACCGGCATCCTCATCCACCAGCGCCGCACTCTCACTCTCCGGCTGCGCCACGTGTGCTGCCGCTTCGCTAATCGCTGACTGCCAGGCCGCTGATTGCATCCGCACCGTAGCCACCGATGTCAACGGCAGCTGGTTCTGTGCGTAGAACACGGCGTTCTCGGCATCGAACACCATCAATGTCTTCGCCAACAGGGTGCTCACCAGCGGCACTTTCATCTCGAAGCCGTGCGTCACCTCGATCTTCAGCAGGTTCGCATCGCGCAGCGTCAGCCCCGAGACACTGCCCACACCGTTGGGCTGATGACGCAGATGACTGTTCGGTATGAGATGCTCGCCCGTGTCCGGATCATCGAAGCCCCAGTCAGTGAACGCATCAATTGTCGGGTTGATGACACGGATGCGAGTCTGCAGACGGTTCTCGACAAAGGTGCGAGCCTTCAGGATCGCCGTGGCCGCTCGCTCGGTGCTGCCGTCCCCACCCTGCAGTGGCGCCAGGCGGATGCCGAGCTCATGGCGCATGGCGCCTTCCTGAGCATGATTAACCGCACCGGTGCGCGCGGCTTCAAACGTTGCGTAGTTCAGCGTCGACTTGCCGTGGTAGATCAGGCTGCCCTGTAGCGTCGACAATCCCAACAACAAGAGCACCGGAATGGCCATGGCCATCTCGCTCAGCGAGCCGCGCTGGCGTGAGCGTGGGGATTGGCGTTGCCTGACGCGACCCAGATGCCTTACAACATAAAGCCCCAGCCAACGTCGCTTCCTGTTTATCTGTCCTGTGTCCATCGATCTCGATCCCCTCTGCATCCCTTCACCTATCAACGCTCAGGCAATGTGCTGTCGACCGAACTCCAGCCGGTAACAGGCTTGCTGATACTTCCTCGGGTATCGGATGACGACCCGCCGGCATCGCTCGGCTCCGGTGTCGCTACAGGCGGGACCGCTCTCACAGCGTCGCTCATGACGGCATCAATGGCATCCATCCGAGCTCTGATCGAACCTTGCGCAGGATCATCGAGGGATAGCAACTGCGCGGCCTGTGCCAGCGCCTTTCTGGCGTTCAGCAGGTACACGGTGGATAGATTGAACCAGGGCTTTGCCGATTTCCCATCGCGTACCAATGAGACGCTGTACGCCTGAATGGCTTCGCCGAACTGGCCCTGTTGGGTGCGTATATTTCCCAGTCGGAACCAACTCCATGCATCATTTGGTACCGAATCAGTCAAGCGCTGATAATACAATGCGGCTTCTTCCCAGCGCTGCGCTCTATAAGCGGAATCTGCCTCAGCTGATAACGCGAAAAGGGCTTCGCTGGACATTGCATACGCTTGGCTCGTCCCGTCTTCAGCCCCTATGCTCTTGAGTTTACCACCTGGAGCAGCACACCCTGCCAGAACCAATAGTAATAGGACAAGCACAAGCATTGCTTGCAGCCGCGTCGCCAAATAGGTTGAGATATCCATCACGGGTAGCTACCTTCCGGAGCCGACGATTCATCTCGTACAACGCCTGACATCGGCGCATCTTCTCGGACAAGGTGATCACCGACTTTAAAGCCCGATTCAATGGCATGGCCTTTTTCCATCTCATAGACAGCGTAAGCACCCTTGCATTTTTGCACACGATTGACCCCAAGCCTGGTGACTTTCACTACGCACCAGTTGCAATCGACGAATACCAGATCCAGCTCTCTATCCATACCGAATCCGTGAACGCAATCGCTTTCCTCGAACAACAAGGCTTCATCCGCTTCAAGACGATCAAAAGCCTTGATGCCTCGCAAGCGAGCCAGAAATGACCTTGCCACCCAGCACTGTCCGACGACGCGTCCATTCAGGCGCATAGGGTGTTTTACTGCCCCTTCGAAGATGAAAGGCAAGCAAGAAGCTCCCGTGCGAACTTTCTTCACCAGGAACCTCCGAAAACAGACCACTCTGGTTCCTGTCGCCCTATTTGAGCTTCATCCGCAAGCGTGCCACCAGTTGCAAGGAATTTGGCCTCTTCTCCTTCTCCTTCTCCTTCTCCTTCTCCTTCTACCTCTACTTCAGGTTCCTCGACAACAAGCGGCGTGGTTTCTATATTCACGGCGGCGCTGACGAAGTCGGAAAACACGAAAACCTGACCGCGATAGCTGCAGGAGAGATTGACGCGCAGCAGCAGTGTCGCCGACCCTCCAAATTCACTGGTACGGAACGTGGCAACATCATCTTCGGCACCGCTAACGAGCTCCAGATCCTCATCGATAATCCCATTGCCATTCATGTCTCGATACAGCGCCAGGGGAAATCTACCACCGCCAAACGTATTCTCGGTCCAATCGGCGTAGACGCTGAGTTCCATGTCCCCGATCGGATTTCCACTACCGTCTTGCAGGCTTATCTGCAAAGGTGTATCAAGCGTGTAGTTGTCAAAGTAGATGCAGTTGTCATTCTCGTCCAGCTGCTCTGTAATCTCGAATGTGCGAGAACTCGGGGATATCGACAGCGTGGCATCACTGGGCAGCTGGTCGTTGGAGCAGCTGCTTGACAGCGCAAGTATGGCGAACATGGCCAATACACGACCACCAATAGTCATGAATGGCAGGCAACAACCGTTCTTCATTCTGAATGTCATGCTCAGGATCATCCGTGTTTTCTCTTTTAAACTGCGTATGTATTGCTGCATTCGTATCGCTCCCCTCTACATTCCGGCTGGCCATTGCCAGGCCCACACCAATGGAGGCCAACTGAGCACTCCCTGCAGAATCGCCTTGCTGATGATCAGAAATCCGAGAACGAAAAACGTGGTGGGAAAGATGAACATCACCAGAGGGCCCAACATCTTTACTGGAGCCTCCATCGCGAGCTTCTCGGCACGCTGAAACCGCTGTGTGCGAAGCTGATCGGATTGGGCGCGCAGAATCGGCCCCAGACTCGCTCCTGTCTTTTCTGCCTGTATCAGACTGGCCACCACCATCTTCACTTGTGCACTGCCAGCACGTTCGGCCAGGTCTCGCAGCGATTCTGCTCGGGTCTTGCCCGCTCGAATATCGCGCAGCACGCGACTGATTTCACGGCGTAGCACCGTGTCCGGTGTCTTCTGGACAGCCTGCGTCATCCCGCCCGTCAGATTGCTACCAGCCTCGACAGACAAGGTGATGACATCCAGATAGAACGGCAGAGAGCGCAGAATCTCGTTCTGGCGGCTGGCTGTCTTCTCCCGTAGCCAGAGCTCGGGGTAGTAGAAGCCACCTATCCCTGCCACCAGACAGAAAAGCAGCGCAGCACCACCCAGGGCAGAACCCAGCAGCACGGCACACAGTGCAAAGACAATGGCGGATACCAGCCTGGTTGCCAGGAACTGCCTGGCATTGACGATGTACTCGGCACCGCCTCGCTTCAGACGCGCCTCGGCAAGCTCCACTGCGGTGTCGCTGAACATATGACCCACGTAATGCACCACTGCCTGAATGAAGGGCCATGCCAACCTGAATCCCAACGGTGGGCTGTCGAGAAACTGCCGGTTCTCATCGGGCACAGCCTGGAAGAATCGATAGATCTGCCAGACCATCAAGGCAACGAAACCGCCGAATATCAGCGATATCGAAAGTATCACAGGCATGAGAAACCCCCGCTTGGCTTGGTTCTCTCAAACATCGATATTGACTATCTTGCGAATCGTCATGCCGCCCAGTAGTTGCAGCACAACAATCACCAGCAGAAATATCCAGCCAAGCAAGCCGGTGTAGATGTACTGCATGGCGTCCTTCTCAATGAACAACAATGCGCCCATGATCATGAACGGTAGCGCGGACACCACACGCCCCTGCAGAACCCCCTGCGCTGTCAACGCCCGGATCTTGCCTTCCATCTCGATCTTCCGACGAATGGTGTCTGACAGGCGAGAGAAGGTTTCGGCCAGATTTCCTCCAACATCCTGGGCAATCATTGCTGCCGACACTACCAGGTCCATCTCTTCGCTTTGCACACGTTCAGCCAGATTATCCAGGGCCTCATCAAATCGCAGACCAACGCGTTGCTCCTTGAGTAGATGCTCGAACTCCTGCGCAATCGGTCCACCTTGCTCTTCCACCATGGCCTGTATGGATGTGGTCAGTGTGGAGCCGGCGCGCATGCTTCCGGAAATCTGGGCCAGAGCATCCGGCAAGGCCTCGTTGATCTGCTTGCGACGACGCAGCGCCATGCGATTCATCACCCAGCGCGGCAGCAGGGCTATGGCAAACAATGCAATCATGGCCACTGGCACAGCTTGCCCGGCAATGAGCAGCATCGCGGGCACGCCGATCAATACCAGCACGTAAATGAGAAACAATTTGCGCGTATCGGCAAACACGTACAGTTTTCGTAAATGCGTATCTGTCTTTTCTGAGACACGCTCGGATACCTTTTCGGCAGTCACAGCAGTCATGCTGATGATGAAATAGCTTGCTGTCACCAAGCTCAGAAAGATCGCTGAAAGGATGAAAAGAACGCTCATGACAGTGTCCCGCCTGGCTGACTGGTAAACGGCGACAAGTCAACCTCCATACCAATCTGTCGCAGCTCTTCGTAGAAGGAGGGAATGGCGCCTGTTGCAGCAAAATGGCCGGCAACTCGCCCGTTCTCATCAAGTCCCTTTTGCTTGTATACAAAAATGTCCTGCAGTTGGACCGTGCCACTCTCCACACCAACAACCTCGGTGATCCGTGTGATCTTTCGAGAGCCGCACGGGAAACGCGTTTGCTGCAAGATCAGGTTGACCGCTGAAGCCACCTGCTCTCGGATGGCCGATGTAGGTAGATCCATGCCAGCCATCAGTACAAGCACCTCCAGGCGAGAGATGACATCTCTTGGGTTGTTCGCATGGATTGTGGTCAATGACCCATCATGACCGGTATTCATGGCCTGCAGCATGTCCAGAGCTTCACCGCCACGACACTCGCCTACCACGATTCGGTCGGGACGCATTCGCAGCGAGTTCTTGACCAGGTCACGAATCGGCACGCCACCCTTGCCCTCCAGGTTCGGCGGCTTGGACTCAAGCGAGACCAGGTTGGGCTGTACCAGTTTGAGTTCGGCCGCATCCTCGATGGTGACAATACGATCCGAATCGGGAATGAAGCCTGAGAGTACATTCAGGAGTGTCGTCTTGCCAGAGCCGGTGCCACCCGCAACGATGATGTTCATACGCTGCTCGACAGCAATTCGCAGAAATTCGACCATGGGCTCTTCAAGCGTACCGAATCGTACGAGGTCGTGAAAATGCAGGCGATGCTTGGGGAACTTGCGAATCGTGATACTGGGTCCTTTCAGAGCCAGTGGAGGAATGATGGCGTTGACACGAGAGCCATCCTTGAGCCGGGCATCACAGATGGGACTGCTCTCGTCGATACGGCGTCCGATGGGAGTGATGATGCGGTCGATGACTGCCAGCACTGTCGTATCGCTGGTAAAGTTCACGGGGGAACGTTGCAGCTTGCCATCTTTCTCGACAAAGATTTCCGCATGATTATTCACCATGATTTCGGTAATGGACTCATCCTCGATGAAGTCTTCCAGCGGGCCCAGGCCAACCGCTTCGTTCAACACATTCCGGTGTAATTTCTCCCGGTTCAGTCGCTCAGGCATCTGCGCCGCCAGTTCGGCAATGATCTGATCGATCAGGCTTGTAGACGCTTCACGCAGTTGATCATCACTCATGCGGTTTACATCACGGCGCTGCAGATCCATGCGATGGAGCAGCTGTTCGTGAACAATACGCCCCCAGTAGGCAAACTCCCGCTCGACTTCCTCTTGCTCGCTCGTCACGGCGGCTTCCACTCCACCCCCACCGGTGGACGCCTTCGCCACAGAGTCGCTCGAGCTGAATGAACCTGGAGCACTGGCAGCGGAGGAAGCTGGTTTCTCTGCCTTTCTGCTCACGGCTGCCGCGTTATCCGCGTGCACGATACGTCGCAGATCGATAACCACGTTCAGGTCCCCCAGCAATACTTCATCGAGTTCGCTTAGCGGGCCATGTTCCATCACACGCTCCCGGTTGACCCAGGACCCATGCAGACTTCCCATATCCTTGATCCATATGCCATCTGGCTTCAAGGTAAGTTCGGCGTGTCGTTTACCTACCTGCCGGGAGCTGACGACCAGATCATTGCTTCGAGCACTGCCAATCGCACAACTCTCCCCCGCAACCTTGAACAGCTTCCGTCGACTGCTCCCATGCTGATAATAGAATTCGAACATGTCTTACTCCATGAGATCCAGGCGACGACCAGTCTCATCAAGGCTCTGGCTTGTGTTGTTCAGAATGCGCTGATTGCGAGCTGACATTGCGGTGGTTACAGGATCGACGACCTCTGGCGTGACAAACACGACAAGTTCCATCGCTGAATCACGCCGGTTGGTTGAACGAAACAGATGACCCAGAATCGGGAGGCGCCCCAGACCCGGAATGCTGTCGACATCTTCACTCATGTCCGAATTCAGCAGTCCGGAAATCACGATGGTCTCTCCGTTGGCCACATTGACTTCCGTGGTTGCACGCCGTGTCAGCAAACCTGGTGTGTCACCAATGGAGTTGGCCTGATCCAGTTGACTGATCTCGGTTTCGATGATGGCCCGGACGTTGCCCAGTTCATCGACAACCGGCGAGATATTCAAACGAATTCCGTATTCCTTGAATTCAACCACCGTCTCTCCGTTTGCCCCGGTAGCCGGGTATGGCACTTCACCACCGGCAAGAAAAGATGCTTCACCGCCACTTCGACAACTGAGAACAGGCTCCGCAAGTGTCACGGCATCACCATTGGCAGCCAGCAGATTGATGCTGGACGTGATGTTGGAAGCAATACCGAAATAGGCAGCGAACGGGTCAACTATATTGGGCAGGGTTTCGGCAAATCCCTCTGCTGCCGGCCTGAATAGTGAATTGCCTACCACGTCACCGGCGATGGCCACACCCGGACCCGAGATCGAATCTCCCCAGTCGATACCCACTTGCTCAAGGGAGCTCTTTCTGAAATCGACCATTCGTACTTTCATGCGAACCATTTTTTCCATGCGCACCCGAGTCTCGGGATCGGACTCGCTGACACGGATATTGAAATCTGACTGACTGTCATCGGAGTGCCACAGGCGCAGTGAAGAGCTGCCTGCCGACTTGCCGATAACCAGGAGTTCACCACTATCGAGCACCTCGGCTCTGACCACGGCACCATTACCCACCGCCACACGTCTGACCTTCACGACACCCAGCACATCAACCTGGCCGACAAACATGTCCAGCTTGACGGTCTTGGCAATGTGCTCGGCTACAACAGGCCTCTTACCCGACGAACTCATGGCCGAGAATGCTTCACGCACTCTCTCGGCTGCATTCATGTTTTCGTGTTGCCTGGCAAGTTCCGAGGATTGATTGCTGGCAGGCTGAATCTCTTCATCAAGCTTGTATTCAATGACTTGCCAGTCTGCTTCGGTCGACTCCGTCGTCAACCTTGGCAATGTACTGGCGGCCGTCGGGTGTTTTCCCACGGGTATCCACCCTTCATCATCCGAGTCGGACTGCGCTTGCACTGTCAGCGATGCTATTACCAGCAGTAGCAGGGCAACTGGCCGCACCGCGCCCTGCAGCCAGGACAAGGCGCAATCACGTTTTTTCACACAGGCTACGATATGCATGTGATTCAATGCCCTTCCACGATATATTCTATGGAGGGTTTCCTCGGTCGGCGCTTCTTTGGCTTGACAGGCTCCGGCTCGGGTATATTCAACAAGTGAGCAACCGTTATTGGCGAATCCGCCAGGGAGCCGTCATCCTCGGGGTTGCGCAGCACTGCAGTCAGTCGACCAACCTGCTGTGCGAGTGTGATCTTCTGCGCTTGCTCCGGACTCACATGCACTGTGATGGTATTGAAGCTGCGCTCCCGACTATCCGATTGCTTGTCAACCATTGTCTGCACGCCGGTTGCGATGACATTGAGCTTTTGAATCAATGGGAAGATCTGTGACTCTTCGCTTGAACCGTAACTGAGCAACAGATCGACCTTGTCTTTTGGCTGCAGGAAGCCGGAGATAGAGTTGATCTCATCAACGCGTACCGTCATCGCGCGCAAACCGCTCTCCACCTTGCCGCTGAAGGTGGGCGTCAAGCCGCCCTCCAGATGACTCCATTGCAACGGTCTTCCTTCAGTGACGTCATATTCGAGGCGCTGTCCAATGGCGTTTTCGTAGTTGCTGCCATTGATACTGTTCATGTCCACATACTGCTCAGGCACATCACGCATGGCGAGATCATTCTGCGTAATGACTTCCCCGCGACGGATGTTTCGAGTCGGTACAACCACCTTGACCAGCGTTTCAGTGGTCTCGAGCTGGTTGCGGTAGAAGGCGACCTGTTCCTGGATATAGTTGCGCGAATAGAACACGCCCACAGCTCCCAGCGCCAGGGAGAGAAACAGCATGAGCAACGGCTTCAGATTGCGTGAGCGGGATGAGCGCTCGGTAGATTTCTGCACTGACATCTTGAATCAATCTCTGGTTGAAGTAGGTGCTTGCGGCCTGGTCAGAGGCAATGAGTATTCTTGATGCATCAGGGAATCGACATCAGAACCGTGGTATTGGCCTGAAAGGCAGATAGTGCGTCCATGAACCAGGTAAGCAGTGACTGATCCATGCCGGGTATCGGCATGATCAGGGTGGCGATCATGACCGCCAGACCGACTAGATATTCGGCCGCGGTGGATCCTCTCAGTCTTCGCCGCCCGACGCTCGCTGCCTGAGAGGATCCACCGCGGCTGATCATCGAGTATCTGCGAAACCGGTTCATCGCTTGATCTCACTCAGAACCGCATGGGCGCCACCTTCGGGAGCGGCCGTTATCACCACGGACAGGTTGCGCGCTCCTCCGTCACTGAATGAGAGCAACACACCGGATGCGCTCGATTGGCGCAAACCCGGCCTCCAGCCTCTTGATGCAAAGTGCTCGACATAACGCTCCGCCAGCCTTTCCGGAAAATGCCCGTATCTGGCCACCAGCAGCGTTGAATCACCGACACCGTTGTCACTGGCTTGAGTCAGAGACAGAAGCTCACCGTCTCCAAGAAGATATTCATCTCGATCAGGTGTATTGACAGCATCTATCGTCATGACAGAAAGAACACCGCGTGTTTCACCCAGACTTGTCTTGTCCAGATCCAGCACCTGACTCAGCCCTTCATGCAGACGACTGATATAGAGACGGTCCCCCACTTCACTGCTCAACCACAGCGGCACGGAGCCGTCATCCTGCACATTGGGTTCTCCCCACAAGTCATGATAGAAAGCCAGTGTGTCTGCTACCGAATCACCGGATTTGAACGAGGCGATATCAACCAGATGCCCGTTCTGCCGAACTTGCAAGGCGATCGTCTCCAGATTTGCAGAAACAGGCACCGGGAAGTCACCCAGCCTATCGGCAGCCTTGAGCGAGGCAGAGAATATCGCTACACAAAGTAGCAACACTGGCATGCAGCAAGCGCGAACTGTGCGCTGACCCGATGTCTCGAAACATACCAGACCTGCGAAGCGGCAATGGCGAAAGATGTCTGTTGAATTTTTCATCACTCCGCCCTTGCATAATCGGGAAGAACAGTCATGTCCACATGACCAAGGGCGCCGTCAAGGCCTTTCATTTCCTTGAACAGAGGAAAGTTTCCAACGACGGACATGATGTCGCCGACATCTTCAAGCGCAGACGCAGGCACCAGGCTCTTCACTCGATTCTTGGCTTGTGCATCGCTGCCAGCACTCCAACCATCAGCCATGATCACGGAACTGATATTCAAACAGCCCGCATTCTGCGCCGCAGAACACGTATCCCCGGGCATCCAGCTATTGGCCTGAACTTCAACCTCCACACCGGATCGAACCAGCCCATTGCTCTCCAGTGACCAATCGTTATCACCGATCCCATCGAGCAATTTGCCGACGCGGCCCGCCTGCTCACCAATTGCGGCTCCTGCAGGTTGGCTGGTGAAATCGTATTGCCACGCGCGAACAGCACTCTCATCCAGGTCTATACGAACATCCGTATCTGCACTGAGACCGGTGGCTTCTTCACGATCATTGCCCCACAGATTGTTTTCGGGCAGATCCTGGGCAACCGATGCGATGGCGGCGTCCTGCTTCCTGAAGAATCGCTCTTCAGTTCTGGCAAGTGTGGCTCCACCACTATCTCGCGCATGCACGGTTGCCTCCCAGGCGCCATAGCGAGCGGCCTGCTCGCCAGTTTGTCGAACATCAGCCAGCCTGCCGATCATGGGTATCGCAAAGAACAGCGGCACCATCGCGATGCTGAGAATGATGGTTTCGGTAAGCGCACTACCCTCTTGTCTATTGCAGTGTTGATGCACGAATTTCCTCCAGTGTCTCGTCCGAATCGTCAAAACCTTCCTCTTCCTCACCCAACTCCTCTGCCCAGGGGAACTCAAGCTCGCCAGAGGCCTCGCGCAGCAGTTCACGGACCATGTATCGAGCAAGCTCTCTGGTGTAAGCAGAGGGATCATCTGCCACATCATCGAAAATGAGCATGAGCTCATCCTCCAGTTCCTCGCTCAGGTAGTCGTCGCTTTTCAGCTCGTCTCGCCTTTCGTACAACGGTTCCAACTCTCTTTCGATTCGCCCTTGTCCGAACGAATCATCCACGTCAAGCGCCCAAAGCTCAGCTTCCAGCGGACCGATCTGAGCCTGCAAGGAACCCAACTCGTCCGCGATTGCCTGCGACACGCTTTCCATGGAAACCTCAAACCGATCAACGACTTCTTCACGGATGCGTTCATATTCATCCCGCAACTCCAACATCCGCTCACGGCCTTCTTCCGCCGTTTCCAATATCGTCTCCAGAAATTCAGGATCTATCAGTTGACCAATCTGATCCCTGGCGAGCTCTTCGACACCCTCTGCCAGATCGTCGATATCGGTTCCTATCAAGTTGCTCGCATAATCGGAGGCGATACCTCGCAACATGTCTGCAACCGCATCACGAAGTACATCTTCAAGATGTTCCTCAATGGTATTTCTGAAGTCATCGATGGCAACGCCTGCAAAATGCTCGGCAATGGCTTGTGGATCGCCCGTTTGTATAAGCGCCAGATACTGCCTGTAATCATTCGGCAACACCGAGGCACCGTATGCGCCAATCAGGGCCTGTACGGCCCCTTCGACATCAATGCTGTTCGGTATCTGGAAGTCGGGCAGGCTCATGCCACCGCCAGCAAGTGACTCCAGTCGCAGGCCCTGAGCACCTGTCACCTTGCGTGACGATGCCGGGTCTTCACCAGCAAGGTTGATCGATTCCGAGCTACTCGTCTCGTCAGCGTCCTGGGGGACCGTCTCCTCATTACCGCCTCCCCCTCCTGATGGAACGGTTCCGCCTGAAGCCGCACGAAGCGATAGAGCCAGTAGTCGCTGTTGATCCTCGATGGGACTCAAACGCACATCCCAGTAAGGGTTGTAGCCATTGGCATTTTCCCTGGGAGTGTTCTGCCTGAGATAGGTATCCGGCCTCTCGTAATACACCTCGGCTATGGAGATCGAAGAGGCTTCATCCCCTATCGCTTTCATTTCGGTATCAAAAGTCTCACCCACACCCAGCGCCTCCGTACTTCTGACATCAGACATCGACATCGCCACTTCAACCTTCAGGCGAACGGCAGGCTCCTGCTCATCGATGGTGGCCTGAGAAAGCGATCGATACGCCTGGACGCCCGTATAGCCCGAAACGCTTATCTGACTATCACCCAGTCGCAAAGAAGGGATATTGGAATCAGACAGTCTTTCGGCGGTTTTATTGGGAGAAACGTAGCGTGGACGCTGGCAAAGTGAGAACCTCACACTTGTGCATGGCTCAATCGAAGAATCAGATTCCAGAGAGTTGGCAAACGACTGAGCCCATCCGATAGGCACCTCGATCTTCTTTTCACTGCGAAAAGGTCGCCAGATGCGATTGTGTAGCGACAGGGTATCCTTGGCCTTCCACTCCCAGTTGATTCCTGCCTCGCCTTGCACCATCGTGAGTTTGGTGGTTCCACGGCGGTACATCTTGTGCCGTGTAATCGGCGTGGAGTAGAACCAGAAGTCAAAGAACTCCCAATTTCTCTTTCTTGTAAAATCATCAAGAGACGCATTGATCATGTCTTGTCGCTCTCGCATGGCATCAATGTCGTCAGTCTCGTAGACTTGCGTGAATTCGTTCCAGGAATCCATGTTCTGAGCCATGCCATAGGCACTGTAGCCAGTCAGTACCGAAAAGCGCGAGTCCGTCTCGGAGACCACTGAATCGACAATAGCCGGAGTTGCAGCAAAGGCACCGTAGAACATGGCCTCTTGAGACAGGGAAAGCCCCTGATTTACCTGATCAATGACCTTGACCATACCTTCTGCAATGGGGCCAAGGATCCGTTCGACGCCGTTCATCACCTGTTGCGCCCCACTCGCAATAACATTCAGCACGGGAACAGCACCCAGTACGACCTCGATGTTCTCTGTGCTGATGACGCCGTAGGCAGCCCACGACCTGAGGCTCACGCCCTGCGCGATTGATACCTGGTTCGCCACCATGGCCCGATTGGTGTATGCCTGAAAATTCAATGCCCGTGCCTGCCATTGCAAGCCGCTGTAAGCTGCGGCATCTGCCGTATTGGCGAGGCGAGTCTTGTCTGATGCCATCTGAGCGGTGTTGTACAAGACGAAACCACCCAGCGTACCGAACAGCAACAGCGCAATTCCCAAAGGAAACACCTGTCCGCGCTGTATACGCCGACTCGGACATGACGTCTGCTTCAATTGCTGTTCCGCGGCTTGCATTTCTCCTCCCTGGACTGGCTCATCAGAGTAATGGGGCAGTACAGCCAGCACCTACAACACACTGACCGACTGCCACCACGCTGTTCAGATCAGATTCAGCACTACTGACCGTAATCGCCCAGACCAGAGCCTGCAGTGGCAGGCGCTGCATCAACTGTGTCCTTGGCGGCCTCTACGTTATCGGAACCAGCAAGCTCACCCCCCAGTTGTGCAAACTGTGCCTTTACCGAACTACCGAAAAACGATACTGCAGCTATGGATGCAATGGCAATCAAGGCCACGATGATGATGTACTCGGTCATTCCCTGGCCCGTTACGCGTCGTGCCCTGGCGCATGTGTTTGTGGTTTCCTGCTTCACTTCTGTTGCGGCGATGCCCATGTTCATTCTCCTGAAAAAACAGACTTTGATGATGCGACGACTAACACTAGTCGACTGATATACCCGAAAGGCTCGGGGCAGCCCGGCTCTTGCAAGCCTCACGACGCGGCACTCATTCAGCCGAATGTGTGCCGCGTTGTTCTTCACTATCGATGGCTTCGTAGCTACCGATCTCCAGTTTCCCACTCATGAATTCACTCAGCGTGGTAGCTATATAACTCAACTCCGGTTCATACGTTTCTCTGTCTGAGTCAAGTGATTCCAGCTCATCCCATCTTTCGACAAGACCACCGGCAGTGACAGACGCAGCCACGATTCCCATACTCGGATCGTAGAGGTCGAGTCGCACGAATTCGTTTTTCTTGTCGCGACATTCCCAGGCATCCAGATACCGGTCTTGCCAGTTGAGACTTGGGCGATAAGCCGCAGCCAGGTTCTCGCAAAACGACGTTCGAGGCAGGCCATCCAGCAATTGAAAGCCCGGTAGTCGAGCCAGCTTCTCATCGTGATTGGCAGGGTCTACTGCGTTGTTCTCGCCACGATCAAGAATGACTGCATCGGAGATGACCATGGGAATCTTATGAAAGCGGCGCTTCTCGTCATCCACGAACCAGGCAGTTTCCAGAGCTGCGTTGTAGACGAAACGAATGCCTGTCTCTGTCAACTGTTGCTCTGCCACCAGACCACGCTGCCCGAGTCTGACTCGTGAATCCATCAAGGCAACACCGGACTGAATATCACTGACGCGATAACGAAATGACACTCCATCATCGAAGCGCTCATTCAATCCTGACCAGTACGCACTACTCTCAAGGCTCCCCTCAGTACTGGCAACCTGGCGAGTTTGCGTAGCAACGCTGACAACGGGATTTGCGTTGGACTGGGACACGTGAAGAGCTGTCGTCACGATGATCACCATCAATGCAAGCCGTTTTATTGCAAGACAGACACTTGCAGCAGAGCTTGTTGATTGAGAGAACACAGCTATGACTCGAGCGGCTGTGTCAATGAGGTTTCTACGAACAACATCCGATGCTAAACCGGATTCTGCAATGCAGCCGGGAACCCGGGCTTTGTATCGATGCAGGCGAGGAGGTTTCGATCCGGAGTATCCCGAATGCTGCTGAAGACGGCACGAGAGAGCTGACAAGGTGCAAATCGGGATTTCATGTGCGAAGGATTCCTGTGTTCTCAAGCAGGTGGGCATATGCCCGATCCGTCAGCGACACCAGTTTGGTGCAGGAATCCATTCCTCGATCTGATGGGATAAAAAGAACATCAATGTTCGAGAACAAAGTAACCCATTTGATACCGCACCGGTGATCCTCGAACGCCCAGCCCTTAGCCGCGCCTCCCCCATGGCGATGGACGTAAAAACTTCAAGTGATTGATTTACATGGCCCTCCAGCATTGCCGGAACATCCGATTTAACGGGAAATTAATCACATTGCAAATTGGATAGGAACGACTTTACGCGTGCGTCGTATCTGCGTGCGACGTGTCCGCTCCCGGAATGTACGCCGGGATGCACGCAGGAATGCACGCCGGTGTTGTCCGCAGCATTGTGGTATCCGGGCAAGCCTGGCTCAGCCCGTGGAAACGCTGACGCTTACCGCTCAGGCAGAGTGATCATCATTGGCGTCTGTGCCGGTCAGTCTTCCCTGCCTCTTCAGGCGGATTTTGACGGCTTGCAGGCTGTCATCCGACGATGCGCGGCCAGACGGAGCGCACAGGGCGCGCCAGTGCGTCGCGGAGAGCGAAGGTGCGGAAGGTGCGGAAGGTGCGGAAGGTGCGGAAGGTGCGGAAGGTGCGGGGGGTGCGGGGGGTGCGGGGGGTGCGGGGGGTGCGAGAGGTGCGAGAGGTGCGAGAGGTGCGAGAGGTGCGAGAGGTGCGAGAGGTGCGAGAGGTGCGAGAGGTGC
>CANLNQ010000054.1 GCA_947492525.1 uncultured Granulosicoccus sp.
CACAGAGAGCACAGAGAGCACAGAGAGCACAGAGAGCACAGAGAGCACAGAGAGCACAGAGAGCACAGAGAGCACAGCACTGCACTGCCTCGCGCTCCGGCCAGCGGCAGTGCTAGTCGGCTGCAGGCTTGAGAACTCGAAGGCCTCTTTTGTAGACTAAGAGCCTGACTCACGCTGACGAACTCTCCACGATCATGTTTGCTATGAATATCTGCCGGCCTGCGCGCTACCTGTTGGTGCTGTGTCTGCTGACGTCAGGCATCGTCGGCTCGGCGCAGGCAGCCTTCCCCGATGCGGTGGATGGTCAGCCCTTGCCCAGCCTGGCGCCGATGCTCGAACGCGTCATGCCCGCGGTGGTGAATATCTCGACTCGCGGGCCGATGCCGCGTCGCAATCCGCTGATGGATGATCCTTTCTTCCAGCGCTTCTTCGGTGTTGCGCCCGAGGAAGCACCCTCGCAGAGTCTGGGGTCGGGTGTGATCATCGATGCCGCAGAGGGTCTGGTCATCACCAATAATCACGTCATCGACAATGCTGCGCAGATTCGGGTGACGCTCAATGACGGTCGAGATGTGGATGCCACTCTGGTGGGTACCGATCCGGAGGCCGATGTTGCATTGGTTCGCATCGAGGCGCAGGGGCTGACGCAGCTGGACTGGGCCGATTCGTCGCAACTGCGCGTCGGGGATTTCAGCGTTGCCATCGGCAACCCGTTCGGTCTGGGTCAGACGGTCACTTCCGGCATCGTCAGTGCGCTGGGTCGTAGTGGCCTGGGGATCGAGAACTTCGAGGATTTCATCCAGACAGATGCCTCCATCAATCCGGGCAACAGCGGTGGTGCCCTGGTGAATCTGCGAGGCGAACTCATCGGCATCAACACTGCCATCGTCGGGCCCAGTGGCGGCAATGTCGGTATCGGGTTTGCCATTCCGGCAAACATGGCATCTGACATCGCCGAGCAGCTGGTCGAGTTCGGAGAGGTGAGGCGCGGCGCATTGGGCATTGCCGCGCAGCCTCTCACCCCCGAGCTGGCCGAGGCCTTCGGCGTGGATGCCCGTTTCGGTGTGGTTGTCGGACGCGTGCAGAAAGGGTCGCCGGCCGAGAAGTCAGGGTTGCAGGCCGGCGATGTGATCACGGCCATTGATGGCAAGCCGGTGCGTGATGTCCGGGCTGTGCGTAACCGAATCGGTCTTGTCCGGCTCGGTGAGCAGCTGCGTCTGGACATTACCCGAGACAAGAAGCCGCAGACATTGACGGTCACGGTCGAGGCCTTGCCTGTCACCAATCCGCTGGTCGCCGGTGCCCGCCTGCTGGAGCGTGAATCGCGCAACGGACGCCGCTACGTGGTCATCGAGTCGGTCACCTCTGGCAGCGTGCTGGACAGGGTGGGTCTGCAGGCCGGGGATATCATCCTGTCCATCAACCGTCAGGGTGTGGGTACGGTGGCAGACATCGAGAGAATTGCCGAGGCCTCGGGCGATGAGCTGCTGCTGCTGGTGCAGCGAGGCCGCTCTACCAGCTACGTCACGATACCCAACCGCTAGCGGAACAAGGCTCAGTGGCCGGGCGTGTTCTTCTCGACCCAGCGAGTCTCGCCGCCTGCCAGTGTTTCCTTTTTCCAGAACGTGGCTCGACTTTTCAGCGCTTCCATCAGAAACCGGCAGGCATCGAAAGCCGCCGCGCGGTGTGCCGAGCAGACAGCGGTCAGCACGATCGGTTGACCGGGCAGAATGTCGCCCACCCGATGCACGATCAGGGCATCGATGATGTCCCACTGCCGTCGGGCATCCTCGATGACGTCTTCCAGCTGCTTTTCCGTCATGCCCGGGTAGTGCTCGAGGGTCATGGCCTCCACCGAGTCGCCCTCGTTGTGATTGCGCATGGTGCCCACGAAACTGGCCGTTGCCCCGACACTGCCGGCCGGCTGGGAGGCTTCGAACTGCGCCAGTTGCTGCGCCGGGTCGAAAGGCGTCTCATGCAGTTGAATCGCCATATCAGCCGCCCGTGACCGGGGGGAAGAAGGCGACTTCGTCGCCGTCCGAAACCGGCTCGTCGCGGTCGCGATGCTCCAGATTTACCGAGCACAGCACGTTGTCGGGCATCAATGCCGAGGCAGTGGCTCGTTCCCAGACCTGAGCCACCGTCTGCACGCCATCAGCCTCGATCTGATCGAGCCCCTCGGGCTGCTGCTCGCGCAGGCTGGCGAAAAATCTGACCTTGATCGTCATGAACTTGTCCGAATAGCGATACTCTCGAATAATACCCCAGCCAAGACCAGACACCCATAAAATCGGCGGCTGCCAGGCCACTCCCCAATTCATCCAGAGATCACCCATGCCAGACCCCCACGACACCCAGCAGACACCCATGTCCGAGACCGCCCCCGACCAGCAGACACCCACCTCTGCCAATGCCGCTCAAACGCCATCACAAGCCGCTTCCGGCTCGGAAAACGACACCCTCGCTAATGGTCTGACTCATTTCAATGCGGCCGGAGAGGCTCATATGGTGGACGTCGGCGACAAGGCCGTGACTCACCGGGCAGCCGTGGCCGGAGGCCGCATCACCATGCTGCCAACCACGTTCGAGATGGTCTGCGCCGGTACCCACAAGAAAGGTGATGTGCTGGGTATCGCCAGAGTGGCAGGAATCATGGCAGCCAAGCGCACCAGTGAACTGGTGCCGCTGTGTCACCCCATCGGTCTTACCCGGGTCGATGTGGTCTTTCGCACCGAGGCCACTGACTGCTCGGTACATTGCGAAGTCAGAGCAGAGACACGCTCTCAGACGGGGGTAGAAATGGAAGCGCTGATCGGCCTGCAGGTCGCCCTTGCGACCATCTATGACATGTGCAAGGCGGTCGACCGTGGCATGTGCATGACCGACATCCGCCTGCTGGAAAAAAGCGGTGGCAAATCCGGTGATTACCGGGCATCGTGAGCTAGCCGTTCATGAAGCGAGCAGCTCGATTTGCGGGAATGACAGTAGATTGACGGATCTGCCTGTTGCGCCTGCAGGCGGAACGAACACTGTGCAGATCGCGTCATGTCTGCCGATAATCTGTCGGTAGCGTGCGTTGCCAATGGCCTGAAATGGAACGGGCAGGTCGGCGGTGCCATCTTGCACCGTTTCACAATCGTATCCAGCTTGTAAACATGCGCTCATTGAACTCCTGCGCCCGTTGGAATCCATTGGGGTGCGATACACTTCCAGATATCGGTGATATTCGGCAACACAATCGGGCTATCGTGATGCTCGTACAAGAGGCGTTGACATGAAACTCCTGAAATGGCTATTGGGTACGGTAGCTGTATTGGTCCTGGTCCTGGGGCTGGGTGTGGTCGCATTGGTGTACCTGGTGGACTGGAACGATTTCAAGGACACGATCCAGAACCAGGTCAAGAAGCAGACCGGTCGCGATCTGCAGATCACCGGAGACCTGAGCCCTTCCGTCTTCCCCTGGGCAGGCATCTCGATTGGCGAGATTTCCCTGGCCAATGCCGACGGGTTCGGCGACACCCCGTTTGCCAGCATTGGCAGCGCGGACGTCAAGGTGAAGCTGCTGCCATTGATCAAGCGCGAGATCAATGTGCGTACTGTCGAGCTGAAGGGGCTGCAACTGGACTTGCAGCGCGAAGCTGATGGCACCACCAACTGGGACGATCTACTCAAGAGCACCACGACCACGACCACAACGGTCAATGACGACGACGCCAATTCACAAGTCACCACCGAGGTCGAAGGCAGCAGTGCCACCATCGCGGCCTTGTCTGTTGGCGGCATCGAGATTCTGGATGCCAATGTCAGCTGGCGTGATGCCACGACCGGCACCGACGCGGCCCTGTCCGGCTTCGATCTGCGTACGGATTCCATCGAACTGGAAAAGCCGTTCGAGTTGAACGTCGACTTCTCCGTGGCCAGCAACAGCATGGATCTGACTGCCGACGTCCAGGGGTCGGGTGAGCTGATGATCGATCTGGATAGTCAGGTGTATTCCGTCAATGGATTCACGCTCAGCACGGATGCCAAAGGGGGCGCCTTGCCGGGCGGAGAGCTCATGGCCACCTTGGAGGCCGATGTCGTGGCGCTGCTCGACGAGCAGAAGGTGGATGTCTCGTCGCTGAAGCTGGCGACTCTGGGGCTGGAACTCGATGGCAGCCTGAATGTGGAAAATCTGGATACCGAACCTGCCGTCACGGGGCAGTTTGCCAGCAATGAATTCAGCCCGAAAGAGATGTTCGGCAAGCTGGGTATCGAGCCGCCGGTGACTGCGGACGAGTCGGTGTTGAGCAAGGCCAGTCTGACACTTGCCCTGGCGGCAACGCCCGCCAGTGCGGCATTGAACGAGCTGAGCATCGTGCTCGACGATACCAGCTTCACCGGTAAGGCCAGCGTGCCATCTTTTGACGGTGCCATTCCGCCGGTACGGTTCGACTTCGCTGTCGATGCCATTGATCTGGATCGTTACCTGCCGCCAGTGAGCGAAACCGATGGCGAGGAAGTGCCCGAAGATCAGCCCGCTGGTGGCGACAGCGGTGGGGATACCCCTATCGAGTTGCCCAGCGAGATGATGCGTCAACTGGATATCGACGGCACTTTCCGCGTTGGCAGCGTCAAGATCAGTAATCTGACCACCAGTGATATCGTGATACCGGTGAAGGCCTCAGGTGGAAAACTGGCCCTGCAGGACATGCAGGCGCGACTGTACGAAGGGCAGTTTGCCGGCACCACGAGTCTGGATGTCAGCGGTGACACACCGGGTTACGCGGTGCAGATGCAACTCGATGGCATCATGGCAGATCCACTGCTGGCAGATCTGCTGCAGAAGGACTCCTTCCTGAGCGGTGGTGGCGAGGTGGCCGCGAATATCACGACCAGTGGAAACAGTGTCAACCAGATCATGGCGGGTCTCAATGGCCAGTTCAATACGGCTTTCACCGATGGTTCCATCAATGGCATCAACATCGGCTATCAGATAAGACGAGCCAAGGCTGCGTTGTCGGGCCAGAGCCTGCCAGAGGAAGAAGGCGCGGTGAAGACCGACTTTTCATCGCTGGCGGTCAGCGGAACCTTCAGTGATGGCGTCATGAGCTCCGATGATCTGGACATGCGTTCTCCCTTACTGCGTCTTGGCGGTGAAGGCACTGTGGATCTGGCCGGTGAAGCGGTGGACTATACCCTGACGACCTTGATCACCGGCACGGCACAAGGCCAGGGTGGTGCGGACCTGGAATCTCTCAAGGGTGTGCAACTGGATATCCCGATTCGCGGCAGTTTCGATGAGTTGGCGGCCAATTTTGCCGGCGTCATCCTGTCAGGCATGAAGGACAACATCACGGGCAACTTGAAGAATCAGGCCAAGGCGCTGGCGGATGAAAAGGCTGCCGAGCTGAAGGCTCAGGCGGAAGAGGTGAAGGCGGCCAAGGAGGCGGAGCTGAAGGAAAAAGCAGAGGAGTTGAAGTCTGAGGCCGTGGACAAGGCCAAGGACAAGCTCAAGGGGTTGTTCAAGTAAGCACCGAAATAGCCAGTCGCGTCCTGTGCTGGTTCGACCAGCACGGGCGCAAGCACCTGCCCTGGCAACAAAACAAGACAAGCTACCGCGTGTGGGTGTCTGAAATCATGTTGCAGCAAACGCAGGTGAGTACTGTCATCCCGTACTACGAAAGGTTCATGCAGCGTTTCCCGGACTTGCCATCGCTGGCTGCGGCGCCCGAGGATGACGTGCTGGCACACTGGTCGGGGCTGGGCTACTACGCGCGTGCGCGCAATCTTCACAAATGTGCGCAGCTGGCCGTCAGCGAGCACGGTGGCGCTCTGCCTGAGGAACTCGATGCGCTGGTGGCGATGCCGGGCATCGGGCGATCCACCGCCGGCGCCATACTCAGTCTGGCACTCGGACAGGCGCATCCGATACTCGACGGCAATGTCAAACGCGTACTGGCGAGACATCAGGCCGTCGATGGCTGGCCTGGCAAGAGCGATGTGCTCAAGCAGCTCTGGCATATCGCCGAGCAGCAGACACCCATGAAGCACACCGCCAGTTACAACCAGGCGATGATGGATCTGGGGGCGACTGTGTGCACGCGCAGTCGACCGGCTTGTGTGCGCTGCCCGCTGTCCGAAGATTGTCAGGGCTTGGCACTGGGGGATCCCCAGCGTTTCCCCGGCCGCAAGCCGAAGAAACAGACACCCATCAAGCAGACCGTGATGCTCGCCCTGGAATTGTCGGAGAAGGGTGCGCCGGGCGCCGGTATGCTCATGGAGCGACGCCCGCCGTCGGGAATCTGGGGCGGTTTGTGGAGTCTGCCCGAGATAGAATCCCTGGACGCTCTGGCGTCGTGGCTCAAGGATGCGGGTCTGAAGGCACTCGATGAACCGGTCAGCGCGGCGCGTCTGCGACATACCTTCAGCCATTTTCATCTTGATATCGACGTTCAGGCCCTTACCGTTGGCGTAGCCGATCGTCGCGTTCTGGAGAGTGCCGAGCGTGTCTGGTATAACGGTGGTCCATTACCCGGTGGCGTTGCCGCCCCGGTGACCAGAATCCTGAACAATCTAGTTGGAGAATTGCTTTGACAACCCGCATGGTGCAATGCGTCAAGCTGAACAAGGAGGCCCCTGGCCTCGAACGCCCGACCTATCCCGGCGATCTCGGCAAACGCATTTTCTTTAATATATCGGCCGAAGCGTGGCAGTCGTGGGTAGCCCACCAGACCATGCTGATCAATGAATACCGCCTGACCCCTGTCGACCCGAAGGCCCGAAAGTTTCTGGAAGAGGAAATGGAGAAATTCCTGTTCAGTGACGACGCCGCCATGCCGGATGGATACGTCCCACCGGAGTAGTATAGTGCCGGCGCCATGAAAGCGGCCGGGGGCTTCTGTAACCTTCGAAAATCTTGGCGCCTGATTTGCAGTGCTATTTTATCGTAGAGCACTAATTAAGGTAGATTGAATGCCCCCGAACTCCGGGAATGAGGCAGCCAGACTCGCAGCATTGCGAGATCTGGATATTCTGGACACGGAGCCGGAGGCTGAATTCGAATCCATCGTGAAGGCGGCAGCTGCCCTGTGTGGCATGCCCATGAGCCTGATTTCACTGGTCGATGAAGATCGGCAGTGGTTCAAGGCCAATGTCGGTCTGCCCGGTGTGAGCGAGACGCCTCGCAGCATAGCATTTTGTTCGCGCACAATCTTGCAGGATGCGATCCTGGAAGTGGATGATTGTGTTACCGATGAACGGTTCAAGGATAACCCTCTGGTTACCGGTTCACCTGAGCTGCGATTTTATGCCGGGGTTCCACTGTGCCTCAGTGATGGCTCCAACGTGGGAAGTCTGTGTGTACTGGATCACAAGCCGGGCAAACTGACGGAATCTCAGCGTATCTCTCTGCAGCACCTGTCAGAGGCCGCTGTGCACGCCCTGGAGTCACGCAAGAGAACGCGTGAGCAACTCGTCAACGAGTCGCGTTTTCGCAATATGTGCGCCTCCTTGTCGATAGGGGTCTTTGCCACGGATACCAAAGGTAATCATTTCTTCGGCAATGATCGTCTGTGGCAGATCCTCGGGCTGACTCGCGGTGAAGAGGTGCAGCGGGATTATCTGCGAAACCTGCATCCCGATGATCACGTCAATTTCATCAATCACTGGCAAGAGGCCAATGACAGCGCAAGCGATTTCGAACTGGAGTTTCGAATTCTGCGCGATGGCAAACCGAATGTTACTGCCAAGATTCTATCCAGCCCCGTTTTCTCGGATGATGATGCCAGCCTCGTCGTTGGACGAGTGGGGTCGGTGGAAGACATCTCATTGTCCAAGGCGCATCTCGTGGAGCAATACCGAACGCTGGCGCTTCTGCGCCAGACCGGCTCCCTGGCCAAGGTCGGTGGATGGGAACTGGATGTCCGCAACGAGAATCTGCTCTGGACTGAGCAGACTTGTCTTATTCATGGACTACCCACCGACCATCAGCCAGCTCTGGCAGAGGCGCTGGATTATTACACGCCGGAATCGAGGGAAATCGTTATCGCGGCGGTGGATCAGTCAAGATCCAGCGGCACCGGCTTTGATTTCGAAGCGCAATTGCTGCGTGCGGATGGACAGTGCATCTGGGTGCGCGTGGTGGGTGAGGCGGATCTTGAAGAGGGGCAGGTGGTGCGCTTGCGTGGGGCTATCCAGGATATCGATGAGGCCGTACTCCAGAGGATGGCGCTTGACAGTGCGCATGAGAGAATCAGCGTCGCCACCGAAAGCGCCGGTATCGGTGCCTGGGAGTGGGACCTTGTAGAGGACCGCATCAGCTGCACACCTCTGCTGCTTGGCTTGTATGGTTTGCCGGCATCGAGCGGTACAGTGACCATCGAGATGTGGAAACAGATGCTGCATCCGGATGACAGAGAACGGGCGTTGGATCAGATCAAGCTTGCATTGAGCGGGTCTGACAACTACGACAGCGAATTTCGGATAATACGGCCTAGCGGTGAAGTTCGGCAGATTCACGGACGCGCTGCCATCAGGCGTGACAAGGCCGGGCAAGCCGTGAAGCTTGTGGGCGTGAACTGGGATGTCACCGAAGTGAGGCAGTTGACCACGCAGCTGGCTGAACAGCATGAGCTGTTGAAAGTCACCTTGCAGTCCATCGATGATGCCGTGATTACCTCCGATACGGAAGGTCATGTCACCTGGCTGAATCCGTCGGCGGAATCGCTGACCGGTTGGACGTGCGAAGAGGCCGTGGGTCAGCCCTTGAACATCATCTACAAGGTGGAACAGGAGGCCGGAGGACAGCCGCTGGAGAGTCCGGTTGCCGAATGCATGCGATTGGGCAAAGTGGTCAATCACAGTCATGATGCCGTGCTGGTAACGCGTCATCGTAGTCGTATCGCCGTTGAAGACTCCGCATCCCCGATCATGGGCAATGATGATCAGCTGTGGGGTGTGGTGCTGGTATTTCGGGATGTCAGTGAGCGTCGACGACTGGATATCGAGATGTCACACCGTGCTACCCATGATGAGCTGACACAGATATACAACCGCTCGGAATTCGAAGTCCGATTGCAGAGAACGCTGGATGAGGTGCATAGAATTCCCGCCAGCCACGCGCTCATGTTCATCGATCTTGATCAGTTCAAACTGGTCAACGATGCCTGTGGTCATGCGATCGGTGACCAGTTGTTGAGGCAGGTAGCCGATCTGTTGACCGATGCCTTGCGAGAAGGCGATGTTCTGGCCAGACTTGGTGGGGACGAATTCGGTGTGATCCTTCACGACTGTTCGGTCGAGGAAGCGCAGTGCATTGCACAAAGTGTGTGCAAGCGCGTGGACGAGTTCCGTTTTTCACACAATAGCCGGCGTTTTCGAATCGGTGCCAGTATCGGGCTTGTACCTCTGGATGAGCGCTGGAACGATCTGCTCAGCATTGTTCAGGCGGCTGATTCTTCCTGCTATGCAGCCAAGGAGGCCGGCAAGAACCGCGTACACGTCTGGTTCGATACCGATCAGGCACTGAGGGCAAGACGCGGCGATATGCAATGGGCGGCACGTCTGGAGCAATCGCTGGACGAGAATCGCTTCGAGCTTCATGCGCAGCGCCTGATGACACTGGACAGTTCCCAGCCCGGAATATCGGCAGAAGTGCTGCTTCGATTGCGCGATGACAAGGGTGAGATCATCTTGCCTGCCGTTTTCTTCAGCGCGGCGGAGCGTTTCCATCTGGCAACGCGAATCGATCGATGGGTGCTGCAAAAGGCCATCGATACGCTACGAATGCATCCACGTTTGCAGGATATCGACAGACTCTGGATCAATCTGTCGGGACAGTCCGTCGGCGACCGAGAGTTTCATCGTGAGGCCATTTACATGATGAAGGAGGCCGGCCCTGACATCTGTGAAAGCCTTTGCCTGGAGATAACCGAGACGGCAGCGGTAACCAATATCACCGATGCTGCCCGCTTCATCGATCAAATGCGAACACTGGGGGTCAAGACAGCCCTGGATGATTTCGGCGCAGGCGCATCATCATTCGGCTATCTGAAGAGCCTGCCGGTTGATGTGCTGAAGATTGATGGTCAATTCATCAGCTCCATCATCGATGATCCGCTCAATGCCGCAGCCGTGCGCTGTTTCGTGGATGTCGCTGATGTGATCGGTCTGAAGACAGTGGCCGAACATGTTGATTCCCCGGATGTGCTGGAACGCATAAGGAGCATGGGTGTGGATTACGCCCAGGGTTTTCTGCTGCACGAGCCAGAGCCGATTGCAGAGGTTCTGGACATGATGCAGGATCAGTCGCGCAACGGGACCGGTTGAGCAGGGGGCTGGCATAAGCGTCTGATCACGGCTGCCTTGCACGGCTTTGTGGGTTTCTCCCGCGGAAACGTGCCTGAGCCTTTGTCTGAGCCGATGCCACAGGCGAGGCGGCCTTCCCTGGTCCGCCTGCCGAGTATCGGTCTAAGGGGCAGTGATCTGCGCCGGCAGTGATCGATTGCCCGCTTGATCGATGGCAACGACGGTATACGTCCAGACCGTGTTGCTGCTGGCCATGTCATCGAAATAGCTCACACCATCCAGAGTCTTCACAGATACACCATTGCGTTGCAGCTCGTAGGTGACTGCCGGGCTGCTGGCTGGTGGACGTTGCCAGAATATTTCGACGGCAGTGGACGAATAGCGGCTGCTGCCTGTGAAGACCGGTGTTGGGACCAAGGCTGCATTGCCGCTGCTTCCGCGAGTCTGCAGCGAGATCGTGACAGGCGCCGATCGCTGTTCGCCAATGACGGTCCTGACGCTGAACAGGTATTCAGCGCCGGGTTGCAGGTCTGACTGGAACAGGCTGTTTCCCTCGATCAATCCCAGTACGTCGCCATTGCGGCTGATTTCGTATTGCACACCGCTTCCCGTGACTCGATTCCAGAAGAGCTCCAGTGCCGTGCTCGAATACACTTCACCACGCAATTTGTCCGGTGCAGCGATCGAGGGATTGACGGGGCCAGTGTCGCCGAGGGTAGCGGCATTGCCTGCCACTTCCCCTCGCAGTGCTCGTATGCTGAAGCTGGTGTTCCGTGCATCGTCCAGTCCATCGATATAATGACTGGTCACCACACTTGTCGTATCAATGAGTTGGCCGTCGCGATAGATCTCGTAGCCGGTGACAACATCACCCTGTTCTGATGCCCGGTTCCAGAACAATTCCAGGGCATGAGCGGAGTAGATCTCGCGCCGGAAGCCGGCAGGTTTCGACGGAAAAAGACTCTCACCTGTTTGCTGACCATGGTTGTCGTAGTAACGCAGGAAGCTGTTGTCATCGTTTATCTGGTGAATCTGTCCGATAGCCCACAGGAGGCGAGGGTTGGCATTGTCCAACAGAACAGAGGCAAAGCCGATGTCGGTGTCGTTGATGTAGCCCTCGCTGATGCAATCTTTCGTGCCATCAAGCGTTTCGAAGCAGACAGACGGGCTGCCGGTGTAGAGCAGGTCGATGGACTTGAACGTCTGCCCCTGGAAGTGTTCGGTGTAATGGCTCATCGCGCCAAAGCAGCGCAAGCTGTCATCTGTCTTCAGAACGCAAGCTGCGTAAGGGCCGAGTGCCACCTGTTTGATGGTGCCGAGGCTGGACAGGTCTTCATTCCCGAACTGCTGGTTCTGATCGTTTTCGAGAATGGTCTCGCCCCAGCAAACCAGCTGGTCAGACAGATCAACGCCACAGGCCTGCTGGTAGTTCACGTCGACCTGCTTGAGGTAGAGCGCGGTTTCCGGTACAGCGCTGACGATCGAGGACTCTCCCCAGCAGACAGTGCGATTATCGGATTGTATGCCGCAGATCGTGCCGGAGAGGTCCAGGCGGCTCAGCGCAATGTAGCTGGCGTCGGGTTCGGGGATTTCATCCAGCCTTGTTGCCTCGAACTCGTACAGTGGATTGTCGACACAGGCCACACCACTTTCCGATCCGATGGCGCAGGCATTGCTGCCGAAGGTGCCCAGAGAGAACTCGGCAATGTCATTGTCCAGCGCATCGTTCAGGTACTGGAAGTCCACGCGGTAATCCGGTTCCGTCGGCTCGATTCGCGGGTGCTCGTCCCAGCAGAAGAGCTCTCCGCTGGATTGAAGCAGGCAAGGGCCTTCGAAGTTAATTTGCAAATCGATGGTGGTATTCGTGATCTCCGGGCCGGGTCGTGCTTGCAGAATGTTGTCTGTCTGTTGTGCCTCGGCGGCAGCTGGCAGAAGGCTCAGCAGGAGTCCGGTGGTCAGCAACATCTGATGCGCTGCAGTGGTTGAAATATTGTCGCGGGCGAACATGGGGTTTTCCTCTGGAGTGGCTGTCAAGGCTTTACCTGAACCGGTTGCAAGGGCTGTTTCTGCCAGCGCATGCAGGGTTGATTTGGCAGCAACGCCCGATGTCTGTAAAGGTATTAATACCTGTTTATTGAGCTCTTTGGAGCGAGCGGAAATCGCATTCCTTGTGTGGCAAATGGGCTGGTTACAAGGCCCTCGTTTTCGAGAGAGCAGGCAAGGGGCATGCATGCCATGAAGCGGCGAAATGGCGAGAAATACAATACGTTCAGGCGTGGTAGCGACATGGTTATAGTGGCAGCCAATCGATCAATGGAGGTCTACAGAATGAAAGATGCCGAGAGCAAGGTACTGCTGATTACCGGTGCATCCAGCGGTATCGGTGCAGCGACCGCAAGAGCCGCGGTGGAAGCGGGTTGGCAGGTGGTGTTGGCCGCACGCAGTGAGGACAAGTTGCAGAAGCTGGTGCAGGAACTGGGCGAGGAGCATGCCATGGCGATCACCGTGGATGTGACCGACTATGAGGATCAGCGTGCCATGCTGAAGACGCTCCTCGAGCGTCATGGAAGACTGGACGCGGTGTTTGCCAATGCTGGGGTGGGCGGAGAGTCCGGCGGCTTCTCTGGCGCGCCGGTGGAGTCCTGGGAGACAATGGTGAACGTCAACATCCTCGGGGCCGCGTATACCCTGCGAGCGACGCTGGACACCCTGAAGCAGTCTCAGGGGCATCTGCTGCTGACAGGCTCGGTGGCGGGTCGTCGTACGCTGGCCGGATCCATGTACTCGGCCAGCAAGTGGGCCGTGTCGGCTATCGGCTACGGTGTGCGGGAAGAACTGCGTGGCACCGGCGTGCGGGTCACTCTGATAGAACCCGGTCCGGTGGACACCCCCTTCTTTGATGAGCCGATGGACAACTCACTTACACCCGAGGATGTGGCGCGAACCGTTTTGTTCGCCTTGTCGCAGCCAAAAACGGTGGATATTCACGAACTTATGGTGTTGCCGACGCCCGCGGTGGAATAGGCTCTGTGGTGCCCATCTGGCAGCCTGGCCTCACCCTAGGCGGCCGCGGAACACTGATTGCGGAAAATTGTGTATTCATGCTTGACGCGGCTGCCGGATTTGGGTCTAATACGCGCTTCGCGCAAGACCTGATGCCCAGGTAGCTCAGTCGGTAGAGCAGGGGACTGAAAATCCCCGTGTCGGCAGTTCGATTCTGTCCCTGGGCACCATTAAAGATTTCATTGCGCATTACCTTATGGTTCTGGCTGATTTCTCGCCGAACTGCCGACATTGTCGGCACCCTACGCGGGGCGCAACGCGGTTGCCGGATCGATTCTGTCCCTGGGCACCATTTGAAAGTTTTTTTGTGCAATAGCTTCTGGTTCTGGCTGACCTCTCGCCGAACTGCCGACAAGTCGGCACCCTGGCCGGGCACCAACGCGGTTGCCGGATCGATTTTGTCCCTGGGCACCATTTGAAAGTTATTTGTGCAATAGCTTTTGGTTCTGGCTGAGTGTGCGACGAACTGCCGACTTTGTCGGCACCCTGGCCGGGCGCCAACGCGGTTGCCGGATCGATTCTTGCCCTGAGTACCTCCGGCTTTATTGCTTGCTCCAACTCTTTGTTTTTTGATTTTTTGCGCTGTTCCCAGTAAACGGGGTATGGGCAGGGAATTCAGGCAGAAGTCATTCAGGACAGTTGAACTGTGTGCGGCAATAAATTGTTGCGACATTGTCGCAACAATTGAGTTGGTCGCATTTTCTAGAGCCTCGACCGCTTGAGTAACAACTGCAAGTCGACTTTTTCACTGACTAGGTAAACTGGTCAGAATTGATAGCACGAAGTCGGATTAACCCAGATGGTACTTGCCTTGTTGATAGGAAGATGTCATGGTTGTCCCGAGTCCTAGGACATAGGACGTGCGCGTTGAGGCATCAATGAAAGGTCAAGATATTGGGTTGCTGTTGAAATTGGTATCCCTTCGCAAGCAGGAGCAGGATTCTGAAGTTAGTGGGAGAGCTGAAGTTCTGCTTGGTAAATGCCCGAACAAACGGGAGAAGAGCTCTCAAAGCACCGAAGAAGCGCCCTCAAACATATTCGCCGTTGAGAAGAGTGAGTTGGCCGCTCGTTACACTGCACGTGATTTGGAAGAGACGACCGGCATCAGTAAATCCCAGATCAATCTGGCCCTTAATCGATGTCTGGACGTTGGTCTCGCAAAGAGGGATCGTCAATCCGGTGTGCCGAGAACCAATACCAAAGTGCTCTACAATTTCATTGTGTACGGACTCAAGTATGTATTCCCAGCCAAGCCGGGACACCTGACGCGAGGAATTGCGACTGCATTTGCGGCTCCAGTATTGAGCGACAAGCTCATGAGTGCAGGCGAACTAGTCATGGTATGGCCCGATGCCAAGGGCAGCATTAAGGGGCAGGCCGTGGAGCCACTGTTCAAGTCGGCAGTGCACGCTGTCAGAAACGATGTGGAAATGTATGCCTTGTTGGCCCTGGTGGATGCCATTCGGCTTGGGCTGCCACGTGAGGCGAACCTGGCGGCTGATTTGTTGAAAAAAAGGCTGGGGGTTAAATGATGGCGGTCATGCCTGTCCTGCAACTCATGCTGGAGACGGTAGCCAAAGCCTTGGGTCCCACGCTATGCCAGCAAATGACTTTCGTAGGAGGGTGTACGACGGGCTTGCTGTTGACTGACGACTATGCAAGGGAGCAGGTACGGCACACCGATGATGTGGATCTCATTGTCCATGTGATGGGATATATCGGATTTCATTCGCTGCAGAGACAACTACAAGAGCAAGGTTTTACGATTGGTATGCCCGAGTCTGGTGAAATCCTGCCCATTTGTGCCATGAGGTTGGGAGATCTACGCGTTGACTTCATGCCAGACGAGGAAGAGGTGCTGGGGTTTACAAATCGCTGGTACAAGGGCGCTATGGAGACGGCCATGCCGCATGCCCTTACTCACGAAATCACTATTCAACTGGTTTCCCCTGTGTTCTTCCTCGCCACCAAGTTGGAGGCATATAATGGGCGGGGTGATAACGATGTACTAGGCAGCCGCGATATAGAAGATATTCTGCATCTGGTGGATGGCAGGGCAGAGCTGATCAGCGAAAGTCAAGCAGCGGAACCAAGCATACATGTTCAGCGACAATCAAGGTGAGACAACAGCGACAATCAACCTGAGACACCTGTAGTTCCTCGGTTCAGCAGCGCAGGGCGTAAGCCCGAAGCTGCTGAACCGGTCGTAGCCCGGGGGCTTGGCATTAGCGCCAAGCCCATCTGGTGATCGTGGTCGATCTGGTAAGAAGAGCCCTCCTGTCACGGAGGATTCT
>CANLNQ010000055.1 GCA_947492525.1 uncultured Granulosicoccus sp.
ATCTCCCGGTACTGCCGTCTCAGTGAAGCAGTGTATCGCCTGACCGAGCCGTCTACTTTAACATCGTTTGACGAAGATGTGAAAAATAATTTCTACCATTTTTCAATCCCTCTCCATCCGTCGACCGAACAATCTACCGTCCAACCGAGCCGCCTATCTTAGCGCGACTTTTTAGAAACAGGGAAATTATTTGATAACCTTTTCCTGTCTCTTCCCGCCTCAACCAGATCAACCCGAAAGCTGCCCTGCATCGCTGCGAGGAGGCGAATTCTACGGACTTTCTGGAGAAAAACAACCGGAGCGTGAAAAAAAAGTTCCATTAGCAAAATTTGCTCTCATGACATGAAGGCACAGATTGCCCAACGCCCGCGGGAATGGGGCCCGCAGACTCAGACCGCCCGACACGATCTCACCTTCCCTACATGAGGTACCGCGTCAAGGTAGATTCGATTCGGTGGCCGCATGCATGGTCGAACGCCTCAGCAGTGCCGCCGTGGCCAGTTACTCACACGCCACGTCGCTCAAAGCCCGTCAAGAAACATCGTTATACGCCTGCGGTTTCGGTCGTCGGAATCCAGGGGCGCCGCCAGTCCCGCGATAGCGGAGACATGTCCAGCACCCTCCAGCCACTGTACCTCGAAGGAGATTCCCGCTTCCGCCAGCGCAGCGGCATAGTTGCGCGTGTGGAATGGCAGCACACGCTCATCTTCATCCCCATGTATCAGCAATGCCGGCGGATGAACCGCTGTTACCCTCGCTACCGGCCGAACGCTGTCTGTATCTTTCACGCCTTTGAAAACAGGCGCCACCTCAGGGTTCTCCAGTGGCAAATCGTAGGGGCCGGAAATGGCGACAAGAGCACTGGGTGTCACTCCACTACCTTCAAGCCATCTCGTGTCACTGGCGATCATCGCCACAGTGTGGGCTCCTGACGAATGTCCCATCAGCACGACCTCAGCGAGATCGTTACCACCATGCTTTTCCAGAAAAGCCTTTGCGCCAACCATGGCATCGACCACATCCTCGACAAAATCAGGAAACACCACTGACGGATACAGTCGATAGTCCGGGATGACGACGGTATGCCCAGCCTCCGCCAAAGCCTGTCCGACGAATTCGTACTCTGATCTGTTTCCCTCTCGCCACGCCCCACCATAGACAAAGACAATGGTTCTGGGCACGGTGGCCGGCGTATCGGGAAAGTAGATATCCATTTTCTGGCGCTCCCCCACTCCATAGGCGACGCCTTCCTCCAGGGTGTAACCTGAAGCCGGCACGATAGCGTTCAGGATGTTGACGGGCTTGAACGCTTCGCAAGCTGTCAGAAAAGGAAGTGTCAGCAACAAGGGCAGGCGCCGCAAGTAAAAGACGAGGTACTGAATCGAACAACTGTCCATCGAGTGCATATTGGTCCGCGGCGCTTCATATCCGAAGCCCAGTGTAGCGAAAGCGATCATTCAGCAACCACTGCCAGTCGACCCTACATGGCCCGCAGGCAGCCGCTCGAGTTCACGAGCGATTGACCAGGCAGCATATGCGCAGTCACCGCGGAACAACGTTGAAATCATTCCTGACGGCATTACCCATATACTGCACTTCGTATCACTCCAGTCCGCGCAGAGCCCACTCTCATGTACTACGGCGAGAAACTGAACAGCATCAGTCACCTTGTAGGCGCTGCACTGGCTCTAGTCGGATTTGGCTCGCTCCTGACAATCAGTATCCAGACGCGGGATCCGATGATGATAATCGGCTTCAGCATATTCGGCCTGACCCTGGTGTTGTTGTACACCATGTCAACGCTCTACCATAGCCTCAGTTCCGTGACCCTGAAGCGGCTGTTTCAGAAACTGGATCATATTGCGATCTACTTGTTGATCGCAGGTACCTACACGCCCTTTCTTCTGGTCTCGATAAGGAACAGAACCGGAATAACCGCATTGGTCCTGATCTGGCTTCTCGCGGCCATTGGGCTGTCCCTGGACATTCTCATCAAGAAGCGAATCGAGTGGCTGCAACTGACCATCTATCTGGCCATGGGCTGGCTCTGCATTCTCTTCTACTCGCACCTGCAGGCCAATGTACCCGAAGCTGGTATGAACTGGCTGAAAATCGGTGGGGCCTTCTACATGGGCGGTGTTGTGTTCTACATACTGGATGAATTCAACAGACTCCGACACGCACACGGCATCTGGCACCTGTTCGTGTTGCTTGGCTCCATCAGCCACTTCATCTCCATTGCCGGATACGTCAGATAGCGCCCTGAACCTCACATACAGGGCCACACATGCATTTACAGGTAACCTGACATACCGACCTCAGTACTTCCCAACGAAAATCGGGATGACTATGAGGACAATGGATTCAACACCTCCGTATAACCCGGCGTCACTCCGTCATGGTCTGTACGGAGCAAGTCTCCACATTTGATCCGCAATTCAACTCTCTGGTGTCGAAGAGGAGTGTCGATACAGACCATGAAGACTCTATCGTTTAACAGCGGTAACGTTACATGTTCCTTCCAGCCCTGTTGACCTGCTGCATGAAAACACCCGATAAAACATATATGCACTCTTCTGCGAAAGTGCATTCACTGGTGGATAGCATCCGTTTTCGACGTCGCCGACTGCACTGTGAAACAGATGAAATGGCCTGCTGCGAACAGGACCCTTACTGCAATCGGCAACCTTCATGCATGGAAAGCGACAAGCCAGGGAGAATTGCGCAAGCGCAGCCGGTGGATTCAACAACGGATTCATCCCCCACCGGCACTCCGTCAGCAGCATTCATGACCAACAAGAAAAACGCATAAAATGAGCATACTTGAATTGGACTTACTTCCAAGGTTCGGCATTCTCTGCCTGACACTGATCTTCTTGCTGAAATACACGTTCTTTCGATACACCAACGACCGTGATTCACTTTTCAGCTTCATGATGTTCGGCCATAGCGTGTTCATCGTTGCAGCAATCCTGCACAATGTGGATATATCCATGGGGTTTGCTGTCGGTCTGTTCGCCATCTTCTCGATGTTGCGATATCGCACTGAATCGCTTTCCGTTCGCAATAGGACGTACTTGTTTCTTGTCATCGTGGTGTCCTTGATCTCGTCTGTAGGCCCCGTTTCCCAGAGCGAATTGATTGCGCTCAATGGCACCATCTGTCTGATGGCCTGGGCCTGTGAAACACGTATCCTTGCCACGCACCACGAAGTCTCCGTGCTGACTTATGACAAGATCAAGAATCTGAAGCCACAGGCATACGATGTGCTGCTGACTGACTTGAGAGAACTGACCGGTCTGGATATACAGTCCGTTGAAATACTCGAACGAAATTACAAGAACAAGAGCGCAAAACTCCGTATTCATCATGCAAGGCCGAATCTGTCAGGAAAGCCGTCGCCAGTTGCCAAGGACGCATCAGTCCGACTCGTCGGCAATGGCGAGAGCATGGGTTCTGTTCGCGCTGCGATGTCCGGGCAGTAATTTCGCAGAACGTTGCCGGTCGACCGAGGCACTCCCCTGTATGCGTTCAATCTGAACCTCAACGATGAGATCCGTAGTTGCATTTCAAGGCTGCAGAAACCGTACCGTGAATTGTATTTAATGGCGTCAGACCTTCAATGCAGATGCTTGGCATTGATTCTGTTATTGCTCACTAGCTGAAAGATTGACACAGGGTGCCCAAATTCGCCTGAGCAATCCTGTCTGCCTTGATCTGGCTGCTTGAGGTTCTGCGAGTACACCGAGAAGATGCTTGTTCATGCCTATCTGTCATCTGGCACAAGTGGCGACTTGTTCCTGATAGAGGCTAGTGTACTGTTTCATACAAAGCGTAATCGGATGAGGCACCACGTTTCCACACCCGGCCTATCGACCGCTCGGTCTTGAAGAACCCTGCAGAAATTGCGGGGATTCAGTGAGAACTCATTCCGCGAGGGAATTCCCGCCTGAACGCTTTCAGCGCTTATCCTGTCCGCTCATAGCTGCCCGGCAATGCCACTGGCGTGACAACCGGAACACCAGGGGATCGTCCTCTCGTGCAGGAGCCGCTTCCCTCAATTCTCGAACGCCGTCGGCAGACAGGGACCGAAGCGTCTCACGACGATCTGAACCCAGCTGGGTTGAAGCAGAGTGTGCGGAATGACAGGCCTTGCCCGGATCCAGGAATCGCGACTATTTCATCGATTTTCTCGATCATGGCCGGCGACTTCATGTCAAGGAAATGTGACGGCGAAGCCAATGACTGGTACGATTTTTAACGATGTGATTTGCTGCAGTAGTCTGACGCTTGGCCCCTACTTCAGCCGGTATTCCAATTCCCACTGAAACCGAGAGACTCCGATGATAGAGAAACGCAACAATCGACTATTGGCGCCGCTGGTCAGCACCATGCTGGCAAGCGGGCTGCTTGGCGGTTGCGCCACGTTGGGTAGCGGCAGCGATTCCGCTTTCGAACTGCAGATCCTGCACGCTGCCGACATGGACGGCGCGGCTGGTGCACTCGGCAATGTCCGCAACTTCTCGGCCCTGGTCGATTACTTCTCAGCGCAACATCCCGACAACACCATCAAGCTGAGCTCGGGCGACAACTACATTCCCGGTCCGCGCTATTTCGCGGCATCGGACGACGCCACGACGCCGCTGCTAGGTGTTCCAGGCAATGGTCGCGGCGATATGTTCTTTCTGAACGCCATGGGTTTTCAGGCCTCCGCCGTCGGTAACCACGAGCTCGATGGTGGTACCGGTGAATTTGCGAGCATCTTCAGTGCTGAAGTGCTGGAGGACGACCCGGAAACACCGGATGTCGTCGAATCCGGAACCTACCCGGGTGCAGCCTTTCCTTATCTGTCAGCCAACCTCGATTTCAGCACAGACGAAAACCTCGCGGGTCTGGTCGCTGCCGACGGAGAACAGGCCACCGATATCGCTGGCAAGCTGGCGGCTTACTCGGTCATTGATGTCAACGGTGAATCCATCGGTGTCGTTGGCGCGTCTACGCCGAACCTGGCCTCGATCACGAGCACAGGCGGCATCTCTGTGATGCCCGGTGATGCCAATGACATCGCCGCACTCGCCGCCGACATTCAGGAATCTGTCGACGCGCTGACCGCTACCGGCATCGACAAGATCATCCTGCTCTCGCACATGCAGCAGATCTCTGTCGAGCGAGCTCTGGCGCCACTGCTATCGGGCGTCGACGTGATCATCGCTGGTGGCTCCAACTCGCTGCTGGTCGACGAAGACGACACGGTACTGCCGGGAGACAATGCTGTCGGTACCTATCCCGAGAGCCATACCTCGGTTGCCGGAGAACCGGTACTGATCGTCAACACCGAAGCCGACTACAAATATCTGGGACGACTGGTTGTGAGATTCGATGACAACGGACACATTCTCACTGACGAACTCGACGCGTCCATCAATGGTGCCTGGGCTGCCACCGACGACATTGTCGCAAGCCTTGACGGCGCTACCGTGAACGCCGAGGTCGACAACATGGCCACCGCTCTGGAAGACATTCTTCAGGTACGTGATGGCAATATCATTGGCAAGACCAGCGTCTACCTCGATGGCCGGCGCTCACAAGTTCGCTCGCAGGAGACCAATATGGGTAACCTGACGGCTGATGCCAATCTCTGGGTTGCACAGATGGAAGATGCCAGTACCGTCATTTCCTGGAAGAACGGTGGAGGCATTCGTGCCGCGATCGGGCAGATCATTCAACCGCCAGGTTCCAACGATTCGAATGACGCCCAATTTCTGCCACCGCCTGCAAACGAATCAGCCGGCAAGTCTGCAGGCGACATCTCGGAATTCGATTTGCAAGGCACGCTGCGATTCAACAACGGCCTGACACTCATCACCGTCACAGCGGCCGAACTCGTCGACATCATCGAGTACTCAGTCGCCGCATCGGAAGAAGGTGCGACTCCGGGCCGCTTCCCGCAAGTTGCCGGTCTGCAGTTCTCGTTTGACCCGTCTGAACCGGCGCGCGAAGGCAGCGACACCAATGGCGATACCACGGTTGCCGGCTCACGCCTCCGCAGCCTCGAACTGGTGGACGCCGATGGTGCTATCACCGACACCATCGTCACGGACGGTGAAATGATGGGCGATGGCACACGTAGCTTCCGCATGGTCATTCTCGACTTCCTCGCAAGCTGCGTCGGTGAAGGCGCGAGCGACGAATGCGGCGACGGCTATCCTCTGAAGGATCTCTCGGCACCGAACCGCGTCGATATCACCGCCGACCCCGGCTTGCAGGATTTTGCTGACGCCGGTAGCGAACAGGATGCACTGGCTGAATATCTGGCGAATCTGTACAGCGAAACGCCGTACGAAGTAGCGGAAACGCCTGCCAGCGAAGATATGCGTATTCGCAACCTCTCGGTTACTGAGTGATCGACAAGATCTCAGTTTTCTTGTTGTGTAGCACGGCGGCGGCGGTCTGTATGATCGTCGGCGCCGTCAGCGATTTCCAGTCTGAAAACGCTCCCGCGGGAGCGTTTTTCTTTTCTCCGCAGTGAAAGCCCGAACTCGAGAACAGAGCCGGTAGAGGACCTGGATCGGCACTCAAGGCCGTAGAGCTCGACTATGCTGCAGTGAGCGCCGAATTGTTCGACAGTCTGGTGTCCGCCAACAACGTTAAAGGCCTGTCGGACAATCGGGGTGCGATTGCTGTTCAATACGACCCACCCATACCGGGCAAGGTCGACGTTCGATCACCTGCCCGATCGATCAGGAAGACCTTGTCCGTAGAGCCTTGGCAGAAGGCGATGCTGAACGACAAAAACGGAATGTCGTTGCACTGTCAATCATCATCGGCGCTTATTCCTGATGGCGTCGAATGTCGAAAACCACCTACCCAGTCAACACGCTTCCGATAGGCCTGTCCCGAGGGCAATTATGGCTCGAGGTCTTGAAGTGGATTCTCAGCAACGACACCTTGACGGTGGTTCGCTAGTACTCGTCGTCTCGACAGACGCCTTGTCAGACAATCCCCATTGCCGCGGCAGGCGTAACCATCTTGACAACGCCCCCGGAAACGCGGATCAACATGATTGAGTACTGGAATGTGCTGACGATAGACCTGATCACGAGGACGGAGGAACAGGAAAGCATCAGGAACCTTGGCAACATATTCAACAGCCCATGGGACACACACACACGGGACATAGCAGGTAAGGCACACAGCCTCAACCATATCGAGCATGACACCATTCGTAGCATGAACGAGCCTCGAATTCATTTTGCCGTCAATTGCGCGGCAAATTCATGCCCCGACCTACGAACAGAAGCCGATAGATCAGACAAACTCGATGCCCAACTGGAAGATCAGACGGTACTGACTCTCGACAATTCGAGCAAAGGCTACAGCCGAGCAGATGATGGCATTGTCCGCGTGACAAAGATGATGGATTGGTACGAAGAGGATTTCGACAACGGCGATTTGAACAAGTAGCTCCAGACGTACAAACCCGATGAGGTCACTACAGCAACCAAGATCAGATTCTTCGATTACGACTGGTCACTCAACACGCAGTAAGTTGGTTTGTGCATGGTGCCTCCATGCAGCTAAAAGGTGATCCCTCCACCAGGCTCAAGCAAATTGATTTCGAACTGAAATCTCTCATGCCAGAGCCGCAGCCGTTCGAGAAAGATTGAGTCACCCTCAATCCCTGCGATTCAGCACCGGATGTACTAGGATCGGAAGGCAACTTGTGCGATTGACCGGATCGCTCGACTGAAGCAAAAGGGAAAAGCATGTTTGCAGAGACAGAAGGCAGCAGAAAATCGATTGGTGACGTGGACGTGCTATACCACGATGGCCTCTACCACCTGTTTCACCTCGTGCTCCCCAATCACGACTTCATCGCACATGCTGTCAGTACCGACGCGCTCAACTGGCGGCGGGTTAAGAACGCCTTGTTCATTGGTGATCCCGGAAGTTGGGACGATCTGATGCTGTGGACCATGCATGTGTCGCCCGACCCGCATCGCGAGGGTGTCTGGCGAATGTTCTACACCGGCTTGTCGCGGCGCGATCAGGGCAACTTTCAGCGCCTGGGCATGGCAATCAGCAGTGATCTGTATCACTGGACAAAGTCACCGGTGCATTGGGAGGACCGCCGAGGCCTTGACGATCCGGAACCCGTGAAAGCGGCAATGAGGCAAAGCCGATCCGACGCTGCCAACAGCCATCATGCCTTGTTTGATGAACATAGCTGCTTTCCATTGACACCCGATCCACAGCATTACGAAGCCTCGCTTGAGGAAGGACGGAATTGGGTCAGTTTCCGCGATCCATTCTACTATCACGATGGAAAAGACGGTTGGCTACTGGCGGCAGGTCGAGTAAACCATGGACCCGTTGTACGACGAGGCTGTGTCGCCCTGATGAAGGAAGTCGAACCGAATCACTTTGTTGCCCAGCCGGCGTTGCATCATCCGCGACTGTACGACGATGTTGAAGTCCCGAATCTGATTGTCGTTGATGAGGAACACTACCTGATTGCCAGTATGCGTGAAGACGCCAAAATTCACTACTGGCATACCGACAAACTCGACAAGCGCTGGCGGAGTTATCACGACAACGTGCTTTTGGCACAAGGCAATTATGCTGCACGAGTGTGCCGAGATGAACAAGGATGGCTTTTGTGGAACTTCTATTCGATGAATGCGGAAGACCGGACGGCAGAGAACATCATGCCACCTCCCAAGCGCCTGATCAGAAATGAAGAAGGGCTGCTGCGGGCGGTGACGTTTGAAGGCATCGACGATTACATACAGGAACAGATCGATACAACACAGGTGCACAAGCTGATTGATGAGGTGGGTTCCACTGAGCAACGATGCGACGCCAATGGCGAACATCTGGATCTTGCCTGTGATAGTGGGTTTCAAGCCTTTGTTTTCGATCCAGCTCTGGAACATTTCAAATTCCAGGCAAATCTGGAGATGCGCGGGCTCGGTAAATGCGGCCTGGTGTTTCGCATCGATGCCGAATCACGAGATGGGTACTACCTGTCGCTGGACCTGCTTAAAGGCGTAGCCCAATTGCGTGCGTGGGGTACGGGTGCGGATCGAATCGGAGAACACATGATGCAATACCGTCCCTTGCAGTCAGGCTACTGGTACGCGGAAGACCGAAGCAATGTCGCCATCGAATTGATCGCCTTTGGCAGCTACATCGAATTGTCGATCAACGGTCGAGTGGTGCTGTCCTTAGCGGATCGCAGTTACGAAACTGGCCTGTTAGGTATCTATCTTGAAACCGCGGAAGTACGGGTATCGGCTTTGAAGGTAGAGCGGTTAGCGCCCCCTCTACAATCTGATGAACATATGGCGTACGGCTAGTCGGGAGCGCTCTTGCTACAGACAAAGGCGATCGTGCCTGCAGGGCCAGATCTTCCCGACCTCGCTCGCTGCAGTTCCTGGCAAAGATCTCGCACTTCTCTGGCGTGTCTATCCGTTTGACTCTTTCATCTGGATCAGCGAGTGTTTCTGCAAGGGCTTGTCGATGTAGATGGTGTCCAGAAACGGCATATCGAATCCGGACAGCCACATGTCCACCACAATGGCGATCTTGAAGTTGGACTTGGCGTTCTTGAACTGTGCGTCAAGCTTCTTGCGGTACTCCTTGATGCCGAGCAGGTCATAGAGGGCTTTCGGATCATCCTTGCCGCGGGTCATGACCATCATGAGCTTCGGCATCGGCATCAGTTGCCGGCGCTCGGAGTCACTCAGTTCGACACCCTCTTCGCATTCACGATAATCGGCCCAGTCCGGGCGCAGTGCGATCACCTGCTGGTAGAACTGCCAGGCCACGTCGCGTCGATTGCAGACGAACATCGCCTTGCCCTTCTGCGTGGTACCTTAGTTCCGGAATATCGCGTGAATAGCGTACGGTGAGCTGCTCATAGGCATTAAACAGCGTGGCTTCCGTGCGAATGGCGCTCTTGAATTCGAATACCACCAGCGGCAGGCCGTTGATATACAGGATGGCATCGGGAATGCGAGTTTCTGCACCGACGATCTCCATCTGATTGACCAGCTGGAAGCGATTGGCCTCGGGGTTCTCGTAGTCGATCAGGCTGATGTGCAGGTCCTTCTGCGAGCGGTCCTCGCGCTTTAGCGCGTAGCCATCCATGACCCACTGGATGATGCGCTTGTTGCTGTCGTACAGATCGGAACCTGACAGGCATGCAGGATGGCATCGATTTCCGAAGTGGTCAGGTTCTCCTGCGCATACTGCGCGTTCAGGAAGGCATGAAAATCGTCCCGCAGCACCACTTCTTCTGGCTGGCGCTGCAAGTTCTCACCGAGTGTGTGCGGGTAGGACTGCTGGCCCAGCAGTTCGATGATGACGTGTTCGAGTTTTTCTTCCGTGAATTTCATCGCTGCCTCAGTCGCTTGCCAGCATGTTCATGATCAAGCGAATCAGGGTGTCTTTCTGCTTCGGATCGGACTCGGCCACCAGCAGGGTCATGGCGGCAAGGCCCGTGTCATTGATCACCGGTTCACCGCGGGCATTCAGCAGGCGCTGATTGCGATGCAGGAAATCGACGAACAGGAAGGCACCGCTGCGCTTGTTGCCATCGGAAAAGGGATGATTCTTGACCACGAAGTACAGCAGATGCGCAGCCTTGCTTTCGATGGTGGGATAGGCCGGCTCACCGAAGACGCTCTGGTCCAGGTTGCCGAAGATGCCTTGCAGGCCATCGCTGCGCGAGCGGGCAAACAAATCAGTCGCCTCGCCGCGGGCAATCAGTTGCTGCTTCAGTTCACCGAGCGCCTGCATGGCAGTGTCCACACTCGGCAGACGGCCACCGCTCTGGCCTTCAGGATCCTCCAGCAAACCCTCGTCGTAGCGTTGCAGCCACAGGAAGGTCTGGGTATAGCGGCTGATGATCTCCACCAGCCCCCTGCCCTCATCGGTGCGCAGTGCCGAACTCTGCGCCGCCCGCTTGATCAGCGACAGTGCCTGTTCCAGTTCAGCAGCGTTCTGTTCGAATCGTGCCTGATTGACGCTGTAGCCATCGACCAGCACTTCTCGTAGACGTTGCGTGGCCCAGATACGGAACTGGGTACCCTTTTTGGAATTGACGCGGTAGCCGACGGAGATGATGGCGTCCAGATTGTAGAAGCGGATCTTTCGCCGGACCTGCCGCTTGCCTTCCTGTCGAACTACCGAGGATTCCTCGGTAGTTGCCTGTTCGTCCAGTTCACCCTCGGCGTAGATGTTCTTCAAGTGCAGGCTGATGGTGTCCGTATCCTTCTCGAACAGCTCTGCCATCTGTACCTGAGACAGCCACAGGGTCTCCTGTTCCAGCCGCACTTCAATCTGCGTCTCTCCGTCCTCGGACTGGTAGATCTCGATGTGGCTGCCGGTGGTCATGAGGCGTCAGCGACGAGCTTTTCAGCGTCGGGGATGGTTAGTTCGCCGGAAAAGAGTTTGGGGAGCAGGGTGTCTCGGATGTCCTGCAAAGAACGAACTACTATCATAAATATTCTGGCTTCAAATTAGGGCAATTCCAGTTTCCTGATAAACCTTGCTACCACCTCTAGGAGTTGACCCGCTTCCAATCTTCACCGCCAGATCCTTTAGCCGATGTGCTCTTCAGCCCGACGGCACCCATCCCATCACATCCACAAACTCAAAATCGCCATGCGGTCATTGCGCCAACCGGCAATATCAGGCACCAGGGTGTCATTACCCATATGGCATTCAGGCTCATCAATAATCCACCAACCACCAGGACCGCCCTTACCTCTTGCAAAGGGTGACCCAACGATCATCGTCAAGACCGAAGATGCTTGTGCATGCCTGGGTGAAGGCCGCGGCTGCTGGTACAAATTGCCGTTGATCAACTCGCCAACCACGTTCTCTGGCAGAGCCAGTAGGTCTTCGTAAGTAGCTGATCTTGTTTGTGGCGAACTCATGGTCTTGAGCATACCGCAACATCAAACGCTATTGTAAAACGACGCAAGGCCACCGATAGCGCGGCACTCTACGCATGTAGAGTGGGCGCGCGATACGTGTGAGAAGTCGGTGCGCATTTTCTTGAACGCGCAAAGCAAAAAGGCCGTCCCCTGGGGGACGGCCTTTCTGGTCGTGAATAAAACCCGGCGATGACCTACTTTCAC
>CANLNQ010000056.1 GCA_947492525.1 uncultured Granulosicoccus sp.
CCGATAGCTCTTGATCGATCAGTGGGCGCAGCAGCGTGGACACCACCTCATCGACCTTGTCATGCTTCTCCATCAGGGCATCCATCGAGCGAAGCAAATGCTGATAGGCGATGCCGCTAGCATCAATGCCAGGAAGACACACCGTTTCCAGCCAGCGCAATACGCCCAGCTTTGACTCCGGGTCGCATAATCGATTGAACACCATGACGCGCAACATGGCTTCGACATCAAGCTTTCGTTTAGAGGATCGAAATACGGTCGCCAGTCGATCAAAGCTCAATTCGTTCCAGAGTTGGGTTAATGTCCAGACATCACCGAGCGCGCGAGCAGGCTCAAATTGAATGACCGGATCGTTACCGGACTCGCCGGCGGGTTTATCGCCGGTTGAGCATTTCCTGCCGGTAGCACGCTCAAGGCCGCGAACCACCTGATCGAAATTGGCATCGATTTTTTCCAATCGTCCAAGACTGGCAATCGTGCGCTGTTTGACGCGGCCATTCTCATCCCGATAGGACTCAGCCAGTTGCAAATAACGGCGTGGGCCGGACTTGGTGAGCTTCACAAACATGCCCACACGGTATCACACCGGATATCTCTGTCAATACCGGTGAAATCGATTATTTGACCTAACAAAAAATGCCACTACAAGCGTTCTTGGAAAAACACCCCTGCAGCCCGCATTCCTTCTAGGAAATACTACCAAAAACGGCCATTTTCAGCTCGCAACTGTCGAACTCGGGTGGTCACTGTCTCTGGTTTTATCTGATCAGCGATTCTGGTTTTAAGTGGTCACTTCGGCCAGCCGGCCAGAATCACTGATCAGTTAATTCCAGAATCAATCCCAACGCATTGTTTTTTAACCCTTATTGGTACGCTGTCCGGCTTGTCTCAATCCACCGGAGCACGGCGTGTCACGATCGAGGTTACCAATGCGGAAAATTCACACCGTTCTTCGTCTTTACCATCAGGCCGGCCTTAGCCAGCGGGAGATTTCCCGTTCACTGAAAATCGGTTAGATAGCGTACGATAAGTTTCGCACTTTTGAGTGCGGTGGCCTCAGGTTGATAAGATTTAGTTACCAAGCTTCATCTCATTAACCCGGAGAACCACCACCATGAGTCAGGATACCAAAGAGCTGAAGAATGTCATTAGCATTGATGACAGCCGAGTGAGAAATCATCTGGAAAACCTGGTCAGGAACAGTGTTGAATAAACGCTTAATGCCATGCTGAACGCAGAGGCCGATGCCATGTGCAAGGCGCAGCGCTACGAGCGCAGTCCGCACAGAATCGATACACGTGCCGGCAGCTATGAACGGCAGCTGCACACCAAAGCAGGTGAGGTGGCACTATAGGTACCCAAGCTTCAAAGGCAGACGTTTGAAACGACAATCATCGAACGCTACAAGCGACGTGAATCCTCCATCGAGGAATCGCTCATTAAGATGTACCTGGCGGGTGTTTCAGTGCGCCGAGTTGAAGATATTACCGAGGCGCTGTGGGGAACCCGTGTGTCGCCGAGTACCATCAGCAAGCTGAATCAAAAGATCTACAAGAAGCTCGAGGCCTGGCGTAACGAGCCCATCGAAGGTGAATTCCCATACGTTTTCCTCGATGGCATTGTGCTTAAACGCACTTGGGCTGGCGAGGTCCGTAATGTCTCCGTATTGGTGGCCATCGGTGTGGAAAAGGACGGCTATCGCCGCATACTTGGCGTTCAGGAAGGCCACAAGGAAGACAAAAGCGGCTGGTCCGACTACCTGGCCTATCTGAAAAATCACGGTCTCAAAGGTGTGCAATTGGTTGTCTCGGATGCCTGCATTGACCTGTACGAATCGATCGGAGACTATTTTCCGGAGGCGGCCTGGCAACGCTGCATGGTGCACTTTCATCGTAATGTGGCCAACCGGGTACCGGGCACAAAGGTGAAAGAGGTGACCCGGATGCTCAAGGCGATTTATGCGCAGGAGAGCCTTGAGACGGCCCAGAAGAAATCGCGCGATGTCTGTCAGACATTACGCGACACGAAGCTGCCCAAGGCTGCAGAGCTGATTGAGGAAAAAATCGACGAGACACTGACTTACTATCGTTTCCCAGTCAGTCACTGGACTCGTATCCGATCCAACAATCCGCTGGAGCGTCTAATGCGTTAAATACGCCGTCGTACCAGAGTGGTCGGCGCGTTCCCCGACGGTCAATCAGCGCTGATGCTCGCAGCAGCCAGACTCAGGCACGTGGCGGGTAGCAAATGGGGTACTCGCCGATATCTGTCTATGGACGAGCTCTACAAACAAGACGACGATGCACTACAAACTGCCTGAGGGCACCGCCGAAAAGTGCGAAAAAAAGTTGACGTTATCGGGAATACAATATATTCACAGATATGCTGATGGCAGATGTTTTCCACCAATTCTGGTATCCGAAAAATGAAATCGAGCAACTTTCGGAGAAATCAAGTTGCGGATCTATAGTTTGACTACGATCTGATTGATTACCTGTGTAAATTTTCAATACTTATTGAGCTAACCAACGATGATGACTGGAGCCAGCCGCTATTCCGAAACAATGGAGGTCGTAGAAGTGGATGAGATACACGGAGATATATACTTGCGTGTTGGTATCGGTAATTTCAAATTTCAATGCTTCTACTGGTGGGGTGACACTATCCTCTACGCATGTGACGATCGATGGAACTGTAAAGACTTGATTTCCACCAGCACTATCCGAATATGGCCGACAATGCCTGTTCATATGAAAGGGGAAACAGCTAATAGTTATCGTGAGTTTCGGACCAAACAGCATTCGCTAGGTACCTTGATCGACTCATTGAGTAGAGATAACTGCTTCCAGCAGGCACTTAATGATGCTGCGAAAGAGCAGGCATTGCATTTTGTATCTACTGATAGTGAAAAAAAAATTAGGTATCAGGGGTCGCCGAAATATCCAGGGAAACGTAGAGTGCGTATTGTCGAATTCACCAATAACTACGAAATAGGGACTCCTGACTACCGTCTTGCAGACCGCTATCCAAATATTTTTAGTAAAGCCATGGACAAGGCTGACCCTATATGGCTTAACACTTTGCAGGGGATCGTAGATGCATATCTTGGCGCTCAAGATTTATTCGAAGATACTCTTTACGTAGTCTGTCTTGATCATGACCTAGATACAAAGATAACTAGTATAGGTGGCGGGTGGGTCGATTTTGCGCCGGGTGGTGGTGCCGATGAGGCACACTATAAATGGAGTGACGTAGCAATAGCACGTTGAACGCTGAAAGTGCACCAATACCTCGTCAGCACATGGGACTTCAGCGAGATCGATGTGGTCAATATCGGTCCTGAGTCGAGCGGGCGATAAATTCACTTTCGCATTCAGTGTGTCGGTGTGGGGGGATGGGTAACGCCCCTGGAAAGGCATTTCCAGCACCTCAATACGCCGAAATATCTCGATACAGCGATTCCATGAATAGGCAACAACGAAATTTCTTGAGCACGAAGCTCAACTTGAAGCCTATCTGTATGATTAAGTGAATTCTTGGCAGGGTAGCGATTGCGTTTGATCTCATCGATTATCGCACTGAGCTCGTTATCAGACAGCCAGGTAACGATAACACTGTGTGGACCACCGGGCTACTCCGCCGGGATGAAGGGGACACCCGAAATTGATGTAATATCCGATATATTTGAATATCGGATATTTGACAAATTGCGTAGAACAGCTACGCTACAGGCCATGGCCACCAACCCCAAACGACGCGCACCGAGCCCCATCTTCGACAATCTGAGCGTTGTTGGGCGCGATTGTGTATCGGCATTGCCGGCAGCGGCACGACCGGCTGGTGGTACGGTTTTCGATGTCGACCAGGACTACACCGTGGTCTTGCGATTTCTGCGCAGCTACGATGGCAGTACCGCGACGTTCAACGCGTATCGCCGGGAGCTGGAGCGCCTGTGCCAGTGGAGCTGGCATGTTAGACAGTCATCGACACTGGCAATGACCCGTGAGGACATCGAGGCCTTCGTCCAGTTTACGCTCAATCCACCGCGCGCCTGGATTGGCACCAAGAACGTCTCCCGGTTTGTGAGACTCGATGGCCACCGTGTTGCCAACCCTGACTGGCGTCCGTTTGTCGTCTCGGTGTCCAAGTCGGCGTTTCGCGACGGTGAACTGGTGGATGCCGCACACTACACGCCGACGCAGTCCACGATCAAGGCCACCTTTACGGCCCTGTCCTCGTTCTACGATTTTCTGACACAGGAGTCGCTGGTCACGGTCAATCCGATCAAACTGATCCGGCAAAAAAGCAAGTACCTTCGAAAAGATCACAACCAGGCACCTGTCCGCCGCCTGAGTAATCTGCAGTGGGACTACGTGATTGAGACCGCTGAGCGCATGGCCGATGAAGACCCCACCGTGCACGAGCGCACGCTGTTCATCATGACGGCGCTGTTTGCAATGTACCTGCGTATCTCGGAACTGGTGACCGACGAACGCTCGGCGCCGGTCATGGGAGACTTTCGAAAGGATCCGGATGGCAACTGGTGGTATCACGTAACCGGCAAAGGCAATAAGGACCGTACGGTCACCGTGAGCACTGACATGCTGAAAGCGCTCAAACGCTATCGGCGCTCACTCGCCCTGCCTCTCCTGCCAGCGCCCAACGAATCAACGCCCGTGGTACCAAAGCAATTAGGAAAAGGACCGATCACCAGTTCTCGTCAGGTTCGACTGATCGTGCAGGGCTGCTTTGATGCGGCCTACCAGCGCATGCGTGACGATGGGATGGAACAGGATGCCGCGGAACTCAAGAGCGCCACCGTACACTGGCTGCGGCACACGGGGATTTCAGAGGACGTTAAACATCGTCCAAGGGAGCATGTCAGGGATGATGCGGGACACTCTTCGATGGCAACGACTGATCGATACGTGGAAAGTGATCGGCGCGAAAGGCACTTATCGGGTAGAAAAAAGCGTGTTAAAGATCTTTGAAGGGTCGAAACAGGAATCGTCCAACATGATCTGCCGATCGGTATGTACTGCCGGCGGAGATGAAACCGCAACGATTCTAACTTTGGATAACCGATTCGGTTATGACATGACCGAATTCGTCCGATGGAGGCATCTGTGAACGCACCATAAGGCTACGCAATTAGAAATTTGGTAGCCCAGGTGAACAAATTGAATATCTACATACTCACGGTCAGGATCGATGTTTCTTTCAGTACCTCAAATAATAAAAGCTATCATCAGGTACTCTCTCAAGAATTTACAAAGTGGCGCAGATTACTTGCTCATAGGTTGGTGAAATACACCTTGAAAATCATAGTGAGGTTGCTGTTTTATACTATTGTTTCGTTGCTATGAAATTAGCGCCATAGTCACAATGACTGACTAGAGAATAAACGCGGGATTTTCATGATTGACAGATCATAGATATGAGCAAGCTGATAAAACTACGCGAATGGATGACTGTACCCGATACTGCAAGATACCTGTCTCTGACACTAGAAGAGGAGGTGACGGAGGCAGATATCCTGCGATTGGCACTGGACAGGCATTTGGTGCTATCGGTCAATTTTGTTAACGGAGTGTATGCCAGAATTGGAAGAATAATCACCCAGAAAGAACTCGAGGACAATCAAGTTCCGCCTGAAATGACAGACGCCTTTGCAGGTGGAGCACCTCTGCCCGATGAGATGCGAAAATTATTCATCAAGCATGCGTCGTTCTTGGCAAGAATTGGTGACATGTTGTACGTCTTTACAGACAAGAATAAATCACTTGATGGCGTTTGGGATCTTCCACTAATTGGTTCAGAGAGGTTAGATATTGAACATAGGTACCAACAACTGACAGATGGCCCCGTGGTTACAAGGGTAAACATAGATGGGACATTTGTTAGATCCAACGACAGTCGAATTTACAGGCTATTGGAAAGCTGGGATGAAAATCCATTTCATAATGGTTCTATAGCTCAGTTAAAAGAGATGCAGTTAGATGCCAGTGGTGACAATCAAGAGGATATGGAAAGACTTGAGCAGTACAACAAGGATAGAAAAGAGTATCTGGATCGGCGTAGAAACGAGGACTTCTTCAAAGATTACTATCCTGCTGGCACTCTTCCTCCAGATGCTGTATTGGTAGTAAGGACTTCATACTTACAACGGTTTATACAAAGCCTGATCGGTGAGCCAGAGAAGAAATCACAGGATTTCCTGCCTGACTCGGAACGAAACAGTTTGCTCAGAATGCTGCTGGGCATTACAGTTAAGAAGTATGGGTACAGGCCTGGACAGTCGAGGAGCAACGTGACCGGTGAAAAGCGGGGCTCAATCGTTGCTGATCTGCAAATATGTGGAATTAGCCTTGACGCTGATACCGTGAGGAAATTTGTAAAAGAGGCAGACGAAAAATTTGGTGACGAAATTTTGTCAGAGAAATAGGGCGCAATCAAGAATTCGTACTCATATTGTGCACATCATCAGTTGGACGCAGGAAACGGCTTCACGTCGAGCCGGTGCGGTTCTGCGTCAGACTCACTCAATACGACAGTTCGTTAGCCCTACTGTGTCACGAGAAATAGAGAAACTTCGAATTACCTTCCAAACACGACATCAATATAGGATATCGGAATGAGCCATGCGGTTAACAAACTAGAGATCGCTGACGAATTTCTAGAATCTGCAATCGAAGACTACTTAGACAGGTGCAGATATTTCTCGGCGTTAAATTCCGCCGGCGCTGCACAAGAATTGTATGGAAAGTCGATCAGGATGACAGGCGGTCAAGACTTTCATAGCCAAGTTTTAGAGACAATCTTGTCGACAGTCTCCAAATCCGGGATAGATACGCCCGCGTTAAAAGACTTTAAAAAACAGGCATCAATACCAAAAAATTCTATAAAGCATCTAGACGGCCCCTCAGACAAATATACCAGCTTCGACGTCAAAATAAATTCATTCCTAAAAATAGGAGAAGCCATAATAGATCGCGATCAAATAGGCAGGACGCCCACTAAAAATACAGAAAGGTTTAAATTTATCATGAATAATCCCTCCGGGAACAAATAGACGAAAAGTTCGCAAAGCTCTCAACTACCACCGGCTAAAGCCGGTGGGTTGGGGTTACGGCTGAAGCCGGATTTATCGGCCATACGGCCGATTCCGGGCCATGCATTCGTGACCTGCTCTCGAACTCGGGAGAAACTGAACCTCCCAAAGGTTTGGAACTTCTGATTCCAGCTCGCATGATTTCCACGTTGTAGTTCTGGACTTCACCCGGTTTCGTAGACACCCTCTTAGAGCGATAATGGAGTTCAGAGGTGTCCTATGAAAAAGACGAAAAGCAAGAGAACACGGCGCAATTTCACCGCCGAGTACAAACAGAATGTAGTCGATCTGGTGGCTCGAGGTGAGAAGTCAGTCAACGAGATCAGCCGGGATCTGGACCTGTCCGAATCAGCGGTCAGACGCTGGATCAAGTTGGCAGAACAAAGTGACAAGGGTAGTCTGGTGGCGCACGAGGCCGAAAGCGAAGAGCTCAGGCGATTGCGGGCCGAGATCCGTGTGTTGAAGCAGGAGCGCGAAATCCTGGTAAAGGCGGCGGCCTTCTTCGCCAAGGAGTCGACATGAGGTTCGCCTTTGTCGATGCGGAGAAGGCCAATTTCAGTGTCGCCCTGCTGTGCCGTACCCTGAAGGTATCGCGCACCGGTTACTACGCCTGGTTATCAAGACCTGCCAGCCAGCATGAGCTCGACGATAGAGCGCTGCTGGCACAGATTCGCCGCATCTTCGAGAGCAGTCGCCGGACCTATGGCAGCCCGCGCGTCCACCGTCAGTTACAGAGTAATGGCACCGTGGTTGGCCACAACCGGGTTGCCCGGCTGATGCGTGAAAACAATCTGGCCGTGAAGCCGCGCAAGGGGTATCGCAATACCACCGACCGAAACGAGTCTCACCCGGTGGCGCCCAACGTGATCCAGCGCGATTTCACAGCCACCGAGCCCAGTAGCAAATGGGTTGGCGACGTCACTGCTGTCGCCACCGACGAGGGCTGGTTGTATGTCGCTCCCATGATAGACCTGTTCAACCGGGAAGTGATCGGCCTGGCCTGCGGTGAGAAGAACGATCAGAACCTGACGCTGAAAGCGCTGGAGGCTGCCATTGCGATGCACGGTGCCTCCAAGGGGCTGATACACCACTCGGACCGGGGCAGTACCTACACCGCGAGCAGCTATCGTGAGAGCCTTGAGAGGCACGGCATCTTCTGTAGCATGAGCCGTAAAGGCGACTGCTGGGACAACGGGGTGGCTGAGAGCTTCTTCGCGACCTTGAAGAAAGAGCTGATATACCGCCACCACTTCGCGACTCGTGCGGAGGCTGCACTGGCCATATTCGAATACGTGGAAGTGTTCTACAATCGGATCAGGCTGCACTCAAGCAATGATTACTGCAGTCCTGTTGACTATCGCAAAAATAATACAAAGGTGGCATAGTCAACTTATTCAGGTGTCTACGAAACCGGGTGAAGTCCATTCTTCATGTTCTCCAACTACACCACTACGGTCCAGCACAGCACTGCCCTCCGCCTAAAAGCGTGGGATTTACGGATCCCCTATCAGGGGACTCTAAACGGGATATCTCACACCGCAATTGAAAAAGATCTCTCTCTGAGGCAACAATGTAAGTGCGAAAAAACACTTGCGCCTTTTACCAGAGAAGAGACCTTCCATGACACAGTGTACTACCAGACAACTGGAATTTCACGGCCTGGATCGCCGTGAGATCGTCGCCCGTTTCGATGGCGGGGAGATCAGTTCCGACGGGGGTGCGTTGTTGCTTCGCGAGGTTGATCAACGACTGGGGTTGGGAAGCTTTGCGCCATGTCGAAGTACTTGTGTTGTGCCGATGCCAGGTACGCAGGTGCTTCAATGGTATCGATCTGTTTGATCGTATCGAACAACGCTAACGGCGCACGACGTTTGGTAGTGGCTCCTGGGGTTTCGGTCATGTTTTTTGGTGTGTTTGGAGCTGCCCTCACCAACCGTGATTATAACATTAATCACGGTTAGCGGGGTTTATGGACCATTCAGATTCCCGCCTCTCCACCGTCATCAGCAGCCTACTCGGACCACGCAGCTACTGTCCCGTCAACTGACTACCGGATACGGATGTAAATGCGTACTGCCGGTGTGTGCTCAAACCGGTCGTGAATGCAACAACTCAAGCTACCACTACAAGCTTGCATGAATTGGAATATCAACACGCATTCGAATCTCGTTTGCCGCTAACCGTTCTTCATACTTTGACTCCCCATCAGCTACAAATCCATGCTTTCGATAGAAGCTCCGTACTAATCCGAGTTATACGGATTTCTACCAATCGGAGGTGGTAGATTCACCAATTGTTTACGGATCAAGCACTTGCTGAGTGCGCGTGTCATGGAGGCAACTGTTGTCGACCACGTGGTCACATCCGTGACGTACCACACTACCCGACTGCCCCCTGATAGATTGTCCGCTTCTACTGGGAGGATTCATCGAATTCCAGGGATTCGCTTTCCTGCAGGCCGGCAAATGCATTCAATTCAATAATTGCTGTCTGGTGCATCAGAAATATGGTGGGCCCTGATAGCTTCACACGCCATTGAGATGAAATCCAAATGAAATCGTAGCCTACAACGTACTTGAAACCGACCGGCCGCCACTTTACCAATTTGCGCCACCCCGACACCTCCAGCCATTGAGGCGGACACTGGTTATAGAATCGGATGATGTCCCACACTGTCTCTGCTGCCAAGTCATTGAGCTGTCTGAAATGGCCTATCTGATGCACGCTCAATTTTCTAGCCGTTGGCATGGGGCCTCTCTGTGGTTGCTCCCGGCCCGCAAGCTTCTCCCCTCTGGCCAGTCTCGCCGTAAGACCACTGAGCAGTGTGTACCCCATATCTCCTTCCAACTGTTGGCTCATTTGTTGTCGGCTTTTCCCCCGAGTTCGGAGAATCCGGGATTGCGCCAGTATCGCTCCCGCATCATATTGTTCGCTCAAGCGATGCACCGTGACGCCCACGTGTTTGACCTGATCAACCACTTGCCAGGGCAGCGGGTCTGCTCCGCGATACGTCGGTAGCAGTGACGGATGAAGATTGATCCCGCCCTGCTTGACACCTTCCAGCGCTTGTAAGGGGACCAGCGGGCAGCCTGAGGTAATCACGAGATCAGTCTGCCAACGCGACAGGATACGCTTCAGAGTATCCACACGAGTCTTCCTGATACAGGCATACCGAAGGCCGTTTGCACGACAGAAATGCGCCAAGGACGCGTACTGGCGTCCCCGAAGGCGTGCATATAACCGCGCCAAGGGTGGTACGTAAGCCAACGCATCCACCCAGCGGACTGACGAATCGCCAACCCACGAAACGATTCCCGTCGGTTGTCCACTCAAACGGTGAAACTTTAACGTAAACGGACGTAGCCCGTTCGTGATCAACACCACACGCAGCTCCCCGCTGGTGGCGCACACATACCTGTTATTATCTTTCATTGGGGCATGGCCGACCATCTCAGTGTCAGGTTAAACGGCTAGATTTGAAACCCCTGCCATGATGCTGGCTCGCAGCTTACTGTCACATGACACATAGATTACATTCATTCTCTTTCATATTGAGCTGATCCAGCAAACAGTCAATATGGCTTGCTCCGGTACTACCCTGCCGATCCCGCGCGATAGCAAGCAGAGATGTCGCATTTGTCAAAAACGACGTGTTGTGGCTATCACGAGATAGTCAAATGCTAACCATGCATCTGCCAGTGGAGCCAACGGTGATGCAGAAGCCTAGTACCGCTGAGTTGCACCCTTACCGGAGACCATCAATAAAAAGCGCAACTCTGTCCCTGGCGATTCCACTATGTGCTACGTAAGCCACAAGCCAGCAGAGAACACGTGCGTTGTCTTTTTTACAACGGATCTGATTACCCATTCATCGTCACTAGTCTTAGATCTGCATCAATCGCAGGAACCATCTGCCCATACCCGCTTAACGTCATGGTCCCTGCAAATGAATCAACGCAGTTTACCGACATCATCTACGAATGCTCAGATGTGACTTTTCTGTTTCACTATTCGCAGAGCGATGTGGACCACTACCTCTTTCGACTCATAAACAGGAGACACATATGTCCAAGTACAGCAAATTCGCAATAATGATCGCCACGTCAACCGCGGTAATGTTCGGCCTCATGTACCTCAACTCGTATCAATGGAGTCATAATTTTTTCAGCGAGACGCGTTTCTACATGGCCTTTGTCATGGGTGCTTCAATGGCCATCGTCATGCTGCTCTTCATGTTGAATATGTATACGTCCACCGCCACCAATATTGGCATTTTGATAGTGGCTGTTTTGGTATTCTCCGGAGCATTATGGTTGGTACGCAGCCAGCAGACGATCGACGATGTTTCGTGGATGAAAGCCATGATCCCTCATCATTCGATTGCCATTCTAACCAGCTCTCGGGCCCAGATAACGGACCCGCGGGTACAGGATCTAGCGACTCGTATTATCGAGGCACAAGAGAAAGAGATAGAGGAGATGAAAGGCTTGATAGACGATTTATCGGCTCGCTAGATGAGGCACTCGGATGATCCTGTTCGTGAATGTCACCCGATGCGCTTCCGGCACTGCTCTATGTGCACGCTGGAGTGGTCAGCTACGCCTGTCCACGCGAATCGATTACAGCAGGAAATATTCCAAATGCCTATGCAGGGCTCTTGTTGGTACGCCACCACTCGCGTTATTGGTAAGCGACGCACCGCTCACATCCAAGAATCTCAGGCAATTTCCTGGCGCAGCGCGGTAGCGCTATAGGGCCGGATACGTAGCGTACCGACGGTTGATCTCGTCAGGTGTGATGTTCCACGGCAACAGTGCCTCGAGGTCCTCGACCCTCTGCACATTGGGTAGTTCGCTCAGTAGAACGCTGAGGTATCGCTGTGGATGTTGTCCGTTGATTTTCGGTAAGCGGTGCATCGACCACAGTATTGCCTACGCAGCCTGACACCTGAACAGTACCCCCTCGTCAACAACGAGGAGA
>CANLNQ010000057.1 GCA_947492525.1 uncultured Granulosicoccus sp.
GTCGAAGTCGAAGTCGAAGTCGAAGTCGAAGTCGAAGTCGAAGTCGAAGTCGAAGTCGAAGTCGAAGTCGAAGTCGAAGTCGATAGGAGTCTGTACTACGGGAAGAATTCCTGCCAGAGCCATACTTGCCAGATCAAGCTTATAGTGTGAATTCAACGTTCATATATCGATACCAAATCTCCCCTTTCGTCAGCGCAAGTGCGTTGCACTCCGGAACACACGACCGATGAACCAGTGCTTTCCTTGATTACCAGGCCCTGAGCGAATTTTCCATCACAGCTCTTCGAAAACAGGTAGTAATACCCTCGGCTCGCCGCAAAAAAATCATTTGCTCTCCCCCTCAAGTTCCAGTTCTTGTGGAATACTCTTTCCGAAGATTGACCAAGAACAAACTCTGTCAATCTGGCGCCTGAGTCGGCAATCCTCCCTCCGCTGAACCGATGAAAAATGAGTACGATCCTGGTAAACCCCCGCTGTTCCAACACTGACTTGAGAGAGTCCCTCTTTACGGGCGATATCGTTCTGTTTACTGAATTGCCCGCGGTAGCTGAACTGGTTGAACACACACGGGCTGAACTGAACATGCTGTTTGATGGTCACGACCCTCAGCATGTTCATGAGCACCTGTCTCCTGAAGAGTTGGCTGCCATCCTGAGCAAATGGAAGCCGGCCTTCATGCGTATGGAGCGCTCCATGCACCTGGCGAAGGAGATCATCAAGCAGTGCGGCTTCGATCCACACACCACACATTTCGACTTGCTGAAGCCACGAACCTCGTATCCGGTTGGCCATCTCACAACCGGTATTGCCTATGCCTTTCCATGGCACCGCGATACCTGGTACGCCGCGGCCCCTCAGCAGATCAATCTGTGGCTACCCATCTGGGAGCTGCAGCGCAACAACGCCATGGCTTTCGACCCCACTGCGTTTGGCAAGCAAGTACCCAACAATTCCAGTGATTTCGACTACTATCGACGCAACGTTGAGCGAGCTTCACTGGACAAGGTGGTGAAGACAGACACGCGCGCCCAGCCCGGTGCCATCGACTGGCACCCTGCCCACGAGGACATCGTACTGCCCTCCCCGGGTAGCATCCTACTGTTCTCCGCCGACCAGCTGCACCGCTCCATACCCAACACGTCAGGACTGGCACGCTACAGTATCGACTATCGCATCGTCGAGACACAGGACATCGAATCGGGCCGTGGAGCTCCTGTGCTGGACAACGCCTGTACCGGCACGGCAATACGCGATTTCCATCGGGTATCTGACGGTGCGGAGATGCGTGAGGCCATGGTCCGACTCCTCGAGCCTGAACCACCAGCCGGCGATGTCGTACTGACGTTCAATCCAGGCAAGTCGTAACAGCATTCCTCGCGTCACGAACGTCTCTGATACCTTGCTACGGCCGGCGACGCCCGGCCGTAGCGTGAATTCTCAGATACTGACCTTGTAGGCGACACTCTCTGCCTGGGCGGTTTGCCAAGCCGAGTTACCCCCGACGTACCTACAACGCAGCCTGTTCGCAAGCATAACCAGTCCGGCACGGGTAGCCCCATCGGCATCAATCAATCGAAGAGAACTGCCAAAAGCTCTCGCGACGGTGTCATGGCTCTTCGCGCTGTCGATGACGTCACTGAGCCTGGTGATGACCAGCGTGATCGCAATACCCATTGCCATCAGGTTCGTCAGCCGGGCTGCCGAAGGTGAGCGTCTGCCAATCTCGGACCATCTTCTGGTGTTGGTCGCGTTCGCTGACGCTTTTCTGGCATCCTGGCGGCTTTCTCAGGCAATCCTTTAATCAAAAGATCTGCCATGGCAGTTCTTCTGAACACCATTCAGAAAATGCTGACGCTGATATCGTGATGACTTTGCTGATCGGTCACTCCGCACGTGGTCTATTGGTACGCCCAGCTCACATCAGCCGAAAACATGCTCCAAGACCAGATCCTTGAAGTCCACTGATCGCACCTCACCCTCGGGCAAGTGATTCGCCGTGGAACTGATCACCAGAGGCCCGTGTTCCGGATCGTCTGTCGGCCGGCCATGTGCACCCTTGACCAATGTTGTCTCTTTCAGGGATATCACATCCATCAAGGTTCGAAAGCCCAGCTTCTTGCGCACCAGGCGCGAGATGATCGCCGCTTTCGGAGACTTGATCTCGGGGTCCACGAACAGCTCGACAGGGTCGTAGCCCGGTTTTCTGTGTATATCGACCGTTCGGGCATAGTCCGGCGCACGCGCATCATCCAGCCAGTAGTAGTAGCTGAACCAGCGATCAGCTCTGGATATGGCAACCAGTTCACCAGAGCGTGGATGGTCCAGCCCCCAGGCTTTCTTGCCTTCTTCATCCAGCACGTGTTCTACCCCGTCCAGCCCTTCCAGCAGTGTTCGGGTTCTGTCCAGCACATCCGGGTTGTTGACATACACATGCGCAACCTGATGATCGGCAACGGCAAAGGCATCGGAGGCGCCGGCATCGAATTGCTCTCGACCCTGCTCGTTTCGCACCCGTACGAGCCCGGCACGTCGCAATTCGCGGTTGATATGAACGGCATCGCTGACCGGCGTTATGCCGTATTCGGAGACCACGATGATGTTCTGATTCTGACTGTCGGCTGTTGCAATCAACTCACCACAAAGCTCATCCACGGCCTTGAGATCTTTCTGAATGTCAGGGTGTTCGAGGTCAGGCCCCAGTCGCTGCAGGTTGTAGTCCAGATGAGGCAGGTAGGTCAATGTCAGGGTTGGGCTACGCGTCTGCATGACATGCTGCGTTGCATCACTGATCCACTTGCTTGATGTGATGTCCGCTGCCGGCCCCCAGAACTTGAACAATGGAAACTGCCCGAATTTCTCATCCAGTTCATCGTGCAACTCTGACGGGTAGGCGTAGTGATCGGGAATCTTTCGACCATCGGCAGGATACATGGGGCGCGGTGTTGCGCTCCAGTCAGCGGTGGAATACATGTTGTACCACCAGAACATCTTCGCACAGGTGAAGTCGCTGTTCCTCTGTCTTGCGGTGTCCCAGATCTTGTCGCCTGCAACCAGCTTGTTGGACTGACGCCAAAGCCAGACTTCGGACAGATCTCGAAAGTACCAGCCATTGGCGACTATTCCGTGCTCTGACGGCAGCTTGCCGGTCAGCAGCGTTGTTTGCGCAGAGCAGGTAACCGCCGGTGTCACCGCCTTGAGCGGGCGCAGCCCTCCTCGCTTTGCCAGTGCCGACAGATGCGGCGTATGCTTGCCGACCAGAGCCGGACTGAGACCGACGACCAGAATCACGAGTGTCTTGTTCATGGCAGGATAATACTCAAGTGATGGTTTTATTCCAATCGTATTTATGTTGTAGTTGCCTACCCCCGACACCTCGGAACAGACACTTCGGTGAAACTCGTTCATGCATCAGGCAGACTGAGCCATCTCGGTTATTGCTCCAATATCCACGCAGGTGAAAGCTGGAGCGCGGTTCGAGACAATCTGCAACGCTACATCCCGGGTATCCGCGATGAGCTTGTACCAGGTGAGGAATTCGGCATCGGGCTCAGGCTATCGGCAGCCGCGGTCGCCGAGCTTGCGCACGCTGACGCCTTGCACGAATTCCGCCAGTTTCTCGAACACAACGATCTCTATGTATTCACCATCAACGGATTTCCCTACGGCCCATTTCATGGTACACGGGTGAAGGAAGAAGTCTATCTGCCCGACTGGATGGATACAGAGCGATTGCGCTATACCAATCAACTGGCCGACGTCTTCGCCGCGCTGCTGCCCGAGGGCCTACACGGCACCATCAGCACGGTGCCCGGTGCGTTCAAGGAACGAGTCACGACGACTGACGACGTCAGGCAGATGGCTGACAACATGGTCAGACAGGCCGCACATCTGGTCAGCATCCACGAGAAGACGGGCAGGCTGATATCACTGGCGCTCGAACCTGAACCCTGCTGCTTTCTGGAAACCATCGACGAGAGTGTGGATTTCTTCACTCGGGTACTGTTCGGTGACGCCTCGGTGGCGTTGATGGCCAAGCTACTGTCGATTGACGAACACGATGCGCTGGCGCTTCTGCGCCGGCATCTCACGCTCTGCCTTGATCTGTGCCATGCCGCAGTGGAATTCGAGGATCCCGATGAATGTCTGGCCAGGCTCGATGCCGCCGGAATCACCATCGGCAAGCTGCAGATAAGCTCTGGTCTTCGATTGACGCAGGTCAATGCTGCCACGGTAGACAGGCTCCAACCCTTTATCGACAAGGTATATCTGCATCAGGTTGTGGAACACTACAAGGGTGAGCTGACCCGCTACACCGACCTGCCAGAGGCCATCGAGCATTTGGGAGACAGTCAGGAATACCGGGAATGGCGAGTGCATTTTCATGTCCCGATCTTTCTGGAGCAACTGGCAGAATTTTCCTCCACGCAGTACTTTGTATCGGCCATTTTGAACAGACACAGACAAAGCCCCATCAGCGAGCACCTGGAAGTCGAGACCTACACCTGGGATGTTCTCCCGGCCGAGCTGCGTACCGAGTCTGTCGATCAGGCAATCGTACGTGAAATGCGCTGGGTGCTGGAGGCCCTGTCTTGAGCTGGTCAGTCAGAACGGCGTTCGAACTCGGCCGGGTGTCCAACTTGCCAACAGCCTGGACCAATACGGCGGCGGGCATGTTGCTCTCTGGCGCCGCAGTGGTCGACTGGCGATTCCCCGTATTGCTGTTGGCCATGACAGCGGCCTACACCGGCGGCATGTTCCTGAACGACGCTTTCGACGCCGAGATAGATTCCCGCCAACGCCCTGAGCGACCGATACCCTCGGGCAGGGTCAGCAAGAGCAGCGTTTTTCTTGCCGGATTCTCCATGCTTGGATTATCAGTGCTTCTCGTCAGCGCCTGCGCACTGACGAACACGGGTGGTGGCTGGCCCGCGGTCCTGTCGGCCATTGCCCTGTGCGCCACCATCACGCTCTACAACGCCTGGCACAAGGGAAACACCTTGAGCCCGGTCATCATGGGCGCCTGCCGACTGCTCGTGTACATCACCGCAGGTTTGAGCTACACCGCTACCCCCGATGGCTTGCTCTACCTGGGCGCCACCATCTCCTTGTGCTACCTGATCGGTTTGACCTACACGGCAAAACAGGAGAGTCTGGGTGAGGTACGAAACATGTGGCCGCTGTTGTTCCTGCTGACACCGGTGGCCTTTGGCCTCCATGCCCTGTCGTCCGGATTACTGGCCTTGCTGCCATTGTTGTTACTGCTTGCCTGGCTTCTGGTTGTCATGCGCTTTCTCAGACGCAGACAAGCGGGAGACATTCCGCGAGCTGTTGTCAGCATGATTGCCGGCATATCGCTGATGGATGCCCTGTTCATTGCCACAACCGGCAGCCTAGGCTGGGTCGTGTTCTGCATTGCCGGATTCGTGACCACCCTCGTTCTACAGCGATGGATCTCGGGAACCTGAGTCTGTCGCCTGTTCAGACAACTGCGGGGATGATGCGGGTCGTCAGTAGATCGTGCAGCGTATCCATGTATTCACCCGAACGAGCGGGTCGTGAGGCATCCGAGGTAATGGCAACCGTCAATTCCAGTGATGGAATGACATACAGCACCTGCCCGCCATAACCTCTGGCATACGCGACCCGATGCCCGTCTACCAGTGCCAGATACCAGCCAAGCCCATAGGCATGCCCTGAATACCGAGACCGGGTACGTGCAGACCAGGCCGTGTCTATCCATTCCTGACTGATGACGCGCTTGCCATCGATCACACCACCCAGTCGATGCATTTCACCGAACCGGGCAAGGCCCTTTGCCGACAGGGCCATTTCGTTGCCACCCAGATAGTAGCCTTGCGGATCGCGAGTCCAGGGTGGCACCTGAACCTCCAGAGGTGCCCCGAGCCACTCCCGGGAAAGCTCCAACAGGCTCTTGCCGGTGATGCGGGTCAGCATGGCTCCCAACACATGATAGTTTCCGGTGGAGTACAACATGCGACCACCCGGTTCATCGACGAATGGCCGAGTCAGAACATACTCGACCCAATCAGGGCTGTTCACCCAGTTGTTGTAGAAAGGGCCTGATGTTCTCTGCAAGCCCGCCTGCATGCTCAACCAGTGCCTGACCGTGATACCGGCGACTCTGGCATCTGCTGCCGACGGGAGCAGATCCGGTGCCAGCTCTCCGAGCGTCTTGTCCAGGTCGGGGACAACCCCCTTGTCCAGGGCAATCCCCGTCAAGGTGGCAACAAGTGTCTTGGAGACGGATTTCAGGTTGACCGGCTCTCTGGTCGGCGCGCCCCGAAACGCCTTCTCGAAAACGGTCTCTCCTTGCCGGATGACGACCAGCGCATGCAGCTGATCGAGCGAATCGGCACTGCTTGCCATGGTCTCCAGCGATACCTTCTGCCTGCCGCTGCCGGATTCAGTTGTCGCGGGCATCAAGGCCGCCAGAGTGGCCCCGGATTGGGCCAGTGCCAGCATTCCGCCCAACCCTGCCAATACTCGCCGGCGCTCCCGGTGATGCGCACTCGCGCTCGGCTCTTCCGATCGGAAGGCAGGCTCTCGATCAGCACCTGAGGGATCGATACCGGAGAAGAACGAAGATACCGGACTGTCTGGGTTCTTTTTCATTTACAACAACAACTTTGATCAGAACGAAGGCACACCAGGGGGCGACACCGTGAATACGTCGTGTGAGCCACCACCGCAGTGGGCACCCAGCCTAGCCAGATGACGCTCGCGGCAAGTAACGCCTGCACATTGACATTCTACGTCATTCATGACGGTTCTGAATCACTCGCCCCACACCAAGCGCGTTGACAAGCGGTAGACTGGGAAATGACCCACATCCCTCCATCCACCAGGCACTTTGCTGTCTGAACCCAACGACCCTGTCAGTGACAACCGAAAAACCCTTTGCACCATCCGCTGAACGAAACCGCCACGCCATTCTGGAGGCCCTGCGCCTCGAACTGGTGTCGGATGACCTGGTACTGGAATTCGGCAGCGGAACAGGTCAGCACGTCTGTCATTTCGCACAGGCATTGCCCTCTGTACGTTGGCAACCCACTGATCGTGCTGAAAAAATTCCGGGCATACGCCAATGGCTTGCTGAATGTGACTTGCCGAATGTTCTTCCACCGATGGAACTCGATCTCAGCGCCACCCCGCCAGTACCTTTCATGCAGGACATAACGGTCTGCTACAGCGCCAACACTTTGCATATCATCAGCTGGGAGCTGGTGAAAACACTGTTCACCCACGCCGCCACAGCGCTTGGCGACCGGGGAAAACTGTGTGTATACGGTCCGTTCATGTTCAATGGAGCACATATCAGCGACGGAAACCGGGATTTCGATCAGCATTTGCGCGCCTCAGATCCGGCCAGCGGTATTCGCGAGGTGGAGCAGCTTGACCGGCTTGCGCAGGAGACTGGATTTTCATCAGCACGCACAGTGGAAATGCCGGCCAACAACCACTTGCTTGTCTGGGATCGTTGATCACACTGTAGCCGGGGTTGCCAGCAGATGGGCAAGGGTCACAGGCTCGTCAATGTCCGGTCAGGTATCTGCGGTTTCGGCCGATTCACCTACCGATGGCCCCGCGGGACGCGGTCGAATACAGCGACCAGTGGAGCCATGACAGGCACACGTGGGCGATGCGACCCGATCATTCCTGCCACACGCTGGACAGCCCTGCATCCATGGGTCTTGTACAACTTCGGTAAACCGGACAACCACCCGACCAGACGATGCTGTTCAACTCCCCACAGTTTATCTTTCTCTTTCTGCCGGTCGCGTTGGCTCTGTTCTATACGCTGGCATTTCACGCCAGCTTCCGTACCGCCCTGTCCTCACTGGTCTTGTGTTCTCTCTTTTTCTACGGTGTCTGGAATCCGCCTTACCTGATATTGCTGCTGTTCTCCATCGGTGTGAACTTTCAGCTGGGCAATCTGCTGCGACAGCATATCGGCAAGGCAGGCAAGGCAGGCAAGGCGGGCAAGGCTCGGACACTCCTCACCTCGGGTGTTGCCTTCAATCTCGGCCTGATTGCGTATTACAAGTACGCCAATTTCTTCGTGTCGACTGTCAACGATGTGTCGGGGTATTCGCTAACCCTGCAGCAGATAGTCCTGCCACTGGGTATCTCGTTCTTTACCTTCCAGCAAATCACCTGGCTGGTGGACACCTACCGGGGTAACGCCAGGCGCTTCGACCTGCTTGAGTACACGCAGTTCGTCACCTTCTTCCCACAACTGATCGCGGGCCCGATAGTCCATCATCATGAGATGATGCCCCAGTTCACCCGACAGAGCATGCTGTCGCGGATTCCCGAAAACATTTCAGTCGGTCTTACTCTGTTCGTCCTGGGTCTCTTCAAGAAGATCATTCTCGCCGATTCTCTCGCGCTGCACGCCACGCCGGTGTTCAGCGCTGCAGAGTCCGGCGTCACCCTTACCCTGCACGAAGCCTGGATCGGTGCGCTGGCCTACAGTCTGCAGTTGTATTTCGACTTCTCAGGGTACTCCGATATGGCCATCGGTCTGGCTCGTCTGTTCGGTATCACGCTGCCCATGAACTTCGACTCGCCCTACAAGTCATCGTCCATCATCGACTTCTGGCGTCGCTGGCACATGACCTTGTCCCGCTTTCTTCGGGACTATGTGTACATTCCCCTGGGCGGAAGTCGTCGAGGGCAGACACGACGCTATATCAATATGGGCCTGACCATGCTCCTGGGAGGTCTGTGGCATGGCGCTGGCTGGACGTTCATCCTGTGGGGTGGTTTGCACGGTCTGTTTCTGGCCATCAACCATGCATGGCGCAACGTGAAAATACGCTCGACTTCACGCGGATCGAAGACTGGAGCACACGAGGATGGCGCGACAGCGGACGCCGCGGGCAACTCAAGGATGCCCTTGGCAAACGGACGTCTGTCCAGATTGGTGTGCAGGCTGTTCTCGCATGTGTTGACTCTGACGGCAGTGGTATCGGCCTGGGTGGTATTTCGCGCCGAATCCATGGAAGCTGCACTATCGCAGTTGCGGTCGATGTTCGGACTCAATGGAATTGCGTTACCTTCAGGTTTACAGGGTCTGCTGCAAAGAATCTTCTCCGATCAAACGGTGCAGCAGCTGCAATTTGGCAAACTGTTCGGCAATGAACTGATCTCACCACAAAGCGCCATCATCTGGATCGTTCTGACCGCAGTCATTGCACTGGCAGCCCCCAATTCTCAACAGTTGCTGATCAGATACCGACCTGTGCTGGAGCAAGTCAGAACGATCAAAGGGCTCAGCGGACGCCTGCAGTGGTCACCCACGCTGCCATGGTGTCTGCTGATATCCGCCGTTGCCTTGTACACTCAGCTGCACCTGACGAGTATCAGCGAATTTCTGTATTTCCAGTTTTGAAGATTGCTCATGAAAAAGGACTGGAACAAACAGAATGATGCGAACGACAAGCCTGAGCAATCCGCTGTCGATTCGCAGAATCGCCGTATGACGTCTACCCCGGACGCCAACGTCGAGACCGTAACCGTCAGCCCGGAGCCGGAGAATGCCGACCATCTGAACGAGAATGGCGCGATGCAGCGCTTCGCCACGCTGCTGGTTCTCATATCACTGTTGTCCCTTGCCATGATTGCCTTGTTGAACAGGCAGGTCGATCCCTATCAGATCTTCTCGGCAAGAATCGACGATAGGTATGACGATAAACCTGCCTTGCACGCCAATATGCGACTTCACAAAGCCTTTCAGACAAGACTACTGAAACCAGAGGTGTTGATACTGGGTTCCTCCAGAGCCATTCAGGGAATTCCGGTGGAACACGGATTGTTCAATGGCCGGCGGGTATACAACATGGCGATGCCATTGGCCAGTATGAAGGAGATCACCCTGTCCCTCAGGCATGTCAACGAGATCAACCCGGTTGACACGGTTGTGCTTGGCCTGGACTTCCTGTCATTCAACACCCTGGCACGCACCGATGGCCCTGCGGCCGGGTTCAAACCCGACCGCCTGCTGGGCAATGATCAAACCCGAACTCCCATCAGCGATTATCTGTCTGCGCTGATATCACTGGATGCACTGCGCGCATCGATTCAGGTGCTGAAGACACGCAGGCAGTCCGACGCGCCTCTCTCGGATCAGAAGGCGAGTGAGTATCGCATCATGACTGGCCGTGGGGGACGGGAAGACCAGGAGATTCGATCAAGACTTCTTGATGGCGGGCACCGTAGCAATACCCTGAAAATCGAAGAATTCTTCACCAGCGCGGTATACCTGCCTTCCCCTCACCGACGTTTCAGCTTTCAGAACGAGGATGAGAACAGCTTGTACTGGTTCGAGCAGCTTCTGGTGACCCTGCATGAAAACGACATGGACGCGGCACTGTTCATCAGCCCGAATCATGCCAGACTGAACGAACTGATCGATGCCGCCGGCTTGTGGACGCAATTCGAGCAATGGAAACGCGACATGCTGGCCCTGACGCTGACGACAGCCAGAGATCAGGATGCCACGCCCTATGACATCGTGGATTTCAGTGTGCCAAGCGACATCACCACAGAGCCATTCCCGCCCGCCGGCGACTCGGACACACGGATGCGCTACTACTACGAATCCATTCACTACAGCCAGCTTACCGGTGCCCTGGTACTGGATCAGTTCACCCAACTCCAGGCGAATTCGGAGGCATCTCGGACATCAGTGTTCGGCCGCGTCATGCGCGAAGACAGTATTGACGCTTTGCTCGGTGAGGCTCGTGAGAAACAGACGCGCTTTCGGCACCAATTTCCCGACTACCGACAGGAACTCGACACCATCGTGGAGAATCGCTGAATCGCTGAATCGCTGAATCGCTGAATCGCTGAATCGCTGAATCGCTGAATCGCTGAATCGCTGAATC
>CANLNQ010000058.1 GCA_947492525.1 uncultured Granulosicoccus sp.
ATTCACGAGATTCACGAGATTCACGAGATTCACGAGATTCACGAGATTCACGAGATTCACGAGATTCACGAGATTCAAGAGATTCAAGAGATTCACGGGCTTCACGGGCTTCACGGGCTTCACGGGCTTCATCAGCAGGATCGCCTTGTCCTGCTTTCCGCCGCCGGTGGACTCAGTGCATCGATGGAGGCGGACTACAGGTGTTTCATACCCACTTCTTCAAGAATGGCAATGAGCGTCTTCCGCGCATTTTCACGGTGCCGCCAGTGAATCCTGCGAGCACCTTTCTCGTCACCGCGTGCGATGGCTTCATAGAGCGCCCGATGCTCTTCATTGGACTGCAACGGCAACGGCCTCAGATGCAACGTGAATGCGCGGGCTCTGCGAACCTGATCGTTGAAGTTCGAAATGATGGCCGCCATGCGCGAGTTGCCCGCCAGGCGCACCAGTTCGTCGTGGAAACGCTCATCGGCAGAAGCCCAGCTTTCCCGATCCTCGACCTCCAACGAAGATTCCATGTCCTCCACCGATTGCAACAGGGGCTGCAGTTGATCCGCAGTGTACTTGCCGCGAGCTGCAAGGCCGGCAGCCAGGCTCTCCAGTTCGGTCAACACGACATAGATCTCGTCCATGTCCTCGGCGGACAAGGTCAGAATGCGCACCCCTTTCCTCGGACGGACAACCAGCAGCCCCTGGGCTTCGAGTACCCGTGTGGCTTCCCGTATAGGGGTACGGGACATGCTCAATCTTTCCGCCAACTCGTTTTCGAGATGATCGGTGCCCGCGGCCAGATCACCTGAAAAAATCAGCGAACGAATACTTTCGACTGCGAGTTGCGTGCGCGATGTCTGCCTGTCGTTCTCTTGCAATGTCAGTCCAGTTCCAGTTTGCGGTGTTCCTCTGCAGCCCGGTAGACTGCTTCTTCCAGTTCGATGACGGCCAGATATTCCTGCACCTGATTTTCAATCGTGCTGCCCGTAAGTACTCCCTGCACCACATGCTGTTGCAAGGCATGCACACAATCACCGCCAAACCCCTGCCACCCAAGACTCGGCAGCAACGTTTGCATGCGACGTGAACCGAAAGTCCGTAGCCTCACAGTACCATCACCGGCGAGTGACAGCGAGCCCTTGTCACCCTCCAGCAAGGCCTCACCCATGGTGACACGCGTATTGTCCGCGTCATGATCGAGATGCCGATTGCCGTCGAACAGGGCTCGGCAGCCATTGTCATAATCGAAAATGAAGTAACCGGCATCTTCTCCAGCAATATTCGCATTGAGACGTCTCAGATCGGCATAGACAGCCTTTGGCATCCCCAGCATGTAGCGAAACACGTCGATGAAATGCACACCCGTTTCATGAATCAGCAAGCGCGGCATCTCTCGAAAGTAGGGCTGCCTGTCGAGGTAGGCATCCGCGCCCTGTCCATCACCCGGACGCAATCGGAAAGTGAACTGATGGACATTGCCGATCAGACCGTCGTTCACCGCCCTGGCCATGCAGCGATACCACGGCTGGAACCTGAAATTCTCGTGGATGACGAGCCTTGCATCCGACTTTTCGATCAACTCGATGGCCGTGCGCACCTCTTCCAGGGAGTTGCAGAGTGGTTTCTGGCAGATGATGAGCTTGATACCGGCATCCAGTGCCTGGCGAATGGCCTCCAGATGCGTTGGCGGCTTGGTGATGATATCCAGCACATCCACGTCCACGGAACTCAACATGGTTGTCAGATCCGTGAAGGCTGGCAGCCCCGTGGACGCTGCCTTGTCGAGACACAGATCTGCCGAGCCGACCAGCTCGACATCACGAAGCCTGCGCCAGGCATCATAGTGGAAGCGACTGAAATAGCCAGCTCCCAGACAGGCAACCTTGAGGGGCCCGGCCGACATCAACTTGCCCCGACACGATCAAGAACGGCCGCCGCAGCCTCCTCTGTCGAGCTGCTTCCGCCAAGGTCACGTGTGATCTGCTTTCCGTCGGCAATCACCGCGTAAACCGAGTCTCTCAACAGATTGCCATCCTGCACCATGGCCGGGTTCTCGTGCCTGAGGCCCAGCCAATCCAGCATCATGGCCGCTGACAGGATCATGGCGAAGGGGTTCGCAACACCCTGCCCGACGATGTCGGGCGCCGAACCATGGCATGGCTGAAATACTGCATGGTCGTCCCCTATGTCGGCAGAGGGGGCCAGACCCAGGCCCCCCATCAGCCCCGCTCCCAGATCGGACAGAATATCGCCAAACATGTTTTCGGTGACCATGACATCGAATATCCAGGGTTTTTCCACCATCCACAACGCCGTGGCGTCCACATAGGCATGATCCGCTGTCAGATCAGGGTATAGCGTGGCCTGGGCATCGAAGATCTCGCGAAAAAACGCAAACGACCTGAACACATTGGCCTTGTCGACGCATGTGACGCGCCCTTCACCTTGACCGGCAGTCTGTCGCTGCCTGGCCAGATTGAAGGCAAAGCGGAACAATTTCTCACTGGTCTTGCGCGTGATGACCAGTGTTTCACGCGCTTCATCGGGCCCTACCTCTCCTGTTCCACGACTGTAGAACAGACCTTCCGTGCTTTCCCGTACCAGTACGAAGTCCACCGATTGACCACCTTCAAGCTTCAACGGTGTTCTCTGTCCGGGGCTGATTCTCACGGGCCGAACGCCGGCGAAAAGGTCCAGCTCGTTTCTCAGATCCAGTTGAGGCGAGATTTCGGTACCGTCCGACTTGCGGATCGACGGCATGCCCATGGCCGACAGCAGGATGGCATCCGCCTGCCTTGCACCATCCAGCGACGCCTTGGGCAGGGACTCTCCGGTACGTGCATACAGATTGGCACCGGCCGGCAATGTGTTGAACGCAAGCTCATACGATGACGAGGCCTGACTGAGCTGTTGCAGGATCCTGAGAGTCGGACTTGTAATTTCAGGGCCGATGCCGTCGCCTTCAAAGACAGCTATTTCGAACGTACTGGGCATTCCCGTTCTCCATCAATATCAAGAAATTCACCGTCAGGCAAATCGATTCGGGTGATCGATCGGTTGACTATGCGTAATTTAATGTATACGTTATCGCATACAACAATAAAAAGCCACTCACAAATAACGGGATCCACCCAAAGGAGCATGCCATGACTTTCAGACTCGGCCTTCTGGCCGCCACGACTCTTCTCTCGCTCAGCACGTCCCTGCACGCCGCCACCGTCCTCAAATTCAGTCATACCGACAATCCGGGAGGCTCACGCCAGGCGGCAGCAGAACTCTTCGCCGAGAAGGTCTCGGACTATACCGATGGCCGATACGAGGTACGCATATTTCCTGCCGGTCAACTGGCCAACGACCCCAAGGCCATTGAACAACTGCAATTGGGTGGCGTGGACTTCACCGTATCGGCAGTGGGTTCCTATGCAACACACCTGACCTCTCTGAACCTCATGGCCATGCCCTTTCTGCTCGATACCTATGAACAGGGTTGGGAGTTCTATGACAACTCTGAATGGCTGCACGAGGAATTCGACAAACTCCCGGAAGTCGGATTTCGCGTGCTGTCCACCTGGGAAGCGGGCTTTCGCAGTTTCACGACATCCGAACCTCTGAACTCGCCGGCCGATGCGCAGACCATGAAGATGCGTGTCTTTCCGAACGACATGATTCGCTGGAGCATGGAAGCCATCGGTTTCCAGACCGTGGTCATGCCGATTACCGATGTCTATCTGGCCATCCAGCAAGGCACTGTGAACGGTCAGGAAAATCCGGTAGACACCATCAAGTCTCTGAGGTTCTACGAAGTTGCTCCGAACATCACATTGACCCGCCACGTCTACAGCCCGCTGCCACTGACGGTCTCGGAGAAGACCTGGCAGTCATTCTCCGAGGAAGACAAGGCCGCCATCAGCAAGGCCAGCGAAGAGGCAGCGGCTTTCAGTCGTGATCTGGTGAAGAATTCAGTGGAGCAGCAGCTTGAGGAAATGACCGCAGCTGGCGCCACTGTCACCACACCCGAGATCGGCCCTTTCCGTGACGCGGTTGCCACCGTTTACGACAAGGCCAGAGAGGTCTATGGCGCTGAAGCCGTTGATCGAGTCCTCGCCGATACGGCGAAAGTTCGAGACATGAAACCTGCTCAATAGTGGCAGGGACCACCAGTGCCGAGGCTGTCATGGCCTCGGCCTCACGTTTTCGAAGGAACAGGAATGGACTATCGGCCGCACTATCCACGATCCCTGACAATACTCAGTCGAGCCATTGATTACGCTCTGGTTCTATCAGGCACATTCATCGTGTTGCTGGTCTTCATCAATGCAACTCTGCGCAGTGCTGCCGGCTTCGACCTTGCCTGGTCTCTGGAGGTCACCGCATTCCTGCTCCTCTGGAGCACCTTTCTGGGCTGCGCCGCTGCCGTGGCTCGCGGAGCCCACATGCGAGTCGGTGAAATCGTCGACAAACTACTACCCGCAGGTGGCCGTCATCATCTCAAGACACTGATCAACGTGGTGGTCGCCGTCATGATGATCAGCCTGATTGTCACCGGCTACTCGATCTCCTCTCACACCTGGGCCCAGAGGACGACCGTGCTGTACCTGCCCGTGGGCTTCCTGTACGCCTCGATGCCGGTGGGCATGCTGCTGAGCCTGATCTTCCACCTGTTCAATACGGTGCTCGACCTGAGGCACCCTGAAGGGCCCACGGCATCCACACACGCACTATTGAACACCAACGCTGACGCAGGCCACGCAACATGATTCTGCTTTTCGTCGTCGCGCTTTTCCTTGCCACCGTTTTTCTGGGGGTACCGCTCGTCTGGGCCATTCTGCTGACCGCGGTTCTGCCTATCCTGGTCTTTGATCTCGGTTATCCCCTGCAGGCCTTGTATCTGAATTTCATTGGCGGGGTTGAACCCAATCACTTCCTGGCCATCCCTCTGTTCATCGTTGCCGGGGAACTGATGAGCCGAGGCGGCGTGGGCTTGCGCATCATCGGCTTCGCCCGTGCCGCCTGTGGATTCATGCCGGGCGGACTCGGCATGGTCGTGGTCGGTGCGTCCATGATCTTCGGAGGTATCTCCGGTTCCGCCATAGCCGACAGTGCAGCAATCGGCTCTGTGATGATCAGGAACATGGCCAAACAGGGCTATACACCAGCCTTTGCAGCGGGCCTTGTTGCTGCTGCCGGCACCATCGGCATCATCATTCCGCCGTCGATTCCCATGCTCATCTACGGCTTTGTCGGAAACGTATCAGTGGCCGATCTCTTCCTGGCCGGAATTGTACCGGGCGCCATGTTCGGCCTGGCCTTCATGGCGGTCTGCTATCACGTCGGAAAATCCAGTGGATGCGATCCGGGCGGTCGAACGACAACTCGAGCGGAACTCTGGTCCTCGTTCATCGGTACCGCCCCTGCCTTGTTCATGCCGGTACTGATTCTTGGTGGCATCTTCTCAGGCTGGGTGACGCCTACCGAAGCGGCAGCGCTGGCAGTGGTCTACGGCCTGTTGGTGACCATCTTCATCTACCGTGACTTCAGCATTCGCGATCTGCCGGGCCTGATGATCGACGCCTTTGTCACCAGCGCTACGGTCATGGTGGTCATCGGAGCCACCACCGTGTTGGGGTGGCTCATCACGCTGGAACAGATGCCACAGATTCTGGTGACCTTCGTACAGGACTTGTCATCCAGCACCGCCGTCTTCCTGCTACTGGTCAATATCGTCCTGTTGATTCTGGGCCTGGTACTGGACCCTGTCCCAGCCATTCTGCTGACCGCACCCTTGTTCCTGCCAACCGCACAGAGTTTCGGTGTTGACCCGGTACATCTGGGTGTCATCATGACGTGCAATGTGGCTGTCGGACTGTTCACGCCACCGGTTGGCGCAACGCTTTATGTGGCTTCCCGCATTTCCGGCGTCGGAGTACTCTCCATTGCCAGAAGAATGGGACTGCTCTATACGGCCGCCATCACGATGCTGGTTCTGGTCACCTATTTCCCGGCGATATCCATGAGTATTGTCCACCTGGTACGCTGACATGCACCACAGGCCTACGAACGAGTTCAGGCGAAGTTCCAGACAAACACCGAGTGCAATTCTTCCTGACACGAGAGCCAGCCAATGCATGTCGTGACCGTACGTTTCAAGGTAAAACCGGCACATCTGCATGACTTCATGGAACTGATGATGCAGAACGCCAGGGACTCGCTGAACAAGGAAGCGGGTTGCATCCAGTTTGATGTCTGCAGTGATTCAATGCGACCCGGAGATGTGTTTCTGTACGAACTCTATGCCGATTCCTCGGCCTTCGATCTGCATCTGGGCACACCTCACTTCAAACTGTTCGACCAGCAGACGATGGACATGATCGATTCGAAGTGTGTTACCACCTTTGACCGGCACAAGCAATGATCGAGGAGCCGTCAGCCCGTGGCGAGCCCGCGAGAATGGTCGATACCTGCAAGTCCTGAACTACCGGCCTGCATGAACTGAATACTCTTCACGACCATCAATCCAGACCCGCTTGACCGCTATATCGCGAACATCCGGTACTGTCAGCGGATCGCCGGACAGCACCACGAAATCGGCGAATTTGCCGACCTCCAGTGACCCGCGATCATCCTGCAAGCCGTTCTGCCGGGCGGCGTCCAGGGTCATGGCGCGCAAGGCTCTCATTCGACTGACAGTGTACTCGGCACCCAGAATATAGCCACTCAACGTCTCTCGACGTGTTGCGCTCCACAGTATCTGCATGGGATTCACAGGGGTCACTGGCGCATCGGAATGCAGGGAATAGGGCAATTTATGCTCGTCCGCCAAGGCCAATGGACTGATACGCACCGCCCTCTCCTGCCCCAGCACTGCATTTCGGTACCAGTCGCCCCAGAAAAAGGTGTGCGTTGGAAAGAAGGTGACTGAGGCACCGAGTCCTTGCAAGCGAGGCAACTGATCCTCTCGAATGGTCTGGCCATGCACGACAATATGCCCCGATTCGGGCCGTTGATTCTCCTGTTGTGCATCCTCCAGAGCATCGATGATCAGATCGATGGCGGCATCACCGTTGCCGTGTAATGCCAGTCTGACACCGGCTTCATGAAAGACGCGGACCTGTGCCTTGAAGCGTTTTGGCGAGATCGCCGGAAACCCTCGGTAGCCAGCAGACCTGCCTCCGCTGGTCAGATAGGGCTCGGTCAGCCATGCCGTACGCCCCTGAGGACTTCCATCAACGCTCAGCTTGAGCGCTGACAAGGAAAATGTATCAGCGCTGGAACGCCAAGCCAGGGCCTTGTTCAATACTTGATCACCGAGCCCCATGTATTTCTCGATCGCCTCGATGTTCATGCGACCCGCCACCTTTTCATAAGCCGGCCAGACGACAAGCCTTTGCGGAATGATGCCCATACGTTGTGACCAGTAAAGCAGCCGCATCGACAGTATGTCCGCGAATCCGTTCTGTACGGTTGTGACCCCTGCCTGCAGATACTCGTCTCGAGCGTCCAGCAATGCGGCAAGTAGTTCTCTGAGCGGTAGCTTCAACAACAGCTTTCCCAGTCGTGGGGCAGCCCCCTCCTGCAGCAAACCGTTCAAAGCTCCCTCGCTGTCCCGCCCCACCATGAAAGGCGACTCTCCGAATGGGACCTCCGCGCCGTTGCTATCCGTGTGGCCAAGTTCCGCCAGAGCCAATGAATTTGCAACCCCCATGTGTCCCGAGCGGTGCCACAGATAGACCGGGTGGTGTGGTGTCACGCGGTCAAGCTCCTCTCTGGTGGGGTGTCTTTGCACTGCCAAAGAAGCATCGTCGTAGTTGAACCCCACTATCCACTCACCTCTCTTCCGGCTGGAGGCATACTCGGCGACACGACGCAGCAATGTATCCAGGTTGCCCACATCGCCAACAGGCGGCGGCGTAAGATTCAGAAACGAGCTGGCCAGACCGGAACTGGGAAAGTGACTATGCGCGTCAACAAAACCGGGAACAATGCTCGCACCCTGCAGATCAATGGTGCGGTTCAGAAATGGCAATCTTCTTTCGAGATCGTTCTGCCGACCAATTGCCGTGATGTACCGACCTTCCACCAGCAATGCATCCGCTACCGGGTGCTCGCTGTTCATGGTCAGGATCTGGGCATTGACCAGCAAGGTGGGTCGGTGAATATAGTGCAAGGCGAGCAGGCAGAGTACAAGCACCAGTGCGGCCAGCAGGATTCGCATCCGTGTCTGACGGTATGAAATTACACGATTCATCTTTCGCCCTGGTATCCGGGTTACGCTTTAAAGGCAAAAGACGCTGACGCTCTCAGCACAACGCCGTTCATAGGCGGTACGCAAACGGGTCAGGCTGTTCGAATCCTCGCATGATTTCCTGAATATCCTGTCGCACTCGAACAAGTGCTAGCAGTTAATGGACCCTATGGCTCCGTGGAGTTCAATTCCGAGAGATCGCCAGGTTTGATAGTGCAATGACCATGCGTTTTCTGAGGTATAGTTCTTGACGTTCACCCCATTTGCATCAGAACATTCGGCAATGTTCAGCCAGAAGCTATGGCTATAATGAGTCGAGTAACGCTCAAGATGCCGCTAGAAGCCACGCTGGATGTTTCCGACAAATTCCTGTGAGTCTGACCGATGAAAGTCATACATCTGACTGATCTTCATATATCTCCCGATCCGGTCATGAACTGCGATTCGGTTGACCCCTGCAAGGCAGCATTGCGTCATATCGCTCGATTTCACGCTGATGCAGATCGCATTGTCGTCACGGGAGATCTGACGGACCGCGGTGATCGTGACAGTTATCTGAAACTGCTGGAACTGCTGGAGCAAGCCGGTTTGAAAGATGACCCCCGCTTGCGCCTGCTGCTGGGAAATCACGATGACCGAAAAGTATTCCAGTCTGTGTTCCCTGCAACGCCCAAGGATCCAAATGGATTCACACAATGGACTGAAACGACTGACGCGGGCATGTTCGTGTACCTGGACACACATGAGCCAGGTACCAATACCGGTTATTTTTGCGACGACCGTGCTGCCTGGCTGGAGAGCATTCTCAGTACTGCGCAAACCGCAGGCATGTCAGCTTGGCTTTTCATGCACCACAACCCGACACCTGTACATGTTCTGAGTGCCGATAGCATCGGACTGAAGAACGGAGAGAAATTCAGGGAAATGATATCGAGGTATCGGGAGACCATCGAACATATTGCCTTCGGGCATTGCCATTTCACATTGAGCGGCAGCCTGCACGGTGTGCCGCTATCCGCGAATCGCGGAACCGCCAGAGCACTATGGGCGGGTATCGAACAGCCCCAACCGAAATTCGCGACCGGGCCATTGGAAAGGCATTACAACGTCATGTTCATCGAAGACGGATCAACCATCATTCATACGGTGGATTTCGAACGTCAGGAGGACGTCGTCTATCTGGGTTGAGTCTGTACCGAATGGGCCATAGCGGTCATGTCTTCCTGCTCACCCCACTGGTCAAACCACACTCGAAGCACACTCGAAGCACACCACGAGTATCCGCCTACCCGTCAGCGGATGATCATGACCGACAGATCCGTGTGAGTTGCCAGATCGCCTGAATGGGACCGGAAGAGGTAATCACGAAAACCGGGCACATGAGAGGCCATGACAATGAGATCAGCGCCAATTTCGTGAATGGCCTGATTGAGCTTCTTTTCCAGATCTATCGCGATATCGACACTGACCGCTGAACAGGCGTTGAAGCTCACGCCGTATATCCGAGACTGCTCGGCAGCAAAGGCGGTCAATTTTTCCTGATATTCCTCAGGCGAGTGAGCAACTTCACTGGGTGTTTTGCTGGTGACGCCAAAAAGCGTCAGAACAGAACCATAATGTTTTGCCAGATCAGCCGCAGCATTGACGGCTTTCTCCTGCTTTTCTGCATGGGCCAGATCGAATGGCACCGCAATATTCTTGAACATGTGTTTTTCCCTGTTGAACACAGCACCACTATGAGTACTGGTGAAAAACGGGTCAACATGAATCAGAGAGATGACTGATTCAGGTCATGTAAAGTCGAATTACCGACCGGTCAGCGAGTTCTAGACTCAGGATCTGCGTCTAACAGGCGAGCGTCTGAGCTCAGTATCACCTTGTGTACCGAAGTATGACCTGGCCCAAAGCAAAAAGGCCGTCCCCTGGGGGACGGCCTTTCTGGTCGTGAATAAAACCCGGCGATGACCTACTTTCACATG
>CANLNQ010000059.1 GCA_947492525.1 uncultured Granulosicoccus sp.
TGCGTTCGTGCGTTCGTGCGTTCGTGCGTTCGTGCGTTCGTGCGTTCGTGCGTTCGTGCGTTCGTGCGTTCGTGCGTGCGTGCGTGCGTGCGTGCGTGCGTGCGTGCGTGCGTGCGTGCGTGCGATGCGTGCGATGCGTGCGATGCGTGCGATGCGTGCGATGCGTGGTGGCCGGACGCAGCAACCTTCAGTGATCAGCAGGGCAAGCACCATGATGCATACCTGACTCTGTCACTCGCGCCGCTTGTGCAGGGCCGAGTTCGCCGGACTCGGTCGCGTGATGCCTATTGGCGCTTCTGAAACAATATAGTTGACAATAACTACCTATATCCGCCGGAAACCGCCGTATAATGCGCCGCTTCCTCAGGTTGTACAGTTGTTATGTCCACGAATCCCAAAGTCGGTTTTGTCAGTCTCGGTTGCCCCAAGGCACTGGTAGATTCTGAACGCATTCTCACTCAGTTACGTACAGACGGGTACGACGTCGTACCTGATTATGAAGCTGCCGATCTGGTCGTGGTCAATACCTGTGGATTCATCGATAGCGCGGTGGCCGAGTCCATGGATGCCATTGGAGAAGCGTTGGACGAAAATGGCAAGGTAATCGTCACCGGTTGTCTGGGTGTCAAGGCTGAAGATATTCAGGCGAAATATCCCAAGGTATTGGCGGTAACGGGTCCGCAAGCTTATGAAGAGGTAGTTGGCGCAGTACACCAGCACCTGCCTTATCAGGCCAAACACGATCCGTTTCTGGACCTTGTACCTCCGCAAGGAATCAAACTGACCCCACGGCATTACGCCTACCTGAAAATCTCGGAAGGGTGCAACCATCGCTGCAGTTTCTGCATCATACCGTCGATGCGTGGCAACCTCGTCAGTCGAGATATCGGAGATGTCATGGCTGAAGCGGAGCGTCTCAAGAATGCAGGCGTACGTGAACTGCTTATCATTTCACAGGACACCAGCGCCTACGGTGTGGACATCAAATACCGCACTGCTTTCTGGAACGGGCGGCCTATCAAGACGCGTATGAAGGAGTTGTGTGACGCGTTGGGCGAGCTGGGAATATGGGTTCGCCTGCATTACGTTTATCCCTATCCCCACGTAGACAACATTATCCCGTTGATGGCCGAAGGCAAGATTCTGCCTTACCTCGATATACCGTTTCAGCATGCCAGTCCGCGTATTCTCAAGAGCATGAAGCGTCCCGCTGCTTCTGAGAATAACCTGACTCGCATCAAGGCGTGGCGTGAGATATGCCCGGAACTCACGATTCGCAGCACCTTTATCGCCGGCTTTCCCGGGGAAACCGATGAAGATTTTGAACAACTGCTGGATTTTCTCGATGAAGCGCAACTGGACCGAGTCGGCTGTTTTGCCTACTCACCGGTAGAAGGTGCCAAGGCAAACGAACTGGCCGACCCCGTGCCCGAAGAGCTCAAGCAGGAGCGGCTACAGCGCTTCATGGAAAAGCAGGCTGCCATCAGCGCTCAGCGCCTGCAGAGCAAGGTTGGAACTCGTCAGGTGGTGTTACTGGATGAAGTCAACCAGGATAGCGCCATTGCCCGAAGTTACAGCGATGCACCAGAAATAGACGGTGTTGTGCATGTAAATGTTGACGATTATGAAATCGAGGCAGGTGATTTTATTGAAGTGGATATCACCGGCGCCGATGAGCATGATTTGTTTGGCGAGATTGTGGGCGAGGAGTAGAACGACGAAATAATTGCTTTGCGCATTCTTTCGCAAGATCATCGACGTATTGAAAGCCAGTTGGCATTGCCCAAGTGCCTGGTTCATGAAACTCTCCTTTTTCGTCAACCACCGAAACTGATGTCGCGCCTTGCTGCTGACAATGTAACAGTGAACCCCATGATGACGTCCAGAAATGCGGCTACTGTGATTACCAGAAAAGTAGTATTGCCAAGACGTGGAAATATCAGAAATTCGATGAGGCACGCGACGAAAACCAGCATGGATAGAGCGTGATCCACCAATACATGGTTGGATGTGCGAGTTGCCTTGAAGGTTTCTATATAGAGGGCAAAGAAGCTAGCGAGGATAAACAGGTCACTGACTGTAATAACCATATCCCGTGATGAGGGCAGTGTAAGCTGCATCAGGATGATATTGAGCGGTGAAGTCTGCTCAGTACCTGACCACATGAGCACATTGGCTGCGAGCAGTATGTACAGGAATAATGGTACTGACAGGATCAATCTCATGCGGGTCACTTGGCAGATTGGCAAAAGTTGAATTATAGGACGTTGAAACAAGCAAGTGATGCCCTGTTTCAATGCGTCTCATCACTCCAAGGCTTGTTTTTAGAGGCTGTATCCGTATTTTTTGCTCAAAATCGTGTTATTTGAGAAAATACCGACAACAGATATTGAAATATTCCTCGATAGCAGATATTGTCTGATTTCGTACTTAATCACGTTTCCAATCAGGATCCAACCACCGAAATATGTCAGACAACTATTCAAGCCTGAGTCTCGATAAACTTCGAAAGGAAAAAGCCAAGATCGAAAAGGCAATTTCTCTCAAGGAAGCAAAAGAAAAGAAGGAAGCCATGGCCAAGGTAGTGGCCATAGCACGAGACTCTGGAATCGACTTGGCAGATCTTGTCGCCGGTACGAAGCGCAGCTCCAAGGCTGCATCTTCAGGTGCCACTGCGCCAGCTGCTCGTCGCAAGAAAAAGGCCACGGCCAAGCGCGGAAAAGTAGCACCTAAATACCGAAATCCTGCTGATGCTGATCAAACCTGGACGGGCCGAGGCAAGCAACCCGTATGGGTAAGAGAGCACGTGGAAAATGGTGGCGCACTGGAAGATATCACCATTTGATGCTCGTCAATTGAGTTAAATCCGAAAGCAGGCGAGCAAGTTTGCTTTCGGGTTATTGTTCGGGCAAGTAGAGCAATCAACTTGCGATGATATTATTTCGCCGCACGGTAATGTGAGTCGTTCAGGGAAGCGAGCGATAGATTCATCTGTCGCAGGGTCGGTAATATCGATCGTGAATCCGTTACTGGATCAGGGCGCCGTTCGATTCCTGGGTGAGCGCTTCAAGTCACATAAAACACGTTGATCAGGCTTTGAGCCTCTCCAGCAAACATTGCTTGGCAGTGTTTACCTTGGCAGCAAGGTAGTTGCTGCCTCCTTTATCGGGATGGAGGCGACTCATTAAAGATCGGTGCGCCTGTATTATGTCTTCTCTACTCGCGGTGTCGCCAACGCCAAGTATTTCCTGCGCCTCCTTCATGGACATGACACCGCCGGTACTCGCATTCCCTGAATAGTCCCCGCTTCCACCTTTCGGCTCCTCCCATTCTTCAGTGCGTTCTTTTGTAACGTAGGATTGAAGCAATCTCAGTGCCTCTGTATCGTTCAGCAGGCAGTACGCATGTACCGATTGCAGTTGTTCGACACTGAGCTGGCTCAAACTGGCGCCAGCGCAAGGGCCGGATTTTACGACACCGTCTATGCGGCCGGACGACTGATCCAGACTCATATCAATCGTGGCAGTGGATACACGTGACGTGCCATTGGACTGGTTGGCAGATCCCCCCATCTTTGCAGATCCCAAAAACCGACGTAAATTGGGTGCGTAGCGTAATAACAGAGGAGCGAGGCGGACCACCTGGGTCATGGCAGCGCCGAGAATCGCGAACAAGGCCGGCGCTCGTCCTGTAACAGCCAGCACGAGAAAAATGATGCCAACTGCGATCAGGCCGAGTTTTATCCTGCCCGCTTTACCTTGCTTCAGAAAGCCTTGCAAGTGCACCTTGAAAACCAGCCACGCCACTACCAGCAGAACTACAACAAACAATAGGCTCACTTCTGACTCGATCCCTGGCTGGAAAATAGAAACAGTTGAGAAGGATAACAGGCGCCGGCCAGGTTACGAGTGAATCAAGCAGCTGTCGGGTGTGCAATTCTCAATCTGTTGCTTCCGCGCCGCTGAAGTTCGTGATGGAAAAAGCCTGCAAGACAGCGCTCTAGCTTCAAGAGTTGAAAGCTCGATACGTTCGACGGTCAAGTAATCACGTTGTCACTGGTGGGACTTATCGTGAATCTGTTGTCGCAGGTTCGATTCAGAAGTGTACAATCTGTGAACTATTTCACATTTCTCGGGTGTCGCTCATTATCATGATGCAACTGGCTGCTTTACTGGCATCGGCCTACGCGGTTTTCGTGTTTGTAGCAGAAACTTTCAGCCCGTTCTCAAAGCCGAAGATGCACACGCGACGTTCGCAGTGGAAATACGGCAGGCGCGTCGCAGCGGCGGTCCTCGCAGGAGGCCTATGTAGTTTTGTACTTGGCCAGCTATCTCCCGAAACCTACTACACCAACATTCTGGTGGGTGCGATCGTGGCGCTGCTGGTGATCTTGTTTGTCTCGTTGGGCAGGATCAAGCACGTGTTGATGCGTTGATACTGCGAGAGAACGCATTGTCGGTATGTTGTCAGGTTGTGAAACAACGAGAATAGACAGGCGCAGATGCTGTGTGCGTCTTTGCGTCTGATGCATTTTGAGAAGCGGTCGGCTTGTTCTCATCAGCCAGTGCGATGGACGTTGAATCACAGCAGTGACTCTCGCCAGGACACAAACGGGGTCGATTGCGGCGGAGTACCACGCTTTTCAGGAGTAGCCGGATGCATTATTACCGTTTGACAACGCTACTGGTTCTATCTCCAGACAAGTTTTCAATTCGAAATGACCTTTCAGGCTTATAATTGCGGGGTAGCTTTGGCTGCGGCGGACGTCGTCCACGTGGTGCAGTTTCGACGAATTGTTGGTCATAATCTTAGAGTTCATGAAAAACAAAAAGCCGATTGAAAAGGCCCCTGAGTACAGCAAAACATTCTCGACTTCGCTTGATGCGCTGATCCGCAACATGGCGGATACGGGGCGGGGTCGAAAACAGATGGTCGGCATTCTGGCAGACATGAGCATGGCCGCATTATGCCTGTGGCTGGCGTACACATTGCGACATGGAATGCTGTTCAGTGACTTCAGATCCACATGGCATTTGTTTGTCGGTCTGCCTGTTCTGACTGCGATCATATTCAGCGGTCTGGGTGTCTATCGATGGGTGATACGCTCCTCCAATCAACGTCTTTACAAACAGTTGGTCAAGGGCTGTCTTTTTTCATCGGTCATGCTCCTGATCGCGTTTTCATTGATCCCCCCCGATCGAACCAATCCAAGATCGTTGTTCATTATTTATGCGCTGTTGCTGGTCGGCGGTACGATCGGTATGCGCATGATCTGGAAAAGCCTGTTCGATAGCGACAGTAAAGGTGAGCCTGTAGCCATTTACGGGGCTGGCTCTGCCGGCAGGCAGTTGGCCGGACTGCTTCGGGAAGGTAAAGATTATCGACCCGTGGCCTTTATCGATGACGACCCCAGGTTGTTCGGTACTACCTTGTCAGGTCTGCCTGTGCTAGCCGGCGATGATCCGCAGTTGCGTGCATCACTGAAACGTATGGATATTTCCAGTGTCATTCTAGCCATGTTCAGCATCAGTGGTACAGGATACCAACAGAAGTTGAGTAGGCTCGACGAGTTGGGCTTTCGTGTGTTGACAATGCCCAGCGTTGGGGAATTGATGGGGGGCAAGACACGTGCAGACGAGGTGCGTGATGTCTCGATCAAGGATATTCTCGGGCGGCTCGAAGTGGCTCCGGATGTACGGCTGATGAGCAGAAAAGTAACTGACAAGACTGTGCTTGTGACCGGTGGGGGAGGGTCGATAGGCTCTGAACTGTGTCGACAGATAATGAATCTGTCACCTCGGCGTCTGCTGATTCTGGATAACTGTGAGGCCAACCTTTATCACATAACAGAAGAATTCAAGTCGCTGCAAGACAAGGCAGTAGCGGGAGAATTCCCTGATTTCACACCTGTCCTTGGATCCGTGACAGACACCGCAAGAATCGAGCGCCTGTTTGCACGACATTCAATTGATACCGTGTTTCACGCAGCCGCCTACAAACACGTTCCTATTGTCGAGGCGCAACCGGACCTCGGTCTTGAGGTCAATGTCTTCGGTACCATGACAGTGCTTGACGCTGCTATAGCATCAGGTGTTGGCAACTTTGTGCTTATATCGACTGACAAGGCGGTGCGACCCACGAATGCGATGGGCGGCACAAAACGAATAGCAGAGCTCGTTCTTCAAGCAAAAGCCCGTATTCAGAATGGCACCACCATCAGTATGGTGCGCTTCGGTAATGTACTTGGTTCATCTGGCTCGGTGGTGCCGAAATTCAAGAAGCAGATAAAATCCGGTGGACCGATCACCCTGACGCATACGGAAATTACTCGTTACTTCATGACCATACCTGAAGCGGCGCAATTGGTATTACAGGCCAGTGCCATTGCCAAAGGCGGCGATGTGTTTGTCCTGGACATGGGCGAGCCGGTTCGCATTGAAGATCTGGCTACTACCATGGTGCGCTTGTACGGCAAGCGATTACAGCGGGATACCGGCAATCCGGATGATATCGAGATCGTTGTGGAAGGTTTGCGACCCGGCGAGAAAATGTACGAAGAACTGTTCGTGACTGATAGCTGTTCGAGCACAGAGGTATCCAAGATTTCCACCGCTCACGAGGATTGGATGCCATGGGCCAAACTGCAACCTGTTCTCGAGGAAATGAAGTCCATGAGTGGAGTGTTGAGTGCTCCGATCTTGAAACAGAGGATTGTATCTCTGGCTCTGCTGGAGCAGGAAGCAGGAAACACGGATCCTGCGTCGGACTTGCTGGAAGGCGAAGGCATTTCAAATATCGCCTGATTCTCGAATAAAAGAGCTGCGGCAGGGAGTCTCAGTCAGGTCGGTTCGGGAACGCTCCCCTTCTCGACTACCTTCAGTTCAACATGGCCTTGGGTGTTCTTCGGTGCACCGCAATCCCACTAGCAAGATTTGGAAAAGAACAGAGGCGTTTGTCTGTGTCTCCCCGCGCAGTGCCGGACGCATCGTTTGCAGATCGCGTCCGACACCTTGCCATTTGCTCTGGCTTTAATCCTTGTGTTTTTCCTGGTACACGCGGATGTAGTCAATGTCCAGCGACGCTGGTAACGCGGAATCGTCCACCGGGCTGAAGTTGAAATCGCCCCCGACTGCCAGATTGGCGAGTACATACATCAATTGGTAGGCAACATCCGGATTCTCGTAGGTCTGCACCACGTTGCCATCGATGTACCAATCAATTCGTCCTGGTTGCCAGCGTACGCCGTAGGTGTGGAAGTCATCTCCATAACCAATCAGGGGGTTGCCGTTGTCGGTGGTGCCGCTGACGGCTTGCATCCTGCCATCGACGATGCGGTGATAACTGTGAACGATCTGGTGAGGGTTTTCCCCCCTGACTTCCATGACATCGATTTCTGGTTGCTGTGATACATAGTATCCATTGAGCAACCAGAATGCTGGCCAAAGCCCATCACCAATCGGGATCTTCGCACGAATTTCTGCATAACCATGAGCAAACTTGAACGCGTCGTACGATGTGATCAATCCGGAGGTGTAGCTGCCGGGCGCGTAGTTGGTATTGCGTTGAAACTGCGGATAATCAGACCAGATGGGATCATTGATTCCAGGTAAGGTCTGGGGTATCGGGAAACTTTCGTTATCTGGATCGTCTGCCGCGACAGCTGTGATTGACAGCACCCCATTGTTCATCTTGAATGGCGTGTTTGCACTGGTAGGGTTGTCTGAACCCAGTGCGTCTACGTAGTACTGCTCCTCATTGTTTATCGGCAGATAAGGTCCCCACAAAAAGTGCGTGTTCCATTTGTCGGGGTCGAGAGTGCTTCCGTTGAATTCATCATTGAACATGAGCTGGTAATCTGCTGCAAGATTCAAAGGTGTACTGAGTTTTCGCTTGTAGGCACGGATATAGTCGATCTCGAAAGTGGCTGGAAAGCTGGTTGAGGCATCGGGCGGTCCCGGCCAGTTGCCGCCAACTGCCAGATTTGCCAGCAAGTACATCGCCTGGCCAGTGATTCGGTAGTCTGCATCAGTGATGCGACGAGTTTCCACGCCATCCACGTACCAGATGATTTCCTTAGGTCCCCAGGCCATCCCGAACGTATGGAAGTCTTCGGTCCAATCTGTCGCATAGGTAGGAAAGGATGGGGTAGACACCTTGGCCCAATTGTCCGAGATGTTGAAGTAGTGATAAGTGTGGTACAGGCGATCGGTGTTCTGACCAAGGAACTCCATGACATCAATTTCCGGCACATCTTCCACATAGTGCGTTGTCAGCAACCAGAAGGCTGGCCAGAGACCTGCTCCGGGTGGCAGCTTCGCTCGCATTTCCACGTATCCATGAGCCATCTTGAATGATTCGTAGGAAGTGATGATTCCAGAGAGGTAGTTCACATCCTCAGGTTGGTAGCCGGGCCCGTCTTCTGTGGGTCCGTTGTAGCGATACTCAGAGTATGAGCGTGGTTGCCAGGAGGGATCATTTTCGGGTGGACGGGGTGGCGGCTGAAGTGACGGGCTGATAGTTGTAGCTGTTATCTTTAGAGTAGATCCAGTCAGCTCAAAGGGAGTATGAGTAAAATCCGAGTGCATACCCAGTGTATCAACATAGAGTTGCTCCTCGTTGTTGATAGGATGGTAAGGGCCCCAAAGCAGCCCGGTGTCCCATTTAGCTGGGTCAAGTGATGAACTGGAGAATTCATCCTGAAACACTAATTCGTAGTTTGAGAGATTTAGAATTGGTTGTGGTTGAGTCACATTCACAACTATGGAGTCCGAAGCGGAGTTTCCGAAGTCGTCGAAAACTAGCAAAGAGAGCGTGTGGCTGCCTAGAGTGTTAGGTGTAAAAGTTAGTGAGGCTGTATTAGCTAGCACTTGATTGCTGCTATTGGTCCATTGATAGCTAAGAATAGAGCCATCCGGATCGGAGCCGGAGCCGGAAAGTGTGATGGATTGCCCTAATATGATGGATTGATCTTGGCCGGCTTGAGCGGTTGGCGGGGCGTTTGCTGGAGGAGCAGCATCGTATAGAGTTAGGTCATCGATACTCATTGATCCGCGAACTAGAAATCCGTTAATAGATAGGATACTGTTACCTGGCTCTGCGGCGGTGAGGTCATCCTGAAGGTTGCGGTTGACGGTGCGCCATCGACCATCATAAACATGGTTGCCCAAGCCGGTATATATATAATGGTTAAAAGCTAAACCGGCATTATTATTGACGGAGGTGTAGGCAAGATAACGGAAGCCATTGGTCGTCATTGTCGCGATATAGAAATAAACAGGCTCAGTGGACTTGAATCTCCAAGAAATAAAATTCTTGTTTTCTATATTGAACCCGGTAGAAGGCAGTGTCCCTCCGAGACGAAAGCCATTGTTAAAACCATTGCCGGACATGGTAATAACTCGGGAACTAATGTTGCTGTCCAAGGTGTTAGAGACTGAAGCGCCAGTGGGGTTGTTGTCGTAAATAGTCCACCCTTCAGTTGAGCTATGTTCGCCATTCTCTAGCGTTAAAATTGGTTGTGGTTGAGTCACATTCACAACTATGGAGTCCGAAGCGGAGTTTCCGAAGTCGTCGAAAACTAGCAAAG
>CANLNQ010000060.1 GCA_947492525.1 uncultured Granulosicoccus sp.
TTGCACCCGTTGGGTAACATCAATCAATTTCAGGTCTTTTACCTCCCTCCCAAGATTCGGGATTTATCTGGACACGATCAACGCATCGTTAGGCGTCGCTATCAATTAACACGTAGACCAACCATCTCGACTTCGCACGTACCTCGCAATTGCTAGAAGCCAACAACATCAAATAAATATTTAAACAGGCAAGGAGTCGTGTCGAAATTCCTTGCAGAAATTGCTTCCTCAGTCGCTCTTAATCATGAACGTTCAGAATTTTTGCGACTCAAAGAGCTGACTTCTTTCTCTGCCTCTGAAACATATCTCTCATAGTCACGAATACCCGCCATGATCTGCATATGACTCCACCCGGTAGTGATTGCAATGAGATACGCCATCGTCCCAATAGGGCCGGTAACTATGTATAAATACGGAAAAGATGTTATGGCTCCTCCAACTCCTATTAGAAGTATACATCTCAATATTACTAAAAGCGTCTCCTGATACAGAGCTTCCGAGTCAGATTTGTATTCTTTTACTTTTTCGAGCCGTCGCCTGAGTTTTATAAGTCGTTCATCTGTCTTCTTCTTAGACTTTCCAGAATGCCAAGTTTGGACTACTGGAGTCAGCAAATTTGCCGCAATTGACAAGGGAATTGCCGCCAGCAACGTTATGCCCCAATCAATTTCATTTAATATCTTAACAAACGCCAAATCACTCAAGGATGCTTACCTCCAAGCCGGTACAGCAAAATTAGTTTAATTGATATGAGCCATGAACTCCGTGGCTGCGCGTGTCAGCCTCCAGATATTCTTACCATCCGAGTTAACATCTGCTATCAACAAGCCGTGAATACATAGAGAGCGCATATCGTCCTCTAAGAATCGCGGATCTTCGATGTTAATGGTTTTTACATTCAGAATATCCAACCTTGTTCCTGAATTTGAGACATATCCAACATCACACAATACAAGCCCTCCAGAGTCGACGAACTCTCGCAAAATGTTTATGGCCTGATCTGAGATCTGAGTATTCGGAGAAATAGCGTTCGCGATACCAGATAGTCCGTCTATCTTTGATGCCACTCCTAACAGGAGGTCGTTAATTGTTCCTAATTTACGAACTACCTCATCGTGGCTTTCAGCAAGGAACAACCGCACTGATCGCGTAAGCAAATTGTTCTCAGCAAGCTCTTGCACAATATCACTATGACGCTTTTTCTCAAGCCATTCTACGAACTCTCGATACTCATCATCACTCTTCGACTTTCGAGACGATTTGAAGTCCATCATCAAGCCAACGATTTGACCGAATGCGGTTGCCAAGACGGTAGTGCTCAACCTATAGACCCCTTGATGACTAGTTTCAGTGAGAATATCTCATCCCAAGTCGGAAAGCTTGCCCTGTGACGCCTAACACCGACGATAACCTGAACTTGCAGCCGGCGTACGTTCTGAGGCACTCAAGGTTGTTCGCTGGCTGCAAGTTACAGGTTCATCGTTTTGTTCGATTCACTTTTATAATAAAGATTACCGCATTGACTAATGCGCATCATTATTCAATTCCAATTTGCCGAATCTCACCACGCATTTTTAAAATATAAATGCCTAGTATTTTTGCGACCCGACCTGTCTTTTTATTCCTAGCCCTTTCACTTTAGACCTACCCTTGACTGAGTCGAAGAATCTAGCCCCGCCGAATTCTATTTGTATTTTCTCGTCCGTAAGTAAAAGTTCACCAACATTAGCTCTTTGCATTAATCTACCAACAATGCTCATTTCTCTCCTATTCGGTTTTTCATTCTCCGAACTAGAGTATTTGTTCTTCCAATCGTGTTCGAAAAATTTTTCTTTCTGTGGATATATCAATACGAAAGATGGACGCATCCCGTCAAACTCACATAAAGTGTACGTATAAGCTTGTATCACGCAATCAAGGTATTTTTTGACGCTTTCATTTGATTGAGGGTCTTTTAATTCAATACCAAAGGCATCGACATCGAAACCCATGGACCTTGCCTTTTCGTTAGGTCTAAGCAGCAAATCCAATCTTAGATTACGCCCATCCACAGGCCAAGACCCTGGCACCTCTTCCTTAACGTAAAACAGGTCGCCTAGAATTTTTGCTACATGATTTCTGGCTCTATCTTCTCTTTCCTTTGTCATGGGCCGTCAAAAACACCTAGTTGCTTTCAGCTTCACCGTTGAATATCGTTATCTAGATTTTGTTGATATTGGGACAAACCAGCTCTTTGTGCAAAGTAGCTGCAATTTATTGGAGCGTGGCGCTAGTGAATCGAACAAAACATTCAGCTGCATTGGAGGCGACGCCGGGTTGTGGCGTAGCCACGTTCCGGTGGCGGGTCCAATGACAGCTGCAATGTAATGTTCTGGCAAAGCTAAACACTACCGGTACGAAATAGCTTTCTAAGCTCATTGCTGGCTACTGCCAGAACACAGAACTCGCAGAGATTTGGCTCGTACCCTGATCCTATATCTTGGACACAGTTTAAATATCCAGTTCAAAATTTCTTCGTTAGAAACAATACTCTTGCTCTCTCAAAAAACCAACTACAACATTTATGTCTCATCTGATCCGAACCGACCCTCTGAAAAACCTTGTGCGAAGCATAATCAAATCAGGTAAACGTTCAGATCCTGGCTGATCATCCCACTCGTGGCATCCTGTTTACAGACTCACAACTCACCAGTCGCTTGAACACTTTAGGACCCTCTTTACGAACAGATGCCTTACTGGCAGAACAATGCGTTAACCTGCATTTTACTCAGACCGACTGGAGTGACAGCGCAAGGAGGACTGAGTCAAATGACAGGTTCAACGTACAGTTCGGTGTGCTGGAGCTTGCTAGTTTTCTATGCGCCTCTCGTATGCAAGTTTGAATATCTCTTTTAAAATATCCTGATTTGTTTCTGCGTCAGTCGTACCTAGTGATATCTTATATCTATTGCGCTTAATATCATAATCCACAGAATCTAAATCTGACGCTTCTACTTTTTTGCTGATTTCATCGGACTCTTCAAGCTTTACCAATAATACAATATGTTTCTTCCTCGGCCTGAACTGTACAAAGTTGAAAGCTTGGCCGTCTCTTTCAAGACCTATATAATATTTATTGAACTTTAATTTTAGGCTGCTATCGATCTCTTGCAGCATGTGAAGCATCTGATCTACTTGGCATAAGGTATCTTTGGCTGATCGACTCTCCCAATATGGCCTATCTGCTGGGGCCGCCTCCGCCGCCTCATCCTCATCAACAAGCCCTCGAATCATTTCATCCATAACCTTAGTGAATATAAGAGTTACGTGATCGCCAACTCGGAATGCTTTCATCTGCAAAGCGATGATTGGTATTGACCCATTGAATAACGACAGAACGTTAAGAAACCTACTCGTTACATCTTCTGCAATTATTACTGCGCAATGGTCATACTGTGGATATCTTTTTCTTTCAATGTCCCAATATTCCACAGTTCTAATTATATGAGTTTCATCAGTCGACCCAAGCTGAAGCTCAACCTCATATCTGCGCAAGGACTCAGCATCCTGTAGAAGCAAATCAAGCCTCCCGGCTTTTGGCTGGATTCTTTCCTTATCACGCAAAACCAATTCACCGAGACCCAAAATAGTTGGATCGTTGGCAATAATTTCTTGAACCCATTTTTCACTATAGTTCGGATCAGTCTTTAGATTTATTCTTTCGGGTGCCGTGTACATTTTTATTGTTTTATGAAGTGAATTGAGTATTCTCTCACGATTCGGGATTTTTTCTCACCGAACAAAACATTCAGCTGCATTGGAGGCGACGCCGGGTTGTGGCGTAGCCACGTTCCGGTGGCGGGTTCAATGACAGCTGCAATGTAATGTTCTGGCAAAGCTAAACACTACCGGTACGAAGTAGCTTTCTAAGCTCATTGCTGGCTACTGCCAGAACCCAGAACTCGCAGAGATTTGGCTCGTACCCTGATCCCATATTTTGGACACAGTTTAAATATCCAGTTCAAAATTTCTTCGGTAGAAACAATACTCTCGCGCTCTCAAAAAGCCAACTACAACATTTATGTCTAATCTGATCCGAACCGCCCCTCTGAAAAACCTTGTGCGGAACAGAATCAAATCAGGTAAACGCTCAGATCCTTGCGGATCTTCCCACTCGTTGCATCCTGTTTACAGACTCAAACTCACTAGTTGCTCGAACACTTGGGAACCCACTTTAAGGACAGTTGCTTTACTGGCAGAACAACCGCAATAAGCTGAACTTGAGGCTGGCACAACGGAGCGGTAGCGTAGGAGTGACAGGGTCATGTTTCAGCTTCATTGCTTTGTTCTGTGTCGTAGTACATATTTACGAGCACACTATTGAGGCATGCCTACTAGATGTAGAATTATTTATATTCGATCAAATGATTCTTTGATTTTTTCAACTCTATACATAATGGTTAGTGCTGAGGCTCTGTCAGTATCAACCATATTGTGCATGTAATCATTACGAATAAATTTGAAGAGAGTGCGTAGTTCCTGCCCGAGATTCCGCACATAACTCTCTATGAATACTTCTTCTCGCCGAAGCTTTGAAATATATTCTCTTACCAAGTTGTTACCCCAGCTACCTGAGGAGACGTACTTTCTTATTTCACTTTCAAGTTGAACGCACGCCTCTCTCACGCTTGTATCGTAATAACCCATTTCGAATATTCTAGCAATACGTTCGCCACTATTTTTCAGAATATTCTTTTCGCGCCCTTCTATATATTTACATATGTAACTTCGCCCCGCATTAGTAACCATTATCTTTTTCTTCTTCCGTGTCATGAAGAATGCCAGTTCCTTAATTGCCTTTTTTTCTTGCAAAACATACTGAGAATTTGGATATGACTCCTTTCCTAATCCAGATTTACTGGCTGTTTTTTTACATCCATGCTGGCTAAAAGAGGCGGCTTTCTCGATGAGCTCCTCAAGCTTTTTCATCTCCCATTCACTGATTTCTGTTTCTAAATCAAGCAGTACGTCCACCCCTTCTAAATATTCTAGTTTATGCAATCTTTTAAGATCTTCATGCCACAAAGAAATATGAAAATTATTTTCACAAAACATATCTTTTAAATCAGAATTAGAAACATTCGCGACCAATAAGACTGTTTCATCGATATCATCGGCTAATATAAATTCAGTTTGTGGAGGAAATGCAGACAGCTGAATAAGAGATTCATGAAAATCCCCTCCCTCAGGATATGCAGGCCAATCAGCGTGAAGAGCAATAGCTCCTCGAGCGCCATCAAGAGTCCCCGGAAATGAAGCCATTAATAATCTCGTATAAAACATCAAGATCGTTGAATATATCACAACAAAAAGATGTATATTATTTGCGCGCTCACAAAGCATAGCCTGCGAAAGTCTCAAGAGACACAGAACACCGGCGATAAGGTGCACTTGCGCGCGGCGCGTCGTTCTGAGGCACTCACGGTTGCGAGCCGCGCGCAAGTGACAGCTTCATCGTATCGTTAGGCCATTGAGTGTCATTTTTAACTGGCGTTCGATAATTACAAATTATAGCCAACTAACAGGAACTCGCCTCAGCAGGAATTAAAGACGCTCAGCTGCAACCCCACTGAGTATTCGTTCAGCCACTTTCATGAAATTGTTTTCCGGCATAAAAGCGATGTCTCTAGGAAGATAGCTGTCAGCGTTCGTTGTAAATTCACGAGTGTCACCGCAATACAGTATTTTCAATCCTGCCGCTCTCATAGCCTCTATATCGTTAAAATCATCTCCGGAGAACGCAGAGTCTTCGATAGCTATCTCGTACTTCTCGCACAATCGTTCGAGTCCACGACGTTTACCTACAACACCCACCTTGCTGTCATCCCAATCATACTCCGTTGCACTTATGTGGTCGAATTCATCCTCCTCGTCGAACACAAATCGATTTATTAATATATCGTCAAAGAGATCATCTGCATCTGGAATCATCGCGTACAGAAGTGCATCCACGCCACCCGAAATTATTGCTGTTTTAACATTGTTTTCACGAAGCAACATGATTCCATCTCGTAGCTTTTTAGTAACTGAAATGTGCCCAACATTTTTGATCTTTTCGAAATGACCTCGATTAAGACCATATTCTCTACAAGCTTGTCCATCCAGACGACACCATTCCAAGTACGAGATGTCGCCGTTACGGAATTTCTCTTTTCGCTCTTTCTGACCTTCTTCCAGGCTATTGTCACCAGGTTGCTTGAGCTGGTTCCAAACCATCGTCCAAGAATGCCGGATACCTTTGATGATTGTCCCATCTAGATCAAATGCTGCCAAGCGTACTTTGCCAGTTGAGGGTGTTTTTCGTGGCCTCGGTTGCAAAGGACTTGGAACTTGACTGCGCACTAACATCTCTTTAGCTGCCAAATTTGGTGAGATAAGTGAAATTAGCTTGCCGATGTTACTGTTCTCAAAAGTTCCGCCGATGGTCTCTAAACGTGTGACGAGCGGAACACCGAGCTCTCGATCAAAACTGGATGCAACTACCAGATTTAGGAATGCACCGAGTCGAAACGAATCATCATTACTTAACTCTCTAATATCACTCAAATCTTGCAGAAGTTTATTCTTATTTGAAAGATCTCTGGCCATGAGCGAGACAAATTTAGAGAAGCACAAGGATTCAATCGATGGTACGAGAATTTTGGTCAAGTTAGCATCGCCAACACGAAAAGGAATTGCGCCGTCCTTCAGTTGGTCCCAATCCAAATATTTATATGCCCCACGTTCAGTGATCTTCGGGCCTATCAGTATTTTGGGATAATCTACCTTATGCTTGTGAGATATTGAATGAGCTGGCCTGTATTCGTTGGCATTCTCATCTTTGTGCTTCCACTCAGTAGATGGATATAAGCTGATCAGAAATGATCTAGAAGTTTCGTAATCACATACCAGATCTATGTCTAGCGAGTCTCTAGTTGGTACGTATTGATTAACAGCCAAGCCGCCGATGATGACCACAGGCTCATCGAGTGCCTCCGATATCCTGACAAGCTGTTTTTTCACTTCCGCCATGCCGATGTAAGCCACAGACTCTCTCCCTCAACGCCTTTAACTGGTGAATTATTGCGGGCTCAGTATGCCTTGTTTTTGTGCAATAAGGCAGATATTGCGTGTAGGGATCCGGTTGTTTTATGACTTTTGGGCCTAACAAAACATTCAGTTGCATTGGAGGCGACGCCGGGTTGTGGCGTAGCCACGTTCCGGTGGCGGGTCCAATGACAGCTGCAATGTAATGTTCTGGCAAAGCTAAACACTACCGGTACGAAGTAGCTTTCTAAGCTCATTGCTGGCTACTGCCAGAACCCAGAACTCGCAGAGATTTGGCTCGTACCCTGATCCCATATTTTGGACACAGTTTAAATATCCAGTTCAAAATTTCTTCGGTAGAAACAATACTCTCGCGCTCTCAAAAAGCCAACTACAACATTTATGTCTCATCTGATCCGAACCGCCCCTCTGAAAAACCTTGTGCGGAGCAGAATCAAATCAGGTAAACGCTCAGATCCTTGCGGATCTTCCCACTCGTTGCATCCTGTTTACAGACTCAAACTCACTAGTTGCTCGAACACTTGGGAACCCACTTTAAGGACAGATGCTTTACTGGCAGAACAAAGCGATAACCCGCGTTTGCGGCCGGCATGTGTTCTGTGGCCCCACAGGTTGCATGCCGGCTGCAAACGTCGGGTTCATCGTAATGTTCTGGCAAAGCTAAACACTGCCGGTACGAATTAGCTTTCTAAGCTCATTGCTGGCTACTGCCAGAACCCAGAACTCGCAGAGGTTTGCCCGTACCCTGATCCCATATTTTGGACACAGTTTAAATAGTCGATCCTGCCTAACTCATTTCTGCTTTTTGCATCAATAACTTAGCTTTAATTCAGCGTGTAAAAATCGCAAGGTT
>CANLNQ010000061.1 GCA_947492525.1 uncultured Granulosicoccus sp.
GGGTAGATGCCGTTGTCGATCACCTCGTATTCGTGCTCGTCACCCAGTCCGTCGTTGTCACTGTCGGCACTCATGACGAGGGAGCCGACCAGGTACTCATTGCGATTGGTCAGACCATCGCCATCAGCGTCTTCGTTGGCATCCGCCGCAAGATAGGGATCCATACCGTGCAGCCGTTCGAAGTAGTCGGGCACACCGTCGTAGTCGGCATCGCTCGTGGCGTTGGTCCCCAGGGTGGCGATCGATTTTCCGTCGAAGAACAGGTGGCTGCGCTGCTCACCGGACTCGGCATCCCATTCGTAGAGCCGATCACCGGCCCGGTTGGTGAGTGTGTAGGTGCTGCGGGTCTTCCCGCCCTTGGTCACGGTGGTCTTGACCCGATAGCCCTGCCCGTCATAACGATTGGCCTGACTGACCATACCCTCGGTCACCGTCTGGCGAGATGAGCCGATCAGCTGATTCAGCTCGTCATAGGCCATCGCGTCACCGTTGCCGGTGGAGACAATGTTGCCATTGCCGTCATAAGCGATCGTCGGATAGGCCCGTGCCTTTGCATGATTGCTCGAGCTTACGCTGGCCAGGCGGTTGTTCGTGTAGCTGTAGTCCAGCGTATAGCCATCGAGCGAGGCCTGCGTGATGTTGCCCACGAGATCGTAGTCGTAGGAGGCACCGGCGGCGCCCCAGCGGGAGCCATTGACACTCACCAAACGATTCAGGCCATCGTAGGTCGCGTTGGCGATGCCGCCATTGTAGGGATAGAAGTAATTGGCAATCCGCTTGACGTTCTGACGGTCATCGTAGAAGTATGCGATGTCCAGCGGTGGGGCGATGGCACCAACTCGCGATACCTTGACCTGCTCGGGCAGGGTGCGTGCGTTCTGTGTCGTGCTGTAGCTCAGGCCATTGTTCAGATACAGCGATTTCAGCTGCCCATTGGGAAAATACAAGGCACCGATGGCCATGGCCTGTGCACCCTCACCACTGTCCACTGACAGTGAGAGCGCCTGTCCATGCCCATTGTAAAGGTAGCTGGCCACTACCCCATTGGGATAGGTCACCGAACTCAGGTTCTCGCGCGCATCGTAGCCGTAGTCCAGTGTGTGGGTCTGCCCCTCCAGGGTGAGACTCTCCGAGGCCAGTAATGCACGCCCTGACACATAGCTGTAGTTCCATTGGGTGTCCGGCGTGCTCAGCGCCTGCAGGAAGCCGTTCGACAGGTAGTCATGGTCCACGCTGTAGGAGCCATCCGAGGCGCTGATCGTATCGATCTGGTTGCGTTCGGTATAGGTGTAGCTCAGCGTGTTGCCGCTGAAGTTGCTCACCTGGGTCAGGTTGCCGACGGCATCATAGCCGGTGACCTGTCGGGTTCCGAATTCGGGGTGAGTTTCGGTGCCGGGTCGCATCGTGACCTCCCCGTTCGACCGGGAAAAGGGCTGATAGGTGCGCGCCTGGGCATTGCTGCGGTACTGCCCCTGTGCCACCTCGGTGATGAAGCCGTGGATGTTGCGATCGATCCAGGTACTGACCCATTGATTGTTGTGATCCACCTGCTGATGAATCTCACTGATCTCATCAGTTCGTGGACGCTCCAGGGCCCGGAAGTTGGTGACCGTGACGTAGCCTTCCTGATCCTTGACGGCATAGCCGAAATCGACCCGGTTGTTGGTACCAAAGCCGTTGTCATTGCAATCCCGACCGTAGCAATAGCTCACCTGTCCGGGCGCGCCGCTGTAAGTCTCGCTCAGGACGCGATCCACTGCATCGTAGGTGCGAGTGACGCCAGGCCAGCTGCCATTGCCGAGATTCGAGGCGCTGAGGTAGGACTCGTCCACAACCCGTCCCAGGGCGTCGTAGACGCTCTTTTGCCAGACATCGCCCCCCACGCCCTGTGCGTTGTGCTCCTGGACACGTATCGGGCGACCCAGCGCGTCGTACCAGGTATAGCGGCTCCAGCCCCCTTGATCGAATTCCTTCTTGTTGCGATAGCGGCTGTTTGACGGGTCATGCCAGACCGGGGCCAGGGTATCCACCCGGGAACCCAGATCATTGGCATTCCAGGTCTGGGTGACTTGCCCCATGTCATCGTAGCGGTAGTCGACCCGGACACCACTTTCGTCGATCGTGCGATACACCAGACCGGTTCCATAGACCGCTTGGGTCGCCGCCGGCCCACCGTTGAGTGATTGGCGTCTGGCAACACCGTTCTCGTAGTCGTCGAACTCGGTGATATGGCCACGTCCGTCGGTAATGGTTGCCAGGGCGCCAAAACCATCGTAGGTATAGTCGGTCTGGATACCCTGCGCGCGTTCCATGCTCATCTGTCCATCAGCATCGTAGGTGCGCTGGGTGGCCAGTCGCTGAGCCAGGTTCGCTCCGGCTTGCCCGGAATCGATGCCGACATGCTTCAGGTCAACCAGCCCGATTGCCCAGTGAGTCTTGCTGGCGTAGTTGTTGTCGTATTCCAGATACGTGGTGCGCTTCTCACCGGTGTGGACGTTCAGCTCGTCCACAAAGGTCGGCAGGTTGTACACATTGAATTGACGCCACTCGCTCTGAAACAACCGCTCGTCATAATGAGTCGTGAGCTTGACAAGGTTGTCCCGCGTTGCCTGGTACACCCATTGCCAGTTCTTCTGATTCGACTGAGGCGTATCAATCTTGCTGTAATCCAGGAAGTTGCGCATCTCGGCATAGTCGTATTCAACACCCGAGATGGGCGTGGTATCGCCAACGGGGAATACATAGTGTGTCTTGATCTTGCCCGAATTCGTTCGAGCAGCCATGTCATCAGGGTCCGTCGATTTGGGGTCGGAGATGCGGTCGACGAGATGGAAGTACAGATCGTGCTCGCGTACCGAATTGCTGATCGTTCTTTGCGCCAGATCCGTGAGTTTGGGATCATTGTTGTCATCGTAGACGATGCTGTGCGTGCTCGCCTGAAAGCTGTTGCCATCGGCATCCTCGACCGTCCGCGTATCAATGGCCAGGCGTCTGGACTGGCAGCTACCGGGCCCCGTATCTGACTCGAGACGCATTTTGTAGCGACATTCGTACAGGTAACTAAGGTAGCTGTAACTGGCCTTGGCCCTCGTAGGCGAGGTCACAGATTTCAGTGGCAGATACAGAGTCCTTGAATGCAGAACTTCATCAGCCGTGTCATAGGGGCTTTGACCGGCGCTGCTAAGCACGCCTGAGTGTGACATCGTGTAATTGGGTTCATACTCAAACTCCCAATAGGAACCGTCTTTCATCAATACCTTCGATAGCTCACATTGAACCCGTGTATTGCCACTCCAGTATGCGATGTCGCGCTGGGTATATTCGTAGAGTACCTCCCCGTTGGGGGCTGAGCTTGATCCCACACGATCCAGCAGATCCGGACACTGTGCAGCGCCACTGCTTCGGTAGCTGAAGTTGGCGGTACGGGCGCTGCTGGATCCATCAATCAGGCTGATGCTCTTGATCCGCTGCTTGTTGTGCAACTGCCTGTCGTTATCGACAATTGCCACTGTCGTTGCCAGAGGGGGAAGCACCTGAGTCTGCTCCTGCGGAGAGTTGGCACTCTGCGGTGCGTTCTCGTACTGATAGTCAATTTGACTCCCGGCCTTCTCAACACTTTTCACATACAGCGTGAAGGTCGCGCCATAGTCACCATCGGTGTACCTCTTCAGGTACCACTCGAACCTGTCGGTCGTGAAGCGCGTGCCATCGGGGGCATGCACCTGGAATTTCGACGGATTCGATTCGTCGCAGCTCATGTACCAGTTCGTGGGACTGATGAACAAGGCTTCGTCCGGAAACTCATCGAGCAATGTGTCGCGTAGATGCGTCCTACGGACCAATCGTTCCATTCCCCCTGCGTGCTTGAACCGAATATCTCCACCAAAGACGCTCTTGTTCCAGCTGTTGCAGGCCAGAGAACGAGAGGCCGTACTGTTGTATTCGCTTGACGTCAGTCCGATGGTGATCTCGAGCCTGGGATTGTTCAAAGACATGGTCCCCAGCGAATAGGGGTAGGCCTGCGGAGTCTCTTCAAACTCCCGGGTAATTGCCAGGGATAGTGGCCCGTTTCCGTTGATGACCATGTCGGTTGCGCGGTGACCCATCTTGCCGATCAGTGGCGAATACAACTCTCCGGGAAAAGGGATGGCAAACAGGTCAGTCCCCGTTGCTGCGATATGACGGTTACCGTGGTCATCCGCCGCCGATGGATCCTCCTCCCCCTGTGCCCACAAGGGAGAAGAGATCGATAGAAGAAGGCTGAAACAGCTGACTACCCAATATGTACGCACTTGTATTGACTCTCTCAGGCCAGTGATGAGATGGGGATCGATTTCCAGACAACCGTTGTGGTGAGCATCTCGTGATGCACATTCTTGGCGAATTGCCGGCCCTATTGGCCAGCGCTCAGTCAATCGCCAGGGAGGGCCTTGCCCAATGACATGGCTCGAAACGGTATCGATTGTCGAAGAGAGGTGGGTCTGTCGGTCACACCGAGGAGGCTATCGAAGCTCAATAGCAGCCGGGTCTCGAAAAGAGATATCACATGATCAATCATGGAACGGTGGTCTCCAGACTCCTTACCGGCGGCCGTTTGCTATCGATGAATCGAGTACTACCGGGCATCATAGCTATGATGCAGCGGCTGAGGGGAATCTAGCACGAATTATCTGACCGGTAAACACAGGCCGGTCAGATTACCGCCTGATGGATACGGCAAGATTGACTGGGTATTTCGCTGTTGAAGAAGAGCATAGAGCCACGCCCATGTTGCAGATGATGTGGTATCACCACCAGCTCAGATCCGTTCCGTCCGGCATTGTATTGATGAGACTCATATTCTGGCTTACGTAGCGCTATGCTTATGAATCTCCCCTGCTGAGCAGCCATTTCCACTACCCTACCGTCAAATGTGGGAAAGAAGCCGCTGTCGCTGACGAGACCTTTCCTTGAAAGGAACGACGATCATTGACCATGAGTGAACACCAGAATCTGTGCATCGCACTCCTAGAAGACAATGTCCAAGAAGCCGATCTTCTCAAAGGATGGATTGAAAATGAGGGACATAGATGCAATGTATTCCACGATGCCGAAAATTTTCAGCTAGCATTCATCAGAGACAGATACGATATCGTCATACTCGATTGGATGTTGCAAACCAGCAGATCCGGATTGGATGTCCTGCATTGGGTTCGCAACATGATAGCCAGCGATATCCCGGTTATCTTCGTCACGGTACGACAGGCAGAGGAAGACATCGTCACAGCGTTGCTCGCCGGCTCGGACGAATATCTTGTCAAACCTGTGCGTCAACATGAATTGCTGGCACGCCTGCATGCCCTGGCCCGTCGCACACAGCCAAAATCCCAAGTATTGGAGTGCTCTCCGTTTGTCTTCACTATGGCCAATCGAGAGGTCAAACTCCATGGAGAGGTAGTCGATCTTACCGAAAAGGAATACGAACTGGCACTGTTCCTGTTTCACAATCGTGGACGCGTGCTGTCTCGACAACACCTGTTGATCTCGATCTGGGGCACGTCGTCCGAGCTGAGTACACGTACCATCGATACACACGTGAGCCGACTCAGGAAGAAGCTGAAATTGCACGTTTCCGAACGCTGGAAGCTGATCTCGATCTACAAGATCGGCTATCGTCTGGAGGAACGCACCGTCAGTCCCAGACTCATCTGACTGCGGCCAAATCGGCTGCGAAGATGAACCTTGGGAAGAAGGGAGCATCAGCACCAGTGATCATGGTGGACAACGCCGCCAGTGGCGGAATCCCACCCTGCCACCTACCAGGAGAATGGAAAGATTACTGGTCGTACCCAGCAAAGCCGGACACCTCACTAAGACTGGAGGTACGGGTCATCGCATCCAGCGCACGCTCTTCCCACGGGAGCGTCTCGGCGTACGACACATCGTCGATCAGTGGCCGCTTGGACTTCAGGTGTGTGGTCACTACCCGGACCGGACCGATGAGCGGATCCTCGACGGTGACGGCTATGGGTGGTCGACTGAACGCAAAGTCCGGCTTCAGGTTCATCCCCGACACGGCGTGATTGGGTACAGGTACGCCCGTGAGGTCCCGGATCGGATGACGGGAGGCAATGGCCACGCGCGGATGGCTCATCACCTGATCATCCACGTCTGCCGCCGGCACCTCCATGGCCTCTCCAAGAACAAAATGGGGATAGCCCAGTTCAGTCATCAGCGCCTGCAGATCCTCACCACTGAAGACCTCCTGAAACCCGACAACGTCAGCATCGAGCGCGCTGATCTGATCCCTTATCCATTGCTTCTTCTTCTGCCAACCCTTTTCCGAGTAGGTATTCGTAGGCTTTCGCTCATACCAGTAGAACGGAGGCTCAAGGTATTGGTACAGGTTGAAGTTGGCCAGTCGCATGTTCTCCTCTCCCTCGGTAGTGACGCATTCGCCGACCTATTCTTCTAACCGTACCGGATTTCGCCTTCATGACGAACCACAAGGTGGTGAGTGAATCGCCCCAGCTTCGTCAGAGACCATTTCGGCTTGAGATGGCCAATGCAGCTTAATGGCTTGTCCGTGACTGCTGGGGAGGTTCACCCGTCATTTAGTGCGCTTGTTCATAGTTGCGTAAACGGTCGTTTATGCAACGATTGCTTGTCTTTTTCGCTGCATTCCTAAGCCTCTGAAAAATCAACGATCCACACAGCCTTGTTTGTTGCAATAACCTGTTGCATAATAAACTCAAATTGCAACAGGTTATTGCACCATGCGTCTCGGCTATGCACGCGTCTCGACCCAGGACCAGGACACCGCCGTTCAACTCAGAGCGCTCAAGGCGGCGAAGTGCGATCGCGTGTTCCAGGAGAAAGCCTCCGGGGGACGATGGGACAGACCCCAATTGCAAGAGCTACTGGGGCAGCTGCGGCCGGATGATGTGCTCGTGGTCTGGAAACTGGACCGACTCTCCCGCTCGTTGAAGGATCTGTTGTTGGTGCTGGAGACGATCGATCAGGCCGGTGCCCACTTCCAGAGCCTGACCGAAGCGATCGACACCACCACCTCGGCCGGTCGCATGATGATGCACATGGTGGGCTCGTTTGCCGAATTCGAACGCTCCCTACTTCGTGAGCGGACCCGAGTCGGTTTGGATGAGGCGCGAAAAGCCGGACGCATTGGCGGTCGTCGTCCGAAGCTGACACCGGGGCAGCAACAGGAAGTGATCGAGCTGGTCAGTACCGGAAAGAAGAGCGCTGCAGATGCGGCCCGACTGTTCCGGGTGCATCCCGCGACGGTCTCGCGCCTGCTGGCTCAGCATCGAGCGACACAACTGGGCCAGGCCCCAAAGCCCGAGCCGCCTGCGAAGTCGAAACGACTGGCGGCGAAGAAGGCGCGCTCAAAGAGAACTTCATCTAGGAAGAAGTCCGCAACGAAGCCGGCGGAGACGGTGCTGGATGCCATCGGGCTTGCTCGACCGGTGGGTTTCAAGGATTTCCCTGGTGCCGTCAGCGTCATGTGTGAGGCAAAGACACTACCCAAGGGAACGAGGCTGGAGTGGCAGCCCTCATCCCCGCGTCAATTCATGGCCGTATGGGAGGCGGAAGAGCTGATCATAAAATTTCGGGAGACGCATGTGGATGCCGTGATCGAGCAGCGCTACAAGGTGCAAGATAAAACGATCATCGAGCTGATAGCCTCTTACGCGGATAAGCGAGCCGACCAACGTGTGCTGTGTCAGGGAAGAGATCGTTGAGACTACCGGCGTTACATCTTTCGACCCCTTTGACAAGAGAAAGCAAGTCGTGATCTCTGAGGTTGTCACTGCCAATGTAAAACTCCCCAAAAGTGCCAAAGTAAAAATCCCCAGTTGAGGGTTTTCTGGTGAGTGTTTTT
>CANLNQ010000062.1 GCA_947492525.1 uncultured Granulosicoccus sp.
CAAGGTGTTAGAGACTGAAGCGCCAGTGGGGTTGTTGTCGTAAATAGTCCACCCTTCAGTTGAGCTATGTTCGCCATCTTCCAAAATTGTATTCAGCGCTATTGAAGCATTGGAAAATAACATTAGGAAAATTAGAAATAATATTTCTTTAGTGCTGGTGCCCATTTTTGCTTGGTTTATCATGGCGGCTTAGTTTAGGTTAATGCTCTAATTGTTTTTAGTGCAACAAAATCTAAAAAATCTTCGTTTTTAATATAGCTGCTCTACTGAGTAACGTGTTATTGCAGTACAATAAGGGGTCATACAATGTCATTTAGATCTTGCTGCATTAGGTTGTATATTGCAGCACATATGTTACTATGCGTAGGCGCCTCCCTCGAGATCTATGTACTGGAGCAGAGTACGAGGCGAAATATTTCATTTCGCAGGGTCGTTCTTTAACGAGCTCGCAAATTCTGTAAGGGTTTTGTCAGGTTGTATACAACAGCGCGCTTGCGATCATAAGTGTTTAAACGTGTAGTGCTACTAGCTCAATACAACTAATATCTTAAAGGAAAATGTGTTTTTAAATCAATGGGGCGCTATATTTTTCTTTGTTAAAAATATCTTGTTTGTTGAGTAGAGAATTAGACTTGGGTGGCCGTTGGTAAATTTAACGTTCTGCTTGATAATTTTTAGTTCGCAGTCTCTACTTGCATTTTCAGTGCTAAGACGGTATTGGGAAGATTGGTTGGTACGGTTTATACGGCAATTGTAGCATTGATATGCTGTGGGGTTCGGTCTATACGGAATATATTGATAAAATTTAAATTGATATCAAAATTTTAAGTATATGGTGTTCGATTCAGCTGAGCGTTTGGGTGTAATATTTTGTCAGCGATAATTATATTAAAAGCGATCTTTTCTAATATTCCGGAATTGTTAGTTTATTTGTTGAGAGGGCTGCTTCTGTCTATGAGTGTCTATATCAGTATATTGCTGAAACATAGAACAAGAGGTTGAATTAAATGGAGAATAAAATAACTCTTTAGTGGGGTCGCGTCAACCTAGGAGTGGCGAGTAGGTTAGCGTTGATTGTGTATGCGGATATATTTAGGTGTCAAAAAACATTTTGAGACTATGTGGCGCTGCCTCATTTGATAATCGGTACCTCTGTTCGGGGTATTTTGTAAGTGGTGTATCATCTCTAGACCATTAAACTAATTTTAATGAAATTACATATTTTTCTTCTTGTTGACAGGTTTTGAGAACTACGAAAATGAATAGTTCAGAGTGAGATAAGAGCGATGTTTGATGAGAGTATAAGTAAAACAGCGGCATCGTCGCTCAAGGGCAGAAGGCATTTTTATCGATTTAGACCTCTCCTTGTGGCAGGTTCGAAAATATTTGGCCTGTTACCATTGAGATTAAAATTGTTTGTTTTTCAGTTGCTGCGGGGTGTTCCGTGGATGGTTGGTAAAGGAGGGCGGTACCTGTTGTTGAAGTCCATTTCCAATAACGTAGGCGATAATGTTTCTATATCAGAAAATGTCTATATACACAATGCTCAAAATCTATTGTTGGGAAGCAATGTTTCGATTCACCCCATGTGTTACTTAGAGTGTGCTGGTGGGCTGAAAATTGGAAGCGAGGTTTCGATAGCTCATTCGGTAACAATAATGACCACTGCGCACAACATTGACAACATGTCTGTATACATTAGGAATGCAGGTGTTTCTATGTCTTCAGTGGAAATTTGCGATAATGTCTGGATAGGCGCAGGTGTTAGAATACTAAGTGGTTTGACTGTAGGATCTGGCGCGGTAGTTGGTGCCGGTGCCGTTGTAACAAAAAGTGTCAGAGAAAACGAAGTCGTAGCAGGAGTGCCGGCAAGGCACGTAAAGTTTCGAGGAATTGGACAACAATCGCCTGATGATTGACATTGTAATAACGATTGTACTTTTGGTAGCGCTCGTGAAGTGGGTGCGAGACCCTAAAGCCTTGGCAATCATACTTGTAGCATTCGGCGCTAGAATGTCTCTTGTATTCTATGGCACATACATTGGTAATTTGCCTGGTGCTGGAATTGATACTGTATATTTTTATAATAGCGGTGTTGCTTCTATAATAACTAATCCCATGGAGGTGTTTAGGTATTTCGAGTTGGGCTCGCGAATGTATATATGGTTCTTGGGTTTGCTTTTTTCTGTTTTTGGTGAGAGCGAGTATGTCGCGAAAGCTATAAATGCATTTTTAGGAACTTTAGTTGTATATAACTCCATGCGTGCAATAGCTCTTTTGGGGGGCAGGAAAACAGCAATCAGATTTGGCGTTGTTTTATCTTTATGGCCGACTTTAATTTTATATTCATCTCTCTTGTTGCGAGATTCTTTTGTCATCTATTTTGCATCAATAGGTGTTCTTAATATGGTGCGCTGGAGTGTGTCCAGAGCAAACATTAGGGTGGTGTTTGCCTCGATAGCTTTTCTGTTAGCAACTTCCCTTCATACTGGAATGATACTGACGTTGCCAGCCTCTGCATTGTTTATGAGTTATGTCATATTTTCTGAGAGGAGGAGGTATTCGAGTAAAAGGGCAAAAGGTGTGGTTGCAGTGATAATGCTCGGTTCTTTCTTTGCTGTCGCATTGTTGGCTGGTGTAGGCTTGCAGAAATTTCGTGCTACTGATCAAATCGAGTTAGAAACTGTAGTTGAGCAGCAGGTAGGTGCGGCTAGAAGTCGTACCGCTTATCTCCAGGGGAAAAATGTTCAGGGCGCAACAGACATTGTAATTCAAACTCCCGTTAGATTGATTTACTTCTTCTTCTCTCCATTTCCGTGGAAAGTATCGGCAGTTTCGGATGTGTTTGGTGCCTTAGATGCACTGTTTTTCGTCATATTAATGGTAATCGCTGTTGTGCGTATGCGCAAGGATTCAGGAAATGTGGTACGAAGAGGCCTATGTTTATTGTTTCTTTTATCTTCTATTGCGTTCGCCTTGGGCACTTCAAATTATGGTACCGCATTGCGTCATAGAGCTAAGATGCTCCCGTTCATTGTCGTATTTGCATTGCCTGTGAGGATTGACTCGTCTAAGCACTCGAAGGCAAGGTGATTTTTGGCGACATCTGCAACTTTTTGTAGAGGTGTCAGTGTGCTATATGGGTGCAATATGCGTCATTTTAGTAGATCATGCAATTGCGTCACGACACGTCAGATTAAAACCTACCCCTATAATTCAGCAATATTGCTAATTTAAGGCTTTGTGCAAAGTTCATGGGCGCATGAACGCAGAAGCTTTATCGCATTGTGTGTGCGAATGTTGGTGAAAAATGTTAAGTAATCGGCGTGGCGAGAAATTTCATTAAATGAGCAGTTCGGTAGTGAAAAGAAATAATAAAACGATGCTCGATGCGGCATCTCTTTACCTGTTGTATCTAGTAAATGGGGTGTTCCCACTGGCATTGATACCCATCTACACTCGTGCACTTGGTGTGGATGGATACGGTGTTGTTGCATTCCATCAAGCAATCGCTGTTATATTTATGGCTGTTGTGGACTTTTCATTTAACTTCACGGCTACGCGAGAACTTGCAAAAATCAAAGTAGATGCGTTCAAGGTGTCAGCAGTTTTTTCCAAATACATGTCAGCAAAGATAATATTGCTCTTAGCAGTTTTGCCATTATATTTTATATGTATTGTATTTGTTGGTGATGACTTTGTTATTGGGCTTTGTTTTGTTTTGCAGTTGGTTGGCACTGTATTGTTCCCTATTTGGTATTTTCAAGCTATTGGCAAGATTCAGTACATCGCTTTAGTTCATGTGGTGTCTAAGATTTTGATATTAGTCGTAGTCTTTGCTCTAGTAAATGGGAGAGAGGATTTATATTTAGCCGCTTTTGCTTTGAGCTCTTCATATTTGATTTCCGGTTTGCTTTCAATATTATTGATATATTTCACTGGTGACCGACCTGATTACATTTTTAACTTTAATGGTGGGTTTTCTGTTATACGTAGTTCATCAAACATGTTTATAGGTATCTTTTCTAATGTCCTTTACATGAACTTAGGGGTGGTTCTGTTAGGAGCTTTAGGACATGATTCTGCGGTAGGGGTGTTTTCAGCTGGAGCGAAGCTTAGAAATGGGTTGCAGATGGTCGTCCAGCCTCTAAATCAAATATATTTTCCCAAAGTTTCATCTTTAAGTGTAACGGGCAAGAATAAAGCAGAGATGGCTGTGCGCTTGATCAAGTGGCAGCTCCTTATGCTGATTATCTTGTCATTAGTGTTTTTGTTGGTTTCCAAAGAAATTGCTATTTTTTTTACTAACGATGATCAAATCTATTCTCAGATACTTATTATGCTTTGTATTATTGGTGGATGTGTTCAGGCGTATAAACAATCTGTGATGCAGCTATTTCTTTCGGCTTTCGGATATGACGCTGAGTACAGAGATGTCGCTTTTATGGTGAACGCTTTTTTTATAGGTGTTGCCGTCTGCTTTGCATTTGTTATTTGCGATTCAGTTGTTTTGTCTCTGTTTTATGCTGCGCTGTATGTTCTTGTAGATTTGGCTGCTGTGCTTTATACGCGCTGGATGTTTAAAAGGTGGGGGCACTCCTCGCATTAGGTATTATTTTACACGGCAGACTTGGAAAGTGTATAGCTCTAGGTGATTAGACAATCATGTGGGTTTGAGGTGGGTAGATATACTTTGCCACAATCAATACTAATTCAGTTCTGGCTTCCGATTCTCGGCAGGCGTGCTATATGTTCTGCCGAGTCGTCATTTGCTAATACTTTGCGGTATCGGACCCCCTTTGGTAGCGTACGATAAGTTTGCTAATTTTGAGCGCGTTGGCCTCATGTTGTTCAGATTTAATGACCGAGCTTCATCCTACGGACCCGGAGATCCACTGATATGAGCCAGCATACCAAACAGCTGAAGAATGTCATTAGCTTTGATGACCGCCGAGTGAGAAATCATCTAGACAACGTGGTCAGGGAAAGTGTTGAAGAAGCGCTCAATGCCATGCTGGACGCAGAGGCCGATGCCATGTGCAAGGCGCAGCGCTACGGGCGCAGTCCGGACAGAATCGATATACGTGCCGTCAGCTATGAACGGCAACTTCACACCAAAGCCGGTGAGGTGACACTAAAGGTACCCAAGCTTCGAAGGCAGACGTTTGAAACGGCAATCATCGAACGCTACAAGCGACGTGAATCCTCCATCGAGGAATCGCTCATTGAGATGTACCTGGCGGGTGTTTCAGTGCGCCGAGTTGAAGGTATTACCGAGGCGCAGTGGGGAGCCCGCGTGTCGCCGAGTACCGTCAGCAAGCTGAATCAAAAGATCTACAAGAAGCTCGAGGCTTGGCGTAACGAGCCCATTGAAGGTGAATTCCCGTACGTTTTCCTCGATGGCGTTGTGCTTAAACGCACTTGGGCTGGCGAGGTCCGTAATGTCTCCGTATTAGTGGCCATCGGTGTGGAAGAGGACGGCTATCGCCGCATACCGGGCGTTCAGGAAGGTCGCAAGGACGACAAAAGCGGCTGGTCCGACTTCCTGGCCTATCTGAAAAATCGCGGTTTCAAGGGTGTGCAATTGGTTGTCTCGGATACTTGCATTGGCCTGTACGAATCGATCGGACACTATTTTTCGGGGGCGGCCCGGAAACGCTGCATGGTTCAATTACACCGTAATGTGGCCAACCGGGTACCGAGCACAAAGGTGAAAGAGGTCGCCCGGATGCTCAAGACGATTTATGCGCAAGAGAGCCTTGAGACGGCCCAGAAGAAATCGCACGATGGCTGTCAGACACAAAGAAAAATCGACGAGACACTGACTTACTCTCGTTTCCCGGTCAGTCACTGGACTCGTATCCGATCCAACAATCCGCTGGAGCGTCTAATGCGTGAAATACGCCGCCGTACCAGGGCGGTCGGCGCGTTCCCCGACGGTCAATCAGCGTTGATGCTGGCAGCAGCCAGATTCAAGCACGTGGCGAGTAGCAAATGGGGTACTCGCCGATATCTGGCTATGGACGAGCTCTACAATCAGGACGACGATGCACTACAAGCTGCCTGAGGGCACCATCAAAAAAGTGCGACAAACAGTTAATATTGATAATGAGGAAGCAGGAATATTCTTATATCAAGTAGATCAAATAGCCCAAACAGTTAAAATAGATGAAAATATTGATTCTTGCATCGTACTCTGATTCCCTATTAAATTTTAGAGGCGATTTAATTAGTGATTTGATTGGCTCTGGTTATGAGGTCATCGCTTGCGCCCCTAATATGAGCGAAGATGTCGAAAAAGGTTTGCTAATGTATGGGGCGACACCTAGGGATATTAAGCTGGATAGGGCCGGGTTAAATCCAGTAGGAGATATGTCCTATTTTCTATCTCTCTGTTATGTTATTAAAGATGTTCGGCCTGATTTGGTTTTGACTTATACTGTAAAGCCAAATATATGGGGTGCGTTTGCATCGAAATTATTTGGCGTTGTGTCCATGTCGATGATTACTGGTTTAGGATATGCGTTCTTAAGCGAAGGGAATGGTAAGCAGAAGCTGGTTGGTTGGGTAGTTAAAAAATTGTACAGGGCGGCGACATCTTGTAATTCATTAGTGGTTTTTCAAAATCAGGATGACTTTGAAGATTTTTGTAGCGTTGGGGCGCTATCAGAACCGAAAAAAGCTAGGTTTGTAAGTGGTTCCGGCGTAAATACAGCTCGTTTTCCAATGTCTAATCTGCCGAACGAGGCAGTCTTTCTGCTAATAGCGCGGCTGTTGAAAAGCAAAGGAATAATAGAATATAGCCTCGCGTCGGAGCTCGTTAGGGCTGAATTTCCAGATGCGCGTTTTATTTTAGTAGGGTTTCAGGATAAAGGGCAGGATGGTATTACTCAAAAAGATCTGGATAGTTTGGAAAAAAGAGGGTTGGAATATATTGGAGAGTTAAAAGATGTACGGCCAGCGATTGCTGATGCATCCGTTTATGTTCTTCCTTCATATCGAGAGGGCACCCCAAGAAGTGTGTTGGAGGCGATGTCGATGGGAAGGCCGATAATTACCTCCGACGCTCCGGGGTGTAGGGAAACAACGATACCGGGTGTGAATGGCTTTTTAGTTCCTGTGAAAGAAGTGTCGTCGCTAGCAGAGAAAATGAAGTTGCTTGCGGGAGATAAATTAATGCGGGAGAAATACGGCGTAGCGAGTCGACGCCTTGTTGAGGAGAAATTTTCCGTTGAGAAAGTCAACCGCTCAATTATTGGTTATGTTGGTGAACTGTTAAACATCGATTAGTTTTAGGGTAACCGTTAACGACATCAGACTGGCGTTCTGATGCATGTAACCGGTTGATGTTGCGACTTGATCTGATAGTTACCGGTTTTAACCTGGTGTCTGTCAGATCAAGTCGAAGCTTCTACAACTGAAATACACAGGCCATGCGGATTGAAGTACCGAATTCATCTATAGCTCGCTTGGCCACCGCTTTTCGCCGCGATGGCCTTGCCACTTTTTTGCCAAGGCTTCCTCTCGGATATTCGCTTTGAGTTTCTCCTCGGCGTACATCTTCTTCAAGCGGCGATTCTCATCCTCAAGCTCTTTTAGTCGCTTCATCATCGACGCATCCATGCCACCAAACCTAGATCGCCACTTATAGAACATTGCGACACTGATGCCGTGTTCACGGCATAAATCGGGCACCTTGGCGCGTAACCGTTCACGACATCAGGCTGTGCGTATTCCGGCGAAGATGAACGCTCATTCCGGTCGAACGTGAACACCGTTCCGACCAACGCATCAACGAGCGTTC
>CANLNQ010000063.1 GCA_947492525.1 uncultured Granulosicoccus sp.
TTTTCCTTTTTCCTTTTTCCTTTTTCCTTTTTCCTTTTTCCTTTTTCCTTTTTCCTTTTTCCTTTTTCCTTTTTCCTTTTTCCTCAGGAGGTTGAAGTACACAGTTCTGGTGCGTTTCGCCAATAACAAATTGACGCAAATTCTATTTGGTACGCATACACCCGAGAATTCGAACACCTTGAATTTAGCCAATCAACTTTTACATCCTTATCCTTTTTTGTGCAGTGACGCCAAGGTCCACTAAATATTCTCTTCTGGACCGAACAACCGCAATATGCTGAACTTGAGGCTGACACGACGGAGCGGCAGCGCAGGCGTGGCAGGGTCAAGTTTCAGTATCATTGCTTTGTTCGTAAGCGCCCAAATAACGACGTCTTCCATTCCACGTTTTGCGCAGTCAGCATTGCCTCGTCCATTCAGACTCGCGCGAGGCACTCATGCTCAAACCCACCAGACCACTCCCCAGACGTCGTGCTGACAAGCGCAAATTCTGGCAGCACCATGTGCGACGTCAAGCACGCGGGAAACTGACACAGCGTCGCTATTGTGAACGGCATGGTCTGGGGTATGCCTCGTTCGTTCGGTGGCGAGGGCTGCTGAGCCAACGCAAGCATCTTCAAGATCAAGCGGTAACGGTCAGCTCATTCATTCCTGTTCAGGTCGAGGAGCCACAAGAGCCATCAAGTTCGTTCGCTCGGGCTGATACCGATTCCATCAATCTGATTTTGCCGAGTGGGATGAGAATCGAAGGCATTACGTCAACCAATCTCGACCTGGTCGCGGCGTTGGCGTCCCGGCTATGAAGCAGCCAGCATTGCGACCGAGCCGGCATCTGCCCAAGGTGTATCTCTACCGTCACCCGGTGGACTTTCGCAAGAGCCATCGAGGATTGACGGCTATTGTTCAACTGGAACTGGGTCATGACCCCTTCTTATGTGTCGACTTTGATTATGTAACGCCTATCGAGAATACGTGAGGGATTTCCGGTAACTAAGTTTGTTGTCGCCACATAATGTTCAAGAGTCCACTCTCTCCGATACCGGGATTTTCCGGGTGTAACAATCGTAGGGAGTTCAGCATGCTGACGCACTACTACAAATATCGCCGAGTGATCACGCGCTTTCGGAGCGGCGCTCTCGGGAATGAGATGGACAACATCGCAGCCGATCTGTCGAGATTGGGCTATAAAAGCACATCCATCAAGCTGTATCTGGCGCGCATCGCCCGATTCAGCGGGTACGCTATGGACCAGGGTTACAACAAGTCGAGTCCGATTCCTCGCAAGGTTGTAGATTGCTATCTAGACAACATCCCGACGAGTCCTGCACGCTGGGCCTCCCAATCGGCAATTCGCCATGCACAGCGCTGCTTTCCAGACCGGTTTTTAACAACGCCCCGTCAGAATGAAGTGGTTCCGGATGGCCCGCTGCTCGCAGCGTACCTGAAACATCTTCAAACAATTCGTGGTCTACAGCCAAAAACGTGCGAGGGACTGCTTCTGGCTGCTCGAAGGATTCTTGCCTGGCAGAAAATGCATCTCGATAATGGGCCGCTCTCTGGACTCACCCCGATACATGTCTTGGCCATGACGCACGATCTGCTGGTCGAATGCCGAAGTGATGTTTCGAGATCATCTGCCACGAGTTGCATACGCTCGTTCCTGCGATACTTGTCGTGGACAAACCTCAACGCACAGGAATTGGCCCAGTTTGTACCAAAGACTGCGTACTGGCATCACGCACATTTGCCGCCGCAATTGGCGTGGGAGAGTATTCGCTACGCAGTCGATGCAATTGATCTCACGACGGCCTCAGGCTTACGCGATCGAGCTATCATTTTGCTGTTCGCAACTACCGGCATGCGTAGCAAAGAGTTGCGCCAGCTGGAGCTTGACGACATCCACTGGCGCGCCGGAGAGCTGGTTCTGCGTCAAACCAAAGGGCATCGTAACCGCGCCGTGCCGCTTCTCGAGGAGACCGCAGCGGCGCTTGCAGAGTACGTGCTTCAGGCACGCCCTCGGATCGCTGATCGGCGGATCTTCCTTTCGCTCGTTCCACCGATTCGCCCCTTAATCCACAGTGGCACCCTATCTCGCATCGTTCTTACCCGACTACAGCGCGCCGGGATTCCGATCCAACGGGGCGGGGCTCACCTTCTCCGTCACAGTCTCGCCACTCGACTCGTCCAAAAGCGACGCCCTATCAAGGAGGTCGCCGACCTTCTTGGCCACCAGAGCATTGATACGACATCGATCTATGTCAAGGTTGCTGTAACGCAGCTCACTGACGTCCCGCTACCGTTTCCTGGAGGTAAGTCATGACTGCTTTTGGACACGAGGTTGCCGACAGCATCAAACGCTATATCGATCTGAAGCATTCACTGGGCTATCAGTTTGGCAAACAAGCTCGATCGCTCCATTCATTTATCCAGCATGTCAGCCATAACCATGCCCAGGGGCCTCTGTCGCAAAAGCTTGCTCTGGAATTCGTCATGGCTAGCAAGCTTACGCCCAATGGAAAAGCTATCCGTTATGCAGTGATACGAAGGTTTGCGGAGTACCACGCCGCCTTTGACACCCGGACGGAATCGCTTGATCGGCGCGCTCTACCGCGCTCCAGAGCGGTTGCACCACCGCGAATTTTGAGCGAACAAGAACTCCAGTCACTCATGGCAGCGAGCCGCCAAGTCTCTGTATCCCTTCCGCTACGGGGCCAGACACTGGCAACAATTGTTGGCCTTCTGGCAAGCACAGGTTTGCGATCTGGAGAAGCTCTGCGGCTGAATCGATCAGAAGTAGATCTTGCCACCGGAGTCCTCCAAATTTTGAAAACCAAGTTCCGAAAAGATAGACTGGTTCCTGTTCACTCCAGCACTTTGGCGGTGTTGCAAGAATATGCGTGTTTTCGAGATCTTGCGTTTCCGATAGCAAAGACACAGGCGTTTTTCGTCAGTACTCGCGGCACCCGGCTGTCGCATCATGGTTTGTACTATGGGTTTGGGCAAGCATGCACACTCGCCAAAATCAATGAAAACGAAGCCAAGCCTCTACGGCCTCATGATCTGCGTCATCGGTTCGCTGTCACCCGCCTCGCAGAATGGCACCGACAGAAAGTTGATGTTCAGTCGATGCTACCGTTGTTGGCTACCTACCTGGGTCATGCAAGATACAGCGACACCGCTTACTACATAGCTGCCACGCCGGAGCTTCTGGCGCTGGCATCGGCCAGTGCCTTCGAGCAAGGAGGTGCTGAATGAAAGGTCAGCCTGCTCTTGCTCGCCACCTCGAATCGTTCTTCCACCAGCGGTTGACGGATCAACGCAACGCGACATCAGCAACCATATAAGCGTACCGGGACGCTATCCGGTTACTCATTCTTTTTGTTTCGGAACGCACCAATAAAAAACCATGTGATCTTGATGTCAGCGATCTTGAGCGTGATGTGATATTGGCATTTCTGGATCATCTGGAGTGCTCCCGTGGGAACAGCATCCAAACGAGAAACGCGCGGCTGACTGCAATACGATCATTCTTTCACCACATGGCGAACAATGATCCAGCGGCAATCGGTATCGCGCAACGTGTCCTGGCGATACCATGTAAGAAGGCAGATGTGCCCACTGTTCAATATTTGTCAAAGGTCGAGCTCGATGCGCTCATTCGAGCACCGAACCCGGATTCCCCCCGTGGGCGTCGCGATCGAACACTGTTGACGTTTCTTGCTCGCACCGGAGCCAGAGTCTCAGAGGCGCTCGGTGTTGAATTAGCGGATCTCACATTGGACGGGGTACGCTCGCAGGTCTTGCTTCGCGGCAAGGGCCGCAAGCAGCGGATGCTTCCGTTGGACCGCGATGTCGTTTCCACCATTGAAAGCTTGATACATGAAAGAGGTGTAAGCCGTCACGAACCGATTCCTTTATTCGTCGGCAGGCACGGGCAGTGTCTGACACGCTTCGGCGCGACACATGTTGTGCGCCGCGCTGTCTCAGCGGCATCTCAACAGATGCCTGAGATCACGAGAAAGAAGATTTCGCCACATATCTTCAGGCACTCCTTCGCGATGATCTTGTTGCAGTCGGGTGTCGATCTCTTGACAATACAGGCATGGCTTGGTCATTCTCAAGTCGCAACCACGCATCGCTACGCGGCAGCCGACATCGAGATGATGCGCCGAAGCCTTGATCAGGCGGACATTCAAAGCAACTCGATAGGAGACTTTCAAATCAAGGATCCAGTGATCAGCCTGCTCGAAAGCTTGTAAATATTATGTGGCGGTGGGTACAAGACGATTGCCGTATGATCAACTGCTGGGTGCAATCTTGGAACTCGCCGCTCCATATTCGCTCTCGCCACATAAGAAGGGGTATGTGTCATGACACATACCCCTTCTCCGGCACGCTCTACGTGTTCCGTAATCGTGCCAGTGACAAGATCAAGATCGTCTTCTGGGAAAACAATGGGTTCGTGATGTACTACAAGAGCCTGGCCGAGGAGAAGTTCCGTTGGCCTGAAGAGGGTGAAGAACTGTTGACCATAACGGGCGAGCAACTCAGCTGGCTGCTGGACGGGTACGACATTGCTGCGATGAAGCCACATCGAACACTGCAATACGAGTCCGTTTGCTGAGCCGTCTTTGTTACAATCGATCTCATGTCAGAGCCACTGGAAAAACCAGACTTCACGCGCTTCGCAACATCGGGGTTGCCGTCCCCCGACGCGATGCTGAAGGCGTTGCTCGAGCAGCAAAAACTGCTGGGTGAGAAGGATGAGCTGCTGGCCGAGTCACGGTCCCAACTTCAAAACAAGCAGGCGCGTATTGCCGTGCTGGAAGAAAGACTGCGGCTGATGCAGCAGCGCCAGTTTGGCAGCAAGAGTGAAAAGAATCTGCTGCAGGAAGACTGGCTCGCTGATGAGGCAGAGTCACTGGCCGATGGCGAGCCGGACAGTGATGATGGTGAGATCAATCCAGAAGATGAACAGAAGGCTACCGGCGAGGAAACGACCGCTCGCAAGCGAAAGGCACGCAAGGGCTTCTCGGCAGATCTGCCCCGTGTACAGCGCTTCATCAAGCTGTCTGACGAGGAGCGTGAAGGCGCGTTGGAAACCTTCTTTGTCAAGGTCAAGGAAGAGCTGGACATTGTCCCTGCCCGGGTGCAGGTGATCGAGATCATGCAGGAAAAGGCGGTCTTTCTGGATCAAGAGGGTGAGCGAAGCCTCAAGGCAGCCGAACGCCCGCGACACCCGATCGGCCGAAGTGTCGCCTCCACGAACTTGCTGGCCTGGGTCGTGATCGCCAAGTATGCCGACGCACTCCCCTTGTACCGACTTGAAAAGATCCTGGCTCGTTATGGTGGCGAGATCACCCGAACGACCCTGGCCAACTGGATCATTCGACTGTCAGTGACCGTACGGCCTTTGCTGTGCCGACTGGAAGCTCAGTTGATGAAGGCTGATTACGTTCAAGGCGATGAAACACGGCTGCAGGTGCTCAACGAAGCGGGCATGGCGGCAACGGGTGACAAGTGGATCTGGTTACTCAGAGGAGGCCCACCGGGCAAGACGGTGGTGAGCTTCAACTATGACAAGTCACGTGCCGGTGCCGTGATCGAGCGACTGCTCGAGCACTTCGAAGGCAGGTACTTCCAAAGTGATGGCTATAGCGGCTATGACGCCCCTTGCGAGGCCAAGGACCTGGCTCACCTGGGGTGTTGGGATCATGCTCGGCGTAAAGTAGCCGAAGCGATCAAGACGCAACCGAAACCGAACAAGGGCAAGCCGAGCGTCGCCATGGTCATGCTCTCGCACATCAATGCGCTGTATCGCCTTGAGCGCGAATGGAGTGATCTTGATGATGACGAGCGCGGGAGAGAGCGACAGAAAAAGGCCGTACCCAAGCTGGCCAAATTCAAGCTCTGGCTTGAACAGAAGCAACCGACCGTGCCCAAGGATACACTGACGCGCAAGGCCATCAATTACACACTCAACCAGTGGGACCACCTAGTGCGCTACTGCGAACATGGGCAACTGCGCATCAGCAATGTGTTGGCCGAAAATGCCATCCGGCCCTTTGTCGTCGGCCGCAAGAATTGGTTGTTCAGCGACAGCCCGGAAGGGGCGCATGCGTCGGCAGCGATGTTTACTCTGATCGAGACAGCCAAGGCAAACGATGTTGAGCCGTATGCCTACCTGCAGTATGTGATCGAACGGATCGCCATCTCGGACACGGATGAGGCATTGGATGCCCTCATGCCGTGGAATATGAAATAGGGGCAGATCGAAACGGGGGGTACCCTGTTATGCTGGCGCTTACCTTTGTTCGGTTTGGCTTTTTGTCTGATACTTCCAGTCTCTCATTAACCATCTCATCTAGGCCGCTTTGGGACGAGGCTTTATTTGCTTTTCTATATCCTTCCCAGCCTCTATCTCAGCCGTTCTGAGTTCATAGCTTTTCTGTAGGTTCATCCATACCTCAGGAGTCGTACCCAGGTAACGCGATAGCCTTAGCGCAGTATCCGCAGTGATACCACGAGTTCCATTGAGAATGGCACTTACCCTGTTAGCAGGCACACTCAGGGCTTCTGCCATTGCTCGAGCTGACATTTCCAGTTCTTCCATCTCCTCTCGGAGAATTTCCCCGGGGTGTACCGGGCGCATGCCATTTCGACGATTCATCTTTTAATTCTCTTTTAATAATTCCTTAATGATAATCAACAACTTCGACGTACTCAGGACCGTCTGGGCCCCAGCGAAAGCAAAGACGCCATTGTTTGTTTATTCGTATGCTGTATTGCCCTTTCCTCTTGCCGATAAGTGCCTCGAACCGATTGCTTCTGAGTTCACGTAAATCCTGCAATTCATCCACTTCGTTCAAGTAAGTCAATCTTCTTGCCAATTGATCGACAAAACTACGAAAATCCTTTACATCCTCACCTTCGAAAAAGCGCGCGGTCTTCTTGTCCTTGAAGCTTTTGATCATCGGATGTAGTTATGCGATACGTTCCACGTACCATATCAATCTCGACTATGACTGTCAAATGAGTCGGTAACGTTCTTTATGGCAGGTTCGGGCTATTTACGAAAGTACGCCGCCACACCGAACAATGCGTTCAGCTGCATTTGACTTTGACCGACCGGAGCGTCAGCGCAGAGAGAGCAAAGTCACAATGTCAGCTG
>CANLNQ010000064.1 GCA_947492525.1 uncultured Granulosicoccus sp.
CATCGAACGCTATAAACGGCGTGAATCCTCCATTGAGGAATCACTCATTGAGATGTACCTGGCGGGTGTTTCAGTGCATCGTGTCTAGGATATTACCGAGGCGCTCTGGGGAACCCGTGTGTCGCCAAGTACCGTTAGCAAGTTGCATCAGAAGATCTACAAGAAGCTCGAGGCCTGGCGCAACGAACCGATAGAAGGTGAATACCCGTATGTCTTTCTCGATGGTATCGTGCTCAAGAGAACCTGGGCTGGCGAGGTCCGGAATGTCTCCGTATTAGTCGCCATCGGCGTGGAAAAGGACGGTTATCGCCGCATACTGGGCGTTCAAGAAGGCCACAAGGAAGACAAAAGCGGCTGGTCCGACTTCCTGGCCTATCTGAAAAATCGCGGTCTCAAAGGCGTGCAATTGGTTGTCTCGGATGCCTGCATTGGTCTTTACGAATCAATCGGAGATTATTATCCGGAGGCGGCCTGGCAACGTTGCATGGTGCACTTCCATCGCAATGCGGCCAATCGGGTACCGAGCACAAAAGTGAAAGAAGTGGCACGCATGCTCAAAGCCATTTACGCGCAGGACCCCCTCGGTCAGGATAGTTGCAGCCTCTCCTTGAGAGATTCTTATAATGAGAGAGGGTGAGACAGAGATCAATCGTGGGATATCCCGCGGAACGTAGAGAGGCGGTGCTAAAGAAGCTGCTGCCACCGAACAACATGTCGATTGCACAACTCGCGAAAGAGGAAGGCATATCGGATGCGACCCTGTATCTTTGGCGTAAGCAAGCCAGAAATGAGGGTCGATTGATGCCTGACGCAGACAATAGTTCAGCCAACAGCTGGAGCTCAAGAGACAAGTTCGCAGCGGTCATGGAGACTGCAGCTATGAGTCAGACAGAGGTCGCGGAGTACTGCCGTGAGAAAGGTATGTTTCCTGAGCAACTGGCTCAATGGAGACAGGCCTGTGAACAAGCCAATGACTGGGATCAGGTCGCCGAGAAAAAGCTCAAGGAAGCCACTCAGAGCGAGCGCAAGAAGAACGTGAAGTTGCAGAAGGATCTGGAGCGCAAGAACACGGCTTTGGCGGAGGCAGCAGCATTGCTGGTTCTGCGAAAAAAGTACAATGCGCTGTTCGAGGATCACGAGGACGAGTCGTGAGTCTGGAGCGGCGCCAGGAAATTATCAACATGATTGACTGCGCACGGACTGAAGGTGCGCGTTTGAATCAAGCCTGCGAGTGCGTCGATATTGATGCAGCAACTTATCGTCGATGGCAATGTGGTGGCAAAGTACTAGTTGACCGGCGAGCGACGGCCAAGCGCCCTGTGCCAATGAACAAGATGAGTGCGGATGAGTGCGAGCTCATCCTGCTTACCTGTCATCTCCCGGAGTTCCAGAGCTTGCCGCCAAGTCAGATTGTTCCGACACTGGCCGATTTGGGCCAGTACATCGGTAGCGAATCCAGCTTCTATCGAATACTGCGAAAAGCCAACGAACAGCACGATCGCGGGCGTGCAAAGCCACGCCAGACGAGAGCCAAACCGGATGAGTTTTGTACCACTGGCCCCAACCAATGTTGGTGTTGGGATGTGACGTGGCTTAAGTCGCCGGTGCGAGGCAAGTTCTACTATCTGTACATGATGCTGGATGTCTTCAGTCGCAAGATAACCGCTTGGGAAGTTTATGAAGTCGAGTGTGGAAGCTACGCCGCCCAGCTTCTCCAGCGCGGCGTGCTGGCGGAAGGTTGTGCATCGACATTAGAGTGCTTGCATGCAGATAATGGTGCCATACAAAAGTCATCCACACTCAGCGCAAAAATGGAGTGGCTGGGTATTGAGCCCTCTTACAGTCGTCCGCGGGTGAGCAATGATAATGCAATGTCTGAATCACTGTTTCGAACAACCAAATATCGCCCTGATTACCCTCATAATGGGTTTGATGGTATGGATCACGCCAGACAATGGTGTGCCCAGTTTGTTCACTGGTATAACAACGAGCACAAGCACAGTTCAATCAAGTTTGTCACGCCGGCGGAACGGCATCGCGGAGATGATATTCAACTATTGGCAAAGCGTGACGAGCTGTATCGCCAAGCCAGGGCTGCTAACCCATCACGCTGGAGTGGTAGCACACGAAACTGGGAACGAGCTGATTCCATGGCGCTCAATCCAGACAAAATGATCTTCCCCAACCCCAGCGGACACTCTGTTAAGCGATTATCATCGTAGCAGAGGTGCACTATGGCAACACGAAAGAAAACCCAAAAGAAGGCTCGGACTAGCTACCCGGATGAGTACAAGATAGAAGCTGTCAGGCTCGCTGCAAGCATCGGTACTACTGCCGCTGCCAAGGAGCTGGGGATACAGACTTCTCAGATATACAGCTGGAGAAACCAGCAGCGAGTCCAGGCGTCGACGTACTTCGCAAGGAACCTGAAGTGAAGTACGCTTTTATCAAACAGAACATCTGCGGCGTGCCCGTCGCAACGCAGTGTAAGTGGCTGGGCGTATCGACCAGTGGCTACTACGATTGGCAGACCCGTCAGAATAAGCCTGCGAAGCGCTCTGAGCGACAAAGCGTGATCGATGAAGCCGTTGCCATTGCCTTCAAAGATCGCCGTGAGCGTTACGGATCACCGCGGTTGGCGATCAAGCTGAATGAGGCTGGCTTCCCCATTGCTGAGAACACGGTCGCAGCCAGCATGCGCCGACAGAACCTTGTAGCGAAGGCCGGGCGTAAGTTCAAGTCGACCACCAACTCCAGCCACACACTGCCCATTGCAGCCAACCTACTGGAGCAGGATTTCAGTTGCAATAACATCAATGAAAAGTGGTGTGGCGACATCACTTACCTATGGTCCGACGAGGGTTGGATGTACCTGGCCGTGGTATTGGACCTGTTCTCTCGCCGAGTGATCGGCTGGTCGTTGAGCCACCGAATGACAACTCACTTGGTGTGTGATGCCATGAACATGGCGATCAGTAATCGAGGCGAAGTTGATGGCGTCATCATGCACACAGACCGTGGTAGCCAGTACTGCTCAAAACGATTTCAGCGACAGCTCAAAACCAATGGCATCCTCTCCAGCATGAGCAAGAAGGGTGACTGCTATGATAATGCCTGTGCTGAGAGCTTCTTCCATTCATTAAAAGTGGAAGCTCTTCACGGAGAAACTATCGAAACCCGAGACAAGATGAGAAAAGTAATCTTCGACTACATCGAGTTAGACTACAATACTCAGCGGCATCATTCATCAATTAATAACACAAGCCCGGTCCAATACGAATTGGAACACGCTGCTTAACTCTGTGTCCGCCAATGTTGGGGAAGTTCAAAACGCAGGAAAAATTGGAAAACGTAGCGTGATTCAATGCTGCAACTATCTTGACAAACCTCGAGGAGAGCCTCGAGACGGCCCAGAAAAAATCGCGCGATGTCTGTCAGACACTACGAGATATGAAGTTGCCCAAGGCAGCAGAGCTGATCGAGGAAAAAATTGACGAGACACTGACCTATTATCGATTCCCGGTCAGTCACTGGACGCGTATCAGATAGAACAACCCGCTGGAGCGGCTGATGCGTGAAATACGACGTCGTACGCGGGTGGTTGGAGCCTTCCCCAACGGTCAATCGGCACTGATACTGGCAGCGGCCAGACTCAGGCACGTGGCGAGTAGCAAATGGGGTACTCGCCGGTACTTAATTATGAACGAGCTTTACAGACAGAACGAAGAGGCACTACAAACTGCCTAAGGACACCGCCGAGAAAGTGCGAAAGAAAGTTGACGTTATCGTTATGATTAATTTGTCGAAGTATTCAAGAAGGGTGAAGCGATGGAAGTTATAAATGAGATAAAACACGTGATTCATAAATTCGGTGGCAAGGTATATAGAAAGGTATATAGCGACCCTCTTGGTGTCATTACAAAATCGTTGCTGGAGGGTGGGCCTATTCAACAGTACAAAACATCTAGTAATGAGTTGGCTATGATTAACGCTGCTAGTAAGCTCGAGAAATTTGAGAGAAAGAGCGAATTTCCTACTCGCGAGATATATTTTATGACGGGAAAGAAATATTGGTATCAGACTCTATTTTGTTATAAATCTCTGCATGATAATAGCCAGCTAGATTACGTTCCTGTTTTAATTGATGATGGAACTATGGATAAAAAATTAGTTGATGTTATGTTGAATGTAATGCCTTGGTGTAAGGTAATACTCCAAGAGCAGATGCTTGACGAGCTATCAACTTTGGTGCCGGAAAATAAGTATCCGAGCATAAGACGCTGGCGTATAAAGCAACCGTTGACGCGTAAATTAACTGATTTACATGGCGGGCGGAGTGGCTGGAAAATGCTCTTGGATAGCGATATGTTGTTTTTTCGGAATCCTGAATGGTTGACAGCTTGGATGGTTGAACCAGATAAACCAGCGTATATGGTGGATTGTAAGGAGGCCTACGGGTATAGTCGCGAATTACGTTCTCGAATTGCAGGAACACAAAAATTCCCAGATCGAGCAAACATTGGAATATTCGGATTTCGTAGTAATGACCTTGATTTAGACTGGCTGGAGTACGCATTACGGACGCTAGAGTTAGAAGAGGGTAGTCATTACAATATAACGCAAGGACTTACTAGTATGCTTTTTGCAATGCATGAATGTACTGTGGCGCCGGAAGAAGAATACATAGTTCTACCTGATTTGATAGAGGGTAAAAATCCGAAAGCGATAATGCATCATTATGTGGCACATTCGAAACGTTCATATTTTCAATACTCGTGGAGATATGTATGAAAACTAGAAGTATGTTGTTTATTATGGTTGGATAGTTGTGAGGAATAGAGGTGGTAATTTGATTGGTTATCGTGAAAGGCGCATAACGTTCGATTGGTTATTTTGGTGTGGGTTGTGTGTAAATATATCAGCGCATGCGTAAAGTATATTGCAATGGTGTTTTTTGGGGTTTGTGCACCTATTGTAAGGGTGGCAATATATCAATTGCTTCGTTCGGTAGGAAATGTTAAATAGATGATAGGCAGGCACATTCGATGACATACTTGGTTTCCGTACTGATTCCATGCTACAACGCAGCTGATTACGTTGAAGCAGCTATAGAATCGGTGCTTTCTCAAACATGGGAAAATATTGAGATCGTGTTGGTATCAGATGTGTCGACTGATGGTACGAATGAGGTTTTAGAAAAATATATAAAAAAATATAAAAAAGTAAAAATTATAAGTTGTAGTGAACCTATACGATCTGCCGCTCGTTCTCGGAATATGGCATACAGATATAGCAGTGGTGATTACATAAAATATTTTGATGCAGATGATTTGTTAAATCCCGCAATGATTGAAAGACAAATGGCTCGGCTTTGCGGATCACGTGTTAATATCGCTTTTTCGGAGTGGGGGCGATTTTACGATGATGATGTTGGCACGTTTGAATTAGATCGAAAAATCGATTGGCGAGATATGACAGGCTGTGATTGGTTGGTTGAGTCTTGGATGGAGGCGCAACCAATGATGCAGTCTGGTATGTTTCTGATTCCTCGTCAATTATTGGAAAAAGTAGGGGGGTGGGATGAAGATTTATCCCTAATCGATGATTTCGAATTTTTCGCTCGTGTATTATCATCTGCAGATCGAGTATTGTTTTCGGAAGGCGTTCCGTTGATGTATAGAAGCGGTCTTCATGGAAGTTTAAGTAAGCGGACGACTGATGAAGCAATTGAATCGGCTTATAAGTCGTTGATGCGCGGAACAGAGCACTTGTTGGGAGTTCGTAGTGATATAAATGCCCAGCTAGCTTGCGCTAATATTCTTCAATCGTTCTTATTTTCATACTATCCCATAAACAGAAAATATAGTTCTGAAATGGAGAGGATGATATACAGGCTAGGGGGAAGTAATATAAATCCAGAAGGCTCTCCAAATTTTCACCTTGTTAGAAGAATTGTAGGATGGAAAGTTGCTCGTGTACTTGAAAATTGCTTTCGTCGATACTCATAATAGAAATTATAAATTTTAAAATTGTTCTAGGAGTGTGGGTTTTTATTGTAACTGTATGGGGTCTACCGGTTTTGGTAGGCAGAGGCTCTTAGTCTGGCGCCTGATAACCGAGCCTCAAGATAAAACGCGGACCTAATCCTGAGTAAACCAGCGCAGAAGAAATCAATGTCTGGGCGTGGATGCTTGTTTGAAATGATTTTATTTTCCCCAGTTACCACGGACACCTCAACAAGCGTTAATGATCGCAACCGAGGTGATTTATGGCAACAAGAAAGAAGCCTGCCAAGCGGGGCCGAAAGCGCTATCCAGACGAGTACAAAGCTGAGGAAGTCAAGCTGGCTGACTAGGTGAGAGCAACTACAGCTGAGAGTGAGCTGGGTATTCAGAGCTCTCAAATTTACAGTTGGTGCACAAAAATACATCAAGCTGAATCGAGTAGCGAAACTGAAAACAGACATCTGAGTGAATACGCCGAATTGAAACGC
>CANLNQ010000065.1 GCA_947492525.1 uncultured Granulosicoccus sp.
GCTGGAGGGCTGGATGCCGGGAATCAATGGAAGGAGACAGGCAAGTTCCTGCTGCCTGGCCGACAAGTGAAGCAGCTCTACCGGGGGCGATTCCAGGCCAGGATCAAGGATGCGTTCAAGGCGAAGGAGCTGAAGCTGCCGCCCGATCATGGAAAAAGAGAATTCTACAGGCTATACAAGGCGGCCTATGCCAAGAGTTGGTGCGTTCGCATAGAAGAGCAGTACGCGCACGGGAAAGGGGTTCTGGCCTATCTGTCACGCTACCTGAAAGGTGGTCCGATACACCCTTCGCAAATAGTGCGCTGCGATGCCGATGGAATTGGATTCCGGTACAAGGACCATCGAGATAAACGGACAAAAGTGCTGACGATAAAGCCGAACGAATTTGTACGCAGACTACTGCAGCACGTGCCCGAGGCAGGGCAGCACACGGTACGTCACTACGGACTTTATGCAGGAGCGGCAAAGCGCAAGAGAGCGTTGTGCCGAGAGCATTTGGGAGGTTTGATGGAGTCGGTGGGCAGGACAAAAGAAAAGGCAGAAAACCAGCTACTTTGTAGTACTTGTGGAGAGTTGTTGCACTGGAAGTGGTCGGTCTATCCGAAAGGGAAAAAAGCAAATTCCTATAGAGTTGAGTCAGTGGCGGAAGTGCCCGGATTATGGCAAGTTCAACAACAAGATGAACCAGTCATTGGACGGGTCAAAAAAAAGATCACTGCACTGAGGCTATGATCTTTTTTTTGACCCGTCCAATGCAGGTTATCTAAGCGTTATGCCCTGCTATCAACTTTATTTTGGCGGTAAGTTTCAAGAAAGGTCTGATCAATATCCGAGAGAGTAAAGGAGTTAAACTTTTGATATGAGTTTTTTGGATATATTTGAAGACTATTGCTTAAAGATGACGCAGATAAACTTATATCAGCGCTCTATGCAACAAATTGCAAAAAAGGAAATTACAGAGATCGAGAGATTCGCAGAATTTGCTGCGGGAGAGCCAACACTAGCAGGCAAGCCTATGTCGATACAAAAAATGTATTTCCACTCCGCTCGACATAGAGATCATTATAACTATGGATTGGTAGCTAACTCAATCGAAGAGAGACGTACGTCTGTGTTTTTGCACAAGAATAAGCAGTACCAATGGCTGCTAGCTGAAGCATATGAAGAGTTTGAAGATTTTGTAGAAAATGTATATGCATATGCTGGATATTTGGATAATGGGTTGTGGCCACTTCAGGATTATGGAAACATCACATTGAATGATTTGAGCTCCAAGGAACTTGAGTGGTTTCAGGGCATGTCTAGAAAAAAGAAAGATGTGCCGAATAGTATTATAAGGCTGTTCAGAAAAAAATTTGATGACTTGCGCAAGGTTGAAGTGTCGAATGAACTAGGCGTGAATCTTGGATTAGCCATAGCTCTAATTGAACAATTTCGACACGTAATAGTTCATAGAGGTGGGGTTGTAGGGGATAAGGAAGAGTTTATAAAAAGAGTGTTGCGTAAGGCGAATCTCGAAAGAAATGGAAAGTATGATGAGGAAGATGATTCGTTTATTAGGCAATACTTTGGTGCAGGGGACTATGGCAATGTAATAATGCTACTCGAGGTTCCAACCGATCCAGAAGTACCGCTGGATACATACATATCAATCTTCGACGAACTTACTGGCTACCTAATAGCTTACTCGCATTTGCTTTGCGAACAGTTTGAGGAGATGCAGGATGATGACGGTGCGCCGAAGTTCGCACGCACGAGAATAAGGCAAGGCATAACAAAGCGATGAACGCCGACACTTGCGGCCAACGCGCAACCATGAGTGCCTCAGAACGCGCGCTGGCCGCAAGTGCGGGTTATCGCGAATGTTCTGCCAGTAAGGCATCTATTCTTAAAGTGGGTTCTCAAGTGTTCGAGTGACTGGTGAGTTTTGAGTCTGTAAACAGGATGCCACGAGTGGGAAGATCAGCCAGGATCTGAGCGTTTACCTGATTTGATTCTGCTCCGCACAAGGTTTTTAAGAGGGTCGGTTCGGATCAGGTGAGACATAAATGTTGTAGTTGGCTTTTTGAGAGCGCGAGAGTGTTGTTTCTACCGAAGAAATTTTGAACTGGATATTTAAACTGTGTTCAAAATATGGGGTCTGAGTAAGAGCCCAATCTCTGCAAGTTCTGTGTTCTAGCAGTAGCCAGTGATGAGCTTAGAAAGCTAATTCGTACCGGTAGTGTTTAGCTTTGCCAGAACATTACATTGCAGCTGTCATTGGACCCGCCACCGGAACGTGGCTACGCCACAACCCGGCGTCGCCTCCAATGCAGCTGAATGTTTTGTTAACTTTCATTCAGATCTCATGTGCGTGAGATCCTGTTCCATGTATTGGCCTTCCTTTCCCAAAGAGCAGAATGGGAAATAGGAAATGTATGTTGATCCCGTAATGGGATCGTGCTAGTCTGCACCTATGCGTGTGATAGCAAAGAGAACACTACGAAACTTCTGGACATCGAAGCCACAGTACGCTGATGCCGAAGATCCACTGTCAGCATGGCATGCGGTATGTATGCGAGCAGAGTGGCAAGGACCGAGTGACGTGAAAGAACAGTTCAGGTCCGCAAGCTTCGTTGGCAAAAACGTTGTATTCAACATTGCGGGAAACAAATATCGGCTCGTTGCAAACGTCAGTTACTCAAGACAGGCGATATTCGTGAAATTTGTTGGTACGCATAAACAATATGATGCGATAGATGTAGGGGCTTTGTGACTATGGACATTCAACCAATAAAAACAGAAAAAGATTATGAAGCTGCTTTGCAGCTAATCGAAGAACTGTGGGAGGCAGAGGAAGGCACAGATGAAGGTGATCGTCTAGACATTATGATCACGCTTGTTGACGCATATGAGAAAGTAAATCATCCAATCTACCCACCTGATCCAGTTGCCGCCATTGAATTCCACATGGACCAAAACGAGCTGAGTCGTTCGGACTTAGAAAGTTACATAGGCACAAGAGCGCGTGTATCGGAAGTGCTGAACAGGAAGCGAGGCTTATCTATTGAAATGATACGAAATCTGCATGAGGGGCTCGGTATCCCCCTGGAATCGTTGATCGCTAGACCGAAAGAGTCTAAAGCGTCGTAGTCAAACAGGAAGGCGAGAGAAATAGACAATGAAAATGAAAGTTAACGGTACGTTGCAGCTGACATTGTGACTTTGCTCTCTCTGCGCTGACGCTCCGGTCGGTCAAAGTCAAATGCAGCTGAACGCATTGTTAAAGCTCCTAAGCGAAATTCTCGCAGGCAATAACATAATCCTGGATCTGGCTTGACAGGTGTTCTGTACATGTATATTATTGTATACATATATGAAGCCACTCTATTTCGAAGGATCGAGCCTGGAGGACTTACGCGAGTTGCCGAAAAGAGGCTCGCAGAGCGTTGGGATTTCAGTTAGAAAGGTTGCAGGCAGGGTATGAATCGAAGAACTGGAAACCTCTTTCTAAGCTGAGCAAAGGGATTACCGGAGTTCGTGAAATCCGCGTAGAAATCGATACGAATATTTATAGATCTGCCTACGTAACAAAATTTGGTGACAACATAGTGGTACTGCACTGTTGGAATAAGAAAACAAATAAAACGGCTTCATCAGATATCAGGCTTATTGAAGATAGATACAAATCAGCGAAGGCATATTTTTCATGAAACAAGTAAACGGATCTATTCTTGAGGAGTTGGCAGAAGATCCAGCAGATGCAATGCAACTTCGTCTGAAATCAAAGTTAATGAATGCGATCATCAACCACATTGATGAAAACCAGCTTACTCAAGGATCAGCAGCAGAAATAATGCAAGTCCAGCGTACTCGCGTGAATGATGTGTGCAATGGTCGTATAGACAAAATGTCAATCGACGCCCTGGTAGCTATGGCTGCACGACTCGGTTTGGATCCTCTTCAGTCTGCGGCATAAATCGACAGCGTCGCGCTGCTTTCAGAGTTCTAGAAACGGAACTTTAACAGTACGCTGAAGCTGTCATTTGACCCTGCCACGCTTGCGCTGCCGCTCCAGCGCGTCAGCCTCAAATGCACCTTAGCGCTGTGTTATCTTCCTTTGGATCAGATGGTATCGAATTGCTAGCGATACAAGGCGACGTTGACAAGCCAAACGGTCGTGTATAGGATTCTGTACATAGATGAGATTAGGGTGATTCTATACCTAGGCTAATCATTGTATGGAGGGTTCTATTGAAGAATAAAAAAATGGCTGCTGTTGTTAAAGATCATATGGATGATCCTGCTGGTCTCGCGCAGCGACGCATAAAGACTAAACTGATGAATGCGATCATCAATTACATTGATGATAAAGAGCTAACACAGTCAGCTGCGGCGGAAATCATGCTGGTCCAACGAACGCGTGTGAACGATGTTTGCAATGGACGCATTGATAGTATGACGATAGATGCCCTCGTAGCTATGACGGCCCGACTAGGACTGGATCCGCTTGAGACCGCAGCTTAAATAGCGATAACTGAATTGACTCAGCACTTTATTGGATACGATTCTTGTGAGTCAATAAAGTCAGAAAAATATAATGAGAGAGCGAAAAGATGCCAGTAGTTCTCAGGCTCGATGGCTTTAGGTTCTTCTTTTACTCAAATGAGGGTAATCCTCTGGAACCCGTACATATCCATGTACAGAAAGCTGGAGCTGAAGCCAAATTCTGGGTTGGTACAGAAATAACCCTGGACACTAGTGATGGCTTTGATGCGAAGACGCTGAGGAAGCTACTGAAAAAAGTAGAAGAAAATAGAACTCTGATTGAGGAAAGGTGGGATGAGTACTTCGGCTAAGAACGTTAAGTTTGCAAATGATTCAATGTGGGTAGAGCTAACTGATGGACGCACTATTGGTGTACCACTTGCCTGGTTTCCCCGTTTACTAAATGCATCGGAAGATCAATTGAAGAATCACACATTCAGTCCTAATGGTATTCACTGGGATTCTCTAGATGAGGACATATCAGTAAGTGGGTTGCTAGCGGGAAGGGGCGATCAAACTAAGCAAGGGAAAGTAGCAGCGTAAATATTCTCGCGGGAACTCGTCAGTGAGAGGATCGAATATCTAAAAACGGAAGATAACCAAGCGATGAAGCTGAAACTGGACCCTGTCACTCCTTCGCTGCCGCTCCGTCGCGCCAGCCTCAAGTTCAGCTTATCGCGATCTGTTCGATTTGCTGGGTCTCGCTGTACATCGAAGCTGTCAGTTGGAGGTTGTTCTGCGGTAGATCCGAGTAAATTCACAATACTAGACGGCAGAAAACTCTTTACTATTGACTTCATGGTAAAGAAATCATATCTTTACATATAGTCCAAATGTAAAGGTCGAGAAAGTGTCCAAGCTGAGTTCAAAACGTCAGATCACGATACCGGCAGAGTACTGTGCGGAGTTAGGGATAGGGCCCGGTGACGAGTTGGAGTTCTTTGTGGCTGATGGCAAACTCACAGCTATTAAAAAGAGCCCTATGGCTGCAAAAGGAATTCTGCGTGACCTGAAAGGAGATAAGTCAGTAACAGATGAACAGTCACGCCAAAGTGCATTGCGATGATAGCAATAGATACGAACGTCTTGTTACGGTATTTGTTGCAAGATGATTTGAAGCAATCGGAAAAGGCAAGTGCTCTGATAAATGGAGAAGAGGATGTGCTTGTAACCAACGTGGTGCTTGCGGAGACTCTATGGACTCTGTGCGGGAAAAAGTACAATGCAACTCAATCGAATGTTGTTTCGACTATTCAAGCATTATTTGAAGAACCAAAGATCGTTTTCGAAGACCCTCAAACGATATGGCAAACATTAGATGACTATGTCAAATCGAATGGGAAAAAACTTGATTTCCAGGACGCATTGATCGTCAATTGTGCAAAGAAGTATGCACTGCAGAATGCAGAAGGACTGTCGGGATTCTATACGTTTGACAAGGCAGCGCAGCGGCTGCCTGGAGCGATGGCAACTTGATCGATAACAATTATGTTATGCGGTCAATGGTTGTAGAACGACTCAAATATCAGTAATAGATTGAAAGAAAAATATGCTATGAATTTGTACTGTTGCAATGGTATGGGTTAGGGAAATAGCAAATCGAACAAAGCATTGCTCGTGTCCAGATAAATCCCGAATCTTGGGAGGGAGGTAAAAGACCTGAAATTGATTGATGTT
>CANLNQ010000066.1 GCA_947492525.1 uncultured Granulosicoccus sp.
GTCTGTACGTCTGTACGTCTGTACGTCTGTACGTCTGTACGTCTGTACGTCTGTACGTCTGTACGTCTGTACGTCTGTACGTCTGCACGTCTGCACGTCCGCTCGTCCGCTCGTCCGCAAGTCCGCACGTCTGCGCGTCCGGACCTCGGTTCGTCCGCTCGTTTGTTCGGCCGCTCTGCTGCACGCCCATACGCCGATACGCCCATACGGCTACACGTCTACACGGCTGAAAGGCTGAAAGGCTGAACACCAATTCGTTCTCTCACCCACGCCCATGCACCTGCTATTCAGCGTTCCAGTGAGTGCGTGTTTATTGCCGACACATTGGCCCGGATCAACTCAGATTACGTATCATGAGCACAGAGGCGAACAGCGCCCTTTGCGAAACCCTGATAGTCGAGGCCACATTGGATGAATGCGCAATCAGACAAGACAGCAGGCGATAGCGTCGATTACGATGTGATGATTGTCGGTGGTGGCATGGTGGGCAGCATGCTGGCTGCAGCGCTGGCCGCGGGAAGCTCGTTGAAGGTCGCAGTGCTTGAACATCAGGAACCCGAGCCCTTTGTTCCGGGTACACAACCGCCTTATGATGTGCGCGTATCGGCACTGAGTATTGCTACGCAACGCATGCTCGAAAATGTAGGTGCCTGGCAGGGCATTCTGGACAGACGTGCCTGTCCCTTTCGGCAAATGCGAGTCTGGGATGGTGAAGCTGATGGCAGCACGCATTTCAAGGCAGGCGACATTGGTGCGCCGGAATTGGGGCATATCGTTGAAAATCGCGTACTGCAACTGGCGTTGCTGGACAACATCAAGTCGGCACCGACTGTTGACTATCTCTGTCCGGCCAGTCTTGTCGATTACCGTGTGAGTGATGGCAAGGTGGTGTGTGAACTGAGCGGTGAGCGTGCTTCTGTCTCCACGCGTTTGCTGGTAGGGGCCGACGGTGCCCGATCCACCGTTCGTGAACTGGCGGGTATCGAGATTGAACGGTCCAGTTACCCGCACCATGCGCTGGTGGCAACTGTAGAGACTGAGCTTGCGCAACAGGACATCACCTGGCAGCGTTTTCAACCCACAGGGCCGGAGGCCATGTTGCCGTTGTGCGGTCATCGTGCATCATTGGTCTGGTATCACGATGAAGAACACGTCAGGCATCTCGGGAGCCTCAGCGATGAAGACTTCATCGAGGCCTTGCAATCCAGTTTTCCCGTCGAGTTGGGTGGCATCAAACAGGTTCTTGAGCGAGGCAGCTTTCCCATCGTGAAGGCGCATGCGCTTCACTACGTGGCGGAACGTGTGGCACTGGTTGGCGATGCAGCGCACACGGTTCACCCGCTGGCGGGCCAGGGCGTGAACCTGGGTATGCTGGATGCGGCCGCCCTGGCACAAGTGATTCTGGAAGGGCGTGCCGGTGAACAGGATCCCGGTCAACGACGCCTGTTGCGTCGTTACGAGCGATGGCGACGAGGCGAAAATGCAATGATGATTTCCATACTCGACGGCTTCTATCATGCCTTCAAGCCCCAACCTCAAGGTGTACGCAGCCTGCGTTCGGCGGCCTTGAATGTGGCCGATCGCGCAGGTCTCTTGAAGTCGATGGTCATGCGCTACGCCATGGGTACCGCCGGCGATCTGCCGACTCTAGCCCGTCAACTGCAATAGTCGACCGGCGGATTTCATCCAAACCCGTTCTCCAGACAGATCTGCCGCCAGACTTGCAGGCAAGTCCTCAGGCAATTCTTCAGGCAATTCTTCAGGCAATTCTTCAGGCAGGTCTTCAGGCAGGTCTTCAGGCTGATTCCGGTACATCGCCACGAATTCCTGTCATGGCGGCAGACCCACCCTCAGTTGTCCGGAATCAATCGCTTCCCCATGCTGATGCACTGGTCATCAGTGAATCCGATAGCCTCGTAGAAGGCAATCACGGCATCGTTGCCATGGCGTACCTGAAGATTGATCTTGGGGCAGTTCAGGGCCAGCAGGCGGCGTTCCACTTCCTGCATGAGATCTCTTCCCAGGCCGTTCTTGCGAGCGTGCGGCGCGACCGCGAGGTAGTTGATCCAGCCCCGATGACCTTCGTAGCCTGCCATCACGGATCCGATGATCTCCTCGTTGTCCTCACAGACCAGAAAAAGGTCGTCCTGAATGGCGCATTTGCGCTGAATATCCAGTGACGGATTGTTCCAGGGGCGGGTGAGGTCGCAGGCTTGCCACAGGGCAATGACAGCCGTGGTGTCGCGAGTTTCGAAGGGTCGTATGTTCATGGGCAGTGGTTTATCATAGTTGCGGTGACATTTCATCTGCGCGACACGAAAAAATCCGATCATGAGTGAAGAACAGAAGCCTGCCGATGCTCTCGCAGAGCTACAGGCCACCATGCAGAGCGTTCAATTGGCCACCGTGGGTGAGGATGCGGAACCGCATGCGGGCTATACGCCTTTTCTGATGGACGGTAATGACATCATCGTGTTTGTCAGTCAATTGGCCTTGCACACTCGTGATCTGCTCGCCAATGCACGCGCATCGGCGATGATCATCAACGATGAGTCCAGTTCCTCGCAGATCTTCGCCAGAAGCCGCGTCAGCTATCAGTGTCTGGCAGAGGTTGTGCCCAGGGACTCGGACGACTACGACCAGCTTCTCGACCGGTTCGAGGCGCGCCACGGAAAGATGATCGGTCTGCTGCGGCAACTACCTGACTTTGTCCTGTTCCGTCTGATTCCCCAACGTGGGCAGTTGGTAGTCGGGTTTGGCAAAGCCTACCGGATGAGCGGCGAAAATCTCGACCAGTTCGAACTGGCGCGTTCTGCTTGATGATCGGATAAAGCCGCCATTGCCCCGGCCGATAACTCCGTTACGGAAATCGGAGATCTTCCAGAGAATGGGCACGATAAGTCTGACCATTGCAGTCATCATCATTGTTGCGGGCATCTATTTCTACAATCGCCTCATCACCCTGAAAAACCGGTTTCTGAACGGCTTCTCGCAAATTGACGTGCAGTTGCAGCGACGCTATGAGCTCATCCCCAATCTGGTGGAAACCGCCAAGGCGTACATGAAGCATGAGAACGAGACTCTCACTGCTGTCACCGAAGCGCGCAATGCGGCTTCGAAGAGCTGTGAAGCGGCCTCTGCCGATCCCGCCGATGCCGGGCTGGTAGGTGCGTTGGCGGCTGCCGAAGGCCGGCTTGGCAGCGCCATGGGGCGGCTCAATCTGGTCATGGAGAACTACCCTGAGCTCAAGGCTGATACACAGATGCTGGCCTTGCAGGAAGAATTGACATCCACCGAGAACCGCGTGGCCTTCGCCAGACAGGCCTACAGTGATTCCGTGATGCAATACAACACCGCACGCGAGCAGTTTCCGGCGGTACTCGTGGCAGCGGCGTTTTCCTTCCGGGAAGCTGACCTGTTCGAAATCGCAGAGCCTGCCATGCGTCAAGCGGTCAAGGTGTCTTTCGCCTGAATCCTGATTGTCATCGGGGTACACCTGTCTGATTGCGAGCGACAATGAACTTCTTCGATCACCAGTCAGCGAGGCGACGGCAGTCAGCCATCCTGCTCGCCTGCTTCTTGCTGACGCTGCTTTTCATGGCCTGTCTGATTCACGGGGTGGTGGTCGGTCTGTCCATGCTTCTCGGCGAGAACAGCAGTCTGATGCAACCCTCAGCCCCGGCACTTGGCTTGATTGCACTCGTATGGCTGACCATGCTGGCAGGCGGCTTCTTTCGTTTTCTCGACGTCCGAGGTGGAGGGGCTGTTCTGGCTCGACGCTTCGGTGCCGTTCGTGCATCGGACAGATCTCGCTTCGACCGGGAGCAGCGTCTGCTGAATGTGGTGGCAGAAATAGCCATTGCCTCCAGCACCCCGCAACCCGATGTGTTCGTGCTGCGTCACGAAAGCAGTATCAATGCGATGGTTCTCGGCGCAGACGAAGGGCGCCATGTGCTGGTGCTGACACAGGGGGCACTGGACACCTTCGAGCGCGCCGAACTGCAAGCCGTGATCGCGCATGAATTTGGTCACATCGACAACGGTGACCTGCCACTGAACATGCGACTGCTCATCGCACTGGGCGGTCTGATGGCCATCGATGAAGTAGGGCGCCTGCTGATCGGCAAGACGCATGCGTCGCGTGATGAACCCGTGTCTTTCCATCCGGGAGTCATTGTCGGGTATATCCTGAGAGGGCTTGGCAGTATCGGCGTGCTGGCCGGGCAGCTGATTCGATCCGCCTTCTCCAGGCAGCGTGAGTACCTGGCAGATGCCAGTGCTGTTCAATTCACCAGAAATCCGATCGCCATGGCAACGGCGCTGGACATCATCCGGCAACGCGACCATGAACCCTTGTTGCATGGTCTGCATGCACAGGAGTTGGCACATCTGTGTTTTCAGTCCGGACGAAAACCACCCTGGTACAAACGACTGTTCGCCAGTCACCCGGATATTCAATCGCGGATCGACGCGATCGAACCGCACTTCGAGGTCAAACGTCGCAAGCTGGACAAGGCGGCGCAGCAACAAACTGATCAGGCGAGAGCGGCAGGCGAAACTGTCCAGTCAATCGGGGCGGTGGCTCACCTGGTTCAGCCTGGCGCCGCAAGCAATTCGGATTCTGTCGCGGCGGGCCGGTTTTCTACCGATCACCGAACCATCGCACATGATGTCCGGCACGGTGCCTTGTCCGATCGTATCCTGTTGTTGCTGCCTGATGAAAGCAGTTGCCTGGCAGCCCTGTTTGCTCTTTTTGCCAATGCTGACCCTGACAGGCGGAAGAAATACTTCGAGGCCCTGGGCGAGGCCTTCAACGAGCAGTTCATGATCAGAGTGAAGGGCGTCTCCGAGCTGATTCCCGATGAATTGATACACGACCAACTCGGCCTGGTGGAGCATGCCTCTGCAGTTCTGTTGCGCCATGTCAGGCGTGAAAATCGGCAGCGGATTCTGCTGAAGCTCGAAAAGGTGTTGAACGACAACGGCGAATTTACGCTGATGAACTATGCCACCCTGCAGCTGATCAGACGCAGACTGGAAGTGGACTTTCCTGTGCTGCACAACGTTGTCGGCAAGGCATCGCAGCAGGCGAAAGCAAGCCGTGTGAAGTCATTCGATGCCATGGGCAGTGAGTTCGCCTTGCTGCTCTCGCTCATGGTGGAGTCATCCGGCGCTTCTCCCAAGGTACTGGATGCCGAGTTCGAGCGCGTCCTCAAGTGCTATACGCAAACACGCTATCCACGCCGAACGGCTCGGGAAGGCGGTATTGTCGAAGAACTGGAAGCCGCCTTCCAGACTCTCTATGTACAACCAAGACCCATCAGACAAGCCTTCGTGCAGCATTGTCTGGAAATCGTCCAGCATGACGGTTATGTGGCAAGAGCCGAGCGGGCATTGCTGGATCTGTTTGCGGCGAGTCTGGGGTGTGAGGATCAAAAGGCAGCCTGATAAAACTGGCCCACTTCACTGTGTTCGGTAAAACAGGGTATGCTGTAAACGCTAATTTCAATCAATGGTTTATAAGGATATGAACCCAGAATGTCCGCGCTGCCGCGCAAACGGCAACGAGGTGGCTCGTCA
>CANLNQ010000067.1 GCA_947492525.1 uncultured Granulosicoccus sp.
ACCATTCAGGTCGCCCCCGAGCCCGAGATAGCACCGCAGATATCCAGCGTGACGCCAACTACAGCGACAGTCGGCGAATCAGTGGCTTTTACAATCCGCGGTAGCAACCTCCCGTTGACGATGGCCGCATCACTGTCCAACACGGACAATTGCATCATCAGTGATCGCACGTCTACAGGGGCAACGCTGACGTGCACGCCGCAGACAGCTGGAGCACAGCAGCTATATGTTGCGGACCAGCCGGCAGGGGAAGCGATACCGGGTTCTCCATTTTCGATTCGTGTAGAGCCAGAGTTGGTGGTCATTCCTGATCCTTTGATTACAAGCGTAACTCCTGCTATAGCAACAGTGGGCACTTCAGTGAGTTTTCAGATCCAAGGCAGCAACTTGCCATTGACACTCGCGGCGTCGCTGTCGAACACCAGCAATTGCACCATTGGCAATCGAACAACAACAGGGGCAACTCTCACATGCACACCTGAGACGGCTGGAGCGCAACAGCTGTTTATAGCCTTAGAGTCTGGTGGTGAAGCCGTTGAGGGTTCGCCATGGTCTCTACAGATCGAGCCTGAGACGATTGATATACCCGTGGTTACTTCAGTGTCGCCTGCACGAGTAATCCAGGGCGAAACGGTTCAATTCACGATTGAAGGTGAGAACTTCCCAGAAGATGTGGCAGTAGGTGTGGACCATGCTCAGTGTTCGTGGGTTTCCAGTAGTGAAACTGAAATTGTAGTTGAGTGTGAAATGGCAGAGCGTGATGCCTTCCTCGCTGGAATGGTTAGAGTGGGACTTAACGACGAAGGCGAAGGTGGCGAGATAGAGGCTTATGTTTATGATGATTTTATTGGTGCGCCAATAAGTATAGAAATCGTGGCTTTGCCAATAATCAGCAGCGTTAGTCCTCTGAACGCCACTGTTGGTCAGGAAGTGGAGTTTACTGTGCTCGGGTCCCAGCTGAACAACTCACCTGTAGTGACTTTGGGTAGCTCCAGTAGGTGCGATATTCAGTCATCCAGCAAACCTCAACTAGTGGTGACTTGCATACCTGACCAAGCAGGTGAGCAGACACTCAATGTGGAAAGTACTTTCTATGCAGTAACCGCGACAAGCCCGTTGGCTATAGATGTAAGGCCTCAGCTGGAATTCCCGCAAGTGATATCCGTGAGTCCTGATACAGCAACAGTGGGTACGCCAGTGAATTTTCAGATTCAAGGCAGTGACCTGCCATTGACACTGGCGGCATCGCTGTCAAACACAGGCAATTGCACTGTCAGCAATCGCACCGCCACAGGAGCAACACTGACTTGCACACCACAGACGGCGGGTGCACAGCAACTGTTTATCGCGACTGAATCAGGGGGAGAGTTGATTGAGGGCACACCCGTATTGATTCAGGTATCCGAAGCCTCTGTAGATCCTGAATCGGTTGTGATCGAAAGCGCGAATATCGAGTCGCTCCATTGGTACGAGTACAATGACATTATTTTGAGCGGTACGAATGTCTCTGAGGTGTCCGAGGTGTTGGTTGATGGTGGAAGATGCACCACACCTCACACGACGGATACTGAAGTTGATATCTCATGCAACATTACCGACCCAGACATGAGAGATGCAATTGTAGAAATAACTGCGTTCGATTCATCGAGAAACAGGGTGGCAGGAACACCAATCAGCTTGTATGTAAGACCTGATGGCAACGCGGTCAACAGTGTGCAGCCAGACACTGCTATTGCAGGTTCGACAGTGACGTTTTCAATCGAAGGTGGGTTTGGCAATTACGTTAGTGTGGCATTGTCCGACGGTTCAGATGCCGAGACGGTATGCGAGGTCATTGACGATGGGCTTCTGGTTGTCATCGCCGAGTGCTATGTAGAGAATGAGCAGGCTAATCAATTACATGTAAGGGCTGGTGACAATGATATTGACGGCTCGCCGCTCACGATCACTATAGATTCCGATTCACCCTTGGATTCTACAGTGACATCGATCTATCCATCGGAGGCGGTGGTGGGAGAAGCGACTATGTTTACGATTCACGGGCAAGGCCTGACTGCCGAGAATGTAGTTTACTTTGATGACCTCCTCTGTTCGAATGAGATAAGCACGGCCACTGACGGTAGCAATATTGTTGTCGAATGCACGCCGAGTTTCACTGGCACATCCATCTTCACTGTAAAGACCGAATTTTCCGGGACAGTCCTGCCAGGGGAAACTTTGCAAGTCGAGGTGTCTGAAGGCAGTACGATTACAGAGGGTACGCCAATCGTGTTTTCTGTTGCTCCGACTGAGATTGTTGCCGGGACTCCAATAGAATTTGAAGTCGTAGGTCGCGACCTTCCGCATATAGAGATTTATCTGGACGGAAACGCTTGTGAGAAGACCAATAACCGTCCGCCCAGTGTCAGCTCAGGTAGAGACCCTGAGTCGGTACGGCAGACACATGTCATTTCTTGTACGCCGGAAGGTATCGGAGAACAAGTTCTTACAATACTCGATGATAATAGTGGTGAGTTGATTGAAAATGGATCATGGACGATTAATGTAAATCCTGATGTATAGAAGCTGCATGGCCGAAGGAAGCTGACGGCTCAAGTCATTAATACGTTCTGTCTTATGGGATCGCCAGGTCCATTGCATAATCCGTATTCAGTACCGTGACTCGCTTGATTATGTAATGCAAGTTAGCCTACGGCTCTATGCCGTAGGCTTTGGCTGCTTAGCCCAGCGTGGAAATGCGGCGGGAGCCCTGACTAGATCAGATGTTGCACCTGCGAATGGCTCAATGCCAGTTCGACCCCTCGCAGCTCTGCCAGCCCTTTGAGCCTGCCAATAGACGGATAGCCCGGTTGCGTGCGACGGCCCAGGTCATCCAGAATGTCCTGGCCGTGATCCGGTCGCATGGGTATCTGCCAGTCGCTTTGCCCGGCGTCGCGGCGTCGCTGTTCTTCATCTAGCGCGGCGGCAATCAGGGCGACCATGTCGGTGCTGCCCGCCAGGTGCTCGTCCTCGAAGAAGGAGCAGGGCAGATCATCGTTGTCGCGCGTGACATTGCGCAGATGCAGGAAATGCACTCGGGAGCCGAGCCTGCGCATCATGCCCGGCAGGTCATTGTCGGCGCGAGCGCCCAGGGAACCGCTGCACAGGGTTACCCCGTTGGCATGCACATCCACGGCATCCAGCATGGCCTGATAGTCCGCTTCGGTAGACACCACTCGTGGCAGACCCAGCAGGGAATACGGCGGATCGTCCGGATGGCAGCACAGCCGCATGCCCAGCTCTTCAGCATGGGGCGCGACCAATTCCAGAAACTCGTGATGGTGGCGTCGCAGGCGATCGGCATCGATGGCATCGTACTGAGCCAGCAGTTCCTGCACATCCTTGATGGTCAGCTCCTGATTGGCCCCGGGCAGGCCGCAGACGATGGAGGATTGCAGTTGCATCAGTTCGTCGTCATTCATGCCCCTGAATCGCTTCGCCGCCGCTTCCTGAATGGCCTCGGGAAAATCTGCAGCCGCGTTCTCACGCTTGAGGATATGGATATCGAACAAGGCAAAGTCGGTGAGATCGAAGCGCATGCAGGTGCCGCCATGCGGGCGCTGCCAGCGCAGGTCTGTGCGAGTCCAGTCCAGAATGGGCATGAAGTTGTAGCAGACCGTATGAATGCCGGCCGAGGCCAGGTTGCTCAGCGTGAGCTTGTAGTTGTCGATGTGCTCGCGCCATTGACCGTCCTGCTTCTTGATGTCCTCGGAGACCGGCACGCTCTCCACCACGTCCCACTTGAGCCCCGATGCCGCGCCATTGCGTCGCGTGGCTATGGACTGTTGACGCTTGGCAATTTCCTCGCGCGACCAGACCTCACCATTGGGAATGTGGTGCAGGGCGGAGACGATACCCATGGCACCGGCCTGACAGATATCGTCGATGCTGACCAGATCGTTGGGGCCGAACCAGCGCCAAGTGTGTTTCATGTTGAGCTGTCCCTGAGTTGTTGTGTGGTGGTCTTCAGATCTCTGTATGGAGACTCGGAGATCTGCAATACGGAAAGTCGAACGGGCAAGCAGTATACTAATATATCAGTGAATATCTCAAACGATGGCAGTATGGTTGAATCGGTGAAATGGGGAGTGATTCAGGGAGGCCTTCCCCTGAGCCCACAGGTGTATCAGATGCTGAAACAGGCCATTGTCTGTGCCGAATTGCCACCGGGTCAGCGCGTGTCCGATATCGAGCTGGCCAGGGAACTGGCCGTCAGTCGGCAGCCCATACGCGAAGCCTTTCTGCGCCTGCAGACCGATGAGTTGCTTGACCTGCGGCCGCAGCGCGGCACCTATGTCAAACGTATCTCGGTGCCGGCTGTGCTGGATGCGAGGTTCGTTCGCGAAGCCATCGAGGCCGATATTGTTCGCGTGCTGGCGGAAACGGCCGATGCCGCCGTGGTACGAGAGCTTGAGCAGCAGTTGGTGGCCCAGCGCCCCCGAGTTCGACAGCAAACGACGTAAGTTATTGAATGCAAACGATATGCAATTTCAGATTGCCACTACAACAGCGAC
>CANLNQ010000068.1 GCA_947492525.1 uncultured Granulosicoccus sp.
CTCTGCATGGCCGACGCTGCGACCTTAGCCAATTCGTCGTCAATTACACCCAACCCCGCATCGCGTACGATCTGAATACTCGTAGCGGGGTAGTAGTTTGAGGGTGTACTGAGTTCGATGCGCTGATTATGCTTCAACGGTGTCAATGACAGTACCCACTGTGGCCTTGATGGTACTAGCACCACAAGGCCCGCATCTTCCAGACTTGTTTCCTGAAAGGGGCGCAGATCGCGAGTGTCTGCAAATACTGTTGGTGGCAGCTGAAGCGCAAGCAAGATCAACCCGCTCCACAATCCCGACGCCAAACTCAACCCTCTCATCCGTACACCCTTTTGATACGACGACTATTACATCGCTTCGTGGTGAGGTGTTTCCTTGAACGCGCATTTACTTGTATCGAAGGAAGATCGTCAAACTTCATAGTGTACTTGCCTATCTCATTATCGCCGAGGACGCCTACTATCAACTCCAGCGCTACCGCAGGGTCTGCGACAGTGGGGAAATCAAGCCCTACTAGCACTGAAAAAGGCCGGCTTCCTACTAGCCCCATCAACATGACGTCATCTTGGAGCAGGTATTCGATTAGACCAAGATCATCCTCCGTCACAAACTCATTGGGCTTGTAAAGCTTCAAGTATTCTTCAGGCCACATGATCACGTCTACTCCGCGTATTCTTCCAATACATCGTTGACTATTTCATTCCATATCTCACGAGTTGCGCCATCGCTATTTCTCATCAGAAAGGCTCGTGGTAAACAACTTCCCACGGACTTGTTGGATCATCGCTGCGCAATTCTTGCGAAAGCTGTTCATACAATCGCTGCCCTTCTTCAGAGATTCTGTCTCGCTCGACCTCAATATTGTGTGAATCTGGCGGGTATTCGGAGTTCAATCCGGAATCATAGAGCTTGGCCAACCTGATCAAGTCATCCGAAAGCTCGCGAGATATTGGCAATGTTCTTGGATCGATGTTGTCCAGATCTCCCGGCACCCATATGGGCCAACTATAATAATCGAGCATCAGCTTGATCTTCTTCTTGTTTTTCACGGCAAGCTCCTTGGGTTTGCACCGACAATATTCCAATTACTGCCAACAGTGACTGCAACTCTGCGTGGTACACCATCATGAACGAATTCGTAGATAGGTCTATCAAGGCCGCTTCGATGCTGTTAACAACGAATCCCATTAGATCAATATCAACAGACTTTCGCGTGTGGTCCATGTCATATTCAATAGAGATATCTTCCACTTTCTGCTCGAACTAATCGAGCCCATCAAGTACCAAAGCCTGCCGCTTTCGCACCAATCCCATCCACATCACTTCATAGCGAAGTAAATGCTGGAACCGACAGAAATCCTCTTCCGTGAAAAATTCGTTCTTTTTTTACAGCTTCATGAAATCTTCAGGCCACATGATCACTTATCATCTGCGCTTTCTCCTGAAACACTCCTGGATACTGCACGCCAGCAATCTGACGCTTCACGGATACTATTTCGTAGTGAAGTTCAGCTTTATACCGCCACATCTCTCACCACTTAGATCACTCGAATGAGTGATAATTTATTTATCTGATAAACACCGCCATTTTCGAAGTTCTAGCACGTCAACTCACCGGAATCTCGAACCTCAGAGCAACACCAACATCACCATAATCACATAGCCCTTCAAAAGAGAATATGAATGTCAAATCAATTTCAATCGACATTCGACCATTTTGAATATTGCCGAAAGAGACAGAGTTAACATCGACTGGATGATGAGCATGCTGAACGTATACGCTTGCATCCACCAAGTGCGAACGTTCATCAGACTTCGGAAATTGGTAACACCTACCGGCCATCTCTTCAAGCTTTTCTTCGTCTATAGGCAGACCGTTGATTATTATTGGCTGATCAAAACATTCCTCTTGACAGCATTCCAGAAAAAAGGGAGCAATATTGATATCCACAGAGTAACTTCCCCTAACGCCATATAGTCTAGCTTTCTCTACTCGAAGCAAATTCACTGGAAAATTCATTTTTAGTCCCCTCAAATCAGTCTCAGTCAAACCCACTATTGCGTATCACTGCCGCACCACCTGTGTGCCGCACCGCTTGGTGAATATCATTGGGTATCAACACTATAGTCTCACCGTCCTCCACATGATGCCAAACATAGCCTTCGGAGTAACTTCATAACCAGCTGCACGGTTCCCGAGTCTTGCATCATCCGCATAGTTGCCGGTCAACCCATCTATTCTGACTTCTTTAACCCCATAAGGGGAAAAGTCGGGAAAGCCTTGATCCGAAAATCTAACACTATCTGGATATTTCTCCCGGATCTCTGGTGAAAGAAGTTCGAGTGGATATTGTCTTCCTGCATACTGATAGTTTATCGGCCTTCGACCATTGATCAATGGGATCTTACTGAGATCTATTGCGCAAGACGCTGCATTGTGTACCCACAGTCCCATCTCCCCCGCAAAGTAATTCGGCGTTGACTCAACCGAGAAGTTGAAAACCGGTGTTGCTGCTTCGTAGTAGGTATTGCTGTAGGCAATGGCATCGCCTGTCGCCGTGGCTATCGGGTCTTCCCAAGCAATTTCCTTCGCTTCGACCCAGCCCTTGCCCTGCACCCAGAACGGGTGTTCGGCCGTTGCCTCGATCACCCCGAGTTCAGTCTCGATACGGTGATACCCCTCGGCTACGCGCCCATGGGTGGCCGTGATGTGTTGGGGTGCGTTGAGCAGCGTCTGCTCATCGCGAGCATCGACTACATCACCCGTTTCCAGTACTTCAATGCTTACCAACCCGTTCGGGGTCCATACCGGCGTGCCAGCGGGAAAACTTGCACACACATCACGCACTTCCAGGTCATCAGCATAGCGTGTAAGACGAGTGCTCCCTGCCAGACGACCCACGATTCGAATCGCCTGCGCGGGGTTCAAGTTCTGACCGACAAGCCGTCCAATATCTCCCGGCCCGCATTTCATCAGCTTCTCGACATCCGCCCCGAGCTCTGCCAGCATTCCCTCAATTACCCCTCTTGGGTCATCGATGAACGCCCTGGCAATATCCAGCATCACGCTCGGATCCTGGATCAGTGTCAGCAGGTCATTAACCTGATCGCCAAGTCCTGCTACCAGCCCCGAGAAGAAATCCCAAACTACCGCTGCCGCGGCCTTGATCTCATCTCCCCAATCCATTGGATTCCACCAGTTGCCATCATCTGAGCTCTGGTAGCGCTCGTCTTCCCAGCTCGACTCGCACTGAATCTCTTCTTCAGCCTCTTCCTCCTCTTCTTCGTCGCCGTCGTTCTGATCCGAACCGTCGATCAGCTCGTCACCATCACCTTCATCGCCTGTCCCGTCTGTCTGCTCGTCAGAGGTGTCTCCTTCGCTATCCTCCCCGCCTGCCGTATCACTCCCCTCGCCCGCCCCATCACCGGCATCCTCATCCACCAGCGCCGCACTCTCACTCTCCGCCTGCGCCACGTGTGCTGCCGCTTCGCTAATCGCTGACTGCCAGGCCGCTGATTGCATCCGCACCGTGGCCACCGATGTCAACGGCAGCTGGTTCTGTGCGTAGAACACGGTGTTATCTGCATCGAACACCATCAATGTCTTCGCCAACAGGGTGCTCACCAGCGGCACTTTCATCTCGAAGCCGTGCGTCACCTCGATCTTCAGCAGGTTCGCATCACGCAGGCTCTGTCCAGACTGACTGCCCACCCCATTGGGCTGATGCCGCAGATGACTGTTCGGTATCATCACCTGCCCTGTGTCCGGATCGCTCACACCCCAGTCCGCAAACGAGGCTTGCGTCGGACTCAGGATGCGGATTCGGGTCTGCAGGCGATTCTCCACCTGTACACGTGCTTGCAGTATCGCCTGGGCTGCCCGTTCGGTACTGCCATCACCACCGGCCAGCGGCGCCAGACGTATGCCCAGCTCGTGGCGCATCGCCCCTGCCTGACCATGGTTCACAGCACCCGTACGCGCCGCCTCGAACGTGGCGTAGTTCAGCGTCGACTTGCCGTGGTAGATCAGGCTGCCCTGTAGCGTCGACAACCCCAACAACAAGAGCACCGGAATGGCCATGGCCATCTCGCTCAGCGAGCCGCGCTGGCGTGAACGTGGCGATTGGCAATGCCTGCTGCGCCCCAGACGCCTTACGACATCAAGCGCCGGCCACCACCGGCCCATTTTGATCTGTCCTGTGTCCATCAATGTTGATCCCGTCTGCATCCCTTCGCCGCTCAACCCTCTGGCAAGCTACTGCCAACCGCACTCCAGCCGGAAACAGGCTTGTTGATCTCTCCCAAGTATCGGCTACCGACCCGCCTGCATCGCTCGGCTCTTGTGTCGTTACAGGCGCGGCCGCAATCGCAGCGTCGCTCATGACGGCATCAATGGCATCCATCCGAGCTCTGATCGAACCTTGCGCAGGATCATCGGGGGATAGCAACTGCGCGGCCTGTGCAGCTTCAATGAAGCCGCCGAACACTCATCTACTAATCCAATCCAGCGCCGCGCATCATCGGCTGAGA
>CANLNQ010000069.1 GCA_947492525.1 uncultured Granulosicoccus sp.
TTGCACCCGTTGGGTAACATCAATCAATTTCAGGTCTTTTACCTCCCTCCCAAGATTCGGGATTTATCTGGACACGAGCAATGCTTTGTTCGGTTTACGTTTATGTTCGTGCGACATGCTTTTTGATCGCTTTGTGCCTAGAGCGAACCTCGTGAGTATCGCCATTTTATGTTCAATTATTGAAATTAGCAGCGTTTTTCTGAGCAGCTTTGTCAATATCGCCTTTGCCGAATGCTGAAGGTCTCGGCTCGGGTAGTTGCAAGGCTTCCTGAGTTCTTGGTCGAGCATCCAGCCGGTCAAACCATGCGTTCAGATGATCAAGCCCATCGACTGAAACGGTAGCCCAGAAGTAGCTGCGCGCCCAAGGATAGGTGGCCATGTCTGCAATGGAGTACTCGTCACCCACCAAAAATTGTCGGCCCTCCAGTCTTGTATTCAGGACCTCCAATAGACGGCGAGATTCCTCAACATACCGACGGATGGAAAACGGTTCTTCATCTCCATTTGATTTAGCGATTCGCTGAAAGTACATAGCTTGTCCCATCATTGGCCCAACGCCACCCATCTGGAACATCAACCACTGCAGTGTTTCAGAACGTAAGTTGGGGTCTCTAGAGAGAAACTTGCCGTACTTTTCCGCCAGATACCAAAGGATCGCACCGGACTCAAAAACAGCAAAGTGATTGTTACTGTGATCGACAATGGTGGGAATTCGACCGTTGGGATTGAATTTCAGGTACCAGGACTCTTTTTGCTCGCGTTTCGCGAAGCTGATTGGTACCAGCTCGTAGTCCACTTCCGACTCGTGCAAAAAAATCAAAGGCTTCCAACCGTTCATGGTGTTTGCCGTGTAGACGGTGATATCGGTGTTTGTAGCCATGGTCGTATCCAGTGTTTGAGGTGTTGAAGTTATTCTGAGATATTGGCTACCTAAGTCAACTAGTATACTTTTAGTAACCTGAAGACAGCGCATCTCATGGGTAAACTCTCGATACAAACAACGTCAGATGGCAAAAAGTACGCGTTGGAACCTTGTGATTTGCCGTGCCCGATTGAGCGCGGTATGCGAATTATTGGTGGCAAATGGAAGGGGTCCATCCTTTGGCATCTCAGAGATGGTCCGGTGCGTTTCAATGATCTCGCTCGGCAACTGGTTGGGGCGAGCAAGCGTATGGTCAGCCAACGCTTAAAAGAATTGGAGTCCGCAGGACTCATATCACGATCGGTTCGCAGCACACGGCCTGTGGCTGTGGAGTACGAGATTACTGACTTCGGTCGCTCAGCCTTGTTGGTGCTCGAGGAATTGAAGCGATGGTCTGATGCACATGACTTGTGAGGGGTCGAAGTTGATACTTCAGTCGCGTGGGTCCTCTAGCGGCTGAACCCTGACAATCACCGTAACATGGTTCGAGCCAGACAGGATCTTCCTTAGGAAACCGAACACCAGCGATAAGTCGAGTTTGAGGCTGACGCGGCGAAGCGACAGCGTAGACCGTGGCAGGGTCAAACTTCGACTTCATCGTATTGTTCGATTTGCTATTTTCCTAACCCATGCCATTGCGACAGTACAAATTCATCGCATAATTTACTTTTAATCTTTTACTGATACTGGAGTCGTTCTACAACCATCTTTCGCATAACATAATCGTGGCAGATCAAGGTGCCATCGCTCCAGGCAGCCGTTGCGCTGCCTTGTCGAAGGTATAGAATCCCGACAGTCCCTCTGCATGCTGCAGAGCATATTTCTTTGCACAATTAATTATTAATGCGTCCTGGAAATCAAGCTTTTTCAGATTTCTTCCATTCGATTTGACATAGTCATCTAATGTTTGCCATACAGTTTGAGGGTCTTCGAAAACGATCTTTGGTTCTTCAAATAATGCTTGGATAGTCGAAACAACATTCGATTGAGTTGCATTGTACTTTTTCCCGCACAGAGTCCATAGAGTCTCCGCTAGCACCACGTTGGTTACAAGCACATCTTCTTCTCCATTTATCAGAGCACTTGCCTTTCCCGATTGCTTCAAATCATCTTGCAACAAATACCGTAGCAGGACGTTCGTATCTATTGCTATCATCGCAATGCACTTTGGCGTGACTGTTCATCTGTAACCGACTTATCTCCTTTTAGGTCACGCAGAATTCCTTTTGCAGCCATAGGGGTTTTTTTAATAGCTGTAAGTTTGCCACTAGCCACATAGAACTCTAACTCGTCCCCGGGCCCTATCCCTAACTCTGCACAGTACTCTGCCGGTATCGTGATCTGACGTTTTGAACTCAGCTTTGACACTTTCTTAGCCTTTACATTTGGACTATATGTAAAGATATGCATTCTTTACTGTGATGTCAACGGTAAAGATCTCCTCGCTGTCTAGATTTGTGAAATTGCTCGGAACTACCGTAGAACTCCCTCCAACTGAAAGCTTCTATGTACAGCCAGACCCAGCACATCGAACAGATCGCGATAAGCTGAATTTGAGGCTGGCACGACGGAGCGGCAGTGAAGGAGTGACAGGGTCCAGTTTCAGCTTCATCGCTTGGTTATCTTCCGTTTTTAGATATTCGATCTTCTCATTGGCGAGTTCCCGCTAGAATATTTACGCTGCTACTTTCCCTTGCTTTGTTTGATCGCCCCGTCCCGCTAGCAACCCACTTACTGATATGTCCTCATCTAGAGAATCCCAGTGAATACCATTAGGACTGAATGTGTGATTTTTCAATTGATCTTCCGATGCATTTACCAAACGGGGAAACCAGGCAAGTGGTACACCAATAGTGCGTCCATCAGTTAGCTCTACCCACATTGAATCATCTGCAAACTTAACGTTCTTAGCCGAAGTACTCATCCCACCTTTCCTCAATCAGAGTTCTATTTTCTTCTACTATTTTCAGTAGCTTCCTCAGCGTCTTCGCATCAAAGCCTTCACTAGTGTCCAGGGTTATTTCTGTACCAACCCAGAATTTGGCTTCAGCTCCAGCTTTCTGTACATGGATATGTACGGGTTCCAGAGGATTACCCTCATTTGAGTAAAAGAAGAACCTAAAGCCATCAAGCCTGAAAACTACTGGCATCTTTCCGTTCTCTCGTTATATTTTTCTGATTTTATTGACTCACAGGAACGTATCCAATAAAGTGCTGAGTCAATTGAGTTACCGCTGTTTAGGCTGCGGTCTCAAGCGGATCCAGTCCTAGTCGGGCCGTCATAGCTACGAGGGCATCTATCGTCATACTATCAATGCGTCCATTGCAAACATCGTTCACACGCGTTCGTTGGACCAGCATGATTTCCGCCGCAGCTGACTGTGTTAGCTCTCTATCATCAATGTAATCGATGATCGCATTCATCAGTTTAGTCTTTATGCGTCGCTGCGCGAGACCAGCAGGATCATCCATATGATCTTTAACAACAGCAGCCATTTTTTTATTCTTCAATAGAACCCTCCATACGATAATTAGCCTAGGTATAGAATCACCCTAATCTCATCTATGTACAGAATCCTATACATGACCGTTTGGCTTGTCAACTTCGCCTTGTATCGCTAGCAATTCGATACCATCTGATCCAAAGGAAGATAACAGCCGCAATATGCTGAACTTGAGGCTGACACGACGGAGCGGTAGCGCAGGCGTGGCAGGGTCAAGTTACAGAATCATTGCTTTGTTCGGTCACTGCTAGACATCGAGTTCAGCTAGCTCTCTTGAGCTCTTCACGCACGATCTTCCGCAGCTTCTTTTCCAGAGATTCGTCGGTAGCTTCAATGTGATCTCTCAACACATTGTTGATTAGAGTCTGGTAGTTACCACCACCTGCTTTGTTTACCAGGCCTTTGAAATGCTCCAAGATATCGGTATCTAATCGGATTGTTATTCTGGTCTTATTGGGGTCAGGCTGAACAACCGGTCCGCGCTTACCTTTACTGAAATCAGTGGTCATAGGTCAAAACCTCAAAGTATTGTTGTCGCTCTACTGGCTCAGCTAGCCGCGCACTGATGATTGTTATCAGTCCTTCGTGCTCCTCCGTATGCACAACCAGCAACACATCTGGCAGCGAGCCAACACATAGTGTCTTGAACCTGTACTCGCCTTGGCTGTCCTCGTCCAAGACTGTCAGGGCGTTCTCATCTTCGAGCGCTACAGCGGCATCAGCAAATTCAACACGATGCTTTCTTAGGTTCTTCCTTTGCTTCGTTGGGTCCCAGATGTAGCGCATAGCTTTACAGTATGTACATTCGGTGTACATGTCAAGCCTGGCTGTGGCGGGACCATCAAGCGCGTCTCAAGCCCTTTTTCCTTTTTCCTTTTTCCTTTTTCCTTTTTCCTTTTTCCTTTTTCCTTTTTCCTTTTTCCTTTTTCCTTTTT
>CANLNQ010000070.1 GCA_947492525.1 uncultured Granulosicoccus sp.
GTTAGGTCATCAGACTCCATCACAGCACTGATTGTCAAGATACACTTTGCTCCGGCGATAGCCGGCATGTTCAACAAGTGCGCTAAGGTGCAATGGAGGCGGCATTGGGTTCTGGGCGGAGCCCAGGTTCCGATGACGGGTCCATTGACAGCTTCAGCGTAATGTTAAGTGCCGTCATTTTATTAGATACTAAAGCGGAAACCGCTTTCGTAATGCATTAACGAATAGACCTACCATTACTATTGTAAAGACACCTTGCAAATATGTAGAAAACGTTCGTAGTACACCTACCCAAGGTTCAGCCTGCACGCGAACTTTGACAAAATCTGGCAATCTTGTCTCCGTAATCACATTAAGCGGATTTGATATTTCTTTAAAGAAAAATGCCGCAGTTTGGGCCCACCCAGCAGGATTTGCGGGCGTTCCAAACAATACGTATTTTAATTCAAAAAAGAACCCAACCTGAAGCAATATATAGAAGACAAGTGGTCGCGAAGCGCTTCTGCCGAAACGGGAAAATGTATTGTATAAGTATGAGAAGCAATAAGTAGGAAAATCTATTCTACGAGCTTCCCAAGCACTTTGCATTTCCCTCCATAAAAGATATGAAGTGGTGTATGGCTCCTCCTTTCTATCAAGTTCTCTACGGAGACCTCTTATATTCCTTTCGGCGTTCCTGTCATCAATTTTCTCTATAGCGATATTGCGAAAACTAATTTCGCGCGCAAATTCGACTCCGTGAAACTCGGCTGGATACTCAAATGAGGTATCTCTAAAATCTACTGCTTCTGCAAATTTACGGCCATTGAATAGAGCGCTCCCTCTGAATGTACTATTTCTAAAATTAGCACGTGGCATGGTTAGCATAGGATCTGGCTCTCCATTCTTTGCAGACGCGGAGATGCAGAAGCTCGGTCCACAATATACTTTTATAAACCTTGATGGTCCTTCAAATATAGCGTTTGTGAACTTCGCTCTCTTGAAGAATCTTGTATTTCCAAACCAAGCTGCTTCGTAAAACCTACAACGAACGAAAGACGCATCCTCCCTGAATTCTGAGGAATCAAACCAGCAGCAGTACTCGCCAGGCATTGGGTTTTCCCATACTGCATCGTTTTCTTCGTTGAACCAAATTTCTCTGTACTTAGGATTCTGTATAGCTCTGAGTCGAACATTTGCAATGTCCACATCTTTTGGCCGAAATACACTGTTGTCGAAATTGGCATATTTGTGAAACACAGTATCCTTAGCCCGGAATACCCCAGGAAATACTACATTGCTAGCGTTAAAAATACCTTTAAATTCGGATCCACTAAAATTTATCTCATCAAATTTCAGTTGTTTATCAATAACTATTTTCAGATCCACATCAAAGCTAAAAATCTGATCTCTCAATTCCACCACTAGACCTCGCCCCGAGCTTGCCTCTAGATGTGAGTCTAGTTCCTCTTGATTGGATATATTCACGGTGTAATTTCAAGTCTTTGCCAAATAATTCTTTTTGGGCGCATCAGTAACGGTACAAAGGCACTTAACAAAGCATTCAGCTGCATTGGAGGCGACGCCGGGTTGTGGCGTAGCCACGTTCCGGTGGCGGGTCCAATGACAGCTGCAATGTAATGTTATTTGTACTTTTACTTGCCGGAAAGAGCGCGAAGCTTGTCGATGTCATCTTTTGACTGCCTTTCTGACTTTGCCCATGAATAGGCATACTCCCAATCGATGTCCTGTCGCTTAGCTACTTCAATCGCTTGATCCCATGTTTGTCTATCCATATGATACCAATAGGCTGCTAATCGATCGATTACACATAAAGTAGGCGTGATAATCCTGATTGGTCCGTACTTCGTATTGAGCATCGGTATCTTACGAGCATCAATATAAGTATCGCCGAATCCAAGAGGCCCAGGCGGAAACTCTACGTACCATTTACTATCGGGATGCTCGAACATTCGGCTAGCTCCCGACTGCTGAAAACCAAGCTTAGCGATTGTTTCTTTAATTACTTTATTACTTTCAGAAGTAACGAAATCAAGATCTGCACTTTCATATGCGTTATCGCTGAAAATCGTCACCGCAGCTCCACCGGACAAAGTAGCCGTAATATGTGAATCTTCCAGAGCAGCACTGACCATCGCTGCAACCTCCGCCATCGACGTGTCTTTATTTATCATTATCTATAGAGGCTTGCCAGCTCTACGAGGTCTTTGCCTCTGCCGAAAATATGTCATTTTCGTTTCTGCTGAAAGTGTCTCCAGTTCACCATCCAGAAATTTTCTTAAATTCTTTACGGTCGGGTTTCTTTCATTGAAGCTGAAGATGCGCGAGCTCCCGACCATTCGGCTAACGAGTACGCCACTTTCTTCCATCCGCTTTAATTGGCGCTGCACTCCCATTACAGACACATCAAACGTTTTAGAGATACGTGATGCGTGGCCCTCACCATAGTTTTCAAGAAATAGTAAGACCAAGGTGGCTGACCTGCTACCCAAGATACTTTCCAGCACAGGATTCACAATTTCCTCCTACTACCACAATATACGTAAGTTATACCACATGTTGTGGTATCTGAAAAGTACTTCTATTGAGGTTTGGATTTGCTAGAAAATTTGCCCATACGGATATTTTTTACGAGTAAGGATGCTGGGCCTATACAAATAACAAAACATTCAGCTGCATTGGAGTCGACACCGGGTTGTGGGCGGAGCCCACGTTCCGGGGACGAGTCCAATGACAGCTGCAATGTAATGTTATGTCGTTCATATTGTTTCCAGAGTAAGAGCTCTTGACCAATTGCGGTTTACGAGTCGTTCAGAAGTACTCGCATCCTCCATCGCACTCATAATATTGCACCGGAAGAGTCATACCAGGTTAATTGTTCATTGTCCAAATCACCTATGCGTCTTTCACACAATAGTAGAGAGCTAAATAGGGAGGCATATTGTTATGCCCTTCAACAGTTCCTATTTTTCCGTCTTTGCCACCTGAATGATAAATAATCCCAACTGACTTGCCTTCGGTCACATATTTTGATCCATCTTCGAAATATGGCATGTGTATATTATCGTCAATCCCATCTGGCGAACCTATAGTTATACCTTGCGCATCTACTACTCCTGCGGCATGATCGTGAGGTGGCATTTCTTGCTCAGTCAAAAAGACCTTTTCCACTCCTCCAATCTGCTTAAACGCACGACCTGTAAGCCCACTCCCATTTCCTTGTCCGGCCCCTATAATGAAGCGACCTTTTGCGTCATCGAAGACTTTCCAGTTTTCACTTGGACATGGTCTACTCTCGCTACTAAGAAATGCGACGACCGCACCATTAGGTATAGATGCGGATTTATCAAATATGTATCCGTCTATCTTCGGTTTTAATAGCAACCACCACCCAGATAGTGCAAACGCAAATAGTGTAAGTATTCCAGCGATTACCCATTTAACACTCTGCTCGCGCACCTGTCTCTTGACTTCATTTCTTATTTCACTTCTTTCTTCATTCACATCTAACACCCTCTTGGCTGGTAACAACCTTTAAGAATATCTCTGGTGGCATAGATTTATGTTTGCACAAGTTGATTAACGAATGAGAAGTGGGCGTCGTAAATCAGCACAACCACCACGCGCTAAACATTTTTTCAAATATCATTTTTAGAGCACTTACATGTCCACGCGTTTATGATTTGATCGCAGGATCTAATTACATAAAGACCTCCAGCTGCGATAAAACGTCTTCAGAAAAACCATAGACCGGCAACTGCATAGTTCCGTAAGGATGTCTCAGAGAATACATAACAAAACATTCAGCTGCATTGGAGGCGACGCCGGGTTGTGGCGTAGCCACGTTCCGGTGGCGGGTCCAATGACAG
>CANLNQ010000071.1 GCA_947492525.1 uncultured Granulosicoccus sp.
CAAAGCAAAAAGGCCGTCCCCTGGGGGACGGCCTTTCTGGTCGTGAATAAAACCCGGCGATGACCTACTTTCACATGGGGAAGCCCCACACTATCATTGGCGCAGAATGGTTTCACTTCTGAGTTCGAGATGGGATCAGGTGGTACCCAAACGCTGTGGTCGCCGGGAGAACTGGTGTGCCGCCTTGTTTCACGGGTGTTCAGTGGAACAAAACAACAAATCTGGAGAGTCGAAGTACTGTCAATCGTCATTGGCGCTCATCCGATGACGGAGAGCGTCTGTCGCACGTAACAGTCCAAGCAACTGCTTGGGTGTTATATGGTCAAGCCTCACGGGCAATTAGTACAGGTTAGCTTCACACATTACTGCGCTTCCACACCCTGCCTATCAACCTTGTGGTCTTCAAGGGCCCTTCAGGAATCTCAAGGATTCAGTGAGAACTCATCTTGGGAGGGGCTTCCCGCTTAGATGCTTTCAGCGGTTATCCTGTCCGATCGTAGCTACCCGGCAATGCCACTGGCGTGACAACCGGAACACCAGGGGATCGTCCACTCCGGTCCTCTCGTACTAGGAGCAGCTTCCCTCAATTCTCAAACGCCCACGGCAGATAGGGACCGAACTGTCTCACGACGTTCTAAACCCAGCTCGCGTACCACTTTAAATGGCGAACAGCCATACCCTTGGGACCTGCTACAGCCCCAGGATGTGATGAGCCGACATCGAGGTGCCAAACTCCTCCGTCGATATGGACTCTTGGGAGGAATCAGCCTGTTATCCCCGGAGTACCTTTTATCCGTTGAGCGATGGCCCTTCCATGCAGAACCACCGGATCACTAAGACCTGCTTTCGCACCTGCTCGACGTGTCTGTCTCGCAGTCAAGCACCCTTATGCCTTTGCACAAACCGCACGATTTCCGACCGTACTTAGGGTACCTTCGCGCTCCTCCGTTACTCTTTGGGAGGAGACCGCCCCAGTCAAACTACCCACCATACACTGTCCTCAACCCGGATAACGGGTCTAAGTTAGAACTCCAAACATACCAGGGTGGTATTTCAAGGACGGCTCCACGCAATCTAGCGATCACGTTTCAACGCCTCCCACCTATCCTACACAAGTAGGTTCAAAGTTCAGTGCAAAGCTGTAGTAAAGGTTCACGGGGTCTTTCCGTCTAGCCGCGGGTACACGGCATCTTAACCGCGAATTCAATTTCACTGAGTCTCGGGTGGAGACAGTGTGGCCATCGTTACGCCATTCGTGCAGGTCGGAACTTACCCGACAAGGAATTTCGCTACCTTAGGACCGTTATAGTTACGGCCGCCGTTTACCGGGGCTTCGATCAAGAGCTTCTTCGTGAGAATAACCCCATCAATTAACCTTCCGGCACCGGGCAGGCGTCACACCCTATACGTCCACTTGCGTGTTTGCAGAGTGCTATGTTTTTAGTAAACAGTCGCAGCCACCTGGTCACTGCGGCCCCCAACAGCTCAGACAGTAAATGACTTTCACCATCAGGGGCGCACCTTCTCCCGAAGTTACGGTGCTATTTTGCCTAGTTCCTTCACCCGAGTTCTCTCAAGCGCCTTGGTATTCTCAACCTACCCACCTGTGTCGGTTTGGGGTACGGACACTCATTACCTGAAGCTTAGAGGATTTTCTTGGAAGCATGGCATCAACCACTTCGCTCAAAATAGAGCTCGTCATCACGTCTCAGGTAAAGCGATCCCGGATTTGCCTAAGATCACACCCTACTCGCTTAAACCGGACACCAACTGCCGGCTGGCCTAGCCTTCTCCGTCTCCCCATCGCAGTAATAAGTGGTACAGGAATATTAACCTGTTTTCCATCGACTACGCCTTTCGGCCTCGCCTTAGGATCCGACTAACCCTGCTCCGATTAACGTTGAGCAGGAAACCTTGGGTTTTCGGCGTGGGGGTTTCTCACCCCCATTGTCGTTACTTATGTCAGCATTCGCACTTCTGATACCTCCAGCATGCCTCACAGCACACCTTCGCAGGCTTACAGAACGCTCCTCTACCGAGCAGACAAGTCTGCTCCCGTAGCTTCGGTATATTGCTTGAGCCCCGATAAATCTTCCGCGCAGGCCGACTAGACCAGTGAGCTATTACGCTTTCTTTAAAGGATGGCTGCTTCTAAGCCAACCTCCTGGCTGTCTATGCCTTCCCACATCGTTTCCCACTGAGCAATATTTAGGGACCTTAGCTGACGGTCTGGGTTGTTTCCCTCTTCACGACGGACGTTAGCACCCGCCGTGTGTCTCCCATGATTGCACTTGCTGGTATTCGGAGTTTGCAATGGTTTGGTAAGCCGGGATGGCCCCCTAGCCATAACAGTGCTCTACCCCCAGCAGTGATACATGAGGCTCTACCTAAATAGATTTCGAGGAGAACCAGCTATCTCCGGGTTTGATTAGCCTTTCACTCCGATCCACAGCTCATCCCCTCATTTTTCAACATAAGTGGGTTCGGTCCTCCAGTTGATGTTACTCAACCTTCAACCTGGCCATGGATAGATCACCCGGTTTCGGGTCTATTCCCAGCGACTATGTCGCCCATTTAAGACTCGGTTTCCCTACGCCTCCGCTAAGCACTTAAGCTTGCCACTGAGAATAAGTCGCTGACCCATTATACAAAAGGTACGCAGTCACCCCACAAGGGAGCTCCTACTGCTTGTATGCATACGGTTTCAGGGTCTATTTCACTCCCCTAAAAGGGGTTCTTTTCACCTTTCCCTCACGGTACTAGTTCACTATCGGTCAGTAAGGAGTATTTAGCCTTGGAGGATGGTCCCCCCATGTTCAGTCAAGATAACACGTGTCCCGACCTACTCGAATAACCAATGGATAGATTTCGTGTACGAGGCTATCACTGTCTATGGCTGCACTTTCCAGAGCATTCCACTATCACACCATTGGGTTTAGGGCTGGTCCCCTTTCGCTCGCCGCTACTCAGGGAATCTCGGTTGATTTCTTTTCCTCCGGGTACTTAGATGTTTCAGTTCCCCGGGTTCGCCTACTTGAGCTATGTATTCACTCAAGCATAACGTGCTGATGCACGCTGGGTTTCCCCATTCGGAAATCGCGGGATCAAAGCATGTTTGACTACTCCCCCGCGCTTATCGCAGTCTACTACGTCCTTCATCGCCTCTTACTGCCTAGGCATCCACCGTATGCACTTATTCGCTTGACCATATAACCCCAAACAGTCGCTACAAGCTATGAGCAACTATTCAACTACAGACTATACGGCGACATAAAATAACGATTGATAAGTACTGGTTGTTCATCAGCTATCCGGCTAGGGATATAACTGACAAACGTTTACGACTCTCCAAATTTTAAAAGAACCTCGGTCAATCAACCTGGATTGACAATTTCCAGCCAACACAAAAAGC
>CANLNQ010000072.1 GCA_947492525.1 uncultured Granulosicoccus sp.
CCCCTGCAGCCCGCATTCCTTCTAGGAAATACTACCAAAAACGGCCATTTTCAGCTCGCAACTGTCGAACTCGGGTGACCACTCCTTTGCGGCGTTCGAAGGCAACTTGCAGCCATCAATGGCAATCAGGTCGTGACCGATAAGCCCCTCTTGATGACAGATCAATACAATCTGCTCGAACAGATCGCCTATCGCCGCTGAGTGTCCACTGACGAAAGCAGCAATCGTGGTGAAATCAGGACTGGTGTCGCAAGAAAGCGCCTTGAAGATGATATTGCTCTGACAGCACCACTGAATATGGCGGCTGGAGGTAATCCCTTTGGAGTAGGCGAACAGAATGATCTTGAGAAGAATGGCCGGATCAATCGCGGGCCGTCCTTCATAAGTGTTCTTGTAAGCGGCGTGAAAGGCACTCAGATCCAGCTTCTGCTCGATCAGAAAGTGCAGCGCATGCTCAAAGGTACCCTGCAGTATCTGGTCCTCGAAATTTATAACAACCATCGCGTCCTGCTGGTAGTTATAGGGAATAAACCGGGGCATAAGCTGCTTCCATGTGGCTTCAAGCCAATTTTACCTTGTATTGCAGGGTCAAACGGGTTTTTCTACAGCCTCAACAAAACGTTCAGCTGCATTTGACATTCTGCGGCCGAAGCGGGAGCGCAGGACGTGGAATGTCAAATGACGGCTGCAACGTAATGTTCGATTTACGCATTAATGATGCAAACCCAACCACTAAACTACGCAACGGTCTTTCGTAGTATTTCCAGAAGCAACAATCTTTAGGCTGGCTATTCTTCAGTAATGTTGAGAACCAGCGAAGCCAAAAAACTGCCTGCGTACAAATTTTAGGATATTTTGTTATCTAGTTTTACGCGTTGAATTATGATATTCATTAATTCGATGACAAGCTTCCTCATGAAACAGATCGGTTGTCATCATCATAGAGTAATCACCAAAATCATCAACAAATCTCAAAGCATTGTCTGATACAGAGCTATCAGGACTAAAATAATTTATATCATCATCAATATCAACTATAAAACCTAGGTCCGTACGTTGTATTGTTTGATCTCTTAGGTATCCAGCTGTCTCATTCTCAGTGGTGATTTCTAACCATACACGATCTTTTGTTTGAACGATTCTTACTGCGACAATATTCGACTTAAGATCATCTGAATGGTTTTCTCTAAGCCTCTGCAGAATGTCCTCAGCAATATAAACCGAATTATTATCAACTGGAGGTGCGCTTAGCTCTTGGAGTAGGCAAATTGCTTTATCAATAGGATACTTAAAAAATTCACGATTCGTAGCTACGCGAAAATCGTTCAATTGACGATGAATATCGTGCTCCAATTTCTCATGGTCTTCTGAAAATATTTCAAAAGCCACTTGAAATGGCGTGGGCACTCCGCTGGTAGAAAGTTCTCTCGCTCGATCGCGAGAGTTTCGAGTGGTTTTTCCTATCTTCAATAGACCAGGCATCGATTGATTAATTAGAATGTATACGTAGCCTGTTTTCATATGTTTATGCCGCTTCTGCAATTTAAGTACTCTGACTCCATAACTACTAAAAACCAGAATATTCTGTTAGGTGATTATCGTATCGGCCCACACGTCAAAACAAAAAATTCGGGTAGATGTTAGGGACGCATTTTTAATCATACAGAAACTAGCTTATGAAATAATGCAAGTAACCTGAAAAGGTTTCAATTTATTCATATGCGGCATTTCTGTTATGGATTTCATGTGAAATTCTCAATTTCCGCATAATTTTTGTCGATTAGGTTTTAGAGTAAATCACAGAAATTGGCAGATATATATGTAGAAAAGCTATATCTATCCCATGACTGCTCAGGGCCTGAACTCGTATACATTTCATCGACTTCAATCTAGCGAAAATTCTCAGTGAATCGAACAGCCGCGATAACCCGCACTTGCGGCCAGTGCGCGTTCTGAGGCACTCATGGTTGCGCGCTGGCCGCAAGTGTCGGTGTTCATCGCTTTGTTAGGTTTCTTTGAATTTCGCATTGTTCCAACCGTTGTCAAACGCATGAATCTCCGAACTCTCAACTGCACTCTGCGACTACTTCACAAAATATGTAATTTCGGATAAAGTCATGGATTGACATAAGATTCTATGGTAACAATGAGTTTCGCATCAGAAGTATGGACGGCTCTGAGACCTTATTTGATCCATATGCTCACAGATGCTCTTATATCTATTTTACTTTGGGTGTTTTTATGGATGTTCAAGCAACTGACATTACTACTTCCGATCGCGGGCTGGGTCGGCAACTGGATTTCAAACATACACTCCGTTGGCGCGATTGTCGCATTTGCAGCCTTTGCTATCTTATTTGTTGTGGATGTAATAAAACATCACTGTAACAACGGAGGGGACTAATAATGCATACCTTAGCTGCGAAATTAAAAGCAGCAACAAGCGCTTGGCTAGCATCACTCCTAATAGGAGGGACGTTAATCACAGCAGGCGCTGGACAAGACTCCTCTACCATAATAGCGCTGATAACATTTATCGGATTGTATATAACAACATATTCTTTTTGGTTGCGAGATGATTCACGTGATGAAATTTCTTATGACGTTTTTCCAGTGACTGCGAAAGAAGTAAATAATAAAATTGCACCTCCATTGGACCTAGTCTATTTCAAGAAAGCAGCTCTAGAGCTGCAGTTGTCGAATGCATCCCTTGTTGGTAAGTATTCGCTTAAAAAACTTGACAGGGCGTTCGAACAAGCTGTTTTAAGCACTATTGAGAATGACAGCAATGAGATATTTAAAGAACAGCAATTCGCAACTTATTTCACTCAATATGTAAATTCCTTTGAAAGAGTTAATCGACTCAGCAACCTCACAATTGATGAGGTAATAATAGATATACAAAATCGCCCTATAAAAACAAAATTACAAAGTGATTTCTCAACATATGTTTGTAATCTTACGACAAATCTCCCCGTACACGCGCGCAGTGAATTAAGACTTTTTTACATTCATGACCCTTTAGAAAATCGCCTTGTAGTTAGGGATATGTTTAGAAATAGATGGGGTTCAAATATTGTGGAATTCATAGGCATTCTCAATGCGAGAAAGAAATCTTTGGGAATGACCGATGTTTTAAAAATCAGCACTGATCTTAAGCTGGCCAAACGTACGGCACATGATAATCACTTATGAATTATATGATAGATGTTATTATCCAGACGGTCGTTATAACAACCTAACTACAGCGTTAACTTGCAATTGACATTTAAAGACCGAAGCGGCAGCGTAGGGAATGAAATGTCAAATTGACAAGTTCCGGGTAGGAGCGGCTGTCTCCAGCCGCGCCCCCCACAGATCCGTACGTGACCCATTCGGTCATACGGTTCCTC
>CANLNQ010000073.1 GCA_947492525.1 uncultured Granulosicoccus sp.
ATACCAGTGGCACCCATTGCAATGCCGCCGATGATCTGACGATCTTCCTCGACCCGGCCTCGCCGGAACCGAGCTGAGCGACAGTCAACGGAACTGCCTGGATTGTGAAGGAGGGCGGGCACAAAGATCGCTTGCCTATCACCGCCGAGAACAGGATGATTCATCGATGAGAGAGAGAAGCCACCGCCTGAGAACAGCCCTGCTCACGCTGCTGGGCATGCTACTGATCGCAGGGTCGGTATCGAGTACGCACGCCGAAACCACGTTGGGGGATGGCGAGTACGTGATCTTCTACCACCACGATCTGTTGGGCTCGCCCACGCTGGTCAGCGATCAGCACGGCAATACGCTCTGGCATGAACACTCAGATCCCTATGGCCGAGCGCAGGACCGGGTGAGTGAGACCGGGGAGGAGTTCCTGCACGATCGCACCGGCTCACGTAAAGGCTACACCGGTCACTTGCAGGATGAGGGAACGGACCTGGTGTACATGAAGGCGCGTTACTACGATCCGCAGATCGGACGCTTCTACTCGAATGATCCGGTGGGGTTCACGGCATCGAATCCGATGATGTTCAATCGGTATGCCTATGCGAACAACAATCCGTACCGCTATGTAGATCCAGATGGGCGAGCAGCCCAAGCTGCAGTACCGGTCGCTGGCTACGCGATCTATGGCTACGCCGTGCTTGGTCTTAGTGCTGGGGCTGCGCTTACATACGGAGTGCATCAAACTGGCCGTCATCTAGGGCTGTTCTCCGAGAACAACAATGAATCCGATGATGAAAAAGGTGATTCAAAACCAGATAATGGAACGACTAGCGAAAAGAAACAAAGAAAATCTGTTGGTGCGGACGGTGGCATCTCTGAACAGGAAATAGAGCGCGATGATGAGGGCAATGCTATCTCTCGAACACACACGGTAGTGAGAGACGGAGAGGTAGTCCATCAACATCAGAACCATATCGGGAACAGTGGCAATGAGAGGCAATTTCCTGATTCATGGACAGGGACTGAAACAATAAATGCACCTAACGAGAATAATTCACAAATGAGTGACTATGACCGAGAGAGAATGAATGAATGAACCATATTGATAACCAATACTTGTGGGAGATACTCAGACTGGCTCTCTTCAATGGCAGAGAGAAAGAGGCGCAATTGCTCGCTAATGCCTGCTATGACACGCCTAGAAATCTGACACCACTAATCGAAGGCGAAGTCGTGGACTATGGAATCAGAGGTGAAAAAAATCTCCTGACTACTCTTGCATGGACTCTGATTGAAGAGCCAGAGTTTGACGGAGTTGAAAAATTCAATCTGATCACCTACATGGTCGTAAATGACAATATTGATCCAGTTGAGGCTCTAAAATATATTTCTGATGCCTCGACAAATAAACTACAGAATATTTATCGGCAGCAACTATCATCACTAGTGGATTTTGCGTGGCATTATAGGCAAGATAAAGAGCAGGGTTTTATGGCAACTGTTGATTTAGATAGACTTCGTGCAGAATGGACTAGAGCCTTCGACGGGTTGATGCCTGCAGCTTCTTGATGAAGATGGGGAACTTCATTGTGAATACTGTGGTCAACCTGAACCTCCCCAGCAGTCACGGACAATCCATTATGAATCGTCCCGGTTGTATTGGAGAGAATTTGGGTAAGCAATCGCTGTCAGAACCCTATCAAACGGTCACTCCCTGTGCATCCGGGCCGATACAGATTAGCAATACAGTAACGATGTGAGACTGACAGCCTGACTGGCTGGTTCGCTCGAAGCGTTGATTTGCCGTGAGAGAGGGTGTCTCCAGCAACACCTCTAGACCCACTAACCGTGATTATTGGTATAACCACGGATACTAGCGGGCCCAAAAGACCTTGGACTGTCTGCGTGGATCAGACCATGCAGGCCGGCATCATGTATTACATGAGGAAGCTTCAGGTGCGTGATGCGGACTCAAGTTCGGTGGATCCCATCCAATAACACAACAGTGGCGCAGGAATGCGCATGATGGCAACCGGTGACGCCTTACTGGCGAGTACACCGATGTCGTCGGTTTCCTTGGTCACCACGTAGGCGCGTTCAAGTTGCTTCTGATGCGCCATTTCAAACAGGCCTTTCAGGTCTGCCGGAGAAGGGGAGCGCGATCGGTACTTCACTTCGAAGGGAATGATCTCGCTACCAACTTCAGCGACTAGGTCCACCTCGTGATCCTTCTTGCCTCGCCAGTAACTGAATCTGACGTTGGCGGGATAGTATCGGGCAAAGATATGCTTGAAGACGGCAGCCTCGGTCGCTACACCGAGCAACGGTGCATCTGCGATCATGCTTTTGTCTCGTAACATTACGGCAGGAGCGATGGCAGGGTCAGCCAGATAGAGTTTAAATCGGCCACGCAGTACTTCCTTTCCATAGCCGAACGGTGCCAGCTTGTAAACAAGGTGGCTTGCAACGAACATGTCGATGTAGCGCTGGGCGGTTGCTTTCGAGACTGCCAAGTTGCTGGAGAGCTTGCCCATGTCCAGCAACCCACCATCGTTCATGCACAGATACAAGAACGTGTGCTCCAGATCGAGCACCTGTCGCACACCGAAGTTGGCCGTCATGTCGCGCTTGAGCACCTTGTCGATGATGTCCTCACGAATCAGTGTCTGAGCGATGCTCATGTTCTCGATCAGTGCTGTCTGAGGAAAGCCACCGCGCAGCAGGTATTCATGAAAGTGGCCCACGTATTGGGGGGCCGCTTCTTTCGCCTGATACAGCTGGCGCGACTGCCAACCGAAGAGGTCTTTCAGGGACCGCAACTCGGGCAGGGGGGGGGGGAGTGTCAGCTTGCGAATCTGCAGGTACTCGTAGAACGACAGTGTGGTCACCCGAGTTCGACAGAAAACGACGTAAGTTATTGAATGCAAACGATATGCAATTTCAGATTGCCACTACAACAGCGACAACTGGCGTGATTCT
>CANLNQ010000074.1 GCA_947492525.1 uncultured Granulosicoccus sp.
CGATGTTCTGCAGTCGATAGCGACTTGAAGCTTCCATGTATCCTTATCCCATCCTTGGGTTAGGTCATCAGACTCCACACAGCACTGATTGTCAAGATACACTTTGCTCCGGCGGTAGCCGGCATGTTCAACATCGCGTTAACCTGCAATTGACGCAGACCGACTGGAGCGGCAGCGCAGGGAGGGCTGAGTCAAGTTGACAGGTTAAACGTATTGTTCGGTTTACGTTTTGATTTATGAGCATCACTGTATAAACAATATTGAGAACACTCGCAATAGCAGAAGTTGTATTGACTGATTTATTTTCAAAAAAATTCTACCAATTAATCACCAATGGTAAATCAGGGCGAAAATCTTCTGACAATCCTTTGCGATTATCGTCCAAGGTAACTTCAATTAAATGCTGATCACCGCGAACGACCGACACTCTGTCAGCCTTATTTACTACATCTAGTACATCAGACAGTGTGTTTATCGGTGTAGTTATCTTAATGTTGCTAAGTGATCTGAAAATTCCCTGTTCTGCCTTTCTACTAGGTGGATTCAAGAATGGAACATAAATGCATAGTGGTTCTAATAAATTACAGGAGTTGGCGCCCACATGAAAAGACATTGGATATTCAAAATAATCTGGCTGATAGGTCCAACCATCAAATGGGGTACCTGAATCAGCAGCACATTTTCTGTTTAATACTATTCCGAACGGCGATGCATCATGTCGTTTGTATCGTTCAACAAACTTCAGCTCTTTTCCAGGTCCATTGTTGGCTTCATCCGCGTCGCGAACCCAAATAATCTCAAACATGCTATTTGAAAGTTCAAATCGTCTGTTGGATGTTCCCTGCCCTGGGTGATCTCTGCAAAAACTCTCCTTCATACCAAACTTCAAAAGCAAATCAGCCACTTTCCCGTTTGGATCTACTATTACAAAAAAGTGGTCTAATTCCAATTTCATAATTTACTCTAATGCAAACAACAGCTGTCCAACCTATTATTTCATACAGCCATTCATCGAAGACTACCTGAAACCGCGTTATTGTTCAGTCGTGCTTCAATCTAGGCTAGTAAACCGAACAAAACATTCAGCTGCATTGGAGGCGACGCCGGGTTGTGGCGTAGCCACGTTCCGGTGGTGGGTCCAATGACAGCTGCAATGTAATGTTATCCAGAGCTTTTTACTTAATATCTTTCTGCAACAATTAAGCTGCGATCTTCACGGGATGCAAACCAACACGTGCAGCCATCGCAACCAAAGAATCAATCGAGAACACAGTAATGTGCCCTCGGGAGACATCACCTATACGAGACCGTTGAACTCCCATCAGGTCCGCAGCCTCTTGCTGGGTCAACCCGTTTTCCTTAATATATTGCCGAATACAGTCCATTAGCGCCGCTTTAATTTTTAATTGTTCGGCCACTCCGGCATCTTCTTCTATTGCATCAAATACTGACCCTTTGGTCCTTGCTCCGCTCATGTCAATGTCTCCTTGGCCGATCGGTAACGCGATACGATCAGATCCTTATCAGCTTGTGATGTCTGCTGAGTTTTCTTTTGCCAACAGTGAAGCACCGTGACTACGTCTGAAAACTTGGTGACATAGGCGGTGCGATAAATATTCTTTTCTACAGAAATGCGAATCTCGTAGACACCCGTGATTCCTTTACCCAGGTTCTTCAATGGTTTCCAGTCTTCCGGCATATCTCCACACTGCACGATATGAAGCTGGTATCCCATCAGGTGTCGAGCATCAACGGGGAACTCGAGCAGGTCATCCTTGCTTGTTCCTTCCCACCAGATATCTTTAACTTCGTCCATGCTGCAATGTACATATATTTGTACATTCTGTCAATTCGTGACATGAACGCTCTGCGATACCCAGCCACGCATTCATCGCTACGAAGTAGCGATTTACAGATGCCTATCTTCTCGTTTCCATGATCCGGCGATAAGCCGGCGTTGCATGCCCGTAACGAGATTTCTTCATGTGAAATATCCATTGCAGAAAACTGTACAGCCACGCAAACACTTGTCCGCAGCAATATTCGTGACTCCAAGCGGCTCTAAACAGTACATCTATTTCCAGCCTCGGCATTGCTGATATCGTCAGGATATCCGATTCTGAATCGGACACTGCTACCTGTGGGATGCGACGGATAACGAGGATGTAGAAAAACCCACCGCAGTGCGACAACGTTCTACCCAATCCGCCGCTGCAGCATGATTTTAACGTCCTTGCCGATCGTACTATCACTAATAATGCCGAGATTACGACGGTCCGAATACACTTTCAATGCTCATATTACCTCATGGGGTGACGCTAGACTCCCGTCACTCCACTACCTGACATGCTCGAATAACGACTGATCTTCTCTATATTGTGCACCAGAGAATACAGAAGCCACTGACCATTTACTTTTTCCTTGCCTCGCAGGCTGAAACGATCCAATCCCTTGTTGGATCGGATGTTGCCGAATACCGGCTCAACTACCGCAAGCCGCTCTTCGTATATCTGCTTTCCCAAGGGGCTGTCAATTCGCTGCTTCATCCATTCGACAGGTTCGGACTTCTCGATATTCGGTGTGACGATAAACGACACCTGTCGACCATGCCCTATTCGGCTGTTCGCCGCCTCTGGACGACGCATACATTTGGAACGTAATGAACACCCTCTGCACTGGCTGAGCTTCCCCTGGAAGAAAAGCTTGTGATTACCATGCTGGTCCTTGTCGTTTCCGATCAAGGTCAGAGAGTTGCCCGCCGGGCATTCACAACGCTGTCGTTTGATATCCACATGGAAGTCGTCGATCCTGCCTGACTATCTGCCGACTCTTGAAATGTTATTTTTCGACCTGACTAAAGCTGCTTATATGCTGACTA
>CANLNQ010000075.1 GCA_947492525.1 uncultured Granulosicoccus sp.
TTCTGGCCCATGGTGATCACCGCGTAGAGCTAACGCGCGAGGTCAGAGAATATCACCGTTAGTGATCAGCTTGGGGTGTTCAACGCCTCGACTGTTGGATCCATTGAGCGCATGGACTTACCCTTGAGAACGATGCGGTGAGAGTTGTGAACGAGCCGATCCAGAATCGCATCAGCCAGAGTGGCGTCTCCGATGGCGGCGTGCCAATCCTTGACCGGCAGCTGGCTGGTGATCAACGTGGATTTTGCTCCGTGCCGGTCCTCCATCAACTCCAGCATATCGTTGCGTTGCCCAAGGTCGAGTTTTTCCAAGCCCCAGTCATCGAGTAGCAGTACGTCCGTCTTGGCGATCTGTGCAATGAGCTTGGCGAAGCGACCATCGTGATGAGCGATCGAGAGCGTCTCCAGCAGGCGTGAGGTCCTGAAGTAGCGTACCGAGTACCCTTGACGGCAGGCCTGTGTTGCCAGCACGCAGGCCAAGAAGGTTTTGCCGCAACCGGTAGGTCCTGTGAGAAAAACATTCTGATGGCCCGAGATCCATTGCCCTGAAAGCAGTGCGGCAAAGGCGCTCTTTTGCAGTCCACGTGGATGGCTGTAATTGACATCCGTCGGTTGTGCCTGGATTTTCAGCTGCGCCGCCTTGAGCAGGCGTGCAACGCGCGTATTGCTGCGTGCACAGGCCTCTCGGTCGATGAGCAGCGACAGCCGCTCCTGGAAGCTCAGGTCATCGTGTGTTGCCGGTTGCTCGAGCTGTTGCTCGAAGGCATCAGCCATACCGGTGAGTTTCAGTGTACGCAGCTGCGCCACAAGTGCATCGTGGTTCATAGGATTTCCTTGATGATGTTTGAGGTTGTGATGGCGAAGAGGACCGGCTTCGCCTACCGGCAGTAAACGGTTTCGTCTAACTCAGTGAAAGGCTTCGGAACCGCGAACATTTTCGTGATCCTGCAGGAACAGGTCGTCCTGCAGCTCTGCGTCTCTTGCTGTGTTCAGTGGCTTCTTGTCGAGCCCTTTCTTCAGGATTGACTCCACACTGGTACGCGTTGGCGAGCCGATTTCCAGTGCGCGCAGACAGGCATCTTCCAGCCTGACCCGGTCATACTTTTTGGCCAAAGACAGCAGTGCAAGAACCGCACGGAAAGACTGTTCAGGAAGACGTTTTCTACGTAGCTGCTCCTGAGTGACGTGCAGCGTCGAAGGGCCAATGTCACTGGCCCATGATTCGAAGCGCTCCACTGACCACTCGGCCATGAACTTGTGGCCACCGGGCATGTGCTCGGTGAGAGTCGTATATCCGGCACGGACATGAGATCTGGCATGACAGGCGACACGTTGCCCCCGTGCATAGACACTGACAAGCTTGGCGCTGGCATGCACCTCGACTGTCGTTTTGGTGAGATTATGAGGGACGGAGTAGTAGTGACGTTTGTACTCGATGTGATAGTCGATGTGCACGCGGGCATCAAGAATATCAACGTACTCATAAGGGGAGGCTGGCAGAGCTTTGAGCGCCTGTTGCTCGATGCCTTCATACCGACTTTTACGTGAACCAGGCAGGCGCTGAAAGGGCCGTTCGTTGAGCGAGTCAAGCAGCTGTGCAATCGCCGCATTGAGCTGTCCGACGCTGAAGAATGTGCGATGCCGAAGTCGCATCAAAATCCAGCGGGTCACCAACAAAACACTAAGCTCGGCCTTGGCTTTATCTTTGGGTTTTCTGACTCTGGCTGGGATGATGACCGTGCCGGAGTAGTCCGCCCAGCTCTGATAGGCAGCGTTGATTGTCGCCACCCAGGGGTGCGGTTTTGTGACTGCCGATTTCAAGCAGTCGGGAACGACAATCTGGGTAATGCCACCGAAGAAGTCGAAGGCTGCATTGTGGCTTTGAATCCAGTCCGCCTCTGTCTGTGATAGCGATGCGTGCGCAAACGTATAGCCTGATGCACCGAGTACTGCCACAAAGATCTGTGCATTGACGAACTCACCGGTGGCGGCATCAACAATCGGCACGGTCCGGCCGGCGTAGTCGACGAAGCACTTCTCGCCAGCGATATGTACCTGCCGCATGGAGCGCTTCTGCGTGCCGAGCCAGTCCTTGTAGCGATTGCAAAAATGCGAGTAGCTGTAGCCGTTATCAGGGTGCATCTCGCGGTACTCCTCCCATAACAACAGCAGCGTCATGCCCTTGGTGGACAGTTCCTGCTGTAGGGTGGGGAAATCCGGAGCTACAAAGTCAGTGGCGCGCCCGGTACTGGCAGGTGGAAACAAGACAGAACCGAGGTCCCGTTCACTCATGCCTTCGGGCAACGGCCACGAAAGCCCTGCTTGGCGAGCACGCTTGAGATAGTTGGACACCGTGCCGTAACCGATGTTCTGGGAGGTCGCAATCTGCCGCAGGGTCAGACCAGCTTCGTAGTGCAGACGCAGGATGGTTTTGATCTTTCGCATTGGGAGTCTCGGTGTAGCCAAAACTGTGCGCTCTATTGAAATGAGAGCGCAGCTTAACGACTAATAAAAACAATGCGTTAGATCTTATTCTGATCGATGGTGATCA
>CANLNQ010000076.1 GCA_947492525.1 uncultured Granulosicoccus sp.
GTAAGCGGTGCATCGACCACAGTATTGCCTACGCAGCCTGACACCTGAACAGTACCCCCTCGTCAACAACGAGGAGACTGTCATGAAACAACGTCGTGCTCGGCAAAGTGCCGATGAATGGGCCCGGCTGATTACCCGGTTCGAAACCTCTGGTTTGAGCGCTGCGGAGTTCTGCCAGCAGGAAGATCTTTCCCTGGCTACGTTCCGCCGTTGGCGGTCTCGGTCAGCGTCACAACCAGTGGATAAAGCGAGCACTGCCTCATCCGATTTCATCACCGTGAAGCCAGCGGCTACCGAGTCACGGCAGTCCAGCCCGGTGTCATCGATTCAGCTGCAAATCGGCCCGTCTATTATCCTCACCATTCGTCATGAGCTGTGATCGCTGGCAGAGTGAGCAGATTTTCATCTACCGACACCCGGTGGACATGAGGAAATCAATCGACGGACTGGCTGTGATTGTGGCTTCGGAGCTGGGCCGTAATCCAGCCGACCGATCGCTGTATGTTTTTACCAACCGCGGACGCGACAAGATCAAGCTGCTGATCTGGCACCTGAACGGTTACTGGTGTCTGTACAAGCGGCTGGACAAGCAGCGCTTCCAATGGCCGGACTGGTTCGACGAGGCCTCGGTGATTACCCTGGATGCCCAGCAACTGGACTACCTGCTCGATGGGTATGACCTGAACGGCATGCGTCCGCATCGCACCTTGACAAACGCACGTCACTTCTAGAATTGCCAGCCGTTTTCGGCCGGTCTATAGTGCGCACATGGATGTGCCAACACCTCAATCACTGCCCGATGATATCGATGCTCTGAAGCGGATCATCGAGCAGCAACAGCAGAAGCTGCACGCCAAGGACAGCGTGATTGCCCGTATGCAAACTCTGCTGGACAGGTTCCAGCAGCAGCGCTTCGGACCCCGCTCGGAAAAGCACCCGGGACAGGGTGAGATGCAGTTCTTCAATGAAGCCGAGCTGCTGGCTGCGGATGATAAGGAGGACACAACCGGCACGGACACCCAAGACCACTCATCAGTGGGCACACGGGTAGCCGCTCATACACGAAAGCCTCGACAGCGACAGTTGCCGGAACACCTGGAGCGTGTCGTAGTGGCGCATGAGCTCACCGATGAGCAGCGCGAGTGCGACCACTGCGGCAATCCCCTGGAGCGTATCGGCGAAGAGGTCAGCGAGCAGCTGGGGATCATCCCTCAGAAGCACTACGTGATCCGCACTGTTCGAGGTAAATACGCCTGTTCGTGCAAGCAGTGCATGAAGACAGCTTCGGCGCCCCGACAACCCTTGCCCGGCTCCCAGGCCAGCCCGAACCTGTTGGCCAATATCATGGTGCAGAAATACCATGATGGGCTTCCTCTGTATCGTCAGGAAAAAATCGCTGCCCGTGCCGGACTGGACCTGCCTCGCACCAAGCTGGCGCGCTGGTTGATCGGCTGCGAAGCGGTACTGCAACCGCTGTACAACCTGATGCAGGACGAGTTCTTCAACTACGACATTGCGCTGAGTGATGACACCACGATCCAGGTGCTCAAGGAGGACGGACGCGCGCCATCGAGCAAGAGTGCGCTATGGATCCGTCGGGGTGGCCCACCCGACAAACCGGTGATTCTGGTCGACTACCGCCGCTCAAAGTCAGGTGAAACCGCCTATGGTCTGCTCGATCAGTTCAAAGGCTACCTGGTGTGCGATGCGGCCACCAACTTCAATAAATCGGTACAGCGCAACCAGCTGACGCTGGTGCATTGCAACGACCATGCTCGGCGGCGATTTGCCGAGATACTCAAGACGTTGAAGTCGAAGGAGAAGGCTCGCGGCTGGGCGGCTAGCAAAGCCATTGACTACTACAAGCAACTCTACCGCATCGAATCACAGGCAAAGGATCTGGAGCCTCAGCAGCGCCTCGCACTACGACAACAGAAGGCGGTGCCGATCTGGAACGCCTTCATCGACTGGGCGCAGAAAGTCGTCGACGGCGGTATCGGGCATGCCCCCAGCCGGCAGGCGTTGAGCTATCTGCTCAACCACCAGGAGACGTTGCAGAACTACTGCCGGGATGGGCGATTGCCGATCTCCAATATCCAGTCAGAACACGTGGCAAAGACCATCGCTCTGGCAAGGAAGAATTTTCTCTTCGCCGATACCCCGGCCGGTGCCAGCGCCAGCGCGATGATCTACAGCGTGCTTGAGAGTGCGAAGGTCAACGGACACAACGTGTATCGCTACATGGCCGTCATTCTCAGTGAGCTGCCCAACGCGGCATCCCTGGAGCACATCGAATCGCTGCTGCCGTGGAATCTCACTACCGAACAGGTCAACGATCGGTACGCTGAATTCCCGACACCCTGACGTCACTGCCTATCACAGGATGGTCGGCGAATGATAGCCTGCCGATGGATGGGGAGAATGAATCGCTTAC
>CANLNQ010000077.1 GCA_947492525.1 uncultured Granulosicoccus sp.
TGTCACTGCCAATGTAAAACTCCCCAAAAGTGCCAAAGTAAAAATCCCCAGTTGAGGGTTTTCTGGTGAGTGTTTTTCACTTGCCGTCTCTCTCATCGTTCGGGACCCTGTCAGTCGTTTTTCATGACAGGCAACACCGGCACGATGATCAATTTGGGGAGTATTTTCATGATTCATCAATTGCATAATGATGGCATGACCGTGAGCGAGATTTCGCGCCGGTTGAAGATGGACAGGAAGACCGTTCGTCGCTACATCCAACAGGGTCTTGAACCACCGGCCTACGGTCCTCGCGCACCCCGCGGGTCGTGCCTGGATCCGTACAAGGCGTATTTGCGAACACGCATTGAACATCAGCCCGGGCTATCGGCAAAGCGTCTGCTGCGTGATATCAGCGCCATGGGCTTCGAGGGTAGCTACACAACGCTGACCGATTTCCTGCGCAGTGTGCGTCCCTGCAACGATCACGAGTATGAACTGCGCTATGAGACGCCAGCTGGTGTTCAGGCGCAGGCAGACTTCGCCCACTTCACCGTGCGATTCACCGATGAGCCCGATGTGGAGCGCGTGGTGTGGCTGTTCAGCATGGTGCTGGGTCATTCGCGGTATCTGTTCGGACGCTTTTCCTGGCGCCAGACTCTGGATACCGTAGTCCGGTGCCACATCGAAGCCTTCGAGGCATTCGGTGGCGTGCCACAGGAGATTCTCTATGACCGGATGAAGACCGCTGTGCTGGGCGAGCCTGAGCCGGGGCAAATTGTCTATCACCCCACGCTCATGGCGCTAGGCAAGCACTATGGCTTCATGCCCAAGGCCTGCAAGGCGTATCGGGCCAAAACCAAAGGCAAGGTAGAACGGCCGTTTCGCTATATCCGCCAGGACTTCTTTCTCGACGGTACGTTCAGGGACCTGGAGGATCTGAATGTGCAGTTCGACCGGTGGTTGTCAGAGATTGCCCACCGTCGTGAACACGGCACAACCCATCGGATTGTGCACGAGCATTTCCTGGAGGAACGTGCCAGCTTGCAGCCGCTACCGGCCGGGGTCTTTGATGACGTGTTGAGCTCGGAACGACGAGTGACGCGCGATGGCATGGTGTCAGTGGATGGCAATCTGTACTCGATACCCAACGGTCTGCGCTTGAGCAGCGTTCAGGTAGAGCGCACCGCCACCACCGTGCGCCTGCTGCACGAGCAGCAACTGCTGGCCGTGCATCGGTTGCTCACCGGTCGTGGCCAACGTCAGGTGCTTCAGGGGCATCGTGCTCGCGTCAAGCCACGGCGTGATCATGATGCTGTCAGTGAGCCTGCGATAGGCAACGACGGCGATCAAATCGCCTGTCGTGATCTGGAGGTCTACAGCAGCATTGCCAAGCGCCTGGCACAAGGAGAAAGCGCATGAGCTCCGCGATGACCATCGAGAGGATCAAGACCCATCTGGTGGACATGAAGTTCTCATCCGCCCTTGAGATACTGGACGAGACCATCGAGCGACTGGAGCGCAATGAGCTCTCGGCACTGGAGGCGCTGGGTCTGTTGTTCGATCAGGAGCAAGGTACGCGTGAGACACGGCGCATTCGCTCTCAGCTGCGTACCTCTCGCCTACTGCAGGGCAAGACGATAGACAGCTTCGACTTCAGCTTCCAGCCGACGCTGGATCGGCAACGCGTCATGGCACTGGCCGAACTGGGCTTCATCGAGCGCCACCAGTCGGTGCATCTTCTTGGACCGCCGGGAGTGGGGAAAACACACTTGGCCACCGCACTGGGTATCGCAGCCGTGAAGGCGCGCAAGGCGGTGTACTTCACCACGCTCGCGGATCTGATTGCGGCGCTGGCGAAGGCTGAGCGAGAGGGCACTCTCAACCAGCGATTGCGCTACATCAACCGGGCCTCTCTGTTGATCATAGACGAGGTGGGGTACCTGCCGATCGAGAAAAACGGGGCCAATCTGTTCTTCCAGCTCGTGAACGCCCGCTATGAGAAGGGAGCCACGATATTTACATCGAACCGCGGCTTCAAGGAATGGGGTGAGATCTTCGGCGACAACGTGATCGCAGCCGCTCTGCTGGATCGGCTACTACACCGGGCAACGGTACTTGAAATCGCCGGAAACTCGTACCGCTTGCGCGAGCATGCGGACCTGGTGCCCGAGACACTCAAGCGCGGCGGCAACACACCGGAGACACCTAAACGAAAGCCGGGACGACCACGCAAGAACCCGCTGTCTGATACCCATCAGCAGTGAACAATAACGCCTAAAAGTGGGGATTTTTAAGTTGGCACAATTGGGGAATTTTCAATTGGCATTGACA
>CANLNQ010000078.1 GCA_947492525.1 uncultured Granulosicoccus sp.
CCGTATGACCGAATGGGTCACGTACGGATCTGTGGGGGGCGCGGCTGGAGACAGCCGCTCCTACCCGGAACCTGTCAACTTGACTCAGCCTCTCCCTGCGCTGCCGCTTCGGTCGGTCTGCGTCAAGTTGCAGGTTAACGCTGAATGCTAGTTTTGACATAGAGCCTCTGGTGAAATGTAGGCGCATATTGCAATATATATGTACTATTCTTTGAGCATGCTTCAACCGCGAAAATTAGATACGATATGAGCGCAGGAATGTGGATTGCATTAGGAATAATTTCTGGAGCAGTCTCTTTGTTTGCCATACCATATGGATTTCATCTGAAAGCGTCCGAACAAGAGTCTCTAACTGAAAATGATAACCATAACCATGAGATTGGAAGTGATGAATCACCGAATATCCTCGAGAGAAATGAAAATAACTCTTTCTCAGATAAAAATATATACGATGCTATCTACACCCAATATAGTGTTGCTATGAAAATTCCGGGTTCAATCACTAAGACTGAAGCCTTAAAGACGGTTACTTACGAAGCAACAGACAATTCATATTTTGAGCTAGCATTTGAAATCGCAAAGGAAATTCCAGGCACAATTACACGAACCGAATCTCTTAGTTATTTAGCGCTTAAGGCGGCTTCGGCTGGACGGCTCAAAGATGCTGCCAAATATGCTGAGGCAATTCCTGGAAAGACGACAAAGACATCGACGTTACAGAAAATTTCGATGATGTAAAATACGTATGTTAATCAGATTTCCATATAGATCTTACTTAACAGTGCAGCTATATAGTCTTTATAAGTTTAAATAATTAAACACGAATACTGTAGTCGATTTCAAATTAGTTTTGCCGAAAAGCGTAACACTTAAAATTTCCCTTATTGTTAAAAATAACTGAAACGTTGCGACCTGCAATTTATACGGATGTATATGTTTTTTCGAAACCCTAGAGGGCCTAGATGAAAAAAATGAAACACATATGTGTTACCAGCCTATCGCTATTATATTTAGTTGGAACCACGGGCATAGCTTCAGCCCAGGATTATGACAGATTCGAGGCAGTTGAAAGAATGACAGAACTTATCTGTGACAACTATCAATTGTCTGGTAGTAATAACGAGTCAAGCGTTAAGGGAAAAATAGAGGCCGAGGCAGAACTTGGCATATTAACTATGGAGCTTACATCTGGGGGGTTCAAAGGGGCTACTGAATTTTTTTCCAACAAATATTTCGGACTACGCCAAGATGAGCTAGCACAAGAAAAGCTTAGTGTTAGGGCGTGCAAAATGTCGGTGTGGTCGGATTTGTTGGAGTTGGAGGGCAGCGTGGGCGATGAATATAGAGAAGCCACTGACGAAGAGTCTGAGAAATACTTGCTAGACGTAAAGAGACCTTTAAAAATACTTGATGGAGAGGCGAAAATAGTACTTACTAAAATCGGGATGCAGGGTCCATTCAAAATCGCAACACTCAATATTGAAGCTCCGAATAGACCTGTGCAGATGATACACATATCGCCAAAAAGCAAAAATTTCCCTAACCTTCAGCAATTTGAGTATAGAAATACTAACTACACAGTTGATATAAAAGAAGTGTTCATAGAAGACCAGAAGGTAGCTGTGTATATCCACAAAGCTGAATAGCAAAGTCAAAACTAACATTACGCTGAACCGGTCAATTGACAATGTATGCCAACCTGCGCTTCGCGCAGAACGTCATACATTGTCAATTGCCGGTTAGCGCTGATGTGTGTGCCGTAGCAGTATCCGGCGGTTAACAGGATGTTGGCTGACTGAATACGAGAAGCTACAGAAGTGATGGAGGATAGTGGCCCTCCGGTGTCTGCCTACAGGGGTCGGCATCAAACCACCATTGAGCGGCTTTAGCTAGAGACTGTGGTCGTGAGCGTTGATGGAAAAGGTGCAGACATGAGCTGCATCAGGTATGGATCAGAAAGACGAACATCAGTGAACCCTTATTCAGGTGTCGAAACTAATTGGACGTCATCAAAACCGAAAGAAACAGCTGCTTTCGGGACAAGCCTGCCAGAAACCTGTTTACCGGGCAGGCGGTGACCGGCATAAAGAGTCGATCCTGCCTGACTATCTGCCGACTCTTGAAATGTTGTTTTTCGACCTGGCTAAAGCTGCTTATATACTGACTATTCGCAGAACTATCGGTTTGCTGGTGTATTGATGACCAATTTTCAAGAGCCAAAAAAGCAATGCCCGCCAGTGGGCACGCATCAATCTGAGGTTGTGCCCGATACCGCACAACAC
>CANLNQ010000079.1 GCA_947492525.1 uncultured Granulosicoccus sp.
TCGTGTCCAGATAAATCCCGAATCTTGGGAGGGAGGTAAAAGACCTGAAATTGATTGATGTTACCCAACGGGTGCAAATCCCGTCACGCCAACGCTTGGCCAGCAGGCAGGTAGTGAACCCGAGGGCGATCACCAACAGGTGGTGTCTGAAGCAGGGGTAGCGAGTTGGCAGGCCGTGTATTGAGTCCCGAAATATGTACAGTTGTGGTCCGCAAGGATAGCTCTGGTTATCCAGAGTAAAGCCGACGGTGTTCAATGGCCGGAAGGCAGCAGATCTGCACGTGCTATGGCAAGCGTGGAGAACACCACCGGGATCTTAGACTAGGGCATGCGAACAAAGGGGTAACCGGGGAACTGGAGAGATCCGATCGTATCCTGATGTCGAAAACCGGATGGGTGACACCGGTATAGAAAACACCTGGCGTTGACAGCTTGCGTATCCGAGCCGTTGACGATCCTTCGGGGAACACGAAACGAGGCGATACGGGCAGACAGGTATCGGGGAACAAGCGAATAGCGGAGGACCCTGAGAAGTATGGTTGGAAGTCTTAGCGGATCATAGTACCGATGTTCACGTGGATGTTGCAGTGAGCGGGAAGGTGGCGAACGACTAAGCCCTGAGGAGCCACTGTAGGGAAGGAGAAGCCGGGTATGACGTATTGATGAAACGACCGACAGGAGATACTCATGAGATCGGAAACTGTCTCAACAAAACTTCGTCAATTGGCAGAGCAAGCAAGAAGACACCCGGAGCGGGTGTTCACGACATTGCATCACCTGATCGATGTGGATTTTCTGCACGAGGCATTCTTGCGCTTGCGCAAGGAGGCGGCGGCAGGGGTCGACAACATGACGGCAGCAGAGTATCAGGAAGGGTTGATAGAACGCCTGACTGAGCTTCATCATCGTGTGCATACCAACCGCTATCGGGCGCAACCGGTGCGGCGGGTGTGGATCGAGAAGGAGGGCGGAAAACGCAGGCCCCTTGGCATACCCTCACTGGAGGACAAGATTCTCCAGCGGGCAGTGCAAATGGTACTGCAACCGATTTATGAAGAAGTGTTCTATGAGCACTCGTTCGGTTTTCGTCCTCAGCGCAGCGCTCATCAAGCGCTGAGCCAACTCAGGGACAGCTGCTTTGAGTGTGAGGTGAGCAGTATATACGATGCGGATGTCAGCCACTATTTCGATGATATTGATCACCGGCAATTGAATCGCTTTCTGGATCTGAAGGTGAAGGATGGCGTGATACGCCGACTGATCAACAAGTGGTTGAGAACGGGCGTTCTTGATGGCGAGAGCTTGTATTATCCACCCAGTGGGTCACCCCAGGGTGGTGTAATCAGCCCCTTGCTGTCAAACGTCTATCTGCATTACGTGCTGGATGAATGGTTTGTCCACGAAGTGAAACCGAGGCTGCATGGTCGGGCGTTTCTGGTAAGGTTTGCCGATGACTTCGTCATCGGCTGCGAACTGGCAAGCGATACGGATCGTCTCGGTGTGGTTATACCGAAGCGTTTTGCCCGCTATGGGCTGCAGATTCATCCGGAGAAAACTCGGCAGGTGCCATTCTGGCGTCCGTCGAAACGCATGACACACAGGAGTGGGCTTGGGACATTCGACTTTCTCGGGTTTACCCACTACTGGGGCAAGGCAAGAAGTGGACATTGGGTAGTCAAGCGCAAGACGGCTTCGAAGCGTTTGCGCCGAAGCCTGAAATCGCTGTGGACGTGGTGTCGCGATAACCGACATATTCGGGTACACGAGCAACATCAGACCTTGAGCAGAAAGCTGCACGGACACTATGGCTACTATGGTATTCGAGGCAACTTCAAGATGCTGGAGGTGGTCTACGAGGAGGCGCTGAGAACGTGGCGTCGCTGGCTGGGTCGACGATCCAGAAAGGGCTATCTAAACGTCAAGGCGTTCGCAAGCTTTGTGGAACGCTATCCACTACCGATGCCGCGTATCGTCCATGCGCACTGACTTGCTGGCAGGGTTGATGGTCATACATCAGCGAACCAAGGCGCTGATTACCGAGGAACCGTATGACCGAATGGGTCACGTACGGATCTGTGGGGGGCGCGGCTGGAGACAGCCGCTCCTACCCGGAA
>CANLNQ010000081.1 GCA_947492525.1 uncultured Granulosicoccus sp.
GAGCAGTCCGAGCAGTCCGAGCAGTCCGAGCAGTCCGAGCAGTCCGAGCAGTCCGAGCAGTCCGAGCAGTCCGAGCAGTCCGAGCAAGCCGAGCAAGCCGAGCAGTCCGAGCAGTCCGAGCAAGCCGAGCAAGCCGAGCAAGCCGAGCAGTCAGAGCAGTCAGAACAGTCAGAACAGTCAGAACAGTCAGAACAGGATGCTGAATCGGGACACCCTCTGGCATCGTTGGCAAGCGGACTGCCTGGCGCAGACTCGCCGGCTGAAAAAGAGGCTTTGAGTAGCCTTGTCAGTCGTTACGTTGATAGTGCTGAAGATGACGCTGAAGTCACTATGGAGAGTGAGAAGCCCGAATCCGATGAACTTCAAGTCGAAGAGTATGTCGAGCCTGACATCGACGTCCCTCACGAAATCGTTTCGGCGCACGACCTGCTTGTCGAAGAATGGCAACCTCCCAAGCCACGGTCTGACAATGGCGGTAATGCAAGTGGAGAAACGCAGGAGGCAGTAGCCCCGGTTCAGGACTCTGATCAAGCAGATGCGTCTTCCGACTCTTCGGGAGACAATTCATCGGGAGATGCGGAAACGCAGCTGAGAAAGGTCATTGATGATTTCGCTGATGAGCATCGTCAGGAAGTAGAGGCTCGGAACGAATACGAGTCTCGTACGCTGAAAACCAGCAAGACCGGACAGGAGTTGTCGTCGAATGCAACTGAATCTGCCAGCCCGGGTAACAGGGCGGTAGCACGTTCTACCGTCCACGCGGGTAGTGAGCATCATCCGCGGACCGCCAACAGTACAAGTCTGTTCGGACTTACAGGTGTTGTCAAAGCCGAGCATCAGGCTGATTTTTCGCCCGCAGACGAGGTCGAATCAGAAGTTGATCCAGATTCGGAAACGCAGCCTGTCGTTGACAGCGATGTGTCCGAGTCAGGCGTTTCGTCCGGAGATGATGAGCAACAAAGCTGGAACGGTAGCGAGCCTGCTGAATCGTCGGGTGACTCTTCTGAAGAACAGGCAGCGTCCCACTTTTCGGATCGTTCAGATGAGTCGGCAGATGCGGATCCTTTGACAAATGAAGAATTGCAGGAGCGGGCTCTTTCTGCGTCGGATGAGTCGCGAGTGAAAAAGCCGTATTCGGGAGGGCTGGATTCGCATACAGATGATCCTGATGACGAGCAAACTGACAGGGATTCAGAACCTTGAATAGCTAGAGAGCACGGCGCAGAGCGAAGGATCGCTATCAATCATCCGGAGACAGACACATCACTGCAGGCAGTTGATGTGTCAAGCCCTGCTGTGCCCGATAAGTCGGTCGGGTCTGAAGTGGATGTCTCGGAAAATGTTTCAACGGAAGATCTTGATGAAGCGCTGATCGCTGAATTACAACAATTCCAGGAAGCTCAGAAGCTACCCGAAGAGCCCGAGGTACCCGCAGGGGCGGAAGTGTCGGTAGTGCCCGAAGTACCGGAAGTACCGGAAGTGCCAGAAGTGCCAGAAGTGCCAGAAGTGCCAGAAGTGCCGAAAGTACCCGAGGTACCCGAGGTATCGGAAGTACTCGTAGCGTCCGAAGTACCAGAAGTGGTAGAAGTAGCAGAAGCCTCCGAAGTGGCAGAAGTACAGGAAGTACCCGAAGTACCCGAAGTACCCGAAGTGCCCGAAGTACCCGAAGTACCCGAAGTACCCGAAGTACCCGAAGTACCCGAAGTACCCGAAGTGCCCGAAGTGCCCGAAGTGCCCGAAGTGCCCGAAGTACCCGAAGTGCCTGAAGTGCCTGAAGTGCCTGAAGTGCCTGAAGTGCCTGAAGTGCCTGAAGTGCCTGAAGTGCCTGAAGT
>CANLNQ010000082.1 GCA_947492525.1 uncultured Granulosicoccus sp.
TCAGCAGTGAACAATAACGCCTAAAAGTGGGGATTTTTAAGTTGGCACAATTGGGGAATTTTCAATTGGCATTGACATCGCCTGGGTGAACTCGAGCATCAGACGCGACAGACGGAAGTAACGAACGCTGTGCTCGCGCAGACAGGCGGAATGACCGATGGCGCAAGCCAGGTAGGTCTTACCGCTGCCGCATGGGCCGGTGATCAACAGGTTCTGTTTCTTCTCCAGCCAGTCGCCCTGCGCCAGACGTGCCACGGTGGCCTTCTTGAGATTGCGTGGATGAGAGTAGTCGATCTCCTGCACAGTGGCTTTGAGTTTGAAGCCTGCCTGATTGATCAACCGGGTCTGTTTTCGGTTCTCGCGCATCAAGGACTCCTGATCGAGCAAGAGGCCGAGCCGCTCGATGAACGGCAACGCTTCGAAGGTGCTCACCTGTTCCTGTTGCTGCTCCAGGGCGGCGGCCATGCCGCTGAGTTTGAGTTCGCGCAGACGGGTCAGTGTTTGAGTGCTCATGGTGTCCTCTCCTAGTGGAAGTTGCGGGGTCCGCGGATGTTTTCGTGCTCTTGTGGGAGATCGACAATCAGGTCGAGCTGCTCCTCGGGAAGCTGGTCCCGGTTGGTCTTCAGAATCGACTTGATCTGCTTCAAACGCACAAGCCCTTCGCGGTTCGCAATACGACAAGCCGCGTTTAATCGAACGGACGGGTACTCACGCGACAGGCTGAGAAGACCGAGACAGATTCGGTATGCCTGTTCGGGATGCGCCTTCGAGTCAAGCTGGTAGCCTATCCAGTTGCCGGTGTCCGAGCCGATACTGTTGGCCCATTGTTTCAAGCGTGCCGGTGTCCACTGGTGATGCTGGCGGTGTGCCTCGGGCATGTGCGCCGCATCGGTTGTCATGCCGGCATGGTGTTTTCGAGGATGAGAACCGATCAGCCTTGTCTGGAAGTAGATTTGCACCACCTCGTTGCCTGCGTGCAGCTCCAGCTTCTCGCCCACGTACTGGTGGGGTACCGAGTAGTGATGCTGTTGATACTGCACGTGGTAGTCGATGTTGACCTTCACAACCTTGATATCGACATAGCGATATCGTTGACTCGGCAGGGCTCGGAGTGCGGGACGATCCAGACGCTCGAACGCCTCCTGGCGATTGCCCGGTAGCTGTTTGAATGGCCTTGTATTAAGCTCCTGGAGCAGGATGCTGATGCACTGATTGATCTCGGCGATTGAGAAGAATGTGTGATGACGCAAGCGCATCATGATCCATCGCTCGACGAGTTGAACACCGACCTCCGCCTTGGCTTTGTCCTGGGGCTTGTAGGGCCTTGCCGGCATGACAGCAACCGCGTAGTGTGAGGCCAGCTGTTGGTAGCTGGGGTTTGTCGTCGGGTCGTAACGACACGCCTTGGCCACACCACTGCGCAGATTGTCAGGCACCAGCAT
>CANLNQ010000083.1 GCA_947492525.1 uncultured Granulosicoccus sp.
TAGCAGGTAGCAGGTAGCAGGTAGCAGGTAGCAGGTAGCAGGTAGCAGGTAGCAGGTAGCAGGTAGCAGGTAGCAGGCCTCTGTGCGTTGCAGCAATTCACTTTATCGGCTCCAGGATAACGAATCAATCCGGCGAATTTGGCAGAGCCTGGCAAGTCGCGATATCCTCGACCCCATTCTGCCGTCAGGAAACCGAGACCGAACATGAAAGCCAGCAAAGCAGATACGCCCTGCGTTCTTATCGACCTGGATATTGTCGAGAACAATCTGCAGGCGGCGCAGGAACTCTCCGAGTCCATGAGCCTGCCGCTGCGCCCGCATATCAAGACTCACAAGTTGCCGCGTTTTGCGAAAAGGCAGATAGAGCTCGGCGCGCGCGGTATCACCTGTCAGAAACTGGGCGAAGCCGAGGTCATGGCCGCCGCCGGTATCGATGACATCTTCATATCCTACAATCTTATTGGAACCAGCAAGCTTGAGCGTCTCAAGGCTCTGCACGAGCGTATCAAGGTGTCCGTGACCGCCGACAATGCCTTTGTGATTGACGGCTATGGTGCGAGCTTTCATGACGGCAAGAACAAGCTGCCGGTGGTCATCGAGATCGACACCGGAGGCGGGCGCTGTGGTGTGCAGAGTGCCAGAAAGGCGGTCGCGCTTGCCAAGCGTATCAAGGCCTTCAAGGGCTTGAGCTTCGCCGGCATCATGACCTATCCACCTCGAGGTGTGATGAGCGAGGTCAATGCAAGTCTGTCTCGTGTGAAGGAAGCCCTGCTGGATGAAGGTCTGAAAGTCAAGCGCGTCTCCAACGGTGGTACGCCGGATCTGAAATCGGCCGGAGACGTTACCCTGGCCACCGAACACCGGCCTGGAACCTATATCTACAACGACCGGATGCAGGTCTCGTTCGGGCACTGCGAACTCAGTGATTGTGCGCTTACCGTGATGGCGACCGTCATCAGTTGCCCGACAGAGGGGCGCGTTGTCATCGATGCCGGTTCAAAGGCTCTGGCCGCCGATACCTGTGAGGCACCTGGCTACGGTCATGTGCTCGAATACCCCGATGCCGTGGTGCAGTCCTTGTTCGAAGAGCATGGGGTGCTCGATTTCTCCGCGAGTGAGACCAGCCCGGAGGTGGGCGACAAGATTCGCATCATCCCGAATCACGTCTGCGTGGTGAGCAACCTGTTCGACAGTGTGCATCTGATGCGCGCAGGCGTCATCGAAGATACCGTGGAAGTGGCGGCTCGTGGAAAGCTGCGCTGAGAGCACTGAGAGCACTGAGAGCACTGAGAGCACAGAGAGCACAGAGAGCGCTGAGAGCACTGAGAGCACAGAGAGCACAGAGAGCACAGAGAGCACAGAGAGCACAGAGAGCACAGAGAGCACAGAGAGCACAGAGAGCACAGAGAG
>CANLNQ010000084.1 GCA_947492525.1 uncultured Granulosicoccus sp.
GGGTAGATGCCGTTGTCGATCACCTCGTATTCGTGCTCGTCACCCAGTCCGTCGTTGTCACTGTCGGCACTCATGACCAGGGAGCCGACCAGGTACTCATTGCGATTGGTCAGACCATCGCCATCAGCGTCTTCCAAGAGTGTCATTCTGAACTTCTATCTACAGATTTCGATCTATTGCCTGGCCTGTGAAATATTAGGCTATGCCATGTCCATCCGGCCACACTAAAAATCACCATTATCTCTCCCGACCTCCTGAAGTCCGGGGACTGCATGCATCGGTATACTAGCTTTGATCGTACCGTTTCGTCGAAGCCTAGCAGCTTATTGATAGGGCAACCTGACTTATCTAGCTCAACGATCAATGAGCGCCAGCGATCACTAGGTTGGTGAATCAGTTCGCTGACCCAGCAATCAAAGCAAGGTTCAGTGAACAAATCGTGAGCCATCTCTGTCAGCTTGGCGACGACCTCTTTAGTGGCATTCATGTATTACGGCTCGATTTAATGGTGAATATTAATCTGCAGGTTCCCAAGTACCTTCTCTTACTTTTTCACTAGTCTCTTCTTCTGTCTGGTCTGACCAAGCTGACACCAGTCCACCCTCACCATAAATTGCTACATCATTTCCATCTACGTATACGGTCGCGCCAGTCGATGTGTCGTGAAATTTTTCGCCCCTTTCTCGCGTACCTTCGGGATCAACATCCCTATTGTTACGTCGTTTCTTGCCATGGATTGTATCCGCATCAGCATTGTCGTTGGCCCATTCTTCGTACTCAGATTCCCAATCATCCTCGCCGGATTCTTCACTGTTCATCACAGTATTCGCCAACCCTAGTCCGATGGCGGCACCGACTAGCGCCCCGGCGGTGTACTCGGCTGCGGCGGTATACGCTGCGATTGCTTGTGGAGTGAAGAGCAAGCCTATAGCGAATCGACCATCCGGGTCTCTATATCGGTACGGATTGTTGTTCGCATAGGCATACCGATTGAACATCATCGGACTTGAGGGCATGAACCCCACTGGATCATTCGAGTAGAAGCGTCCGATCTGTGGATCGTAGTACCGGGCCTGCATGTACACCAGGTCCGTACCCTCATCCTGCAGGTGACCGGTGTAGCCTTTACGTGAGCCCGTGCGATCGTGCAGGAACTCCTCTACGGTCTCGCTCACCCGGTCCTGCGCTCGGCCATAGGGATCTGAGTGTTCATGCCAGAGCGTATTGCCGTGCTGATCGCTGACCAG
>CANLNQ010000085.1 GCA_947492525.1 uncultured Granulosicoccus sp.
TTCATTCGCCGGAAGTAGACGACCTCTTTGATCGTGCCTTCTTGCCACCGGTGTCGTGTTCGAATCACCGCATGGGAAATCAATAACAGCCGTCGTCCGATCTTGCCGCCGTTGCCGACACGTTCGCTGATATCGATGAACTTGCGAATCAGATGTGGCCAGCATAGCTGGCGCCGTTCATTCTCAACACGATTGTAGCCACCGAAATCATCGGTCACCAGAAAGCCCAGAAACTCACCGAGCAAGGTGTCAGCCGCCACTTTACCTCGAGAGTGATGGACCAGAAAATAGCTGGCCTTGAGCGTAACCAATGCCCACAGCCAGCGACACTCAGTGCCGCGAAAATGCCGTGTTTCATCGGCATGCGCGACAGGCTGACTGCGAACGTAGTCACCAATCTGGCGATAGGGTTCGGCCAGAGCCAGGGTGGCCTTGGCTTGTGCCTGGGAGATGGCGCCGATACTGAAATGCAGCTGCCAGTGCTCCTGCAGATAATCCTGAATCTGGCGAATCGTCAGATGATACCGGCCCGAGAGATGGGCAATCAGCGCTACCAGGTTCGGCCCCATCTGGCCGCTCGGTATGCTGTCCGGTGTGTGGGCTGCGTGATAGCCGCCACAGCTATCGCAGTAGCCGGAAAACAATTGGTGCTCGATGACCGAGAAGCGCACCTCGGGAATATCAAACACCTGATGGCGACATCGAGGTTCGGATTCGATGGCAACCGTGCCACCACAGCCACACTGTGCATCCGGAAAATAGCGCTGAACCTTGTCGACATCCGGCTCGTTGACCAGTGGCCTGTCATGGCGAGTATGTCCTGGCTGAGCCCCTTGGCGCCGATGAGACTTTGGCTTCTTGCGTCGTTTGGCCCGCTGGGTGGTTGAATCCGATGAGGGCGGACGAGAAGAATTGCGCGAACTCTTGCCAATGCGTTCGCTGAGCTCATTCACCTGCTCTCGAAGCTCTTCGTTTTGCTGCTTCAGTTCCGTGACAATA
>CANLNQ010000086.1 GCA_947492525.1 uncultured Granulosicoccus sp.
GCGCAATGGGTTTTGAACCCTTACTACCAGTACTTTTGTGGTGAAGTTCATTTCCAACATCGACAACCGATCAACCCCGCAACCTTGGTCAAGTGGCGCAAACGTCTGGGTGAAGAAGGAATGGAGTGGATGTTGACAGCGGTTCTGGAAAGCGCGACTAAATGTGGCGCTTTGGACGCGCGGAGCCTGGCACACGTTTGTGTTGATTCGACGGTGATGGAAAAGAATATTGCCTACCCGACCGATAGTGGTTTGCTGGAGAAGTTACGAAAAAAGATGGTTGAATTCATGAAGGAGCATGAGCTCAGCATTCGGCAAAGTTACTCCCGGAAAGGACCGCGGTTGGCGCAACAAGTCGGTCGGTATGCACACGCCAAACAATTCAAGCGAATGAGAAAAGCGCTTAAAAAGCAGAGCAATTGGGTTGGACGATTGCAGCGGGAGCTAGCGCGGCAACTTGATGGAATAGCTGATAATGCAACCAAGGAGCATGCCGAGAATTTCATTGACTTGGCAAAGCGTCTGATCTCGCAGACGCGCAATCCGAAGCAAAAGGACAAGATATACGCATTGCACGAGCAGGATGTGGATTGCATCTCGAAGGGCAAGGCCAGAAAGCGATACGAGTTTGGCGTGAAGGTAGGAATTGTATGCACACAGAAAGAGGGCTTTGTCCTTGGCATGCGAAGTTATTCAGGAAACCCTTACGATGGGCACACACTCGATGACATGCTTTGCCAAGCCGAGGTAATCAGTGGTGTCAAAGCGAAAACAGCAGCGGTTGATCTCGGATACAGAGGGCGGCACGAAACGAAGGTAAAGGTCATACACCGCGGTAAGAGGCTGAGTAACCGAGACAAGGAGCGACTAAGGCGTCGTAGCATGCTCGAAGCGATGATCGGGCACATGAAAAATGAAGGTAGCCTGGAACGCTG
>CANLNQ010000087.1 GCA_947492525.1 uncultured Granulosicoccus sp.
GCCGGAGATGATGTGCTGGGTGCCTCTGCCAACAGCGATACGATCGATGGTGGCGATGGGTCGGATACGCTGGATTACTCGGGCCTGGCCGGCGCCCAACGCATCAGTGTGACCCTCGACGGTGATATCCAGAGCACGGTACAGGTCAGCGGCGCGGCCGATGATCGCATCGTGCGCATCGAGAATGTCATCGGTACAGCGGGTAACGATACGCTGATCGGCGACAACGAGGACAACCGTCTGGAGGGACTGGCGGGTAACGATCTGTTGGTGGGGGCCGGTGGCAATGACACTCTGGACGGGGGAGTTGGTGGTTCGGATACCGTCGATTACAGTGCGGCATCCAATGGCATCGATGTGGACCTGGAAACCGGTGAGGTTCTGTCGGATGGCTACCTGTCCTCGGATACCCTGATCGATATCGAGAACGTGGTGGGTTCCGAGCAGGATGATGCCATTGTCGGTAATGCCAGCGCCAATACGCTGGATACCCTGGGCGGTGATGATGCCATCACAGCCTCGGCCGGTAGCGATACGATCGATGGTGGCGATGGCTCGGATACGCTGGACTACTCGGGCCTGAGCGGCATCAACGGTATCGCGGCCACGCTCAATGGCGCCAGTACCAGTGTGGTGACCGTGGATGGGGGCGATGATGACATCATCTCCAATATCGAGCATCTGGTGGGCAGTACCGGGGACGATACCCTGGGCGGTGATGTGTCCGTCAACCGTCTGCAAGGTCTGGATGGGGATGATCGATTCATCGCCAGTGCCGGGGCCGATGAGCTGTCCGGTGGCGCCGGTTCCGATACGCTGGACTACAGCAGTCTGTCGGGGGCCAGTTCGATTTCGGTGGCCCTGCAAGGCGCCAACGTGACGACCGTGACGGTCAATGG
>CANLNQ010000088.1 GCA_947492525.1 uncultured Granulosicoccus sp.
TCAAGGATGCCCTGCTGCTGCGAGGCTCCTCGGCCTTCGATTCACTATCGGCGTATCGTGCATTCATCGACCAGATCGTTGGCCGGCAGAATACGCGTCAGCGTGAGCGCATCGATGCCGAGCGTGCCACTCTGGCGCCGTTGCCCACACTGCGCAGCGACGACTTTGAGCAGCACAGCGTTCGGGTCACCAGTACCGGTGGCTTCACCCTGAAGAAGGTGTTCTACAGCGTCCCTTCGCAACTGGTTGGCCATCAGCTGCGTGTCCGCTTGTATGACGACAGGCTCGAGCTGTTTGTCGGCAGCAGCGCGGTGGACACACTGCCCCGTGCACGCTGCGATGCCAGGGGTAATCGCACCCATGTCGTGAACTACCGGCATGTGATTCACTCATTGCGACGCAAACCGATGGCACTGGCCTCCCTGGTCTATCTTGATCAGCTCTTTCCGCGCGATGCCTATCGCCAGATGTATGAGCGGCTACTGAGTGAGCTCGGTGAGCAAAGCGCCTGCAAGACAATGGTGGAACTGCTGGCCATCGCGCACGAGCAAGGCTGTGAAGCTGCCCTGGCGGCAGCATTGCAAGTGACACTGCAGGCCGGTGAGCTGGCACGGCTCGATGAGCTTCGTACTCGCTTTGCCCCCAAGCCAGAGACCCTGCCAACCGTCAAGGTAGACTTGCCCTCGCTGTGTGGTTACGACGCGCTGTTGGCCAAACCCTCAGAGCCAGCCAATCAGCCGGTGAACGTGACGGCGGAGGAGCTGGCATGAGCGACTCATCAACGATCGACACCGCACGTCTGACCCTGCTGCTCAAGCAGCTGCGGTTGCCGGCCATGACCGCGCTATGGACTGAGTTTGCTGAACGTTCGGACACCGAGGG
>CANLNQ010000089.1 GCA_947492525.1 uncultured Granulosicoccus sp.
AAAAGCGATTGCTGATTCTTCTCGGACGCCGGGTCTATTCTTGGTTTCACGTGAGCGGTGCGAAATTGCAAGGAATCGGCCCCATAGTACCGAAACCTTGTGATTCTCGCACGTCAATACGACGCTAACTCATTGATGCTATTGGTGGGATTGAGTTGGGCAGGATCGACTACCGAACAATGCGTCGAACCTGTCATTTGACACAAACCTCCCGGCGCTGCCGCTCTGGTCGGTTTGTGTCAAATGCACGTTAACGCGGCTGTTCGGCTTACAAGAGAATATCCTCAGAAAATTGACCGTCGAAGTAGATGTCCGGTTGTAGAACAATGAGGGTGTGTCTTTGTCGACTATGCTTTTGCTAGTAAATACATCGTCAATATTGCCCTCGCTTCGTTGGTGGTTCGATCTGAAAGCCAGGGCAGTGGCAGAATTAGTTCGTGCTTCGTATTGAGTACCGTACAAAGGCAGGGTTGCTATAGAAATGGTTCGCAACAGAAAGGCAAGAGTCACTCATGCCCAGTTGCAATGTAGTCACGATGGTATCTAGAATAGATTGCTGCAATAGATCTTAAAAAGACAATTGGTATGCTGCGCAATTAACGCTTCATGGATGCGCCGATAGTCTGCAGTCAACGAGTTCCATGAAGGAAAACAGAAGGGCAAGAGAGGAGGCTTGGTTATGCGCCAAAAAGACGAGATATTACGTAGACGCAGCAAATTCTGTTGGTGTCAGTCTGCGGCGGTGCGCTGTACGTTCCAAGCGCAGCAAGTGAGTAAACAGGTAGCTTCAACACCTAGCGTGAGCCGAACAAAGCATTGCTCGTGTCCAGATAAATCCCGAATCTTGGGAGGGAGGTAAAAGACCTGAAATTGATTGATGT
>CANLNQ010000090.1 GCA_947492525.1 uncultured Granulosicoccus sp.
CACCCCTGCAGCCCGCATTCCTTCTAGGAAATACTACCAAAAACGGCCATTTTCAGCTCGCAACTGTCGAACTCGGGAGTACAGGAGACAAAGGACCACCTTGCGGTGTTCCTCGATCTCTTGCCAAGAGCGAACCATCCCTCTGTTGCATTGGAGCCGTTAACCAACGTTCCACATACAGCAACACCCATCTATCCTCTACATGATGACGCAGTGCTTTCAACAGCAGCTCGTGATCGATGTTGTCAAACAATCCTCGGATATCGTACTCCAGCACCCAATCATGCTGCCAGCAACGCTTACGCGTCACTGTCAGCGCCTGATGGGCTGACTTACCTGGCCGATAACCATAACTGTCCTCGTGAAAATGAGGCTCCAGTATTGGTTCCAGTGTCAGGGTCACAACGGTTTGTGCAATACGATCTGCCACCGTCGGCACACCCAATATCCGTTCACCACCAGACTTCTTTGGAATTGGCACGGCTTTGATTGGCGGCGGAAAATAACTTCCCGACGACATCCGATTCCATATCCGGTAGAGATTGGCTTTGAGTTCAACTTCGAACTCCGCTATAGACTGTCCATCAACGCCGGCAGAGCCTTTGTTGGACTTCACACGCTGATATGCCTCCCACACCACGTGCTTGGAAATACTGAACGGCTTTGTCTCGATCATGCACTCCTCCTCTGACGAGTTGGTGCATCTCTCAACAGAACAACCTGAGCCCTTTGCTCCGCACCCATTACAGGTACTGTAATCGACGACCAAAAACCGCGCTCATTCGCCGCTGTGCGGAGTTCGCGCTCAGAGACACGGAACCACGACTGGCTCACATTCAGGACGTTGTCTGGGGGCGTATATCGCTGTTGATGACGTG
>CANLNQ010000091.1 GCA_947492525.1 uncultured Granulosicoccus sp.
AGCAAGGCGTCCTTCTGGACTCTCTGAGCGTTCCCAAACCGACAGAATCACGCCAGTTGTCGCTGTTGTAGTGGCAAACTGAAATTGCATATCGTTTGCATTCAATAACTTACGTCGTTTGCTGTCGAACTCGGGTGGTCAGGTACGCTGGAAGAGCTGACGAACAAGCGTGACAAGCTTAAAGAGCGCATTGTGCGCAAACTGGACGAGCACCAAGCCAATGACAAACTACCCTCTTGCAAAGAAACTCAGCGGCGAGAGCGCAAGCTGGAAAACACACTTCAGACGCTGACGGCGGCTCATGACAAGGTAACGCAATTTCTGGAAACGGCTGAGCCCCGACAAGGGCAAGGTGCGAAACGCCAGGAAGTGAAAAGCAACATCACGGACAACGAGTCGTGCAAGATGAAAACCAGCAAGGGAACCGTACAGGGGTACAACGGTATTGCTTCGGTGGACAGCAAGCATCAGATCATTGTCGATGCCGAGGCCATCAGTGAGGGTCAAGAACATCATGCGCTTATCCCCGTACTTGAACGAATCGACGCCCGATACCGGCGACTGGACATTAGCCAGTCAATCTATGCCGATGGTCTGGTCGTCACTGCCGACACGGGGTACTCCAACAAGACGAACCTTGCCTATTTGCATGCCAACGGCATCGACAGCTATGTACCTGACCATCAGTTCCGACAGCGAGATCCAGCGTTTGTTGAACAGAAGAACAAGCACAAGGAGAAGAAGCCCGCCAAGCCGAAACAGGCAATACTATTCACAGCTGATGACTTCGTCGATCCTGCCTAACTCATTTCTGCTTTTTGCATCAATAACTTAGCTTTAATTCAGCGTGTAAAAATCGCAAGGTT
>CANLNQ010000092.1 GCA_947492525.1 uncultured Granulosicoccus sp.
CTCTGACCTCGCGCGTTAGCTCTACGCGGTGATCACCATGGGCCAGAATGGGTGATCAGCTTCGCCGGAATACGCATCAGACGATCCACGATCGATACCACACACGGGGCATTGGGGAAGACCTCGTCCCATTCGCTGAACGGCCGGTTGGTCGTGATCACGATCGGCTTCTTCTCGTAGCGTCGATTGACCACTTCGAACAGCAGGTCGGCGTGGCGGTTGCCATAGGCCAAATACCCCAGTTCATCGATGACGAGCAATTCGGGGCGGGCGTAGTAGCGCAGGCGCCGCTCCAGTGCGCTGGCTCCGTCCTGGCTGGTCAGATCGCCCAGCATCTTGGCGGCAGTGACAAAGCGCGCGGTGTGCCCTGCCAAGACAGCCCGGTGGACCAGATTCTGGGCCAACGTGGATTTGCCCACACCGTTCGGACCGACCAGCAACACATTGGTTGCGGTGGCAATGAACTCCAGATTCCTCAGTTGATTGATCGTCGTCTGGTCGATCTTCTCGGGCCAGGACCAGTCGAAGTCGGCCAACAGCTTGAACTTGCCAAGGTGTGCCGAGCCGAGACGGCGCTCCAGGCCGCGTTGCCGACGTATCTGTTCTTCCCAGCCAATCCACTGGTCAACGTGTGTCAGTTCTGTCTCGTCAAGCTCATCCCAGTGGGCGATCAGTCCATGCAGATTCAGGGCTTCGGCGCGTTCATACAGGCTCGGCTGTTCAGCGGTACTTTTCTCAGGTGGGCTCATCGTCTGGTTCTTCTGTATCATCGGTATCAGGGACAGGGTTGATGTGATCGTAGTCAGCCAGGGAGCCTGTGCG
>CANLNQ010000093.1 GCA_947492525.1 uncultured Granulosicoccus sp.
CGGGTGGGCTTCATCCCGTAATGGGCACACAGCAACTCGTAGCGCGTGGTCAGGTCCTGCTCTGCACCGGCATCGTGATTGCGGAAAGCGGCCGACAAGGAATCACTGCGGTGCTCTGCAGGCACGCCGCCCAGAGCCCACAGGGCATTCTGCAGCCCTTCAGCCAAGGCGACGAAGCTCTCGCCGCCGAGCACCACATGAGCATGGGCGAAACCGGAGTACACCAGACGAAAATGATACAGCCGGTGATCGAGCGGCTCGCCATCAACAACGATACCCAGATCGTTCATGTCGGTGAAGTCGGACAAGCCCATACGGCCGGGCTTATGAGTCTGACGAAAGATCAATTCCTGTTCGGGTCCGTGCAACGCCTGCCAGCGTCGAATGCGCCGCTCCAGAGTACGTCGGATGCCCGGCTGCAGCGAAGGGTGCCTGCGCAGCATCTCCTCGAATACTGCCACCGGCCGAATGCCGGGCGCAGCCTTCAGAATCGGGATCACCTCCTCGTCAAAGATCCCCGCCAGAGGGTCCGGCCGCCGTCGAGCACGGGGGGCTTTCTTCTGAGAGGGAGGAGTCGGGTCGTTCTCGATCCGGTAAGCACTCGCGCGACTGATGCCGGCTTTGGCAGCTGCCTGGGCGGGGGAGAATGTTTGTCGATAGGTCATGTAAAGCCTCGTCTGTTGATCCTTGAGATGGCAACCGGGCAAGAGAGAATCCTCCGTGACAGGAGGGCTCTTCTTACCAGATCGACCACGATCACCAGATGGGCTTGGCGCTAATGCCAAGC
>CANLNQ010000094.1 GCA_947492525.1 uncultured Granulosicoccus sp.
TCATCGTCTGGTTCTTCTGTATCATCGGTATCAGGGACAGGGTTGATGTGATCGTAGTCAGCCAGGGAGCCTGTGCGTACCACGATATCGCGAGCAGGCGAGTTCTCGGGCAAGGCGATGGTCATCGGTGGTGCCAGGCCTCGTGCTTCGCGTCGACGCTCCAGGCACTGGCGCACGGCGTTCGAATGGGGTACGCCGCGTTCGATCGCTTCCCGGCAACCGGTCTCCACCTCCGTTGCCCCGTATTCGTCCAGCAAGCGCATCAGCTCGCGCACCAGCGTGCGCAAGGAAGTCCCGCGCAGGCCTGCCTGTTCGAGTAGCGTACTGGCGCTCGGGGCGGCATGATGCAATCGGTTCATGCCGCGATGCTCGGTGGCGGCCCGTTTCTCGGCCACCAGAGCAGCGACATGCTCGGCATTCTCGATCTGTTCGCCCCGGCTCCAGCAGCGTTCGTGTCGGGCCAGTTCGGTGTCGCCATCCAGAATGCGTACCTGTGTGGTACTGGCCAGCAGGCTCAGTGTCTGCTGCACATGGATATGGGGGACCGAGTAGTCATTCAGATCAAAGCGCACATACGGTGTCTTGGGCACACGAACCTCGACCCGCTGCTCGCTCGGCCAGGGATTGGGCGGCAGGCTCAACAGCCGCGGGCGTTCCTGTTCGAAGGCCTCGCGCACGCTTATGCGAGGCTCTTCCGGACAGGGTCTGTCGGCGGCGATGCCCTCGCACCAGGCGTCGGCCTGCGCATTCAGATCCGCCAG
>CANLNQ010000095.1 GCA_947492525.1 uncultured Granulosicoccus sp.
CGAGGAACCGTATGACCGAATGGGTCACGTACGGATCTGTGGGGGGCGCGGCTGGAGACAGCCGCTCCTACCCGGAAGCTGTCAATGTGACATTTTACGTCCTACGCTGCCGCTCCGGTCGCTAAATGTCAATTGCACCTGAACGCTGTTGTTAACCGCTGTAGCGTATCCGAATTGATAAAATTTATTGCTTGCAATAACTATGGATAGTAAGAGAGCAAATGACGGAGACAGTTATGAGATGATCACGCTTGTAATCGACGACCAAAAACCGCGCTCATTCGCCGCTGTGCGGAGTTTGCGCTCAGAGACACGGAACCACGACTGGCTCACATTCAGGACGTTGTCTGGGGGCGTATATCGCTGTTGATGACGTGGTCGAGCGACACCGTTTCGGTAGCCGTCTACACAGGGCTTGCCGAAGAGAGGAGCACGGCGCCGATTGAGATTTGAACGGTCCGTCGACGCCGTGTCCGAGTTCACCGTGCATTCGCACAGCTCCGCTAGTATCGACACCGGGCGGGGTTTCTATCCAGCACTCGTCGGCACTTTCAGCCGATGCTCCCCAGTGCTCGTCTCTATCTGTGCGCCCGTTGCCATTCTCAGGTCATCCTCTGTCGTCGTTGCGATCGTGGCAACTGGTATTGCGGTCCATCGTGTGCCGATGCTGCTCGTACTTGGGCACAACGGGAGAGCCGTCAGCGCCATGCCCGATCTCGCCGTGGACGACTTGGCAATGCCGAACGACAACGCCGC
>CANLNQ010000096.1 GCA_947492525.1 uncultured Granulosicoccus sp.
GGGCACAACGGGAGAGCCGTCAGCGCCATGCCCGATCTCGCCGTGGACGACTTGGCAATGCCGAACGACAACGCCGCTTCCGAGCTCGGCGTGCGTCACAGAATCCGGAAAAGGTAACGGAGCAGGGTTCTCGGGGTAACGAGTCAGGCGCATCGTCCGGGTCACGCCAGGAGACGGTGTTTGAGCACCGCAGTTTCGGCAGTGACAGCAGTAGCTTTGTGATCCGTTGCCATCGGTGTCGCTGCCGCTGTGATCCGTTTCTGAGATCCCGGTTTCTTCCACGAGCCTGTGACCCCGATCCATGACCATCAACAGCGAACTCGAAGCCGATATCCTTCGTCTGCACCATGTCGAGCACTGGGGCCCGCACACCATCGCTCGCCAGCTCAATGTGCACCACAGCGTGGTTGACCGTGTGCTCAGCCAGGCCGGATTGCCGAAGATCGAGCGCTCGGCACGTGCCTCGATGATCGACCCCTATTTGCCTTTCATCGTCGCAACGCTCGAGCAGTATCCGCGTCTGACCGCCGCACGTCTGTTCCACATGGTGCGTGAACGCGGGTATCGGGGCAGCGAGAGCCACTTCCGTGCCCGCATTGCCGGGCTGCGTCCACGGGCCCAACCCGAAGCCTACCTGCGCCTGAAGACCCTGCCCGGAGAGCAGGCACAGGTGGACTGGGGTCACTTCGGTCATGTGCAGGTCGGTCAGGCCAGACGG
>CANLNQ010000097.1 GCA_947492525.1 uncultured Granulosicoccus sp.
AGTGCCGAGAGTGCCGAGAGTGCCGAGAGTGCCGAGAGTGCCGAGAGTGCCGAGAGTGCCGAGAGTGCCGAGAGTGCCGAGAGTGCTGAGAGTGCTGAGAGTGCTGAGGGTGCTGAGAGTGCTGAGGGTGTTGAGAGTGCTGAGGGTGTTGAGGGTGTTGAAGAGGCTGAGGTTGCTGAAGAGGCAGAGGGCGCTGAAAGTGCGGATCTGGCTTCGCTGGCAAGTAGTCTTCCAGGCTTTGGAAACACCGACTCGCGCGCCGGCTTGAGCGCTCTCGTCGACAGTTTCGTTGACAGGTCCGACGTTGAACTTCAAGCTGATTCCGAACCTTCTGAAGAGAATGTTTCAGATGAACGGGTAGCGGATGACCTGCAGCCAGCTGACGGTATCGATGGCGAATCGGATGGCGCCGAGAACCTTGCAGAGGAAAGTCCGGATAGTGAGGAAAGAGAGGTCTTGAGCTTCTCGCCTGATCCGGAAGTCAACGCGGATCAGTCTCCAAGTGATCTACCTGGACACTCACCGCTCCTGCTTTCATCAAGCCTGATTCTTCCAGAGCAGTCCGAGCAGTTCGAGCAGTCCGAGCAGTCCGAGCAGTCCGAGCAGTCCGAGCAGTCCGAGCAGTCCGAGCAGTCCGAGCAGTCCGAGC
>CANLNQ010000098.1 GCA_947492525.1 uncultured Granulosicoccus sp.
GTAAGCGCCCAGATAACGACGTCTTCCATTAATAGTTTCGCGCAGTCAGTATTGCCTCGTCCATTCAAACTCGCGCGAGGCACCCATGCTCAAACCCACCAGACCACTCCCCAGACGTCGTGCTGACAAGTGCAAATTCTGGCAGCACCATGTGCGACGTCAAGCACGCGGGAAACTGACTCAGCGTCGCTATTGTGAACGGCATGGTCTGGGTTATGCCTCGTTCGTTCGATGGCGAAGGCTGCTGAGCCAACACAAGCATCTTCAAGATCAAGCCGTATCGGTCAGCTCGTTCATCCCTGTTCAGGTCGAGGAGCCACAAGAGCCAGCACATGCGATCGTTCAGTCTGATACCGATTCCATCGAACTGATTTTGCCGAGTGGGATAAGAATCGAAGGCATTACGTCAACCAATCTCGACCTGGTCGCAGCATTGGCGTCCCGGCTATGAAGCAGCCAGCATTGCGACCGAGCCGGCATCTGCCCAAGGTGTATCTCTACCGTCACCCGGTGGACTTTCGCAAGAGCCATCGAGGATTGACGGCTATTGTTCAAATGGAACTGGGTCATGACCCCTTCTCCGGCACGCTCTACGTGTTCCGTAATCGTGCCAGTGACAAGATCAAGATCGTCTTCTGGGAAAACAAT
>CANLNQ010000099.1 GCA_947492525.1 uncultured Granulosicoccus sp.
CGGCCTGTGCAGCTTCAATGAAGCCGCCGAACACTCATCTACTAATCCAATCCAGCGCCGCGCATCATCGGCTGAGACAGGCCAAGCAGAAACACCACAGCTGTAATAGTCCACCCGTACCAACTAACGCTTCGCTTATACGCGATCTTCCCTTGTAGACGCGAGAAGATGAATATTACGAATAATACAATCAGGTAACTGATCAGCAGACGCCCTACCAGATTTCCAAACTCAAAGGCACTCATAGCACGGTTCTTCCTGTAATTGTATTGTTGCTACTAACAGACAACCGGCCTCCCCGCACATCAAATTTCATGCAGCTTGTCCAGAATTTTCTCTACCATATGCTCGATATGCGTCATCTGACCAGCGGGGGTACTGACCATAATGCTCACCAGATGCCCCGAGGGAAAGATCCCCACGATGTTTCGTAGGTCATAAGCAGCATCTCCTTCTCTAACACTGAATTTGTCTTCATACCCGGTAAGACTTCCAACATGAACGTCCTGAAGCTCACTGATCGTCAGCGGATCCAGCACACCGAGTTTAGAGCGTATGCTCTGCATGGCCGACGCTGCGACCTTAGCCAATTCGTCGTCAATTACACCCAACCCCGCATCGCGTACGATCTGAAT
>CANLNQ010000100.1 GCA_947492525.1 uncultured Granulosicoccus sp.
TGGAGTCTGATGACCTAACCCAAGGATGGGATAAGGATACATGGAAGCTTCAAGTCGCTATCGACTGCAGAACATCGTTCGCTGTTATAAAGAACAGTGGTTGGCAAAGCCACTACCGTTAAAGCACATCCAGGCGATCGAGGCCATAGCCGGTTGCCAAAGTGAGGAGCAGGGCGTCAGTGCCTACGAATGCGATCATGAGGATCGGCATATGAGTCTGATCGCCCATTCGTGTCGACACCGAAGTTGTTCGTTATGTGCTGCACGTAGTCGAGTTAATTGGCTGGAGGAGCAGAAGAAACGATTATTGGATTGCGCGCATTTTCATTGTGTATTCACACTGCCACAGGAATACCGGGTGCTGTGGCAATACAATCAGAAGTGGTTTACAGCTACGTTCTTCGATGTGGTGCGCAGCACCTTGATGGATATGATGAAGAATGAAAAGGGTCATGGAGTGACACCGGGCGTCTTAATGGCGATGCACACCTGGGGACGACAATTGACGTTGCATCCGCATATTCATTGTGTGGTGACAGCTGGAGGGCTGGATGCCGGGAATCAATGGAAGGAGACAGGCAAGTTCCTGCTGCCTGGCCGACAAGTGAAGCAGCT
>CANLNQ010000101.1 GCA_947492525.1 uncultured Granulosicoccus sp.
TCAGCTCGGTTCCGGCGAGGCCGGGTCGAGGAAGATCGTCAGATCATCGGCGGCATTGCAATGGGTGCCACTGGTATAGGCGCGCACCGGTTTGCCAGAGCTGAAGGCCATGTAGGCCAGCGCCTTGATGCCCCGGAAGCGATCAGGATCCAGAGTGTTGTTGAACCGTACCCACTGCACGCGGTACATCGCATGTTCCGGCGCTCCGATCGAATCGTCGATGTGAATCAGAAAGGCATCCTCGTTCCAGCCACCCTCCTTGATATGGGTGATGATCCCGACACCGCAGCTGCCTGCGGATACGTTGGCAGCACCAAACAACAAGGCTGCCGTGACAAGGAACAGCGATAGGACTTTCATGGTTGTCTCCCGTACGTGTGATTGAGCGATGGGTGTGTTTGGCGGTGTCATCGGTGGGATAGCACCAGTGATCATCAGTAGAAGCGGTTGTGGATGACCGGGACGAGGTAGTGCAGGTTCAGACCCGGTGGGTAGATGCCGTTGTCGATCACCTCGTATTCGTGCTCGTCACCCAGTCCGTCGTTGTCACTGTCGGCACTCATGAC
>CANLNQ010000102.1 GCA_947492525.1 uncultured Granulosicoccus sp.
TGCGTATTCCGGCGAAGATGAACGCTCATTCCGGTCGAACGTGAACACCGTTCCGACCAACGCATCAACGAGCGTTCGTTTTACTGCAGGTGTTCACCTTCCGTCAACTGCCCCATGACCTTGCGCATCGATTCACCCTTGAGTTTCAGTGGATGGGCGTTGTGCATCAGGCGGTCCAGAATCGCGTCAGCGAGCGTGTTGTCACCGATGGCGGCGTACCACTGATCGGTGGGTAACTGGCTGATTACGATCGTTGAGCTACAGTCATGGCGGTCGTCCAGCAACTCCATCAGATCGTGCCGGTGAGACGGCTGAAGCGGCTCCAGCCCCCAGTCGTCAATGATCATCAACTTGACCTTCGAGAGTTGCTTGAGCAGCCTTGAGTAGCTGCCGTCAGCCTTCGCCTGGGTGAACTCGAGCATCAGACGCGACAGGCGGAAGTAACGAACGCTGTGCTCGCGCAGACAGGCGGCATGACCGATGGCGCAAGCCAGGTAGGTCTTACCGCTGCCGCATGGGCCGGTGATCAACAGGTTCTGTTTCTTCTCCA
>CANLNQ010000103.1 GCA_947492525.1 uncultured Granulosicoccus sp.
TCGCCCACCGCGACATTTACCGAGCAAGATTTGATCGATAACCGGATCAGCTACGAAGACTTCGGCAACCATGTCGGCGTCGAGGAAAACTGGACAGACAACCTGAGTTTCACGGTGGCCGATGCCACGACCGAGCTGACGGGTCAGAGCTTTGCGATGGCGGTCACCAACGATGATGATGCGCCCGCGCCGATCAACAACGGGGCGTCTGTCGGTGAAGGACAGGTGGTGCCGATCACCACCGCGCAGCTGACAGCCAATGATCCGGATACCGACCCGGCGGGTATTCTCTACACCTTCACGATCGACAGCAGTATCGGGACCTTCCGGGTTGATGGGTCACCGACGACAACCTTTACCGAACAGGATCTGATCGACAATCGAGTCAGCTACGAGGACTTCGGAAACCATGTCGGTGTTGAAGACAACTGGACAGACAACCTGAGTTTCACGGTGGCGGATGCCGCGACCGAGCTGACGGGCCAGAGCTTTGCAATGGCGGTGACCAATGATGATGATGCACCCGCGCCGATCAACAACGGGGC
>CANLNQ010000104.1 GCA_947492525.1 uncultured Granulosicoccus sp.
TGGTAGCTGGGGTTTGTCGTCGGGTCGTAACGACACGCCTTGGCCACACCACTGCGCAGATTGTCAGGCACCAGCATCTCGACCACGCCGCCAAAGAACTCAAACATGTGCACATGGCTTTGCAGCCAGTCTGGTAACGACTGCGATGCGCTGGCCTCGGCGAAGGTGAAGTTGCTCGCACCGAGTACGGCAACAAAGATCTGTGCCTCCTTGCACTCGCCGGTTCGGGCATCGAGATAACTCACCGTCGGTCCGGCATAGTCGATGAAGACCTTCTCGCCAGCCTTGTGCAACTGGCGCATCGAACGCTTCTGCAAGCGTCGCCAGCGTGCATAGCGGTCACAGTATTGCGAGTAGCTGTAGCAACGGGTTGGGTGCTCACAGGTGTATTCCTCCCACAGCAGCTGCTTGGTCATGCCCTTGCGTTTGAGCTGTTGGTGAACAGCGGGCCAGTCGGGCAACTGGAACCTGCCTGTGGAGCTGGCATCGGTGCCGGGATAGAACATGGCGGCAAGCTGGGCATCGTCCATCTCGGCTGGTAG
>CANLNQ010000105.1 GCA_947492525.1 uncultured Granulosicoccus sp.
GTTGCCCGAAACGAATTGCAACTGGAAAACGCAATCCGGAAACTGGACAAGTACCACCTGCTCATACTGGACGATCTGGCCTATGTTGCCAAGGATCAGTCCGAGACCAGCGTGCTGTTCGAGCTGATCAGTGCCCGGTACGAGCACCGGTCTTTGCTGGTCACCGCGAATCAGCCGTTCGGGCAGTGGGACCGGGTGTTCCAGGACACGGCCATGACGCTGGCCGCTGTCGATCGGCTGGTGCATCACTCGGTGATTCTGGAGATGAATGCGGAGAGCTACCGACAACGCGCCGCCAAATCCAGGCAAGCAGCGAGCAAAGGCAAGCCGGCGACTCGGGCAACGAAACGCAACACCCGACAGGTTGATTGACGCTGCGCGACAATCAACCTGAGAAAATCCTTGTGTCGCTGTCCGGCATCAGTAATCATCAAGCTACCGCGACACCAGAGTCTCATCCTGATTGTCGCTCGCGTCTCATCCTGATTGTCGCGCTACA
>CANLNQ010000106.1 GCA_947492525.1 uncultured Granulosicoccus sp.
CGAGGCTCTTCCGGACAGGGTCTGTCGGCGGCGATGCCCTCGCACCAGGCGTCGGCCTGCGCATTCAGATCCGCCAGGTCGGTCCACTCGCGGGCGGCAAAGAAGCTGCTGCGGATATACCGGATAGCGCGCTCCACGCGCCCTTTCTCGTTGCCGCGCGCGATGGCCACCGGACGGGGTTCGAAGTGATAGTGCGATGCCAGAGCGAGCAAGGCGGGGTTGAAGCGAACGGCGCTGCCATGTCGTTCGATCACGGCTGATTTCAGGTTGTCATACAGCAGCACTCGGGGTAAACCATCCCAGCGAGAGAAGGCTTCGACGTGGCCGGCGGCAAAGGTATCACCCAGTGCGTTGAGGTAGAAGCGCAGAAAGACCTTGCGGCTCCAGCTGAGCACGATGACAAACGCCATCAGAGGCCGTCTGGCCTGACCGACCTGCACATGACCGAAGTGACCCCAGTCCACCTGTGCCTGCTCTCCGGGCAGGGTCTTCA
>CANLNQ010000107.1 GCA_947492525.1 uncultured Granulosicoccus sp.
AGATCGTCCAGTATGAGCAGGTGGTACTTGTCCAGTTTCCGGATTGCGTTTTCCAGTTGCAATTCGTTTCGGGCAACCTGCAGTCGCTGCACCAGGTCGGTCGTACGCGCAAACAGAACACGCCAACCGCGCTCAACGAGCGCGAGTCCCAATGCGCTGGCCAAGTGACTCTTGCCTCCACCCGGCGGGCCGAACAGCAGAACGTTTGACCCTTGTTCGAGCCAGTCATCACCCTGTGCCAGAGCGTGTACCTGTGCCTTGGAGATCATCGGCACATTGGTGAACTCGAAGTTCTCCAGGGTCTTGCCCGGCAACAGGCGCGCATCGTTAAGATGCCGTTCGATCCGCCGCCGGTCGCGCTCAGCAATCTCGTGCTCTGCCATGGCAGCCAAGAACCGTGCTGCCGGCCAGCCCTCGGTGTCCGAACGTTCAGCAAACTCAGTCCATAGCGCGGTCATGGCCGGCAACCGCAGCTGCTTGAGCAGCAG
>CANLNQ010000108.1 GCA_947492525.1 uncultured Granulosicoccus sp.
AGAGCGATTGCTGATTCTTCTCGGACGCCGGGTCTATTCTTGGTTTCACGTGAGCGGTGCGAAATTGCAAGGAATCGACCCCATAGTACCGAAACCTTGCGATTTTTACACGCTGAACTAATGCTAAGTTATTGATGCGAAACGCAGAAATTAGTTAGGCAGGATCGACTAAAGAGGGCGTGAGTCTGATTCGGGCGCTTCTGTGGAACTGCGGGAAGCTGTTATCGTGATGAGAAGGGAGAAGGCCAAGTGAAGAAAAGCAAGGCCCAGAGTACCGATGCACGAGACAGTGACGGACTGAGCTGTAGTAGCGAAGATGTACCTGTAATGGGTGCGGTGTTAGCGACGACGTATTTCCGCGCTTATTCGCCGCTGTCTGACCGGATGACACAACCCGGTTTCCCCGGCCATGGCCACTTGAGCGGCGCCGGTGCGGATCCGCTGACTCACACTGTTCACTGAGCTACCGGCTTG
>CANLNQ010000109.1 GCA_947492525.1 uncultured Granulosicoccus sp.
AGGTATCGCGCACCGGTTACTACGCCTGGTTATCAAGACCTGCCAGCCAGCATGAGCTCGACGATAGAGCGCTGCTGACACAGATTCGCTGCATCTTCGAGAGCAGTCGCCGGACCTATGGCAGCCCGCGTGTCCACCGTCAGTTACAGAGTAATGGCACTGTGGTTGGCCACAACCGGGTTGCGCGGCTGATGCGTAAAAATAATCTGGCCGTGAAGTCGCGCAAGGGGTATCGCAACACTACCGAACGCAACGAGTCTCACCCAGTGGCGCCCAACGTGATCCAGCGCGATTTCACAGCCGCCGAGCCCGGGCGTAAATGGGTTGGCGACGTCATCGCTGTCGCCACCGACGAGGGCTGGTTGTATGTCGCTCCCATGATAGACCTGTTGTAAGCGCCAGCATAACGGGGTATCCCCCGTTTCGACCTGCCCCTATTTCATATTCCACGGCATGAGGGCATCCAAT
>CANLNQ010000110.1 GCA_947492525.1 uncultured Granulosicoccus sp.
GTCGATCCTGCCTAACTCATTTCTGCTTTTTGCATCAATAACTTAGCTTTAATTCAGCGTGTAAAAATCGCAAGGTTTCGGTACTATGGGGTTGATTCCTTGCAATTTCGCACCGCTCACGTGAAACCAAGAATAGACCCGGCGTCCGAGAAGAATCAGCAATCGCTTTTCGATGCAGGCGCACCACTTTTGCTGGAATTCATCGACAAGAAGCATGAGCTGGTGAAGCTGGCAGACTGCATCGAATGGGAAACCTTCGAAAGTTACTGGCGTAAACAATTCAGTGATGCTGGTGGGCAGATGGCGAGCTCTGGTCGACGTGTAGCCGGCTTGCTCATGATTCAGCACATGGAGAAGTTGTCCGACGAGGGTCTGGTTGCGCAATGGGTTTTGAACCCTTACTACCAGTACTTTTGTGGTGAAGTTCATTTCCAACATCGACAACCGATCAACCC
>CANLNQ010000111.1 GCA_947492525.1 uncultured Granulosicoccus sp.
GGTAGCGTACGATAAGTTTCGTACTTTTGAGGCGGTGGCCTCAGGTTGATAAGATTTAGTTACCAAGCTTCATCTCATTAACCCGGAGAACCACCACCATGAGTCAGAATACCAAAGAACTGAAGAATGTCATTAGCATTGATGACAGCCGAGTGAGAAATCATCTGGACAACTTGGTCAGGAACAGCGTTGAAGAAACGCTCAATACCATGCTGGATGCAGAGGCTGACGCCATGTGCAAGGCGCAGCGTTAAGAGCGCAGTCTGGACCGTATCGATACACGTGCAGGCAGCTATGAACGGCAACTGCACTCCAAAGCCGGTAAGGTGACACTCAAGGTGCCCAAGCTTCGCCGGCAGACGTTCGAAACAGCGATCATCGAACGCTATAAACGGCGTGAATCCTCCATTGAGGAATCACTCATTGAGATGTACCTGGCGGGTGTTTCAGTGC
>CANLNQ010000112.1 GCA_947492525.1 uncultured Granulosicoccus sp.
CGATTGAGGCAAAGCTTTCAGCAAACGTTGAAACGCGGTGCGCGATTGAGAATCGATGGGCGAACCAAACGTCAGTGTATCCACCTGCAGTCGCGAGAACCCATGTGCTGGACGTTCCTGCAAGACCATCGCATACCACTCGATAACAATATCGCCGAGCGAGATTTGCGCTCATATGTCATCTGGCGAAAGCTGAGTTTTGCCAGCCAGTCTTATCAGGGCGATCAATTCAGACCCCTGATACTGACCATCATTGGCACTGCCCACAAGATCGGCATCTCAAGCTATCACTTCATTCGCGCAGCTTGTGAGGAGCACATGACGACGGGCAAGGTGACCACGCGATTCGTGTTCGATTCGCCCGGGCTGCTGCCTCAAGCCTGAATCGGCCTCACGCAGTGGCTATGCGGTGAACGGGTACC
>CANLNQ010000113.1 GCA_947492525.1 uncultured Granulosicoccus sp.
GGGTACGGCAAGAATGAACTCAAGCGGTTCACCGCTCGGTGTTTTCAGGGCTTTGAGCTCCTTGAGGTTGTCTATCGACAACAGGCCTCTATCAGCCACAGCAATGACTCGTCGGATCTGGAAGCGTTGCATGACCTTTTCCAGCGTCGCCTTGAGTGTTGATACTTCAGCGACATTGCCATCAAACACTTCATGATAGATCGGTAGTCCTTCCGCTGTTTGCACCACGCCCAGAACGAACTGACGCTTGATGCCGCCTTCCTTGGAAACGCCGTAACGACGCACGTCGCCCTCTTGCTCTGTTTGGCCTTCGGCAGTGATGGTCGTCAAGTCGTAGAACACAACCGATAGCTCTTGATCGATCAGTGGGCGCAGCAGCGTGGACACCATCTCATCGACCTTGTCATGCTTCTCCATCAGG
>CANLNQ010000114.1 GCA_947492525.1 uncultured Granulosicoccus sp.
TCAATATCGGCGAGGGATTTATAGCGAGCAACGATCTCGTCTGGGTCCAGATCCTGGGTATTGCTGACCAGCAGCAACTTGCCGTCCATCATCTCGGCACGACGACGGGCCTTGCGATCAATGCTGTAAGTGAATAACTCGCTTTTCAGATCGACCTTGATAATGCGCGCCAACTTCGCCTCAACCACATCGTGGTAGAAGCGTGCTCGCGCTCCGCCATCAGAGAGCTTTCGCCCTCGATACCGTTTTCCGCCTTCTTGCTCGTCAAGCTTGCCAACCCACTGCTCCGCGACATCTTCCAGTTGCTTGATCTTCAGGTCTCTGGCTGCCGTGCGTTCACTGGCCGCTAGCGGATCGTGAGCGAC
>CANLNQ010000115.1 GCA_947492525.1 uncultured Granulosicoccus sp.
AACGGCAACGAGGTGGCTCGTCATGGCACCTTCTATCGACGCTGTGATGCCCGAGCCATCGACCGGTTTCGCTGCAAGGCCTGCCGCAGCACCTTCTCCCGGGCTACCGACACAGCGGCCTTCAGGCAGAAGAAACGTCGCATCAATCAACCACTGATGGCCTTGCTCAGTGCCTGTGTGTCGATGCGCCGGGCCGCCCTGCTATTGAATGTGTCACGCAGCACGATCAGCCGACGGCTGGTGTATCTGGGCGAACAGGCAAGGTTGCAGGAGGAGCGCCAGCTGGACAGAGAGGCCCCGGTCAGACAGGTACAACTGGATGATCTGATCACGCTGGAGCACACCAAATGCAAGCCCT
>CANLNQ010000116.1 GCA_947492525.1 uncultured Granulosicoccus sp.
ACATCAAGCTGAATCGAGTAGCGAAACTGAAAACAGACATCTGAGTGAATACGCCGAATTGAAACGCAAATTTGCAGAGCAAAAAGAGGAAGTGGCTCTGTTAAAAACGGCGTCTGCGTACTTCGCGAAGAACCAGAAGTGAGGTACGCATTAATACATCAAAATGGTACTGACATGCCTGTTTCACGGCAATGCCAATGGCTTGGTGTATCTACAAGCGGCTACAATACCTGAGTTGCACGACAGAGCAAAGTGTCGGTCAGGCTGCGGCGACAGAGGCTCATCGATGAGGCCGTTAGGCAGGCCTTTGACAAGCGGCGGCATCGCTACGGGTCTCCACGCCTGACT
>CANLNQ010000117.1 GCA_947492525.1 uncultured Granulosicoccus sp.
CGCGAGTTTGAATGGACGAGGCAATACTGACTGCGCGAAACTATTAATGGAAGACGTCGTTATCTGGGCGCTTACGACCTGTTCAACCGGGAAGTGATCGGTCTGGCCTGCGTTGAGAAGAACGATCAGAACCTGACGCTGAAAGCGCTGGAGGCTGCAATTGCGATGCACGGTGCCTCCGAGGGGCTGATACACCACTCGGACTGGGGCAGTAACTACCCGCGAGCAGCTATCGTGAGAGCCTTGAGAAGCACGGCATCGTCTGTAGCATGAGCCGTAAAGGCGACTGCTGGGACAACGGGGTGGCTGAGAGCTTCTTCGCGACCTTGAAGAAAGAG
>CANLNQ010000118.1 GCA_947492525.1 uncultured Granulosicoccus sp.
CAGCACGTGCCCGAGGCAGGGCAGCACACGGTACGTCACTACGGACTTTATGCAGGAGCGGCAAAGCGCAAGAGAGCATTGTGCCGAGAGCATTTGGGAGGATTGATGGAGTCGGTGGGCAGGACAAAAGAAAAGGCAGAAAGCCAGCTACTGTGTAGTACCTGTGGAGAGTTATTGCACTGGAGGTGGTCGGTTTATCCAAAAGGGAAAAAAGCAAATTCCTATAGAGTTGAGTCAGTAGCGGAAGTGCCCGGATTATGGCAAGTTCAACAACAAGATGAACCAGTCATTGGACGGGTCAAAAAAAAGATCACTGC
>CANLNQ010000119.1 GCA_947492525.1 uncultured Granulosicoccus sp.
TTGCCGAAGTCTTCGTAGCTGATCCGGTTATCGATCAAATCTTGCTCGGTAAATGTCGCGGTGGGCGAGCCGTCTATGCGGAAGGTGCCGATGCTGCTATCGATCGTGAAGGTGTAGAGAATATCCGCTGGATCCGTATCCGGATCATTGGCCGTTAGCTGCGCCGTGGTAATCGGCACCACCTGTCCTTCACCGACAGAAGCCCCATTGTTGATCGGCGCGGGTGCATCATCGACGTTGGTGACCGACACCGCAAAGCTCTGGCCGGTCAACTCCGTGGAGGCATCGGCCACCGTGAAGCTCAGGTTGTCTGTCCA
>CANLNQ010000120.1 GCA_947492525.1 uncultured Granulosicoccus sp.
ATGGTGTTCAATCGATTATGCGACCCGGAGTCAAAGCTGGGCGTATTGCGCTGGCTGGAAACGGTTTGCATTCCTGGTGCGTATTCTGGGGCTTGTTGATCACTGATTCTGATTCATGGTGATCACCCGTTCTGATTGAAGGTGATCATCGATTCTGCTCCGAAGGTGATCACTTTTGGCTCTTGACCAGAATCGCTGATCAACTTGTCAGAATCACTGATCACGATGCCAGAATTACTGATCACCATCGATCAGAATAAGATCTAACGCATTGTTTTTATTAGTCGTTAAGCTGCGCTCTCATTTCAATAGAGC
>CANLNQ010000121.1 GCA_947492525.1 uncultured Granulosicoccus sp.
TTTCTCATATGCGTCAACAAGCGTGATCATAATGTCTAGACGATCACCTTCATCTGTGCCTTCCTCTGCCTCCCACAAATCTTCGATTAGCTGCAAAGCAGCTTCATAGTCTTTTTCCGTTTTTATTGGTTGAATGTCCATAGTCACAAACCCCCTACATCTATCGCATCATATTGTTTATGCGTACCAACAAATTTCACGAATATCGCCTGCCTTGAGTAACTGACATTTGCAACGAGCCGATATTTGTTTCCCGCAATGTTGAATACAACGTTTTTGCCAACGAAGCTTGCGGACCTGAACTG
>CANLNQ010000122.1 GCA_947492525.1 uncultured Granulosicoccus sp.
AGTAATCATCAAGCTACCGCGACACCAGAGTCTCATCCTGATTGTCGCTCGCGTCTCATCCTGATTGTCGCGCTACACATACAAGCTTATATAGCCGAAGAGATATCGAGATTGTTAGAAGATGATAGCTTCGAATACGCCGTCGCCAGCCAGGCTAGAGGTAACGCTGATCGAGAGAGCCTCATATTTGATCGACTAGGTGAACTAGCCGCTCTTCTTTCATGCATATTCCGGGGCTTGTTGATCACTGATTCTGATCCATGATGATCACCCGTTCTGATTGAAGGTGATCATCGAT
>CANLNQ010000123.1 GCA_947492525.1 uncultured Granulosicoccus sp.
ACGCCGACATGATTACCGAAGTCTTCGTAGCTGATTCGTCCGGCAACCAGGTCCTGCTCGGTAAAGGTGCTGGTGGGAGAACCGTCGATCCGGAAGGTCCCGATACTGCTGTCGATCGTGAACGTGTAGAGAATATCCGCCGAATCCGTATCCGGATCATTGGCTGTCAGCTGCGCCGTGGTGATCGGTACGATTGCTCCTTCACCAACCGAGGCCCCGTTGTTGATCGGCGCGGGTGCATCATCATCATTGGTCACCGCCATTGCAAAGCTCTGGCCCGTCAGCTCGGT
>CANLNQ010000124.1 GCA_947492525.1 uncultured Granulosicoccus sp.
TGGTCTTTACGAATCAATCGGAGATTATTATCCGGAGGCGGCCTGGCAACGTTGCATGGTGCACTTCCATCGCAATGTGGCCAATCGGGTACCGAGCACAAAAGTGAAAGAAGTGGCACGCATGCTCAAAGCCATTTACGCGCAGGAGAGCCTCGAGACGGCCCAGAAAAAATCGCGCGATGTCTGTCAGACACTACGAGATATGAAGTTGGTAAGCGGTGCATCGACCACAGTATTGCCTACGCAGCCTGACACCTGAACAGTACCCCCTCGTCAACAACGAGGAG
>CANLNQ010000125.1 GCA_947492525.1 uncultured Granulosicoccus sp.
GTACTGCCGCGGATGCGAGAACGCCGCGCAGGCGTCATCGTCAATGTCAGCTCCAGCGTCACACTGAAGCCGTTTCCAGCCCTCTCGATCTACAGTGCGAGCAAGGCTGCCCTGAACGCCTTCACGGAAAGCCTTGCCATCGAAGCCGCTCTCTTTGGCGTCCGTACACGTCTGGTGCTACCGGGCTCGGCACCTGCCACGAGCTTCGGCAAGAATGCCGTCTCGCGCATGGGAATGGACATCCCCGAGCCTTATACCGACTTCGTTCATGACTACCTTGC
>CANLNQ010000126.1 GCA_947492525.1 uncultured Granulosicoccus sp.
CACACTGTTCACTGAGCTACCGGCTTGTTCTTCTTTGTCGCCGTGCGAGTCGGTTTCTTCTGCGCCGATCGTTTTTTTGGCTTCATGCATGCGGTAGGACTCGCCACTGATGACCAGGATTTCGGAATGGTGGATCAGACGGTCCACGATCGATACCACACACGGGGCATTGGGGAAGACCTCGTCCCATTCGCTGAACGGTCGGTTGGTCGTGATCACGATCGGCTTCTTCTCGTAGCGTCGATTGACCACTTCGAACAGCAGGTCGGCGTGGCGGTT
>CANLNQ010000127.1 GCA_947492525.1 uncultured Granulosicoccus sp.
ATCGATGAGGCCGTTAGGCAGGCCTTTGACAAGCGGCGGCATCGCTACGGGTCTCCACGCCTGACTCTGGATCTGAACGAATCAGGGTTCGCAATCGCCGAAACACCGTCGCCGCCAGCATGAGACGCCAGGAACTGGTTGCCAAGGCAGGTCGAAAATTTAAGGCCACCACCAATTCCAATCATGGTCTGCCGGTTGCTGGGTAGCGTACGATAAGTTTCGTACTTTTGAGGCGGTGGCCTCAGGTTGATAAGATTTAGTTACCAAGCTTCATCTCA
>CANLNQ010000128.1 GCA_947492525.1 uncultured Granulosicoccus sp.
GCCGAAAATGCCATCCGGCCCTTTGTCGTCGGCCGCAAGAATTGGTTGTTCAGCGACAGCCCGGAAGGGGCGCATGCGTCGGCAGCGATGTTTACTCTGATCGAGACAGCCAAGGCAAACGATGTCGAGCCGTATGCCTACCTGCAGTATGTGATCGAACGGATCGCCACCGCGGACACGGATGAGGCATTGGATGCCCTCATGCCGTGGAATATGAAATAGGGGCAGGTCGAAACGGGGGATACCCCGTTATGCTGGCGCTTAC
>CANLNQ010000129.1 GCA_947492525.1 uncultured Granulosicoccus sp.
CCGACGACAAAGGGCCGGATGGCATTTTCGGCCAACACATTGCTGATGCGCAGTTGCCCATGTTCGCAGTAGCGCACTAGGTGGTCCCACTGGTTGAGTGTGTAATTGATGGCCTTGCGCGTCAGTGTATCCTTGGGCACGGTCGGTTGCTTCTGTTCAAGCCAGAGCTTGAATTTGGCCAGCTTGGGTACGGCCTTTTTCTGTCGCTCTCTCCCGCGCTCGTCATCATCAAGATCACTCCATTCGCGCTCAAGGCGAT
>CANLNQ010000130.1 GCA_947492525.1 uncultured Granulosicoccus sp.
GCTATACAAGGCGGCCTATGCCAAGAGTTGGTGCGTTCGCATAGAAGAGCAGTACGCGCACGGGAAAGGGGTTCTGGTCTATCTGTCACGCTACCTGAAAGGTGGTCCGATAAACCCTTCGCAAATTGTGCGCTGCGATGCCGATGGAATTGGATTCAGGTACAAGGATCATCGGGATAAACGGACAAAAGTGCTGACGATAAAGCCGAACGAATTTGTACGCAGACTACTGCAGCACGTGCCCGAGGCAGG
>CANLNQ010000131.1 GCA_947492525.1 uncultured Granulosicoccus sp.
GCGGCTTGTCGTATTGCGAACCGCGAAGGGCTTGTGCGTTTGAAGCAGATCAAGTCGATACTGAAGACCAACCGGGACCAGCTTCCCGAGGAGCAGCTCGACCTGATTGTCGATCTCCCACAAGAGCACGAGAACATCCGCGGACCCCGCAACTTCCACTAGGAGAGGACACTATGAGCACTCAAACACTGACCCGTCTGCGCGAACTCAAACTCAGCGGCATGGCCGCCGCCCTGGAGCAGCAACAGGA
>CANLNQ010000132.1 GCA_947492525.1 uncultured Granulosicoccus sp.
TTCTCGCCCACGTACTGGTGGGGTACCGAGTAGTGATGCTGTTGATACTGCACGTGGTAGTCGATGTTGACCTTCACCACCTTGATATCGACATAGCGATATCGTTGGCTCGGCAGGGCTCGAAGTGCGGGACGATCCAGACGCTCGAACGCCTCCTGGCGATTACCCGGTAGCTGTTTGAACGGCCTTGTATTAAGCTCCTGGAGCAGGATGCTGATGCACTGATTGATCTCGGCGATTGAGAAGAAT
>CANLNQ010000133.1 GCA_947492525.1 uncultured Granulosicoccus sp.
TGTGAAGGAGGGCGGGCACAAAGATCGCTTGCCTATCACCGCCGAGAACAGGATGATTCATCGATGAGAGAGAGAAGTCACCGCCTGAGAACAGCCCTGCTCACGCTGCTGGGCATGCTACTGATCGTAGGGTCGGTATCGAGTACGCACGCCGAAACCACGTTGGGGGACGGCGAGTACGTGATCTTCTACCACCACGATCTGTTGGGCTCGCCCACGCTGGTCAGCGATCAGCACGGCAATACGCT
>CANLNQ010000134.1 GCA_947492525.1 uncultured Granulosicoccus sp.
CCGATAGCTCTTGATCGATCAGTGGGCGCAGCAGCGTGGACACCATCTCATCGACCTTGTCATGCTTCTCCATCAGGCCATCCATCGAGCGAAGCAAATGCTGATAGGCGATGCCGCTGGCATCAATGCCAGGTGCGTATTCCGGCGAAGCTGATCACCTGTTCTGGCCCATGGTGATCACCGCGTAGAGCTAACGCGCGAGGTCAGAGAATATCACCGTTAGTGATCAGCTTGGGGT
>CANLNQ010000135.1 GCA_947492525.1 uncultured Granulosicoccus sp.
GGCCAACTCAGCCCTTGGGACTCGGCCTGCTTGAGCAGCTTCTGGATGGCGCCGACACTCGTTCTGGTGCTGGCGCTGATCTGGCGGATGGTCAGGCGGGAGTCGAGCCGCAGACGCAGTACTTCACGGATATTTCGCATTGCAATTCTCTTGGCTGGCATTGAGCTCCCCGAAAAATCGGCGAGCGTACCAAAGTGATAGAAAAAACAATGCGTTGGCGGATATTCCGGGTGA
>CANLNQ010000136.1 GCA_947492525.1 uncultured Granulosicoccus sp.
TCATCAAGATCACTCCATTCGCGCTCAAGGCGATACAGCGCATTGATGTGCGAGAGCATGACCATGGCGACGCTCGGCTTGCCCTTGTTCGGTTTCGGTTGCGTCTTGATCGCTTCGGCTACTTTACGCCGAGCATGATCCCAACACCCCAGGTGAGCCAGGTCCTTGGCCTCGCAAGGGGCGTCATAGCCGCTATAGCCATCACTTTGGAAGTACCTGCCTTCGAAGTGCTC
>CANLNQ010000137.1 GCA_947492525.1 uncultured Granulosicoccus sp.
CTGTTGGCCCATTGTTTCAAGCGTGCCGGTGTCCACTGGTGATGCTGGCGGTGTGCCTCGGGCATGTGCGCCGCATCAGTTGTCATGCCGGTATGGTGTTTTCGAGGATGAGAGCCGATCAGCCTTGTCTGGAAGTAGATTTGCACCACCTCATTGCCTGCGTGCAGCTCCAGCTTCTCGCCCACGTACTGGTGGGGTACCGAGTAGTGATGCTGTTGATACTGCACGTG
>CANLNQ010000138.1 GCA_947492525.1 uncultured Granulosicoccus sp.
TGGTTTTTCCAGTGGCTCTGACATGAGATCGATTGTAACAAAGACGGCTCAGCAAACGGACTCGTATTGCAGTGTTCGATGTGGCTTCATCGCAGCAATGTCGTACCCGTCCAGCAGCCAGCTGAGTTGCTCGCCCGTTATGGTCAACAGTTCTTCACCCTCTTCAGGCCAACGGAACTTCTCCTCGGCCAGGCTCTTGTAGTACATCACGAACCCATTGTTTTC
>CANLNQ010000139.1 GCA_947492525.1 uncultured Granulosicoccus sp.
CGCGCTCATGCCTCTATCTGCTTTATCGCGTTGATTATTCACCGTGTCATGCGTCAGCGGCTCAAACAGTCTCAGAGTCAGCTGTCGCCAGAACGCGCATTGGAATCACTACGCCGAATCCAGCGCCCCAGAATCACGCTCGATGAAAGTAAGCGCCCAGATAACGACGTCTTCCATTAATAGTTTCGCGCAGTCAGTATTGCCTCGTCCATTCAAACTCGCGCG
>CANLNQ010000140.1 GCA_947492525.1 uncultured Granulosicoccus sp.
CGAGGCTCTTCCGGACAGGGTCTGTCGGCGGCGATGCCCTCGCACCAGGCGTCGGCCTGCGCATTCAGATCCGCCAGATCGGTCCACTCGCGGGCGGCAAAGAAGCTGCTGCGGATATACCGGATAGCGCGCTCCACGCGCCCTTTTTCGTTGCCGCGCGCGATGGCCACCGGACGGGGTTCGAAGTGATAGTGCGATGCCAGAGCGAGCAAGGCGGGGTTGAA
>CANLNQ010000141.1 GCA_947492525.1 uncultured Granulosicoccus sp.
CTCAGCTGGGAGAGCGCCTGCCTTGCACGCAGGAGGTCAGCGGTTCGATCCCGCTTAGCTCCACCACTACTTAACAAAGCCTATTGGTTAAAAGCTACAGCTAAGTGACTCCATTGTCGGTTGATGATGCGGTTGTTTAGCTCTGGCTTTTTGTGTTGGCTGGAAATTGTCAATCCAGGTTGATTGACCGAGGTTCTTTTAAAATTTGGAGAGTCGTAAACG
>CANLNQ010000142.1 GCA_947492525.1 uncultured Granulosicoccus sp.
CACGATGCCGGTGCAGAGCAGGACCTGACCACGCGCTACGAGTTGCTGTGTGCCCATTACGGGATGAAGCCCACCCGCAACAACCGAGGGGTGGCCCACGAGAACGGTGCCATTGAGAGCCCGCACGGCCACCTCAAGCGTGCCATCAAGGATGCCCTGCTGCTGCGAGGCTCCTCGGCCTTCGATTCACTATCGGCGTATCGTGCATTCATCGACCAGATC
>CANLNQ010000143.1 GCA_947492525.1 uncultured Granulosicoccus sp.
GATCTGGTCGATGAATGCACGATACGCCGATAGTGAATCGAAGGCCGAGGAGCCTCGCAGCAGCAGGGCATCCTTGACGGCACGCTTGAGGTGGCCGTGCGGGCTCTCAATGGCACCGTTCTCGTGGGCCACCCCTCGGTTGTTACGGGTGGGCTTCATCCCGTAATGGGCACACAGCAACTCGTAGCGCGTGGTCAGGTCCTGCTCTGCACCGGCATCGTG
>CANLNQ010000144.1 GCA_947492525.1 uncultured Granulosicoccus sp.
CAGGCAGCAAGTGCGGATGATGCACTGATGATAGGTTACATGCGCCAAAACGCCAGTCTGATGCCGTGAACACTTACGGCCCGAAGCATGGCCAGGGTGTGATTGATCGAGAACAGAGGGTCGAATCCGACCTTCTTGAGCTCTCCCTGTCCGGTCACGCAACCGCGCTTGCTCGGGTGCACCGTATGTGAGCTTTCCGGGAAATGGCGTTTGATCAATGT
>CANLNQ010000145.1 GCA_947492525.1 uncultured Granulosicoccus sp.
GAAGGTGATCGTCTAGACATTATGATCACGCTTGTTGACGCATATGAGAAAGTAAATCATCCAATCTACCCACCTGACCCAGTCGCCGCCATTGAATTCCACATGGACCAAAACGAGCTGAGTCGTTCGGACTTGGAAATTTACATAGGCACAAGAGCGCGTGTATCGGAAGTGCTGAACAGGAAGCGAGGCTTATCTATTGAAATGATACGAAATC
>CANLNQ010000146.1 GCA_947492525.1 uncultured Granulosicoccus sp.
GCGGAGCAAACTCAGATTGGGTAAAGGCTTAAATCCTGGCTGATCATCCCACTCGTGGCATCCTGTTTACAGACTCAAACTCACTAGTTGCTCGAACACTTGAGAACCCACTTTACGAACAGATGCTTTACTGGCAGAACGCTTAGATAACCTGCATTGGACGGGTCAAAAAAAAGATCATAGCCTCAGTGCAGTGATCTTTTTTTTGACCCGT
>CANLNQ010000147.1 GCA_947492525.1 uncultured Granulosicoccus sp.
GCCAGGGTCGTTCGGGTGATCTCGCCACCATAACGAGCCAGGATCTTTTCAAGTCGGTACAAGGGGAGTGCGTCGGCATACTTGGCGATCACGACCCAGGCCAGCAAATTGGTGGAGGCGACACTTCGCCCAATCGGGTGTCGCGGGCGTTCGGCTGCCTTGAGGCTTCGCTCACCCTCTTGATCCAGAAAGACCGCCTTTTCCTGCAT
>CANLNQ010000148.1 GCA_947492525.1 uncultured Granulosicoccus sp.
CTGCAGGGGTGTTTTTCCAAGAACGCTTGTAGTGGCATTTTTTGTTAGGTCAAATAATCGATTTCACCGGTATTGACTGAGATATCCGGTGTGATACCGTGTGGGCATGTTTGTGAAGCTCACCAAGTCCAGCCCACGCCGTTATTTGCAACTGGCTGAGTCCTATCGGGATGAGAATGGCCGCGTCAAACAGCGCACGATTGCCAGT
>CANLNQ010000149.1 GCA_947492525.1 uncultured Granulosicoccus sp.
TCTTCGTAGCTGATTCGTCCGGCAACCAGGTCCTGCTCGGTAAAGGTGCTGGTGGGCGAACCGTCGATCCGGAAGGTCCCGATACTGCTGTCGATCGTGAAGGTGTAGAGAATATCCGCCGTATCCGTATCCGGATCATTGGCTGTCAGCTGCGCGGTGGTGATCGGTACGATTGCTCCTTCACCAACCGAGGCCCCGTTGTT
>CANLNQ010000150.1 GCA_947492525.1 uncultured Granulosicoccus sp.
GGGCGTTCGGCTGCCTTGAGGCTTCGCTCACCCTCTTGATCCAGAAAGACCGCCTTTTCCTGCATGATCTCGATCACCTGCACCCGGGCAGGGACAATGTCCAGCTCTTCCTTGACCTTGACAAAGAAGGTTTCCAACGCGCCTTCACGCTCCTCGTCAGACAGCTTGATGAAGCGCTGTACACGGGGCAGATCTGCCGA